>JABFRN010000001.1:2810000-4155120 GCA_013141175.1 Lysobacter sp.
GGGACGGAGAAGGTTAGGTTGGCCGGGCGTTGGTTGTCCCGGTGAGATGGTTGAGGCGGTTCCCTTTGGCAAATCCGGGGGAGCAACGTTGAGACCAAGGACGAGTCCTTTTGGACAAAGCAACTGATATCACGCTTCCAGGAAAAGCTCCTAAGCTTCAGCTTACGCAGACCGTACCGTAATCCGACACAGGTGGGCAGGATGAGAATTCTCAGGCGCTTGAGAGAACTTGGGTGAAGGAACTAGGCAAAATAGCACCGTAACTTCGGGAGAAGGTGCGCCCTCCATGGTTAATAGCTGAGGGGGGCCGCAGTGACCAGGCCGCTGCGACTGTTTATCAAAAACACAGCACTCTGCAAACACGAAAGTGGACGTATAGGGTGTGACGCCTGCCCGGTGCTGGAAGGTTAATTGATGGGGTCAGCCGCAAGGTGAAGCTCTTGATCGAAGCCCCAGTAAACGGCGGCCGTAACTATAACGGTCCTAAGGTAGCGAAATTCCTTGTCGGGTAAGTTCCGACCTGCACGAATGGCGTAACGACAGCGGCGCTGTCTCCACCCAAGACTCAGTGAAATTGAAATCGCTGTGAAGATGCAGCGTTCCCGCGGCAAGACGGAAAGACCCCGTGAACCTTTACTATAGCTTTACATTGAACGTTGAGTTCGTCTGTGTAGGATAGGTGGGAGCCTTTGAAGCGATGGCGCTAGCTGTCGTGGAGGCAACCTTGAAATACCACCCTGATGTGCTTGACGTTCTAACCTGGGCCCGTAATCCGGGTCGGGGACCATGTATGGTGGGTAGTTTGACTGGGGCGGTCTCCTCCTAAAGAGTAACGGAGGAGCACGAAGGTACGCTCAGCGCGGTCGGACATCGCGCACTGTGTGCAAAGGCATAAGCGTGCTTGACTGCAAGATCGACGGATCAAGCAGGTACGAAAGTAGGTCTTAGTGATCCGGTGGTTCTGTATGGAAGGGCCATCGCTCAACGGATAAAAGGTACTCCGGGGATAACAGGCTGATACCGCCCAAGAGTTCATATCGACGGCGGTGTTTGGCACCTCGATGTCGGCTCATCACATCCTGGGGCTGTAGTCGGTCCCAAGGGTATGGCTGTTCGCCATTTAAAGTGGTACGCGAGCTGGGTTCAGAACGTCGTGAGACAGTTCGGTCCCTATCTGTCGTGGGCGTTGGAGATTTGAGAGGGGCTGCTCCTAGTACGAGAGGACCGGAGTGGACGAACCTCTGGTGTTCCGGTTGTCACGCCAGTGGCACTGCCGGGTAGCTACGTTCGGAAGCGATAACCGCTGAAAGCATCTAAGCGGGAAGCGCGCCTCAAGATGAGATCTCCCGGGGCACAAGCCCCCTAAAGGAACCATCAAGACTAGGTGGTTGATAGGCAGGGTGTGTAAGCGCAGCAATGCGTTGAGCTAACCTGTACTAATGATCCGTGTGGCTTGACCATATAACCTCAAGTTGCCTTAACCTCGACGACACGTCGACGTTCGGCACAACCTCGTTACGTCCCAAGACCCAATGAGAGCGTGAGCGCTACTTCTTTCTTGAAGCCAGCGACCCTCCACCCTCTCCCTGGTGATAATAGCTGCGTGGAACCACCCGATCCCATACCGAACTCGGAAGTGAAACGCGCATGCGCCGATGGTAGTGTGCATTTAGCATGCGAGAGTAGGTCATCGCCAGGGTCTTTACCCAAACCCCGCAGCTCAGGCTGCGGGGTTTTCTTTTGTCTTTTGAAAAATGGACGAAGGCGTGATTTTATTTGCCTTGACTTTTTCTGGACCTTCTACAACCCTAGCCTTTGCACGGTCACTTCGATCGCGATACGCAAGGAGACGGTCATGCCCGACCCGAAAAACGAGCAGGTTGCCGAGAGTCGGCCTGCCGACCCGCCTCCCTCGAAACCAGACGAAGGCTTGAAATTCAACATGCCTTTTCATGGTGGCACCCTGAGTGGCGGCGCTCGGGAACTTGAGCCCGGCGTATATCTGGGTAACACCGACTATCTCTTCAGGAATGGCGATCTTCTCGGTGGTCAGTTCAGACTGAGCACCAACCCGGGCTTTGCATTTGATCAATACGGATTCAACGGAAAATTCGGAGTGGGTGGCGGTAGCCTCAAATTCGACGCCGAAGGATTGCCGCAGAGTGAGACATTCAAATTCGGTACGGGTTTGCAATTCGCCAACGGCAATTTGCTGAATGCTGATTGGATGAGAACGCCGGGCGGGCAAATCTACGGTACCGATGGCACGTTCAAGCTCGGCCAAGCAGGCAACGGCACCGCAAACTTCCGTGTCGACGAACCGGCGAACACCGCCGCATTCAATACCAAGCTGAAGTTCAACGAGGATTACAGCCTCAACGGCGACTGGACCCGCACGGCCGCCGGACAACTCTACGGCGCCGATGGCACGTTCAAGCTCGGCAAAGAAGGCAACGGCACCGCAAACTTCCGTGTCGACGAACCGGCGAACACCGCCGCATTCAACACCAAACTGAAGTTCAACGAGGATTACAGCCTCAACGGTGACTGGACCCGCACGGACGCCGGACAGCTCTATGGCGCCGATGGCACGTTCAAGCTCGGCCAAGCAGGCAACGGCACCGCAAACTTCCGTGTCGACGAACCGGCGAACACCGCCGTGTTCAACACCAAGCTGAAATTCAACGAGGACTACAGCCTCAACGGCGACTGGACCCGCACGGCCGCAGGACAACTCTACGGCGCCGATGGCACGTTCAAGCTCGGCAAAGAAGGCAACGGCACCGCCAATTTCCGCGTCGACGAACCCGCGAATACCGCTGCATTCAATACCAAACTGAAGTTCAACGAGGATTACAGCCTCAATGGCGACTGGACCCGCACGGCCGCCGGACAACTCTACGGCGCCGATGGCACGTTCAAGCTCGGCCAAACAGGCAGCGGCACCGCCAATTTCCGCGTCGACGAACCCGCGAATACCGCTGCATTCAATACCAAGCTGAAGTTCAATGAGGATTACAGCCTCAACGGCGACTGGACCCGCACGGCCGCCGGACAACTCTACGGCGCCGATGGCACGTTCAAGCTCGGCAAGGAAGGCAACGGCACCGCCAATTTCCGCGTCGACGAACCCGCGAATACCGCTGCATTCAATACCAAGCTGAAGTTCAATGAGGATTACAGCCTCAACGGCGACTGGACCCGCTCGGCCGCCGGACAACTCTACGGCGCCGATGGCACGTTCAAGCTCGGCAAAGAAGGCAATGGTACCGTCAGCTTCCGCGTCGACGAACCCAATGGCACATCGCTGTTCAATACGAAACTCAAATTCGATGAGAGCACGCTCTTCAACGCCGATCTCACCAATACGAAGAACGGCAGGATCTATGGGGCGGATGGCACCTTCGGCTTCGGCAACGGCGATAAAGGAACTGCCGGCTTTCGCGTAGATGAGCCTGCCAATACCTCATCGATGAAGACAAGGCTGGAGTTTGCGAACGGAAGCCTGTTGAATTTCGATCTTGCGAGATCTCCCAGCGGTAGTACCTATGGTGCGGACGGCGCATTCGGCCTTGCGCAGAACGGTAAAGGCCTTGCAAGCTTCCGTATCGACGAACCCAACCAGAGCTCGAACTACAAGCTCGGTGCCAGTTTCGATAATGGCACGGCATTCAATGCGCAGCTGATGAAGGATCGCTTGGGGACTTCGTTCGGATTCGATGGCAAGTTCGATTTCGACAAGGGCGCGGGTTCCGTCATGCTTGACGGAAAATTCGGTCCTCGCCTCGATATGGGGGCGTCCGTCAACTACAAGAATGAGTATCTCGAATACAGCGGACATGTCCGCGCGAACAATGAGTTCGGGCCGTTCAAAGTGTCCGAATTCGGTGCGAAAGTCTCAACCGTCGGCAACGAACGCTATAAATTCAGCGCCGAAGCCGGTTATCGTCCGGAGAACAACGAGTACTACGGCAGGGTCGGGATCACCATACAGCTTGGTGGTGGCCATTCAAGACCCTCTCGCCCGATTACCCGTACTGAGCCAGGCTTCGATTCGGAACGCTCGATCGACGATGCTGCGGGCATGTCCAAGGAAAAACAGCCGACGTTGCTGCGCCCGGAAAACAAAGGGCTTTACGACCAGGCGGTTTCGGGAGTGGAGAAGCTCAATGCCAGCGGTGCGAAATTGCCTGTCGGCGAGACTGCGGCCAGCCTGACGGTGTTGGCCAAAGACAATGGCATGCAGAGTATCCAGTACGTCGCACTCGGCAATCCGACGTCCGGAGGACAGCAGAATCTGTTCATTGGCGATGGTGATCCAAGCAATCCCGCAGCGAAGAAAGCTTTCATCGACAGGGCGCAGGCCGCGACCACGCCGATGCAGGAAAGCCTGCAAAAGATAGGGACGACGCCTGCGCAGAGCGATTCGCCATCGCTCGATCAACCGCAATTTTCGGCACAGAAACGCAGCGCGATGTGAATCGGTCGTATTGTAAAAAAGCCCGGAATTTCCGGGCTTTTCATTGTCGTCACGGGTAGCGGCGTCAGAGGTTCTGGTAGTTCGGCCCCGAGCCGCCTTCCGGCGTGACCCAGTCGATGATCTGATACGGGTCCTTGATGTCGCACGTCTTGCAGTGCACGCAGTTGGCGGCATTGATCTGCAGTCGTTTACCGGCTTCGTCATCGATGATTTCGTATACGCCCGCCGGGCAGAACCGTGTGCACGGGTTGCCGTATTCTTCCGCGCATGCGGTCACGCAGACCGAAGTATCGCGCACGCGCAGATGCACGGGTTGGTCTTCATCGTGCTCGGTCGCTGCGAAATAGACCGAAGCCAGACGGTCACGCGGCGCGAGCGTGCGATCGACATAGTCCCGTTTCGGTTGTTCGCACGTGCCGAGCTTGTCGAGCGACGACCAATCTGCCTTGTTTTTCAGGGTCCATGGCGATGCGCCGCCGGTGATGGTTTCCCATGCGGCGTTGAGCATGCCGAACCACAGGCCGCGCTTGAAACCAGGTTTGATGTTGCGGACTTTTTTCAGTTCGATCATCGCATCGGAGGCACGCAGTTTTGCGTCGAAGCCTTCCGGCGCCAGCGACGACGCGACCAGGTGTTCGGCGGCGAGCATGCCGGAACGGATCGCCTGATGCGTGCCCTTGACCTTCGGCACATTGAGCAGGCCGGCGGTGTCGCCGATCAACAAGGCGCCAGGCATTTCGACCTTGGGCAGCGATTGCCAGCCGCCGGTGACGATCGCGCGCGCGCCCGCGGAAACGATGCTGCCGCCATCGAGCAGTGGCTTGATCATCGGGTGGTTCTTCCACTGCTGGAAGGCTTCCCATGGCTTGTAGTCCGGGTCGCTGTAATCGAGGCCGCTGACGTAACCCAGTGCGATCCGGCCCTTGTCCAGGTGGTACAGGAAGCTGCCGCCGTAGATCTTGTTGTCGGCCGGCCAACCGAAACTGTGCACGATCCTGCCCGGCGTGACGCGGTCTTCCGGTACCTGCCACAGCTCCTTGATGCCGATCGAATACCCCTGTGGATCGCTGTTCGCATCGAGCTTGAAGCGTTCGATCAGACGTTTGGTCAGATGGCCGCGCGCGCCCTCGGCGAGGACGGTGACCTTGGCGCGGATATCGATGCCGGCGGCGAACCCCGGTTTGTGCGAGCCGTCTTTCGCCACGCCCATATCGCCGATGCGCACGCCGACGACTTTGCCTGCCTCGTCGTACAGCGTTTCCGCGGCGGCGAAGCCCGGGTAGATTTCGACACCCAGCGCTTCGGCCTGCGGCGCCATCCACGCGCACATTGCACCGAGCGAGACGATCACGTTGCCGTGGTTGTTCATGCCCGGCGGCACCGGCAGCTTGCGTCCGCCGGTTTTGCTGAGCAGCCAGAATTCGTCGTCGGTCGCCGGCACGCAGACCGGTGGCGGATGGTCGCGCCAGGCCGGCAGCAATTTGTCGAGTGGGCCGGTTTCGATGACTGCGCCGGAAAGAATGTGCGCGCCGATGGTCGAGGCCTTTTCGATCACACAGACGGTGATCTCGGGATCGAGCTGTTTGAGCCGGATAGCGAACGCCAACCCTGCCGGGCCCGCGCCGACGGTGACGACGTCGTACTCCATCACGTCGCGCTCGATGTCGGCGTGTGCGGTCTCGGTCATGGGCCTGCTCCAGCGAAGATCCAAGGATTTTCCGGGTTTGCGGCGGCCGGAGCAAATCGGCAGGATGCGCCGATGCTTTCATCGATCGGATTGCAGCGCATCGACCTGGCCGGCGCCGAGCTCGGGCTGGACCCGGCGTGGCTGTCGTGTGTGGAAGCCGATGCGTTGTTCGACGCACTGCTGACCGGAGTGGCCTGGGAGGTGCATCGGATCCGCATGTTCGGTCGGGAGGTCGATTCGCCACGGCTGAGCTGTTGGATCGGCGACCCGGGAGCGGCTTATACCTATTCGCGCACACGGTTCGACCCTCATCCTTGGTCACCCGCCTTGCGGTCGATTCGTACACGTTTGCGCGATATGCTGGGCATCGACTTCAACAGCGTGCTCGCCAATCGCTATCGCGATGGGCGCGATGCCATGGGCTGGCACAGCGACGATGAGCCTGAATTGGGGCTGCGGCCGGTGATCGCTTCGATCAGTCTTGGCGCGACGCGGCGTTTCGGGCTGAAACCGCGTGTCGAGGGAGGTCGCCGGCTGGCGCTCGATCTGCCCCACGGGAGTCTGCTGGTGATGGGGGGCGACACCCAGACCCGCTATCGGCACGCCTTGCCGCGCACCGCCCGCGCGGTCGGTGAACGGATCAATCTTACGTTCCGGCGAATTCGGTTGTCGCGCTGACGATTTGCGTCACAAGCTGTTGATTTCAATTGGTTTTCAATACGAATTTCGCCCGACGGAACCTGTCGTCGGTTTAGCCCGAGCTTGTGCGCAAGCCTCTGAAATCGCTACAATCGGCGGTTCACACACAACAGTCGGACGGCCTTGGGCCGCCGGGAGCGCTATGGCCCGCATCACCGTGGAAGATTGTCTGGAAGTCGTCGACAACCGTTTCGAGCTCGTCATGATGGCCGCCAAGCGCGCCCGCCAGCTCGCCAACGGGGTCGACCCGCAGATCGACAACAGCGAGGCCAACGACAAGCCGACCGTGCTGGCGCTGCGCGAGATCGCTGCCCGCCGCATCGACAACGGCTATATCGACGCCGTCGAAAAATCCGAGCGCGAGCGCAAAGAGCGCGAAGCGCTGGAATGGGCCGCTGCAGAAGTGGTCTCCGACGACGATCTGTCGAAAGGCGACGATATCTGATTCGCCATCACGGGTACGAAACCCGTTCCCGCGTCGCTGATGAAACCCCGCTCCGGCGGGGTTTCTTTTTTTCGGGAATATGGTCGTGGGCATGGCCTCCCCGTCTCCCCATTCTTCGCGTTTGCCCTTAGTCTGGCGCCATGAGTCAACTCGAGCCGATCCTTGCCGGCCCAACGCCCGCGCCCGACGCGGAGATGCCGGATTATGTCCGCAAGCTGGAGGCGGTGGCCGGCTATTTGCCCGAAAACCAGCGCGCGACCCTGATCCGGGCATGGCGTATCGGCGCTGCGGCGCATTCCGGCCAGACCCGAAAGTCCGGCGAGCCTTACATCACCCATCCGGTGGCTGCCGCGACGATCCTGGCGGAGCAGGGCGTCGATATCGAAACCCTGGTCGCGGCGATCCTGCACGACACCATCGAAGACACGCCGCTGACCCGAGAAGAGATCGCGGCCGATTTCGGCCAGACCGTCGCCGAGTTGGTGGAGGGCGTCACCAAGCTCGACAAGCTGCAGTTCCAGGATCGTCAGGAAGCCGCTGCGGAAAGTTTTCGCAAGATGATGCTGGCGATGGCGCGCGATCTGCGCGTGATCCTGATCAAGCTCGCGGACAGATTGCACAATATGCGCACGCTCGGCGCGCAGAGCCCGGAGGCGCGGACGCGCATTGCGCGCGAGACATTGGAAATCTACGCGCCGATCGCGCAGCGCCTGGGCATGAACCTGATGAAAGCCGAGCTGCAGGACCTCGGTTTCCGGGCCATGTATCCGTGGCGGCATGCCGTGATGGTCCGATGCATCCGCACCCAGCCGATGGTGCGTCGAGAGGCATTGGCCAAGATCGAGGCGCAGCTCGCGCAGCGGTTGAGCAAGGAAGGCTTCCAGTTCCGACTGGTGAGCCGGGTGAAATCGCCGTGGAGCATCTATACCAAGCTGCGCGCCGAAGGAAAGAGTTTCGCCCAGGTGATGGATATGTTCGGATTCCGCCTGGTCGTGCGTTCGGTGCCGGAGTGCTATCACGCGCTGGGCGTGGTGCATTCGGTGTTCAAGCCGGTCGATGGGCGGTTTCGGGATTTCGTCGCGATTCCCAAGGCCAACGGCTACCAGTCGCTGCACACGGTGTTGTTCGGGCCGTACGGCTCGCCGATCGAAGTGCAGATCCGCACCGAGGAAATGGATCTCATCGCCGAACGCGGCATCGCCGCGCACTGGTCGTACAAACACGGCGGCGAGGCCAGCGGCGCGCAGAACCGCGCGCAATCCTGGGTGGCGAGCCTGATCGAATCGCAGCGCACCACCGGTTCATCGCTGGAATTCCTGGAAAACGTCAAGATCGACCTGTTTCCCGACGAGGTGTATCTGTTCACGCCGAAGGGCGACATCATGGCCTTGCCGCGCAATGCGACGACCCTCGATTTCGCCTATGGCGTGCATACCGACGTGGGTAATCGCGCGGTCGCGGCACGCATCGACAAAAAGCTGGTGCCGTTGCGCACCAAGCTCGCCAGCGGCCAGAGCGTGGAGATCATCACCGCGAAATCGGCGGCGCCGAAACCGCAGTGGCTGGAATTCGTGGTCACCGGCAAGGCGCGTACCGCAATCCGGCATCAGCTCAAGCATCTCGAACATGAGGATGCGGTGCAGTTGGGCCATCGCATGCTGGATCGCGCGCTCGAAGGCCTCGATACCTCGCTCGACCGTCTCCCGCAGGCGCGGTTGGAGGCCTATCTCGCCGACCATCGCTACCCGCGGCTGGAGGCGCTGCTCGCGGACATCGCACTGGGCAACCGCATGCCGACCCAGGTGGCGCAGGTGCTGGCGCATCGGGTGCCGGACAAGCGCGATATCGTCGATATCGCGATCGGCGGCGCGCATCAGGGCGAGAAGATCCTGATCACCGGTGCCGAGCGCGGCGTGGTGACGTTCGCCAACTGCTGCATGCCGATTCCCGGCGACGATGTGATGGGCTATCACACCGCTGGCCGCGGCATCGTCGTGCATCGCATGGATTGCGCCAATGTCGCCGAATACCGCAAATCGCCGGAGCGCTGGATCGCCATCGGCTGGGACCGCCAGGTCAGCGGCGATTTCAACGTGGCGCTGCGGGTGCAGGTTGAAAATCGTCCCGGCGTGCTGGCCCAGGTCGCCGCCGCCATCGCCCAGGCCGACTCGAATATCGATTCGGTGGAATACCTCGATCGCGACAACAATGTCGCCGTGATCCGTTTCGGTATCGAGGTCAGCGATCGCGTCCATCTGGCCGAAGTGATCCGCCGCGTGCGCCGGCTCGGCGTGGTGCATGGGGTGCAGCGGATGTAGGGTGGGCCTTGGCCCATCATTACGGTGTTTCTGGTCGATACGAATCGTGATCGGGTTGCTTCGATCAGCTTGCGATGCAAACGGAACGGTCACAATGTCGGGCCAAGGCCCGACCTACAACGCTAAACTACGAAATTCTTCCATTATTCGAGTGCTTACCATGCCCCGCGAACCGATCAATTCCCCCAGCGCGCCCGCCGCCATCGGCCCGTATTCACAAGCCACCCGCGCCAATGGCATGGTGTTCCTGTCCGGGCAGATTCCGCTGGATCCGAATTCCGGTCTGATCGTCGAAGGCGATATCTCCGAACAGGCGCGGCAGGCGTTCGCGAATCTGCGCGCGGTCTGCGAAGCTGCTGGCGGTTCGTTCGACGACATTGTCCGCGTCGGGCTGTATCTCACCGATCTTTCCGAATTCGCAGCGGTGAACGCGGCGATGGAAGCGGTGTTCGATGCGCCTTATCCCGCACGCTCGACGATCCAGGTGTCGGCACTGCCGCGCGGCGCTAAATTCGAGGTCGATGCGATCATGGTGCTGCGCTGAGCGCATGCCGCCCAGCCTGCGCGGCAGCGGATGATGTCGAGTCGCGATGCCGATGATGTCGCCGCGCAGCCGCTGACCCGACTCAGCGGTGTCGGCGATGTCGTTGCCGAAAAGCTTGCCGCGCGCGGGCTGTCGACGCTGCAGGATCTGTGGTTCCATCTGCCGCGCCAATATGAAGATCGCACCGTACTGACTCCGATCCGTGCCCTGCAATCCGGTCTGCCGGCGCAGGTGGAAGGTACGGTTGAAGCGGCCGAGCGCAGTTTCCGCGGCCGACCGATGCTGCGCGTCGCCATCGGCGACGGTTCGTATTCGACGCTGGTGCTGCGGTTCTTCCATTTCCGTTCGCAACAGGTCGCGCAATTCGCGCCGGGCTCGCGGGTGCGCGTCTATGGCACGCCGCGCCCGGGACAGCATGGGCTGGAAATCGTGCATCCGAGCTATCGCATCCTCGGCGTTGCTGCCGATGCTGGCGATCCCGCATTGAGCGATCGGCTCGATCCGATCTATCCCGCGATCGAAGGCGTGGGCCCGGCGGTGCTGCGCAAATTGATCGCCCAGGCGCTGCAGCGTTTGCCTGACGAGCGCGCGCTGGAACTCCTGCCGGCCGATGTGCTCCTGCGCGAACCGCTTTGCGCAGGGCTGCCGTCGCTGCGCGAGGCGTTGCTGACGTTGCATCGCCCGCCGCAGGGCAGCGATCTGCAGGCGCTGTTGGCGGGCACGCATCCGGCGCAGCGGCGGCTCGCGCTGGAAGAACTGCTCGCGCATCACCTCAGCCTGCGCAGGCAGCGCATCGCGATGCACGCGCACACAGCCCCTGCGCTGCGTGGCGGCAAACGCGTGGCGTCGCTGCGCAAGGCGCTGCCGTTCGCATTGACCAAGGCCCAGCAGCGCGTATTCGCCGAGATCCGCGACGACCTCGCCAAGCCCGTGCCGATGCTGCGACTGGTGCAGGGCGATGTCGGCAGCGGCAAGACCGTGGTTGCGGCGCTGGCGGCGATGCTGGCCATCGAGGAAGGCCGGCAGGCGGCGCTGATGGCGCCGACCGAGCTGCTCGCCGAACAGCATCTGGCCAATCTGCGCGGCTGGCTTGAACCGCTTGGCGTGCGCGTGGTGTGGCTGGCCGGCAAGGTCACCGGCAAGGCCCGCGAAGCGGCGCTCGCCGAGATCGCCAGCGGCGCCGCGCAACTGGTCGTCGGCACCCACGCGCTGATGCAGGAAGGCGTGACGTTCCGCGACCTTGCGCTCGCCATCGTCGACGAGCAGCACCGCTTCGGCGTGCACCAACGTCTCGCGCTGCGCGACAAGGGCAGCGCCGGTACGAACGTGCCGCACCAGCTGGTGATGACGGCGACACCGATTCCACGCACCTTGGCGATGGCCGCGTACGCCGACCTTGATGTTTCGGCCATCGACGAACTGCCGCCGGGACGCACGCCGGTGCAGACGGTGGTGCTGAGCGCTGAACGCCGGCCGGAGTTGATCGAACGCATCCGCAGCGCCTGCGCGGAAGGCCGTCAGGCATATTGGGTATGCACGCTGATCGACGACAGCGACGAAGTCGTCGCGCAGGCGGCGCAGAGCACGTTCGAAGCGCTCACCGAACAGATCCCGGAACTGCGGATCGCGCTCGTGCATGGGCGTATGAAGGCCGGCGAGAAGCAGAAGACGATGGCCGCGTTCAAGGCCGGCGAGGTGCAGCTGCTGGTGGCGACGACGGTGATCGAAGTCGGCGTGGATGTGCCCAATGCATCGTTGATGATCATCGAGAACGCCGAGCGACTGGGGCTCGCGCAGCTGCATCAGCTGCGCGGCCGGGTCGGGCGCGGCAGCACGGCGTCGAGCTGCGTGTTGCTCTATCAGGCGCCGCTGTCGCAGATGGCGCGGCAGCGCCTGGCGACGATGCGCGAAACCAACGACGGTTTCGTCATCGCGGAACGGGATCTGCAGTTGCGCGGGCCGGGCGAATTGCTCGGTACCCGCCAGACCGGCATCGCCGCATTCCGCATCGCCGACCTCGGCCGCGACGCTGCGCTGCTGCCGACAGTCCAGCGCATCGGCGAGGCGTTGATGTCGTCATCGCCGGATCTTGCGGAACGCGTCACCGAGCGCTGGATCGGCGGCGCCGCGCGCTATGCGAGCGCCTGACCGGCGTCAGCAGAGGCTGTCATCGTCCTCACCGGACCCTGGGCAATAGATATCGTGCAGGGTCTGGATGAGCTTGTGCACCGGTCCCTCGGTGACGGAGTAATAGACGTTCTGCGATTCGCGCCGTGTCCGCACCCAGCCACCCTCGCGCAGCACAGCGAGATGCTGCGATAGCGCCGACTGGCTCAGCTCGATTTCGGCGTTGATCTCGCCCACGGTCTTTTCGCTGTCGATCAGCATGCACATCACCCGCAGCCGCTGCGGGTTCGACAACGCCTTCAGCAGCTCTGCGGCCTGTTCCGCTTGCGCCTGCATCTGTGTGCCCAGCAGCGTCTGGCCCGGTTTCTTGCGCGATGTGGCTGCGGCCATGATCAGCCGCCCTCCACGGTGCCGCCGTCCGCAGTCCATTGCAGATAGCCACCGGCCAGCGACAGCGGGTGATCGAAACCCAGCCGCTTGAGCGCTTCGGCCGCCAGCGCCGAACGTCCCCCGGTGCGGCAGTAGAGGATCACCGGCTCGCGGCGGTGCGACAGGTGCGGGTCGGTCCTGAAGTTCAGGGCGGGGTGGCCGTCGACCTGGAATTCCAGCACGCCGCGCGGAATGTTCACCGCGCCCGGCAGGTGTCCCGCCGCGAATTCCTCCGGTTCGCGCACATCGACGACCGGGATGCCGCTGGCCTGCATGGCGAGGAGACGACTGGCATCGATCTCCTCGATCACGGCCCGCGCTTGGGCGACCAGATCCTGGGCGGTGTACGTCATGGGCGGCTCCTCGAACGGTGGTTGACAGTCTAGCAAAGTCTAATTAAGATAATTCTAAATTAGAAAACAATCAACAATATCGATACCCGGGAGGGGCCATGAGCAGCATCATCGTGATCGGAGCGGGTCTTGCAGGAATGAGCGCAGCGTACGAGCTGCGGGACATTCTCGGAAAAGGGCATGAGATCACCGTGATCGGTGATGGCGACAGCTTCAGCTTCACCCCCTCCAATCCGTGGGTGGCGGTCGGCTGGCGAAAAACCGACGACATCACGCTCAAAGCCGAAGCGCCCCTGGGCAAGAAGGGCATCGGCTTCCGCAACGATGGCGTCGCACGCATCGAGGCCGATGCCCATCGCGTGCATACCGGCGGCGGTGAAACCCTCGCCTACGACTATCTGTTGATCTGCACCGGGCCGAAGCTCGCCTTCGACGAAGTGCCCGGCAGCGGTCCGAACGGCGGTCATACGCAATCGGTCTGCACAACGCCGCACGCGCTGCATGCCTGGGAGGCGTATCAGGAATTCCTGAAAACGCCAGGCCCGATCGTGGTGGGCGCGATGGCCGGCGCCAGCTGCTTCGGCCCGGCCTACGAATTCGCGATGATCCTCGACGCAGATCTGCGCAAACGCAGGCTGCGCGACAAGGTGCCGATGACCTTCGTCACCAGCGAGCCTTACATCGGCCATATGGGCCTCGGTGGTGTCGGCGATTCCAAAGGCTTGATGGAATCGGAAATGCGCCAGCGCCACATCAAGTGGATCACGAACGCGAAGGTCAAGGATGTGGCCGCCGGCGAGATGCATGTCGTCGAACACGACGACAGCGCGCAGCCGGTGAAAGAACATGCGTTGAAGTTCTCCTATTCGATGATGCTGCCTGCGTTCCGTGGCGTGGATGCGGTGGCGGCGGTCGAAGGCCTGTGCAATCCGCGCGGCTTCGTGCTGGTGGATGCGCACCAGCGCAGCCCGAAATTCCCGAAAATCTTCGCGGCCGGGGTCTGCGTGGCGATTCCGCCGGTCGAAGTCACACCGATCCCGACCGGTGCGCCCAAGACAGGTTTCATGATCGAGTCCATGGTCACGACCATCGTGCGCAATATCGCAGCCGAGTTGAAAGGCGCGCCCGCGACGTTCGAGGGCACCTGGAATGCGGTCTGCCTCGCCGATATGGGCGACACCGGCATGGCCTTCGTCGCGCTGCCGCAGATCCCGCCGCGCAATGTCACCTGGACCAAGGCCGGCAAATGGGTGCATCTGGCCAAGGTCGCGTTCGAGAAATACTTCCTCTACAAGATGCGCAACGGCACCAGCGAGCCGATCTACGAGAAATACGTGCTCAGCGCCCTCGGCATCGAACGATTGAAATGACTTTCCGAATCACTTCTGGAGCATAGACATGAATCTCGACCGTGCCGTGATGGCGTTCGCCGGCGTGATGATCCTGATCAGCATCGCGCTGACCCATTTCGTTTCGCCATGGTTCTGGCTGTTCACCGCGTTCATCGGCGTGAACCTGCTGCAGGCCAGCTTCACCGGATTCTGCCCGGCAGCCATCATTTTCAAGAAATTCGGAGTGGGCGGCGGATGCGCGTTCAAATGATCCATTCGTTGCGCCTGTTCGCGGGGGCATCGCTTGTCCTGGCGCTGGCGGCCTGTGGCAGCGACGAAGCCGCGCGCGAAAGCGCGCCGTTGCCGAAGCTGGACACGTTCACCGTGGCGGTAGGCGACGCGCAGGCGGGCCGCAGTTGGGATGGCGTGGTCGAAGCCGTGCGCGAAGCGGTGCTGTCGGCGCAGACCAGCGGCCGGGTGACTGCGGTCGATGTCGATGTGAACGATCGGGTTGTCGCCGGACAGACGCTGCTGCGCCTGTCCGTGGTCGAGCAACAGGCGGGCGTGGATGCCGCGCGTGCGCAGCTGCGCGCGGCGGAGGCCTCCGCAGTCGAAGCCGAACGCAACTACCAGCGTTTCGCATCGCTGGTGAAAGACAACTACGTCTCGCGCGCGCAGCTCGACCAGGCGCGCGCCGGACGCGATGCCGCGAACGCAGCGCGCGACGCAGCGCGTGCGCAACTGGCATCGGCCGGGCAGGGCGCCGAGTACACCATGGTGCGTGCGCCTTATGCCGGCATCATCGCGGCGCGCAACGTCGAGCCGGGCGAAGCGGTCGGACCGGGCCAGGCGCTGTTGACGGTCTATGCGCCGGACGATCTGCGCATCGAAGTGCGGGTGCCGCAGTCCGATGCCGAGGCGATCCGCGTTCAACCGGGTGCCCGGGTGATCTTCGACGGCGGTGCTTCGATCGATGCGCGCCAAGTGGTGGTCTACCCCAGCGCCGATCCGCTCAGTCACAGTGTCGCGGTGCGCGTGCTGCTGCCGCCGATGCAGACGCCGGTGGCGCCGGGCACGACCGCAAGGGTCGTGTTCCCGATCCACGGCAGCGACAAGCTTCTGCGTATTCCCGAAGCCGCGATCGTCCGCCGTGGCGAACTCACCGGCGCATATGTACTGAAAGACGGCACGCTGACGTTGCGTCAGTTGCGTCTCGGTGCGAGTACCGGCGAGACCGTCGAAGCGCTCGCAGGCCTGCGTCCGGGCGATGTCGTGGCCAGCGATCCGGAAGCCGCGCTGCAGGCGCTGATCCGCCAGCGCGAAACCAGTGGTGCCGGTCATGGCTGAAACCGCATCGCCCCGGCTCGGATTCTCCGGTCGCATCGCCAGGACCTTCCAGGCGAATCCACTGACGCCGATCCTGGCCTTGATGGGCCTGATGCTCGGCCTGGTCGCGGTGCTGATCACGCCGCGCGAGGAAGAGCCGCAGATCGACGTGACCATGGCCAACGTGTTCGTGCCGTTCCCCGGCGCGAGTGCGCGCGATGTCGAACAACTGGTGAGCTATCCGCTGGAACAGAAACTCTCGGAGATCGAAGGCGTCAAGCACGTCTACTCGATCAGCCGTCCGGGCATGGCGGTGCTGACGGTGGAATACACCGTCGGCATCGAGCGCCAGCCGGCGATCGTGCGTCTCTACAACCAGGTCTTTTCAAACGCGGACTGGATGCCGCAGGGCGTCGGCATCGGTCAACCGCTGATCAAGCCGAAGGGCATCGACGATGTGCCGGTCATGGCGCTCACGCTGTGGTCGGACGATCCGGCGACCGGTATCGAATCACTGGGCGCGGTTGCGCGCACACTGGAAACCGAAATCAAGCGCACGCCGGGAACGCGCGATGTCTACACCATCGGCGCACCGGATCGGGTGGTCGCGGTGACGCTGGACCCGGCCCGTCTTGCCGCGTTCGGGATGACCGTCGGCGAGGTCGCACAGTCGCTGCAGGCGGCGAACGTGGTGCAGCACGTCGGCGAACGCGTCGGCGGGAATCTCGCCACGCCGGTGACCGCGGGCCGTTTCCTCGCGAGCCGCGACGAGGTCGCCGAATTGATCCTCGGCGTGCACGCCGGAAAACCGGTGAAGCTGGCCGATGTCGCCGAGGTGCGCGCAGGCATCGATGTGCCATCGAGTTATGTCTGGCACGGTGCGCCTGCAGGCATGCCGGGGCCGAAGGCGGGCATCGCGCCCGCGCTCACGATCGCCGTGGCCAAGAAGCCCGGCAGCAACGCCGCCGACATCACGGCATCGGTCGCCGAACGCATCGAGCAACTGCGTGGCGAACTCATTCCCGAGGGCATGCACGTCGAAGTCGTTCGCGACTACGGCCAGACCGCGACCGACAAGGCGCAGAAACTGATCCAGAAGCTGTTCTTCGCGACCATGTCGGTGGTGTTGCTGGTGCTGTTCGCGCTGGGCAAGCGCGAAGCGGTGGTGGTGGGTGCGGCGGTGGTGCTGACGCTGGCGCTGACCCTGTTCGCATCCTGGGCGATGGGCTTCACGCTCAACCGCGTGTCGCTGTTCGCGCTGATCTTCTCGATCGGCATTCTCGTCGACGATGCCATCGTGGTGGTCGAGAACATCCACCGGCACATGGCGCGCGGCGGCAAGACCTTGCGCGAAGCCATCCCGCCTGCGGTCGACGAAGTGGGCGGCCCGACCATCCTCGCCACGTTCACGGTGATCGCCGCGCTGCTGCCGATGGCCTTCGTCAGCGGCCTGATGGGCCCCTACATGCGGCCGATCCCGATCAACGCATCGGTGGGCATGGTGCTGTCGCTGGCGATCGCGTTGATCGTGACGCCGTGGCTGTCGCTGAAGCTGCTCAAGCCGCATGTCGAACATGCCGGAGACAAGGGCCCCAGCCGTCTGCACCGGCTGTTCGGACGGGCCATGACGCCTTTCCTGGACGCCGATGAGAGCGACGGCAAACGCGCGTCGCGCCGACGCCTCGCGCTGTTCGGCGGGATGGCGGTGCTGGTGGCGCTGGCCGCGAGTCTTGCCGTGGTGCAACTGGTGGTGCTGAAGATGCTGCCGTTCGACAACAAATCCGAATTGCAGGTCGTCGTGGACATGCCGGAAGGCAGCACGCTGGAAACCACCAACGCGCTGTTGGCCGACCTGGCCACGACCGCGTCGATGTTTCCGGAGGTGCAGAGTTTCCAGGGCTACGCGGGCACGTCGGCACCGATCAATTTCAACGGTCTGGTGCGCCAGTATTTCCTGCGTCGCGGCGCAAATGTCGGCGATCTGCAGGTGAATCTGGTCGACAAGCATCATCGCGATCGCAAGAGCCACGATATCGCCCGCGCGATGCGGCCGAAGCTGGATGCAGTGGGCAAGCGGTATGGTGCTTCGGTGAAAGTGGTCGAAGTGCCGCCCGGTCCGCCGGTGCTGTCGCCGCTGGTGGCGGAAGTCTACGGGCCGGACTATGCGCACAGTCGCGACGTGGCGCTGGCGCTGGAGCAGAGGCTGCGCAAGACCGACGGCATCGTCGATATCGATACCACGGTCGAGACGCCATCGCCGCGAGAAGTGCTGGTGGTGGATCGCGAACGCGCGACACGCCTCGGGATCGCGCAGTCGACCATCGTGAACACACTGGCCGCCGCGGTCGGCGGCTACGACGCGACCTATGTGCAGGATGGCGCGTCGCGTTATCCGAAGCCGGTGCGGCTGCGCACGCCGATCGCCGAACAGTCAGGACTCGATCGCCTGCTCGCGCTGTCGGTGAAGGGCGGCCAAGGGCAGGCGGTCGCGCTGTCCGAGGTGGTCAAGGTGGAGCGCACGCCGTGGGACGGCGCGATCCATCACAAGGATCTGCTGCCGGTGGTGTACGTGATGGGCGATGAAGCCGGGGAACTCGACAGTCCGCTCTACGGCATGTTCGATATCGTCGGGCAGGTGTCCGACAACGAGATCGATGGTCGAAAACTCGCGCAGTTCTTCATCCGCCAGCCCGCCGAAACCGCCGGTCATGCGATCAAGTGGGACGGCGAGTGGCAGATCACCTACGAAACCTTCCGCGACATGGGCATCGCCTATGCCGCGGGGCTGGTGCTGATCTATCTGCTGATCGTCGCCCAGTTCCGCAGTTACCTGGTGCCGCTGGTGATCATGGCGCCGATCCCGATGACCGTGATCGGGGTGATGCCGGGCCATGCGTTGCTCGGCGCGCAGTTCACCGCGACCTCGATGATCGGCATGATCGCGCTGGCCGGCATCATCGTGCGCAATTCCATTCTGCTGGT
Organism: Lysobacter sp.; assembly: GCA_013141175.1. Lineage (NCBI taxonomy): Bacteria > Pseudomonadati > Pseudomonadota > Gammaproteobacteria > Lysobacterales > Lysobacteraceae > Lysobacter > Lysobacter sp. The sequence continues at coordinate 2,828,722 of JABFRN010000001.1, forward strand.
GGACTTCATCAACCAGTCGGTCGCGGAAGGTCGGGAGCTGCGCGAGGCGGTGATCGACGCCTGCGCGGTGCGCGCGCAGCCGATCGTGCTGACCGCCGCTGCGGCGATGCTGGGCGCGTTCTTCATCCTCGACGATCCGATCTTCAACGGGCTCGCGGTGTCGCTGATCTTCGGTATCCTCGTGAGCACGGTGCTCACGCTGATCGTGATTCCGCTGCTTTATTTCACGCTGTTGCAGTCCAAGGCCCGGCAAGCCGCCGCGCAGGAGTTGACCCCATGAGCGATTCCCCCGAGATCCGTATCGTGCTCGAACAGGAAGGCCCTTATGCCTTCAAGGTGAATTTCGAGGGTGCCGATTTCGATGCCTTGCATACCGATGAGCCTGCGCCGCTGGGCGCCGGCAGCGGGCCGAACCCCTCCGCGCTGCTGCTGACCGGTCTGGCCAACTGTCTCAGCGCGAGTCTGCTGTTCGCGCTGCGGAAATTTCAAGAACGCCCCGGGTCCTATCCGCGCCGAAATCGTGGCGAAGAAAGAGCGCAACGCCGAAGGTCGTTGGCGCATTCCGCGCGCCGAAGTCACCATCCGGCTGTCGGACAAGGCCGATGCGTTCGAACATCTCGGTCGCGTCGTCGCCCAGTTCGAGGAATTCTGCATCGTCACGCAAAGCGTGCGCGCGGGCATCGATGTCGGGGTGCGGATCCTCGATGCCGACGGTGTGGTGCTGCAGCCTGCCGGGTAACGGCTTCGCGACTGCCGATGGGTCCGATGGCGCTTCGGCGCTACAGGTGCCGCGACAGGCTCCGGGCGATTTCGTCGAGCTGTCGCCGGTCGGTTCTGCGACCGAAAATGCCGAAGGTCCGCGACAGCAGCCGCGTTCCGAAGCCGATCTGATCGCCGCTTTTGCGCGGAATGCAGTGCAGATGGAGATGCGGTACGTGCTGATTCGCGGCCACGCCATCGTTCAGGAGCAGATTGCCGCCCTTGGCTGCGTATCCCGCCTTCTCCTGCGCGGCCATCACGCGTGCCGCCAGACGCATCAGCCCGGATCGTGCGTCGTCGTCGAGCTGGTCGAGATGGGCGAGATGCGTTCTCGGCACGATCAACGCGTGCCCCTGCCGGATGGGATGGATATCCATGAACACCAGCCAGCGTTCGTCGCGATGGACGATGCTCGCGGACAGGCGTTCTTCGCAGATGTCGCAGAAAATGCAGGCGGGCTTCGGTGTCGGGTTCATGCGTGGTCTCGTGCGTTCGTCGGGGACATCGGCGATGGCTGCTTCCCGTCGACGCAGGTGTGCATCCGTGGCTCCGGTGGTTTGGAACGGACCTTGCGTGGCGCTGGCGTGGCCATGTTCCGCAAGCGCTCCGCGAGTTGTCCGTAGTCGGTCTTGCCGTTCGCGTTGAGAGGCAGTTCGCCGACGCAATGGATGTCGGAGGGCACCATGTAAGCCGGGAGGCTGGATTTCATCGCGGCGACCAGCGCGCCCTTCGATGCTTCGGCGGCGACGACGAACGCGGCGATCCCCGCGAGCGGCTGCCCTTCGCCCGAAGAGACGGCGAGTGCAGCGACTTCGCTGGTCCCACACGCCTCGCGCAACAGCGATTCGACTTCCTGCAGCTCGATGCGATAGCCGCGCAGCTTGATCTGACGATCCGCGCGCCCCCGGAAATGCGCCACGCCGGCGGCGTCCAGCATCGCGAGATCGCCGGTGCGATACCAGCGGGTGCAGCGCTTTCCGGCAAGACCGCGCTCGACGAAGCGCTGCTGCGTCTGTGCGTCGTCCTGCCAATAGCCGAACGCGAGCTGGTCGCCGCCAAGATGCAGTTCGCCGGTCTGCCCATCGGCGCAAAGCGCGCCATCGCTGTCGAGAATGGCGATGTCCATGTTCGGAAACGGGGTGCCGATCGGGACGACAGCGTCGTGTGCGCCCGCCGTTTCGATGCGGTGCGCTGTGCAGGCGATGGTGGCTTCGGTCGGCCCGTAGAGATTCTCGCTGCGCGCATGGGGCGCGGCCAGCAGCCACTGGCGCGCCAGTGCGCCGGGCAGCGCTTCGCCGCAGAACAGTGCGAGTCCGAGCGTCGGCAGGCAGTCGGGCTTGAGCAGGCGATAGCGTTGCAGCGTCGCAAGCATCGAAGGCACCGAAAACCACACGGTCAACCGGTGCCGGTTGACGAACTCGACGGGCAACAGCAGTTCCTTCTTCGGAATGCAGTACAGGCACGCGCCTGCGGCCCAGGTCACGAACAGATCGTGCATCGCCAGATCGAAGGTGGGTTCGAAAAACTGCGAGCACCGCTGGTGTTCATCCATCTCCGGATAACGGGCCAGGGTTGCATCGATGTAGGCGCACAGCGCGGCATGGCCGACCGCGACGCCCTTGGGTTGGCCGGTGCTGCCGGAGGTGAAGAGCAGATAGGCGACGGGCCGCGCCTCGTGTGCGCGCGAATCGAATGCCGATGCGTCTGCCGCGCACCGAAGGTTCGTATCCGGCGCCACGATGGCGTATCGGTGCTGCGGTGGCGGCGCGGGATACGCATCCAGCGACGTCGATTCCGGAAACAGGACGCACATCGGATGTGCTGTCGCCGCCAGCAGGGCCTGGAGTCGTTCTTCGCTGCCGCGATCGCAGATCAGCACCGACGGCATGGTTCTCGACAGGATGTTGGCCATCCGCGCGGTCGGAAAACTGGCGCCCAGCGGGACATGGATCTTGCCCGCCAGCATGCAGGCGAGGGGCGCGCAATACGCGGTCAGACTGCGCTCGCCGAGCGTGGCGCAGAGCGCGCCCTCCATCCCGCGCAATGCGTCGGCCAGCCTGGCGACATGCTCGCCCAATTCGCGATAACGATAGGTTCGACCATCCAGCCAAAGCGCCGGACGCTCCGGAAAGCGCTGGACGGAACGCATGAACCCGCTGGCGGCATTGCGGAAATCCGCCATCACGCCGCCTGCAGCTGGTGCTGCCCGACAAAGGCGCGGATCAGGTCCGCAATGCGCGTTTCGTAGTAATGGCTGAAGTGATCGCCATCGTCGTCGAGATGCAGTTGTCCGTTGCGCAGGCCACCGTGCAACGCCCGGCCGATGTCCGGATGCGTCACGACATCGTGTTCGCCCACGTAGACGAGTACGGGTTGCTCGACGTCGTGCGTCCAGGCATCCGGCCGCTCCGAAAAAAGCGTATGCATCATGTTGGCGTAGCGATAGAGCGATTGCGGCGTCCTGAACGGCATGCTGGTCATGTACAGCAGGTAGGGGTCGGTACTGGTCAGGATGTTGTTGAGCATCTTGTTGTCGTTCGCATCCGAGCCGGCCGCGCCATAGATCAGCTCGCAGTATTTCTCCGCCATCCGGTAGTTGCCGGAAACTTTCTGGAACAACGAACGGATGCCGGTTTCGAAGCGCGTGACGCGGACCTGCTCGGATGGGGAAATCGATACGCCCGGATTCATGACGACGCCCGCATCGATACGGGTCGGGAAAGCCGCCATCGCGCGCAGCGTCACCTGGGCGCCGCTGCTCCAGCCGGCCATGTTGAACGATTCGATGCCCAGTGCGTTCGCGATGTCGATCGCATCCTGGGCATGGATCATCGAACTGCAGTCGCGCCCGTCGAAGGGGTGGGAAGCGCTCGGAACCCAGCGGCACTCCCACGTCACCACGTGGAAATCGTCTTTCAGTCGTTGCGTCAGCGGCCACATGAATTCGGCCGGCATGCCGTATGCGTTGGCCAGTATCAGGGTCGGCAAGGCGGGATTGCCGGCACTGAACGCCTTCAACGCCAATCCGTCGCGACTCACCACGGTTTGCAGTCTGAAGCCGATGCCGCCTGCTTCCTCCTGCTTCAGTTCCTGCATGAAGGCCGATAGATAAAGATCGACATCGTTCCAGTCGACCTGGTTCTGGGGCGGCGCTTTGCGCGCGAAATGCTTGTCGGCGTTGTAGTAACCGGCGTAGAAACGGGTGCGTTTGTCGAACAGCTTCTGAAGCGGCCCGATTTCGAGCGCGCGTTCCGATACGAAGGCGAGACGGTTCGCCCCGGTCTTGCTGTCGATCATCGCGATCAGTTTCGGCAGGCTCACGCCTTCGGGGTTGCTGAGATGGAAAAAGCGCTGTTCGCCGAACCCTTGCGCGGACAGCGCCAGCATGTCGTGCACGCATTCGTCGACCGGCGTGAGATTGGCGGTCGCGCGCGGATGGCCGACCAGTTCCAGCGGATGCTTGAGTTTGTTCAGTGTTTCGCGAAGGCGATGCACTTCTTTTGCGAGGCCATAGACGCCGAAGCGGGTGGTGCCGCTGTGGTGGCTTGCGCGCGGGCCCATGACGATGGTCGGCCGCAATATCCGGTAACTCAACCCGTTCGTTTCGCAGAAAGAGGCGACCAGGTTTTCGGCGCGGTTCTTGCTCTCTTCGTAGGCATTGTTGTATTCCCGCTCCGGGTCGTGGAGCTTTTCCTCGATTTCGCCCTGCGCCTTGCCCACGCTGTATGCGGTCGAGATATGCACGAATTCCGGAGGCGCAACCGCCGTCGCCGCATCCTCGGCGCAAACAGCGCGGAACAGGTCCAGCATGTGCCCGGCGCCATCGATGTTCTGGCTGAAGATCTCCTTGCGGTGCCGGTCCTCGAACTTCAGGCTTGCGGCGCAATGCCAGAACTCGCGGATGTCGGCGTTGCGCAGAGCCCTGATCGCGGTTTCGTCCACGCCGCACAGCGGTTGGGTGATGTCGCCGACCATAACGCTCAAGCGGGCATCGAGAAGATCCACCGGGAGCGCCATGCCATAGGACGCAGCGCACTCGGCAAGATGCGCATACAGACGCGCGCGTGCCTGTTTTTCGGATTCTCCCCTGACCAATGCGAAAACGCGACCCGGCCATGCGATGCGTTGGAGCAGGTAATGTCCGCCCAGAAAACCCGTGGCGCCTGTCAGGACGATATTTTTCGGGTTGTCCGTGAGGATCGGGTGTTGTGCGTTGCGCGTTTCGATGTGCTTCACTGCAGTGATTCCTTTCTCTTGGGTGATCCGGCGACGACATCGCCGCAGTCATCGCCGGTCCGTCTTCAAACAGCTTCGTGCAAACGCAGATAGTTTTCGGACACGAGACGAAGCGTGGATGTCCTGGCGACCAGATCGCTGGATACCGGGATTTCCCGGTCGATCAGCTCTTCGATGATCAGGATGAATTCGACGAAATTGATCGAATCGATCAGCTTGCTTTCGAACAGATCCAGGTCGTCGTCGATCGCGTCGAGATCGGGGTTTTTCTCCAGCAGCCAATCGCGAAGCGTATCGAGCCCTTGCGCTACGGTATTCATGCGGCTTTTTCCTGCAGGTGGATGCCGATGTCATCCATGAATTTCAACGGGCGTTTGAGCAGCGCGGTCGCATGATGCCTGCGGCGGAATGGGTGGTCGAGCAGCGCGCGGCGCATGGCGACGCCGCCTTGCAGGCCGCTGTCGCGATACATCGCCGGTTGATAGAGTGCTTCGATCGAAATCTGGACGTAGCGCTGCAGGTGAAGCACGGCCGCTTCGCGTTGGCCGGCGCTGGATGCCGAGAACGCGATGTCCTTGATCTGTGCGAGCAGCGCACGTCCGAACGTGATGTGGCGGGATTCATCGTCGTGATGGATGCGATGGATCAGGCGCACGAAAGACGAGACGCGTTCGTCGCCACCCGCGACGACGTTGTAGTGGCCGCCGATTTCCTCGAAGATGAGGATCCTGGCGAACAGGAGGAAATACTCCATTTCCTTCGAAAAGCGTTCTTCGACGATGCTGGCTTTCTTGCTGGAATAGATTTTCCCGCCGTAACGCCGGCAGAATTCCCCGAAGAACCACATGTGCTTGTTTTCTTCGTCGATGAAGTGATGGAGATAGGTTTCCAGTCCCGGAACGTCCGGGACGTAGAGTTGCGCCGACAGCTTGTTCACCAGTTCGCGTTCGCCTTCCACGTTCAGGCTGAACGCGTTGATGCATTCCCATTTTGAAAGAATCTTCAGCTGGCTCTCCGGCAGCGCATCGGCATATGCAGTGCCGTATACCGTCAGCAGTTCGGGAGGCAGCCACCACTCGTCTTCTGGAATGCGTGCGGGCCATTCGATGTCGGAGAATGCATAGGCGTGCCTTTCCCTGGACAGCCGGATCAGGGTGTCGATCCGGGACGAGAATGAAGCGTTGTTTTCGATTCCACACAGGGTGGTGGGCGCGTGCATCGACAATGCAGTCATGGCGATCCATGCCTGCGTCGTGACGCGAATCGGCCGCGGGGCACCACGCGACATACGGCCTGCAGCGTAACTGCGCCGATCGCGCGGGCGGGGGAGGGTGTATGACGGCAACCTGTCCTTGTGCTCATGACGCTCCTTGGTATTCGTCGCGACGTTGATCGTGCGTGCGATGTCATCCGCAAGCCGCTCAGGGGCTTGGCGAGTAAGCGACCAGTCCGCGTCGCCGTCGACAGGGTACTTCAATCGTTTGATTGAATGAAGTGTGGCCCGGACGGGACGGCTCGTGATGGTTTTTCGATCAGGATCGGTTTTATAACGTGTTGATATTTTTAACTAATGTGAATGCTCATTGTGCACTGCGGAATCGCGCCGCGCCGCGTATGCTGTTCATCCGTGCGGTAGCCAGAGGTTCAGCCGATGAACACCACCCGCCCTGCAATACGGACATTGGCCTGCCCGCATTGCCGGGTTCTCAATCGTGTGCCGGCCACGCGTCTCGGGGATGCGCCTGTTTGCGGGCGATGCAAGCAGCTCCTGTTCGTGGCCATGCCGGTATCGTTGGATGAGGCTGCGTTCGAGCGCCACGTCGCGCAGAGCGATATTCCGGTGCTGATCGATTTCTGGGCGCCATGGTGTGCGCCTTGCCGGACGATGGCGCCGCATTTCGAGACCGCTGCGGCGACGCTGGAGCCGGTGTTCCGCCTGGCGAAAGTCGATACCGAAGCGCAGCCATCATTGGGCGCGCGTTTCGATATCCGCAGTATTCCCACGTTGCTCCTGTTCAGCGGTGGTCGCGAAGTCGCGCGGCATTCCGGTGCGATGGGGGTTGCCGAGATCGTGCGCTGGGCGCGCGCGCGGATCGGCTGAGCCTGCGTTCTCCACTGCATTCCGTTTCCGGAGGTTTCATGTCCAGTTCAATCTTCCGCAATGCCTTGTCCAGTCTGGGTCTGGTGGCTGTACTGCTGGTGCCCGCCGGTTGTACAACGATGCGCGAAGCGCCGGCCAAATCCGTGCGGACACTTGCCAGTGTGCCGTCGGGGCTGACGGTGCTCAATCCGAAACAGGGCCTGTATGTCGCGGGACAGCCCGGTGTGGAAGATTGGCAGGCCATCGCCGCGTCGGGCGTACGTACCATCGTGAATCTGCGCACCGCGGATGAAATGAAGACCCGCGACGAGCGTGCCGAGGTCGATGATGCGGGCATGCATTACGTGGAGCTTCCGATCGCCGGGGTCGCGGGGATCACTGCGGACAATGCCAGTCTGCTGTCCGCACTCCTCGCAGAAGCGGAAGGACCGGTGCTGGTGCATTGCGCCAGCGCCAACCGCGCGGGCGCCTTGCTGGCCGTGGCCTCGATGCAACAGGGCATGGCGATCGAGCCTGCGCTTGCATTCGGCCGCGAATCGGGGATGAAGTCCACCGAGGTCCGGACCCGTGAGGTGATCGAGGAATTGCGCGCAGCGACGTGCGCGGCTGCCGCTGGCGATGCCTCTGTCGGGCGATGTCCCTGATGGAGCGCTGCTTCAGAAACTGTCCAACGGCAGTTTCAGGTAGCGCACGCCATTGTCTTCGGGCTCCGGCAGCTGGCCGGCGCGGATATTGATCTGCACCGACGGCAGCAGCAATGCCGGCATCGCCAGCGTCGCATCGCGCGTGGTGCGCACGGCGACGAAGTCGTCTTCGCTCACGCCGTCGCGGACGTGGATGTTGCCGGTCTTCTGCGCCGCGATCGTGGTTTCGCAGGCATGGGCACGGCCACCGGGTGCGTAGTCGTGGCACACGAAGACGCGCGTGTCGTCCGGCAGCGCGAACAGGCGATGGATCGAACGGTACAGCGTGCGTGCGTCGCCGCCCGGGAAATCGCAGCGCGCGGTGCCGCCGTCGGGCATGAAGATCGAATCGCCGACGAACAGCGCGTCGCCGATGCGGTAGGCGACGCTGTCGTTGGTGTGTCCCGGTACCGCGATCACTTCGGTTTCGGCGTCGCCCAATGCGAAACGTTCGCCATCCGCGAACAGATGGTCGAACTGCGAGCCGTCGACCGGAAAATGTTCGCCGAGATTGAAGATCGGCCGGAAGGTCTTCTGCACAACGCAGATGCCTTCGCCGATCGCCAGTTTCGCCTGCGGGTATTGCGACCTCAGCCAGTGCCCGGCGCTGAGGTGGTCGGCATGCGCATGGGTTTCCAGCAACCAGCGCACGTCCAGCGACTGCGCGCGGGCGTGATCGACGAGCTGTTGTGCGGAAGCCGTCGATGTGCGCCCGGACTTGGAGTCGAAATCGAGCACCGGGTCGATGATCGCGGCCCGACGGCTGCGCGGATCGGCGACGACATAGCTCCAGGTCCAGCTGTCGGCGTGGAAGAAGGGCGTGACGGCGAGGGTCATGGTCGGCTCCTGCGTATGCCGCGATTCTATCGCCAGCGGACAACCGCATCGCATGCCACCCCGCGAGCCGGCATAATCGGTCGATGACAAACAGACTTCCCCTGCTGATCGATACCGACCCGGGCGTGGACGACGCGCTGGCCCTGCTGATGGCCTTCGATGCTCCGCATCACGAGGTCGTCGCGCTCACCATCGCCGCCGGCAATGTCGGCCTGAAACACACGGTCGCCAACGCGCTGAAACTTTGCGAAGTCGCGGGCGTGGATGTGCCGGTGTTCGCCGGTTGCGATGCCCCGCTGCTGCATCCTGCGCCGGATGCTTCGTACGTGCATGGCCGCGATGGCTTCGGCGATATCGACTACGCGCCGGCGCTGAAACGGGCCGAGGCCGAGCACGCCGCGCAGGCGATGATCCGTCTCTCGCACACGCACGCCGGCAAGCTCGTGGTGTGCATGCTCGGGCCGCTGACCAACCTCGCGGTGGCGCTGAAGCTCGATCCGACGTTGCCGCAGCGCGTCGGCCGCATGGTGGTGATGGGCGGTGCCGTGACCGGGCAGGGCAACACCACGCCGACGGCCGAGTTCAACATCGGCTTCGATCCGGAGGCCGCGCATCTGGTGTTCGATGCGTTCGCCACCGCAGGCACGGTGGTCGAGGTCGCGGACTGGGAGGCGGTGATCCGCCACGGCTTCCTGCACACCGAAGTCGAGCGCTGGCTGCAGGCCGGGCATCCACGGGCGAAGTTCTACGAGGCGATCTCGCGCAAGACCCGAGAGTGGTCCGCCGGGCTGCGCGGCGAGCGCTGGCATGCCGCCGACGCGTTGGCCATGGCGCTGCTGGTGGCGCCGGAAGGTGTGCTCGAAAGCGCGGCCAGGCCGCTACGGGTGGAACTGACCGGAGCGGAGACCCGGGGCGCCACGGTGGTCGACTGGAATCGTCGCAGCGGCCGTCCGGACAACGCCGGGATTCTGATGACCTACGACCAGGCCGCCTTCGAGGCCTTGATCCGCAAGGCTTTGCGCGCCGATTGAGGGCCGGGCCGGCCGTGTGTCCGGTGGGGTGAACCAAGGCTTGAGCGGAGAACAGTACGCCGCTATAATGCCCGGCTTTCCGCTCAACTCTGGTGCCGCCATGAAGGCCGACATCCATCCCGAATACCGTCAGGTCGTGTTTCAGGACGTGACCTCGGACTTCAAGATCCTCACCCGTTCGACCCTTGGCAGCAAGGAAACGACGAAGTGGGAAGACGGCAACGAATATCCGCTGATCAAGGTCGAAATCTCCTCGTCTTCGCATCCGTTCTACACGGGCAAGCACAAGTTGATCGACACCAGCGGTCGCGTCGACAAGTTCCGCAAGCGCTACGGCAAGTAATCGCGCGCTGCGACGGGGCCTGCCGCTTCAGCGGCGAACCCCGCGTTCGCGACGCGCACCGTATGCACCCCCGCAACGGCCGCCATCAGGCGGCCGTTGTCGTGTCCGATCGCTGCGCCCGGCGGTGCGCCTTCGACCAAAGTCCAGAGCCGGCGCTCGAATAACGGTATGCAATAATCGCGGTTCGTCGCGACTGCGGTTGCGGCTTCCTTCCCCGAACGTTCCGCCGCCCCTGCGCAGGCCGATGTTCATGTCATGACAAGCTTCACTGGGAGTGCGCCGTGTCTCAACAGGATTCTTCTGCCCCAACCCAGGTCACCGTGACCGCCGGCGAGAAGTCGGTCGTCCTGCCGGTCCACACCGGGACCCTCGGTAATCCCTGCGTCGATATCGCGAAGCTGCCGAAAGAAACCGGCCTGTTCACCTACGACTCGGGCTTCATGGCCACCGCGTCGTGCCGTTCCGCCATCACCTATATCGATGGCGACAATGGCGTACTGATGTATCGCGGCTACCCGATCGAACAGCTGTCGGAGCATTCCAGCTTCCTCGAAGTGGCCTACCTGCTGATGAACGGCGAATTGCCGAACCAGCAGGAGTTCTCCAAGTTCGAGCACGAGGTCACGCATCACACGATGATGCACGAGGCCTTCCGCACCTTCCTGTTCGGCTTCCGCCACGATGCCCATCCGATGGCGATGCTGGTCGGCATGCTCGGCTCGATGGCCAGCTTCTACCACAACACCCTCGATCTCGAAGACGCCGAACAGCGGCGCATGGCCGCGATCCGGTTGATCGCGAAAGTGCCGACCATCGCCGCATCGTGCTATCGCTACAGCATCGGCTGGCCGATCCGCTACCCGAAGAACAATCTCGAATACGTCACCCGCTTCCTGCACATGATGAAGGAAGTGCCCAGCGAACCGCTCGCGCTCAGCCCGGTGGCCGCCAAGGCGCTGGATCTGCTGTTCATCCTGCACGCCGATCACGAGCAGAACGCTTCCACCTCGACGGTCCGTCTGGTCGGTTCCACCGGCGCCAATCCCTACGCCTGCGTCGCCGCCGGCGTGGCTGCGCTGTGGGGCCCGGCGCACGGTGGCGCGAACGAAGCCGTGCTCAAGATGCTCGAAGAGATCGGCCGCCCGGAGAACGTGCAGTCGGCGATCGACAAGGCCAAGAACAAGGAATCGGGCTTCCGCCTGATGGGCTTCGGCCACCGCGTGTACAAGAATTTCGACCCGCGCGCGAAGATCATCCGCGAGATGTGCCACAAGGTGCTGAACGAGCTGGGCGTCAACGATCCGCTGCTCGAAGTGGCGATGAAGCTGGAAGAAGCGGCGCTGAAGGACGAATACTTCGTGCAGCGCAAGCTCTACCCGAACGTCGATTTCTACTCGGGCATCATCTACAAGGCGCTGGGCATCCCGACCGAAATGTTCACGGTCATGTTCGCGATCGCCCGCACCGCCGGCTGGGTCGCGCACTGGCTGGAACAGCAGACCGATCCGGAAGCCAAGATCGGCCGCCCGCGTCAGATCTACACCGGCTACGCCGCGCGCGATTACGCACCGCTCGACAAGCGCTGAGGGCTTTGTCGCGAGGCGAACGCGATTACGCACCGCCTGCGTTGCGGCATGCATCGGAAACCCCGCTTCGGCGGGGTTTTTTTCGGGTGCGCGTCGGAAACGGGCGTCAACGTGTCGGGTGCCGATGCGTTCATGTGCATGTTCCGGCATGGCGCCGGGACATTCCCAGTCCAAGGAAAAGACATGATGCGGAAGACGACATTACGGCGGCGCGCGTGCGCGGTCATCGCGGGCGCATGCCTGTTGGTTGGAGCGGCCGATGCGCTGGCCTGCAAGCCCGTTCCCCTGGCCATGAACGCGCAGGGGCCGGATATCTGCTACGGCAAGGAAGTCTGGCAGGAGCCGACCCTCGGTGGGCGCTGGCTGGATCAGGATTTCAATTTCTACCGCGTGCCGTCGACGGTGCCGGTTCCGCTGATCGTATGGGCGCATCCCAACGGGATGAGCAAGGGGCTGCCCCCCACCTCGCCGACCTACCAGGCGCTGGTGGTGCCGGCCTTGCAGGCGGGCTTTTCGTTCGCGTCGATCGAGTTCCGGCATCCGGTCGTGAACGAGGATCTGCAGAACAGCCCGAAGTCTCCGGGCATACCGCAATACGATATCGCCCGGGCGCTCCAGTTCATTCGCGCCAACGCCGATGCCTTGGGTATCGACAAGCGCAATGTCTTCATCGTCGCGCAGTCGCGGGGCACGCTGGGAATATGGACGGCGCTGCAGGACGACATGAAGAAGCCGAACAGCAGCGACCCCGTGCTGCGGGAATCCACCCGCGTCAATGCGGTCTACGCGGTGAAAGGGCAGACCACCTACGACGGCGTCGAATTCGCGGATCTTTTCATCGTGAAGTCGGACCGCGAGGCGTTCGTCGCTGATTTCCAGAGCCAATACTCGAACGAGGACCAGTTCGGTACCGCGATCGGAAGTGTGAGCGCAGGCATCGATCCCGACCCGCCGGTGCGTCTCATCTACGATGCGCCGGTGATACCGCGCAAACTCACGCTTGCGGAGATAGCGCTGCAGGACTCGATCCACTATCCGAACTTCGGTCCTGCGCTGTGCAATGCCTACGTCGTCGCCTTCGGCAACAGCGCGCGCTGCAGCTACGATGCCGACCAGCGCTATAAAGACGACCCGATCGCCGCGTATGCCGGCTACGTGCAGTTCTTCCAGGCGCACCTGCAGCCTTGAGCTTCGCCGTGGGATTTCGGCGGCTTCAACGAACAACCCCGCCGCGGCGGGGTTGTTCGTGCTCGGGCCGGTGCGGGTGCTCGGGTCAGGCCAGCAGCGACCGCAGCATCCACGCGTTCTTCTCGTGGATGTTCAGGCGCTGGGTCATGAGGTCGGTGGTGGGGTCGTCGCCGGCGTTGTCCGCGGTCTTCAGCACCTTGCGCGCGGTGCGGCAGACCGCCTCGTTGCCGATGACGAGCTGGCGCACCATCTCGCGCCAGTCGGCGGTATCGGAGAGACCCGGTTCCTCGGCGATCGAGCTGAGCTTGATGAATTCGGCATAGGACCCCGGCGCATTGAAGCCCAGCGCGCGGATGCGCTCGGCGGTTTCGTCCAGCGCGGTCCACTGTTCGGTGTATTGGCCCTCGAACATCACGTGCAGGCTGTTGAACATCGGCCCGTTGACGTTCCAGTGGAAATTGTGGGTCTTCAGGTACAGGGTGAAGCTGTCGGCCAGGAAGCGCGACAGGCCTTCGGAGATCTTCTTGCGATCGGACGACGAGATCCCGATATCGATCTCGCCCGCGCTGGCGTCCGCGTGCGCTTTGGTGGAGGTCTTGTCGGCGGAAGAGGATTTGGCGGCTTTTTCGGTTTTCGATGGTTTGGCCATGACTCGTCTCCGGACGGGGGATCCATCACACTATCGTCCCGCAGACCGCATTAGAAATCCGTTTTCCCGATCACAGCCATCGATGACGACGATCGAACCCGCTAAAAATGGCCCAGGCCCCGGCAAACCGCATGATCGCGCCCTGCAGAACGCACGGCGCGCGGTCGACGGCGCGTTGTCGCGCGACCGTGGCCGGCTGCTCGGGCTGTGGTCGCGCTGGAACGCGAAAACGGAGGATGCCGGCACGCAGGCGGCTTTCGCCGAAGCGCTGGCGAAGTCGGTTACCGCGCGCGAAGCGCGTGCAAAGGCGCTGCCGACCGTGTTCGAAATCGATCCGGCGCTACCCATCGGCGGCGAGGCCGAGCGCATCGTCGAACTCATCCGCAATCACCAGGTCGTCGTGATCGCCGGCGAGACCGGCTCGGGCAAGACCACCCAGTTGCCGAAGCTGTGCCTTGCCGCCGGTCGCGGCGCCGCCGGCATGATCGGCTGCACCCAGCCGCGCCGGATCGCCGCGCGCGCGGTCGCGCGACGCGTGGCCGAAGAGTTGAAGACGCAGGTAGGCGGTCTGGTCGGTTTCCAGGTCCGCTTCAACGACAATGTCGGCGAACAGACCGCCGTCAAGTTCATGACCGACGGCATCCTGCTGGCCGAGATCCAGTCCGACCGCTGGCTGTCGGCCTACGACACGATCATCGTCGACGAGGCGCACGAGCGCAGTCTCAACATCGATTTCCTGCTCGGCTATCTCAAGCAGCTGCTGGTCAAACGCCGCGATCTGAAAGTGATCGTCACCTCGGCGACCATCGACACCGAACGGTTTTCGCAGCATTTCGGCAACGCGCCGGTGGTGAGCGTGGAAGGCCGTGGTTATCCGGTGGACGTGCGCTACCGGCCATTGAATGCGGGCAGCGACGAAAACGGCGATGGCGAAGACGATGCGGGTGAAGGCGGGCGTTCGGTGCTCGACGGCATCGTGTCCGCGTGCGATGAGATCGCGCGCATGGGCGGCATGGGCGACACGCTGATCTTCCTGCCCGGCGAGCGCGAGATCCGCGACGCGCATCAGGCGCTGGAGAAGCGCAAATACCGGCACACCGAAGTGCTGCCGCTGTACGCGCGGCTGTCGGCCCGCGATCAGGACCGCGTGTTCAATCCCGGTCCGCAGCGGCGGATCGTGCTGGCGACGAATGTGGCCGAAACCTCGCTGACCGTGCCGCGCATCCACTACGTGGTCGATCCCGGTTTCGCGCGGGTGAAGCGCTACAGCCCGCGACAGAAGCTCGACCGGCTGCATATCGAGTCGATTTCGCAGGCGAGCGCAGACCAGCGCAAAGGACGCTGCGGCCGGATCGCGCCCGGCACCTGTTTCCGCCTGTATGCGGAAGCCGATTTCCTTTCGCGCGACGCCTACACCGATCCGGAAATCCGCCGCGCCGCGCTGGCCGGCGTGATCCTGCGCATGCTGTCGCTGGGACTGGGGCGGATCGAGGACTTTCCATTCCTCGAGCCGCCGGAACCGCGCGCGGTCGCCGATGGCTGGCAGCAGCTGAGCGAACTGGGCGCGATCGATGACGCGCGCAAGCTCACGCAGATCGGCCGCACGATGGCGCGGTTGCCGGTGGACGTGAAACTGGCGCGGATGCTGATCGCCGCGCAGAAACACGGCTGCCTGCGCGAGATGCTGATGATCGCGAGTTTCCTCGGCATCCAGGATCCGCGCGAGCGTCCATCCGATCAGCGCGGCGCGGCCGATGCCGCGCATGCCGAATTCGCGGACCCGAAGTCCGAGTTCGTCGGCATCCTCAAGCTGTGGGACGCCTACCGCGCCGCGCACGAGGACATGACCCAGTCGCAGCTGCGCAAGTGGGCGGACAAGCATTTCCTCGGTTTCCTGCGCCTGCGCGAATGGCGCGAACTGCATCGGCAGTTGAAGCTGCAGTGCGATGAGTTGGACTGGAAATCCGACGATGGCGGCCGTGGGACGGGCTCAAGCCCGCCATCGCCGACGTTGGATGCAACGGAAGCGGTGCGCCAGGGCGCACCCTATGCGGCCTTGCATCGCGCCTTGATCGCCGGTCTGCCCACGCAGATCGGCAACCGCACCGAGCGCGGGCTCTACGACGGTCCGCGCGGACGCAAGTACACGATCTTCCCGGGTTCGCCGCTGTCGAAAAAACCGCCGCCGTGGCTGCTGTCGGCCACGCTGCTGGATACCGAGAAAGTCTGGTCGATGACCAACGCCGCGATCGAACCGGAATGGGTGATCGACGAATTGCCGCATCTGCTCGCGCGTCGGTATCACGATCCGCACTGGGCGCGCTCGCAGGGCAGGGTGGTGGGCAGCGAACAGATCAGCCTGTTCGGGCTGGTGCTGGCGCCGAAGAAACCCGTGCACTACGGCGCGCTGTTCCCGGAGGAATCGCGGCAGATCTTCGCGCGCGATGCGCTGGTGACCGGCGAGATCAACACCCGCGCGGGATTCCTGCAGCGCAATCTCGCGATGCTGGCGAAAGCCAGGGAAGAGGAAGCCAAGCAGCGCCGCGCCGGACTGGTCGTCGACGAAGACTGGCAGGCGCAGTGGTATCTCGACCGCCTGCCGCCGCAGATCCACAACCAGCAGGCGCTGGATGCGTGGTACGGAAAATTGCCGGCGGCGGAAAAAGCGAAGCTCGAATGGTCGTTCGACGATCTGATGGTCGGTGGCGCCAGCGACGCCGAGCGTTTTCCGAAGTATCTGCCGCTTGGCGATGTGCGTCTGGCGGTGAACTACCGTTTCGAGCCCGGTGCGCCGGACGATGGCATGACCGTGGCGGTGCCGCTGCATCTGCTCAATGCGCTGGATTCGACGCGGCTGTCGTGGCTGGCGCCGGGCTTCGTGCAGGACAAGGCCGCGGCCTTGATCAAGTCGCTGCCGAAGATCCTGCGTCGCAACTTCGTGCCGGCGCCGGACTTCGCGCGTGCGTTCGCGGAGGCGTTTCCTCTGCACGATGCAGACAGCATCGAGGGCGCGTTGGCGCGGTTCCTGAAAAAACTCACCGGCGCGGAGGTCGGTGCTGTCGATTTCGATCCCGCGTCCATCGATGCGCACCTGCGCGCCAACCTGCGGTTGCTCGATGCGGACAGTCGCAACGTGCTCGCCGAATCCCGCGACCTCGACGACCTGCGCGCGCGTTTCGGCAAACGCGCCGCCGATGCGTTCTCTGTGCGCGCGGCGGAAGGGCTGGCGCAGCGGGGATTGACCGATTTTCCGCTGATATCGATTCCACTCTCGGTACCTGGCGCAGGCGGTGTTCCCGCCTATCCGGCGCTGCACGACGACGGCGACAGCGTGTCGCTGGCGGTGCATGCCGAGCGCGCCGAAGCGCAGCGGCATCATCCACAGGGCGTGCGCCGCCTGCTGCGGATCGCATCGGCGGAAAAACTCAAGCAGGCGCGCAAACAGCTGCCGGTGCAGGCGAAGACCGCGTTGCTGTATGCCGCGATCGAATCGCAGTCGCCGCGTCGCGATGGCTTGAAGGACAGCGATCGCCTGCGTGAGGATCTGGTCGAAGGCGCGTTCGTCGCGCTCGCTGCAGAGGGCCTGGATGCGATCCGCGATGGTGCTGCGTTCGAGCAGCGCCGGGACGCCATCGCGAAGCAGCTCTTCGCCGAAGCGATGACACGGTTGCAGCAGGCCGAAACCATCCTCGGACGCGTCGCCGAGGTGCGCGCCGCGCTCGAATCGAAACTCATGGGTTGGGCGAAAGCCAATCTCGACGATCTGCATGCGCAGCTTGCCGCGCTGGCATCGCCGGGCTTCCTGCGCGATACGCCCGCAGATGCGCTGGGCGAATACCCGCGCTATCTCAAAGCGATGACGCTGCGCGCCGAACGCGCGCTGCGCGATCCGGTGCGCGACCAGGCACGGATGCTGGAGCTCAAACCATTTGCCGATGCGCTCGCGGATGCGCACGCTCGCGGAATCGATGCCGCGTCCGGCTGGCAAACCCTGCGCTGGGAGCTGGAGGAGTTCCGGGTCTCGCTGTTCGCCCAGGAAATGGGGGCCAAGAGCGGCATTTCGGCGAAAAAGCTGGCCGCCCGTCTCGCGCAACTGCGATAGCGTGCGCGTTCCCGCAAGGGCGATCTCCTGAACGCTTGATTTCCCGGCGGCGTTTTCTGATCCTGTCGATGTCTTGGATGCATGGATGCTGGAGTCTTCTCCAGCGGCCTCGTAAGGACATGAAGGAGCTCGTCATGACACGGGTCACCGAGAGCGTTCGCGAATCTCCGCCGGAAGCCGACGGCGGACATGTGCCGATCACCGCGCTGCTGCAGGCCTGGCGTCGGGGCGAACCCGATGCGGCGCAGGCACTGTTGCCGCAGGTCTATCTGCGACTGCATCGACTCGCCGAGCGCGCCTTGCGCGGCGAACGCCAGGATCACACGCTGCGCGCGACGGCGTTGATCCACGAAGCCTTCATCCGCCTGGCGGACCACGCATCGCCCGACTGGCAGGATCGCGGGCATTTCTTCGCACTCGTCGCGCGCATGATGCGTCGCATCCTGGTCGATCATGCGCGCGCCCAGCGCGCCGTGCGACGCGGCGACGGGCAGGTGCATTTCGTCGATATCGACGATGTGGCCGATCTGTTGCCCGCAGCGGAGGGCGACCCGCTGGATCTGATCGCGCTCGACGATGCGCTCGACGCGCTCGCGCGGCACGACGTGCGCAAGGCGCGGGTGGTGGAATTCCGCTGTTTCCTCGGCCTGTCGGTGGAGGAAACGGCGGAACTGCTCGGCGTTTCGGAACCCACCGTGATCCTCGATCTGCGTTTGGCGCGTGCCTGGCTTTCGACACGGTTGGGGACGACCGATGCCTGACCCGTCGACCACGCCTTCATCGGCTGCGACTTCATCAGCATTGGACGTTGGGGGGATCGCCCGTTTTCGTCGGGTCGAAGCGCTGTTCGCGGCGGCGCTCGATCAGCCTGCCGCGGTGCGTGCGGACTGGCTGCAGGCCGAGGAAGCGGATGCATCGATCCGCGATGAAGTGTCGCGGCTGCTCATCGCCGATGCCCGTGCGGACGAGGAAGCGATCGAACGGGCGTTGGCGATGGCGGCGAATGGCGTCCTGGATGCGCAGCCTCGCGCGCTCCAGCCGGGTGTGGATGGCGACGGGGCCGACGCCATCGAGGGCTGGCACCTTGAGCGGCGCATCGGCGAAGGCGGCATGGGCACCGTGTACCTGGCGCGATCGACGTCCGGCGACGGGCCCCCGGTGGCGATCAAACTCCTGCGGGAGGGCGTGGATCCGGTGCTGCTGTCGCGCCGTTTCGAAGCGGAACGGAAGATCCTCGCGACGCTGTCGCATCCCGGCATCGCCCGATTGCTCGATGCCGGCCGTACCCGCACGGGCAGTCCGTATCTCGTGTTGGAATACATCGAAGGCATGCCGATCGACGACTACTGCGACCAGCTGCGTCTCGGCGTGCGCGAACGGGTCGAGCTGATGTCGCGGGTCTGCGAGGCGGTGCAGAACGCGCATCGCAATCTGGTGGTGCATCGCGATCTCAAGCCCAGCAACGTGCTGGTCACGCCGGGCGGCGAACCGAAGCTGCTGGATTTCGGCATCGCCAAACTGATCGAAGCCAGACTGATCGAAAGCGGCGACGAACCGCCGGCGGCGGCGAACACCGGCACGGTCACCCGTCTGGGCTGGATGACACCCGCGTATGCCAGCCCGGAACAGGTGCTGAGCGCGCCTGCGCGCCCCGCGAGCGATGTCTACAGTCTCGGCGTGCTGCTGTACCGGCTGTTGACCGGCTTGTCCCCTTACGGCGACGCGGAATCGAATCCGTCGAAGCTCGCGCAGGCGATCGTCGAACTGGATCCCGAGCGCGCCAGCGCGAGGATTCTGTCGACGCAGATCACCGGCCCGTCGCTGGCGCGGGCGGAACAGCGGCGGACCACGCCCGGCCTGCTCGCGCGGACGCTCAGCGGCGATCTCGACATCATCCTCGGCAAAGCGCTGGCCAAGGAGCCGGATCGCCGCTACGGCGCGGCCGGAGAGTTGGCGGCCGATCTCTCGCGCTGGTTGCGCGGGCTGCCGATCTCGGCGCGGCCGGCGACGTTCCGCTACCGCGCAGGCAAGTTCCTGCGTCGCCATCGCCTGGCCACGGCACTCGCCGGATTGACGACGCTGCTCGCCGTGACATTCGTGATCGTGGTGGTGGTGCTGCTCGCGCGCACCCGCGTCGAGCGCGATCGCGCCACGCAGATGTCGGCGCTGCTGACCGATCTGTTCGAGGTCGCCGAACCCGGCCCTGATCAAGGCAGCCGCATCACCGCACAGGCATTGCTGGATCGCGGCGCCGAGCGCGCGGCGGTGCGCCTGCAGGACCAGCCGGATTCGCGCGCGCGCTTCCTCGCGACGCTGGGCCGTCTCTACCAGCAGTTGGGCCTCTACGATCGCGCTGCGGGGAGTCTGCAGGAGGCCATCGCGTTGCAGCGCAAGCTGGTCGGAGAGCGATCGATCGAGGTTGCGGATCTGACCGATCATCTGGCGCGGGTGAAGGCCGGCGCCGGCGAATTCCGCGAAGCCGAACCCCTGTTCCGCCGCGCGCTGGAACTGCGGCGTTCGCTGCTGCCGGCCGGCGATGAGCGCATCTCCAGCAGCATCAACAATCTGGCCCTGGTCCGTCACGACCTGGGGCATTACGAAGAGGCGGAGCCGCTGTATCGGGAGATCGCGGGTGACACCGCGAATCCCGCAGGCGATCCGGACGGCACCACGCTGGGCAATCTGGCGCTGCTGTATTTCGATCTGGGGCGTCTGGAGGAGAGCGAAGCGGCGTATCGCCGCGTGATCGAACTCCGGTCCCGTACATACGGCCCCGATGATGTCGAAACCGCCTACGCCTACGATGAGCTCGGAATGGTGCTGGCGGCGCGCGGCAAACACACCGAGGGCAAGGCGCAGATCGAGCGCGGTCTGCGGATCAGGCGTCAGCGCGTCGGCAACGAGCATCGCGACGTCGCGCGCAGCCTCGGCCATCTGGGCGCCGCCGAACGTCTGTCGGGCGATCCGGATGCCGCCGAACGGCATCTGCGCCAGGCGCTCGAACTGCAGTTGAGGCTGTTGGGCAAAGACCACGCCGAGGTGGCCGACAGCCAGCTCGAACTCGGTCTCGTGCTGCTCGATCGCGGTCGATTGGATGAGGCCGGCGAACTGCTCCAGCGTGCGCGCGATCTGCATGCGATCGCCGTGGGCGCGGAGCATCCGCTGCAGGGGCGGCCCTTGGCCGGCCTCGCGCGCTGGGCGGCGATGCGCGGCGATTGCGCCAACGCCGTGGCGCTGGCGGATCAGGCCATACAACGATTGCCCAAGCTCGATCCGCGACGTGTCGAGTTGCGGGGCGTGATCGAACACTGCAATCGCCCGAGCGCCGACTGAGCGCGCGGCTGTCGTGCGAAAACGTGCTCCGGCGGTCGATGTTCCGATCGCCGGAGCGTTGCGTGCTCAGCGACGCTTGAGCAGTGGCGGTGCGCCATTCGGAAAGAGCGGAATATTCCACTCTTCCATCGGATCGCCGATCGCCGAGATTCCGATCACATTGCCGGTGGTGACATCGACGCGACCGCTCACGTTCTGGTCGAAGCCGATATTGACCAGGCTGTTGTTGCCGTCCTGATAACTGAATGATGTATTGCCGTAGCGAAGACCGACGAACGGCTGCGGCGTGTAGTTGGTGACGTCCCCCGACAACGGCAAGACCTGGAAGAAGCGATACCAGTGGTTGCCGACATTGGCGACGGTGTTGTTGACGAAATTGTGGTACGACGGCCACGCCAGGCCCGGCGAAACGCGGGCGATCGGCGCCACCTTGCGGTTGACCGCGATGCCCTGCTCGACGACCCGGATCGCTCCGCCCGGTTCGCGTGCGTTGGCTCCGACCAGCTCCTCGCCATAGGTTTTCTCGAACTGGTATGGAGATCCGTTGATCGAGATTTCGCGCATGGTCCAGCCGATCAGGCCTGCCTTGCATGCGCGGATGTCCGCCCAGCCATCGAAGAACGGCGATGCCGGAAACCCGGGCGTTCCCGGCGTCAAGCGCAAGGTCTGCCCGGGCAGCAGCGAGGCCACGGTATTGGTGCCGGCGACGCCGCCATTGCGATTGCGATACGTGACGGTGATCGGCCCGATATTCGTGGTGGAGGCATTCAACACGCCGATCAGCGTATCGGTCCGTGGCAAGGGTATCGACGTCTGCTGGGTTACTTCGGCGCTGGTCAGGCCATACGAAGGTGTGTTGGCCATCATCGCGCTGCCGACCCGGAATTTCTTGCCCGGACTCATCGATGGACTCGTCGGTGAGCCGTAGGCGAAGAAATCGGCCAGGTACAGTTCGCCGACCAGCGGCGATTGATTGGACGATACGAAGGCCCATGCATTGTCGTCGAGCGCGCCAGTGCCGGTCAGATAGAACGCTTCAGCGGTCTGCCACAGGCTCATATCGATGAACTGGCCATAGCCGGGCAGCGTTGCGCTGAGGGTCGGGAACGCGATGCCGCTGCTGCTGCCCTTGAATGCAGTGATCGTCGTCGGCGTCGGTGCCGTATTCATCACGCAGTAGAACGGCAGATTGCCGTTGAGGAAGTCGAAGGGGCTGCTGTTGGACAGCGGCATCGGCCCGGCATACAGGCTCTTGCCGGCCGGTTGCGCCGCCTGCAGTTGCTGCATCGTGCCTTCGCCCGGATGCAGGAAGTCCGGATCGGTGATCCGTGTGCCGCCGATCAGCACCGAATCCAGATAGTGCAGCGATGAACCGACGATCGGTTGGTCGGAGACGATTCTGGCCGAGCCGACGCCGTTCGCGAGGGATTGCAGCTCGGGCACGCCGCGCGTCCAGGTTTCGTTGGGTCCCAGCGTCACCGACAGCGTGGTCGCCGGGTTGCCGTTGCGGTCGCGCAGTTCGACCTGGACGTTTGCGGTCACGGTCGGACTCGGGTTGTTCACCACCAGCGCGCTGCGGAAGCCGCCCAGGGGCGCCGCCAGATCCTTGTCCCTCGGGTTGTAGAACAGACAGGGCGCGAATTTCTCGGTGGTCGCATAGCCCTGCAGGTTGGTCGACGAGTGCATCCATTTGTAGTCTTGCTGCGAACTGTAGGTTTCCGGCGTTTGCGGTTGTCCGATCTTCTCGCCCGGACGCTCGTTCAGGCCGCTCGCGATCGGTTGTGCGGGAATCGGACAGGCGGGGGGAACCGGAACCGGCGTCTGGGCACAGACGGTGCCGGTGACCAGCGCGATGACGGCCGCGGTGATGAGGGTACGCATAGGGAACTCCTTATCCTTACTCAAGGGGATTTGCTTCACGAAAGCGCCGGATCGGCGCGGCCCGGCCGCTCCAACCGACCTTCCATCGCGTCATCGGAGAACGCGCGTCCTGCGTGTTCGCCGCGTCGCCGGCCCGGGTCGCGCCCGGGCCTGCAGGGTCCATCCAGCCGTGCGTCCATGAACGGCCCGACGCACCGTCGTCCACGGGTCGTCATCCCTGTAAGCGCAGGAAAGGGGGCGGGGAGATAAGCGACAGCGAAAAAATGCCTGCCGGGCGCGATGCGGGCACGGTCATCCCGCGCAGTGCCGGGCCCGTGACCGGGGTTCCATTGTTCGCGGCGGCGGTTTGCTAGCCTCGGGCCATGGAACTTCTGGCAGGACGCCGCCGACTGCCGGGCATGCGCGTGACCGGCGGCCTCCTGTTCACCGGAAAGGAACACCCATGAAAATCACGATGACGAAAGGGTTTGCGATCGCGCTGATGGCCGGCGCGATGGGGATCGGCAATGCACAGGCGGTCGGTTGGCCGCAGCCGAACATCGCCTGCACCTCCGCGAATGAAGGCACGACCTACGACGTGCAGTATTTTTCGCGCTGGGAACGACTGCAGATCACCTATTACTGCGATGGCACCGCGTGGCAGTTGTGGCAGGTGTGCGATCTGAATCCCGGCGGCATCTGCGTCGCCTATTGATCTTCCGACATCCCGGCGTCGCGTGGCGCCGGGATGTGGCGGCCGAAAGGATGGTGCGGGTAAAACAACCGCATCCGTCGATCCTCCTCACTTCACCCGTTCCACCTTCGCCCGGGTGTTGTAGCCCTTCACCGCGAGATACCAGGCGTTGCCGGCGATGCTCGGCGTGATCCGCACTTCGGGATCGTCGAGTTTGACGCCGACGAGCGATGCGCCGTCGGTCTGGCGCCAGACCTGGTTGTTGTCGAGGGTGTATTCGCGGCCTTTGACAAAGCCGCGGAACGGACCGGGCATTCGCGCGACGATGGGTTCGTTCGAGCCGAAGTGGAAGAAGCCGCGGTTTTCCTCCTCGACCTTGTCCTTGGCTTGCGCGGTGGCCTCGGTGACGACGGTGTCGATCTTGCGGCCGAGCCATTGGTTGAGTTTCGCCAGCTCCTCTGCGCTGAGCTTGTCCAGGCCGGCGGCCTTGAACTCCTGCGGCGTCATCTCGCGCTCGATGGGTTGCTGCGCGAGCGTGGCGAGCGGCGAAAGCGCGAAAGCGGCGAGCAGGGCGAGCGGGAGCAGCGGACGAAGCATCGACATGATCGGATCCTGTGGGGATTTCGCCGGGGGCGGGACGCGGTTAGTGTAGAACCACAATCCCCCCGGATCGAACCCAAGGCCGTCACCGCGTGTCCGCCGCCATCGCCACTCCCCTCGATGCCTTGTTGTCGCTGCCACCGGTGGCAGCGCTGGGCGCGCCTTGGCGGCAGGTCCTGGAACAATCGGCGGGATCCGAACCGCTGGCCGACGGTGCATTGGCGGAACTGGGCGACACCCTGGGCTCGCTGGCGCGGCTGAACGCCGATGGCGACGTGGTGCTGGCGGCGATCCTCCACGATCTGCCGGCGTGGCGTGCGCGGATCGAGCCGCAGTTGGCGAAGACTTGGCCGACGGTCGCGACGCTGCTGGAAGGCCAGCGCGCCGCAGGCCAGGTCTGGACGCTGCATGCCGCCGATGCGGGTGGCCGCAACGCCGAAGGCCTGCGCCGGCTGCTGCTGGTGATGGTGAAGGACCTGCGCGTGGTACCGATCCTGCTGGCGCGGCAGTTGGCGCTGATGCGCACCGCCGGCAAGCGCCCCGTGGCCGAGCGCCGGGCGCTGGCGCAACTGACCCGCGACATCCACGCGCCGCTGGCGAACCGGCTGGGCATCTGGCAATTGAAGTGGGAACTGGAGGATCTGGCGTTCCGCCATCTCGAGCCCGAGACCTACCAGAAGATCGCGCGCTGGCTGGACGAGAAGCGCGGCGATCGCGAGCGCTACATCGAACAGGTCAAACGCGAACTCGGCGAGGCGCTGAAAGCGCAGGGCGTCGAGGCCGAGGTCGCCGGCCGGCCGAAACACATGACCAGCATCTGGAAGAAGATGCAGAAGAAAGCCGTGCCCATCGGCGAACTCTACGACCTGCGCGCGGTGCGGGTGCTGGTGAAGGATGTGCCCGCCTGCTACGCCGCGCTGGGCGCGGTGCACGCGCTGTGGACGCCGATCCCCAGCGAGTTCGACGATTACATCGCGCGCCCCAAGCGCAACGACTATCGATCGCTGCACACCGCCGTGATCGGTCCCGAAGGCAAGACCCTGGAAGTGCAGATCCGTACCCACGACATGCATGCGCAGGCCGAACTCGGCGTCGCCGCGCACTGGCGCTACAAGGAAGGCCGCTCGGCGCCTGCGGACGCAGGACTCGACCGCAAGATCGAATGGATGCGCAGGCTGCTGGATGGCGGGCGCGATGCCGGCGAGGATGAACGCAGCGCCGAACAACGCCTCAGCAACGCGCTCGACAGCGAATTGATCGAAGACCGCATCTACACGCTGACCCCGCAGGGCGACGTGATCGATCTGCCGGTGGGGGCGACGCCGCTGGATTTCGCGTATCACGTGCATACGATGGTCGGTCATCGCTGTCGCGGCGCGAAGGTCGACGGCCGGATCGTGCCGCTGGATTACAGGCTGCGCAGCGGCGAGCGCATCGAGATACTCACGGCGAAGACCGGCGAGCCGCGCCGCGACTGGCTGGTGGCCTCGAACGGATTCCTCGCCAGCGGCCGTTCGCGCGACAAGGTCCGCGCGTGGTTCCACAAGCTCGACCGCGTGCGCAACGTGCAGGCCGGGCGCGACATGCTGGAAAAAGAGCTGCGCCGGCTGTCGCTGCTGCAGGCCGATCTGGCCCCGATGCTGGCGAAGTTCCACGTCGAGACGGTCGACGACCTCTACGTGCTGGTCGCACTGGGCGATGCCGGCCCGCATCAGGTCGGGCGTGCCTTGCTCGATCACGAACGCAGCCGTCAGGAAGCGAGCGCACCGCCGGACGCGTCGCGCGGCGAGCTGGCGCGCGCTCCGCCGAAACCGCAGCGCGCCAACAACAACTCGGCGTTCACGGTGGTCGGCGTCGGCAACCTGCTGATGCAGATCGCGCGCTGCTGCCAGCCGCTGCCCGGCGAACCCATCGTCGGCTATCTCACCCAGGGCCGCGGCGTGTCGGTGCATCGAGAGGATTGCGCGGCCTTGCTGCGCATGTCGGCCCGCCAGCCGCAGCGGGTGCTGGCGGTGGACTGGGGCCGCGTCGGCGGCGGCCACACCGCGAATGTGCAGGTGGATGCGGTCGACCGCCGATGGCTGCTGAAAGACCTGACCAATCTGATCGCACAGGACGACGCCCACGTGTTGTCGATCCACAGCGACACGCTCGAAGGCAGCCGCGTGCGCCTGCGCCTGCAATTGCGGGTCCGCGACCACGAGCAATTGAGCCGGCTGCTGGGCCGGATCGACAGCCTGTCCGGCGTGGAGCAGGTGCGGCGGACGTAGGTCGGGCCTTGGCCCGACATTGCGATCGATCCGTTTGCATTGGACAGGTATCGAAGCGGCTCCGACTGTTGGCAAAACGCGTGCGATCGGCCCGGCATGTCGGGCCAGGGCCCGACCTACGGCATCCACGAGCACACGCTATCCTGTCCTCGTGACCTCGCCCCGCTCACCTTTCCGTCGGAATTTCCGCGCGCACTGGCCGTGGACGCTGGCGGTCGCCGTCGCTCTTCTGATCGCGCTGTTGCTCGCGCTGCGCGGACCGATCGCCGAGCGTCTGTGGCCCGTCGCGGAGGCCGAGGCGCTGCGCCAGCAGGCCGAAAAAGCATTGCAGCAAGGACGATTGAGCGCGGACGACGGCAGCGGCGCGCGCGAGTTGTACGAGGCGGCGATCGCGATCGATCCGGATCGCGCCGAACTGCGTTCAGGCCTGACCCGGGTCGCGCAGGCGGCGGTGCAGCAGGCACGGGGCGCGACGGAGCGCGGCGCGTTCGCCGTGGCGCATCGACAGCTGGCGCTGGCGCGCGCCCTGTCCGCGCCACAGGCACAGACCGATGCCGTTGCCGAAATCCTGCGTCGACGCGAAGCGGCGGTGGCCGGGATCGACGTGATGCTGCGCGCGGCCGACGCTGCGCGCGCGGCCGGTCGTCTCGATGACGGCGCCGACGCCGCGTTGCCGCTGTATCGACGGATACTGGAACTGCAGCCGCAGCATCTGAAAGCGCTGGAAGGCCGCGAGGATGCGCTGGTCATCCTGCTGGAGGGCGCACGCGACGCGCTGAAACGCGGCGAACTGGCGAAGGGAAGCGCTGCGATCGCGACCGCCCAGCGCTACGACCGCGGCCATGCCGATCTGCCGGAGGCGCAGGCGCTGTTGGCGCAGGTCGCCGCCGACGTGCGCCGACGCGCCGATCGCGATCTGCGCGCAGGGCGGCTGTCGCGCGCGGCCGACGGCTATCGTCAGTTGCGGATCAGCGGAGCCGATGCGCAGGCGGTGGACGATGGCCTGGCCGAAGTTGCGCGCACATACGTCCGCAGCGCTCGTGCCGACGCTGCGGATTTCCGTTTCGATCGCGCGCAGCAGGCTTTGGACGCCGCGCAGGCGCTGGCGCCGGATCTGGCCGAGTTGCCGGCAGCGCGCGATGCCCTGCAGCGCGCCGAGCGCGCGAAGCATGACGTCGGTCCGACCGTGTCGCCGCGAATGGTCCAGCGCCGCGTGCGCGCGCTGCTCGACGAAGCCGCTGCGGCCGAATCGCGCGGCGATTGGCTCACGCCGCCTGGCGACAGCGCTTACGACAAACTGCGTGCGGCGCGAGCGCTCGCGCCGGAAGATGCCGACGTGCGTCGCGCCAGCGCGCGGATGCTGCCGCGCGTTCGCGAATGCTTCGAGAACGAACTGCGCGACAACCGCCTGCAGCGCGCGCGCGTCTGCCTCGACGCACGCACCGCGCTGGAAGGCGACCGTCGCGCCATCGCCGATGCGCGCAGCCGTCTCGCGCAGCGTTGGGTCGCGGTGGGCGAGGAGCGGTTGGGTGCGGGGGATGTCGAGGGCGCGCGGGCTGCCTACGAAGCTGCGCATGGATTGGATCCACGCGTGGCGGGACTGGTGGCGTTCGCCGAACGGTTGCGCGCAGCAGGCGGGCTCCAGCGTTGAGATGAGCGGGATGCGCGTCTCCGCCGCTCCCACAGGAGCCTGCGGATCGTGTCCGCTGTTGCGTGCGCTACCGCAGAAAGACCTTGCGCACCGTCTCGCGCGCGGTCTCCAATGAAAAATTCCGCTCGACGCTGGCCAAGCCGTTGCGTGCCAGGGTGTCCCACAGCGCTGCGTCTTCGTAAAGACGCACGACGGCATCGGCGAAGGCCTGCGGAGCATCAGCGACCAGCACGTCTTCGCCATCGTGCAGATGCATGCCTTCCACCGCGCACGAGGTCGCCACCACCGGCTGGCCGTGGGCCATGCTCAGGTTGATCTTGCCCTTCACGCCCGCGCCGAAGCGCAGCGGTGCGATCGCGATCCGGCCGCCGTCCATGTACGGATCGATATCGGCGACATGGCCGTGCACGATCACGCCCGGCAGCGCGCCCAGCGCTTCGATCTCCGGCGGCGTGTGGCTGCCGATGCAGTGGAAACGCGCGTCCGGCAGGCGGGCGCGGATCGACGGAAACGCCGCCTGCACGAACCAGCGCACCGCATCGACATTCGGCGGATGCCGGAAGCCGCCGACGAACACCAGATCGTGACGCTGCGCGAACGGCTGGCCCGCACCGGCGATCCGGTGCAGGTTCGACAGCAGCTCGACCTGCGCGCCAGGTGCGTCGCCGCGCAGCAGATCGCGTTCGATATCGCTGACCACCAGGGTGACGTCGGACTTCGCGATGACGCCAAGCTCCAGCGCGCGCGTGCGCTCGGCGGCGCGCGCCGATGCGGCATCGCCCGCGACTTCCGCGCCGCGGCGCTCGCGCAGGTAGTGCAGATCGACGGTGTCGAACACCAGCTTCGCCTGTGGCGCATGTGCGCGCAGCAGCGGCACGAAACTGTCGGCCACGTAATGACGGCTGACCATCGCCGCGTCGAAGCGCGGGCCGTGTTCGCGCAGCCATGCGGGAATGCCCTCCACGAACGGCGCAAACCAGGCTTCCACGCCCAGATGCTGCAACTGCGTGGTGTGGGGTTCGACGCGATGCCGATCCGCCGGCAGGAACACGACGTGCGCCCCTTCCTCGCGCAGCAGCCGCATCAGGTTCACCAGTCGCAGCGAGCCCGAATCGTGATCCGGTCGTGGGGTCTGCGCATCGATGATCAGGATCTGTTTCTGCTTGCGATGCAGCAGCGCGGGCGTCGGCACGGTGTTCGCCGGCAGCTGCTGCATCAGTGCTTCGCGGCGATGCCCGGCGAAGATGCTGCGGTTGCGCACCTGGTACGCCTTCATGCCGACGTTGGTATCGGTGCCGGCGGTGCCGCCTTCGGCATGGATCACCCGCGACGCCGGCTGGTAGAACACGCGTTTTCCAGCGGCGCGGACCGCGAAGGCGAGGTCGGTGTCTTCGTAATACGCGGGTGCATAGCGCGTGTCGAAACCACCGAGTTCGGCGAACAGCGCGCGCGGGATCGCGATCGCCGCGCCGCTGGCGTAATCGCAGTCGCGCAGATACGCGAAGCGCGGGTCTTCCGGCGATTCGAATTTGCCGTAGTTCCAACCGCTGCCGTCGGCGAAGACCACGCCGCCGGCTTCCTGCAGGCGGCCGTCGGGATACAGCAACTGCGCGCCGACGAGGCCGGCGTCCGGATGCGCGTCGAAGGTATCGAGCAGTGCGTCCAGCCAGCCCGGCTGCGGGATGGTGTCGTTGTTCAAGAAAACCAGATGGTCGCCGCGCGCAAGCGATGCGCCGTCGTTGCAGGCGGCGATGAAGCCGCCGTTCTGCGCGCGACGGTGGTAGCGCACGCCTGCGATCTGCGGCAGCGCGGTCGCGGTCTCGTCGCTGCAGCCGTCATCGACCACGATCACCTCGAAAGGGATCGCAGGCGGATGCGCGGCGAGCGCGCGCAGGCAGGCGAGGGTATGCGCGAACTGGTTGTAGACCGGAATGACGATGCTGGCGGCAGGTGCGTCGCTGGTCGGCAGCGCGAACGGCACGAAAGCGATCGGCAGGGGCAGGTACAGGCGGTCGGCGGGCAGCGGCGCGGCGCGACGGAACTGGGCGCGGACGCGGTCGACGGTGGTGCGCCAGCCGCGGGTGCGCAGGCTGGCCCAGCCGCGCCGTACCAGGCCGAGTCCGCGGTGCAGGAGAAACCGCGCATCGGCCAGCGAAAACGACATTCTGAAGAGACTCCTGCGGGCGGGACGGCGGATGCGAAGCGTCGCGGCGTGCCGGTCCCGGCACCCTGCTAGACTCGGACTGCCGTATTTTCGCATCCCCCACGACGACAGGCACGATTCCCGCCCGAATGGCCCGAAACCAAGACATCGATGACGATTCCGAGGACCGGGACGACGATCATGAGGACGAGGACGAGTCGCTCGACGAGACCGGCGGCGAAAGCCCGGGCTGGCGTCGCCGGCTGAAAGGCTGGGTGCTGGTGGCGGTCGCCATCGGCATGGGTTTCCTGATTCCCTACACCCTGTACCTGAATCACCAGGTCAC
Source organism: Lysobacter sp. (assembly GCA_013141175.1). Taxonomy (NCBI): domain Bacteria; kingdom Pseudomonadati; phylum Pseudomonadota; class Gammaproteobacteria; order Lysobacterales; family Lysobacteraceae; genus Lysobacter; species Lysobacter sp. The sequence continues at coordinate 2,859,134 of JABFRN010000001.1, forward strand.
CTTGCGCTTCGGCCAGCTGCGCTGGCAGGTGCCCACCCGCGTCTACGCCCGTCCGCTGCAGCTTGCGCAGGGCATGGCGATGGACGCGCGCACCCTGAAGACCGAACTGGACGCCGCGTCCTATCGCGACGATGGCGAAGGCGAGCGTCCCGGCACCTATGGCAGCAAGGGCGGTCGGTGGCGAATCGCCAACCGCGGCCATCAGGATGTCGGCGGACCGATCGGCCCGAGCCGGATCGAAGTCACGGTGTCCGGCGGCCGGGTGCTGTCGGTGCGCGACCTGCAGCGCAACCGCACGGTGAAATCCGCCAAGCTCGACCCCGCGCGCATCGCCACCCTGTACGGACAGAAGCAGGAAGAGCGGCGGCTGGTGCGGATCGCCGAAGTTCCGCCGATGCTCACCGATACCCTGCAGGCAGTCGAGGATCGCGATTTCGCGCGGCATATCGGCATCGACATGAGCGGCATGGCGCGCGCGCTGTTCCTGTGGGTGACCTCCTTCGGCGAGATCAAGCAGGGCGCCAGCACGCTGACCCAGCAACTCGCGCGCTCCGGTCTGCTCGGCATCGGCAAGGAACAGACCTACACCCGCAAATTCAATGAAATCCTGTACGCGCTGATCATCGACGCCCGTTACGAAAAGGGCGTGATCCTGGAGGCCTACCTCAATCAGGTCGATATCGGTCAGCGCGGTTCGCAGGCGATCCACGGCTTCGCTTCGGGTGCCGAGTTCTACTTCGGTCGTCAGCTCGACGACCTGACCACCGAACAGATCGCCATGCTGGTCGGGCTGGTCAAGGGGCCGTCCTGGTACAACCCGCGCAAACAGCCGGTACGCGCTTTGCAACGGCGCAACTGGGTGCTGGCGAAGATGCTGGAGACCGGCATCATCGACCAGAAGGAACACGATCGCGCGGTCAAGGCGCCGCTGGGCGTGACCGATGTGCCCGGCAGCATGGTCGCGAACCGGTTCCCGGCCTATGTCGACCTGGTCCGCCGCCAGTTGGCGCGCGACTACTCCGAAGAAGAGCTGCAGGGCGCCGGACTGACCGTGCTGACCAGCATGTCGCCATCGGCGCAGGCCTATGCGGAAGGCGCGGTCACCCGCACGATGAAAGCGCTCGGCACCTCGCGCCGTCCGCCGCTGCAGGCGGGCGTGGTGGTCACCGATGTGCATACCGGCGAAGTGGTGGCGGTGATCGGCAGCCGCAGCTTCGACGAACACGGTTTCAATCGCGCGGTGCAGGCGCAGCGTCCGGTGGGCTCGCTGCTGAAACCGTTCGTGTATCTGCTGGCGTTGGCGCAACCGGACAAATTCTCGCTGGCGACTGCGGTCGACGATTCCCCGGTCACCATCACCCTGGACAACGGCAAGCGCTGGAGCCCCGGCAATTCCGACGGACGCAGCCACGGCACCGTGCGGCTGATCGACGCACTGGCGCATTCGTACAACCAGTCGACGGTGCGGGTCGGCATGGCCGTGGGCCCGCAGCGCCTCGGCGAGCTGCTGCGCACGCTCGCGGGGATCGACGCCGGCCGCAATCCGTCGCTGATCCTCGGTTCGCTCGACCAGAGCCCGTACGCGATGGCGCAGCTGTACCAGTTCCTCGCCTCCGGCGGCGAAATCCAGCCGCTGCACGCGGTACGCGGCGTGCTCGATGCGAACGGCAAGGCGCTCAACCGCTACGACGACGCGCCCAAGCCGGCGCAGGCCGGCGATGCGGTCGCCGCGCGGCTGGTGACCTCGGCCTTGCAGCAGGCGGTCAGCTCGGGCACCGGTCGTCAGCTGGTCAGCGATGGCCTCGGTCGCCTGCAGCCCGCCGGCAAGACCGGCACCAGCAACGACAGCCGCGACAGCTGGTTCGCCGGCTGGACCGGCGATCATCTCGCGGTGATCTGGGTCGGCAACGATCAGAACGCGTCGACCGGCCTCTACGGCGCCACCGGCGCGATGCGGGTGTGGTCGGGATTGTTCTCGCGGCTGCCCAGCGCGCCGCTGCAGGTCAACAGCAAGGGCATCGACGTGCAGTGGGTCGCCGGCACGCACACCACCGATCCGGGCTGCGCGGGCGCGCGCCGGCTTGGTTTCGTCGCCGGCTTCGCGCCGCCCTATCAGCCCTGCCTGCTGGCCGAACCCGACAGCGGCGAAAGCGTGGATGGCGAAGGCGCCGGTGGAAAACAGGGCTTCTGGAGCCGGATCTTCGGCCTGGGCGAGCGTAACGCTACCGACAGCGGCGACGAGGAGGCGCAGCGCCGCCAGCAGCAGCAACGCGAAGCGCGCGAACAGCAGGAGCGCCAGGACGAGGAGGACGAACGCTACCGCGAACAGCAGGCGCGCGACGAAGAGCGAATCCAGCGCGCGAACGATGCGCGGTACGCCGAACAGCGCGCCCGCGATGAAGCCTATCGCGAAGCGCGCGAACGCGAAGAACGCGAACGTCGCGAGCGCGAGGAAGAAGAGCGCCGCGAGCGCGAGCGGCGCGATCAGCAGGGCATGCTCGAACCGCGTGGCGCTGTCGAGGTCGTCGTCGCATGAGTCGCCATCGCCTCCTCTGCGCGTGTGCGCTGATGCTCGCCGCCTGCACCAGCGCACCGCCGGTGCTGGAATGGCACGGTCCGTCGCCGGAACAACTCGTGGCCGGGATCCGCGCTGCCGGCGCGCCCGCGCCGGGCGAGCTGGACGTCCAACCGCTGCGCGACCCGATGGTGGAGGACCTGCGCGTGCAGGCGACGCAGTACGAACGCCAGCAGCGCTATGCCGATGCGGCAACCGCGCTCGACAAGGCGCTCGCGATCTCCCCCGACGATCCGGCGTTGCTGCAGGAACGCGCCGAAATCGCGGTGCTGCAGAAGGATCTGGACAAGGCCGGGGCGCTGGCGAGCAACGCCTACGCGCTCGGCGCCAGGGTCGGTCCGCTGTGCCGGCGGCATTGGGCGACGATCCGCCAGCAGCTCGCGCTGCGTCAGCGCCGATTGGAGCTGCCTGAGGGCGGAAAGCGGCTGAAGCGCGACGAGATCGCACAATGGCAGCGCGATCAGTCCGACACCAATGTCGCCATCGCCGAAGCCGCGCGTCACCAGGCCGACTGCACGCTTACCGGCCCGCCGCGGTACTGACGGCATGCACCGGGCCACCGATGTCCGCAGCGGCCACGAGGCGGCTGCCGACGATACGACAATGACCTCGCGATCCGCGCTGGCCCGCGCGTGTCGCGATGCGCTCAGCGACGGCGGCGCGCTCGCGGTGGAAATCGAAGGCTTCGCGCCGCGCGGATCGCAGCAACAGCTGTCGATGGCGATCGCCGAAACCGTCGAGGACCGAGCGGTACTGCTGGCCGAAGCCGGCACCGGCACCGGCAAAACCTTCGCCTATCTGGTGCCTGCGCTGCTGTCGGGATTGAAGACGATCGTCTCGACCGGCACCCGCGCGCTGCAGGACCAGCTGTATCACCGCGATCTGCCGCGCGTGCGCGATGCGCTGGGCGTCGGCATCAAGACCTCGCTGCTGAAAGGTCGCGCGAATTACCTCTGCAAGTACCGGCTCGAAAAGAGCAAGGGCGAACCCCGGTTCACTTCAAGGAACAGATCACCCAGTTCCAGCGCATCGTCGCCTGGAGCGGGCGCACGCGGATGGGCGATCTGGCCGAACTCGACGCGCTGCCCGAGGATTCGCCGCTGCTGCCGATGGTCACCTCGACCACCGACAACTGTCTCGGCAGCGAATGCCCGTTCTGGGACGACTGCTTCGTAGTGCAGGCGCGGCAGCGCGCGCAAGCGGCGGACGTGGTCGTCGTCAACCATCATCTGCTGCTCGCCGACCTGGCGTTGAAACAGGAAGGCTTCGGCGAAATCCTGCCCGGTGCGCAGGTGTTCGTGGTCGACGAGGCGCACCAGTTGCCGGAACTGGCCGCGCAGTTCTTCGGCGAAGGCCTGAGCGCGCGTCCGTTGGTGGAAGTCGCGCGCGACGCACTGGCCGAATGCAAGACCACCACCGGCGCGCTGGCGGTGCTGCAGGCGCCGGCGCGGGAACTGGAAGAAGCCGCCCGCGACCTGCGCGTGGCGATGGAACCGCTGCCGCCGCGCGGCACGCGCTGGCGGGCGATGCAGGAGCCCGGCGTATTCGATGCGCTCGGCGCACTGGACGATGCGCTGTGCGCGTTCATCGACGCGCTGGCGCCGCTGCGCGAGTCCGCACCCGGCTTCGACAGCTGCCATGCGCGCGCGCTCGACAACCGCGCGCGCCTGCTGCGCTGGGCGCCGCCGGATTTTTCCCGCCGCCGCGAATTCGCCGAGGACGACGAAGGTGTGCAACTGCGTGCTGATTTACAGGAAACCGTGGATGAGGAGTTCGTCGAGAACGATGGCGACCCGACCCTCTCCCCCGACCCCTCTCCCGGCGGGAGAGGGGAGAAAGCGAAGCCCTACGATGTCCGCTGGTACGAACTGTCGCCGCGCGGCTTCCGCCTGCAGCGCACGCCGCTGGACGTGTCCGGACCGCTGCGCAACCATCGTGAACAATCGCGCGCCGCCTGGGTGTTCACCTCGGCGACACTGGCGGTGGCCGGCGGTTTCGATCATCTGTCGGTGCGGCTCGGTCTGGATGCGCCGCGCACGCTGCTTGCGCCGAGCCCGTTCGATTGGCCGCATCAGGCGCTGTGTTATCTGCCGCAGCGCATGCCGGAACCGAACTCGCGCGACTACACCAGCGCGGTGATCGACGCTGTGCGCCCGGTGCTGGAAGCCTCTGGTGGACGTGCGTTCGTCTTGTTCGCTTCGCATCGCGCACTGCGCGAAGCGGCGGAGCTGTTGCGCGGCGGGCCCTGGCCGCTGTTCGTGCAGGGCGAAGCGCCGCGTTCGGTGCTGCTGCAGCGGTTCCGCGATTCCGGCAACGGTGTGCTGCTCGGCGCCGCGAGTTTCCGTGAAGGCGTGGACGTGGCCGGCGATGCGCTCAGCGTGGTCGTCATCGACAAACTGCCGTTCGCCGCGCCGGACGACCCGGTGTTCGAAGCGCGGCTGGATGCGATCCGTCGTGAAGGCGGCAACCCGTTCCGCGATGAACAGCTGCCGCAGGCGGTGATCGCGCTGAAGCAGGGCGTCGGCCGCCTGATCCGCACCGAAACCGATCGCGGCGTGCTGGTGCTGTGCGACCCGCGACTGATCGGCAAATCCTATGGGCGCACCTTCCTCGACTCGTTGCCGCCGTTCGCGCGCACGCGGTCGGTGGACGACGTACGGGCGTTTTTCGGCGCGGGAAATTCTTCGCCGATATTTTGATGTGTGGCGCGCCCAAGCGTCAGCAAGCCGCGCTTACGCGCAATTCGCAGAAGGTCGCCGATGCGTTCGTCGTTTGGCCAGCCCACCACCCTGTCGGTCACTTTCCCGTCACGAAGGAAATAGAACACAGGAGTCTCCCAGTGCGTGAACTCCGGCCACTCGTTTTCTCGATTTGCGAACACCATAGGCAGTTTCGGCTGTGCGGTGTTCCAGCGATGCACTGCAGCGATGTCGAAATTGATCTTCGGCGGAATCAGAATCAAAGCATCGCGTCCAAACAGCGCCGCCGCGTCCGGGTTGCGCGCGATCGCTGCCATGGCCCGCTGCGAAAATCCACAATGAGGCTGGGTAATCATGACGATATGAGGCAGTTCATCTATCCCCAGCGAATGTTGATCGATGCCGAGGCCGTCTTTGTCGACCATCCAGATGCTCTGGAGGCTGTTATCCTCCGGGGGCAGACGTCGCGCTTCGAATGATGGCATTTCGAGATCAGCTTCCGCATCAAGCGCCGCCGCGTCCTCAAAGCGACGGTGCCACAGAAAAGCGCGATGCAGCGACAGAGCATGAAAGCGGACTTTTGCTCCGCGTGCTGTGAGTTCGAGATAGGCTGCGCGTAGATCATCCAGTGCGCGAGGATCTGGGGAGTGGAAGGCATGAAGTTGTGCCGCCCGGAACAGATCCTTCAGATCATTATCGTCCATGTGCGCCAAGGTATCTTTGGCATATGAACCTGAGAAGTACGCAGTGAAACGGCGCTCAATGGCCTCCCGGCGCAGGCGCGGCGGCATGGCGCCGCTTTCCCGTTCGAACGCGATCAGCGCGTCGAGCCGGTCGGCCACGGTCGGCGATGAGGCGTCTGGCGAGGTTGCAAGCAGCCAAACTGCCAGCAGCCACCACGCCGACAGTGTCCGCAAGTGCGGTCTTGTGCGAGAAATCTGCATTGAGAAGACTCGTTCTGGCGCCGCAAGAGCGACGCCAGAATGCTTCAGGAGAGATTTCAGCAACTGGTAACGATGCAGGTGCTGCCGGACTGGGTGCTGCAGGTGGCGCGCGACGAGCACCAATGGTTCGTCAGAAGAACAACGCCGCCATCGTCGATCGCCTCGGCTGCGGATCTCATGATCAGTCTGTCGTTTGCGTCCTCGCGACGCAATCCGGTCATCTGGGGCGTAAACGCTTGCGCGCCGAACAGGCTCAGCAGACGATGGGCCTGCTTGACTGTGAGCTGGGACTCGATCTCAATGTAGCTGAAGCTCGCAAGACCCTGCGAGCCGAAGCGCAAGCTACTTAGGAACCGCTGCTTGCTTCTTGGCGAGAACGCATTCAGCGGATTGTCCGGATTGCTTCGGTTGTTCGCCATGTATCTCGCCAGATCCGATCTGGACTTGATCGGGGCCAATGCGACGGCCAACTCCTGGGCTTCGATCGCCCGGTCGATACGTTCGTCGCTGATGATGCGCGGGTTGGCGGAGAATGCTGATGATGCGAACCCTGCCAACAGCGTTGCAGTCGTCGCGAAAGTAAGAATCTTGTTGTTCATGACGATGGTCCTCGTTCCTTTAAGGATTTTTCGCTGGTGATCCCAGCTGTTCACGATTAGCACCGCACGCAGTAACTAGCAAGGCGCCTGTTCACTGATTATCTGCGCGCGTTACGTCATTGCAGCCTTAGGCATACGGAATCATTGGGCTCTTGGCGAATTGCGATAAGCGGCTTCTCTTTGATGTGGCATGCGCAATTGAGAAAATTTATCTTGGCATTCCGATGAATGGCGTGGATCAATGTGAGTGTCATCCCGGTTCAGTCTCGCCGCAGCGCGAATCAGGATGCTCCGCCGTGTCGGAACGGAAGTAGAGCCGTCTACAATCGCAGCCATGAACCTCCTCGCTTTCGAACTGTCCACCGAAGCCTGCTCCGTCGCCCTCTGGGTCGATGGAGAGGTGCGCGAACGCCACGAAATCGCGCCGCGCCGCCATGCCGAACTCGCGCTGCCGTGGGCGGAGGCGCTGCTGGCCGAAGCCGGCATCGTCCGTTCGCAGCTCGACGCCATCGCGGTCGGCCGTGGGCCCGGCGCGTTCACCGGCGTGCGTCTGGGCGTGGCGGTTGCGCAAGGCATCGCGCTGGCGCTGGATCGTCCGGCGGTGCCGGTGTCCACGCTCGCGGCACTGGCGATGCGCGCGGTCGCGCTGGGTGCGGGCGAGGGCGCTCCGGTGCTCGCCGCGATCGATGCGCGGATGAATGAGGTCTACGCCGCGCGTTACCTGCTCACGATCGAACACGGCGCGCCGTGGCCGATGCCCAGCTCGGACGAACAGGTGCTTCCGCCCGATGCCGTATCGCTGCCGGAACGCGGCGACACGTGGTTCGGTGTCGGCACCGGCTTCGGCGCGCTCGGCGGCGTGCTGCGGTCGCGCCTGCCGTCGAATTGGCGTGCGGTCGATGCCGAAGCGCTGCCGCATGCGGCCGATATCGTGCGCTTGGCGCATATCGCGCTGTTGCGCGGCGAGTCGGTCGCGCCGGAAAAACTCGAGCCCGCCTACCTGCGCAATCAGGTGGCGCTCACCCTCGTCGAACAGCAGGCGCTGCGCGCATCCCGTTCGTGATCGCTAAGGAATCGCCGCCGATGAACGCTTCGATCCGTCTTGTTCTGCAGCGCGCGATGCTGGTCTGCGCGCTGCTGTCGACGTGGGTTTCCGGTCTCGCACAGGCGCAGGCGCAGACGCAGGTGTGGGAGGGCACGCTGGGCAAATCGTCGATCGTGGTGAAACTGGATGCGCCGGACGATGGTGGCGGAATCAACGGCCAGTATTTCTATCGCAAACATCGTCACGGCATCGACTTGGCCGGCACTCGTGCGGTGGACGGCAGTCTCGCGCTGGAAGAACAGATATACGTACCCGGCGAAGATGCGCGCTCGGCGTGGACCCTGGAGCCTGCCAACGGCGACACGGTCGTCGGCGAATGGGCCGGCAAGGGCAAGCGATTGCCGATCCGTCTGCGCAGGACATCGAACGCGACGCTTCCGAAAACCGACGATCCCGGCCTTGCCGAACTGCGCGCGAACGATTCCTATCGATTCCTGCAGTTGCAAGGTTTGCCTCTGCAAGCCGGCAAGCTCGAAACCGTCGGCGATTACCGGCTGCAGTGGTGGCGCGAGCCGACCAGCGATGTCGAACTGTTCCGCGTGGTGTCCGGCTATCCGGCGGCGCAACTTCCGGGCGTCAACCTGGCGCTGGCGCGCGCGCACTGGAAACAAGTGGAGAGTTTTCTCGACTGCACCGCCGCGCCGCTGTCGGATCACGAATCGACCACGACCCTGCGCTACATCGGTCGCGACGCGCTCAGCGTCAGCCTGTTCGTCAGTTACTACTGCGGCGGCGCGCATCCGGATTTCGGCGATGGCCCGCTGAATCTCGATCCGCGTACCGGTCGCGAACTGGTGCTGGAAGACGTGCTGTGGCTCGGCAAAGGCACGCCGCCGGTGCGCGGCGACGATAACAATCAGGCGTGGTACGACTACCGCAACGATGTGTTCGCGCCGTGGGTCTCCGCGCAGTTGGGCAAGCTGTATCCGAAGGAATTTGCAGGACAGCCCGACGAAGACTGCAGCTACGAGATGGAGGATGTCTGGGATTTTCCGACCTGGTACATCACCAGGAAAGGCGTGTATCTCGGCGCGATCTTCCCGCGGGTGGGCCGGGTCTGCGACAACCCGGAATGGTCGGTGCTGCCTTGGGCCACCGTCGACAAGCATCACGGTGCGGTGCGGATCAAGCCTTGAGCGCATAGGCCATCAGTCACAGGAACTCCGCGAGTCCCGGCTGGTCGATGTTCGATCGACCCTGAGCGAAGAGAACCGTCATGACGCAGACCGCACCGGCCGGAGACGAAAGCAGGAAGGCGCCGTTCTGGCGCGGCGAGTGGGCGTCCCTCGCGATGATGGTCCTGCTGCTGACCGTCGCCCGGACCTCGCTCGCCAACCATTACCAGGTGCCCAGCAGCTCGATGGAGCCGACCCTGATGCCCGGCGACCGGGTCGCGGTGAACATGATGGCCTACGGCCTGCGCGTGCCGTTCACCGATATCGAACTGATCGATCGCGGCGAACCGCAGCGCGGCGATGTGGTGGTGTTCAAATCGCCCGCCGACGGTACCCGGCTGATCAAGCGGCTGGTCGCGGTCGGCGGCGATACCGTCGCGCTGGTCGACGGCCGCCTGTGGATCGACGGCCAGCCGCTGCAGGATGCCGAAACCGGCGATATCGAACATTTCGGCCCGCGCGACGTGCATCTGAACCTGCGCGACGGCGGCGGCCCGGATGTCGCCACCAGCACGATTCCCGCAGGCATGGGGCTGGTGCTGGGCGACCATCGCGGCAACAGCGCGGACGGCCGATTCTTCGGGCTGGTGCCGCTGAAATCGCTCTACGGCAAGGCTTCGGCGGTGTATTACCGTAGCGGCGAAGGCTTCGGCTGGAAGCGGCTGTGAGGCGACGCTTGTGGGAGGGGCTTCAGCCCCGACGTATCGGCGGCAGTCGGGGCTGAAGCCCCTCCCACATGGGAATCCTGACGTTGCATGCGAACCATAGGGCCTGAAGGCCCTCCTATTCGTCGATCAACCCGCCGCCCGGCAGGAACTGCCAGGTGCGCACCACGTTGAGGATGTCCGGGTCTTCCGGCGTCTTCGGCAGTGGCGGGTAGGGTTCGGCCAGTTTCGCGATGCGCAGCGCGGCGTCGTCGAGCAGGGGAATGCCGCTGGACTGGACGATATCGGCCCGCTCCACCAAGCCGTTGCGGCGGATGCCGATGTTGATGACCACGGTGCCCGCCAGTTGCCTCCGCCGGGCTTCGTCCGGGTAATTGAGGTTGCCGACGCGCTCGGCGCGGTCGACCCAGGCGCGCAGATAGTTCGCCCACGCATATTCCTGGGTGCTGGCCGAGATGAATTTGCGGCTCGGGCGTTTGGCGTAGCGGGCCGAGCGCAGATGGATCTCGGCTGCCAGCCGCGCCATCGCCATATCGTGTTCGATCTTCTGCGGCCCGACGCGCTGCGGGGTCTCGGTGGCCTGCTGGACCCGGCTCGGGGCTGCCAGACGGGTGTCGCTGTTCGGACTGGCCACCACCCGCGCCTCAGGCGGCGGTTGCGGCGATGGCGACTGGGCCCGCACCGCCTGCGGCGCCACCCCGGTTTCGGTCTGCGGCACCGTGCCGGGCTGCGGGTCGCGCGGGCGGCTGGCCTTGTCGTGCTCGCCGCCGCCCTGATTGTTGGCCTGGGCGAGGAAATCCGCCTGCTTCTGGGTCAGCGGACTCTGGGTCTGGGTCAGGATCACGTCCAACATCGGCACCACCGGCGCTGCCCGCTCCAGCGCGAAACCCACGCCGAGGATCAACAGCCCGTGGAACAGCAACGACAGCACCAGGGTCGCCCCGAGGCGCTGGTCTTCGCCGATGTCCGGCGGCGGGGGCAGGGCTGCATTCGCTGCAGACATCGGTTAAGCCGTCGCTTCCAGCGCATCGAACAGCAGCCCGGCGATGTTCAGGCCGAACTGCTTGTCCAGCTCGCGGATGCAGGTCGGGCTGGTGACGTTGACCTCGGTCAGGTGGTCGCCGATCACGTCCAGCCCCACGAAACGCATGCCCCGGCGCCTCATCTCCGGACCGACCTGGGCCGCGATCCAGCGGTCGCGGTCGGTCAGCGGGCGGCCTTCGCCGCGCCCGCCGGCGGCAAGATTCCCTCTGAATTCATCGCCTTGCGGGATACGGGCGAGGCAATAGTCCACCGGCACGCCGTCGATCAACAGGATGCGTTTGTCGCCCTGCACGATTTCCGGCAGATAGCGCTGCACCATCACCAGGTGCGCGCCGCCGCCGGTCAGGGTCTCCAGGATCACGTTCAGGTTCGGGTCGCCGTCATGGGAGCGGAAGATCGAGCGCCCGCCCATGCCGTCGAGCGGCTTCAGCACCACTTCGCCGTGTTCGGCCGCGAATGCCTTCAGGGCAGGCGACTGTCGCGACACCAGGGTTGGCGGGCAGCACTGCGGGAATTCCAGCGCCGCGAGTTTTTCGTTGTGGTCGCGCAGCCCCTGCGGGTCGTTGACGACCAGCGCGCCGGTGCGCTGGGCGAAACTCAGGATATGGGTGTCGTGCAGGAAGTCGGCATCGACCGGCGGATCCTTGCGCATGAGGATCAGATCCGCGCGGCCCAGCGCACGGTGTGACAAAGGTCCGGTTTCAAACCAGCCTGCGGGGTCATCGCGTACAGTCAGCGGCGACACCTCGGCGCTCGCCGCGCCGCCGCGCATCGTCAATGTGCCGGGTGTGACGTAAAACAGCCGATAGTGACGCTGCTGGGCTTCGAGCAACATCGCAAATGTGGAGTCTTTCGCAATTTTGATCGACTCGATCGGGTCCATGACCACAAGCACGTCGCGCGCATGTTTCGACATAACGCTTCCACCTGCAACATTCGTCAGCTTGAATGGTAACAAGGCGACGTCGCCGAAGCCCGGGTTGTCGTTCATGGCTGGGAAATTGCTAACGTAAACTTGACAGTCCAGCGACAGACTGGGATATAGGTATCTGAAAATGATGACAAACCAGCAACACGGTCATCGAACGCCGGAGGCATGGGGAGAGGTGATGACGCAAGACGAGAATCCAGCCGGCGGCCTTCAGGGCTTGCGGGTGATGGTGATCGACGATTCAAAGACCATCCGGCGCACCGCCGAAACCCTGCTCAAGCGAGAAGGGGCGGAAGTGGTGACTGCGACCGATGGCTTCGAGGCCTTGGCCAAGATCGCGGACCAACATCCGCAGATCATTTTCGTCGACATCATGATGCCGCGCCTGGACGGCTACCAGACCTGTGCGTTGATCAAGAACAACCAGGTCTTCAAGCACACGCCGGTGATCATGCTGTCCTCCAAGGACGGCCTGTTCGACAAGGCGCGTGGCCGGATCGTGGGCTCGGAGCAATACCTGACCAAGCCCTTCACCCGCGAAGAGCTGATCGAAGCCATCCGCAAGCACGTCAACGCCTGACCGGGGGGACAGGCATTCCATGGCCCGCATTCTGCTGATCGAAGATTCGCCGACCGATACCGCGGTGCTTACGCGCCTGCTGGAGCGCCATGGCCATCAGGTCATCGCGTCCACCAGCGCCGAGGACGGCATCGACGTCTGCAAGCGCGAATTGCCGGATGTGGTGCTGATGGATGTCGTGCTGCCGGGCATGAATGGCTTCCAGGCCACCCGCGCGCTGTCGCGCGAACCGTCGACCAAGGCCATCCCGGTGTTGATCGTCAGCACCAAGGGCATGGATACCGATCGCGCCTGGGGCCTGCGCCAGGGCGCCAAGGACTACATCGTCAAACCGCCGAGCGAAGATGCGCTGATCGCCCGGATCGACCAACTGCTCGAGGGCCGCGCATGAGCGCAGACGACATGAGCATCGATCCCGGCGCCGATGAGGCTGCCCGCATCGATGCCGCTTTCATCGATGCGTTCGAGACCCTCGCCGAATACGAACGGCGCAGCCTCGCCCACGTCGCCGGCTTGCCGGAGCAATTGCAGGCCGCAGGCCTGTGGCGCGGCATCGGTTTCCGCATCGGCCAGCGCAAGCTGGTGTCGAACTACGAAGCGGTGGCGGAAATCCTGACCGTTCCACAGATCACCCCGGTACCCGGGGCGCACAGCTGGATGCTCGGCGTCGCCAACGTGCGCAGCAACCTGCTGCCGGTGGTGGACCTCAAACAGTTCCTCGAAGGCGCCCGTTCTGTGCTGCACGAGGGGCACCAGAAAGTGATGGTGCTGCGTCAGCCCGGTGGCGACGTGGCGGTGACCATCGACGAACTCTATGGCCAGCGCTCGTTCATGGACGAGCAGCAGGTCGAACCCGAAGGCCTGGCCGACGGGCGTTACGCCGGTTTCATCGACCGTGCATACCGGGTTGCGGACGACGTCTGGGGCGTTTTCAGCCTCGATCGTCTTGTGCGCACGCCCGAATTCCGACACGCAGCCGTCTGACGGCACACACTTTTCAACTGCAACCGTTCAAACGAGATCGAGGCGAGACATGAGCACTGTGATGGATAGCGTCGCCGGCAAAGGCCGCAGTCAGAGCACGACCCTGTGGCTGTGGGTCATGGCGATATCGCTAGTCCTCTTCGCGACCAACACGGGTTACGCCCTGTGGAAGACCGCGCGCTTCGGCGGCGCCAACACCTCCGCCTCGAATCTGCAGGTGAATTCGCAGAAGCTGGCCAACCTCGGCCGCGAGGCGATCAACGGCGACGCGGCGTCGTTCAAAGCCTTCGCCGCCACCAAGGAACAGATCGTCGCCGACGTGAAGGTCCTCAACGACCGCTTCGGCAACGCACCCGACGTGTCCGGTCCGATCAGCACCGTCACCTCGACGTGGACGCCGATGGGCAAGAACGCCGACCAGGTCATCGCTTCGGAGGCCGCGGTGCTCGCGTTGTCCAACAACGCCAAGCGCTTCACCGACCGCGTGCCCCAGCTTCAGGCGCAGCTCGACGAAGTGGTGCGCGCGATGTCCGCCAGCGGCGCGCCGTCCTCGCAGATCTACATCGCGCTGCGCCAGGTGGTGCTGGCCGCATCCATGGCCCGGCGCGTCGCCGAAATCCGCGCGGGCGGCCCCGGCGCCGCGCTTGCCGGCGATGCGCTCAACCGAGATGCGGGCGTGTTCGCCCAGGTGTTGAACGGCCTGCGCAACGGCGATCAGGCGATGAACGTACAGAAACTCAGCAACGCCGCAGCCCTGGGCGCGCTGAACCAGGCCAATGGCCAATGGGCCGAGATGAAGAAGGATCTCGATGCGATCCTGGCTTCGTCGCAGAGCCTGTTCCGCGCCCAGTCGGCCGCCACCGAATTGACCGCCGGCGCCGACCGCCTGCTCGGCGACAGCGAAAACCTGTTCCGCGCATTCACCGCATTCGGCTCGCTGCGCGACACCAGTTTTCTCGGCAACATCTGGGTCAGCATCATTTCCGGCCTGGCCGCATTGGCCTCGATCATCTTCCTGGCGCTCGGTCTGAGCCGCGCGCAGAAAAACCGGTTCGAGAGTTCGATGGAACTCAACAACCGCAACCAGGAGGCGATCATGCGCCTGCTGGACGAAATGGGTTCGCTCGCGGAAGGCGATCTCACCGTGAAGGCGACCGTGACCGAGGATATGACCGGCGCGATCGCGGACTCGATCAACTTCGCGGTCGAACAGCTCCGCAGCCTGGTGCAGACCATCAACGACACCTCGGTGCAGGTGGCCTCCAGCGCGCAGGAAACCCAGGCGACCGCGATGCATCTGGCCGAAGCCGCCGAGCATCAGGCGCAGCAGATCAACACCGCGACCAGCCGCATCAACGAAATCGCGACCTCGATCGGCCAGGTGTCGCGCAACTCCGCCGAATCCGCGGACGTGGCGCAGCGCTCCGTGGAACTCTCCACCAAGGGTGCCGGCGTGGTGCGCCAGACGATCGTCGGCATGGACTCGATCCGCGGCCAGATCCAGGAAACCTCGAAGCGAATCAAGCGTCTGGGCGAAAGCTCGCAGGAAATCGGCTCGATCGTCGAACTCATCAACGACATTTCGGAACAGACCAACATCCTCGCGCTGAACGCCGCCATCCAGGCGGCCTCGGCCGGCGAGGCGGGCCGCGGATTCGCGGTGGTGGCCGACGAAGTGCAGCGACTCGCGGAACGCACCTCCAACGCGACCAAGCGAATCGAAGCGCTGGTGCAGACCATTCAGGCCGATACCAACGAAGCAGTGAGCTCGATGGAGCAGACGACCTCCGAAGTGGTCGCCGGCGCAAGACTGGCCGAGGACGCGGGTACCGCGCTTGGCGAAATCGAAACGGTGTCGAACACGCTCGCGAGCCTGATTCAGGGCATCTCCAGCGCCGCGCAGCAGCAGTCCGCCGCGGCGACGGATATCACCCAGACGATGACCACGATTCAATCGATCACCGCGCAGACCTCGGAGGGTGCGAACCAGACCGCCGAGTCGATCGGAAATCTCGCGCAACTGGCGGCCGATCTGCGCCGTTCGGTCGCCGACTTCAAGCTCCCGGTCTGATCCGACGAATCGCTGCGGAGCACTAGCGAGATGATCCGAATGTTTTCCGATCTTGAAACCCGACGCGCCGGCGCCGGTGGGGGCGCACGATGACGGCCCTCCACGAGGCGATCGAATACAGCGCGCTGGGCTGGGTCAAACCCGAGCTCGACGAGACCCTGCGCCTGGTCCGCGTCGAGGTCGAAGGCTTCGCCGACGATCCGACCGACACCAGCCGCATGCGTGTCTGCACCGAACTGCTGCACCAGGTGCAGGGCACCCTGCGCATGGTGGAGCTTTACGCCCCGGCGATGGTCGCCGAAGAAATGGAGCGGCTGTCGGTCGCGTTGCAGAACGGCGAAGGCGTCGCCGGTCATGCGCTCGATCGCGACGTCGCCTGTTCCGCGCTGATGCGCGGCGTGGTGTTGTTGCCGGATTATCTCGAGCGTCTGCAGAGCGGCCACAAGGAAATTTCGATCGTCCTGTTGCCGATGCTCAACGAACTGCGCGCCGCCCGTGGCGACGCCGGCCTGAGCGAAAGCGTACTGTTCGTACCCGATCTCGACCGTGCGTTGCCGCCGTCGCTGCCGCGCGCGGCCCCGCAGTCGGCCGCCGCCCGCGCCAACGAAGTCGCGCCGCATCTCGCGCGTTTGCGCGATGCGCTGCGCGCATGGCCGGAACAGGGCACGCCGGGCGACACCGAAGGCCTGCACTTCGCGGCCGAAGCCTTGCTCGCCCGCACCGCCGACGAATCCCAGCGCCGCATGCTGTGGGTGGCTTCGATGGTCGCCGGCGCGCTGCGCGATGGTGCGATGACGTCCAGCGCCGGCCTGCGCCAGGCGTTCGCCAGCGTCGATCGCGAAACGCGCGGCGCGTTCAACCAAAGCGGATTCGATGCGCCGCGGCCCGATGCCGCGCTCGAACCGACCCGCCAGCTGCTGTATCACGTCGCGCACAGCGAATCGGTGCATCCGGCGCTGATGAAGCTGCGTGAAGTGTTCGATCTGGACGCGCTGCGCCCGACCGAATCCGAACTCGACCATGCCCGCGGCAGCGTCGCCGGCCGCAATCGTTCGCTGCTCGATACGGTCGCTGCGGCGGTGAAGGAAGACCTGCTGCGCGTGAAGGATGCGCTCGATCTTTATCTGCGCACCAGCCAGAACGATCCGGCCGCTCTGCAGCCGCAGGCGGAAGCGCTGCAGCGCGTTTCCGACACCCTCGGCATGCTCGGCCTCGGCCTCGCGCGCACGCTTGTGCAGCAACAGCGCGATGCAATGCAGGAAATCGTCGACAGCAAGCGCAAGGCCGACGAAACCGCGCTGCTCGATATCGCTGGCGCGCTGCTGTACGTCGACGCTTCGCTCGACGATCAGGTCGCGCGTCTGGCCAGCGGCGACGGCGCCGACACCGAGGAAGATCTCGCCGGTGCCGAAGCCCGCAAGGTGCTCGATGTGCTCGTGCGCGAAGCGATCACCAACTTCGCGTCCGCGCGCCAGGCGTTCGATGCGTTCGTCGAAACCAGTTGGAACCATGCCGAACTGGCGCCGGTGCCGAAACTCCTGCGCGACGTGTCCGGCGCGCTGAATATCCTTGAGTTGCCGCAGCCGGCGCAGTATCTCGACGGCGTGCGGATGTACACCGAAGTCGAACTGCTCGACCGCCACCGCATCCCCAACGGCCGCCAGCTCGACACCTTCGCGGATGCGCTCGCCAGTCTCGAGTACTACCTCGAAGCGTTGCGTGACCGGCGTGCCACGCGCGACGATATTCTCGACATCACCCGCAACAGTCTCGAAACGCTCGGCTATTGGCCGCTGCCGGCCGAGCGTGCCGTGGCGCCCGTGGTCGAGGCGCCCGCTTTCGCTCCGAGGGTCGCCGAAGCCGCGCCTGGAATCCCCGTTTCCATGCCGGAACCGGTCGAGTCGTCCATCGCCGAAACGACGCACGCCGAGCAGTTCAGCGTCGCGCCGCCTGCGGAAGAACGGTTCGTTGAAGAACTGCTTGTTGAAGCGCGCCTTGTTGAAGAGCCGCTTGTTCAAGAACAACCGGCTCAACAAGAGCCCGTTCACGAAGAGCAGGTTCACGAAGAGCAGGTTCAAGCGGCGCTGGTTCCAGAACTGCCGGCTCATGAGCTGCCTGTCCGAGAACAGTTCGTCGAAGAGGCGCTTGTCGACGGACCTGCAGTCGAAGAGCCTGCCGTTGAAGAGCTTGCGGTCGAAGAGCCTGAGGCCGTTGCAGCGGAACCGCCGGCTGCGCCTTTCGTTCCGTTGTTCCTGCCTCCGCGCGAAACCGCGCCCGCACCGGCGCGCGACGAAACCCCGCCTGCGCCTGCGGCCGTACCGGTACAGGTGTCGACCGGCTTCGACACGACCAGCGACGATATCGACGACGAAATCCGCGAAATCTTCCTCGAAGAATTCGAAGAGGAAATCGCCAACCTCGGACAGCTGTTGCCGGCCTGGAAGGCCGATCCCGGCAATATCGAACGGCTGCAGCCGGTGCGCCGCGTGTTCCACACGCTCAAGGGCAGCGGCCGTCTGGTCGGCGCCAAGACGCTCGGCGAGTTCAGCTGGAAGATCGAGAACATGCTGAACCGGGTGCGCGACGGGCATCGCCCGGCGACGTCGCCGGTGATCGCGATCGTCGAGCAGGCCTATGTGGCCTTGCCGCAATTGCATGCAGCGCTGCGCGGCGATGGTGCCGTCACGACCGATCTGCGCGCGATCGAAGCCTTCGCCGACCGTATCGCCGGTGGCGAGGAAGTGATGCCGATGGCGGCAGCCGCCAAAGCCGTCGAGGCCGCGCCGGTCGTTGCCTTCGAGGCGGTGGTGGCGGATTTCACGGCCGGTGCGCTCATCGAAAGCGAAGACGAAGGCATTCCGGTCAGCGTCGACGCGGTCCTGTTCGAAATCCTGCAAGCGGAAGTCGGCGGACATCTCAATACGATCGACGGTTGGCTGGCGCGTGCGCACGGGACGCAAGCCGTCGCCGATGAGCCGCTGGTGCGTGCGATCCACACCATGAACGGCGCATTCGCGATGACCGAAGTGCCGTCGATCACCGATGCGCTGACGCCGGCCGAGGGTTACGTGCGTCGTCTGCTCGCATCTGCGGGTGCGGCCGACGCAGAAGGCGTGGCCGCGATCGCCGAGTTGACCCACCGCGTCCGCGATACCATCGCTGCGTTGTCGACAGCAGGCGGCCGAGTGCCGCATTGCGATGCGCTCGCCGCGCGTTTCGTCGAGTTGCGCGATCGCCTGCCCGAATCCAGGCCGGTCAGCGCGGTCGATGAGCCGCTCGAGTACAAGCACGACGAGACCCATGCGTCTCGCGACATCGAACTCACCGATCTCGATCTCAGCGCATACGGGAATTTCGATGTTGCGCCGCCAGCGCCGCCTGTCGTCGAGACGGTGGGCGCCGACCCGCAGCTTGAAGTCATGCCCTTGGACAGCGACATCGAAGATGAATTGGCGCGCCTGCTTGGCCAGTCGGTAGTCGCGCCCGCCGCGACCTTGACGCCGACCGAAGCCGACGCGGGCGTTGCGACCGATCCGGAAGACGCCAAACGCCTGTTGGCGCTGATGGAGTCTTACGAAGCCGAACGTCTCGAAGCAGAACGCCTCGAAGCCGAGCGTCTCGAAGCGGAACGCCTCGAGGCCGAACACCTTGAAGCCGAACGTCTCGAAGTCGAGCGTCTCGAAGCGGAACGCCTCGAGGCCGAACGCCTTGAAGTCGAGCGTCTCGAAGCGGAACGCCTTGAAGCCGAGCGTCTCGAAGCCGAACGCCTCGAAGTCGAGCGTCTCGAAGCCGAGCGTCTCGAAGCCGAACGCCTTGAAGCCGAGCGTCTCGAAGCCGAACGCCTTGAAGCCGAGCGTCTCGAAGCCGAACGCCTCGAAGTCGAGCGTCTCGAAGCCGAACGTCTCGAAGCGGAACGCCTTGAAGCGGAACGCCTTGAAGCGGAACGCCTTGAAGCCGAACGCCTTGAAGCCGAACGCGCCGAAATTGAACGTCTTGAAGCCGAGCGTCTCGAAGCTGCGCTTCGCGGGCAGGGTGCGCAGGACTTCGACACCCAGGAAGAAGAACGCCTGGAAGCCGAAAGCCGCGAAGCGGAACTGCTCGAAGCCGAGCGCCTGCTCGCTGAAGGCGGCGAGCCGGAGCCGGGCGAGCATATCGAGTTGCCGGCGTTTGCCGATTTCGGCGAGATTCCCCAGCCGATCCCGCTGGTCGACGCGATTGCGCCCGACCCGGTGGCCGCGAATACGGCGCCGACGGTGTTGACCGGCGCGAGCGTGATCGATCCGGATATCGGGCTGGACATGTCCGATCTCGATTCCGACCTCGTCGATATCTTCGTCGAGGAAGGACACGATCTGCTCGATCACTCCGACCAGATGCTGGTGCGTCTGCGCGAGCGCCCGGACGAACGCGAAGCGATCATCGGTCTGCAGCGCGATCTGCATACGCTCAAGGGTGGCGCGCGCATGGCCGGCATCATGGCCATCGGCGAACTCGGCCATGCCATGGAATCGCTGCTCGAAGCGGCGGCCGAGCATCGCCTGCAGCTCGAAAAACAGGATATTCCGCTGCTGGAGCGCGGCTTCGACCGTTTGCACACCATGGTCACCCGCGTCGGCGACCGACGTGCGGTGGCGATGCCGGACATCCTGATCACCGCCTTCGATGCCCGGGCCATCGGCATCCCCGTCGAGTTGCCCGCAGAGGCGCCGCTCGATGCACGGGGCGATGTCGAGGCAGTCCACGTCGAAGAGGCTTTCCTCGACGCGGTGTCCGAAGACGCATCGACCGCTGGAACGCATGCGTCCGGCTCGCCCGACGCCGAAGCGATCTCCGTCGAGGAGATTTCCCTGGGCGACTACGCTTTCGAAGATTTCACCTTCGATGCGCCGGCACGGGAAGTGCCTGCAGACGACGTCGCCCTTGTCGAAGACAGCATCGACACCACCGTGGTCGAAGTGGCCGTGGTCGATACGACCGCGCTCGAAGCCGGCGAACTCGCCGAACCGACGCTGGTCGAACAGACCTTCATCGAAGACGCCAACGTCGACGATGCCATCGTCAGCTTGGTCGCGTCGCCTGAAGTGGCTGAGCATGCCGCTGCCGATGAGGCCGTTGCCGACGCCGCGAACGAAGCGGTCGTCGATGCCGCCCTTCCGTCGGCGCAGAGTTATGCAGCGCTGCCCGCGCTGAAGCCGTTGTCCGTACCGATGGAGTTCGGCGTGAGCGCCGACGACGACGTCGGTCTGCGCGGTTCGCAGGAACAGGTGCGCGTCCGCGCAGAACTGCTCGACCGCCTGGTGAACTACGCCGGTGAAGTCGCGATCTATCGCTCGCGCCTCGAACAGCAGCTCGGTGCGTTCCGTGGCGCCACCGCCGAAATGGAGCAGACCAATACGCGTCTGCGCGACCAGTTGCGCCGTCTCGATATCGAAACCGAAGCGCAGATCATCGCGCGCTACCAGCGCGAGGGCGAAACCCGCGACGCGACCTTCGACCCGCTGGAACTCGACCGCTTCTCCAACCTGCAGCAGCTGTCGCGCGCGCTCGCGGAAACCGCGGCCGACCTGGGCAGCCTGCACAACACGCTCGACGATCTGACCCAGGGTTACGAAACGCTGCTGCTGCAACAGTCCCGCGTGAGTTCGGAACTGCAGGAAGGTCTGATGCGCACCCGCATGGTGCCGTTCGACACCGTGGTTCCGCGCCTGCGTCGCGTGCTGCGCCAGGCGGCGACCGACACCGGCAAGCAGGTCCAGCTCAAGCTCGACGGCGCGCAGGGCGAACTCGACCGCAACGTGCTGGAGCGCATGACCGCGCCGCTGGAGCACATGCTCCGCAATGCGATGGCGCACGGCCTCGAAAAACCCGCCAAGCGCAAACAGGCCGGCAAGCCCGAAGAGGGCACGGTCACCATCGCGGTGCGCAAGGAAGGTTCGGAAGTCGTGCTGCAGATCAGCGACGACGGCGCTGGCCTCGACCGCAAGGCGATCCGCGAACGCGGCGAAACCCGTGGTCTCGTGCGCAAGGGCGTCGCCCTGTCCAACGCGCAGTTGGATGCGCTGATCCTCGAGCCCGGCTTCTCCACCGCCGAGGAAGTGAGCCGGCTCGCCGGCCGTGGCGTCGGCATGGACGTGGTCGCCAGCGAAGTGCGCCAGCTCGGCGGTACGCTCGACATCCAGTCCGAGCGGAGCGTCGGCACGGTCTTCACGCTGCGCCTGCCGCAGACCCTCGCGGTCACCCAGGCGGCGTTCGTGCGCATCGGCGAAACCACGTTCGCGGTGCCGATCGCATCGGTCCGAGGCGTCGGCCGAATCCGTCGCGAGGAACTGACGAAGGGAGACCTCACCAGTTACCGCTACGGCAACGAAGAGTATGTGCTGCACGATCTCGGCAAGCTGCTCGGCCACGCGCCGGCGAAAGCCGAAGGCCAGCTGCAGATGCCGCTGCTGCTCACCCGTTCGGGCGATCTGCACATCGCGGTGACCGTGGACCAGATCATCGGCAACCGCGAAATCGTGGTGAAGCCGATCGGCCCGCAGGTCGCGTCGATTCCAGGCATCTTCGGCGCCACCATCATGGGCGACGGCAGCGTCATGGTGATCCTCGACATCGCGCCGCTGGTGCGCCGTCAGGCCGCGCTGCTGCCGGAGGTCGAAGAGGAAGCGCAACTGCCCGCCGCCGAACAGCGCGCGGTACCGCTGGTCATGGTGGTCGACGACTCGATCACCATGCGCAAGGTGAGCAGCCGCGTACTCGAGCGCAACAACTTCGAAGTGGTCACCGCGAAAGACGGCATCGATGCCCTGGAACGCATGGTCGATCGCGTACCGGACCTGATGCTGCTCGATATCGAAATGCCGCGCATGGACGGCTACGAGCTGGCGACCGCGATGAAGGCCGATCCACGCCTGGCCAATGTGCCGATCATCATGATCACCTCGCGTACCGGCGACAAACACCGCCAGCGCGCGATGGATATCGGCGTCAATCGCTACCTCGGCAAGCCTTATCAGGAAAACGAGCTGATGCGCAACGTGTTCTCCCTGCTGGAAGCGGTGAGGTCCGATGCCTGACCAGTTCTCCAGGGAATCGATGCCGCGTGTCGTGCTGCTGGCGCGCGCAGGCAAGGCCGCCGACAACATCGCCGATGCGCTCCGCCAGGCGGGCGCCAGGCTGGTGCTGGTCGCCGATCCGTCGCAGACCGACGAAGCCGCGTTGCGCGCGCACGATCCGCAGGTCGTCCTGATCGCGCTGGAACCGAGTATCGAAAACGCGCTCGAAAAATTCGATGCGCTGTTGACGGATCCGAACCTGACCGTCATCTACGACGAAGCCGATCTCGCCGCGCATCGCGCCGGCTGGGATGCGGCGCGTTGGGTTCGCCATCTCTCGGCGAAACTGCGCCACGACACCAACGTGCTGCCGCCCGGAACCGAAAGCGACCAGGATTGGCAACCGTCTCCGGGATGGACTTCGAAACCTGCGGCGGCCTATGCCGACATGGATCTCGCGGCCTTCACCCGGGAAGCTGCGGCCAGCGCGGACAGCGTGCCCAGCGACGGCATGCCGGCGGAGTACACGCCGAGCATGCACGATGCGCTGTCGCTGGATACGACGCTGCTCGATGCGATTCCCGTATTGCATCCGGTATCGCCACCGGCACCCCCGTCGCCTGCGGTGTTCGAGATCGATACTTTCGAGATCGAATCGTTCGAAGCCGCATCGCTGGATGCCGCTGCTTCCGGGTCGGCCGCTTCCGGGCGGATCGAGTTGGATGCGGTCGAATCGGATGTGGTCGAATCGGATGTGGTCGAATCGGATGCGGTCGAGTTGGGCGAGTCGTCGATGGACGGCATGTCCACCGAACGCCCATCTCCGGAAAGCATGCAATTCGGGAGCGCGCGGATCGAAAGCATGCAAATCGAGAGCATGCAGATCGAGAGCATGCAGATCGAAAGCGTGGAACTCGAGGACATGCAGATCGAACGCATGCCCCTCGATGCGGTGCAGTTCGAGGAGGATGCCGATAGGGCGTCACCGACAGGCAGCGTGTCGCCGATGAATCTCGACGACGATGCGTTCTTCCTCGAAGAACTCTCGCTCGATGCTCCGGTGTCGGACGGTCGCGACATCCCGCCGATGCAATTCGATGGCGGTTTCGATACGGATCTCGATTTCGAGGGCGATGTCGAGCCCGATCTGGACTCGGTGTCGGCAACCGCCGCCACGCCGCGCGTGTTCGAAGAAGTGTTGTCCTTCGAAGCGGCGATGGCCGAGCGCATGCCCGCACCCGAAGTGGAGTCTGCGCCGTCTGCTGCCGAGCGCGCGCCGTCGGAAAGGCTCGACGGATTCCTGTCGGGGACCATGTCGCTGGCGTCGGTGGATGAATCGCCCACCGTCGTCGAAAAGCCGGCAGCCGGACAGCGCGTGCACGACCTCTCGGCGCTTGAAGCGCGCATCTCCAACCTGTCGCTGGTCGACCTGGACGATGCTGCATCGGACAAGTCGGGCGTGGCCGGCTTCGGTGGCGAAGTCACGGGGGTCGTGCTGGTGGAAGCCGGTCTTGGCGGCCCCGATCCCGCGCGCCAGCTGCTGTCGTCGATACCCGCCGAATTTCCTGCGGTCGTGCTGGTGCGTCTGCATCTGCAGGGCGGTCGCTACGACCGGCTGGTCGCGCAGATGGAGCGGGCGGCGGCGTTGCCGGTCGCATTGGCCCAGAACGGCGCCGACGCGACGCCCGGCACCATCTATTTCCTGCCCGACGGCATCGGTCTGGCCGCGCATCGCGGCGGACTGGAATTCACCGCGGATGGCGCGCCCGCCGAAGCGATCTTCGACGCATTGCCTGCTGGCAACAGCGCGGTCGTGTTTCTCAGCGGCAGCGATCCGCAACTGGTCGATACCGCAATGACCGCCGGTGCGCGCGGTTCGCTGGTCATCGCACAGTCGGCGGAAGACTGTTACGACGGCATCGCCTGCGCCGAGTTGCGCAAACGCGGCGCCGCCTCCGGACTGCCCGCTGAACTCGCCGGCCGACTCGCGTCGCGCTGGCCCAGCTGATCCGACTCCACCGACGCGCATAGACGAGTATTCCCGTGCACACCGCGAACACCAACGATATCCGTGGCGTCCTTATCCAGATCGCGGGCTCGCAGCTGTTGCTGCCGAACGCGGCGACGGTCGAAGTGCTGTCGTACGCCGACCCGGAGCCGATCGAGCACGCGCCGGACTGGCTGCTCGGCCAGATCCGCTGGCGCGGCTGGCGTCTGCCGATGGTGTCGTTCGCGCGCATCGCCGGCACCCATACCGAAGGCTCGTCCATCGGCACCAAGGTGATCGTGATCAAGGCGCTCGGCGGCGACCCGAAATTGCCGTACTTCGCGCTGGTGGCGCAGGGCTTCCCGCGCCTGGTCACGATTTCCCGCGACAATCTCATTGTCGACAGCGAGCACATGGAAACGCTGCCCGAAGGCATCCGCCTGCGGGTGATGTTCAACGAAGACGTGGCCCTGGTGCCCGATCTCGATGCCGCCGAGCGGATGATCGTCGAAGTCCTGCGCCAAGCCGCGTGATGGTGTGTAGGGTGGGCCTTGGCCCACCATTACGATGTAACCGATCGCTCCGGAACCTGATCGAAGCGGTTTCGATGATTGAAATGTTTGCCTGATAGTTGCAATGGTGGGCCAAGCCCAACCTACAGATCCCCGAACTTCGCCTGCAGCGCCGCGATCGCGGCCAGGCCGGCGGTTTCCGTGCGCAGCACGCGCGGGCCGAGACGCAGGCCGCTGAAACCCGCGCTGCGCAGCACCACGCGGTCCTTCTCCGACCAGCCACCTTCCGGCCCGATCCCGACCACGATGCCCGCCGCGTTCACCGGCGACAGCGTGTCGAAACGGTGTTCGCCGAGCGGATCGAGCGTGAGTTTCAGCGCATCCGCATCGAGCGCAGCGGCGGCGTCGGACAATCCACACGGCGGCAGCAGTTCCGGAATGCGCGCGCGACCGCTCTGTTCGCAGGCCGAGGCAACGACGCTGCGCCAGTGCGCCACGCGCTTTTCCAGACGGTCGCCATCGAGCCGTACTTCGGTGCGGTCGGCGAACACCGGCGCGATCGCGGCGACGCCCAGCTCGGTCGCCTTCTGCAGGATCAGGTCCATCTTCTCGCCGCGGGCGATGCCCTGCAGCAGCACGAGGCGCAGCGGCGACTCGTTGTCGACGACGTGCGCGCCGTTCACTTCCGCCTCGACCCCGCGCTTGCCCGCGCTGAGCAGGGCCGCGTCGTAGTCGTGGCCGTCGCCGTTGAACAGCACACAGGCCTCGCCTTCGCGCAGACGCAGTACGCGCACGAGGTGCGCGCCCGCGCTCTCGGGCAGCACGACGCGCGCGCCGGGCGCGAGCGGCAAGTCGACGAAGACGCGGGTCAGACGCATGCGGTGGCCTCTTCGATGGCGGCGAGGGTGGTTTCGGCGAGTCGCTGCAACTGCGCATCATCGATGCAGTAAGGCGGCATCCAGTACAGCACATCGCCGAGCGGACGCAGCAGCACGCCGCGCGCCAGCGCCGCGCGATAGGCGCGCAGACCGATCCGCAGCGCCGGGTCGAACGGCGTGCGTTTGTCGCCGTCACGGGTGAGCTCGAATGCCACGATCATTCCGGCCTGTCGCACGTCGGCGACATGGCGATGCGTGCCGATACCCGCCGCCAGATCGCGCATCGTCTTCGAGGTGTCGCGATTGCGCGCGAGCACGTCGTCGCTGGCGAAAATGTCCAACGATGCGAGCGCCGCCGCGCAGGCCAGCGGATTGCCGGTGTAGCTGTGCGAATGCAGGAACGCGCGGTCGCGCGCATCGTCGAGGAAGCCGTCGTACAGCGCTTGCGTCGTCAGCACCGCCGACAGCGGCAGCGCGCCGCCGGTCAGGCCTTTGGACAGGCACAGCAGATCCGGCATCACGCCCGAATCCTCGCTCGCGAACATCGGCCCGGTGCGGCCGAAACCGACCGCGATCTCGTCGGCGATCAGGAACACCTCATGGGCGTCGCACAGTTCGCGTACGCGTTTCAGATAGACCGGATCGTGCATGCGCATACCACCGGCGCACTGCACGCGCGGCTCGAGGATCAGCGCGCAGATTTCGCCGCGATGCCGGCCGAGCAGATCGGCGAGCGCATCCGCAGCGGCTTCGGCATGCGCTGCTGCATCGACGCCATCGGGCGCGAGGTAGGCATCGGGCGAGGGCGCGAACAGGCATTCGACCAGCAGCGGCGCATAGACGCGACGGTACAGCGGGATGTCGCCCACCGACAGCGCGCCGATGGTTTCGCCGTGATAGCCGTTTTCCAGTGCGACGAATTTCGTGCGTCCGCCGTCGTGGCCGTCGCGGTTGCGGAACCAGTGGAACGCCATCTTCAGCGCCACTTCCACGCCCGCCGAACCGTTGTCCGCATAGAACACTTTGTTCAGCGCAGCGCGTCCTGCCTCGCGGGGCGCGATGGCGAGCAGGCGCTCCGCCAGCTCGACCGCCGGCGCATGCGAGACGCCGGCCAGGATCACGTGTTCCAGCGTCCGCGCCTGTCGGGCGATGGCCTCGGCGATGCGCGGCTCGCAGTGGCCGTGGATGTTCGTCCACCAGCTGCTGATCGCATCCAGCGTGCGGCTGCCGTCGTGGCCGATCAGCCATGCACCCTCGCCGCGCGCGACCGGCAGCAAGGGCAGGGTGTCCGGGTGTTCGCGCATCTGCGTGCAGGGGTGCCAGAGCACCGCGAGATCGCGCGCGCGCCAGCGCTCGGCGGCATCGTTGCCCGCGTCGGTCGGCCCGCTGTCGTTTATGATCGGCGCATGCGTCTTCATCCCCCCCATTATTGCCTGTCCGGCTGCGCGGCGCGTCCGTTCGGGTGCCGCGTGACCCGGCCCCTGCCGATCATCCACGAGGTCCGTCGCCACCAGGGCGACCCGCATCGCGTGGTCGAAGAACTCGATCTCGAATTCTCCAACGGCGAACGCCGGCTCTATCTCCGCGCACCTGCGGGGGAACACGGCGCGGTGATCGTGGTGCCGATGCTGGACGACGACACCGTGCTGCTGATCCGCGAGTACGCCGCTGGCACCCATCGTTACGAACTCGGCCTGGTGAAGGGCAAGATCGACGCCGGCGAGACGCCCGAGGAAGCGGCGAATCGGGAATTGAAGGAGGAGGCCGGCTACGGCGCGCGGTCGCTGACGGTGCTGCGCCGGATCAGTCTCGCGCCGACCTACATGGGCCACGAAACCATCCTGGTGCTGGCGCGCGATCTGTACGAGGAGCGGCTGCCGGGCGACGAACCGGAACAGCTCGACGTGCTGCCGTGGAAGCTCGATGCGCTGCACGAATTGATTCTGGCCGAAGATTTTTCCGAGGGACGCTCGATCGCCGCGCTGTTCCTCGTCAGGGAGTGGTTGCGACATGCCGATTCAAAATGACAGGACCGACGACAGCTTGATCGATGACGCGATCCGCGAAAGCGTGATCGCGCTGGCGATCGCCGCCGCCGCCGATATCCTGGCGATCTACGATGGCGCGTTCGATGTCGATCGGAAAGCCGACGACAGTCCGCTGACCGCCGCCGATCTCGCATCGCACCGGCGCATCGTCGAAGGCCTGCAGCGGCTGACGCCGGATATTCCGGTGCTGTCCGAGGAATCGTCGGAAACCGATATCTCCACGCGCCGCAGCTGGTCGCGGCTGTGGCTGGTCGATCCGCTCGACGGCACCCGTGAGTTCGTGAAGCGCAACGGCGAGTTCACCGTCAACATCGCGCTGATCGAAAACGGTGTCGCCACGTTCGGCGTGATCCAGGCGCCGGTCACCGGCGAACTGTGGTGGGGCGATCCGGCGCACGGCGCGTACCGTCGCGATGCGGTCGGTGAGATCGCGCTGGAAACGCGCACGCCCGCGCTGTCGCCGCTGCGCGTCGCCGCCAGCCGCTCGCACCGCGATGCGCGCACCGAGGCGTTCATGGCGAAGATGGCGGCGCAGAGGGGCGAACTCGAAGCGATCGGCGTCGGTTCGTCGCTGAAGTTCTGCCGCGTCGCCGAGGGCGCCATCGACGTGTACCCGCGCTTCGCGCCGACCAGCGAATGGGACACTGCAGCCGGGCAGGTCATCGTCGAAGCGGCCGGGGGCCGCGTGCTCGATCCGCAGGGCCGGCCGTTCCGCTACAACCAGCGCGACACGCTGCTCAACGGCGACTTCGTGGCCTTGGGAGATCCTGCGCTGCCATGGCGGCAATGGGTCGGGTAATGAGCCACACGAACGACATCCAGCGCCTGCTGATGATCATGGCCCGCCTGCGCGACCCGCAGGGCGGCTGCCCGTGGGATGTCCAGCAGACGTTCGCGACCATCGCGCCGTATACGGTGGAGGAAGCCTATGAAGTCGCCGATGCGATCGATCGCGGCGATCTCGACGATCTGAAGGACGAACTCGGCGATCTGCTGTTCCAGGTCGTGTTCCATGCGCGCATGGCCCAAGAGCAGGGCGCCTTCGATTTCCGCGATGTCGTCGCCGCGATCAGCGACAAGATGGAACGCCGGCATCCGCATGTGTTCGCGGGCATGGGCATCGCCGACAGCGATGCGCTGAATGCGATGTGGGATGCGGAAAAGAAAAAAGAAAGGCTTGCGAAGCACGGCGATGCTGCCGATGCTTCGGCACTGGCCGGGGTTGCCCGTGGGCTGCCGGAATGGCAGCGCGCGGTGAAGCTGCAGAAGAAGGCGGCGACCGTCGGCTTCGACTGGCCCGGCCCGGCGCCGGTGATCGAGAAATTGAAGGAAGAGCTTGAGGAAGTGCGGGTCGAATTCGATGCGCTCGCCGCAGCGCCCGGCAGTGCCGAAGTGCGCGACCGGCTGGAGGACGAACTTGGCGATCTGCTGTTCGTCGCAGCGAATCTCGCGCGGCATGCGAAAGTCGACCCCGGTGCCGCGCTGCGTCGCGCAAATCACAAATTCGAGCGTCGCTTCCGGGCGATGGAAACGATGGCCGCTGACGATGGCGTGGCGTTGTCCGATCTCCCGCTGGATGCGCAGGATGCGTACTGGAATCGCGTCAAGGCCGCCGAAGCGGCGGATGCGGTTGCGGGCGCATGAAGTGTCATCGCCACCGGGAACAGGATGCGGTCGGCGTCTGCACCGCCTGCGGCAAGGGCCTGTGCGCGGATACCTGCGCGCACGACGGCGCCCTGGGGCTGCACTGCGACGCGGCCTGCGAGCGACGTCTGCGGCAGCGCGAACCGCGCGGCGATACGCCGGTCGGCGCGGTGTGGTCGGTGCTGCTGGCCGTGCTCGGCGGCGCGCTGCTTTTTTACGGTTACCGCTATTCGGAGTGGTCGATGAGCGTGCCGAATCTGCTCGGCATGCTGTTCCTCTGGTACGGTGTGGTCCTGCTGCTGCAGCGCGTGGCCGCCCGTGCCCGAACACCAGCGGACAACACCTGATCGGAGACGCTTATGGCCGGTTTTTCCAGCTTCCGCGAGTTCTATCCGTTCTATCTCGGCGAACACCGCAATACCGTCTGCCGACGGCTGCATTTCGTCGGCACCTCCGGCGCCCTGGGCTGCATCCTCGCGGCGATCGTGCATGACAACGCATGGTGGCTGCTGGGTGCGCTGGTCTGTGGCTATGCGTTCGCATGGGTGGGGCATTTCTTCTTCGAGAAGAACCGCCCGGCGACGTTCAAATATCCGTTCTATTCCTTCGCCGGCGATTGGGTGATGTACAAGGACATCCTGATCGGACGCATCAAGTTCTGATCCGCTCCATAGCGATTTTTTTTGCAGGTGCGGCTCTTGTAGGAGCGGCTTCGTTTCTGTAGGAGCGGCTTCAGCCGCGAAGCCCGCAGCATGTCCGTAATCATGCGAACAGCAATCCCGGAATCACGCGTTTGATTGCACAGGTTGTCGCAACGGAGATGGAATCGGCTTCGCGGCTGAAGCCGCTCCTACAAAAAGCAGTCCTGCAAGAGCTGCGAATCATTCCAGGAAAATCAACCACGCCGCGACCGCGATCAATGCGAAGCCCGCCCAGTGGTTCCATTTCAGCGACTGGTCCAGATAGGTCGACGAAAACACCGCGAACACCAGCAGCGTGATCACTTCCTGCATGCCCTTGAGCTGCGGCGCCGAATAGTACGTGCTGCCCCAGCGGTTGGCGGGCACCATCAACGTGTACTCGAACAGGGCGATACCCCAGCTCGCGGCGATGGCGACCACCAGCGGTGCGGTCTTGTATTTCAGGTGTCCGTACCAGGCGAAGGTCATGAAGACGTTCGAGCACAGCAGCAGGACGATGGGAACGAAGCGTTCGAGGGCGATGGGCATGGCGGCGCCGGTTATGGGGATCGTGCGATGATGCGTGGCGACGCCCCGGTTCGCCAAGACGCCGGCGCCGCGACAGGGAACATCCCGCTGTCCCGATGGTCAACCGGAGGACGCTTCCCGACGTTCCATCCTTTGGCCTGCCGATTCTTCCACCTGCCATCCCCAGACCCCCATGCCCCCATCCCGCAAGCGTTCCTTCTTTTCGCGTCGCATCCTGATCGTTGCGATCGCAATCGCCGCACTGGTCGCCGCGCTGTGGTTCTGGAAAGGTCGTGGCGGCGCCGACGAACAGCGTTTCCGCACGGCGAAGGTGGAGCAGGGCGACATCCGGGTCGCGATTTCGGCCACCGGTACGCTCAGCGCGCTGTCGACGGTGGACGTGGGCAGTGAAGTCTCCGGCAAGGTCACCGAAGTGTTGGCGGACTTCAATGACCGGGTGCGCAAGGGGCAGGTGATCGCCCGTATCGACCCAAGCACCTTCGAGGCCCAGATCGCGCAGGGCGACGCCACCATCGCCAGCGCCCGCGCCAACCTGCAGACGGCGCAGGCCACGCTGCGCAACGCCGAAGCCGATTACGGCCGTAAGGCCTCACTGGTACAGCAGAAGCTCATCGCGCGCGGCGATCTGGACCTGGCCCTGTCCGCGCGCGATCAGGCGCGTGCGCAGGTGGCCGCCGCCGAGGCGCAGATCCGCCAGCAGCAGGCGTCGACCCAGAATTTCCGGCTGAATCTCGGTCGCACCGTGATTCTTTCGCCGGTCGACGGCGTGGTGCTGAACCGTTCGGTCGAACCCGGCCAGACCGTCGCCGCCAGCCTGCAGGCGCCGGTGCTGTTCAAGATCGCCGAAGACCTGGTGCGGATGGAGATCGTGCTGGCGGTGGACGAATCCGACATCGGCCAGGTCAAGCAGGGGCAGACGGTGAGTTTCACCGTCGATGCGTTTCCCGATCGACAGTTCCGTGGCGAAGTCAGCCAGGTCCGGCTTTCGGCCACCAACACCAACAATGTCATCACCTATCCGGTGGTGGTGGCGGTCGACAACAGCGATGAAGTGCTGTTGCCGGGCATGACCACCAATGCCGAGATCGAAGTCAGCCGTCGCGACAATATCCTGAAGGCGCCGAACGCGGCGATGCGCTTCAAGCCGCCGGTCGAGGATCCGGCGGATGCGCAGACCCCGCAGCGCGGCAGCGGCATGACCGACGAGCTGCCGGGTATCGCGGCGACGCTGCAGTTGGATGCGACCCAGCAGGCCGCGTTCGATGCGGCGCTGACGAAAATGCGCGAACGTATCGCCGCACGCACCGCGACGCCGCCGCAGGGCCAGACCAGCGCTGGCCTGTTCGGCGGCCGTCCGCCCGGTGCGGGCGGCAACGCATCCGGCGCCAACGGCAATGCCAGCGGCGCGATGCGCCAGCGCACGCTGGAACGCTTGAACCAGCAGTTCGCGGAGTTCCGCGCCGCGTTGCGCGACCCGCAGCGGCAGCAGTGGGATGCGGCCGTCAACGCGCTGGTCGGTGCGCGCCGCGCGCCGGTGTATGTGCTTGCGGAAGGCAAACCGAAACAGGTGATGGTGCGCGTCGGCGCGTCCGACGGCAGCAGCACCGAGATCAACGGCGACCTGAAAGCCGGCGATGACCTCATCGTCGGCGTGCAGGCTGCGGAGCCCGGCAAGTGAGCGCAGTCCCGCGCGCCCGCCCGGCGCATCCGGTGATCGAGACCAGATCGCTCAGCAAGGTCTACGCCGCCGGTACCGAGGCCGAAGTGGTGGCGCTGAAGGACGTCGATCTGAAGATCGAACACGGCGAGTTCGTCGCGATCATGGGGCCGTCGGGTTCGGGCAAATCCACGCTGATGAATCTGATCGGCTGTCTCGACACGCCGACCTCCGGCACCTATCTGTGCGACGGCGTCGATGTCGCGACGCTCGATGCCGAGGAACGCGCCACGCTGCGCCGCGACAAGATCGGTTTCGTGTTCCAGGGCTTCAATCTGCTGTCGCGGATGAGTGCGCAGGACAATGTCGCGATGCCCTTGAGCTACGCGCGCGTGCCGCCGGCCGAGCGCAGGCAGCGTGCGGCCGAGGCGCTGACGGCGGTGGGTCTGGGCGAGCGCATGCGCCATCGTCCCAGCGAACTCTCCGGTGGCCAGCAGCAGCGCGTGGCGATCGCGCGCGCGCTGATCCACCGTCCGGCGATCCTGATGGCCGACGAACCCACCGGCGCACTGGATACGCGCACCGGGC
This sequence comes from Lysobacter sp., assembly GCA_013141175.1. Lineage (NCBI taxonomy): Bacteria > Pseudomonadati > Pseudomonadota > Gammaproteobacteria > Lysobacterales > Lysobacteraceae > Lysobacter > Lysobacter sp. The sequence goes on from JABFRN010000001.1 coordinate 2,892,101, forward strand.
AGGAAATCCTGGCGCTGTTCGAGCGCCTGCGCGGAGAGGGCCACACCATCATCCTGATCACACACGATGCCGAAGTGGCGGCGCACGCCGACCGCACCTGCGTGATGCGCGACGGCGAGTTGCACGATGGCGAGCCGCACGCGGAGTCCGCAGCATGAACACCGCGATCCACGATGCGTCGGTACGCGCACCCGGCGGCATGAGCCTGGTTGAAGTCTTGCGCACCGCGCTGTTCGCGCTGCGCGGCAATTGGTTGCGCAGCGCGCTGACTTCGCTGGGCGTGATCATCGGTATCGCGGCGGTCATCGTGATGGTGTCGGTGGGGCAGGGCACCCAGGCGGAGATCGAAAAACTGGTCTCCGGCCTCGGTTCGCAACGACTCGACATCGCGCCCGGCTCCGGTCGCGGTTTCGGCGGCGTGCGCATGAGTGCCAGCAGTTTCTTCACCCTGACCGAAGACGACGCCGATGCGATCCGCCGCGAAGTGCCCGGCATCCAGTACACCAGCGCGCTGCTGCGCGGCAACACCCAGGCGGTGTACGCCGAGAACAACTGGTCGACGTCGTGGCAGGGCGTGGAAGCGGACTGGTTCGAGATCAACGGCTGGGAACTCGCCGGCGGTCCGGGCTTCGAATCGCGCGATTACACCAGCGGCGCGAAGTCGGCGCTGCTCGGCGAAAGCGTGCGCCGCGAACTGTTCGGCGAAGAAGAAGCGGTGGGCCAGACCATCCGTCTCGGTCGCGTGCCGTTCACCGTGGTCGGCACGCTGAAATCGAAAGGACAGGGCGGCTTCGGCCAGGACCAGGACGATCTGATCGTGATTCCGCTGGGCACCGCGCGTCGGCGCATGTCGAGCAACGCATCGCTGCCGCCGGGCGCGGTGCAGCAGATTTCGGTCGGCGTCGCCGATCCCGACGGCCTGTCCACCGCGCAGGCCGAGATCGAAGCACTGCTGCGCCAGCGCCACAAGATCCAGCCCGGCGCGGAGGACGATTTCAGCGTGCGCAATCTCGCCGAGATCGTCGCCACGCGGACGCAGACGACGAAACTGATGTCGCTGTTGTTGGGCGCGGTCGCCGGCATTTCGTTGATCGTCGGCGGTATCGGCATCATGAACATCATGCTGGTGTCGGTGACCGAACGCATCCGCGAAATCGGTCTGCGCATGGCGGTCGGTGCGGGCCCGCGCGATATCCGCCGCCAGTTCCTCGCCGAAGCGATGCTGATCTCGCTGATCGGAGGCGTGATCGGCATCGCGCTGGGCATCGTCGGCGCATTGCTGGTCAGCAAGTTCGGTTCGCTGCCGGTGGCGCTCAACGGCAAAGTCATCGGCCTCGCCGCCGGGTTCTCCATCGCCACCGGCCTGTTCTTCGGCTACTACCCGGCGAGCAAGGCCGCGAAACTCGACCCGATCGAGGCGCTGCGGCAGCAGTAACCGGCTGCCGCTGCCGACGCGCATGGATCTCGACACCTATCGCCAGTTGCGCAGCGAAGCCCGGCGTCACACACGCAAGCCGGAAGACAGCGACGACCTGCTGCAGGATGCGCTGCTGATCGCGCTGGAGAACGGACGCGACGATCCCGCATGGCTCTGCGGGGTGATCCGCAACCAGGCGACGATGCAGGCGCGCAGTGCGATCCGCAGGCGTCGGCGCGAAGCCGCGACCGTCGAGGCCGCGACCGTCGAAGCCGCGACCATCGAAGCTGGGATCGCGCACGATCCGGACCGCACGCCGCCATCGGCGGTCGCCCTGCTCGAACGCCTGCCGCCAGCGGCACGGCGCGTGGCGGTGCTGGCGCTGCACGGTTTGAACGCCGAAGAGATCCGAAGGATCCTCGGGCTCAGCGCGACCGCATTCCGACAGCGCCTGACTTCGATCCGCAAGACCCTGGCGATGCTCGCGCCAGCGCAACGCGCGGAAGCGATGGCGCTGGCCTACATCCGCGATCCTGCGCGCAGCGCCGATCTGCAATTCGGTCTGGTGCGCCGTACCTTGATCGCCGCGATCCACGGCACCGGCCGGAGCGCCGCCGACGGAACACTCCCCGTCGATGCCATCGGCACCCACGATGCCGACGGCCACCTGCTCATCCTGCGCGGGCGTACTCACACTTCGCCCGATGGCGGCAACGAATAGACCGTATCGTCTTTCCTGTTCCGGGATCCGCGATGCCTTCATCCATATCCAGGAGATCTTCCATGCTGAGCAATGCCCAAGTCGGCGCCATCGTGTTTTTCGTCGGCGTACTGTCCCGTTCCGTCGAGTTCTACCGCGACACCCTCGGATTGCCGCTCAACGAAATCGAAGGCCACGATGGCCCGTTCGCACTCGCGGAAATCGGTGAGCTGACGCTCGTCTTCATCCAGCGCCCCGCCAAGGCCGGCGACAGCCCGGTGGTGGTGTTCAGGCTGGACGGCGGCATCGACGATTACGCCGAAGCGCTCGCGGCGAAAGGCGTCGAGATCGTGGTCCCCGTGAGCGAGGCGCCCGACGGCGGGCTCTCGCTGGATTTCATCGATCCGGACCGCAACATGCTGAGTCTCTATCAGCCGCCCGGCGCCGCGAGGAGGAAGTAACGCATCGTCTCAACGCGGCGACGCGCTCGCTGCTGCCATCGACGGGCACGTCCATCGAACGAACGGCGGAGCGATTGCGTAACCCGCGCTAGCGGCAACCCTCATCGGTTGCCGCTAGTCGTCGGACTTCGTGCCTCGCATTCACTGCAGCAGCACAAGATCGGCCCGATGATGCCGCATCATGCACGTGCCGTCAGTCGTTCACCGATCGCCAGCAGCAACAGCACCGCACCCGCGAACGGGAACAGCACGCCGAGCACCACCATCATCGCCATCAGCGGCCTCGGCAGGGACTGGCTGCGCGCATCGGGCACGCCGATGCCGCCGCGCGGTCGCCGCCGCCACCACATCACGATGCCTGCGATCACGCTGACGACGATGCCGATGCAGATCGACAGTGCCAGCCATCGATTGGGCTCGCCGAACTGTCGTCCCATGTGGGTCATCACGCCCCATTCCACGGCGTGCCCCAGCGGACTGTATTGCTTCCAGCCGATGTCCTGGACGATCGTGCCATCGCGCGGATCGAGATAGACGGTGCGCTGGTCCTGCGCGCGCGCGGGCACCAGACTCAGGGTGAACACGCCCTGCGCGTTCTCGGGATAGAACACGCGCAGTCGCGGCCCCATCCGGGTCATGCCGCGTGCAGTGGCGATGTCCATCACCTGCTGCAGCGTGATCGTGCCATGTGAAGCATGCGTGGAAGCATCCGCAGGACGCGTCGGCAGACCGGCCTGACGGATCGTCCATGGCAGCGCGGCAAGATCGGGATTGCGATGCGCGGCGTGCGGGTCTGTCTTCGCGGCGACGGTCGGCGGTGCGCGGAAATTCGGCGTCGGCATCGTTGCGGCGCTCAGTGTTCCCCATTTCGCCAGTTGTTCGCCCCAGAATCCCGACCACGGCAATCCCGACAGCACCAGGAAGATCACGCCCACCGCGAGCAGCGCCGACGGTACCGCATGCAGATCGCGCCAGAATGCGCGCCCGCGTGCGCCCAGGCGCGGCACGAATACGCTGCGCCATTGCCAGCGCGCAGGCCACCACAAATACAGGCCGGTCAGCATCATGATCAGCGTGCAGCTGGCGACGAGCTCCACGAACCAGTCGCCGGGCGTTCCGAGCAGCAGTTCGCCGTGCAGGGTGGAAATCACGTTCATCAGGCGACGCGCCTGCGGCAGCTCACCGACGACGCGCGCAGTCCACGGGTCGACGAACACGCTCAGCTTGCCCTCGGAGGGATCGAGCACGGTCCATGTGCTGACGTGGGTGCGATCGTGCGGCCACAGCACCGATACGAATTTCGCCTCCGGAAACGCGCGCCGCACCGCCGCTTCCTGCGCAGCGGCGGAGGCCGGCACGGTGCCGGCCTCCACGTTCATCAGATCGCGATACCACAGACGCTCAATCTCGCTGTCGTACAGATACAGCCCGCCGGTGATCGCCAGCAGCAACAGCACCGGCGCCACCAGCAGACCCATCAGGAAGTGCCAGCGCCACACCGCGCGATACGGTTTGTTGGCGGCGGACGCTTCGTCGCGCGCTGCGTCGACCTCCGACTCAGAACGCATGGCGCACGCGCAGACCGACATGTCGCGGTTCGCCCGGCAACACGCTGAAGACATTGCCCGATGCCGAGTAATACGTCTTGTCCAGCGCGTTGTTGATCGTCAGGCCGATCGACCAGTCGTCGCGCGCGTACTGCACGCCCAGATCGACCAGGCCATAGCCGGGCAGGCGCACATCGCTACCGTTGACCAGTCGCCGGTCGCTGACGGCATACACGCCGGCATCGAACGACCACGGCGTGCCCGCGATGGCATAGCGCGAACGGATCAATCCGGTGAGCTTCGGCGTATCGCCCAGTTCCGCATTCTGGTCGCCGTCGTTGCTGCGCGTGACCTTGCCGTCCAGACGGGCGACCCCCCAGGTCAGATCCCAGTCCGCAGTGAGCTGCGAAACGCCTTCCAGCTCGATGCCGCGCACGCGCTGTTCACCGTCCTGCACGCTGAAATCCGGATCGACCGGATCGGCGGTCAGCGCATCCTTCCTGCTGATATCTAACACCGCGACGCTCAGGCGATTGCGATCAGTGTTCAGCCGCACGCCCGCTTCGAGTTGTTCCGAGCGTTCCGGGTCGAAGGTGTTGCCGTTGGCGTCGCGGGCACCGAGGATGCTTTCGGTGTCGAAGCCGGTGTTGACGCCGCCGAACAGCGACCAGCGATCCGACAGCCGCAGGTTGGTCGCCAATTGCCAGGTCGTCGCCGACACCTCGGATGCATCGCGGATGCCGTCATTGGTCTGCTCGTAGTCGAAACGACTGTGGCGGATGCCGGCGATGATGTCCCACGACGGGGTCAGCGAGATCAGATCCTGCGCATAGAACGCGGTGCCGTCGCCCAGGCCGGCGAAGTCGAAACTGAAGGCGGTGGTCGGCGCGACTCCGGGGTAGGTGTAGATGGGCGCGTAGCTGTTGATCGGCGCGACATCGGTGAGGTTGTACTGCAGGAAGGTGCTGTCTTCGCGGCTCGCTTCGATGCCCACGAGCAGCTTGTGGCCGATGCGTCCGGTGTCGAAATGGCCGCTGAGATCGAGTTGTGCGATCTGGTAATCGTCGTCCTCGGTGCCGTAGCGTCCGTTGCGGTTCACGGTGGCGCCATCGGCCTGCATGCTGCGCAGGCGGACCTGACTGAAATCGGTGCGGAAGCCCTGGTACTGGTAGCGCGGGCTCAGGGTCCACGATTCCGAAAGTTCGATGTCGGCCCACAGCTGGATCAGCGGCGAATCGGCGGTCAGCGGGCGCAGCGAAGGCTCGCCGAGGAAGCGCTCGCGCGACACCGTGCCGCGACCGTTGCCGACCACCGTACCCACCACCGGCAGACCGGCGTAGCCGAGCGTTTCGCGTTCGATGTATTCGGACAGCCAATGCACAGTCACCGCGTCCGACACCTTCCAGCGCGCGGCGAGCGCGATGTTGTTGCGGTCGATGTCCTGACCGTCGACGAAGGTGCCCGAGCGTTCGATCTCGCCGGTCAGCCGCGCCGCGAAACGGTCGCTGCCGCCGATCGCGCCGGTCACGTCGAAACCGGCGACGCGCTCGTCGTGCTCGCCCACGCGGATCGTGGCGCTGCCGCCGAATCCGGATTCCGGGCGCTGGGTGATGACGCTGATGATCCCGCCGACCGCCGACTGGCCGTACAGCACCGACGACGGGCCTTTCAATATTTCGAGGCGATCGACGTTCGACATCGCCGAGGCGTCGATGTCTTCGTAATAGCGCTGGCGGATGCCGTTGCGCATCTGGTCGGCGAGAAAGCCGCGGACCTTCAGGCTGAAACTCTGATAGCGCGCCACCCGCGAATTGCCGGGATTCGCGCTGGGTACGTTGCGCAGCAGGTCGCCGACGCTGCGCGCACCCTGGGTCTGGATCTGTTCGGCGTCGATCACCTGCACGCTCTGCGGCATCCGCGACAGCGGGATGCCCGATTTCTCGCCGAACGCATCATCGGCTTTGGTGCCGGTGACGATCACGGTATCGAGCGTCTCCGGCGTGGCGCCGTCGGGGGCGTCTGCAGGCGTCTGCGCCGCGAATGCCGGACTCGCGAGCGAGCATGCGATCGCGATGGACAGCGCTGTAATTCTGGGGATGGAGAAAAACGGTTTCGAATGGGTTGCGTGCGACATATTGATAGGAATTCCTGAAAAAAAGACAAAGAGGCGTATTCCGCTGGCGTATGCCAGCGGATTCGAGGTCTGTGGATCAGCGCCCCGGATCAGCGATGCGGATCAGCGATGCGGATCAGTGCTTCGGCGCGGCGCTTCCCATCGCACGCACCTCGAAACGCACTTCGCGCGTGCCCGCATGTTCGAAACGCAGCGTCGCGGTGATGGTCTCGCCCTGCACGAACGGATGTTTCGGGCCGATGAACATCAGGTGATAGCCGCCGGGTTTCAGCTCCAGCGTTCCGTTCGGCGAGATCGCCAAACCATCGTCGAGCCTGCGCATCCGCATCACCCCGTTGTCCATGCTCATTTCGTGGATCTCGACGGTCTTGGCATCCGGGCTGGTCGCGGACAGCAGGCGATCCGCGCGCTTCGCGGTATTGCGGATGGTCACGAACCCGCCCGCGACCGGCGCGCCGGGCGGCGTTGCGCGGGCCCAGGCCTGATCCAGAACGATGGCGTCTTTCTTTGCGGGTTGCGCGGCGCCGACGGCGAACGACAGCGTCAGCGCGCACGCGGCGAACAGCAGACGATGGGAAAGAGTGCGGGTGTTGGCGATATTCATAGTTCGACCTCGATGTCGTCGAGCAGGGTGTGGGAGTGGGTTTTGCGACCATCTTTTTCGGCGATGGTCGAGAGCAGGAAGATCGCCCAGGCGATCAGCCAGAACAGTGCGAAGAAAAAGAATGCTTCCATCGGTCATCCTCCTTTTGCGGTTGTGGGCATCTCGCGCGCGATGCGTTTCGCGCGATCGATGAATCCCGGGAACATGCCGCCGATCATCTCCACCACCGCCTTCGGTGCGGTGTCCGGCGTGCCGGCATCGAATGGCGGCTTCGGTGCGTATTCCGCCAGCAGTTGCACGCCTTCGGCATAGGCGCGGTCGCGCAGTTCGGCGGTCATCGCCAATCCCAGGTCCAGCCCTGCGGAGACGCCCGCGCCGGTCATGCGATTGCGGTCGCGGACCACGCGTTCGTTCACCGGAATCGCGCCGAAATCCGCGAGCACCTCGCGCGCCACCCAGTGCCCGGTGGCGCGATAGCCGGTCAACAGGCCGGCGCGGGCGAGCAGCAGCGAGCCGGTGCACACCGACGTCACCCACTTCGCGCGCGCGCCGCGATCGGCGACGAAGGCGACCAGCGCGGGGTCCTCCATGGCATCCAGCACGCCACCGCCGCTGCCGGGCACGAACAGCACGTCGAGATCGGCCGGGCATTCCTCCAGCGTCGCGGTCGGCACGATCGCCAGCCCGGTGTCGCTCATCACCGGCGCGCGGTCTTTCGCCACCAGTTGCACGCTGGCACCCATCAGGTTCGCGAAGAAATATTGCGGCCCGACCAGGTCCAGCGCGGTGAAGCCGGGATACAGCAGCATCGCGATCTTGTCGTTGCCCATCCATGAGGCCGGCATCGCGCTCATGTCGTGTTCGAGCGGGGCATCGGCGGCCTGCGCTGGTGTGTTTGCAGCGGACGCCTGCCCGGCACCGACCACCAGCGCGCCGGCGATCGATGTCGCGGTTTTCAGAAAATCTCTGCGATTGGCCATGGCATGTTCCTCAGTAATCGATACGGAAAGTCGCCAGCAGCGTGCGCGACGCGCCCGGCTGGTTCCAGTCGGTGACGTGCTGATGGCTGCCGGTGAAGTACTCGCGGTCGAACAGATTGTTGACGTTGAACTGCAGCTGCCCTTTCGCGCTGCCCAGCGGGAAGCGATACGCCGCCATCGCGTCAACGCGCGCGTAGCCCGGCAATACGAAGGTGCTGGCCCGGTCGCCCGCGCGTCCGCCCTGCGCGAAGACGCCGCCGCCGAAGGTCCAGCGTTCGCCGATTGCGTAACGCGCCCAGACGCTGCCGCTGTGCCGCGGTACGTTCGGAAGACGCTTGCCCAAATAGGCCTCGTCGCGGGTGACTTCGCTCTGCGTGTAGGCGTAGGACGCGATCACCGCGAGACGGTCGGTCAACTGCCCGGAGATGTCCCATTCCAGTCCGCGTGCGCGCGCTTCGCCGACCGTGATGGTGTCGAAGAAACCGCTGATATCGGGGACGTAGTTGGCGATGTTGCGCTTGGTCAGCTGATACAACGCGAGGGTGGATGTCAGCCTGCCGTCGTTGGCCTGCAGCTTGTGGCCGATCTCGTACAGCCGCGCCTGTTCGGAATCCAGCGAATCGCCGGCCAGATTGCGGCCGTTGTTGGCGGAGACGCCTTCCTGGAACTGCGCGTAGACGCTCTGGTTCGGCGCGAATTGCCAGACCGCACCGAGTCGCGGCGTGGTGAAGCGTTGATCGTTTGCGCGCGTGCCCGGCGCACCGAAGCGTGCGCTGCTGCGGTCGTGACGCACGCCGGCGATCAACTCGATGCCGTTGGCGAATGCGATCTGGTCCTGCACGTAGACGCCGGTCCAACTTGTGCGGCCTTGCTGATCGAACAGCGGCAGCGCGCTCAGATCGAGCGGCGGCACTTGGCCATACACCGGGTTGCGGATATCGATCGACGGCCCCGGTACGAAACTGGTGGTTTTGCTGTCGAAACGGTCGCGGTAGGTGTCGGCCCCGATCAACAGGGTGTGTTCCAGCGAACCGGTCGACAGCTTGCCGACCAGATCCGCATTGAACTGATACAGCTGGCGGTCGCGCTGCGGTTCGTAGTTGTAGAATCGGTCGATACGGCCGGTTGCGATCAGTCCGGCCTGGCCGGAAAAGAAGGTCGTCGGAATCACATCGTATTGCGCGCCGTCCTGATCGATCGCCAGCGCGTGCACGTTGAGGGTCCAGCGTTCCGAGAGCGTCTGTGCCAGATCGATGCGTGCGACGGTGTTGTCCTGTCGCGACAGCGGGCCGCCTTCGTTGAACTGGTTGTCGCGATCGATGTCCGCAGGACGGTCGCCGATCGCGGGAATGCCGTAGTCGTTGCGGTAGCGCTGGCGGCTGCGTTCCAGACCGAAGCTCAGCCGGGTACGTTCGCTCGGCACCCAGGCCAGCGCGGCCGAAAATGCGCTCAGCCGGTCTTCGACGAAATCCCGGTTGGAGGCATTGTCGTCATGCGATATCGCCGCGCGACCCTGCCACTGCCCGCGTTGATCGAGCGCGCCGAAGACCTCCGCCGATCCCTGCAACAGCCCGAATGAACCGCCGGTGGCGGACGCGCGGAAGCCGCGCTCGGCCTGCGGCTGGCGGGTGACGATGTTGACCAGACCGCCGGGTTCGGACCGCCCGTACAGCACGCTGGCCGGGCCTTTGATCACCTCGACCGATTCGATGTCGCTCATCGCTACCGGCAGACCCTGGACCTTGGTGCCGTTGAAGAAATAGCTGGAGGTGGTGGAACCCTGCGCGCTCATCGAGACGGATGGGAAGCCGCGCACGATCAGCAGCGGCAGGCTGCCACCGTTGAAGCCGAAGTCGGCGCCGGTGCCGGCGACATTGCGCACGGCGTCGGCGACGTTGAGCGCGTTCTGGTCTTCCAGTACGGCGCGCGGCACGACTTGCACGTTCTGCGGCGTGCGCAGCGTCGGGGTGTCGGTCCTGGTCGCGGTGCGCGAGGGCGGCGCCTGATACGACGGGCGGCTGCCGACGACTTCGACGGCACCCAGGGTCTCGGGCGTGCCTGCCTGCGGATTGCCTGCTGGGGGCTCTGCGGCGAGCGTGGAAAAAAATGGAATCAGGGTGGCGGATACGGCCACGGACAACAGCGACGCGCGCGGCATCGCATGCAATGCGAAAGACATGGGGAAGAGGCTCCGGAACAACACAATGACGCGTCGGCGATGGCGGACGCGGTCGGGAAAGATGCGGGTGTGTTCAGGCCTGGAGCGGGGGACCGCGCGAGCCGAGGCCGAGCGGGTAGTGCCAGCCGACGACATGGCTGCGTTGCGAAACGGGAGCGATGCCTGCCTGCGGCATCGAAGCCGGTAGTGAGACGAAGGTCGGGACGAGCGTGGATGCGGTGACTGCGCAATAGTCGCAGTCGCTGTCCGGATGCGGTGACGAGGGTGCGCCGCGCCCCGGGTCGTCGCTCTGCACTGCGAAGCCGATCGCTTCGACGGCCGCGACGGCAGGGTCGTATGCGAGCCCCTGCGTGGTGCAGATCGCGCCGAGCAACTGTCCAGGGGCGCTGCTGGTGACCGCAGCGCCGGTGCCAGTCTGTTGCGCGATGCGGCCGATGCCGGGCAACAGCGCCAAGGCCAGCATCGCCAGCAGGGCGAGTCTGGCCATCGAGCGCTGGAATGCGGCGGGTCGCGACATGGTGCCGAGTATAACGATGTCGATCCGCCCTTTCTCCGTACGCGGCGATCGGACAGGGCCGTGCCGTCTTTTCCTGTCCGCGCGCACGAAAAAATGCCATGCAGGCGGCTTTGCGCCGCCGGGATTACGACCTTGGCGCCATGAAGCCGGCCAGCCGTTCGCGCAAGGCCGCGAAGCGATCCAGACGCGCTGCCATCGCGGCGCGGACCCGGGCCTGCTCGTCCGTCGACAGCGATTCGTAGAGATCGAGCTGGCGGTCGCGTAGCGCGCGCGCTTCGGCCATGTGCGCGTCGACCTTGCGCTGCGATTCCTCGGAGAACGCGCGCAGATCCGGCGTCGGCTGGTCGAGCAGGCTGCGGAATGCGACGAAGCCGTCCTGCAGATCGTCGCGGCCGAGTTGGCGCAGGGCCACGGCGTCGGCGCGCAGCGCATCCCACGATGTCGCGTGCACCTTCGAGAGTCCGAGTTCGGTGGCGGTGGGCGGCAGCATCGCGTCCCCGCGCGCCATGCGCGGGGCGGAGATGGCGGTGGTGGCGACCAGCGCGGCGGCGAGGCCGGCCACGAGGAAGATGCGGTGTCTGGTGTGCATGTGGATCGCTCCGGGGTCGGTGTTGGGGTGTGGGGCCAGCGTGCACTGCCGCGCCGCGACAGGCGTGTCCGGATCGCATCGGAATGCGAGCAGAGATGTCCGGCGCCGATGGCAGACACATCTGTTCACAACTGCGGTGCTGGCGTGCCGGTTCGCGGGCGATTCCGCGCTTGCCCGCGCCCGTCCAGCGGCGACAATGGCGGCATGCCGAATGCACACGAATCGCAGAACGCCGCCGGATCGCCAGCCCCCCGGCTGCTGGTGGTGGACGACGATGAGCGCATGCGCGAGCTGCTGGTGCGCTATCTCGCGCAGCAGGGCTTCGAGACGCTGGCGGCCGGCGATGGTCGCGAACTGGATCGGCAGCTGTCGCGCAACCATGTCGATCTGATCGTGCTCGATCTGATGCTGCCGGGCGAAGACGGGCTGTCGATCTGCCGGCGCCTGCGTGGACAAGGCGTCGAAACGCCGATCGTGATGCTGACCGCGAAGGGCGACGAGATCGACCGCATCGTCGGCTTGGAGATCGGCGCCGACGACTATCTGTCCAAGCCCGGCAATCCGCGCGAACTGGTCGCGCGCATCCGCGCGGTGCTGCGTCGCGGTCGCGCTGCACCGGGCGCACCGAAGGAGGATGGCGGCAAGGTCGCGTTCGGTCGCTGCGTGCTCGATCTCGCCGCGCGCACGCTGTCGCGCGACGGCCGCGAACTGCGGATGACCACCGGCGAATTCGCGGTCCTGGCGGCGCTGGTGCAGCGCCCGCGCCAGGCGCTGACCCGCGACCAGCTGATGAGCGCCGCGCGCGGTCGCGAACACGATGCCTTCGATCGCAGCATGGACGTGATGATCAGCCGCCTGCGCAAGCAGGTGGAGGACGACGCGAAACACCCGCGCTGGCTGCAGACGGTGTGGGGCACGGGCTATGTCTTCGTGCCGGACGATGCATCGGATGGCAACGCATGAGCTTTCGTCATCTGCATGCGCGCCTGTTGCTGCTGCTGGCGGCGGTGGTGATCGCCGCGCTGGTCGCGGCCACGGTCGCGTTCGCGCTGTCGACGCGCAACAGCAGCGCGGATCGGATCGCGCGCGCGCTGCATGCGCAGGTCGTCGCGGCCGATGCGCTGCTGGCGCAGCGCGATCGCACTGAGGCGATGACGGATCTGCGCGCATTGGAGATGCGCTGGCGGCCGGAATTGCCGCCGGGCGAGCCTCGTTCGATGCCGCTGCTGGTGCGCGTCGAGGCGCGGCTCAAGGCGCGTTTGCCGCAGCGGGCGATGCGCCTGTCGGGCAAGCCGGTGCAGCTGTGGGTGCGGGCGCAGCCGCCGATGCAGGGCTGGATCGGCATCCCGGTGCTGGGCGAAGCGCAACCCTTGAAGCGCGGACTGCTGTTCGCGCTGGTCGCGATCGGCGCACTGCTTCTGCTGGCGGCGTCGCTGTTCGCGCGCAGCCTGACCCGGCCGCTGCGCGAGCTGGCCGATGCCGCGCCGGGCATCGTCGCCGGCGAGCCGCCGCCCGCGCCGCCGCGTTTCGCCAGCGCGGAAATCCTCGAACTGCAGCGGGCGCTGGCCGATGCGGCCGGACGCACGCATGCCGCCGCGCGCGACCGCGAGCTGATGCTTGCCGGAATTTCGCACGACATGCGCACGCCGCTGGGACGGTTGCGCTACGCGCTGGCGCTGCATGGGCACGGCACCGACGCGGACGGTCGCGCCGACATGGAGCGCGACATCGACGAGCTGGACGGCATCGTCGGACAGTTCATCGACTACGTGCGCGATGGTCGCGATGAACCGCTGGAAACGGTCGATCTGGTCGCGGTGCTGCAGGCATTGGCCACCGACGAAGCCCGGCAGGGGCGCGCATGGCGGCTGGTACTGCCCGAAAGCGCGACGATCGATGGCCGGCCGTTGGCGCTGCGCCGTGCCCTCACGAATCTGTTCGACAACGCCGCCGGTCATGGCGCCAAGCCGTTCGAGGCTGAACTCGACGCGATGGGCGACGGTTGGCGGCTGGGCGTCTTCGATCGCGGTCCCGGCGTGCCCGAGGCTGCGCTGGCGGACCTCGGCCGGCCGTTCCATCGCGTCGACCGCGCCCGCAGCACGCCCGGCAGCGGCCTGGGCTTGGCCAGCGTGGCGCGGATCGCCGTGGTCCATGGCGGCGGGCTGCGGCTGCGCAATCGCGAAGGCGGCGGGATGGTGGCGGAGCTGTTCCTCGGTGTTTCGCCACACTGAATGGGCGGTAGTCGGGCGTGGCGTGGGGGCTTGTGGCAAAATCGTCGGCCGTCGACTGCTTTCCATGGTCCCGATGCCGGTTTCCGCCTTGTTCGTCCTCGCTCCCCGCCATTGTCGCGGTATCCGCTGACATGGCCGACAGCACCGGACATCTGCCCCGGGGCCCGGGCCGCATCCTCAAGGCGGCGCAATGGTCGATGCAGGGCCTGCGTGCCGCGTGGTTGCACGAGTCCTCGTTCCGCCTTGAGGTGTATCTGCTGATGATCCTGGCGCCGCTGGCCTTGTGGCTCGGCGACACGGCGGTCGAACGACTCCTGATGATCGGCAGTTGCCTGCTGGTGCTCAGCGCCGAACTGCTCAATTCGGCGGTCGAAGCGGTCATCGAACGGTATGGTCCCGAATTCCACGAGCTGGCCGGCCGCGCCAAGGACATGGGTTCGGCGGCCGTGTTCGTGCTGATGATGAATGTGCTGCTGGTCTGGGGCCTGATCCTCGGCGACCGTTATCTCTGATTTTCCGTTTTTCTGATCGATCTCCGCGAATGCCGCGCCCGTCGATGCCTTCGCCAAATACATTGGAAGTGATGCAATGCTGGAACTGATCTCCGATCCGCAGACGTGGATCACCCTCATCACCTTGAGTGCGATCGAGATCGTGCTCGGTATCGACAATCTGGTGTTCATCTCGATCGCGGTGTCCAGGCTGCCCTACGAACAGCGCGAAAAAGCCCGTAAATTCGGCATCGCCGTGGCCTGCATCTCGCGTGTCGGGCTGCTGCTGACGCTGGCTTGGCTGGCAGGCCTGACCCACGACCTGTTCACGATCTTCGGCCTGGGCATTTCGGTCCGCGATCTGGTGCTGATCCTCGGCGGTGCGTTTCTGCTGGTGAAGGGTACCGGCGAGATCCGCGACATCATCAAGGGCGAAACCGAAAGCGAGGACATCAACACCAAGCCTGTCAGCGTGTTCTGGGGCGTGATCGCGCAGATCGCCGTGATCGACATCGTGTTCTCGCTCGACTCGGTGATCGCTGCGGTGGGGATGGCCAACCAGACCCCGGTGATGGTCGGCGCGATCCTGCTCGCGGTGGCGGTGATGCTGATGGCGGCGACGCCGCTGGGCAAGTTCATCGACAGCAATCCGACCGTGAAGATGCTGGCGCTCGCGTTCATCGTGCTGGTCGGCGTATTCCTGGTCGCGGAAGGTTTCGGTGCGCACATACCGAAGGGCTACATCTATTTCGCGATGGGCTTCTCGGCGGCGGTCGAATCCCTGAACCTGTGGGCCAAGAAGCGCAGCCAGCAGCGGTTCTTGCCGGAATAAGCCCGCGCCCGATTGCGCTGCGGTGGATCGGGTGTTGCAATGCGCGCCATGATCTCCGGTGGAGTGCTGCCATGCGTGTATTCGTCCTGTTGATCCTCGCCGCGCTGCTGTCCGGTTGCGGTTACAACGAGATCCAGCGCAAGGACGAGGCGGTCAAAGCCTCGTGGGCGCAGGTGCTGAACGTTTACAAGCGCCGCGCCGACCTCATTCCGGGCCTGGTCGCCACCGTGAAGGGCTATGCGCAGCAGGAAGAGAAGATCCTGATCGGCGTGACCGAAGCCCGCGCCAAGGTCGGGCAGGTCCAGGTGAACCCCGATGATGCCGCATCGCTGCAGCGGTTCCAGCAGGCGCAGGGCGAGCTGTCCAGCGCGCTGTCGCGGCTGCTGGTGATCACCGAGAACTACCCGAACCTGAAATCCGATCAGGCCTTCCTCAACCTGCAAACCCAGTTGGAAGGCACCGAGAACCGCATTACGGTCGAACGCGAGCGTTACATCCAGTCGGTGCGCGACTACAACGTCCATGTCCGCCAGTTTCCGGTGAACCTCACCGCGATGATGTTCGGCTACAAGGAGAAGCCGAGTTTCACGGTCGAGAACGAGCGCGAGATCCAGGATGCGCCGGTGGTGGATTTCAGCCAGCCGGCCCCGGCCAAGCCGCCGGGCGGCTGATCCGCGCATCCGCCGGAGCCGT
The DNA here is from genome assembly GCA_013141175.1 of Lysobacter sp. NCBI lineage: Bacteria > Pseudomonadati > Pseudomonadota > Gammaproteobacteria > Lysobacterales > Lysobacteraceae > Lysobacter > Lysobacter sp. The sequence continues at coordinate 2,907,476 of JABFRN010000001.1, forward strand.
GCCATGACCCGCGCATTCGCTGCATTGTTGTCCGCAGGCCTCCTGATGCTGGCCCTGGCGGTGTTCGCGCAATCGCTGGCGCCGATTCCGCCGCTCACTTCCCCTGTCGTCGATACCACCGGCACGTTGAACGCCGGGCAGATCGCGCAGCTCGAACAACAGGCGCTGGCGTTGCGGCAACGCAAGGGCAGCCAGCTGCAGATCCTGATCGTGCCGACCACGCAGCCCGAAGCGATCGAGCAGTATGCGCAGCGGGTGTTCGACGAATGGAAGCTCGGGCGCAGCAACGTCGACGATGGCGTGCTGCTGCTGGTGGCCAAGGACGATCGTGAAGTTCGTATCCAGCCGGGTTATGGACTTGAAGGCGCCATTCCCGACATCACCGCCGGCCGCGTCATCCAGGAATATCTGGTGCCGAAATTCCGCGCCGGCGATTTCGCGGGCGGCATCGGCGATGCCAGCGCGCAGCTGGTGCGCTTGATCGAAGGCGAAGCGCTGCCGGCACCGATGGCGCCGCTGACCGGCGAGGGCGGCGGCCTGTCCGATGGGTTCGGCGCCATGTTCTTCGCCTTCATCGTCGCGATCTTCAGCCGCAACCTGTTCGGCACCCTGTCGTTGCCGTTGCGGATGCTGCTGGGCGGCGCCGCCAGCGGTGCCGCAGCGTTCCTCTATTCGGCGCCGTGGTGGCTGGTGCTGGTGGCTGCGCTGGGTGGGATGGTGATCGGTTCGATCGCGTCCATGGGCCGCTACGTGAAGCATGGTGGCTGGGGCGATCTCGGCGCCTCGGGGCCATCGGGAGGCGGTTCCTGGCCCAGCAGTTCCGGCAGCAGCTCCGGCAGCAGTTGGCCGAGCAGTTCCTCGAGCTCTGGCTCAAGCGGGTGGTCCGGTGGCGGCGGTCGCAGCGGGGGAGGCGGCGCTTCCGGGCGCTGGTGACGTCGATGATCATGCGCTGGTTCCGTCATCGCTTCGCGCCGTCGTCCCGCCGGATGTTTCCGGAGGCCAGTCTGTCGCGGATCGCCGAGGCGATCGCCCGCGATGAGGCCCGTCATCGCGGTGAGGTCTGTTTCGCGGTGGAGTCCGCGCTCGACACCGGCGCGCTGTGGCGCGGCGAGACCGCGCGCGACCGTGCGGCGACCGCGTTCGCGGCTTTGAAGGTCTGGGACACGGCCGAGAACAACGGCATCCTGATCCATCTGCTGCTCGCCGATCGGCGCATCGAAATCCTCGCCGATCGTGGCCTCGACGGCCGGGTCAGCGACGAACAATGGCGCGGCGTGTGTCTGCTGATGGAAGAGCGCCTGCGCGCGGGCGATGCCGAGAATGCGGTGTTGCAGGGCGTCGCGGCTGCCGGCGATCTGCTGGCTGAACATTTTCCTCACATCGACGGCCGCGAAGATCGCAACGAGCTGACCGACCAGCCACGGATGCTCGACTGAAGCGCCGCGGAGCTGCCGGCTCCGGCACAATACGTGCTTCGTCCGTCACGCCCCCCTGCCGATGACTTTTCTGCACCAGATCAACCCGGTTCTGATCGAACTCGGATCCCTGAAGGTCCACTGGTACGGGTTGATGTATCTCCTCGGCTTCACCGTGGCCTGGTTCCTCGGCCGCAGCCGGGTCCGCGCCGGCCGCCTGCCGGGCATCGGTGAACAGGCTTACAGCGACCTCTTGTTCTACAGCATGCTCGGCGTGATCTTCGGCGCGCGCATCGGCTACATCCTGATCTACGACCTCGATTCCTACATCGCCGATCCGATCCAGGTCTTCAAGATCTGGCAGGGCGGCATGAGTTTCCATGGTGGATTGGTCGGGGTGCTCGTCGCGTCGCTGTGGTGGGCGCGCAAGCACCGTATGAACTTCTTCGACATCGTCGATTTCGTCTCGCCGCTGGTGCCGCCGGGCCTCGGCTTCGGCCGTCTCGGCAATTTCATCAACGGTGAACTCTGGGGCAAATACACCGGAGGCGGTTGGGGCGTGGTTTTTCCCCACGCCGAACGCGATCTGTACGGACTGGGCGGCGCCGAACTCGAACGCATGCACGCCAGCGGCATGCTCGACCAGTTCGCGCGGCATCCTTCGCAGTTGTATCAATTCACCCTCGAAGGCGTGGTGCTGTTCTGCGCGGTGTGGTGGTTCTCGCGCAATCCGCGTCCGCGCTATGCGGTCGCCGGTCTGTTCGCGCTGCTGTACGGCTGTTTCCGGTTCCTGGTCGAATTCGTGCGCCTGCCGGACGAGCAGATCGGTTATCTCGCCTTCGACTGGTTGACCATGGGCCAGGTCTTGACCACGCCCTTGATCGCGCTGGGCCTGGTGCTGCTGTTCCTGTCGCGCAAGTCACCGACGCTGCAGCCGCAGCCGGTCACTGGCGCAGGTTGAGGCACACGCCATGAAGGTCTATCTCGATCTGTTGCGGCATGTGCTGGAACACGGCACCGAAAAGGCCGATCGCACCGGCACCGGCACGCGCAGCGTGTTCGGCTGGCAGCTGCGGTTCGATCTGAACGCAGGCTTCCCGCTGGTCACCACCAAGAAATGCCATCTGCGTTCGATCGTGCACGAGTTGCTGTGGTTCCTGAAAGGCGAAACCAACACTGCCTATCTGAAGGACAACAAGGTCAGCATCTGGGACGAATGGGCCGACGAACACGGCGAACTCGGTCCGGTCTACGGCAAGCAGTGGCGGCGTTGGGCCACCGCCGATGGCGGCGAGATCGACCAGATCCGCTGGGTCGTCGACGAGATCAAGCGCAATCCCGATTCGCGTCGCCTGATCGTCAATGCCTGGAACGTCGCCGATCTGTCGAAGATGGCGCTGATGCCCTGCCATACGATGTTCCAGTTCTACGTCGCCGATGGCAAGCTCAGCTGCCAGCTGTATCAGCGCAGCGGCGATATTTTCCTCGGCGTGCCGTTCAACATCGCCAGCTATGCGCTGCTCACGCACATGGTCGCGCAGGTCTGCGGACTGGGCGTGGGCGACTTCGTGCACACGCTCGGCGATGCGCATCTGTACTCGAACCACTACGATCAAGCCCGCGAACAGCTGTCGCGCGCACCGCGTGCGCTGCCGACGCTGCGGTTGAATCCCGAGGTGACGGAGCTCTTCGGCTTCGTCTACGACGACATCGCCATCGAAGGCTACGACCCGCATCCTGCGATCAAGGCGCCGGTGGCGGTGTGAGCGTCGCGGTGGTGCTGATCGCGGCGCTCGATCGCAACCGTGCCATCGGCCGCGGCAACGCATTGCCGTGGCACCTGCCGGACGATCTGAAGCGCTTCAAGGCGCTGACGCTGGGCAAGCCGGTGCTGATGGGCCGCAAGACCGCGGAATCGTTGGGGCGTGCATTGCCGAAGCGGCGCAATCTGGTGCTGACGCGTCGCGGCAGGGTGCCGTTCGACGGCATGGAAGCGGTGGCCTCGGTCGACGACGCATTGGCACGGATCGCAGCGGACGGCGCGGAAACGCTGTGCGTGATCGGCGGCGGTGAACTGTATGCGCTCACGCTGCCGATGGCCACGCGTCTGCATCTGACCCATGTCGATACGGTTGTGGATGATTGCGACGCGTTTTTTCCCGCGTTCGATGCCGCGCAATGGCGGGTGGCCGCGCGCGAGGCGCACGCGGTCGACGACCGGCACGCGTTCGCCTTCGCGTTCGTGGATTACGCCCGGGTTTGATCCGCGGTCATGGGGCGGGCCCTAGCCTGGGGTATCCCCACTTTTTTGCTCATGAAAATCAAACGGATCGATTGATCGGAAGTCGCCGTTGTTTTTCCCGTCGTTCCCGCGAACGCGGGAACCCTGCGCCTTTGCGCTGCGCGGAAGCCGGAAGTCGCTGGATCCCCGCGTTCGCGGGGATGACGACGTTTTTTTAAATGCTCGAAAAAGTGGGGATACCTCAGGCCTTGCCCGCCATCGCGACGCTATCATTCACGGCTGACCATCATCGAGTTCGCTGCGACCACCGCCACAGCATCCGATTACGCCTGATGGCGGGCCAGGGCCCGCCCTACTGCATTTTCGGGCGGTAATGACCGGTGATTTCGTAAGCGAAGAGGATGTCGTCCTCGCGGGTGCCACGACCGATGTTGTGGATGACCAGCGGCACGCCGCGCAGCATGGTCTTGCGCTCGCTGACGATGCCGATGTGCGGCAGATTGCCCGGCAACATCCAGGTCACGAGATCGCCCGCGCGGTAGTCGGCAGCGCGATCGGTGACGGCGACCGACCAGCCTTGTCGCGCGAACCAGGTCTGCAGATTGGGGACGCGGCGGTGATCGATATTGCTGTCCGGCCCGCGCAGCCCCCACTTCTGCGGATACGCCGCGAAATGCGCGCGCATGTCTTCGTGCACGCGTTGCTGCAGATCGACGCCCCGGGTGCGCAGCGCGCGGATCACCACGTCGGTGCAGACGCCGCGCGCTTCCGGCACATCGCCGCCGGGGTAGGCGATGCGCGTGTAGGCGGGATCGTAGCGGATGGTCACGCCGATCTGCCGGCGCGCGGCGATCGCCAGCGCGACTCCGCGAGGCGCTACGGGAGGCGTCGCGCGAGCTTCATCCAGTCGGCGCTGGGGCGCGGTCTGCGCGGTCGAATCGGTGCAGGCGCCCAGCGCCAGTGCGCACGACAGCGCAAGCAGTTGCCGCGCGCGCCGGCCAACAGCGAGGGACATCAGTCCTGTGGACCCGGGACGGCGACCTCGCGACCGGGCACCTGCACGAGCCGCAGTTCGTCGGTGTCGAGTTGCAGTGCAGTGAGCTTGCCGCCCCAGACCGCGCCGGTATCGATCGCGTGCACGCCGTGGCCGATGAACAGGCCGAGCGTGGACCAGTGGCCGCAGACGATTTTCAGGTCGCGCTCGGCGCGACCCGGCACGGCATACCAGGGATACAGTCCGGGCACCTGCGTGCCCGGCGCGCCTTTCTCGTTGAAGGCGATCCGCCCGCGCGTGGAGCAATAGCGCAGCCGGGTGAAGATGTTGATGATCGCGCGTTCGCGCTCGACGCCGCGCAGCGCGGGCGTCCATGCGGGAAAGTCGCCATACATGTTGCGCAGCAGTTTGCGCCGGCCATCGCCGTGCAGTCTGTGCTCGACTTCGCGCGCATGCTTTTCTGCGTGCGTCGTGGTCCACTTCGGCGACAACCCGGCGTGGATCATCATCCAGCCCAGCGCGCGGTCGCTGTGCAGCAGCGGACGCAGCCGCAGCCAGTCGATCAAGGTATCGCGGTCGTCCGCGAACAGGATCCGCTGCAGGTCCTGGTTGACCCTGCGCTGGTCGTCGACGGTGCGCTCGGAGATCGCCAGCAGCGACAGATCGTGATTGCCCAGCACGACGATGCTCCGATCGCGCAGCGAATGCACCAGACGCAGGGTTTCCAGCGATTCGCCGCCACGGTTGACCAGATCGCCGCAGAACCACAGTTGGTCCTGCGCCGGGTCGAAGCGGATCTTTTCCAGCAGGCGTTGGGTTGGGCCATAGCAGCCCTGCAGGTCGCCGATCGCCCACACCGCCATGTCAGCGACGCTCCGTGCGTGCGGCGGAAACGGCGGCGCGACGCATGATCAATGCAGCATCCGCGGAATGCACAGTACGAACTGCGGGATCGGCGCTTCGAATTCGGCGCCGTCGTCGGCGCGCATCACATAGGCGCCTTCCATCGTGCCGTAGGGCGTTTTGAAGAACGTGCTGGATGTGTATTCGAAGCGCTCGCCGGGACGCAGTCGCGGCTGTTCTCCGACCACGCCGTCGCCGACCACCTCGCGCGGGAAACCGATGGCGTCGACGATCAGCCAGCGCCGGCTGATCAACTGCGCCGGCACGCGGCCGGTGTTGCGGATGCCGATGGTATACGCGAAGTAGTACAGCTCCTCGTCGGGCTTGGACTGCTCGTCGAGATAGCGTGTGGCGATGTCGATCGCGATGGTGTGGTCGGGGGTCTCGTCCATGGCCACAGTTTAGGGCCTGTCAACGCTACCGGGATAGGTCACGTTGCTTTCCTCTGGCCGTCAGGTGGTTGTGCGTGGCGCAGCGACAGGCTGGCCGCCTGTTCAAGCCGCGCGCTGCCGCATGGCGGCCAGAGGGAAGCAACCCGAAGGGCCGCGATTGAGTCCGCGCGGTACTGCGTCATCATTCGGGCATGTATCGACATACATTTCCTCATTCTTCCTTGTCCCGCACGCACTCAATCGCGGCGTGACCTATCCCTGTAGCGTTGACAGGCCCTGGTGCGCAAGCGCGATTTTGCGAGCCATTAAGCGACAGTGCCCGCGGTTTCCGGGGCCACGGCGAGATTGGCGAGGCGCACGAAATCGGCGACGTCGAGCTGTTCGGCGCGACGCTGCGGGTCGATGCCGGCGGCGATGATCTGCTCCGTGGTGCAGACATTGCCCAGGGCGTTGCGCAGGGTCTTGCGGCGCTGGCCGAAAGCCGCGCGCACGACATCGGCGAAGCGGCGCGGGTCGTCGATGCCGATCTCCGCAGGCGGGCGCGGCACCAGCCGGACCACGGCGGAGTCGACTTTCGGCGGTGGCCGGAACGCGCCCGGCAGCACCTTGAACAGTGCGGTCACCGTGCAATACGCCTGCAGCATCACGCTGAGCCGGCCGTAGACCTTGCTGCCCGGGCCGGCGGCCATGCGGTCGACCACTTCCTTCTGCAGCATGAAGTGCATGTCGCGCACCGCTGCGGCGTGGTCCAGCGCGTGGAACAGGATCGGCGACGACAGGTTGTAGGGGAGATTGCCGACCAGGCGGATACGTCCGTCACCCGTTTGCGCGCCTGCCGCAAGCGCCGTGAAATCGACGTTCATCACGTCGGCATGGATCAGCGTCAGCTGGCCGTGAGCTTTCGCCGCAGCGGTGAGCGGTTCGAGCAGATCGCGGTCGAATTCGATCGCGGTCAATGCACCATGACGATCCAGCAACGGAAACGTCAGTGCGCCCTGGCCCGGGCCGATCTCGACGATGCGATCCCCGGGGCGCGGGTCGATCGCGAACACGAGTTTGTCGACGACCCCGCGTTCGTGCAGGAAGTGCTGGCCGAGGGATTTTTTCGCCGGTTTTCCGAACGAGGCCTCGTTGCTTGCGTCGTGGCGGCTCATGCGGCGCCCGTGCGTGCGGTATTCATGTGTGCCGCACGCGTGCGCGCGAGCCGGGTGCAGGTCTCGATCGCAGCGAACAGGCTCGACGGGTCGGCGGTGCCTTGGCCCGCGAGTTCGAGCGCGGTGCCGTGATCGACCGCGACCCGCGGGTAAGGCAGGCCGAGGGTGATGTTCACCGCATGCGCGAAATCGCTGTACTTCAGGACCGGCAGGCCCTGGTCGTGATACATCGCGAGCACCGCGTCGTAGTCGGGAAGTTTGGTCGGCAGGAATGCGGTATCGGCCGGCAGCGGCCCGATCAGATTCCAGCCGTCGCCGCGCAGGCGTTCGAGCAGCGGAATGATCAGGTCGCGCTCTTCTTGGCCGAGATGCCCGTCTTCGCCGGCATGCGGGTTCAGGCCGAGCACCGCGATGCGTGGGGCTGCGATGCCGAAATGGTCGCGCAATGCGCGATGGACGATGCGCAGCGTGGATTCGAGCCCGTCTGCGGTGATCGCGTCGGCGACCGCGCGCAACGGCAGGTGGGTGGTGGCCAGCGCGACACGGACGATGTCGTTGGCCAGCATCATCACCACGTCGCAGCGCGCCTGCGCGGCCAGGAGTTCGGTGGTCCCGGTGTAGGGAATGCCGCCGTCGTTGATCGCGGCCTTGTTCACCGGGCCGGTGACCAGTCCGTCGCACAGGCCCTGCAGGCAGGCGCCAGCAGCGGTTTCGAGTGCGCCGATGGTCGTGCGCGCATTGCGCGGCTCGGGATGGCCGAAGCGGGTAGGCAGAATCGTCGGAATTTCGACGTGGGCGAGCCGGCCGGGGCCGGCTGCGCTGGGGTCGTTGGGAGAGATCAGCCGCAGTGGCAGGCCGATGGCCTCCGCTGCGCGCATGAGCGTGTCGCGGTCGCCGTAGCAGACCAGCTGTGCATCCCAGTCGCGCTGTGCGGCGCGGACGACCAGTTCGGGACCGATGCCGGCCGGCTCGCCCGGGACCAGCGCGAGACGGGGGCGTCTTGACATCGCGGGCTCAGCCGGCGCCGGCTGCGGCGGCGGGCGTACCGACGCGGATATCGATGAACGCCTCGCCGCGCATCTCGCGCAGGAACCGGTTCCATTCGTCTTCCAGCTTGCGCTGGCCGATGCTCTCGCGGATCTGGCTGCGGCGGTTTTCGTCGGTCGCGTTGACCTGACGGGTGCCGATGCGCTGCAGGATGTGCCAACCGGCCTGGGTCTTGAACGGTGCCGATACCTGGCGATCGGCGAGCGAGGCGATCTGGGCGCCGAAGTCGGTGCCGTAATCGTCCTGGGCGAACCAGCCGAGGTCGCCGCCACGGGCCTTGCTCACGGTGTCTTCGGAGTTCTTGCTGGCAAGCTCCGCGAAATCCGCGCCGCCCGTGATCCGCGCGCGCAGGGTTTCCAGCTTGGCCTTGGCTGCGGCATCGTCCTTGCCCTCTTCGGAGCGGATCAGGATGTGGCGCGCTTGATACTGGGTGACCATCTTCGCGTCGCCGGCCTGCGCGTTGCGGGTCTCTTCCAGCTTGAGCAACTGGAAGCCGCTGGGGCCACGGATCGGGCCGATGATCTGGCCGACCTGCATGCCGCGGATGGTGCCGGAGAAACTGGTCGGGATCTGGTCGAGCGCGCGCCAGCCGAGGTCGCCGCCTTCCAGCGCATTCGGGCTGTCGGAATAGCGCACGGCGGCGGCGCTGAACTCCATCTCGCCGCGGTCGAGCAGGCCCTTGATGCCCTCGATCTTTTTCTGGCCGGTACCGATCTGTTCGGCGGTGGCGCCTTCGGGCAGCGCGACCAGGATGTGGGCGAGGCGGTATTGCGTGTTGCCACCGGCCTGCGCGGCCAGCGCCACGTCGACTTCGGCGTCGCTGACGTTGATCCGGCCTTGGGCGAAGCGCTGGCGCAGCCGCTGGACGACGATTTCGTCCCGAAGCGAGTTGCGGAAGTCGTTGTAGTTCAACCCGTCCTTGGCCAACTGCTGACGCAGCTGGTCGACGGTGATCTTGTTCTGGGCAGCGATGTTGTTGACCGCGTCGTTCACTTCCTCATCGCTGATGCGCATGCCGGTGCTGGCCGCGCGCGCGCTCTGCAGACGGATCAGGATCAGACGCTCCAGCACCTGGCGCTGCAGGACGTCGCCCGGCGGCAACTGCGCTTCGCGGCCGGCGTATTGGTTGCGGATGTTCGCGATGGCCCGGTCCAGCTCGCTCTGCAGGATGATGTCTTCATCGACCACTGCGGCGATCCGGTCGAGCGGTTGCTGAGCGAAGGCGGAGACGCTGCCGGCGAGGAATGCGGCGGCGATGATGACGCAGCGGAACGAACGGATCGTGTGACGGATCATTGGACGGATCATGGGGCCAGGTCTGAAGGGGGGAGATCGCCGCCACCGCGCGATTGGGGGGGCGGAACGAGGGAGAGGTCCTCGCGGTAATAGCCGAGGATAGCACGACGCAAACGGCCCTCCGTGTCGGGTCCTGCGGAGCCTAATCCCTTGAGTTCGATCTCCAGCTGAATGGCGTCGTTGAGATCGCCGCTGCGGCTGCGCAGGTAGCGGCGACCGACCAGGCGCACGGCCAGGCAGCAGCTTTCCCACTGCACGCCGGCGATACCTTCCAGCAGCTGGTTGTCCTGCAGCGAGTAGTAATAGCGGCCGACCACGCTCCAGTTCGGGTTGATCGGATACAGGAACGACAGATCCGCCTGTTCCAGCAGATCGCGACGATAGCGGTAGCTGAGATTGACGATGCCCTCGTCCCCGATCAGATAACGGGTGCGCAGGCTGGCGAGATCGCGACGGCCGGCCTTCGGGTCCCATTGATAGGACGCGCCGATGGTCCAGCGGTCGCTGGGTGCGTAGTTGGCGTCCACGATCCAGGCCGATTTGCCCTGCTCGATCGGACTCTCGCCCGGCACCGTGACCCGGGAATCTTCGAGATACCGGATCTGACCGACGCTGAGGAACAGTTTTTCGTGGCCGTCGGCCTCGCGGATCAGGCGGGTCGACAGCGCCAGCGTCAGTTGGTTGCCGTCGGCCTGGCGGTCGGCGCCGGAATAGCGGTTGTCGCGGAACAGCTGGCCCCAGCCGAAGGTCAGCGGCCGGGTGTCGAACAGCGGGATGCCGGACTGGTCGCGGTAGGGCGCGTTGAAATAGAAGATCCGCGGTTCGAGGGTGTTGAGGTAGTCGGACTCGCCCCAGCGCGTGTGGCGGTCGAAGTACAGACCGGCATCGAGAGTGGCGATCGGCAGGCTGCGGGTGGGGTTGTCGTCGCGCCCGGGCAGGGCGGAATCCTTTTCAAGCGCGTAACCGGTGTAGCGCCAGGCCAGGCCCGGTTTCAGGAACCAGCTGTCGCCTTCCAGCGGCAGGCTGATGTAGGGCTTGAGATCGAGGCGGCTGCCACCGGCGAGTTCGGTGTGGTCGAAGCGCACGACTTCGGCGTCGATGCCGGCGGTGAAGCGGCCCGCGAACGCCTGCTCCCAGTGCACCTGACCGCGCGGCAGGCGGTCGAACGGCAGATTGGCGTCGCGCAGCGTGTAGTCGGCCAATTGCCAGTGGTCGGCCATGATCGAGGCCTCCCAATTGCGGCCACGGCCGTACAGGCCGATGTCGCTGGTCACGAACGACGCCGCACCGCCGTTGAGGTGATTGCTGGCGTCGTCAAGGTAGCGGGTGTCGCTGATCCACGCGATGTTGCTGCGTGCCTGCCAGTTCGGACCGAGATTCTGGCTGCCGATGAAGCGCAGGAAGCCCCGGTTGGAACCGCGACGGTTCTCCTCGGGAACGCCTGCGGCGATTTCGTTGTCGCGCTCGCGATCGGTCAGGTTGTCGGAAGGCAGATACGCCGCATCGATCACGCCGCGCCCGGTCTCGGTGAGATAGCGGAATTCGCCGCCCAGCTGCAGGCCGCGTTTGGTCATCAGCCGCGGGGTGATGGTGGCGTCGTAGTTCGGCGCGAGATTCAGGTAGATCGGTTGCCGCCAGTCGAAGCCGTTGCGCCCCGACGAGGAGATCGCGGGGTACAGCAGCCCGGTGCGGCGGCGGTCGTCGATCGGGAAGCGGAACCACGGCAGGTACAGCACCGGGATGCTGCCGACGCGCAGGGTCGCGTGATGCGCCGTGCCCATGCCTTCGGCGGTGTTCACGTCGATGCGCTGCGCGCGCAGTTCCCAGCGCCGCGCTTCGGGCGGGCAGGTGGAGTAGGTGGAGCCGTACAGCGAACCCTCGTCGCCCTGCATGGTGATGCGTTTGGCGCCGCCATTGCCGCGACGGCGGATGAGCTGGTATTGGATGTCCTCCAGCTCGTGGGTGTCCTTGCCCTGGTCGCCTTTGGCGCGCGCGGCGATCAGGCGCATGCCGCGATCCTGGTAGCGCACACTGCCTTCGGCGGTGTACGTCTCTTTGTCCTGGTCGTAGCTGAGTTTGTCCGCCAGCAACACCTGATCGCCACGGCGCAGGTTCACGTTGCCGTCGAGATCGACGATCTGGCCCTCGGTGCCGGTCATCCGGTCGCCGTTGACTTCCGTCGCGCCGCTTTCCGCGCCTGCCTCCGACGTCGACGGGGTGTTGTCCGTCGCGGGAATCGTGTCGATGAACGCAGGCACCGCGTCTTCGATCGGGCACTGGCCCCAGTCCTCGGGCGCCTCATCTGCCGCGTGCGCGGACAGCGACAGTGCGATGCAGAAGGGCAGCGGCAGCAGATGGAGTTTCTTTCGCACGTTGGGGCCGAGTCTGGACATATCCGGCTAGCTTGACGCATCCGTCCCGGTGCGGCAACGCGCGGCCCGCAGCCCGGGTTCATCCAACCGCAGGAGCGGCTTCAGCCCGAGCTGTCCGAAGCCGTCGAGGCCGCAAGCCTCCACGACAACGCCCCACGACCGCACACCCAGCCATGCCGCAACACCCGTGCGGGAGGGGCTTCGCTTTGATGGCAAGCGCTCGGGCCCGAGCGCTTGCCTACGGGGCTACCGGGTCAGGCGTGCAGGGCGCGGACGTGGGCAATGCACGATTCGCGCAGGCCCTGCAGGTCGTAGCCGCCTTCGAGGCTGGAAACGACGCGGCCATCGGCGTGACGGTCGGCGATGGCGACCAGTTCGCGGGTGATCCACTCGAAATCCTCGGCCTCGAGCTGCAACTGCGCGAGCGGGTCGCGGCGGTGGGCGTCGAAGCCGGCGGAAATCATCACCAATTGCGGGCGGAAAGCAGCGAGGTGCGGCAGCAGCCGGGTGCGCCAGGTCTCGCGGAACTGCGCGCTGCCGGCGCCCGGCGGCAGCGGTGCGTTGAAGATGTTGTTGATGCCGCGTTCGCTGACGTGGCCGCTGTCGGGATACAGCGGCATCTGGTGCGAGCTGGCGAAGACCACGCGCGGTTCGAGATCGAAGATCGCCTGGGTGCCGTTGCCGTGGTGCACGTCGAAATCGGCGATGGCGATCCGCGAGAGGCCGAATTTGTCCAGCGCGTGCGCGGCGCCGACCGCGATCGAATTGAACAGGCAGAAGCCCATCGCCGCGCTGCTGGTGGCATGGTGGCCGGGCGGACGGACCGCGCAGAACGCGCGCTTGGCCTCGCCGTTGAGCACGAGTTCGACCGCTGCGACGACCGCGCCTGCGGCGCGCAATCCGGCTTCGGCCGAGGCCGGCGACAGGATGGTGTCGGGATCGAGCCAGATCCGCTCGTGGGGCTTCGTTTCCAGTACGGCATGCAGCAGCGATTCGCAATGGACGCGCAGCAGTTGGCCGCGAGTCGCGCGCGGCGCATCGCGCCATTCCAGATCGGGCCAGGTTTCGCGCAGACCGGCGGTGACGGCGGTCAGCCGCGCCGGGCATTCGGCGTGCGTCGGCCCGGTATCGTGGGCCAGGCAGGCGCTGTGGCTGAAGACCGGGACGCTCATCGCTGCCGTTGGCGACGCTCGTGGTTCCAGAGAATCTCGCCGTGGCCGCTGTTCCTGGCCAACACCCGCGACAGTACGAACAGCAGATCGGAGAGGCGGTTCAGATAGCGGATCGCCTGCGGACGCACCGCGTCGTGGTGCGAGAGCGTCACGCACTCGCGCTCGGCGCGGCGGACGATGGTGCGCGCCAGATGGCAGCGCGCTGCCGCTTCGCCACCGCCGGGCAGGATGAAATCCTTCAGCGGCGGCAACGGATCGTTGTAATGATCGAGCTGCTGTTCGAGGCGATCGATGTCGTCGTCGTCGATGGCCGAATGGCCGGGGATGCACAGCTCGCCGCCGAGATCGAACATCTGGTGCTGGACCATCGTCAGCAGCGTGCGGATGTCGTCGGGCACATCGCAGGCCAGCAGCACACCGATCGCGGAATTCGCTTCATCGACCGTGCCGTACGCGGTGACCCGCGCCGAATCCTTCGCTACCCGACTGCCGTCGCCGAGTCCGGTCGTGCCGTCATCGCCGGTTTTGGTGTAGATCTTGGAGAGACGGTTGCCCATTGTGGTTCCTGATCCCGCTCCTACAAGAACGCGCCGATATTCAGACGGTTTGTGCCCGCAACGACGGCGCCTGCCGGCGCAGCAGCGCGAAACCGCCGAACAGCATGGCCGAATAGAACAGCGTGCCCATCACGGTCCACTTGAAGAACGGAATGCCGGCGACGTAGGCCGCGACCAGGCCGGCGCCGGTCTGCGGGTACATGGTCGAGCCGAACCAGGTCACGCCATTGGTGACCACGAAGAACAGGATCGAGCCAACCAGCGAATAGCCCAGCACGTTGCCGCCGCCGACCTTGCCGCGCAGGCCGAAGCCCAGCACCGTCGACAGCGCGATACACAGATACACCGACCAGAACGACAGGCTCGTCGCGACGTAGCTCCAGTATTCGCCGCCCATCGACAGACCGAGCGCGATATCCGACAGCACCATCGCTGCCAGCGGCACCAGCAGCGCCCATGCGCGGTTCGCGAAATAGGCGCCGCCGAACAGGGCCATCGCTTCGACCGGCGAAAAATTCGGCGGATGCGGCAGCAGACGACTGAGCGCGGCGAGCAGGATCATGGCGACCAGCGTCAGCGGGCCCGGCGCGAGCAGCGCTTTGGCACGCGATTCGGGGCTGGAAGAAGCGGGGGAGGCGTGAACGGTCATCGGCGGTCGCAGGCGGAAAAGGACACAGAGCGTTAGCATAACGCAATGTCCCAGCCCGACCCCGCCCCGTCGCCTGTTTCCGAGTCCCGTTCCGCGTCTGTTGCCGCGTCCCATGATGTCCTGATCGTCGGCGGCGGCCTGGTCGGCGCCAGTCTGGCGATCGCGCTGGACCGTCTGGGCCTCGACACCGCGCTGCTGGAAGCCGCGCCGCCCGGCGCGCTGCCGGCGGTGTTCGATCAGCGCAATCTCAGCCTCGCCGAAGCCACCGTCAACGCGCTGCGCGCGCTCGACGTGTTGCCGCGCCTGCGCACACTCACCGGGCCGATCGTCCGCATCCACATCAGCCGCAGCGGCGATTTCGGCCGCGTGCTGCTGGATGCCGCCGATCATGGCCGCGCCGCGTTCGGCCACGTGGTGGTGGCGCGCGATTTCGGCGACGCGCTGGAGTCGAAGCTCGGCGATCTGCCGCGATTGGTCCGCCATCGCCCCGCGCGCTTTCTCGGCTTCGTCGAAGCGGGTGTCGATGGTATGCGTCGGGCCCGCGTCGCCGACGGCGATGGCGAGCGCGTGATCGCCGCGAAGCTGGTGGTGGCCGCCGACGGCGCCGCCAGCGCGGTGCGCGATGCGCTGGGGATCGCCGCCGAGCAGCACGATTACCAGCAGACCCTGTTCGTCGCCCGCATGCGTGCCGAACGCGCGCCGGACGGCACCGCCTGGGAGCGGCTGACCGATCACGGCCCCACGGCGGTGCTGCCGCGCGGCGACGGTCATTACGGTGTGATCCATGGCGTGGACAGTGGGCAGGCCGATGCGGTCGCCGCGCTCGACGACGCGGCGTATCTCGAACGGCTGCAGCGCGCGTTCGGTTGGCGCGCAGGGCGTTTCCTGTCGGTCGGTCCGCGCAGCCGGTATCCGATCGTGCGCACGCTCGCGCAGCGCCTCGTCGCGTCGCGCGCGGTCCTGGTCGGCAACGCCGCGCAGTCGCTGCATCCGATCGGCGCGCAGGGTTTCAATCTCGGCTTGCGCGATGCCTTGATCCTGGTCGAGTGCATCGAAGCCGGTCGCGTGCGCGGCGAGGACATCGGCGGCGAGGCGATGCTCGTCGAGTACGCGCAGCGCCGGCGCCAGGATCGCGAACGCACCATCGCGTTCTCGGATGGTCTTGCGCGCCTGACTTCGAATCCTTCGTCGCTGGTGTCGTCGCTGCGCAGTCTCGGCCTGTTCGCGCTCGATCACGATGCCGCGCTGCGCGCGCAGGTCGTCGCCGGTGCGATGGGCTATCGCGGCGATACGCCGCAACTCTGTCGCGAGGTGGCCGCATGAACCGCCGGATGAGCGAACGCCGAACCAGCGCCGGACGCCGCGCGGATGCCGCCATCGTCGGCGGTGGCGTGGTCGGCGCCGCCTGCGCGCTGGCGCTGGCGCAGCAGGGCCTGCAGGTGACGCTGATCGAGCATGCAGAAGCGCCGGCATGGCTGTCCACGGACGCCGATCCGCGCGTGTACGCGTTCGCGCCCGACAACGCCGCGCTGTTCGAATCGATCGGTGTGTGGGCTGCTGTGTGCGATGCACGCGCGCATCCCTATCGACGCATGCGCGTGTGGGACGCGGCCGGTGGGGACGAATTGCGGTTCGATGCCGATGCCTTTGCGGTGAAACAACTGGGTTGGATCATCGAGCACGCACTGCTGCAGGATCGCTTGTGGGCGGCGCTGCGGCAATCGGCCGTCACCATTCGCTGTCCCGCGAGCGTGGTCGCGCTGGAACAGGATGAAGACGGCGCCACGCTGGAACTCGACGATGGTTTGCGCGTGGAAGCGCGCATCGCCATCGCTGCCGATGGCGGGCGTTCGACGTTGCGCGAACTCGCCGGCATCGGTACGAACACCGAAGATTACGGCCAGCGCGGCGTTGTCGCCTACGTCGCGACCGAACATTCGCACGAGGACACCGCATGGCAGCGGTTCCTGCCGACCGGACCACTGGCGTTCCTGCCGTGCGCGCCGTGGCCCGACGCGGCGAATGTCTCGTCGATCGTCTGGACCTTGCCCGACGCCGAAGCGGCGCGCGTGGTGGCGCTCGACGATGTGGCTTTCGCGGAGGAACTCACCCGTGCCTTCGCCTCGCGTCTCGGCGAAGTGCGCCCGCTGAGCAAGCGCATCGCCTTTCCGCTGCGTCGGCAGCTCGCCGATGCCTACGTCGCCGGTCGCGTACTCGCCATTGGCGACGCTGCGCACGTCGTGCATCCGCTGGCCGGGCAGGGCGTGAATCTGGGGCTTCGCGACGTGTCCGCATTGCGCGACGCCATCGCATCCGCACAGGCGCGGCGCGCCGACTGGGCTGCACCGCATCGTCTCGCGCGCTGGGCCCGCGCCCGACGCAGCGACGCCACCGCGTCGGCGCATGCCTTCAGCGCGATCAATCGCTTGTTTTCCAACGACGATGTCGCCACGACGCTGCTGCGCGGCCCTGCGCTGGGGCTCGTCGGCAGACTCGCGCCACTCAACCGTGCGCTCTGGCGGCACGCGGCAGGCGTTTGAAAATCGGATTGGCGTTCGAGTTTCAGGCCTGGATCAATTGCCACGCCTGTCGCGCGATCAGCGCCAGCACGATGATCAGGAACACCGCGCGCACGAAGCCCTGGCCGCGTTTGATCGCGAGATGGCTGCCGATGTAACTGCCGATCATGTTGCCGACGATCAGCGGCAGCGCCAGCGCCCAGATCACGTAGCCGCCGAACATCAGCACCGTCCATGAGCTGAGGTCGGCGGCGACATTGGTGGTTTTCGATACCGCCGACGATTTCAGGAAATCCAGGCCGAGGAAACTCACGAAGGCGAAGACCATGAGCGTCCCCGTGCCCGGGCCGATCAGGCCGTTGTAGAAACCGGTGGCCGCGCCGATGCCGGCGGCGGCCATCGCTTCGTGTTTCGGGTGGAAGCGGCGGTCTTCGCGCAGCCCCAGATCCTTGCGCAGCGCGGTGTAGATCGCGAGTACGACGCAGAGCGAAAGCACCGTCCATTTCAGGATGTCCGGGTCGATGCGTTTCGCCAGCTGCACGCCGACCGCCGATGCGCTCAAGGCGGCGATGCATGCGGGCAGGAGCACGCGGCGCTCGACCCGGATCCTGCGCAGATAATTCCAGGCCGCGACGCTGGTGCCGAGGATCGAGCTGGTGCGTTGGGTGGCGATGGCCTGCAGGATCTGCAGCCCCGGATGCAGGTTGAGCATGGCCGGCGTCAGCACCAGTCCACCGCCGCCGACGATGCTGTCGATCAGGCCGGCGGCGAAGCCCGCGAGCGCGGTCAGCAGCCAGAGTTGGAGCTCGGGATCAGCGAACATCGCGCCGCTGCGGCACCGTTGTCGATGTCCCGATCAAAGGCGTCCCGAGCGAAGGCGCGAATGTCGGCGGCTTGCGCGCATGCGTGGCCTGCTCGTAGCCGAACGCATAGCCGATCAGTTTCGCCTCGCTCCATGCCGCGCCCATGAACACGATGCCCACCGGCAGCCCGTGCACGTCGCCCATCGGCACGGTGATGCTGGGTGTCCCCGCGACGGCGGCGACACCGTAACCGGCGCCGCTGAAGTGGTCGCCGTTGACCGGATCGATCATCCATGCGGGCGAGGTGGTCGGCGCCACCAGCGCGTCGAGGCGCTGCGCCTTCAGCGTGGCATCGAGGCCTTCGTCCCTCGCCAGCCGGATGGCGTTCGCGCGCGCTTCGAGATACGCCTTGTCGCTCAGCGGCCCTTTCGCCTGCGCGCGTTCGAACAGGTCCTGCCCGAACCACGGCATCTCCGTATCGGCGTGCGCGTTGTTGTAGGCGATCAGTTCGGCCAGCGATGCGACCGGCGCTCCGCTGTCGGCGAGATAACGGTTCAGTCCGGCCTTGAATTCGTGGAACAGCACTTCGGATTCGGCGTAGTCCCACTGCCCGGCGGTGGCGATGTCGGCATCGACCACGTCTGCGCCAGCAGCACGCAGCACGGCGAGCGCACGTTCGAACGTGGCGTCCAGTGCCGGCTGATAGCCGGTCTTGTCGCGCAGCACGCCGATGCGTGCGCCCTTCAGCGCATCGGGCGAGAGGGCTGCGGCATGGTTTTCGCCATGATGTCCTGCATCGCGGGTCACGATGTCGTCGGGACCGAGGGATGTCAGCACGCCGAGCAAGATGGCGGCATCGGCGACGGAACGCGCCATCGGTCCGGCGGTGTCCTGCGAGGACGAGATCGGAATGATGCCGCTGCGGCTGACCAGTCCCACCGTCGGTTTGATGCCGACCAGCCCGTTCACGGCGGACGGGCAGAGAATGCTGCCGTCGGTTTCGGTACCGATGCCGACCGTGGCCAGATTCGCGGCAATCGCCGCGCCGGTCCCCGAGCTGGAGCCGCAGGGACTGCGGTCGAGCGCATACGGGTTGCGGGTCTGTCCACCGCGTCCGCTCCAGCCGGAGCTGGAGTGCGAAGAGCGGAAATTCGCCCATTCGCTGAGATTGGTCTTGCCCAGGATCACCGCGCCGGCTTCGCGCAGCCGCGCGACCAGCGCTGCGTCCTGCTTCGGGCGATGCATGGCCAGCGCGAGCGAACCGGCGGAATTGACCATCGGCACCGCATCGATGTTGTCCTTCAACAACACCGGGATGCCGTGCAGCGGCCCGCGCACCTTGCCGGCCCTGCGCTCGGCGTCCAGTGTCGTGGCTTCGCGCATCGCCTCCGGATTCAGTTCGATCACCGCATTGAGCATCGGACCGGCATCGTCGATGGCGGCGATGCGATCGAGATAGGCGCGGGTCAATCGTTGGCTGTCGAGCGTGCCGGAGCCCATGCGCGCCTGCAGCTGCGCGACGGTGGCCTCTTCCAGAGCGAGTTCCCTGCGGTCCGTGGATGCCGCAGCCGCGTCTTCGATGGTCGCAGCGTCAGTGTTTCGCAGGGAGCAACCGACAGCCGTCGCCAAGACCACGGCGAGGCTGCAGGACAGCAGAAGGGTCGGGCGCGGAAACATGGAGCCTCCGGAATCTTCGGTACGAATCCGCACACCCTTTCGTATCCGCAGGCAAGGCGCAAGCGTCGTGGCGGCCTACGGATGGATTACGGGTTGGAAGTCGCCGCTTGCCGTGCCGCCAGGCTGCGCCGACGGAGATCGCGGACCAGCACCCAGACGATGATCAGATTGAGCGCCAGCACGGCCGCTGTCGGCCAGCCCGGATAGCGCCACAGGGCGAACAGGCAGAACGGCACGTACAGCACCGCTGCGCAGGCGCCCAGCCACGATGCCCACGCCTTCACCCGCCACAGGCCCCAGAACAGTACGAAACGCAGCACGGCGTAGATGCCGACGGCGGTGGCCGCGAGATGCACGGTTTCCGGGGTGATGCCTTCGATGAAGCGGGCGAGCGCACTGTGCTGCGTATCGAAATGCAGATACTTGCCGATGTTTGCGATCAATGCGCGGATCGGCAACGGACCGACCAGCGCCAGTGCAGTCGCCGCAGAGGCGGAGACCAGGCCTTTGCTCAATTCGATCAGGGCGATGATATGCAGCCCGGGATGCGCACGCGGGCTCGGATCGTAGGTGGTCTGCTGGCTCATCGTGATGTGTTCTCGGGGATCATATGAAGATCGCGGCGATGGATCGCGTCGGAGATCTCATTCGCGGTGGGTGTCGCGAGCGGAAGAGGTACGGCTGGTCTTGCGCCGGCCGAGGAGGTCGCGCGTCAGGATCCACAGCACCGCGAGATTGACGGCAAGCACGGTGAATGCGATCCAGCCCGGGTGGCGGACCGACGCGAACACTTCGAAAGGAAGGTAGAGCGCGACCGAAACAGCGCCCAGCCAGGATGCCCAGGCCTGCGCATGCCACAGGCCCCAGCCTTCGGCCAGACGCAGCGCGCCATAGGCCACGACCGCCGCCACGACCAGATGCACCGAGGCCGGATTGATCTCGCGGGCGACTGCGGAGAGCGCCCGATGGATCGCGTCGAAGTGCGAAACCGCGGCCAGTCGATCGATGGCTTCGTCGATCCGCGCCGCGCCGAAGGTTGCGATGGTGCCTGCCGCAAGCAGGGCGAGGGCGCCCTTGCCCATCTCGACCAGCGCGATGGCGTGCAGGCCGGGATGCGCCCGATGATCCGGATTCTTCGGCGCATCCCGTTCCATGTCGGCGCGAGCGGAGCGCGACTTACGCGGCGCGGGAAGCGCGCTTGCGGTCGTTTTCGGTGCGCTGCTTCTTGCGCAGACGGATCGCCTTGGGGGTGATTTCCACCAGCTCGTCGTCGTCGATGAACTCCAGCGCCTGTTCCAGCGAGAACTTGACCGCCGGGATCAACCCTTCGTCATCGTCCTTGCCCGAGGCGCGGAAGTTGGTGAGCTGCTTGCCGCGCAGCGCATTGACGGTGAGATCGTTGTCTTTCGAGTGGATACCGACGATCTGGCCTTCGTAGATTTCGTCGCCCGGCTCGATGAACAGACGGCCGCGCTCCTGCATCGCGATCTGCGCGTAGGCGGGCGAAGGACCGGTGCCGTTGGAGATCAAAACGCCGTTCTGACGCTGGCCGATATCGCCGTCGGTCTTCGGGCCGTAATGGTCGAAGACGTGGAACAGCAGGCCGGTGCCGGCGGTGATCGTGCGGAATTCGGTCTGGAAGCCGATCAAACCGCGCGCCGGGATCATGAAATCGATGCGCACGCGACCTTTGCCGTCCGGTTCCATATTGGTGAGCTGCGCCTTGCGCTCGCCGAGGCGCGACATCACGCCGCCCTGGTACTGCTCTTCCAGATCGACCACCAGCGACTCGAACGGCTCCATCTTCTCGCCGTCGATCTCCTTGATGATCACTTCCGGGCGCGATACGGCCAGTTCGTAGCCTTCGCGGCGCATGGTTTCGATCAGGATCGACAGATGCAGTTCGCCACGGCCGCTGACCTTGAATTTGTCGGCGTCGGCGGTGTCCTCGACCTTCAGCGCCACGTTGTGCTGGGTCTCGCGGATCAGGCGGTCGCGCAGCTGGCGCGAGGTCAGGAACTTGCCGCCGCTGCGGTCCTTCACGCCGGCGAACGGCGAGTCGTTGACCTGGAAGGTCATCGAGATCGTCGGTTCGTCGACGGTCAGCACCGGCAGTTGCTCGACCCGCGAGGTGTCGCAGATGGTGTCGGAAATGCCGAGGCCTTCGATGCCGGACATCGCGATGATGTCGCCGGCCTGGGCTTCCTTCACTTCATGGCGCTCGAGGCCGAGGAAGCCGAGCACCTGCAGCACTTTCGCGTTGCGGGTCTTGCCTTCGCGGTCGATCACCGTGACCTGCTGGTTGGTCTTGATCTTGCCGCGCTGGATGCGACCGACGCCGATGATGCCGACGTAGTTGCTGTAATCCAGCGAGGTCACGCGCATCTGGAACGGACCTTCCAGATCGACCGGCGGCGGTGCGACGTGATCGACGATGGTCTGGAACAGCGGAGTCATGTCGCCGCTGCGCACGCTCGGGTCGAGCCCGGCGTAACCATGCAGCGCCGAGGCGTAGACGGTGTGGAAGTCGAGCTGCTCGTCGGTGGCGCCGAGACGGTCGAACAGGTCGAAGGTCTGGTCCAGCACCCAGTCCGGACGTGCGCCCGGGCGGTCGACCTTGTTGACCACGACGATCGGCTTGAAGCCCATCGCGAAGGCTTTCTGGGTCACGAAGCGGGTCTGCGGCATCGGGCCGTCCATCGCGTCGACGAGGATCAGCACCGAGTCGACCATCGACAGCACGCGCTCCACTTCGCCGCCGAAGTCGGCATGCCCGGGGGTGTCGACGATATTGATCCGGTATTCCTCGCCTTCGGGCGATTTCCAGCGGATCGCGGTGTTCTTCGAGAGGATCGTGATGCCACGTTCCTTTTCGAGATCGTTGCTGTCCATCATGCGTTCGGTCGTGACCGTACGCTCACTGAAGGTGCCCGACTGCTTCAGCAGCTGGTCGACGAGGGTGGTCTTGCCGTGGTCGACGTGGGCGACGATGGCGATGTTGCGCAGGCGTTCAATGGACATGGCGAATGGGCGCCCGGGGGTGACCGGATGCTGATTTGTCGTGAAGGAAGCCGACTATTATAGCCGGCAGCCGAGAGCAATGGCTCAGTCGGCCCGTTCAGGAGTTTGAATCCCCATGATCAGGACACCGTGGAAGCCGCCTTTGTGGCTGTTCGCCCTCGATGCCATCGGCCTGTTGCTGCTCGGGCTGGGGTTGCTGATGCAGTTCGCGCCGGACTCCGCAGTGGCGCTGTCCCTGCCGGCCTCGTTCCGCTTGCCCTTGCTGGCGGTCGGTGGCGTGTTCTTCGCGTTCGCCTGGGTCGGTCTTGCGATGTCGCTGCTGGATCACCGCCGCAGCTGACGTCCTGCCGGTCGAGGCGGTGGAACCCGCGCACAACCCTCCGATTCTAGTGGATTTCGCGAGGCGCGCGCATGCCTGGCGACAAGGCGTTGGCGGTGCTGTCGTGGGAGCCTGTGGGCATCCCAACCAGCCCAGAAGGCGACCCGAATGATCCAGGAAGTGACCGGCGACATCCTCAAGACCCGCGCTCAGGCCATCGCACATGGCGTGGCCCCGAACGACGATTTCCACACCGGCCTGGCGCTGTCGCTGCGCGAGCATGCCCCGG
Organism: Lysobacter sp.; assembly: GCA_013141175.1. Lineage (NCBI taxonomy): Bacteria > Pseudomonadati > Pseudomonadota > Gammaproteobacteria > Lysobacterales > Lysobacteraceae > Lysobacter > Lysobacter sp. The sequence goes on from JABFRN010000001.1 coordinate 2,930,297, forward strand.
CGCTGTACAAGGACTTCCGTCATTACTGCCAGTCCGGCCACCCGAAATCCGGCGGCCTGTGGACCTGGGCCGGCGCCGATGGCCGTCGCATCGTCAATCTGTTCACCCAGGAGGGCGTCGAGGGCCACCACGGCGGCAAGCCCGGCAAGGCCAGCCTGCAGCATGTGCGCCATGCCCTGAAGGCGCTGCGCGCCGAGATCGACGATCAGAAGATCGCCAGCATCGCCATCCCGCGCCTCGCGACGGGTGTGGGCGGCCTCGACTGGGTCGATGTACAGCCGCTGGTGCAGGAGTACCTCGCCGACGCCGGGATTCCGGTGATCGTCTACACGACGTTCAAGGCCGGGGCGCAAGCCGACGAAGTGTTCTGATCCGGGCCGATGGAGGGCCAGGGGGCGCACCGATCATGTCCGCCGGGGAGGGCGGCATGGTACGGTGTTGCCCCTTTTTATCCCGTCGATTCGACCCCTCCGGAGCCTGACCATGAGCCTGATCGCCCATTTCGACACCGACCGCGGCCCGATCCGCATCCAGTTGCACGCCGACAAGGCGCCGCTGACCGTCGCCAACTTCGTCAACCTCGCCCAGCGCGGCTTCTACAACGGCCTGATCTTCCACCGCGTCATCGCCGACTTCATGGTCCAGGGCGGCTGCCCGCAGGGCCGCGGCACCGGCGGTCCGGGCTACAAGTTCGAGGACGAAGCCAACAACGGCATCGGCCATGAGCGCGGCGTGCTGTCGATGGCCAACGCCGGCCCAGGCACCAACGGCAGCCAGTTCTTTATCACCCATGTCCCCTGCGGCTGGCTTGACGGCAAGCACACCGTCTTCGGCAAGGTGCTGGAAGGCATGGAGGTGGTCGATACGATCCGCCAGGGCGACACCATCAAGTCGCTGACGATCGAAGGCGATGCCGAAGCCGCCATCGCTGCGAAGGCCGACCGCGTGGCGGAGTGGAACAGGATTCTCGCTGCGTGAAAAACGCCGCATGAAAAACAAGGCGGGACTGCGGAGAAGCCGTCCCGTCCTTCGGCAGCCATGGATGGTCGATGCTGCCATTATCGATCCGCATTCACTCTGTACTGGACGCCATCCATGAAAACCATCTTGTCCGCCGTCCTGCTTTCGGCGCTGTTGCTGACGGGTTGCGCGAAAGACCCGGTCGTCGCCGATCTGCAGGCATTCGATCGATACGTCGCGACCTCGGTTCTCGATCCCGCTTCGCAGGATGTGAGCCGGAAAATGGCTGCGGCCACGACCGACGCCCAAAGAATCGCGCTGTTGGACGACTGGATCGTGGCGATGGAGAAGAACGCGGCTGAATTGGCGCAGTTCAAGGCGAGCACGCCGGAAGTCGGGAAGATTTCCCAAGGTTTCGCGGACGCGATCGCGCTGAGCACCGACGGCGCGAAAGGCGTGAAGGCTGCCCTGGCCGCGAAGAACCAGATGATGATGAGCGACGCCGCGATCAAGTTGTCGCAGGGCCAATCGAAAATGATCGAGCAAGGCAATGCCTTGACCCGGTTGGCGGCCGAAAAGGGCTACAAACTCGCTCGCTGAGTCGAGCGTGGATGTGATCCGGCTGTCGATGCTGTTCGCGACGCTGCTCGCGACAGCGTTGCCGGCACATGCGGCGAACAGCGTGTGCCACGGAACCCCCGCCAAAGGCCGCATCGAGCATGCCGTGCAACTGCCGGCCAACGGCAAGAACTTCCGCGCCTACAGCACTGCCGGCGTCGGCCTCGGGCGCACCTACACGCATCGTCGCGTAGCGGATGCCGTCGCGGGTGCGTACGCAACGCTCGCGCAGCATGCGCCGGCGAAGACCTTCGTCTATGGCGAAACGGGATTCGCGAAGGGCGGGCCGTTCAAGCCGCACAAGAGCCATCAGAACGGATTGTCGGTGGACTTCATGGTGCCGGTGGTCGATGCGAAGGGGCGTTCGGTGCCGTTGCCCGGCAATGCGGGCAACCGTTACGGTTACGACATCGAATTCGACGCCAATGCGCGCTATCGCGATCTGCGTATCGACTTCGATGCGCTGGGCGAACATCTTTACGCGCTGGAACGGTCCGGGCGCCGTTCCGGCGCGCGCATCGGCCGGGTGATCTTCGAGCCTGCATTCCTGCCGAAGCTGTTCGCCACCCGGCGCGGGCCATTCTTACGCGACCGCATTACCTTCGTGCGTGGAAAAGTGTGGTGGCGGCACGACGAGCATTACCACGTCGATTTCGTGGCACAGTGCCGTCCACTTTGACTTGCCGCTCGGGGTGTCGTCATGTCGGGAAAAGTACCGGGGCTGGTGTTGCTTGCGATGGGGGTCGTGGCGCTGCTCGCCGGCTTCCAGCTGCCCGCTTTCGTGGTGATCGGTATCGGCTTGCTGCTGGTGGCGCGCGGCGGCGGTTCGGGCCGCCGTCATGCGCGTCGCGGCGCTGCAGTCAACGGCAGCACTGGGTTTGACAGCCGGGGGTTCGACAACGGAACCACGTACTACAGCGACAGTAGCGCTTCAGGCAATGATCCGCGCGACAGCAATGATCAGTGCGATGCCAGCGATGACGGCGGCGGTGCCGGCGACAGTGGCGGCGATTGCGGCAGCGATAGTGGAGGCGGCGACGGCGACGGCGGTGGTGGTGGCGACTGATGTCGTATCGGACGTGCGTTCGACCTTGTCGCCGCGCGCGCATCACTTCAGCCGCAGGGTGTCCAGCATTTTGGCAACCTTCGCGGCATCGCGCGGGTAGTAGTACTCCGACGGCGCCATGAAGATCGCGAGCGACAGCCCTTTCTCGTGCTCGAACGCGGCGGCCATGCCCTTGAATTTCAGGCCTTCCTCGTTGGCGAGCGAGAACTCGAAGCGCAGGCCTTCGCGGTTGCCGAACGTGGCCGGGCGCAGGTCGCGCGCTTCGACGTTGGCGGTCCCGGCGGCGCGCAGCCCATCCAGGATCAGATCGCGCAACTCGTCCGGGCGCAGGCCGCGATGATAGAAGGCGCCATCGGGACGCCGCTTCGTCTGGCGTTCGCCGAGGAAGATGAATTCCTTCTCGCGCACGGTCGGGATCAGATACAGACGATTGAGCAGTTCACCGTCGATGCTCCACAACTGGTAGCGGGTTCCGGTGTAGATCCGGGTCCACTCCATTTCGCTGTCGATCATCAGCTTGCCGCTGGCGATGGTGGGGCCGGGTTTCACCAGCGCGCCGCCGGTGCTGCAGGCGGCGAGCAGCAGGCAGATCGGCACGATCAAGGCAGTCTGCAACACAATGGTCTGCAGCATGCGGCGGAGGCTCATGGTCGTTCTCCTGTTTTTTCCAGTTCGCGCTGCACGAAAGCGCGGTCGTCCGCCTGCGGGGCGAGATCGAGATAACGTTTCAACGCGGCGATGGCCTCGACATTCTTCCCGGCCTCGCGCAGCGCGAATCCGTGCTCGCGCCAGCTTGCGGCCGGCGCGCCGGGCAGGGTGATCGCACGCGCATAGAGTCCGGCGGCTTTGGCGCGGTCTCCGTTGGCATTGCGTCGCCGGTGCGCTTCGCCGAGATAGAACGTGAGCAAACCATGATCCTCCGCAGGCGCATCCGCCAGCAGTTCGCCGATCACCAGCAGCGAACTGGCGTAGCGGCGGCGGCCGAGTTCTTCGTCGAGCCAGTGCGCCATGAACGGCCGCATCGCCGTGCGGTACTCGTCGCGGCGACGTTCGCGCGGTGGATTCGGCAAGGCACCGGCGGCGGCGCGGATATCGCTCATGCGCTCGTCGGTCGCCGGGTGGGTGGCGAACACCACGCCGCGGCGCTGGTACTTGCGGGTGTCCTCTTCGCGCTTGAGCCGCGCCCACAGATCGGCGCCGGCATCGGGGTCGTAGCCGTGCGCGACTGCGGATGCGAAGCCGAGCCGGTCGGCCTCGCGCTCCTGGTCGCGGCTGAATTTGAAGATGCCGGCGTAGGCGCCCAGCGCGCCGAGCAGCGCGGCGTCGGGCACGCCCGCGCCGTAGGCCACCAGTTGGAAGGCGCTGAGCACGGCGGAAGTGTCCTTGAGCCGTCGCCATTGCCGGATCGAATGCTGGGCGCGGAAATGGCCGGCCTCGTGCCCGAGCACGAAGCCGATCTCGGCCTCGTCGCGGGCGCGGAGCAGGGCGCCGGTCCAGACCAGCATCATCCCGTTCGGCGCCATCGACGCGTTGAATTCCGGTACATCCATGACGTAGACGCGCAGATCGCGGCAGTAGTCGTCGGCCACATCGCAGGCGATCTTGCGCACGTACTCGTTCAGTGCGGGATCGCGGACCCGCTGCGGCGCGCGCTGCAGTTCGGCCTCGGCGCGCTGCATCGCGTACCAGAGTTCGTCCTCGTCGCTGCCGGCGACCGGTGCATCGCCCGGACGATGGTTGCGGACCTGCTGGCTGGTAGCGCAGCCCGTAAGCGCTGCGATGATCAGCACCATCCCCAGCATGGGAATCCGCCACCCCGGGCTCATCGCCGGCTCCCGCTGCTTGATCGAAGCTTGTCGTTGAGGCCCTTGAGCAGATCCTCCGCGGTTTCGCGCGCGCCGGCCTCGTCGCGCAGATCGCCGGCCTGATCGACCAGCAGGTTGTGCCAGACCACCTGGCCGGTGCGCAGGTCGACCAGCGACGTCAGCCCGATCTGGTAGCCGCCGCCGATGTCGCCGCCCAGCAGCAGGAAGCCGACCACCCGCATCGCCACGCGACCGCTGCCGGTGTAGCTGTCGCGGACGTAGGTGAACAGGGCGTAGTCGGCGCCGGTGGCATCGCGTAGCGCTTTCACGCCGGGACCGAGGGTCCAGTCGAACTTGCCGTGCTTGTTGCGCAGGCCGCTATTGGGGCTGCTGCCGCTGCGCGAGTATTGGAGGATGCTGATCGAAACCGCCTGGTTCAGCAGCATCAGCTGGCGCAGCGGATCGTCGTTGCTGGTGGCGGGCGGCAGGTTGAAGTCGGGAACCACGGTCATGCCGCGTCTGCCGAGGATGTCGCGCGCCATCTGCGGATACAGCCGCCGGGCGGTGTCGGTCCAGACTTTGCGCGGTTCCTGGGCGCCGCCGGCGAGCACTTCGTAAAGCTCCATGTCCGGTTCCACCAGCACCACGCTGCCGGCGATGGCCAGCGGCTGGCCGGTTTCGTCTTTCACCACCCGCGTCTGCGTGGAGACGCAGGCGTTCAGCAGCAGGCAGCAGGCCAGCACGAAGGCCCAGCGGGATCGTTGCAGAACCGGCGCAGATACGGTCGGCAAGCGGGTCGCGGCGGCGGTCGGAACGGTGCGCTGTGCTAACATTTCGTGCTTCCTCCGGCCTGCGTCCGCAGGCTCCCCCTCAGTGTTTTCGAACCCAAAACAGGTCAAGCGATGCTGCAGCTCGCCCGGCGCGTCGGTCGCGCCAAGCCCAGTGCGATCATGGTTGTCGCCGAAAAGGCCAAACGGCTCAAGGCCGAAGGCCGCGACATCATCAGTTTCTCGATCGGCGTCCCGAATTTTCTGCCCGGTGCTCATGTCTATGACGCCGTCCGTGAGGCCCTGAACAAAGACTCGGGCCAGTATGGCAGCAACCGCGGCTCGGACGCGCTGCTCGACGCCTTCCTGAAGCACATGGAAGCCACCGGTCTGACCGGCTACACCCGGGCCAACATCGCCACCGGCATCGGCGCCAAACACGTCATCTACAACCTGGCCGAAGTGCTGCTGGACGAAGGCGACACCATCGCCTTCCCAACGCCCTACTGGACCAGCTATCTCGATATCGCGGAGATCGTCGACGCCAAGATCGATCTGCTGCCGTGTCCGCCGGAACAGGACTACAAGCTCACCCCCGCGCAGCTCGACGCCGCGATGGCGAAGAAGCCGAAAGTGTTCCTGTTCAACAATCCGTCCAACCCGACCGGCATGGTCTACGGCAAGGACGAGATCGCGGCGCTCGCCGACGTTCTCGTGAAGTATCCGGACACCTGGATCATCACCGACGACATCTACAACCGAATGGTCTTCGACGATGTCGGCTACCACAACTTCATCCAGTTCCGTCCCGAGCTGCGCGACCGGGTGATCTTCCTGGATTCGCTGTCGAAGACCTACGGCATGCCCGGCTGGCGCGTCGGCTTCATGGCCGGCCCGGAAGCGGTGGCGAAGGCAGTGGTGACGATGAACTCGAACCACATCACCAATATCCCGGAGATGACCACCGCCGCTGCGATCGCCGCGCTCAGTGGCCCTCAGGACGTCCCGACCCTGAAGAACGCCGAATTCCAGGCCAAGCGCGACCAGGTGATGGCGGCGCTGATGGCCATTCCGGGCATCGTCTGCCCGAAACCGCGCGGCGCGTTCTACGTGTTCCCCGATGTCAGCGCCTACTTCGGCAAGACCCACGGCCCGACCGGGCTGAAGATCGCCAACGACGTCGACCTGTGCAACGCGCTGCTGGATGCCAAGGGTGTGGCCTGCGTGCCCGGCTCGGCCTTCGGCGAACCGCGCGCGCTCCGGATCAGCTACACCTGCCCGACGCCGCAGCTGGCCCCGGGTCTGCAGCGCATCCAGGAGTTCTTCGCCGAATTGCACTGAGTCCGGGCCGCCGGAGACGAAAGTCGAATTGCCCTTCGTCTCCGGTTCGGTCGAACTTTCCTTTTTTCGCCACTCGTCATCCCCCCGGAGTTCCGTCATGAAACAACCCGTCCGAGTCGCCGTCACCGGCGCCGCTGGCCAGATCGGTTACGCCCTGTTGTTCCGCATCGCTTCGGGCGAAATGCTGGGCAAGGACCAGCCGGTGATCCTGCAGATGCTGGAACTGCCGCTGGAGAAAGCCCAGGCCGCGCTCAAGGGCGTGATGATGGAGCTGGAAGACTGTGCATTCCCGCTGCTGGCCGGTATGGTCGGCACCGACGATCCGAACGTCGCGTTCAAGGACGCCGACGTGGCCATGCTGGTCGGCGCGATGCCGCGCGGCCCGGGCATGGAGCGCAAGGATCTGCTGCTGAAGAACGCCGAAATCTTCACCGTGCAGGGCAAGGCGCTGAACGCTGTCGCCAGCCGCAACGTGAAGGTGCTGGTGGTCGGCAACCCGGCGAACACCAATGCGTATATCGCGATGAAATCCGCGCCCGATCTGCCGGCGAAGAACTTCACCGCCATGCTGCGCCTCGACCACAACCGCGCGCTGTCGCAGCTCGCCAACAAGGCCGGCGTGGCTGTCGGCGACATCCAGAACATGGTTGTGTGGGGCAATCACTCGCCGACGATGTATCCCGACTACCGCTTCGCCACCATCAACGGCGAATCGCTGAAGGACAAGATCAACGATGGCGACTGGAACGCGAATGCGTTCATTCCGCAGGTCGGCAAGCGCGGCGCGGCGATCATCGAAGCGCGCGGCCTGTCCTCGGCCGCGTCGGCCGCGAATGCCGCGATCGACCACATCCACGACTGGGTGCTGGGCACCAACGGCAAGTGGGTGACCATGGGTATTCCGTCCGATGGCAGCTACGGCATCCCCGAAGGCGTGATGTACGGCGTGCCGGTGACCTGCGCCAACGGCGAATACACGCGCATCGAAGGCCTGCCGGTCGACGACTTCAGCCGCGCGGCGATGGACAAGACGCTCGCGGAACTCGAAGAGGAACGTGCCGGCGTCGCGCATCTGCTCTGATCGTGACAACGCTCGTAATTCATGAACGCGCCGGGCATTGCCCGGCGTTTTCGTTTGCGCCTGCGACCAAGGTCGGAAGGCCGGGCACGGCGCGGAGGACTAAGCTCCTCCCATCGCGTTGTCCGTGGGAGGGCGCATGCGCTACGAAGACGAATATCGCCGCTCGATAGAAGACCCTGAAGGGTTCTGGGCGGAGCAGGCGAAAGCCATCCACTGGCATGTCCCGCCAGCGAAGATCCTCGATTACGACAACCCGCCGTTCCGGTCGTGGTTCGTCGGCGGGCAGACCAATCTCTGCTACAACGCCGTGGACCGGCATCTGGACGCGCGCGGCGATCAGCTCGCACTGGTCGCGATCTCGACCGAAACCAACCTCACCCGCGAAATCACCTATCGCGAGCTGTATCGCGAGGTGAATGCCTTCGCCGCCGTGCTGCAGCGGCTGGACGTGGGCTGCGGCGACCGGGTCGTCATCTATATGCCGAACATGGCCGAAGCGGTGTTCGCGATGCTGGCCTGCGCGCGCATCGGCGCGATCCATTCCGTCGTGTTCGGCGGATTCGCCGCGCACAACCTCGCGCTGCGCATCGACGACGCCACGCCGAAGCTGCTGATCGCGGCCGACGCCGGCATGCGCGGCGGCAAGGTGATTCCGTACAAGGCGCTGGTCGATGCCGCCTGCGCCGAAGCGGCGTCTCCGCCAGCGAAAGTGTTGATCGTTTCGCGTGGTCTCGATGCCGCCGAGCCGAAGCTCGCCGGTCGCGATGAGGATTACGCAATGCTGCGCGCCGAAGTCGGCGATACCGACGTGCCGGTGCAATGGCTGGAATCCAACGAACCCAGCTATCTGCTCTACACCTCCGGTACCACCGGCAAACCCAAGGGCGTACAGCGCGACGTCGGCGGCCACGCGGTGGCGATGGCGCTGTCGATGCGCACGGTGTTCGATGTCGGCCCCGGGCAAGTGATGTTCTCCACGTCCGATGTCGGCTGGGCGGTCGGGCATTCCTACAACGTCTACGGCCCGCTGATCGTCGGCGCGACCTCGCTGCTGTACGAAGGTCTGCCGGTGAATCCCGACCCCGGCATCTGGTGGTCGCTGTGCGAGAAGTACGGCGTGCGCACGATGTTTTCGTCGCCGACCGCCGCGCGCGTGCTGAAGAAGCACGATATCGATTTCATCCGCCGCCACGACCTGTCGTCGCTGCAGTATCTGTTCCTCGCCGGCGAGCCGCTGGACGAACCCACCGCGCACTGGATCACCGATGCGTTGGGCAAACCGGTGATCGACAACTACTGGCAGACAGAAACCGGTTGGCCGGTGCTCGCGCTGCTGCCGGGCCTGGACATGAAGCCGGTGAAGTTCGGTTCGCCGGGTTTCCCGAATCTCGGCTACCGCACGAAGATCATCCACGAATCCACCGGCGAGGAAGTCGGTGCCGGCGAGAAGGGCGTGCTGGTGATCGAACCGCCGCTGCCGCCGGGCTGCATGACCACGCTGTGGAACGACGACGCGCGCTTCCTGCGCAGTTATTTCGGCCACTTCAAAGGCCTACTCTACAGCTCGCTGGATTGGGCGATCCGCGACGAAGACGGCTACACCTTCATCCTCGGTCGCACCGACGACGTGATCAACGTCGCCGGCCACCGCCTGGGCACGCGCGAGATCGAGGAATCGGTGTCGAGTTGCCCGCTGGTGGCGGAGGTCGCCGTCGTCGGCGTCGCCGACGAACTCAAGGGCCAGGTGCCGGTGGTGTTCGCGACATTGCGTCAAGCAACGAGCGAACCGCAGGAACGCATCGCCGCCGCCGACAGCATGCGCAAACAGGTCGAACACAGCCTCGGCGCCGTCGCGCGCCCCGCGCGGATTTACATCGTCAATGCGTTGCCGAAAACGCGATCCGGCAAGCTGCTGCGCCGCTCGCTGCTCGCCCTCGCGCAGGGCGGCGACCCGGGCGATCTGTCGACGCTGGATGATCCGAATGCGTTGGAGGATGTGAAGCGCGCATTGCAGCGTGGGCCGGAGTTTGGCAGTTGAGACCAACGGCCGCCGCAAGCACATCGCGTCGCCCAGAAATTTCGTAGCGCGCATAAGCCGAAGGCGTCATGCGCCATCGCAGTTTTCAGATGGCGATGACCCTCAAACGCACAGCGGAATGGGTAGCCCGGGTAAGCGCGCCGCGCGCACCCGGGAAAGCGCAAGCCACGTAAAATCCGTTGCGGTTAAATTTCAAAAGCCCCGGGTGCGGCCTGCGGCCTTACCCGGGCTACTCGCTCGACGAAATCTTTAGGCGGATTCCCAAGCATCCAAGGCGTGGTCAACGATCACGGGAGCGACCGCCTCAACAATCCTTGACCCTCCGGGCTGCTGCATTGTTTTCAACAAATCGACAGCCTGCTCAAGATTGGCGTTGATATTCAGAAGCACGATGGGGATGCCGAAAAGAATCGAAGCGGCAAAAATGCCGATCACCGCGCCGATGCCGTAACCGATTCCTTCCGATACGTCCGGGAAGCCCAGTTCCGCGGTGACCTCCGGGCCGACCAGCGCGCCAATGATGACTGTGAGCAGCGCTCCTGTGTATATGGATAGCTTTAGGCAAAGCGTCAAGAATCTGAACATCCATCCCCCGATCATTGATTGTGTCCGTACAACGTTTGAATTGAATCGCGCCACATTGCGTAGGCTGGGTCATCGATCCAGCTCTGATCCCCTCCGGCAGTTGGGTCGATGACCCAGCCTATGGCTCTTTGGCGCTGTTGGCGGTGTATACGCAGACCCGATTGCGACCTTCATTCTTCGCGCGATACATCATCTGATCGGCGTGCGAGAGAAGATTGGAGAGATCGTAGCTCGACTGCTCGGTCGAGCTGACTCCGAAACTCGCGGTGACCACTAGCCCGTCATCGCTTTGGCGCGTGTCGATCTGGGCCAACTTCGCACGGTAACCTTCCGCCATCTGCGCCGCAGTGGCCAGATTCATTCCTCTCAGTAGCATCGCGAACTCCTCACCGCCGATGCGGCCAAGATAGTCGGTCTTGCGGCAGTGCGCCGAACATATCTTGCCCACCTGCTTGAGCACCCAGTCGCCAGCGTCATGGCCGTAGGTGTCGTTGATCGCCTTGAAATGATCGAGGTCGAACATGATCAGCGCGACGGGCTCGCCGGTGCGCGCCGCAGCGACGAGGGCGCGTTCGGATTTCTGGGTGAAGAAGTGACGGTTGCCCAAGCCGGTGAGCGTGTCGGTCTGCGCCAAACGTTTGAACTGGGTCAACCTGGAAAATACGATGCCTGTCAATAGAAACATCGGCATCAGGAGCATCAGGGTCACCATCGCGAGTCGCGCCTGCTTCGCACCGTTGCGCTCCAGCTCGAGCTGCCGCTGCAGCTGCTGCGCCTGCTGATTGGTCTGATGACGCGCGATCTCGTAAGCCAGCTCCCTCACTCTGGCATCGGACATGCGCGCCATTTCCGATTCGGCGTAACGCTTGTACAGTTCAAGCGCCACCGACTGCTTCTCGCGGCTGGCTGCGATCCGATAGAGGGTGTGGTAGGCGCTAACGAGAGTCGACGAGGACGGAATCTGCTCGCCCATGGCGATCGCTGACCGAGCGTGGGCTTCCGCCGATGGCGCATCGCCGATCGTCAATTTGAGTTCGGCGATCAGCGAGTGGAACTCCGCGATCAGACGCGGATACCGCGTGGCTTGCACCTCGGGGAGCGCGGCTTCGAGCAGGGCGGCAGCCTTCACTGAATCGCCGTCGGCCGCCAGCTTGCGGGCCAACACCCCGCGCGCGAGATTCGCGGAGATCAGCTCGCGGATCGACCTGCAGTGGTCGATGACTTCTTGGATCGACTGAATGTCGCCGGGCTTGAGCAAGCCCAGCTCGAATATCGACTCGTGCCGAGCGAGTCCGGCAAAGCACTTGACTTGGGGGCTCGGACGATCCGAAAGCAGTTCATCGGCATAGCGCATGCCGATCCTGTACTGCGCCATTTCGTTGTACAGCACCGCGGCGGCGCCGATGCCTTCATGCCGGACGCTCCTATTGTTGATCGAGTTCCGCATCTCCATCGTCTTGGTCAAGTAACGAATACCGTTACTGAAATCCCGACTGAGTGCGAAGAAATTTGCGGCCAAGGCGCCAGATCGGTACTTCAGTTCGATATCACTCGCTTGATCGAACAATGCCTTGGCCAGTTGCGCTCCGGTCGTTATCTCATCCAGATATATGCCAGTGTAATACGCCTCCAGATACTTGAGGTGTTGCCGCTGAAGTGCGCTGGCGCTAACGGCATCAGATTGAAGCTGCGGTAGAAACTCCATGAATTTCAACGGATCGGAGGCCTTGGCCTCGTCTGCAGCCCGTAATTTCGCTTCAAACTCAGACGATGCAGCATTACTAACAGCGGCCTGCGCGCTAACCGATAGCAGCAGCATGAAAACCAAGAGCGTCCTTCTCATGATGGCTCGACCCAAGTGGTGGAAGTCTCTTGGGCAGGCCATCATGCTGATGGCTACCCCCTGATTCGGTGCTTCGCTGTCCGGGTTACGCAATTCGGCTCGTCAGACGTGCGGTCACTTTATCTGGGGGGTAGGCCCTTCTACAGGCACTACAAGTACCTAGGCAACCTGTCAAAAGTGACAGGTTTTCTTTGCCAGTTCCGTAGCCCGGTTGTCGCATAGCGACAGCCGGGAATGCAAGCCGGATACACATTCGCGATTGCAGCCATCGTTAAACCCTCCTGCAAGCCTCGTGAAACGCCATCGTTGCATGGCGCCGCGCTTCGATGTCGACACCGCTGTGGAAGCCCATCCCGGCTGTCTTCGACAACCGGGCTACGAATCGGCGGTCATGGCGAATTCGGCTCTACGCCCGTATACCTCGCCCTGGGCCGAATCAATTTCCCCTCAGCCTGCTGTTCCAACGCATGCGCAAGCCACCCCGCGAGGCGCCCCGCCGCGAACATCACCAACGCAGGCGTCGCAGGCAATGCATTGGCGTGGCAGATCGCGGCGAGCATGAAGTCGATGTTCGGGTGCTGGCCGCTGACGTCTTCGGTCGCGGTGACGATCGCATCGAGTTCGCGCATCGCGGCTTCGCCCGCGTGCTGCACTCGCAAAAGGGCGAGTAGTTCTGCAGCCCGCGGGTCGCCGTGCGGATAGAGCGCGTGGCCGAAGCCCGGGAGGTCGTCGCCGCGCTGCAGTCGGGTTTCGATGAAATCGCGTGGCGATACAGCCTCGCGCGCGTCTGCGATGAGCGCATAGGCGCGCGCGGTCGCGCCGCCGTGGCGCGGGCCGGACAGCGCAGCCAAGCCTGCGCACACCGTCGCGTGCAGATGCGCGCCGGTGGACGCGACCACGCGCGCGGCGAATGCGGAGACATTGAGTTCGTGGTCCGCGCACAGCACCAGCGCGGCGCGGACGAGATCGGCGAAACCGGCGTCGCCGGGTTTCCAGACCTCGGCGAGCAGCGCATGCGCAGGCCCGGCTGGCGGCGGGCGACCGACCAGCAGCGCGGCGTTCTGGCGGAGCAGGGTGGCAGCGATCTCGTGGCGTGCGCGCGTTGTTGTATTCAGCGCGCCGCGTGTGCCGAGCGCCAGCAGCGGGATCGCAGCCATCGCGCGTTCCAGCGGCGGCAGCGCGTCGTCGGCGGCGATTGCGGCGACGTGGGTGGGCCACGCGCCATCGACGGCGGCGAACGGGTCGTGGTCGCCGCAGTCCCACAGCAGGCGAGCCGCGTCCTCCAGGGTGGCGCCGTCGCGCACCGCAGCGATTGCGGAACGACCGCGGTAGTAGGGGCCATCGGGCCGGATCAGCGAGATCCGCGTTTCCAGCACCGGCAGACCCCGGTCCAGGCTGTGCGCTGCGGCTGCGGCGGCGCTGCGGCCGACCTGCTTGCGCTGCATCAGGCGCTCCACGTCGATCCTCGGGTAAAGCCGGGTCCGGTGGTCCGGGCCGGGCCGCGATTCGAGCAGGCCACGGCTGACATAGGCGTACAAGGTCGCCTGGCTGATGCCGAGCAGACGGCAGGTTTCGCGGGCGGTCAGCAGATCGGCCATGGCGATAGATTGATTGATTCGATCAAGATTGATCAACCCTCGGGATGGTGCCAGATTTGCGGCCCCGGGAGGGGCGTACGATGCGACGCACCTCCGCCATCCGGACGTATGTCCGGGCCCGTGGACGATCAGGAGTCCCGACCATGTCGCAACATTCCGCAGGCGCGAAGTTCCGCGCCGCCCTCGCCGAAGAATCGCCGCTGCAGGTGATCGGCGCGATCAACGCCAATCACGCATTGCTGGCGAAGCGCGCCGGTTACCGCGCGATTTACCTTTCGGGCGGCGGCGTCGCTGCCGGCTCGCTGGGGCTGCCCGATCTCGGTATCAACACGCTTGAAGACGTGCTGATCGACACCCGCCGCATCACCGATGTCTGCGATCTGCCGCTGATGGTCGACATCGATACCGGCTTCGGGCCCAGCGCGTTCAACATCGAGCGCACCATCAAATCGCTGATCAAGGCCGGCGCCGCCGCCTGCCATATCGAGGACCAGGTCGGCGCCAAGCGCTGCGGCCATCGCCCGGGCAAGGAGATCGTGTCGCAGGGCGAGATGGTCGATCGCGTGAAGGCCGCAGCGGACGCGAAGACCGACGCGGCCTTCTTCCTGATCGCGCGCACCGATGCGATCCAGGTCGACGGCGTGGACGCCGCGATCGAACGTGCCATCGCCTGCGTCGAAGCCGGCGTCGACGGCATCTTCGCCGAGGCCGCCTACGACCTGCCGACCTATCGGCGTTTCGTCGATGCAGTGAAGGTGCCGGTGCTGGCCAACATCACCGAGTTCGGCAAGACCCCGCTGTTTTCCCGCGACGAACTGGCTTCGGCCGGCGTCGCCATCCAACTGTTCCCGCTGTCGGCGTTCCGGGCCATGAACAAGGCTGCGGAGAATGTCTACGAAAGCATCCGCCGCGATGGCCATCAGCAGGCCGTGGTCGATACCATGCAGACCCGCGAGGAACTCTACGACCGGATCGGCTACCACGCATTCGAACAGAAGCTCGATGCGCTGTTCGCCGCCAAGAAATGATGTCAAAGGACAAGACCATGAGCGAGAACACCACCCAGACGTTGCCGAAAGCCAAGAAATCCGTCGCGCTGAGCGGCACCGCTGCGGGCAATACCGCGCTGTGCACGGTCGGCCGCAGCGGCAACGATCTGCATTACCGCGGCTACGACATCCACGATCTGGCGACCCGATCGACGTTCGAGGAAGTCGCGCATCTGTTGGTCCACGGTGTGCTGCCGACCGCATCGCAACTCAAGGCTTATCGCACCAAGCTCAAGCGCCTGCGCGGGCTGCCGGCGATCGTGCAGGAAGCGCTGGAACTCATTCCCGCGAACGCGCATCCGATGGACGTGATGCGTACCGGCTGCTCGGTGCTGGGCACGGTGCTGCCGGAACGCGAAGGGCATCCTGCGAGCGAGGCGCGCGACATCGCCGATCGCCTGATCGCCAGCTTCGGTTCGATGCTGCTGTACTGGTGGCATTTCACCCGCAACGGCCGCCGCATCGACTGCGAAACCGACGACGACACCGTCGCCGCGCATTTCCTGACGCTGCTGCACGGCGAGCCGCCGAGCGAGCTCCATGCGGATGCGCTGGACAAGTCGCTGATCCTCTATGCCGAGCACGAATTCAACGCCTCGACCTTCGCCGCGCGCGTCATCGCCGGCACCGGCAGCGATCTGCATTCGTGCATCACCGGCGGTATCGGCGCCCTGCGCGGCCCGAAACACGGCGGCGCCAATGAAGTGGCGATGGATATCATCAGCCGTTACGCCACGGCCGATGAGGCCGAAGCCGATATCCGCGCGCGCATGGAGCGCAAGGAAATCGTCATCGGCTTCGGCCATCCGGTGTACACCATCGGCGATCCGCGCAACCCGATCATCAAGGCGATCTCGAAGACGCTGTGCGAAAGTGGCGGCAATCAGGTCCTGTTCGACGTGTCCGAGCGCATCGAAAACCTGATGATGGATACCAAGAAGATGTTCCCGAACCTCGACTGGTACAGTGCTTCCAGCTACCACATGATGGGCATCCCGACGCCGCTGTTCACGCCGTTGTTCGTGATCGCGCGCACCACCGGCTGGAGCGCGCACGTGATCGAGCAGCGAGAAGATGGCAAGATCATCCGCCCCAGCGCGAACTACGTCGGCCCGGACGATCGCGCGTACGTCACCATCGACAAACGCTGACATCACGTAGATGTATCAACACTGGGACGCTAACGCGCTGGTGGTGCTGATCACCGCGATTTCGGTGAGCCTCGCGGTATTGGTGCATTACGAAGGACTGAATCTGCTGTCGCGCTGGCTCTCGGCCCGTCACGAAAGTCATCGGCGCAGGAAGGTGCTCTACGGCATCTTCGGCGTGCTGGCGCTGCATGTCGCCGAAATCTGGGTGTTCGGCGCAGCGATCTGGGGGCTGTTGATGTTCCCGAACACCGGCGTCGTCGCCGGTGCGCATCCGCTGAGTCTGCTCGATGCGGTGTACATGTCGGCGGTGACCTACACCACGGTGGGCTTCGGCGATCTCGCACCGATCGGCCCGATCCGCTTCATCGCCGGGACCGTCGCGCTCACCGGTTTCGTGCTGATCACGTGGTCGGCGTCGTTCACGTATCTGGAAATGACCCGCGACTGGCGCGAGCGCTGAGTCGTTTCGATCGATCGACGAAGAAGCCGCACGATGCGCGGCTTCTTCGTTTGCCGCAGCGAACGGATCAGCTCAGGCCTTCGTCCTGCAACGCTTTCTGCACGGCGGGATCGGCTTCCATTCGCGTTGCGAAGGCGGCGAGGTTGTCCAGACCGGAAAGATCGACACCGGTGGCGCGTGCCCAACGATAAGTCACATACAGATAGGGATCGGCGACCGTGCGGCTGCCGGCCAGCCACTGCTTGTCGGCCAGATGCGCGTCGGCGCGTTCGTAAAGCGTGCGGATTTTCGCGCGTGCGGCATCCTTGGTCTTGTCGATCAGCGCGGTATCTTCGAGATAAGCCGTACTGCCGAACAATGGATGGAACGACGGGTGTAGGTCGGAGTTGGAGAATGCGATCCATTTGTTCACCTCTGCGCGGCTCTTCGCGCTGCCGTCGCCACCGAGACCGGATTCCGGATTCAGATCGGCGAGGTAATTGAGGATCGCCGAATTCTGGGTGAGCACCCAGCCATCGTGATCGAGTGCGGGGACCGCGCCGGCCGGATTGATCGCCAGGAATTCCGGCTTCTTGCGGTCGTCGCGGCCGACCTTGACGGTTTCGTATGGCTTGCCGATCCATTCCAGCACGATGTGATCGGAGAGAGAGCAGGCGCCGGGGGAGAAATAGAGTTTCATCGAGGGTTCCATGGGGTGGGTTCCGGATCATGGTGCGCTGGGGCGTGGCGCTCAATCGCGACGCATGGAACGCAGTGTCGTTCGCGTCGCGCAAAAAAAACGACCGCGAAAATGGCGGTCGTGAGCAGTACAGCGATTCGATTCCGGAATCGAAACCGTGGCGGCGTCATCCGCGTCCGGGTTTGTCTTTCTGGGGCTTCAGCGATTGCACCTTGAAGAAACTGTGATCGCCGATGGTCGCGACCTGATAGGCGTTGCGCCAGCTGGGCTGGGCGATGGACAGGGCCGCGAAGTGGCTGGCGCCGGGAACGATCTCCTTGCGCTCACCGACCGGAAGCGCCCAATTGCGCTCCGCCTCGAGGGCGATGGTGATCGCCTGCGACCAGGCTTCGGCATTGCTGAGTTGCGTACGCGGCGAAACGATGGTCGGCGCGAACTGTTTGCGGGCGGTGACGACTTCGCACATCGAATCGCCCCACAAGCCGCTGTCCTCGCGACGCAGGGCGACTTCGGCGACCGCCTGCTGTCCGCGGACAGGCTGATTGCGTGCTTCCAGGTACAACGTGGTGCTGAGACATAACGAGTCGGCGGCCTGGGGGGGCAACACCGAGGCGATCCAAAGGATCCATGCGAGCTTCATGAGAACTCCTTGCTTCGTTGCTTCGGGCCGGACGGTGGCGGGGTAAGGGCCCACGACATCGATACGGGTGCGACATGGCGATAGACAGTCCGGCGTGAAGCCGGGCGCTTGCGAGGATCGCAAGACAAGGGGCTGCGGGCTCTATGGCCGCTTGTAGCCCAAACGTGGATCGTGTCCGGGGAAGCACCCTTCCTGGGCGGTTCGTCGCCTGACACGATCTCGCGCTGGTCCCGCATCCGGTGGCGGGAAAGCGGGCGTAGGTTAGTCATCGAAACATAACGACAGCTGAACAGAAATCAGGAAATCTCTGATTCAATTGGAGTTTTTGTTCAAAAGGCGCCGTAACTCACTGTCAGGGCAGGAGGAATAGCCTGCCGTGGACTCGTGCCAACGGCACTGTGACCAGAGTCGCGAACTGGAGCGTCCGATACGATCGAGGGCCGATCCGCGCGCTTTCGAGCCCTTCAGAACCCGGCGGCGAGACGACTACCCTGGGAGATGGCGCGTTTGGCGTCCAGTTCGTCGGCCACATCCGCGCCGCCGATCAGATGCGGGGTCACGCCGGCCGCCTGCAGTGCGTCGGCCAGCTCCCTTCGCGGCTCCTGGCCGGCGCAAACCACCACATGATCGACCGGCAGCAGCTGTTCCTTGCCGTCGACGCGGATACGGAAACCGCTGTCGTCGATGCCGAGATATTCCACGCCGCCCAGCATCGTGACCTGCTTGGCCTTGAGCGCGGCGCGGTGGATCCAGCCGGTGGTCTTGCCCAGCTTGGCGCCCGGTTTGCCCGGGCTGCGTTGCAGCAGCCAGACTTCACGTGTCGGCGGCTCGGGCGATGGTTTGCGCAGACCGCCGGGGCCGGAGAAGGTCGGGTCGACGCCCCATTCGGCCATCCAGCGTTCCACGTCCAGCGAAGGCGAGCCGTGTTCGAGGGCACCGTGCAGCGGTGGCAGGTCGAACGCCGTCGGGTCCAGTACCGGCATGTGCACCAGGTATTCGGCGGTATCGAAACCGATGCCGCCGGCACCGACGATGGCGACCCGCGCGCCGGGCTTGACGCGTCCACTGAGCACATCGAGATAGCCGACGACCTTGGCGTGATCGGAGCCCGGGAAATTCACTTTTCGCGGGCGGATGCCGGCGGCGAGCACGACTTCATCGAAACCCTTGAGCGCATCGACATCCGCCACGGTCGACAGCCGCAGCTCGACGCCGGTGTCCTCGATCCGATTCCGGAAATAGCGCAATGTTTCGTGGAACTCTTCCTTGCCGGGAATCCGCTTGGCGATGTTGAATTGCCCGCCGATTTCGTCGGCGGCGTCGAACAGCGTCACTGCGTGGCCGCGCTCGGCGGCGACTGTCGCGCAGGCGAGGCCGGCGGGACCGGCGCCGACCACCGCGATCCGTTTCCGACTGTCCGTCCTTACATAGTTGAGTTCGGTTTCGGCACAGGCGCGCGGGTTGACCAGACAGCTCGCTTTTTTCTGCTCGAACACATGGTCGAGGCAGGCCTGATTGCAGGCGATGCAGGTGTTGATGCGGTCGGCGCGCCCCGCGCGTGCCTTGTTGGCCCATTCCGGGTCGGCCAGCAGGGGGCGCGCCATCGAAATCAGATCGGCGCCGCCACTGCCGAGAATGCCTTCGGCGACATCGGGCATGTTGATGCGGTTGGTGGCGACCAGCGGCAACTTCACCTCGGGGCGCAATTTTGCGGTCACACCCGCGAACGCCGCGCGCGGCACTGAGGTCGCGATCGTCGGTACCCGCGCCTCATGCCAGCCGATGCCGGTGTTGAGGATCGTCGCGCCGGCCGCTTCGACCGCCTTCGCCTGGGCGACGATCTCCTCCCAACCCGAGCCTTCCGGCACCAGTTCCAGCATCGACAGTCGATAAATGATGATGAAGTCGGGACCGCAGGCCTCGCGCACCCGGCGCACGATCTCGGTCGCGAACCGCATGCGCTTCGAAAGATCGCCCCCCCAGCCGTCGCTGCGGCGATTGGTGCGCGCGCTCATGAACTGGTTGATCAGATAGCCTTCCGAGCCCATGACTTCGACGCCGTCGTAGCCGCCGTCGCGCGCGAGTCTCGCGGCATTCGCATAAGCGGAAATCGTGCGTTCCACCCCGAAACCGGTCAGCGCGCGCGGCGTGAACGGGTTGATCGGCGACTTGATCCGCGAGGGCGCCACCGACAGCGGATGGTAGGAATAGCGGCCGGCGTGCAGCAACTGCAGACAGATCTTCGCGCCATGGCTGTGCACCGCATCGGTGACCTGACGGTGTTTGCCTGCCTCCCACGGCCAGCTGAGCTTGCCGGCGAAGGGCGTCAACCAGCCCATCATGTTCGGCGAGAAGCCGCCGGTGACGATCAGCCCGACGCCGCCGGCCGCGCGTTCGCCGAAATACGCCGCGAGCTTGGGGAAATCGCTGGCGCGATCTTCCAGCCCGGTGTGCATCGAGCCCATCAGCACACGGTTGCGCAGGGTGGTGAAGCCCAGATCCAGTGGTGAAAACAGATGCGGATAACGTGTGGTGGCGGTTTGGGCGGTCATCGGTCGATACGCATACGTATGGATGAGGCGCACGATGCCGGGAAAGCCCGTGTCACTCAAGTGGTTTCGCGCAAACGCTCGCGAACAGGTTGCCGATGGTAGCGATTCGACCAAGGCCGCAGGGCGGTGCGGGTGTCGGGTCTGGCAAAATAGTGTCCTTACCCACGTCATCAACGCGCCACGCACCCAAGGGCCCCGTTTTATGAGTCATGCCGATATCCGCTCCGCCGTCCGCCCGAATCCCGACCAGCCGATGGTCGACATCGCCGATTACGTCATCGACACGAAAATCGAGTCGCAGGAAGCCTACGACACCGCCCGCTACATGCTGCTCGACTCGCTGGCCTGCGCGATGCTGGCAATGAAGTTCGATGGCTGCGTGAAGCATCTCGGTCCATTGGTGCCGGGCGCGGAATTGCCGGGCGGCGCGCGCGTGCCGGGCACCTCTTTCGAACTCGACCCGGTGCAGGCTGCGTTCAACATCGGCACGCTCGTGCGCTGGCTCGACTTCAACGACACGTGGCTGGCGGCCGAATGGGGCCACCCGTCCGACAATCTCGGTGCGATTCTCGCCGTGGGCGATTACCTCGGCCGCAAGGCCGAGCGCGAAGGCGGGCAGGGTCCGACCGTGCGCGATGCCTTGACCTGGGCGATCAAGGCCCACGAAATCCAGGGTGTCTACGCATTGCAGAACTCCTTCAACCGCGTCGGCCTGGACCATGTGATCCTGGTCCGCCTGGCATCCACGGCCGTGTCGACCGCGATGTTCGGCGGCGACAAGGAAGCGGTGATCATCGCCGTGTCGCACAGTTGGATCGACAACGGTGTGCTGCGCACCTACCGCCACGCCCCCAACACCGGGCCGCGCAAAAGCTGGGCGGCCGGTGACGCTTGCCGTCGCGCGGTCACCCATGCGCTCAACGCCGCGCACAAGAAGATCGTCGGTTATCCGTCGGCGCTCAGCGCCAAGACCTGGGGCTTCTACGACGTCGCCTTCAAGGGCAAAGCCTTCGAGTTCGAGCGCCCGTTCGGCAGCTACGTGATGGAGAACGTGCTGTTCAAGATCAGCTTCCCGGCCGAATTCCACGCACAGACTGCGGTGGAGTGCGCGATGCAACTGCACGCTCAGGTCAAGGACCGGATCGACCAGATCGAACGCATCGAGGTCGAGACCCAGGAGGCCGGTGTCCGCATCATCGACAAAACCGGCCCGCTGTCGAACTATGCCGACCGCGACCATTGCATCCAGTACATGATCGCAGTGCCCCTGATCCACGGCCGCCTGACCGCCGACGACTACAACGACGATATCGCGGCCGATCCGCGCATCGACGCGCTCCGCGACCGGATGGTCGTCAAGGAGAACCCGCAGTTCACGAAGGACTACTTCGATGCGGACAAGCGCTATATCGGCAATTCGGTACAGGTCTTCTTTACGGACGGAAGCGCCACCGAAAAGGTCTCGATCGACTACCCGATCGGCCACCGCAAGCGACGCGCCGAGGGGATTCCTGTACTGATGGACAAAGCCAAGGCCGCTCTGGGTTCCCATTTGCCGGCTGAACAGGCGGCTGAAATCATGCGTTTGGCCGCCAATCCGGCCGAAATGGACGGAATGCCGCTTTCTGCATGGATGGCGCTGTTTTCCGCATGAATGAATACGTTCAGGTTCCAACCCGGATCATGCGCACCGACAGCAGACTCTCGGCGATGGCAAAGGTTCCCTCCAACCTGAACTGTGCTTGGAATCGCAAAACTGTTATGCTATTGTTAACAAGGCCATGACGCGGCCGGATCACAATGAATGGGATGGTGAGCCCCGATCGGTGGCCATCCTGTTCAAACCGACACCACCGAGTCTTTTCAATTCCTCCAAGGAGCATTGAGTAATGAACAAGAAACTCCTCTGTGCTGCGCTGCTGAGTGGGCTGGCCGTGGCCCAGACCGTCTCCGCGCAGGACTTCGACGACCGCTGGTACCTCACCACGTCTGCAGGCTTCAATCTGCAGGATGGTGCCCGTGACACCCGCAGCGCCCCGTTCGGCACCCTCGGTTTCGGCAAATTCATCAGCCAGAACTGGTCGCTCGATGGCGAGTTCAACTACCAGAACCCGCGTTTCGACAACCAGAACCTGCTTCTGAATCCGAACCGTCCGCTCGCGGGCCGTGCGCAGAACCTGAACTGGAGCCAGTACGGCGTCTCGCTCGATCTGCGTCGCCACTTCATCACTGAAGGCCGCAACTGGAACCCGTACGTGCTGGCCGGCCTCGGCTATCAGCGTTCGGAAGAAGAATTCGACGCTTTCCCGAACCCGAATTCCCCCGGTCAGCGTGAAGACGGCAACCTCGCCGGCAAGGTCGGTGGTGGTTTGCAGGGCGACCTCGGTCGCGTCGGCATCCGTGCTGAACTTGCTTATCGCCTCGACGCCGACGACAGCAGCGTTGCCGCTGCCAACGAAAGCTGGTTCGGTGATGTCTTGGCTTCGGTCGGTTTCGTTGTACCCCTCGGTGCGGAAGCTTCCGAGCCGGTCGCCGATGCCCCGCCGCCGCCGCCGGCCCCGAACTGCGCCGACAAGGATGGCGACGGTGATGGCGTCAACGATTGCAACGACAAGTGCCCGAACTCGGTTGCTGGTGAAGCGATCGGTCCCGACGGTTGCAAAGTCAACATCGCGATCGACCTGAAGGGCGTCAACTTCGACTTCGACAAAGCCACCCTGCGTCCGGACGCGGTTGCGATCCTGAACGAAGCCGTCGAAATCCTGAAGCGTTACCCGGATCTGCGTGTCGAAGTCGCCGGTCACACCGACCTGTGCGGCAAGGACACGTACAACCAGTCGCTCTCGCAGCGTCGTTCGCAGACCGTGTACGACTACCTGACCAGCAACGGCATCGACAGCGGTCGCTTGGCCGGCCCGAATGGTTACGGCGAAAGCCGTCCGCTCGTGCAGACCGGTCAGACCCTGCCGGAATGCAAGAACGAAACCAACCGTCGCACCGAGCTCAACGTCCAGTAATTCCGGACGCGCTCCGCAGCAATATCCCGAAGCCCGGCCTTGTGCCGGGCTTCGGTGTTTTTGAGAATCGTTTTCCGGAGAGCCGATTTTCCTGCGCCCGGTCACGCTCTCTACGATCTGCAGCGATGGACGGTTGTCGCCAGCCCGGTCGGCGGCCTACACTCCGAAGTCATTCGACCGGAGAGAACCCATGCGCATAGCCCCTGCGTCCACCTGCATGCAAGGATTGATGGCCGTGGGTCTGATTGCGCTGTCGGCGACATTCGCTGGTCCTGCGCATGCTGCCGCCGTGGATTGCGCTTCGTTCAAACCGCTTGCGCCGGTCAAAGGCAATGCCCTGCAGTTGACACCGATTGCCGAAGAACTGGCCGCACCGAGCGCGCAGGTCGGAACCGGCGTTGGTTTTGCCCAGTTGTTCTCGGAAGGCGCCACCGTCGAAGTCGTGCTGTCGCGTGTCCAGCATCAGGAATGCCGTGCGACCGCTGCTGCAAGACAGCCCCTTCCAGCCACGGCGAGCGCGGGCGCATATCAGCCGAAGCCTGGCGAAAGCAGTACCGCTTGGCGCTTCGATATGACCCAGAACGGCAAGCGCATGACTGCGGACGAATTCGACGCGTGGATGAAGGCGCGTGGCGTGCGTGTCGTGCAGGGTCCGGCCAAACCTGCTGCAGTGGCGTCGCCACCTGCGCCCACGCCGCCGACGACACCCCCGAAGAAGAAAAAGCGCTGATTCTGTCGCGCCGCGAGCGCTCTCGGAGTTCCTCCTTCCGGTGGCGCCATGGTGTTGTCGTGCACCGATCCGCCATACATTTTTCGCCGTACCCGTCGCCATGAACCGGATATTGCCTGCGCTGTTCCATGCGATCAGTCTGATGATCGTTCCGGGTCGGCAATGCACCGGACATGCAACCGGTCGAACGTGCAATCACATCGGGCCACTCGGCATCACCCCTCCGCGTATGCGGTGCGCCTGTGATTCAACGATAGCGTCCTGATGCCATCTGCATCGCCCCCTCGCTATGGCCTCGCCCGCGTCCTTTCGAAGCGCGGCGTTTGTTCGCGCACACAGGCGGCCGAGTGGGTGCGTGCAGGCCGTGTCAGCGTCGGTGGCCGTGTTGTACGAGATCCCGAACATCCCACCGTGCTCGATCGCGCCGACATCGTCCTCGACGGCAATCTGCTCGGGGCGCAACCGCCGATCCATCTGATGCTCAATAAGCCGCGCGGTCTGGTCACCACTGTCAGCGACGAGCGTGGCCGGGATACCGTGTATCGTTGTTTCGATGGTGCGGCGCTGCAGGGTGTGCCGTTGCCTTGGCTCGCCCCGGTCGGGCGCCTGGACAAGGCCAGCGAAGGACTTCTGTTGTTCACCAATGATCCGCGATGGGCGGCACGCATCACCGATCCGGAAACCGGGCCGCGCAAGACTTATCACGTCCAGATCGATCGGATACCGGATGTCGATCAGCTCGCGGCGCTGCGCCATGGGCGGGAAGTGGATGGCGAATGGCTGAATGCGGTCGAGGCGACGTTGCTGCGTGCTGGTGAAAAGAACGCCTGGATCGAGATCGTGCTCGACGAAGGCCGCAATCGGCAGATCCGGCGACTGCTGGGTGCGTTCGAGATCGAAACGCTGCGATTGGTGCGCGTGGCGATCGGCGGCTTGGCGTTGGGTGAGTTGCCGAAAGGACAGTGGCGTGTCCTGGACGAGACCGCGCTAAGCAGCCTGGGCCTCTGAAGCCGGACGCGCACGAACGAGACACGGATCACCTGCGCGCCAGACGCGATGCGTGAACTGTGCGCGCCTTCACGCCCGCATTCAGGCTTTGCGGTTGGCGCCCCGCCTAAACTTCCAACGGGGGCGGTCCAACGTCCAACGAAGGTGTCACTCGATGCGCATGTTCATGCCTGCGGTGCTGTGCGCCGCGATCGCTGTTGTTTCCGGTTGCGCCACGCAGGCCCCGGGTGTCGTCAAAGCATCGCCCCTGCCCGCGCCGCCGGTGGCTGTCGGTAAATCCAACCGGTTCGAAATGACCCAGAACGGTCGCCAGATGAGCGCACGCGATTTCGATGCATGGATGAAGGCGCGTGGCATCCGTATCGCAAAGGGAGCGCCTGCCGCAAAAAAACCGCCCAAGTCACAACCCAAGGCGCAGGCAAAACGGCGCTGACGACCAGCGGTGTATCCGCAAGTAGATATCGGCAAGCAATCCAAAGGAGTCGTTCGCAACGATACCTTCGGTTTCCGGAACGATCGCCGCACGTCGTTCGGACAGTTCGCGCTGGCTGTCATCAAAGGAAAAGGCGCAGTCACGTTCACATGCTCAAGGAGCGACACGATGAACAACCAATTACAGGCCCCACTTCTCAAGCGCTTCGGGCAGTTTCCTCCAGCGATGGGCCGACGATACGGCTTTGCGGCGATGTTCATGAGTCTGCTGCTGTTGTTCGGCGGGACCGTGCAAGCGCAGCAGACGCCGGCAATGCAGCAACTGCTGTACACGAAGGTGAATTTCGACGTTGCCAAGGTCAATTATCAAATCGGCCGCGGTTATGCGCTCGCAGGGAAAGCCGCCACGGCACGCACTTATTTCACTTCGGCGCATATCAGTGCAATGCAGATGTATGCTCATTCGTTGTATCTCCACCAAGAGAACATCAATGCGCTCGTCAATGGGCAATACAGCAACGTCTATTACCAGCAGCTGGCGGTATCGTATTCAAGTCTATTGCGGGCGAGGGTGAACATCCTCACGGCGCATTTGGGCGTATTGAGGCAGACGCCACTTTCAGCGTCGGCTCGCGCCAGCGTTGATGCGGATATTCTCAATGTCTATGCCGCGTTGCTGTACACCGAGCAGGCGATGTACAACGCGCAGTATTGATGGAAGTGGATTTTCAGGCATCGGGGCATCCGGGTCGCTTTGGCAAGCCGGATGCCTCGATTCGATCGACGAGCGCAGTGGTGGGTATGTCGTTCCATGGGCTGGGAACGAATGATCGCTACCGTCTCGATGGACGATAGACCGTCGAGCGCAAGGTGGCGCTGGATCGAGGCTAACGCCCGACCACGCCCAGTTCGTGCCCGATGCGGGTGAACGCGTCGATCGCGCGGTCGAGATGTGCCCGCGTATGCGCCGCGCTCATCTGCGTGCGGATGCGTGCCTGGCCTTTCGCCACGACCGGGAAAAAGAAGCCGATCGCGTAAATGCCCTCTTCGAGCAGCCGCTCGGCGAAACGTTGCGCCAGCGGCGCGTCGTAGAGCATCACCGGGCAGATCGGGTGCACGCCGGGTTTGATATCGAAACCGATGGCGGTCATCTTCTCGCGGAAATAACGGGTGTTGTCGGCAAGTCGCTCGCGCAGATCCCCGGCGGTGGACAACATGTCGAAGGCCTGGATGCCCGCCGCAACCACGTGCGGCGGCAGCGAGTTGGAAAACAGATACGGCCGCGAGCGTTGGCGCAACATTTCGATCACTTCGCGCTTGGCGGTGGTGAAACCGCCGAGCGCGCCACCCATCGCTTTGCCGAGCGTACCGGTGAAGATGTCGATCCGATCCATCACCCCCTTCACTTCGGCCGAGCCGCGGCCATTCGCACCGAGGAAACCGGTGGCGTGGCATTCGTCGATATGCACCAGCGCGCCGTACTTCCTCGCCAGCGCCGTGATGTCGTCGAGCGGCGCGATGAAGCCATCCATCGAGAACACGCCATCGGTGGTGATCAGTTTGGTTCTGCAGCCGGCCGCATCGGCGGCCTGCAGCTGCGCTTCCAGATCGGTCATGTCGCAGTTGGCGTAGCGGAAGCGCTGTGCCTTGCACAGGCGCACGCCATCGATGATCGAAGCGTGATTGAGCGCATCGGAGATGATCGCGTCGTGTTCGTCCAGCAGCGGTTCGAACAGTCCGCCGTTGGCGTCGAAACAGGCGGCGTACAGGATGGTGTCTTCGGTACCGAAGAAATCGGCGATTTTCGCTTCGAGCTGCTTGTGCAGATCCTGCGTGCCGCAGATGAAGCGTACCGATGCCATGCCGAAGCCATGGGTGTCGAGGGCGTCTTTCGCTGCAGCGATGATGTCGGGGTGGTCGGCCAAGCCGAGATAGTTGTTGGCGCAGAAGTTCAGCACCATGCGGCCGTCGGCGAGCCGGATTTCGGCCGACTGCGGGCTGGTGATGATCCGTTCGGACTTGAACAGCCCCTGCGCGCGGATGGTGTCGAGTTCGTCAGCGTATCGGCGGGTGAGGGGCGGAGTGGCTTCGGACATGGCAGCGGATCGCAGTGGGCGAGCTGCCTAGTGTAAATCGGCCGCCGCTGCGGGAGGGGCTCGAGTATCGGGGTTCGCTTCGGTGCAGAGGCCGGCCCCGAAAGCCCGGCCATGTCAGTCGGCAGTGGTGCCCACCGCTGCGTTTTCGGCGATCAGTTCCCGCACCAGTATCACCAGCGAGTCTTCGGAGAAGGGTTTGCCCAGCATCCGGGTCACGCCGGCCTGTTCCGCCATTGTCTGGTGTTTGTCGGTCGCGCGCGAAGTGATCATCACCACCGGCAGGTCGCGGGTCTCGGCGTGATTGCGCAGGTTGCGGGTGACTTCCAGGCCGTTCATGCGCGGCATCTCGAGGTCGACCAGCAGCGCATGCGTGGGTTTGGCCTGGATCGCCGCCAGCGCCTCGAAACCATCGCGCGCGGTCGCGACTTCGAAGCCGGCGTCCTGCATCAGTTGTTCCAGTGCGCGACGCACGCTGAGCGAGTCGTCGGCGACCACCACACGGGTCACGGGCGCCGCCGTCAGCGAAAGATCCGCCGTATCGAAGTGGCTTTGCTGCGCGGACTGCAGCAGTACGTCGAGATCGATCACCGGCGCGAGGCCACCGTCGCCGAGCTGGGTGATGCCGCGGACCGCGGGAATCGGCGGGAGGTAGGCGCTGATCGGTTTGACCACGACACTGCGGACTTCGTCGATGCCGCGCACGAGCACCACGTTGCCCCTGCCGTCCGCATCGCGAACGTAGAGGCCGATGCCGGACGTGCCGACCCACATCGAGAAGTCGGCCGATTCGTCGTAGAACGCTTCGATCGGCAATGCGGGCAGGACCTCGCCATCCAGTGCGACGCGCAGTTGGCCGTCGTCGTAGCTGCATTCGCCAGCGGCGAAACTGACGACGCGTTCGACCGATGCCGCCACCACTGCGCTGACCTGACGCTGGCCGCGGGCGACGATGACGTTGGCGAGGGTCTGGGTGATCGGCAGGCGCAGTTGCACGCGGGTGCCGTGGCCGGATTCGGTGGTGATCGCGAGCGTGCCGCGCAGTGCGGCGATGCGCTGGTTGACCACGTCCATACCGATGCCGCGCCCCGAGACTTCGGAGGCGGTGCTGCGGGTGGAGAAACCCGGCAGCAGGATGAGGCGGGTGAGTTGGCGTTCGTCGATCGCTTGCCCGGGGCCGAGCAGGCCGGCGCTGATGGCGCGCGCACGGATCGCTTCGAGGTCGAGCCCACGCCCGTCGTCATGCAGCTCGATGGTCGCGGCGTCGCCCTGCAGACCCACGCGCAGCACGATATGACCATGTTCGGATTTGCCGGCGGCGAGGCGCTCCTGCGGCGTCTCGATGCCATGATCGATGGCATTGCGCAACAGATGCGCGAGCGGTTCGACGATGCGTTCCAGCAACTCGGCGTCGACCGGGATGTCCTCGCCGATGATCTCGAGCTGTACTTGCTTGAAGACCTGTTTCGCGGTCTGGCGCACGATACGCTGCAGGCGCTGCGAGACTTGGCCGAACGGCACGGTGCGCGTGCGCAGGATGGTGCGCTGCAGGTCGCGATTGAGCTGTTCCTGTTCGCTGCGCAGGTCGGACAGCGCATTCATGATGCGTTCGATGCGGCGCTGGAATTCGCTGCTGTCGGCATGCGCTTCCAGCAGCTGGCGCGAGATCACGTGCAGTTCGTTGTACTGGTCGATCTCGAGAGGATCGAGATCGGCGCCGGCTTTCTGTGCGGTGGACTGCAGTGCCGCGCCGCGCAGCGCGACCAGATCGTCGAGTCGGCCCATGAGTTCATGGGTATAGCGAACGCCCTGTCGCTGGTCGCGTTGAATCGTACCCAGGCCATCGAGCTGCTGGTCGATCTGACGCGAGGTCACCAGCGTTTCGCCGGCCAGTCGCTGCAGTTCGTCGAGCAGCGTGCTGGGGACGTTGAGGCTTTGAATGCCGCTGGCGGCCATGCCGGTGTCTTCGGTCGGGATCGCGGGCGCGATGACCGGCGACATGGCCGGCAATGCGTCATCGGTCGGAACGACCGGCAGGACGACGTCGGTGGGGCTGGATTCCGCGCGATCCTGTTCTGCGCGCGGCGCGGCTGCCTGTGGCGCCTGGGCGCCATCGGCAAGTGCGTTCGCGGTGTCGAGGATGTGCTGATAGAGGTCGAGCAGGTTGTCCGGTGCACGCCCCCGGCCGAGCAGGTGGTCGGAGATTTCTTCGACACCGTCGCTGGCGGAGGTCAGCAATTCGGCGCAATCGTCGTTGAGCAGATCGGGCCGCTTCGCCAGTACGATCAGGATCTCTTCCAGCGCGTGGGTGATGTTCGCCAGCCCACGGATACCCACGGTGTTGGCATCGCCCTTGAGCGTGTGCGCCACGCGGCGGGCTTCGTCGATGGGTTCGGGCGAACGGGTGTCGGCGAGCGCACGGACCGAAGCGCCAAGGCGCGCGGTATTGCCCGGCAGTTCCCGGAACATGCCGTCGAGCACATTCGGCAGGACGTCTTCCGCTGGCGAAAGGCCGATGTCTTCGACGGTGGCGAGGGTTTTGCGCTGCGCGATCAATGCCGGATCGAAGCCGATGACGATCCTCGCCATCTCGTCGTGCAGGGCGCGCGCCCAGGCGTCGTCCAGCTCAGGCAGTGCCGGTGCGACGGAGGTCAGCAGGTCGGCAGCATCGTGGCCAGGCTGTTCGATCGCTCCGAACAATGCGCCGCACCACATCGCCACTTGTTCGGGCGGCACTGCGGGGTCGCGGCGTTCGATACTGTCGTGGACCGCAGCCATGCCCTGCGCGAGCACCGGCGTGCCGATCAATTCCAGCACGTTCACGATGAGCTGGCATTGGTAGGCGAGTTCTTCGACGATGGGCGCATTGGCGTCCGCATCCGGCGTTTCGGACCATGCCTGCGCGAGCGGAAGGACCTGCTCGACGATGGCTTGGCGGGTGAGATCGAGTTCTTCCTGACCGATCCAGATCGGCGACTGATCCGCTTCGATCGTCGGCGTGCCGCAGTCCTGCGAAAGCGCGCCTTCGGTGAAGGCGAGCGCGAGATCGCCAGAAGCGATCCCGGCCCCTGTCGTTGGCTCCATCGCAGGATCGTCGATTGCGGTCTCCGTGGACGACGGCGCCTGCGATCCCGTGGTTTCGACAGCGACCGCTGCCGCAATCGCAGGGACTTCCTCATCGAAGGCAAAGACGAAAGCATCGACATCCGCAGGCGCCTGCAGCGTGTCGATGGCGATGGGCGACGCCGGGATTTCCGCGGCGGTCGCGCCTTCTTCGAGTCGGCGCGCGATCGCATGGGTGAAATTTGGCGACAATCGCGGCATCCATTCGATGCCTTCCGGCAACTGCGCCAACAGTTGCCGCCCTTCGCGATCGAGGCGACCGGCGGCATGCTCCTGCAGGCCGATGAACCAGAGCGTCATCTGGGTCAGATCGTCCTGACTCAGGCCGTCGCCACGACGGCCGAGATCCTGCAGCGCCGCTTTCCAACTGCGCAGCAGATCCGGGACGCCGGGCAGGGGCGCGGCGGATGCGCCTTCCTGCAGGGTTTCGACCATCTGCCCGAGCAGGATGGGATCCGCCATGTCGGGCACGGCGTTGGCCACTTGCAACAGCGACACGAGGGTGTCGAGCTGCGAACGGTAGTGCGCTGGCGCGATCGTCTCTGCGCTGCCGGGCGGCGGTGACATGGCGTACTTCCTCGTCGGTGTGGCGTGTGTCGTTTCGGTGCTGTTCCGCTGCCGGATCAACTCGGCAGGCGGAATTCCGAAACCGTCCGCACCAACGCCGATGCCGATTCGGTCAGCGACTCGGTA
This sequence comes from Lysobacter sp., assembly GCA_013141175.1. Lineage (NCBI taxonomy): Bacteria > Pseudomonadati > Pseudomonadota > Gammaproteobacteria > Lysobacterales > Lysobacteraceae > Lysobacter > Lysobacter sp. The sequence goes on from JABFRN010000001.1 coordinate 2,961,626, forward strand.
TCGCCGCGCTGCTGTTCGATTTCCTCCAGGGTGTTCTGCGAAGCGCTGATCAGGTCGTAGGCGCGGGCCAGCAGGCGCTGCGAGGCTTCGCCCTGGGTCTGGGTCGCGATCGTGATGCTGCGCACCGAGTTCACCAGCGCTTCGGTCGCTTCGCGGTTGTCGTTCATCTGCGCGCCAGCGCGGTCGGCGAGCTTGGTGATGTCCACGACCTGGCTGATGGTGCCGTTCATCGCCTGCAGTGTTTCGGTGGTATCCGACTGGATCGCACTCACCAGTCCGGCGATCTGCTGGGTCGCTTCACGGGCGTTTTCAGCAAGGCGCTTCACTTCGTCCGCCACCACTGCGAAACCGCGCCCGGCTTCGCCGGCCGCCACCGCCTGCATCGACGCGTTGAGCGCGAGGACCGAGGTGCGTTCCGCGATCTGTCCGATGATGGTGACAGCAGAGGAGATTTCCTGCGAACGTTCGGCCAGTCGCTTCACGCGTTTTTCCGTCTCGCGGATCTGATCGCGCGAGTTGGTGATGCCTTCGACCGTGGCGCGGACCACCGACATCGCTTCGTTGGTCGTGACCAGCGCGCGTTCGGCCTCGCGTCCCGCATCCTGCGCCTGTTCGCCGATCTTGCGCAGTTCGTTCGCCGTGGTGCTCAATTCCGCCGATGCGGCGTTCGCCTGGTTGCTCGCCTCGTCGGCGAGTTTGTACACGTTGTCGGCGCGCTGTTTGACGCGCCCGGAGCTGTCGGAGACCTGCGCCGAAATGGTGTTGACTTCGCGCAGCGCGCGCGCGGTCGCGTTGGTCATCATGTTGATGGCGTCCGAGACCACGCCGGTGACGTCTTCCGACACCGGGACCTTCACGTTGAGATCGCGCTGCGCGAGCTGCGCGACCGAGGTCATGATCTCGATCACCGAGTTGTTGAGCTGTTCGTTCTCCTGCTGCGCGCGGGCGAGTTCCGACACTTTATCGTCGAGCAGGGCATCGAACGCTTGCGAGAGCTGGCCGATTTCGTCGTTCGATTGCATGCGGGTACGGGCGTCGAGTTCGCCGGCGCTGACCTTGGCGACGGTGTCCTGCACCTGGGACAGCGGCACGTTGATCGAGCGGGCGAGTCGCAGACCGGCGAACAATGCGATCAGGCCCACCAGCAACAGCGTGAAAAGGCCCACGACGGCGATACCGCGCTGCAGCGCCGTGACCGGCGCGTTCGACTCGGTTTCGTCGATTTCGGAGAGAATGACCCAGCGCAGGCCGAGGATATCCAGCGGCGCGTACGAACCCAGCACGTTGATGCCGCGATAGTCCGGATACACCGCGGTGCCGCTCTGTCCGGCCAGCGCGCTCTGCACGCCACGGGTGTCGACGGTCATCAGGCCGACGTTGGAATCGCGCGAGTCCATCGAGGCGAGTTTGTTCTGGGGCGTTTTCAGCCCGCGCATCAGCTCGACGAAACCCGTGCTGTTCTGCTTCATGAATCGCGAGATCGAGCGCGGCGTCTTGTCGGGGCCGACGAGATACGTTTCGCCGGAGTCGCCCAGGCCGACATCCTTCCACTTGTCGTTGAAGGTCATGATCTGGTTCACGCGGTCGATCGGCAGCTGCACGATGAAGACGCCGATGGTGCGCCCGTTTTCGATGATCGGCGTGCTGACGAACGATGCCTGATCGTCGTACGAGGGACGGTACGGCGCGTAGTCGGTGATCAGCACATCGTTGCTGTTCTTCGCCGACATCGCTTTGGAGAAGGCCTGGCCCAGGCCGCTCTGTGCCCATGGGCCATCGCGCAGGCTGGTCGCGAAATCCAGTTCCTTGAAGTAGGTGTAGACCACGAAGCCGGTCTCGGCATCGACGAGGAAGAAGTCGTACAGGCCGTAATCCTGCACCGCGCGGCGTGCATAGGCATGGATGCGCGGATGCATCGCGCTATAGGCGGAGCCGTCGCCCGACTGGTCGAGATCGTTCTTCTTGCCGAGCGGATTCGGATTCTTGGCGATGTAGGCGTATTGCGCCGCAAGGGTCTGCGGCGGCAGTTTCGCGACGACCTCGGAGATGTCGGTGCGCTGTCCGGGGTTGCGGACGGAAAACTGGCGGCCGAAGTCGTTGCGGTAATAATCGCTCAATGCGGCCTTGGCCTGCTCGAGGTCCGTGGTCGCGACCATCTTCGGCTGCATCGCGATGCCGTCGCGCAGCGCCTGCTGCACTTCGGCGGTATTGGACACGGTACGCATCAAGTCGGCGACGTTGTCGAAGTAGGCCTTGATTTCCTCCTGCTTGCCGGCGCGGATCGAGGCCATCTGGTCGTAGCCGCGTTGGTTCAGCGCGCTCGCCGACTGGCGGCTGGCGTAGTAGCCCAACACGATCGCGAGCAGGATCAGCGGGATCAGCGCCAGCGCCGCGGTACCGGCGATGAGTCGCCCACGGATACTGCCGAAGAAGGAAGATGAAGAGCTGGCCATGGAGTGTCCCCTCGAAAGCGAAAGTCTGGATGCGTGTCGGTGTGCGGTGCCGCGCCTGGTCCGCGGTGTTCAGGCGGCCGCGTTGCCGGAAATCTGCCGCGCAGTGGTTGCGAGCCAACGCTGGATATCGAACTCGCGCGCCCTCCCCAGGGCGCTGGTGTAGCTCCGGCCGAGAAACGGCGAGAGTGCGCCGTCCTCGGTCGGTGTTGCGTCTTCGGCGCCGATGGCCAGGAGCGTTGGCGTGGTGGCGCAGAGCATCGCGCAGGCCTGTGCGCCCAATCCGATCGCGACCACCTGTCGACGCGTGTCGGTTTCGGCCGGCAAACCGGCCCAACCGGCGAGGTCGAATACCGGCAAGAGGTTGCCGCGCTGGCTGACCACGCCCTGGAACCAGGGCCGCGTGTTCGGGACCCGGACCGGTGCGGCTTCGATCAGTACCTGGAGCGGCACGCCTTCCGGCAGCAGCAGCCAAGGCAACTGGCGATGCGGACGGAACGCAATGCGCGGCGCGATGACCTGCGCCGCCGGCTCCGATCCCGCAATGGCCGTTCCGGATGCGGACATGCTCAGCCGTAGGCCTTCAGTGTGTCGAGGATCTGGTCGGCGGAGTAAGGCTTGCCGATGAGCGCTTTGCCACCCTGCATCTTCGCCCAGATATGGTCGGCCTTCTGGTTCTTGCTGGAGACGAACACCACCGGGATCGCTTTGGTGTCGGGGTTCGACTGCAACTGCCGGCAGGCTTCGTAGCCGTCCATGTCCGGCATGATGATGTCCAGGAAAATCAGCGACGGTTTCTCGACAGCGGCTTTCTGCACGGCCTCGCTGCCGTTGGAGGCGGTGACCGAATGCCAGCCGGCGTCGGTGAGAATGCTGCGGAGGTTGGCGAGTTCGGCGGCGGAATCGTCGCAGATGAGGATCTTGGGCATGGGTGTTGAATCCTTGGGGAGCGCGTGAACAGGGGAAAGCATCGCGTTGCGCCGATGGCATCGCGGGTCGGTATCAGGTCCGGTAGCCGCGGGCGATCATCTGCGCGCGGTCGTTGCGGAAGTGCTTCATCAGCGCCTTGTCGACCGCCTGGCTGAAGGTGTCCCAGGTGATCGGCTTGGTCAGATAGCTGTCGCAGCCCGAGAGCGCGCCGCGGGCGCGGTCGAACGGCGAAGAGCGACTGGTGAGCATCAGGACCGGCATCAGCCGGGTGTAGCTGTTGTGCTTGATCTTGCGGCAGAGCTCGTAACCGTCGGTACCGGGCATGACCACGTCGAGGAAGGCGAGGTTGTAGCTGTTGTGCTGCAGCAACTGCATGGCCGCTTCGGCGCTGTCGGCCTGGTCGCAGGCGATGCCCAGGCGCTCCAGCGCCATCCGCATCTGTTCGCGCACGGTCAAACTGTCGTCGACGACCAGGGCGCTGAGCGGCTGCGGCTGCCCGGCCTTGCCGGCGACGAAGGCGCTGTCGGTGGCGGCGGCCAGCGACGAGGCGGTTTGGGTCTGCTGTGCGGTCAATGTGGGATGGGAGCTGACCTTGGTCCCGGTGAATTCATGCTCCGCCAAGTCTTCCAGGACCCGCATGACCTGCAGGAACAAAGACTTGCGCTCGATCCGGTAACGGGTATCGCCCGCCATGCCGTGGTCCGAGATCGTGACCGCCAACAGGTTCGGACAGCGCTGGCGGAGACTCTGGTACATCTCAAGGGAAAGCGGCGAGCTGGCGTCGACGATGGCGACACGGGGAGACGACGCGTTTTCGGCCTGGGATGCGTGGAAGGTATGTCGCCCGCTGTTTGCGCGGTTGATCACGATTTCGAGGAGCCGCGAGTCCCGGGCGGTCAATCCGCAAAGCGCTACCGAGTAGGTCATACCATGTCTCATTCACTTGGGAGGGGACGCCCGCGATCCTTTGCAGGGTGTTCGGGATATTGAGCAAGTTTGATGCCAATTAATCAACAGGTGGTGGCTGAATTGTTGCTGGCATCAAATTTGCTGAGGGGTTTCGGCGAGTTAAATATGAGTTAATCTCGTTGCGATGCAGCCTGAAGCGGCATCCACTCCCCCCCGTACACCCATATACCTGAGGAGGTTTTTGTGCGTAAACAGATGATTTCGCTGGCGTTGCTGGCACTGATGCCGCTGGCGGCCCAAGCCCAGGAAGACGATGGTTCCGGTTTCAACTGGAATGCTGCAGCCACGTCCGAATACATGTTCCGCGGTATTTCTCAGACCGACGACAAGCCTGCCATCCAACTCGGTGCCGGCTACAGCTTCTCCAACGGCATCTATGTCGGCGGTTGGGCGTCCAACGTCGACTTCGGTGAATCCACCGATGCCGAAATCGACACCTTCGTCGGCTGGAACGGCGATCTGAACGACAACGTCAACCTCGACGTGCAGCTGGTCCGCTACAACTATGTCGGCGAACCCACCGGTGTCGATTACGCCTACAACGAACTGATCGGCAAGGCCACGATCGCCGAGGATTACACGGTCACGCTCGGTTACACCAACGACTATCTCAATACCAGCGAAAACAGCATCTATGCCGGTGTGGGCGGGAGCTGGGGCGTTGGCCACGACATCAACCTCACTGCAGGTCTGGGTTATACGTCCAACAGTGGTCCGCTCGACAACTACATGGACTACTCGGTCGGTGTGAACCGCGATTTCGGTCCCGTCAACGTCGGTCTGGGCTACATCGGAACCGACAACAACGGCGAAGCCATCTTCGGCAAGGATAATGCCGAAGACAAGTTCGTGGTGACGTTCGCGTTCGGCGGCTGATCCAGCGCATCACGCGGCTGCAGTACGGCCGTGAATACGGAAGGGCGCCCCAGGGCGCCCTTCTTCAGTTCCAGCTGAGGACGACCTTGCCCGATTTTCCGGACTCCATCAGATCGAAACCGGTCTGGAACTCGTCGATCGGCAGTTGGTGGCTCAGGACCTTGCCCAGTGGGAAGCCCGACAACACAAGCTGCGTCATCTTGTACCAGGTTTCATACATTCTGCGTCCATAGATGCCCTGCATGGTCAGCCCCTTGAAGATGACCTTGTCCCAATCGATTCCGGCACCGCGGGGCAGGATGCCAAGCAGCGCGATCTTGCCGCCGTGGTACATGCAGTCGAGCATATCGTTGAAAGCGCCGGGATTTCCGCTCATTTCCAGGCCTACGTCGAAGCCTTCCATGTGCAAGTCCGCCATCACTTCCTTCAACGAACTCTTGCTGACGTTGACGACGCGGGTCGCACCCATGTCCGCAGCGAGCTTCAAACGATAATCGTTCACATCGGTGACCACCACATTGCGGGCGCCGATGTGTTTGCAGATGCCGGCGGCCATCACGCCGATCGGGCCGGCACCGGTGATCAGCACGTCCTCGCCGACGACATCGAACTCCAGCGCGCAGTGCGCCGCGTTGCCGTAAGGGTCGAAGAACGCGGCCAGTTCGCTGGGGATCTGGTCGGGGATCGGCCACAGATTGCTCGATGGCATCGTCATGTATTCGGCGAAGGCGCCGTTGCGGTTCACGCCGATGCCGACGGTATTCGGGCAGAGATGCTGTTTGCCGGCGCGGCAGTTCCTGCAGTGCCCGCAGACGATGTGACCTTCGGCGGACACGCGTTGACCGATGCGGTAGCCGGTGACGCCGGGGCCGAGCTCCACGATACGGCCGACGAATTCATGGCCGATGACCAGACCGGGTCTGATCGTACGCTGGCTCCACTCGTCCCAAAGATAGATGTGGAGGTCGGTGCCGCAGATCGCGGTTTTCTCCAGCTTGATCAGGACTTCGTTGGCGCCGGGAGAGGGCACGGGCACCTGTTCCATCCAAATCCCTTTGGCGGCTTCGCGCTTCACCAGGGCTTTCATCATCATCGCGGCCATCGCTTGCCCATCGGTCGGGGTAAGGGCGCGGATTATACGCCGCGCGGTCGTTCGCTCCGGGCCTTGTACCGTGCACGATCCGCCATTCAGAACCGTATGGTCGAAAGCCGCTGTTCCCGGGGCGATGCCTCGAAAAGCGGGGCCGGATCGAGACGCGCGTCGCACGACTATGACCATTGGACATGGTGACGATCGGTGGCTGCCGATACACTCATGCTCTTTAGCTCCGATTTCCCGAGAGATGCCATGCGCCGTTATGGATCCACACCCACGTTTCTTGTCGCTGCGACCCTGACCGCCGTTGCCGGTGCGTTGTCGTCCGCCGCGATCCCGTCCGCCCATGCCGCCGAAGGGATGTGGGTTCCGCAGCAACTGCCCGAAATTTCAGGTCCGCTGAAGGCGGCTGGCCTCAAACTCACGCCCAAGCAGCTCAGTGATCTTGCCGGCGACCCGCTCGGCGCCGTCGTATCGCTGGGCGGGTGTACCGCCAGTTTCGTGTCGCCTCAGGGGCTCGTCACCACCAATCATCATTGCGCTTACGGCGCGATCCAGCTCAATTCGACGGCGCAGAAGAACCTGATCAGGGACGGCTTCAATGCCGCGACCCAGGCCGAGGAACTGACTGCCGGCCCGAATGCGCGGGTGTTCGTGCTCGATCGTATCGACGATGTCACGCCGCAAGTACGTCAGACCATCATGGCGGCGCCGGACGCGCTGGCGCGCAGCCGCGCCCGCGACACGATCGAAAAACGACTGGTCGCGGACTGCGAGGCGGTTCCGGGCTATCGCTGTCAGTTCTACAGTTTCGCCGGTGGCGCCAGCTACCGTCTGTTCCGCAACATCGAGATCAAGGACGTGCGCCTGGTCTATGCGCCGCCGAACAGCATCGGCAACTACGGCGGCGAAGTGGACAACTGGATGTGGCCGCGCCACACCGGCGACTTCGCGTTCTATCGCGCCTATGTCGGTCGCGACGGCAAGCCCGCCGCATATTCGCCGGACAACGTGCCGTACAAGCCGAAGCAATGGCTGAAGATCGCCGACAAGCCGCTTGCCGCTGGCGATTTCGTGATGGTCGCCGGCTACCCTGGCAGCACCAATCGCTATGCGCTGGCCGGTGAGTTCGACAACGCCGCCGATTGGACCTATCCCACCGTCAGTCGCCACAACAAGGCACTGGTCGCGATGATCGATGCCGAGGGCAAGAAAATCCCGGATATCGCCGTCAAGTACGCCAGCATCGTGCGCGGTTGGGAGAACACGCTCAAGAATTACGACGGTCAGCTCGAAGGCTTCCAGCGCATGGGCGCCTCCGGCATCAAGGCCAAGCAGGAAGAAGCCGTGCTGACGTGGCTGCGCAAGCGCAACAAGGCCGGCATGCCGCCCGCACTGGAAGCATACGAGACGCTGCGCGCGCTGCAGGCGCAGACCGTGGCGACCCGCGAACGCGATCTGGTGCTCGGGCGGCTCGGCGGCAACGGCGTGCTGAGTGCCGCAGTGCAGCTGTATCGCCTGTCGATCGAACGCGCCAAACCCGATGCCGAGCGTGAGCCCGGCTTCCAGCAGCGCGATTACGCTGGCATCGAGGGTGGATTGCGGCAGATGGAGCGTCGTTACCATCCGACGATGGACCGCGAGTTGATGCGTTACTGGCTCGATCAGTACGTGCGACTGCCGAAAGAGCAGCGTCTCCAGGCGATGGACGCGTGGCTGAAGGGCAGCGATGCCAAGGCGATCTCGGCGGTGCTGAAGTCGCTCGCCGCCACCAAGCTGGGCAACACCGATGAACGCCTGCGTTGGATGAACGCGGACCGCAAGGCTTTCGAGAGCAGCAAGGATCCTGCGATCCGCTATGCGGTAACCATGATGCCGACGCTGCTGCGGCTGGAAGAGGCGCGCAAATCGCGTGCCGGCGACAGCATGGTCGCGCGGCCGGTCTTCCTGCAGGCGGTGGCCGAATACAAGAAAAGCCGCGGTGAAGCGGTGTATCCCGATGCCAATGGCTCGCTGCGGATCACCTTCGGCAATGTCACGGGCTACGCCAAACGCGACGGCAGCAAACAGTTGCCGTTCACGCGCCTGGAGGAAGTCGCGCAGAAGGCGACCGGACAGGAGCCGTTCGATGCGCCGCAGGTGCAGCTCGATGCGATCCGCGCCAAGCGCTACGGCGGCCTGGCCGATCCGAAACTCGGCACGGTACCGGTGAATTTCCTCTCCGATCTCGATATCACCGGCGGCAACTCCGGTTCTCCGGTGCTGGATGCGCAGGGCAAGCTGGTCGGCCTGGCGTTCGACGGCAACTGGGAATCCGTCAGCTCCAACTGGGTGTACGACGGCACGGTCAATCGCATGATCTCGCTCGATCAGCGCTACATGCGCTGGATCATGCAGGAAGTGTTCCCGGCGCCGCAGCTGCTGCAGGAACTGGGCGTGCCTGCGAAGAAGTGATTGTCGGCGCATTTGCGCCGCAAGCGAAAACGGCGGCCTCGGCCGCCGTTTTCGTGTGCGCTGCGGATCAGTCCACGGGGTCGCAGATCGCGTAGCCGTTGGAATAGCGCGCGCTGGTCTTGCCCCAGGAAACGAATGTGCCGTTGCAATTGATCGCGCGGTAACCGATGGTCTTGCCGCTTGCATCGAAGTAGTAATAGAACTCGCCGTTCGACGTGGGGCCGGGGGCAGCGGCGATCGCCGCACCGATCACGCAGGCAGCGGCGAGAGCCAGCGCGATCTTCGCGCTGCGACGCTGGATCGAAGTTTTCATCGTGCGTTCCTTTTCTCTTGAAGTCCTGCCGGGGATTCCGGCCACCCGACTCTAGCGCCGCTCCGCTTCCGAAAACGTTATGTCCTCGGCAGTCTTCGCGAGTGATGCGTTCAGATTCCGGGCGATGCCTCGTTCAGGCGGGCAGGGCATAGTCGAAGGTATAGAGATGCTTGCCGTCGACGATGTCGATCGCGAGCGTGCCGCGCAGCCCGGTCAGTGCTTCGGTGCCGGAATCCGGGACCACCGACACGATCAGCGACGGTGTGCCCCGATCCATGACTCCGGTGTGGTGCATGCAGAACGCGCCGGCACGCCCCTCGAGCGTGCCGACGATGCGCTCCACCGCCACGTATGCGGCAGAGCCCGGTGTCGGTGTCATGACCGCGAGCATATGCACGACGCTGATGGCGTCCAGCGGCCCATGGAACATCTTGTCGAAGCGGTTGTGCATCGCTTCCATGCCATCGCCGAGGTCGCAGCCGGGTTCCGCGCTGCGACGGACGTCGAACTCGCCTTTGACCTGGGGCATGCCCTTCTCCGATGATTTCGATTGCAAGAGCATGCCGTGTTCGAGAGGGGAGTGCGAGCGCCCTTTGCAGCACTGGCGTGGTCTGCTAGTCTGTCGGCTGTCGCGGATTCCCATGCCAGCCGGCCCCGTTTTCCGACACGCAGGTGACTGCCCTTCGATCGAACATGATCGTCCGGCATCCCCATTCAGCTACATCGTCAGCGTTGTGCCGGCTTGCAGGGCTCCGCGGGATACCTTCCCCACTAGGAGCTGACGATGAAAGTACTGGCATGCGACGGAATCCACGAAGACGGTCTGGCGATGTTTCGCGACGCCGGTTGGACCGTCGAAATCTCCGATCCGATCAAAGACCCCGCCAAACTGGCCGTCGCACTCGCCGACGTCGATGCGGTGCTCGTGCGTTCGTCGACGCTGATCACGGCCGAATCCATCGAAGGCGCGAAGCAGTTGAAGGTGATCGGCCGCGCCGGTGCAGGCGTCGATACCATCGACGTCGATGCCGCCACGGCGAAGGGCATCGCGGTGATGAACGCGCCCGATGGCAACACGCTCGCCGCCGCCGAGCACGCGATTTCGCTGCTGTTTTCGCTGGCGCGCCATGTGCCCAAGGCCGACGCGGGCATGAAGGCCGGGTTGTGGCCCAAAGCCGGTTTGACCGGTTTCGAACTCGAAGGCAAGCGTCTCGGTGTCATCGGCCTCGGCCGCATCGGCAGCACCGTCGCGCGCAAGGCGCAGGGCATCGGCATGGATGTGGCCGCGTTCGATCCGTTCCTGCCGGCTTCGGCCGCGGGCAAAGGCAGCGTCGCGCTGAAATCGCTGGACGAACTGCTGGCGTGGGCCGACATCATCACCCTGCATATCCCGCGCACCAAAGAAACCACCAACCTCATCGGCGAAGCGCAGATGCGCGCGATGAAGAAGGGCGCGTATCTGGTCAACGCCGCGCGCGGCGGTCTGGTCGACGAAGATGCGTTGCTGCGCCTGCTCGACGAAGGCCATCTTGCCGGAGCCGCGCTCGATACCTTCGTCACCGAGCCGCTGCAGGCCGATTCGCCTTTGCGCGCGCATCCGAAGTTGATCCTCACCCCGCATCTCGGCGCATCGACGAGCGAAGCGCAGCAGGCGGTGAGCACGATCCTCGCGAAACAGATCATCGATTTCGCGGCCACCGGCGCGGTTGCCGGCTGCGTCAACCTGCCGCCGCTCACTGCCGAGGCCGCGCGTGAAGTGGGACCATGGATGCCGCTGATGTCGTCGCTCGGTCGCCTTGCGGTGCGTCTGGTGCGCGCGCCGACGCGTCTGGAAATCACCTATGCCGGGCGGACGGAAGCGCTGGACACCCGCCCGCTGACGCGCCTGCTGGTGGCGGCGTTGCTCGGTACATCCTCGGGCCGCGTCACCCCGGTGAATGCGCTGCAGGAAGCCGCTGCGCGTGGATTGACGGTGGCCGAAACCGTCGGCGGCGATGGCGACGGTTTCGATCGTCTGCTGCGCGTGCGCGTGGTCGGCGACAACCGCACCCGCGAGATCGAAGCCACGCTGCATCGCGGTCCGCGCGTGGTGCGCCTGGACGGCGTCGAGATCGAATTCGATCCGCTCGCGCACGTGCTGTTGATGCGCAACGAGGATCGCCCCGGCATGATCGGTCAGGTCGGTTCCCAGCTCGGCGCGGCTGGCGTGAACATCATCAACTTCGCGCTGGGTGCCGCCGGCGATGGCCAGGCGCGCGCCGCGATCACCGTCGACAAGCCCTTGACCGATGCACAGATCGCGGTACTGAAAGCAGTGCCGGGCGTGTTGTCGATCCAGCAGGTCTGAGGCGGAGATCTCCATGCGCATCCTCCTCGCACGTCACGGCGAAACGCCGTGGAACGCCGAAGGCCGCTATCAGGGCCAGGAAGACATCCCACTTTCGCCCGTGGGCGAAGCGCAGGCGCGCGCGCTCGGTGCGCGGCTTGCCGACGTCCGCATCGATCGCGCGGTCGCATCGCCGCTGGTCCGCGCGAAAACCACCGCCGAGTTCGCGCTCGGAGATCCGCGCAAATCACAGCTGATGACCGATGCCGGCCTGATGGAAATCGCGCATGGCACGTGGGAAGGCCTGCTTGCCAGCGAAATCCGCGATCGCGATGGCGAACGCCTGCAGGCGTGGCGCGACGCCCCCGACACCGTGCTGATGCCCGGTGCCGGAGGCGAATCGCTGCAGATGGTCTTCGATCGCGCGTGGCCGGCATTCGCACGCGCCACCGAAGGCCTCGGCGACGATGACACCCTGCTGGTGGTCGCGCACGATGCCGTCAACCGCGTGCTGCTGTGTCGTCTGCTCGGCATTCCGTTCGCGAAGCTGTGGACGTTCCGCCAGGCGCCGACCACGCTGAATCTGCTGGAAGGCCCGGATGTCGAACGGCTCGACATCGTCCGCCTCAACGACTGCGCGCACCACACCGCGCTGTTCGGCGAAGCGGTGCATCGGGCGTTGTAAAGCGATCCATCCTGTAAAGCGATCCATCCTTCGCTCGTGGCGTTTTCTTCTTCCTTCTCCCCGTGAAACGGGGAGAAGGTGGCCGAAGGCCGGATGAGGGGCGCTTTCAAGGCACAGCTTTCCCCCGCGCCGCTTCCCACAATGCGTACCACGCATCGCGCGGCAGCGGTTCGGCGCAGGCATGCACCGCATCGCGGAGTCGTTCGATCTTCGTGCTGCCGATGACCACACGCGTTGACGGCAGCGACGCCACCCAGCGTAGCAGCAGCGATGCGGCATCAAGCCCGAATTCGCGGCTCATCGTCTGCAGACGCTCGTACACGCGACCGCCGATCTGCGACTGCGGATCGAGCAGATCGCCGCCGCCGAGCGGCGACCACGCCTGTACTTCCGCACCCCGTGCGCGGGTTGCGCTGTGCGTGCCGTCGTCCAGCGCTGCGCTGTTCGCGAGCGACAGCTCGATTTGATTCGCGACCACCGGCAGATGCACGTCGAACAGCGCGATGGCATGCGCATCGACATTGGACACGCCGAAGTCGCCGACATGGCCTTCGCGTTGCTCGTAGCGCACCCAGTCCGCGATGGCGGCAGGCTGCAGATGCGGATCGAAGCGATGCAGCATCAGCGTGTCGACGCGATCGGTATGGAGCGCGGACAACGTGCCGCCGAGCGTGCGTTGCAGATGTTCGACCGAAAGATCGTAGTGCTGCACACCGCGCGGGTTGTCCGGGCTGCTGGTCATGACGATGCCGATCTTGGCGATCAGTTTGAATCGCGCGCGCAGCCCCGGGCGCAGCGCGAACGCGGCGCCGACCAGCGCATTGGTGGTGTGGCCGCCGTAGATGTCGGCCAGATCGAGGGTGTCGATGCCGAGATCGAGCGCGGCTTCCAACAGCTCGGCCACGGCCTGCGGCGACAGCCGCGCGCCCCATTCGCCGAAGCGCATCGAGCCGAGGATCGGGGTTGTGTTCGACATCTGTGATCTCACGATGGCCGCAGGGGCAGGGCATCGCGATAATAGCCGCATGACAACCCGCACCCTCTCCGATTGGCTCGGCTACATCGAGCGCCAGCACCCGAAAACGATTGCAATGGGACTGGAGCGCGTTCGCGCCGTCGCCGAACGCATGGCGTTGCCCAGGCCCGCGCGCCATGTCATCACGATTGCAGGCACCAACGGCAAGGGCTCGACGGTCGCGTTCATCGAAGCCATCGCCCGCGCTGCGGGTTGGCGGGTCGGCGCCTACACCTCGCCGCATCTGCTGCGCTACAACGAACGCGTGCGCATCGATGGCGAAGACGTCGACGACGCATCGCTGGTCGCCGCGTTCGAGGCGGTCGAAGCCGCGCGCGGCGACGCTGCGCTCACCTATTTCGAATACGGCACGCTCGCCGCTTTGTGGCTGTTCGCAGGCCGCGATCTGGATATTGCCATTCTCGAAGTCGGCCTCGGTGGCCGACTCGATGCGGTGAATCTTGTCGATGCCGATGTCGCCGCGATCACCACGGTCGACCTCGACCATCAGGATTGGCTCGGCGATACCATCGAGACCATCGGCCTCGAGAAGGCGGGCATCGCCCGCGCCTGGAAGCCGCTGGTGCTGGGCGACGACGACCCGCCGTCGAGCGTGCTGGGCCATGCCTATGCCATCGGTGCATCGGCGGTGCGGATCGGCTGTGATTTCTTTTTCGAGCGCATCGAAGACGATCCGCAGCACTGGCGCTGGCGCGAGATCGGCTGCGAACTCGAACTGCCGATGCCGCAGCTGGCCGCGCCGGTGCAACTGCGCAATGCCGCCGTGGCGATCGCCGCGCTGCGTGCGCTGCCGGTGGATCTGCCGGAGGCTGCGTTCATCGCGGGTGTGCGCGATGCGCAGATCGCGGCGCGGCTGCAGCGGTTCGTGCGCGACGGCGTCGAGATCGTGGTCGATGTCGGCCACAACCCGCAGGCGGCGCGTGCGTTGGCGGCGTGGCTGGAGGCGTCGCCGGTCGCCGGCCCCACGCACGCGGTGTTCGCAGCCTTGGGCGACAAGGATATCGCCGGCGTGATCGCGGCGCTGGAAGGGCGGATCGACCGCTGGTGGCTGGCCGGACTGGCCGATGCCGGACCGCGCGGGCTGAGCGTGGATGCGTTCGCCGAACGGCTCGCGGGTACGGCAGCGGCGGATGGGGTCCGGTGTCCCGAAGTCGCGCATGCCTTGGCCGCCGCGCGTCATGAGGCTGTCCCGGGCGCACGGATTCTGGTGTTCGGCTCGTTCCATACCGCCGCCGCCGCGCTGGACGCGCTCGCCACGGCCTGAACGATACGTGCGCCGCTGCCCGGTCGGTCGTGCCCGGGGCCGGCGTATAATTCGCCCGCTCCCTCTTCCTCCGGATGCCGATGGACACTGGACTCAAGCAGCGCCTCATCGGCGCCGCCGTACTCGTTGCCCTTGCGGTGATTTTCCTGCCGATGCTGGTCAAAGGCCCGGCGCCCGACAGCGGCGTCTCGGACGTGTCGATCAAGATGCCCGACGGCCCGGAAGGCGAGCTCGAAACCCGTGAGTTGCCGCTGGTCATGCCCGGCGAAGTACCCAAGGGTGGTGCGGTCGGCATGGATACGACGCCGGTCGATCGGCCATCCACCGCTACTGCGCCCACGCCCACGACGGCAGCCGCTGCCGACCCGGCCGCGACCGGCGCCGATCAACCCGTGTCCTCCGATCCCGCAGCCACCGCATCTGCACTGCCTGCCACCGCTGCCGGCGGCGACTACGCCGTGCATTTCGGCGCGTATGCCAGCCAGAAGGGTGCCGACACCGTGGTCGCGTCGGCCAAGGCCGCGCAATTGCCGGCCTACAGCGAAGCCACGACCGTCAACGGCAAGCCAGCGTTCCGGGTGCGCATCGGCCCATACGCGACCCGGGCCGAAGCCGAATCGGTGCGATTGAAGGCGCTCGAAGTGCGCAGCGATGTGCCGGTGAAGGTGGTGACACTGGATGCCGAGCCTGCGCCGGCAGTCGCCCCGCCACAGCCAGTGGCTGCGGCTGAAACGCCGAAGCCAGTCGCTGCGAAGCCGGAGCCCAAGCCGGCCGAGACGAAGCCGGTTGCCGCGAAGCCAGCGGTGGTCAAACCGGCCGAAACGAAGCCTGCGCAAACCAAGCCTGCAGTGCCCGCGAAGCCGCCGGCACCGAAACCCGCCGTCGCGCCGCCCGCAGCCGCCAAGGTCGGATTCGCGGTGCAGCTCGGTGCGTTCAGCGACGCCGCCGAAGCCGGTGCGATGCGCGAGCGCCTCCGCGCCGCCGGCTTCACCGCCTTCACCGAGGCGGTGAACACCGACAAGGGCAGACTGACCCGCGTGCGCGCCGGCCCGGTGCTGGACCGTGCCGCAGCCGATCAGCTGAAGTCACAGATCAAAGCGAAAACGGGCATCGACGGTATCGTCCGCCCGCATCCGTAAGTTTCACGTCCGCAGTTTCACGTCCGCCCGTTCGCGACCGCTCTTCCCGGAGTCAACATCATGTGCGGCATTCTCGGCATCGTCGGTACGTCCGACGTCGCGGCAGCGCTCTACGACGGGCTGACCGTGCTCCAGCATCGCGGCCAGGACGCTGCAGGCATCGCCACCGCCAACGGCACCCAGGTGCGCCTGCACAAGGGCAACGGTCTGGTGCGCGACGCGTTCGACGCGAAAGCGATGGCATTGCTGCAGGGGCGCGTGGGCATCGGCCACTGCCGCTATCCCACTGCCGGCAGCGAAGGCAGCGACGAGGCGCAGCCGTTCTACGTGAATTCGCCGTTCGGCATCGCGCTCGCGCACAACGGCAACCTGATCAATACCGACACGCTGCGGCGCGAAGTCTTCGAGCAGGATCGCCGCAACGTCAACACCGAATCCGATTCCGAAGTGCTGCTCAACGTGTTCGCGCACGAACTGGACAAGCAGCGCGTGCTCACGCCCGACGCCGCGTTTCGCGCGGTCGAAGGCGTGACCCGCCGTGCGAAGGGCGGTTACGCGGTGGTGGCGGTGGTGCTCGGCCTCGGTCTGGTCGCATTCCGCGACCCGCACGGCATCCGTCCGCTGGTGCTGGGTCGGCGCGATTCCGACGCCGGCAGCGAATATGCGGTCGCTTCCGAATCGGTGGCGCTGGACATCCTCGGCTTCGACCGCGTGCGCGACATCGCGCCAGGCGAAGCGGTGGTGATCACCCCGCGCGGCGAGCTGTATTCCCGCCAGTGCGCCGATGGCGAGCTGCGGCCGTGCATCTTCGAATTCGTGTATTTCGCGCGACCCGACTCGATGATGGACGAGATCTCGGTGCACAAGGCGCGCATGCGCATGGGCGTGACCCTCGGCGAGAAGATCCTGCGCCTGCGCCCGAAGCACGACATCGATGTGGTGATCCCGATTCCCGACACCTCCCGCGACGCCGCGCTGGAAATCGCGAACACGCTCGGCGTGAAATACCGCGAAGGCTTCATCAAGAACCGCTATGTCGGTCGGACCTTCATCATGCCGGGGCAGGGCGAACGGGTGAAATCCGTGCGCCGCAAGCTCAATCCGATTCCATTGGAATTCCGCAATCGCGTCGTGCTGCTGGTCGACGATTCCATCGTCCGCGGCACCACTTCGCAGCAGATCGTGCAGATGGCGCGCGATGCCGGCGCGAAGAAGGTCTATCTCGCCTCCGCCGCGCCGCCGGTGCGTTTCCCGAACGTTTATGGCATCGACATGCCGTCGCCGGAAGAACTGGTCGCCCACGGTCGCACCGAGGAAGAGGTGCAGACCCTGCTCGGCTGCGATTGGTTGATCTACCAGGACTTGGCCGATCTCGAAGCCGCCGTCGCCGGCCCGAAGTTTCCCGGCAGAAAGTTCGACAGCTCCTGTTTCGACGGCGAATACGTCACCGGCATCGAGCCCGGCTACTTCGAGCGCATCCAGCAACTGCGTTCGGACGAGGCGAAGAAGAAGCGGCGGCTGGCGAGCTGACCTCACTTCTGTGGGAGCGGCGGGAGCCGCGATGCTTTTGCATCGCGAAGGGGATAAGAAAAGCCTGTCGCCGCTCCTGTAGTAGCCATGGATACGATGTTCACGCATGAATTCATTATTCAACGCCGCTGACGCCTGTCTCCACGCTTCGGCGCCGGAGGACAAGATCGCGCGTACGTTCGCAACAGCGGACGCCTTCTTGCGCGGCGAACTTGTCATCGTCGACAACGCGCCATTGCCCGAACCGATCCGCATGCCCGGGCGCCCTGGGCGACCTGAACTCGTGCATCCGCGCGAACTGCCGCGTCGCGGGTTCGGCAGCACCGAAGGCCGCGCGGCGTTCGTCCATTCCATCGCGCATATCGAATTCAACGCGATCGATCTTGCGTGGGATGCGGTCTATCGCTTCCGCGAGATGCCGCATGATTTCTACGCCGACTGGGTGAGCGTCGCCAACGACGAAGCCCGGCATTTCACGATGCTGCGCAAGCGGCTCAATGAATTCGGCCACGACTACGGCGATTTCGACGCCCACAACGGCTTGTGGGAAATGGCCGAGAAGACCGCGCACAGCGGACTGGAACGGATGGCGCTCGTGCCTCGCGTGCTGGAAGCGCGCGGCCTCGACGTGACGCCGGGCATGATCGCCAAGCTGCGCCAGATCGGCGACGATGCCACCGCCGATATCCTCGAAATCATCCTGCGCGAAGAAGTGGGCCATGTTGCCGCAGGTTCGCGCTGGTACCGTTGGTGCTGCGAACGAGAAGGCGTGGAACCGGAAGCGACGTTCCGTCGCCTGTTGACCGAATACGGTCGCGGCGTGCTCTACGGTCCGTTCAATCTCGAAGCGCGCAGCGCGGCCGGCTTCAGCGAAGCGGAATTGATGGCATTGCAGAGTGCGGTCGAAGGCGTTTTGTAGGAGCGGCGCGAGCCGCGATGGGCAATGGTGCGCGCGTCGAGTGTTCGATCGCGGCTCGCGCCGCTCCTACAAAGGCAATGCCGACAATTGCATGCCGCCTGCGTCGGCGCGCAGCACCGAGCCCTGCGTATACCAGTCGCCGAGCACGATACGCTCGCAGTTCCGGCCATCGACATCGAGCACATGGATCGCAGGACGATGGGTGTGGCCGTGGATGATCGTATCGATGCCGTAGCGGGCGAACGTTTCGCGGACCGCATCGGCCGATACATCGGTGACCGCCTCGAACTGCGCGCGGTCGTCCTGCTTCATCGCCTGCTGCCGCTGCTGGCTTGCCGTGCGTGCCTGCGCGGCGAACGCCAGGCGCGCGGCCAATGGCTGCGCGAGGAACTGCGCGCGCCACGCCGGGTCGCGGGTCTGCGCGCGGAACGCCTGATAGGCATGATCGTCGGTGCACAGGGTGTCGCCGTGCATCAGCAATACCGGCTTGCCATGGAGCATGATCACCGCGTTTTCCGACAGCAGCGTGATGCCTGCGCGCCGCGCGAAATCGCGCCCGACCAGGAAATCGCGATTGCCGTGCTGGAAATACACCGGCACGCCGTTGTCGGCCAGTGCGCGCAGTTTCGAGGCGACGAATGCGCCGGGTTCGGATGGATCATCGTCGCCGACCCAGGCCTCGAACAGGTCCCCGAGGATGTACAGCGCATCGGCGCCGCGGGCCTCGCCGTCGATGAAGTCGCCGAACAGACGGGTGATCTCCGGGCGCTCGGAATCGAGGTGAAGATCGGAAATGAAGAAAGTGGCCATGGGGGAATTGTAGTGGCCGGGCGGTGAGCAGTGAATGGAAGCGCGTAAACCACTGTCATCCCGAACCCCTGCTCCATCGGGGTGAGGGACCTGCTTTTTGTGTGTCACAGGAAGCATGAAAGCAGGTCCCCCGCCTGCGGCTCGGGATGACAGGATTTGCTGCTGACGTCGAAGGCCGGAATACACCTGCCGGAACAGGTAAAATTCGGCCTTTCCCGCGCCCCGGCACCAACCGAATGACCATCCGCACCCGCTTCGCTCCCAGCCCGACCGGCTATCTGCACATCGGCGGCGCCCGCACTGCGCTCTACTGCTGGCTCGCTTCGCGCCACAGCGGTGGCCAGTTCGTGCTGAGGATCGAGGACACCGACCAGGAGCGAAGCACCCAGGGCGCGATCGATGCGATTCTCGACGCGATGGACTGGCTGGGTCTGGGCTACGACGAGGGCCCGATCTACCAGACCCAGCGGCTTGATCGTTACCGCGAAGTCGCCGAGCAGATGGTCGCCGCCGGCACCGCCTACTACGCCTACGAGACCAAGGAGGAACTCGATGCCATTCGCGAGGCGGCGATGGCGGCGAAGCAGAAGCCGCGCTACAACGGCGCGTATCGCGAGCGGAATGCCGGTTTCCGCGACGATCCCAACCGGGTGATCCGCTTCAAGAATCCGCTCGACGGCGTGGTGTCGTGGGACGACAAGGTGAAGGGGACGATCGAGTTCGCCAACACCGAGCTCGACGACCTGGTGATTTTCCGCTCCGATGGCTACCCGACCTACAACTTCGCGGTGGTGGTGGACGATGTCGACATGCGCATCACCGATGTGGTGCGCGGCGACGACCACGTCAACAACACGCCGCGACAGATCAACATCTATCGCGCGCTGATTCAAATGGGCGTTCCCGCCCTAGTGCCGAATTTCGCGCACTTGCCGATGATTCTCGACGAGAGCGGCGCCAAACTGTCCAAACGCACCGGCGCCGCCGACGTGATGCAGTATCGCGATGGCGGCTATCTGCCGCATGCGCTGCTGAACTATCTGGTCCGCCTGGGCTGGTCGCATGGCGACCAGGAAATCTTCTCGATCGACGAGATGATCCGTCTGTTCGAGTTGCACGACGTGAACCCCAGCGCGTCGCGACTGGACATGGCCAAACTCGGCTGGCTCAACCAGCAGTATCTGAAGAGCGACGATCCGGCAGCGGTCGCGCGACATCTCGAATGGCATCTGCAGCAGCAGGGCTACGATCTGTCGCAGGGCCCGGCCCCGGCGGACGTGGTGGTGGCGCTGCGCGATCGGGTGCAGACCTTGAAGGACATGGCCGAACGCGCCGGCATCTGGTACCGCCCGCTGACCGAATACGACGAGGCGGCGGTCGCCAAGCATCTCAAGCCCGAGACTGCGGCAGCGCTGACCGATGCCCGCGACCGCTTCGCCGGGCTCGACACCTGGACGGCCGACAGCGTGAGTGCCGCGCTGCATGCCACCGCCGAGGCGCTGGGGGTGGGCATGGGCAAGGTCGCGCAACCGATGCGGGTGGCGATCACCGGCACCCAGGTGAGCCCGGACATCTCGCACACGGTCTATCTGGCCGGGCAGGCGCAGGCGGTGGCGCGGATCGACGTCGCCTTGGCGAAGATCGCAGGCTGAACATCGCCCGCATGCGCCGATCGTGTCCGCACCGCTTGAGTCCGCGCCGTTGCGTCGCCATCATCCACCCATGCCACGCGCCTGCACCGATCCCCACCACCACGTCCACGACGCACCGAGCTTCGTGGACGCGGTCGAACGCGCCTGCCGGGAGCGCGGTCTTCGACTGACCCCGATCCGCGCACGGGTGCTCGGGTTCATCGCCCGGCAGGGCAAGCCGATCAAGGCCTACGATCTGCTCGAACAGCTGCGGGTCGACAACGCCCGCATCGACAAGAGCGACGACGAAGACAGCTCCGGCGCCGCTGCGCCGCCGACCGTGTATCGCGCGCTGGATTTCCTGCTTGCCAACGGCTTCATCCATAAATTGGAATCGGTGAACGCATTCGTCGCGTGCCACCATCCGAGCACCGCGCAGCACTCGGTCCCGTTCCTGATCTGCGATCGCTGCCACAGCGCGGTGGAGCTGGAGGATATGGACGTCGTCTCCGCGCTCGACGAGCGCGCACGCGATCTGGGCTTCGAGCCGAAGGCGCAGACCCTGGAAGTGCACGGCATTTGCGCGCGATGCGCTGAGGCCGCCTGATCTCCGGACCGCCGCAGATACGACGTTGAAAAGTTGCACGCGCCGCGCGCCTGTCCGGGAGAGAATCGACAGGCACGCGGCACGTGCTGGGGCGCCGTGAAGATCCCGATGCCGTGTCCGGACTTCGGGATCGATGCAACGATCAGAAGAACAGGCGCACGCCGAGCCCGAAATTCCGGCCCGGCAATACGACGTTGTCCTTCAGGAATGAGGTGTGCACCCGGGCGTCGACATCGCCCAGGTTGCTGCCGTCGACGAAGACTTCTCCACCGTAGTCGTTCACGTCCCAATGCCATGCGAAGTGGGCATCGATGAGGGTATGGCCGTCGGTCGCGGTTTCGTCCGGAGCCACGTTGTTCTGGCGCATGACCCGGGTTGCGCCGAGGGCGACGCGCCAGCGATCGGCGTTCCAATTCAAGTCCACGCCGAAACGCGACGGTACGACGCGCGGCAGGTTTTCGCCGCTGTCCAGCTCGCCGCGGACGTGATCGCCGAACGCGCGCAGATCCAGCTTGCCGCGTTCGTTGTCCAGCAGGTGCGCGATGAATTCGGCTTCCATCCCCTGGAATTTCGCGTCGGCCTGCGACCACTGGCGGATCGGCAACGGATCAGCGCCGGGTTCCGGCGGGGTGAACGTGCCGGTGTCGGCGAGATAAATGAAGCCGTCGAAGCGCGTGGCGTAGAGCGCCGCTTTCGCTTCGAAACGCGCGCCGTGGTAATGCAGGCCGACCTCGGCCTGATTCGCGCGTTCTTCGCGCAGTCCCGGTTCGCCGATCTCGTACGACGCGGTCGCCGCATGCGGGCCATCGGCGAACAATTCTTCCTCTGCGGGCGCGCGTTCGGCGCGATCCAGATTCAGGGTTACGCGCCAGGCATCGTTGAAACGCCACAGTGCGCCGGCGGACAGGCTCATCGGCGTGAAACTGCGACGTCGCAGGCCTGCCGCGTCGCTGCTCACGCGGTCGGCGCGGACACCCAGATCGACCTGCAGCGCATCCCACTGGCCGTGCTCCATCCAGAACAGGCCGCGCGAACGGGTCTTGGTGCGCGGCACGAAGGCTTCTTCTCCGACCGCTTCGAACACACGATCGCCCGTCTGGAAGCCGATGGCGCCGGTCCAGTTCGCGATAGGTTTGTGGGTGAGTTCGAGCCGGCCTTCGTTGGCGTCGTTGGTGAAGACCGTGCCGACGGCAGCGCCTTCGAATTCGGTGTGTTCGTAGTTCGTGCTTGCGAAGCTGCCGCGCAGGCCGTCGAAGATCCAGAAATCGCGGTTGATCCCGGTCTTCAGTTCGAAGCGGTTCTGCAGCATGTCCAGCGAGACGCCGCCTTCGCCGGCGGACGGATCGCCCGGCTCGCCGGGATTGCCGTAGCGGTTGTCGTAACGCGATGCCGACACGCCGATGAAACCATCCGCGCCGATGTACGACGCGCCCAGCGCGCCGGTGCGGGTTTCGACGAAGCTGTTGCGTTGCTTGCCGTCAGGGATGTCGTAGTCGTCCTGGTCGCGATACACACCGTCGGCATGCAGCACCAGCGCGCCGTCGGCGCCGGACGCGTCGACCCGGGCCATCGCGGTACGCCCGTTGTCGACGCTGTCGTAGCGGAGTTCGGCGCGACCGCCGAAGGTTTCGTCGAGACGGCGCTCGGCGATACGGCCATCGACCACATTGACCACGCCGCCGATCG
Source organism: Lysobacter sp. (assembly GCA_013141175.1). Classification (NCBI taxonomy): domain Bacteria; kingdom Pseudomonadati; phylum Pseudomonadota; class Gammaproteobacteria; order Lysobacterales; family Lysobacteraceae; genus Lysobacter; species Lysobacter sp. The sequence continues at coordinate 2,984,347 of JABFRN010000001.1, forward strand.
CGCCGCTGCCGTAGAGCAGTGTGGCGGGGCCTTTGAGCACCTCGATCTGGTCGGCCAGGAAGGGCTCGACTGCTGTCGCATGATCCTGGCTGATCGTCGATACATCCTGACTGCTGAGGCCGCCGGACAGCACGCCGACGCGCGGGCCGTCCAGTCCGCGGATGATCGGGCGACCGACGCCGGCGCCGAAATTCGAAGTCTGTACGCCGGGCAGTTTGTCCAGCGTTTCGCCCAGGGTGGCCGACTTGGCTTGATCCAACTGCTCACCGGCCAGCACGTCCACCGGCTGGCTCAGCGCTTCGGCGGTGAGGCGCAGGGGGTTGGCGGTGACGACGATGGTATCGAGTTCTTCGGCAGGGTCGTGCCTGGGGTCGCTCATCGTCGAGGGCTCGGTCGCATTGGCCACCGATGCCGCCAGACAGATGGCGACGAAGAGCGGGGTACGCACGTAACGGAAAGAGTTGTGCATGGGTTGAACGCACGGGATGGGGATGAGCAGTGATGTTATAATGTTACATTACGGCTCCCGCATCCCCCAGAAGTCATGCCCCATTCCCCTGCTGCCTTGTCCAAAGCCGACCATCTCGGGTTTGCCGCGTCATTGCTCTGCGCCGTGCACTGCGCGCTGTTTCCGCTCGCGCTGGCGCTGTTGCCATCCCTTGGTTTGCAGTCCGTCGGCTGGGTCGATCTGGACCAGGCTTTCGTCGTGTTCGCAACGGTGCTGGGCACGACCACGCTGACGCTGGGCTGGCGTCGGCATCGGGCGTTTCGCGCCTGGGCGGTGCTGCTGCCGGGATTGCTGCTGGTCTGGCTGGCGTCATTCAGTGGGCTGCATCAACACACCCTCGGCCATGCGCTGGTGATGACGCTCGGCGGCACCCTGTTGGCGGCCGGTCATTGGCTCAATCTGCGGCTCACCCATGCAGCGGAAGCGAACGGTGGCTCGAAGCCATGCGCGCGGGCCAGCGCTGAATGAATGGCCCGGGGAAACGCGCCTGGCAAATTGCGGAAAGAGGATGCAACCCGCCCGGGATATTGTTACGTTATAACTTCATCAAAGACGGCTGCCGCCGGGATCGTCATGAAGAAGTCGTTATCGGGTCTGGGCGTGCTCGCGGCACTGATGTGCGCGCCGGCATCGGCGGCTGAAACATCCCCCGCCAAAACGCAGATGGAAGCGCTCGAACAAAAGATCCAAGCGCTGCAGTCCAGCGTCGACGCATTACGCAAACAGGCCGACGAAGCCACCGCTTCGGCCGAAGAGGCGCAGGCTGAATTGCGTGCGCTCAAGGCCAATGGCGTGCAGATCGCGGCCTCGCCAACGGCGGACGGGGTCGATTCCCTGGCAGCGGGTCCGGAGTCGGATTCGATGTCGCCGCCGGTCGAATCCTTGAGCGCCGCGGACGCATCCGGGAGCGGCGGCGCCAACGCCAACGCCAACGCCAACGCCTTCAACCCGGCGATCAGCCTGATCCTCAACGGCAGTTATTCGCACCACTCGCTCGATTCCGATGCCTATGCGCGTGCCGGGTTTCCGCTGGTGGGCGAGGGCGCACCCAGCCCCGATGGTTTCTCGCTCGGAGAAAGCGAGCTGACGCTGTCGTCCAATATCGACGACAAACTGTACGGCCAGATCACGCTCGCGATCGGCAGCGAGGATGGTCAGGACGATGTCGGTATCGAAGAGGCCTACATCGAGACCACGACCCTGCCGGACGGGCTGAGCCTGCGCGCCGGCCGCTTCTTTTCCAATATCGGCTATCTCAACAGCCATCACGCGCATACCGACGGTTTCTTCGACAGGCCTTTGGCCTATCAGGCGTTCCTGGGCAACCAGTACGGCGACGACGGCGTCCGCCTGAGCTGGGTCGCGCCGACGTCGTTGTTCCTGGAAGTCGGCGCGGAAGTGTTCCGCGGAAACAATTTCCCCAGCGGCGGCGCGCAGCGCGGCGGACTGGGCACGCGCACGCTGTTCGCGCATCTGGGCGGCGCGGCCGGCACCGAAAACGAATGGCTGGCCGGCATTTCGGCCTTGCATACGCGCGCAGAAGGCGCCGAAGACGGCTTCAGCGGCGACAGCACGCTGTATATCGCCGACGGCACCTGGAAATGGGCGCCGCAGGGTAATTTCAAGGATGGCGGTTTCACCGTGCGTGGCGAGTATTTCCTCGACGATCGCGACGGTGGATACGTCGATCCGAACGATCCGCTGATCACGTCGCTGTGGAACGGACAACGTCGCGGTGTCTATCTGGAAGGCGTCTATCGCCTCAGCCGCAGTTGGGACATCGGTTATCGCTACGACCGGCTCTGGGCGGACAGCGCAGGACCGTACGCCAGTGCCTTCGATCCCTGGCGCCACAGCGCCGAGCTGACGTGGCGCAACAGCGAATTCAGCCTGTTCCGCCTGCAGGTCAGCCACGACAAACCCAATGCCGACGACAGCGACAACGCCGTCACCCTGCAATACCAGACCAGTCTCGGCGCCCACGGCGCCCACAAATTCTGAGAAGTTCGCCGCCCATGAAACCGATCGCGATTCCCGTCCTGCTGGTCGCCGCGTTGTTGGCCGCACCGGCGCAAGCCAAGTTGAAGGTTTTCGCCTGCGAACCGGAATGGGGTTCGCTGGTGCGCGAACTCGCTGGCGACAAGGTCGATGTCGATGTCGCGACCTCCGCGCTGCAGGATGTGCATGTGATCGAGGCCAAACCCAGCCTGATCGCCAAGATGCGCGCCGCCGATCTGCTGGTGTGTACCGGCGCGCAGCTGGAAATCGGCTGGTTGCCGCAGCTGCTGCGCCAGTCGGGCAATACCAGAGTCGCTTCGGGACCCGGTTCGTTCATGGCTGCCGCGCAGGTGAAAACCCTCGAAAAGCCGACAACGCTCGATCGCGCCAACGGCGACGTGCACCCGGACGGCAATCCGCATATCCATCTCGACCCGCGTCGCGTGCTGATCGTCGCGCAGCGGCTCGATGCCCGTCTGGCGCAGCTTGATCCGGCCAATGCTGCGGTCTATCAGCAGCGTCTGGGCGACTTCTCCACGCGCTGGACGGCGGCGATGAAGCGTTGGCAGACCAGGGCGGCGCCGCTGCGCGGTCGCAAAGTCGTGGTCCACCACATCAGCTGGGTGTACTTGTGGGATTGGCTCGGCATCCAGCAGATCGGCGCGCTGGAACCCAAGCCCAGCGTGCCGCCGACCAGCGCGCATCTTTCCGGTCTGATCGCGACCACCAAGGCCGTGAATACGCTGGCGATCGTCAACGCCGCCTACCAGGACGGCAAACCGTCCGCCTGGTTGTCGCAGCGTACCGGCGTGCCGGCGGTGACCCTGCCGTATACGGTAGGGGGCGATGCGCAGGCGAAGGATCTGTTCGGCCTGTTCGATTCGACCATCGACAAACTGCTCGGCGCGGCGAAATGAGTCCCAACTGGGAAGGTCTGGATCCCGGTATCCTCGGCCCGGCCTGCGTCGCCGGGCTGATCGTGTTGTCGACCCATGTCCCCCTGGGGCGTCAAGTGCTGTCGCGCGGCATCATCTTCATCGATCTGGCGATCGCGCAGATCGCGGGTCTGGGCGTGATCCTCGCCCAGTATCTGGGCATCGGCGAGCACGGTCTGGGTGTGGAACTGGCCGCCGCCGCCGCCGCGCTGCTGGGCTCCGGCCTGTTGGCATGGACCGACCGGCGCTGGCCCGAATACCAGGAGCCGCTGATCGGCACCCTGTTCGTGCTGGCGGCCACCGGCGGCCTGCTGCTGCTCGCGAACAATCCGCAGGGCGGCGAACACCTCAAAGACCTGCTCGTCGGGCAGATCCTGTGGGTCAGTTACGAGCAGCTATTGCCAGCGGCGATCTTGTCTGCGGTCCTGCTGGCGGTGCTGTGGCTGCGCGGCGGCGAGTTGCGGGGCCTGCTGTTCTATGCGCTGTTCGCACTGGCGATCACCGTATCGGTACAGCTGGTCGGTGTGTATCTGGTGTTCGCCAGCCTGATCGTGCCGGCCCTGGCGACCGTCCGCATGCGCGGAAAAGCCCGCATCGTCGCCGCTTACATCATCGGGGCGCTCGGTTATGCGCTCGGGCTCGTGCTGTCGGCCATTCTCGACCTCCCCAGCGGCGCGATGATCGTCTGGACCCTGGCCGGCTGCGCGCTGTTGGCGCAATGGTTGCCGTTGCCGCGCGATTCGCGCCCACCAACGTCTGCCGATGCCGCCTGATCTTCGCCGCCGCCGTCTCCTCGACCGGATCGGAGCGACCGGATCGCTGCTGTGCGCGGCCCACTGCGCGCTGTTGCCGCTGTTGATCGTGTTGCTGCCCACTTTCGGCGTGGCGGCCTGGTTGAAAGAGGATTTCGAGGTCTGGTTCGTGCTGTTCGCAACGCTGGTCGGCGTGTTCAGCATGGTCATCGGCTATCGCCGCCATCGGGTCATCCGTGCCTTCAGATTGCTGCTGCTGGGTCTGTCGGGGCTCTGGATCGGTGTGCTGTACCCGCCGTTGCATGCGTCGGTGTGGCTGCATGCGCTGGTCATGGCCACCGGCGGGACTCTGGTGGCGCTGGCGCATCTGGCCAATCTCCGGCTCGACCACGCCCATGTCCACGGCCCCGGGTGCGCGCATGAGCCCGGATCGCCGGGTCTGCGGTGATCGATCCGGCCACGGTTGGAGGGCAGTCGTCCCGGCCCGTTGATCGCAGGATTTTTCGAGCCGGCCGCAATCTGCTAGGCTTTGCGCCCGGAAAGCCCGCGTTATCGGCGCATGCCGGTTTCTCGGCTCGCTCCACCGCCCGATGCGGCACGGGGCCCGTCACATCATTCAGATATCAGATCAGGAGTCATCCCCATGGGTAAAGGCGACCGCAAGACGGCCAAAGGCAAGCGTTACAACTCCAGCTACGGCAACGCCCGTCTGCAGGTTTCGAAGAAGGCGACCGGCGCCGCCGCCGCGCCTGTCGTGAAAAAATCCGCTGCCAAGCCGGCCGTGACCAAGAAAGCCGTGGCCAAGAAGGTCGCTGCCAAGTAAGCGACCGACCTGTTCAGGCGTGTTGCGCAGAAACCCCGCCTTGGCGGGGTTTTCGCTTTTCAGGATATTGAGCCCCGCCTTGGCGGGGTTTTCGCTTTTCAGGATATTGAGCCCCGCCCCGGCGGGGTTTTCGCTTTTCCGGATCCTGCGAAGCATCCTGCGGAACCCGGGCTCAGCGCGCCGGGACGCGTTCCAGTTGGCCGTCGGCGTAATCGCGCGCGAACGGCAGGTCCTTGCGGTGAACATAGCCGATGAAGCAGTCGCAGACCGGATTCGGGCAAGGTTTCGGCCCGAGGCGTGCGGCGAAACTGCCGTCATGGAGATTCCCCAACGGCTCGGCCACGAAATGACAGCGGCGCACGTCGCCGTCGCCGTTCACCGACAGCACCGATTCGCCGGTCGCACAGGGCGCCCCCACGCTGGGCGGCGGCGCAAGGTTGTAGCCGAAGTGCGGATCGATGGCGGTGAGCCGCGCGGTATCGGCCCCATCGTAATAGTCCGCAGTGCGCTGATCGTAGGCGTTGAGCCACATCGGCACGTCCACCGGCAGCATCGCGCGCAGGCGCTCGATCTCATCGAACGATTCGCGCAATGCGACCATGCCGACGCTGAAACGGATTCCACGGCGGCGCAGGTCCAGGCAGCGGTCGACGAAGGCGCGCAGCGATACCTGGCTCGGGTGGTACGTGCACCACAGCGCGAACGACCGCGTATCGACACGCTCCAGCCAGCGCGTGCCGATGCACAGATTGGTCTGTATCGCGACGCGTCGCACGTGCGGCAGATGGCTGAGCGCGATCATGGCTTCGCGATAGTGCTTGCGCACCAGCCCCTCGCCCCACGGCGTGAACAGGATCGACAGCGTCGTCGTCTGCCGCGCGGCCCAATCGACGAAGCGCGCGAGGTCCGCGGCGTCGCGCTGCAGCGTCGCGCGACTGTCGCGGGTTTTCGCGAACGGGCAATAGTCGCAATCGTAATTGCAGCTGCTCAATCTGCCGCGATACAGCAGCGACAGCGCCGAAGGCAGGCCGTCTTCGAGCGCGCTCAACTGCGATGCGGGAATCTGCGGTGCGTCCATGCGTCAGCGCAGCTCGAATTCGGCCATGCGCGCGGCCACCGCATCGGAAATCAGCCAGGGACCGATCGTGTCCGCACGCGCCATGCCGGCATCGGTCAGCGCCAGCAGCGCGCCTTCGCGACGCGCGAGCGACAGCGCCTCCAGCGCCTGCAACTGCGGTAGGTCCTGGAAACAATCGCTGCCGAAGCGTGCGCGATACGCCTCCGCATCGAGTCCCGGACGCACCAGCAGCGATTGGATGACGTAACGCCGCTGCTGTTCGCCCGCGTCCAATGCGATGCCGTAGTCGATGCTTGCGAAATCGTCCTGCGACAGCGACAGGTAGTGATCGAGAATCTCGGCGACGCTGCGCCGCGAAACGCCGAATTCGCTGGAGTAGTGCAGCGCGTGCGTGTACGAGCGCGCGCCGCAGCCGATGCCGACCATGCCGTCGTCCTGACAACAGTAGGCCGGGCCTATATCGCTGGCGGGCGCGTGCGGCGCGCGGAACATGCGCATCGAGACTTGCCGATAACCGGCAGCGAGCAGCGCGTCGCGGCCGGCGCGATACAGGGTCATGCGGTCGTCGACCGGTTCGGGACGCAGTGCGAAACGGGTTTTGCCGTCGCGGCCTTCGATCCTGTCCCCGATTCTGCTCAAACCAGTCAGCGGCCGGACGTACAGTGGATAGAGATAGAGCTCTTCCGGCGCGAACGCCAGCGCACTGTCGATCGATGCCAGGAAACTGGCTTCGGTCTGTCCCTGGATGCCGTAGATCAAATCGAGATTGAGGGTAGGAAAGTCGTGCGCACGGATCGCGGCGATCGCGCGCTCCACCTCGTCGCGCTGCTGGGGGCGGACCAGCGTGCGTACTTCGGCATCGCTGAAACTCTGGATGCCCATGCTGATGCGGTCGATGCCCGCGCTGCGGCAGATCGCCATTTTTTCGGTGTCGACGGTTTCCGGCGACACTTCCATGCCCGCCGGAATCGTATGAAGATCGATCGTGCAATGGCGCCGCACGCTGTCGAACAATCGCTGCAGTTGATCGGCGGACAAATAACTCGGCGTGCCGCCGCCCAGCGCGAAGCGGACGAAGCGATGCGTGCCGAGCGCGTCGGCGGTGACTGCGAGTTGGCGATCAAGTTGATCGAGATAGCGTGCGACCGTATCGGCCGATGGTCGCGCCAGCGTGAACAGATTGCAGAAGCCGCAGCGATACGAGCAGAACGGAACGTGCAGATACAGGAACAGCGCATTGCGGTCTTCGTTCGCCCATGTGTCCCGCAACGGTTGCGGTTCGGTCAACGCCCGGTACGCGGTCTTGTGCGGATAGGAATACGAATACGCCTGGTACGGCGGCAATTCGAGCAGGGATTCGAGCGCGGCAGCGTTCACGGCGTCAGCAGGAAATGAGCATAGGGCACGTGCATCACGACATCGTGCGCGATGCGGTGCCCATGATAACCGTCCTCGCCGTAGGCGGTGCCGTGATCCGAGCAGACGATGACGAAGGTCGGCGCGCGCCGTCGCGATGTGTCGAACAGCTTTGCCAAAACGCCATCCACATGGACCAGCGCAGCCATGTGGGTCTCGATGTCGTCGCGTTCCGCGCCCGGAAGATAGTGCCGGTTCGGTTGATGCAGCGCGGAGACATTGATGAAGGTGAAGCACCGCTGTCCGTGCAGATCGTCTGACTGCAGGCGTTCGCAGGCCAGCGTGACCTGCGCTGCCGTCGAGTCGATCGCGGTCACGCCGAATTCCGGTCGCCAGTGGGCTTCGTCGAACATCGACGGCAGTGCGCGGCCCAAGGGATTGGCGAGATTGAAGAAACCGACGCCGCCGATGCAGATCGTTCGGTAACCCTGTGCTGCCAAGCCATGGACGATGTCGGCATGATCCGGAAACACGAGGGTATTCGCATCGATGGTTTCGCTGCCGGCGAAGGCCAGCGCGAACAGGCGCGGATGCGGCCCGGGTCGCGCGGGTGTGGGCAGGAACCCCGCGAAAAACGCCTGATGCGCCGCGTAGGTGAAGCTGGCCGGCGTGTGCCGGCGTTCCCAGCCGCCGGCGGGCAGATGCGCGGCCAGCGCCGGCAGCCGGCCCTGCGCGAAGCAGGCCTGCGCGGCGTCGTAGCGCAGCGTGTCGAGGGTGATGAACAGGATGTCGTGCGTGCCGACGATGGCGTGCATGTCGATGGCAGGTGGTGCGGCAGGATCGTGGGTCATGCCGCGTTCCTGTCCTGTTCGTCATGGCCTGCGACCCAGGCCGCTTGATCGTCGTAGGCATCGGCGCCGTGCCAGCGCAGACCCGGCAACAGGTCACCGAAGGCATTCGCCTCCAGCACGTGGCAGGCTTCGCGACCGGGAATCAGGTCGAAGCCGATCATCGCGCTCTTCGCGAACACGGCCGCTGCTTTCCTGACGCGGTCTTCGATGACGCTCGTCTCCGTTGCGTCGAGCAGCGCCTGCGGATCGCCACGTCGGTTGCCGAGGTGAAGATTGGTCATCGGCCGGTCGGCGATGCGCGCAACCCGCTGCCGAGGCTCACCCTCGAAAGCGACCACGCGCAGATCGAAATGATGGCCGGCGTGTCCGGGTGCGCGTGGTTTCGCGATCCAGCGTTCGACGTAAGCACCCTGTATCGCCAGCGCATCGATCAATGCTGCGATGCTTCGACGGTCGGTATAGCGCTTCGGCGCAAGGGTGTTGAACAGATGCGGGTCCTTCGCGCCTTCGATGATCGACGTGCTCGCGTAGGCGACTTCACGACCGTCGCGATGATGCCGATACGCGAGTACGCCCGCTGCGGACGAACCGTAGCGGGCCTTGACGAAGATGCGATCGCAATCGTGCTGTTCGGACAATCGACGCAGGGCATCGTAGCCATCGATGAGGCCGAGCAGCGGCGGCGCGACGACGCCAGCGGCAATCAAATCCTGCTGGCAGCGCCATTTGTCGCACATGCGCAGGATATCCCCGGGCGGATTCAGCCAGCGCGCGTCGCCTGCAACCCGATGCAGTGTCTGCAACAGCCCGGCGAAGCCGGCGTACCACAGGTGCTGGTTGGCGAGCTCGGCATGCGCAAGCGGTTTGGGTGGCGGACCTTGTTCGCCGTTGCGGATCCAGCCGCGATGCAACAATGCATCGTGCAGCGCGGCGGATTCGCCGGGCGAATCGAGTTTGACGACGACGCTGCCAGAAACCGCATCCGCAAAGCGCTGCGGCTCGTCGAGCAGCGTCGTGTAATCCACGATGCGCGCCGGTGCCAGGCCGCGTCGTTTCAGCGCCGCCTGCAGTAGATGCGTGCGGCGATGGTCCGGTTGTCCGACCAGGACCATCGAGGCCTGCGTCACGGCGACTGCCGGCTTACTCGGACACCGCGACATAGCGGTCGCCGTCGCTTTCTTCGGCATCCTGGGGATCGTCCAGCACGACCTTGCAGGGCAGTGCGCGCAGTTTGGCCTGCCAGGCTTCGCCGACGTAATGGTGACTGAGGTCGAGCGTTCCCAGTCCCGCGATATGCGGACTTTCGCAGAGCGCCTGCGCGCCCTCGTCGCCGATGACGCCCATCGAAAGGTCCAGCGTTTTCAGTTTGCCAAGCCACGGTTGCGTGGCCAGATGCGCAGCCAGTGCATCGCTGAGCTGCGAGTTGCGCAGGCCCAGATAGTCCAGTCGCGAGGCATCGATGGCATCGAGGAGGCGTGCATAGGTGCCGACATCGCCATCGAAGCCATAGCCATCGTCGCCGAGCCACAGTTCCAACCGGCGCAGCGCCGGCAGCTTCGATCCGGCGATCGCATTCGCGATATCGCTGGGCAAGCCGCCGCATTCGATCGCCAGTTCATCGAGTTGTGCGTGCTCGAACGCTTCCAGCTTCAATTGGCTGCTGCCGCGGATCCGCAGCGAGCGCAACTGCGGAAAGGCGGCCAGCAGCGGGTTGTAACCGACCTGGATGATCCACGAAACCTCGCAGTCTTCGTAGGTCATGTCGCCGATGAACAGGGCCTGCAGCGCAGGCAGTTCCGCGCGGCGTTCGATCAGGCCATCGAGATAGCCCTGCGGACCTTCGTCGTGCGCTTCGCTCCATGCGCCGATGATCAGCGCGTCGAGCGCTGCCGTGTCGACCTGTCCGAGGAAGCTGTCGAGCAGGTCGCGCTGGCTCTCGGCCGAGTCGTAATCCTGCATCAGCCGATAGATGTTGGTGCGGACGGCAGCCGGATCGGCGATGGTGTCGCCCATCCGGAATTCGACGACGGGCTTGTCGAGATAGCGGTCCTTGGTTTCGTTGATCGTCATGTCGAGTCCAATGCATGGGGTGTGGGTGGAGTGGCACTTGCTTGAGCTTCGTCATCCCCGCGTATGCGGGGATCCAGCGTCTTTGCTTCGTCGCAGAGGCCTGAAGTCACTGGATCCCCGCGTGCGCGGGGATGACGAAAATCCGGATGCCGCGCACAAGAAAGTGCCATTCGGGTGTGAATGTATTGTCGATTCTGCGCGGTATTCCTTGTTGACGCCTCAACCGCGATCAGCGGGATGCGGTTGCGGTTTTTTCCACTTGCCGCCACATCCGCAGCAGATTTCCGCCGAGGATCTTGCGGATATCCGCGTCGTTGTAGCCGCGCGCCTGCAGGCCGGCGATGAGGTTCGGGAAATCGGCGACCGTCTTCAGGCCCTCGGGCAGCGCGCCGCTGACGCCGTCGAAATCGGAGCCGATGCCGATGTGGTCGATGCCCACCAGTTTCACGCCGTAATCGATCTGGTCGAGTACCGCCTCGATCTTCACGGCCAGCGGCGGGTGGTCCCGGTCCCACGCCTCATCGAATCCGGCGACGGTCTGCGTGGTCTTGCCCGAATTGCGGTCGCGCTCGAACGCGGCGTAGGCGACGAAATAGGCCTGTGTCTTGGCGGCCGAGGCAGGATCGACGAAGGCGTTGCCGAACGGGATCTGGATCACGCCGCCTTTTGCGGCGATGGCCTTGGCCAATTCGTCGCTGAGATTGCGCTCGAAACCGGGCGTGAAGTGGCGAAACGCCGAGTGCGTCGCCACCACCGGCGCGCGGCTGAGTACGACCGACTGCGCCACCGCCGCATCGGACAGATGCGAGACATCGATCATCATCCCGAGGCGATTCATGTCCGCCACCACCTCGCGGCCGAACGGGCTCAGTCCGTTCCACTTTTTCTCCTGCGCGTACGAGGAATCGGCGATGCGGTTGTTGGCGCTGTGGGCGAGGGTGATGTAGCGCACGCCGCGTTCGAAGAAGAACCCCAGTTTGCCCAGATCGTCGCCGATCGGCGCGCCGTTCTCCATGCCCAGCGGCAGCAGCACGCGGTCGCCGCGACGCAGGCGGTCGACATCCCGAGGCGAGCGCAGCAGCGCGAATTTGTCGGGATGACGCAGTGCGAGCGATTCCACCGCGTCGATCATGTGGTTGGCGACCGTCCATGCGCTGCCGTTGTCGTCCTGTCCGGGCGAGGTGTAGATCGACATGAATGCGACGTCGAGGCCGCCGGCGCGCGCTTTCGGAAAATCGAATTCGCGCGATTGCTCTGCACCAAGATCGATCCAGGTTTTCATCAGTTCGGTCGGTGCGTCGATATGCGTATCGACGATGACCGCGTCCTGTGCGAGTTTCCGCGCGGCCGGCGCGGCATCCGCTGCGGTCGCGTTGGCGAAGGGCGTCGCGCAGAGCGCGAGCGCGGCGGCGAGCGTGAGGGGGCGCATGCGGAATTCCTGTCGTGGTTCAGAACGTGGAGGGAGTGGGGCGACCGCCTGCGAATACGGTACCCGCAAGCGCACCGCCGAGCCAGTAGCACAGGTCGGCGGGGCGGCGGATCTTCCAGTGCGCGAAATCCGCGCGCATGCCCACCGCCAGGACGCCGCGATCGGACAGGCCGAGCGCGCGCGCCGCATGCACGGTCGCGCCGCGCAGGGCTTCCTCCGGCGTGAGCCGGAAATGGGTGCAGGCCAGCGACATGGCGTGGCGCAGCGAGAGCAGCGGTGAAGTACCGGGGTTGCAGTCGGTAGCGACGGCCATCGCCACGCCCTGCGCGCGGAAGGCGTCGATCGGCGGCAGTTTCGTTTCGCGCAGGCAGTGGAATGCGCCGGGCAGCAGCACGGCGACAGTGTTGTTCGCGGCCATTGCGCGCACGCTGTCGTCGCTGGCGAATTCGACATGATCCGCCGAGAGTCCGCCGAACTCCGCGACCAGTCCGGCGCCGCCGAGATCGCTGAGCTGGTCGGCGTGCAGTTTCACCGGCAGCCCCAGCGCTGCGGCAGCCGCGAATACGCGACGCGTCTGCGCAGGCGTGAAGCCGATGCCTTCGCAGAAGGCGTCGACCGCATCGACCAGTCCTTCTGCGTGCAGCACGGACAACCAGTCGACGACGCCATCGATGTAGCCGTCGGCATCGTTCGCGAATTCCGGCGGCAGCGCGTGCGCGCCGAGGAAGGTCGTGTGCACGCCGATGCCGAGCGCGTCGCCGATGCGGCGCGCGACCCGCAGCATCTTGCGTTCGTTGTCGAGATCCAGGCCGTAGCCGGATTTGATTTCCAGCGTGGTCGCGCCATCGCGCAGCAGCGCCTGCGCGCGCGGCAGCGATTGCGCGAACAGCGCATCTTCGCTGGCCTCGCGCACCGCACGTACGGTCGAGAGGATGCCGCCGCCTGCGCGCGCGATCTCCTCGTAGCTCGCGCCCTGCAGCCGCAGTTCGAATTCGTGCGCGCGGTCGCCGGCGAACACGAGATGCGTATGGCAGTCGATCAGCCCGGGCGTGACCCAGCCGCCGTCGACTTCGAAAACCGCCTTCGCCACCCTCGCCGCCGCTTCCGGCAGCGCGCTGCGCGGGCCGACGAAGCGCAGCACGCCGTCCTTCCAGGCGAGCGCGCCGTCCTCGATTTCGCCGTAGCCGTGGGTCGCGTCGAGCGTCGCCAGCGAGGCGCCGACGAGCAGGCCGTCATAAAGGATTGCGGACGTCATCCGATCGCTCCTGCGGCGCGCAATGCCTCCGCATCGAAGCCGTGCACGGCGCAGACCGCATCGGCATGCTCGCCGAGGTGCGGCGGGCGTTTGGGTTCGGCCATCGGCGAGGCCGACATCCGCAGCGGGCTGGCGATCATCGGAATGCCGTCGTCCTCGATGCGCAGGCCGCGCGCGGTCGCCAATCCGCTCATCACCGCATCGCGCACGCCGTTGACCGGTGAGGCGGGAATACCGGCGGTTTCGAAGCGCGCCAGCCACGTCGCCACCGTGTCGCCGGCGAAACACTCCGCCAGCGCCGGGATCAGCCAGTCGCGATGCAGTACTCGCGCGCTGTTCGTCGCGCAGCGCGGGTCGTCGACCCACTGCGGGCGGTCGATCAGCACGCACAGGCGATGCCAGAGATGGTCGCTGGCGCAGGCGAGCGCGAACGTGCCGTCGGCGGCATCGAAGGTCTGATACGGCACGATCGTCGGGTGTGAATTGCCGAAGCGCTTCGCTTCGTCGCCGGTGAACAGCACGCTGCTGGCGATGTTGGCCAGCGCCTGCACCTGAACCTCGAACAGGCTCAGTTCGATGTACTGGCCTTCGCCGGTGCGCGCGCGCTGATGCAGCGCGGCGAGGATCGCGATGGTCGCGTTGAGTCCGGTGGCCAGGTCGACCGAGGCCACGCCGACCTTGCTGGGCGGGCCGTCGGTCGGTCCGGTGATCGACATCAGCCCGGACTCGGCCTGCACCACGAAATCGTAGCCCGGCCGCTGCGCGTCGGGGCCGCTGCGGCCGTAGCCGGAGATCGCGCACCAGATCAGTCGCGGGTTGAAGCTGCGGGCATGCTCGTAGCCGATGCCGAGCGACTCGGCGGCGCCGGTACGGAAGTTTTCGATGACGATATCGGCCTCGCGGATCAGGGCTTCCAGCAGCGGTTTCGCTTCGGGATGACGCAGATCGATGGCGATCGAGCGCTTGCCGCGGTTGCAGCTGGCGAAATAAGCGGAGATGTCGCCGCGGAACGGCGGACCGTAGCCGCGGGTGTCGTCGCCTTCCATCGGTTCGAGCTTGATCACGTCGGCGCCGAGATCGGCGAGCGTCATCCCGCACCACGGCCCGGCCAGCACCCGCGAAAGCTCCAGCACCTTGATTCCTGCCAACGCCGACATCGATCCGCCCGTGGTTTGAGGTCAGCGCACAGTCTAGCCCGGTCTATCCGTGATATCCGTGACCCGCCGTCGCCCCTGCGAAATCGAATTCGCAGTACCTGCGGGCCACAACAAACGGCGACGCGCCCTTCTCCTCCCCTTGCGCATCGCTCCGGGGGAGGTCGGTGGGGGTTGGGCCGCACGCATGGAATTGCGCGCAGGCAAAACACCCCTCCCCAACCCTCCCCTCCGCTGCGCGAAAGGGAGGGAGAACTGCGCCGCGACTCCGACGGATGCAGGGTGCCAGTACAGAGGTGCGGCGCAGCGGGAATCGGCGACAATGCGCCAATGAACCCATCCATCGCATCCGAAGGCGACCACTGGCGTCTTCCCGGCATCGCCAACCTGCATTCGCATGCGTTCCAGCGCGCGATGGCCGGACTGGCCGAGCGCATGACCCATCCGTCCGATTCGTTCTGGACCTGGCGCGACACCATGTACCGGATGGCGGCGCGGTTCGACCCGGATACCCTGCACGCGGTCGCCGCGCAGCTGTACGCCGAAATGCTGGAAGCCGGCTACACCACGGTCTGCGAATTCCACTACCTGCACCACGCGCCCGACGGGCATCCCTACGATGAGGCCGCGACGATGTCGCGCGCCCTGATCGCCGCCGCGCGCGAAACCGGCATCCGCATGACCCTGCTGCCGGTGCTGTACATGACCGGCGGCTTCGACGGGCGTCCGCTCAACGAACGCCAGCGTCGCTTCGGTCACGATGTCGACGGCTATCTGCGTCTGTTCGAGACGCTGCATCGCGAACAGGACGACACCCTGCGCGTCGGCTGCGCACTGCACAGCCTGCGCGCAGTGCCGCCCGATGCGATGTCGGCGGTGCTCGCGGCGCTGCCGCCGGAGACGCGCGTGCACATCCATATCGCGGAGCAGATCGGCGAAGTGCAGGACTGCCTCGCGCTCCGTGGCGACCGTCCGGTGCGCTGGTTGCTGGATCACGCCGACGTCGATGCGCGTTGGACCCTGGTCCACGCTACGCATCTCGAGGTCGACGAAATCGTCGGTATCGCCGATGCCGGCGCCACCGTTGCGATCTGCCCGACCACCGAGGCCAATCTCGGCGACGGCCTGTTCCCGCTGCGCGATTACCTCGATGCCAACGGCGCCTGGGGCATCGGTTCGGATTCGCACAGTTCGGTGTCGCCGGTGGAGGAACTGCGCTGGTTGGAATACGGCCAGCGCCTGATCACCCGGCATCGCAATATCGCTGCGACCGCCGCGTCGCCCAGCGTCGGCGAGGTGTTGCTCTCCGGCGTGCAGATGAGTGCGTCGCAGTCGACCGGGTTCGCGCCCGAAGCGCTGGCGCGCGATACGGTCGCGCTCGACGGCCATGCGCCGCAGCTGATCGGCGCGACCGCCATCGACGCGGCCGACCGCTGGATCTTTGCCGGCAACCGCAATGCGGTGGATGCGGTGGTGGTGAACGGCCGCGAGAGGGTGAACGCCGGTCGGCATGTCGACCGCGATGCGATCGCGACGCGGTTCGCGGTCGCGATGCGCGGGCTGCTGGCGGTCTGATCCGCACCGGGCGGGGTTCGTCGCCCGATCGCGGGGGTTCGTCGCAAGCCTCTGCACGCCACGATAGCCCGAGGCAGGCTGGTCGCATCCCCGATCCTGTTTGGAGTTCGCCATGCGTTTCCGTCCCGCCGTTCTCTTCGCCGCGCTGTCGTCGTGCTTCGCCTGTACCGCCGCCCATGCAACGACCGATGCCGGACTGCAGGCCATCGTCGGCAAACGCCTGCACGGCGACACGTCCGGCGCCTGTTTCGCCGTCGCCGTCATCGACAAGACCGTCAGTCGCGCCTACGTCTGCGCCGACGGCAAGGACGCGTCGGATCGCATCGATGCGAAGACCGCGTTCGAGATCGGTTCGGTCAGCAAGCCGATGATGGCGGCGCTGCTCGCCGGCCTGATCCGCGACGGCAAGGCGTCCCTGGACGATCCGCTGTCGGCGTATCTGCCGAAGGGCAGCAGCGTGCCGACCTTCGACGGCAAGCCCATTCTGTTGCGGCACATCGTCACCCATACCTCCGGGCTGCCGGCGATTCCCGCGGGCGTGGATCACGACCCGCTCAATCCGTATGCGAAGGCGGACGGGGCGACCTTGCTGAAGGTGCTCTCGACCACCTCACTGGCGCAGGCGCCGGGTGCGAAGTTCGAATACTCCAATTTCGCGGCGATGCTGTTGTCGTACGCGATCGCGCGCCGCGCCGGCAGCGATTTCGAGACCCTGCTGGACACCCGGGTGTTCGCGCCGCTGGGCATGGACCGCAGCTACATCAACCGCAAGCCGGAAGGCGTGACCGCCGCGATCGGCCACACCCCGGATGCGAAGGCCACGCCCGCGTGGACTTTCCCGAGCGACTTCGCCGGTGTCGGCGGTGTGCGCTCGACGCTCGACGACATGGTCCGTTACGTGCAGGGCCAATTCGGCGGCGCACCGAAGCCGCTCGATGCGGATTTCCGGATGACGCATGTGCCTGTCGCCAACGATGCGAAAGCGCCGATCGCGATGCACTGGATGCTGGCGCAGCTCAACGGCCGCACGTTTCTCGCGCACGAGGGCGGTACCGGCGGATTTTCGTCGTTCGTGGCCTTCGATCCGGAGCGCAAATTCGGCGTGGTGATCCTGTCCGATACCGCGCTGCACGAGCGCGGCGGGCTCGGCAGCCTCGGTCTGCACCTGCTCGATCCGAAAGTGCCGCTGGGCAAGCCCCGCACCGGCGGATCGACGCCGCCGCTGGTGTTGTCGGCCGAGGAGCTGAACGCCTATGCCGGTGAATATCCGTTGATGCCGAACTTCGTGCTGACCGTGCGCGTCGATGGCGGCACGCTGACCGCGCAGGCGACCGGGCAGGGCGCATTCCCGATCGCGCCGACCGCGAAGGATGTGTTCGAGGCGCCGGACTTCGGTATCGTGATCCGCTTCCAGCGCGACGCGGCCGGCAAGGTCGTTGCGCTCAAGCTCGATCAGGGCGGCCACACCCTCGATGGACAGCGCAAATGACTTCGCCGCAAACTCTGTCGGAGCCCGCGCAGGACCGCACGCCCTATCCGCTGGATCGGCCGCTGCCGACCGAAGTCGTTGCTGGTGGCGGCGTGCTCCGGATCAACTACCGGCGCTATCCGGTATTCGGTTGGCCGTGGCTGCGCGGACGCTGCCTGCTGTTCGCGATCGTGATCGCACTCTGGGCGCTGCTGACGGGCGTGGGCCTGGGCATGACCACGTCCGACGCGAGGATCGGAACCCTCTCCGGTCTGCATTTCTTCAGCGCTTTCATGCTGATGACCTGCGCCGGCCCGCTGCTCGCGACCCTCGTGCGCCATCGCGGCCTGCCGCTGCGCAGCCAGCGCATCGGCGTGGTGGTGGCCGTGTCCATGGGCATCGTCATCGCGTATTTCGCGGATACCTGGGCATCGGGTTACCTCGCACAGGTGATGCCGAAAACACAGGGCATCGATCTGACCGTGAAGCCGCCGACCTTTTCGGCCTTCACCAAGGCGGTGCTGGCCACGATCAATGTCGTGGTCGGAATGCTGGTCTACGGCGCGCTTGGCGGCGGGCTGGCGTTGCGCGCGTATTCCGGTGAATTGCGGCGTTGGCAGGACAACCGCCAGGCCGATGCGCTGGCCGCGCTGGAAGTGCGCAAACAGCAGTCCGAGCTGCGCCTCGGCGTGCTGCAGGCCCAGGTCGAGCCGCATTTCCTGTTCAACACGCTGGCTTCCGTGCGCGCGCTGGTGCGCCAGGAGCCGGCGCAGGCCGAGGCCACGCTCGACGCGCTGGTCGATTACCTGCGCGCGACCATCCCGAAATTGCGCGACGAAGACAATGCGCTGCATTCCACGTTCGGCCAGCAGCTCGACCTGTGCGCGAGTTATCTCGAACTGATGCGCCTGCGTACGACCGGGCGGTTGAACTACAGGATCGAAGTCGACGACGCGCTGCGGGCACTGCCGTTTCCGCCGATGCTGTTGATCAGCCTGGTCGAGAACGCCGTCAAGCACGGCATCGAACCGAAACCCGGTCCCGGAACGGTGACCATCGCGGCGGAGCGCCGCGATGGCGACCTGCATGTCAGCGTGATCGACGATGGTCTCGGTCTGCAACTGGGCGTCGGTGGGGGGCTCGGTCTGGCCAACGTCCGCGCGCAGCTGGACACGCGCTATGGTGCGCGCGCAGGTTTCCGCTTGACCGGGGAACCCGCGCGCGGCGCGCGGGCGGAGCTGTGGCTTCCACTGGACGATGATCCGTTGGCGCGTGAGGCACCATGATCGACATCACTGCCATCCTTGCCGAGGACGAAGCCCCACTGCGCAACGCGCTGCGCGCGATGCTGCAGGATGCGTGGCCGGAGCTGCGCATCGTCGCCGAATGCGAGGACGGCATCGCGGCGATGGAAGCGATCGCCGCGCATCGGCCGACGCTGGCGTTCCTCGACATCCGCATGCCGGGCGTCAGCGGCCTCGATGTGGCGCGCGCTGCGGTCGCGGCGAAATCGCTGGTGGTGTTCACCACCGCGTACGACGAATACGCGGTGCGCGCGTTCGAGGCCGGCGCCGTCGACTATCTGCTCAAGCCGCTGCAGCCCGAGCGCCTGCAGCGCGCGCTGGAGCGCATCCGCGAGCGCTTGCGCACGCCCGCCGCATCGCCCGGGGATGCGCTGGAGCAGCTCGACGCTCTCGAAACCGGACTGCGTCCGTCCGGCGCCCGCCTGATCCGCTGGATCAGCGCCGCCGTCGGCGACAGCGTGCGCATGATCGGCATCGAGGAGGTCCTGTATTTCCAGGCGCAGGACAAATACGTGCGGGTGGTGACGGCAGGCGCGGAAGCGATCATCCGCACGCCGATCAAGGATCTGCTGGCCGGGCTCGATCCCGATGAATTCTGGCAGGTGCATCGCGGCGTGGTCGTGCGCGTGTCCGCGATCGACCGCGTGCGCAAGGACGAATTCGGAAAAGCGGCGCTGCAACTGCGCGGTCGCGACGATGCGCTGCCGGTCAGCGCGGCGTTCCTGCATCGTTTCCGCGGGATGTGATCGTTACGGTTCCAGCGCCGCTTGCAGGGGGGTCAGTTCACCGTCGTTCGCGGCAGGCTCGATCTTGAGCAGATGCGCGAGCAGCGGGTAGACGTCGATGTTGTCGAATGGCGGGAGTACGACGCCGTGGCGGAACGAAGGCCCGCGCGCGGCGAACACTGCGCGCATCGTCGGGTCTTCCGGCGCGAAGCCGTGCTCGCCCTTCACCGCCTGCGGCCAGCGATTGTTGTTGCGACCCTGCACGCGCCAACCGGTATCGCTCTGGCAGACGATCGGAGGGATGCGTGGATGGCTTCCGTAGTGCCACTCCGGCGGCAGTTCCGATTTGCGCCAGCAGCGATAGTGGTCCTGGCGTCCGAGAAACGCGCGTTCCACGGTCCCGGTCTGGCCGGGCTTCGGCGTAATGCCGACCAACATTCCCCACCAGGTGATGTCGTAGGCCGCCGGGTCCAGCCGGTCTTCGAAAATGCTCACGTTGTCGCGCGGCACATCGGCCATGCCGTGGTCGGACAGCACGATGAGATCTGTCCGGCGATGCAGTCCGCGCGCATGCAGTCCGGCTTCGAGCATCGCCAGCGCCGCGTCGATCTCGCGCAAGGCAGCCAGCGCAGTGGGCGCATGGGATCCGCTTTCGTGCGCAGTGATATCGTATTTGTCGAAATACGCCAGGATCAGCTGCGGACGCTGCGAGGGCGGCAGGTCGGTCCACGACAGCACCTGTTCCATGCGCACTGCAGGGCTGAGCGTCTTGTCGAATGCGCGGAACATGCGCGGCCGATGCCCCGCAATTTCCGCTTCCGATCCCGGCCAGAACATGATGGCGGCAATGCCCGCCTGTTTTTGCAGGGTCGCCCAGATCGGTTCCCCGCCCCACCAGCGCCCGTCCTTCGCGCTTTCGCTTTTCGAGCGGAAAATGCCCAGTGCCGGGTCCAGCATGTCGTTGTGGACGATGCCGTGATGATCCGGCCGCAGCCCGGTGACCAGGGTGTAGTGATTCGGAAAGGTCATGGTCGGAAACGACGGCTTCATCCAACGTGCGTGAACGCCCTCTGCGGCCAGTCGGTCCAACGTGGGCATGGTGCCGTTCCCCAGCATCGATGCCGGCAGGCCGTCGATCGACACCAGGATCACGAGCCGGGATGTCGGAGCCGACGTCGCGACCTGGCGACCCGCGCAACCGGCGAGCAGCACCGAGGCGAAGATCGCGAACATCCAGACAAGGACAGTGGGCAGTGCGGGGCGAACGGTGCGCGGCGGCATCCGGGGACTTGGTTTCATGCGCGCCATGATAAACGCCACCGATGTCCGCAGGATTTCGACGATGGTCCACTTCCCGTCCACTGTCGCCCGACGGGACCGTCGCACCCGGACTGACGACCTCCTGAACACGGCTTGCCTTGTTCAGGCAAGCGGCAACGGCTCGGCGTAAGGTTCGGACATCGCATCCTCATGCAGCATTGGAGCCACCGCCATGACCCGCTTCCTGCTCGCCACCATGCTGACCGTTTTCGCCGGTACCGCCGTCGCCCAGACCGTCACCGTGACCACGGAAACCGGTGAGGTCGAAACCGTCCAGACCACCGAAGCCACCGCGCCGCGCGAACCCGTCCGCACCTGCGTGCGCAACACCGGCTCACGCGTCATCGCAGCGCAGAATGCCCGCGCCGCGAAAGACGGCAAACCGCAGCGCTGCGCACCCGTCAGCGGACGCGTCTACACCAGCGAAGACATCGCGCGCACCGGCCAGGTCGAGATCTACGACGCGCTGCGCATGCTGGATCCGTCGATCCGCTGATCTCCACATCCATTCATGAGCAGACGCCCGGCCCAGTGCCGGGCGTTTTGTTTCCGCGATGCGCGGATGCCGCTGGGAGAAGCGAAGCTCAGCCGAACAGATCGCCGCCGCTGCGCTGTGTCGGCAGCGCACCTTCCAGCCGCAGCAGCGCTTCCTTGATCGGCAGCCCGCCGCCGAAACCGGTCATGCTGCCGTCGGCGCCGATCACGCGATGGCACGGCAGCACGATCGGCAGCGGATTGCGCCCGTTCGCCGCGCCGACCGCACGCATGGCATCGGGTTTGCCGATGGCGCGCGCCAGATCGCGATAGCTCCACGTGTCGCCGAACGGAATCGTTCCCAGCATCCGCCATACCTGCATCTGGAACGCGGTGCCCTGCGGCGCCAGCGGCAGATCGAAATCGCGGCGCACGCCAGCGAAGTACTCCAGCAATTGTTCGCGCGTCGCGTGCAGCACCTCCGCAGTGTCGCCACGCGCGCCCTGCGCCCAGTCGAAGCGATCCACCGGGTGGCGATTGCTCGGGAATTCGATGTGGCGCAGACCGCCCGCATCCGCAGCGATGGTCAAGATGCCGATGGGCGTGTCGAAGCGCTCGAAAAAAAGCGTGCTCATGCGGCGGCGGTCTCCATGCTGCCGTTCTTGGCGATGTCGGCGGGCAGATGCCACAGATGCAGCACCGCATACGCGCGCCATGGCCGCCATGCTTGCGATCTCGCTTCGGTCGCGCGTTCGCTCAGGCGCGCGATCCCGGTCGACGCCAGCCGCTGCTGCAGCACCAGATCGCCGGCCGGGAAAGCATCCGGCAATGCCAGCGCGCGCATCGCGATGTACTGCGCCGTCCATGCGCCGATGCCGGGCAGGGCGGTCGCGCGTTCGACGAAATCCTGCAGCGGTTGGCCCGCATCGAACGACAGACGCCCATCCGCCACCGCTGCCGACAGCGTGCGCAGGGTTGCGGCGCGCGTGCGCGGCAGGCCGATGGTTTCCAGCGGCGCATCGCGCAGACGTTCCGGAGCAGGGAACGCGCGATCCAGTCCGATCTGCGTCGCCACGGCATCGGTGCGCGGCTCGCCCCAGTGCTCGACCAGGCGTCGCGCCAGCGTGGTCGCACCGGCCACGCTGATCTGTTGGCCCAGCACCGCACGCACCGCCAGCTCGAAACCGTCCCAACCGCAGGGCACGCGCATTCCGGGATGCAGCTCGATCGCCTGTTTCAGCAGCGGGTCCGTGGCGAACACCGCATGCACGGCGCGCAGATCCGCATCCAGATCGAACATGCGCCGCACCCGGCGCACGATGCCCGGGATCGCGCGCGGATCGGCGTTGCCGATTTCCAGCAACAGTTCCGGACGTTCGGTGGCGGCACGCACGCGGATCCAGCTCGATGCCTGGGCGGGGCCGATCACGCGCTCGTAGCTGTCTTCGTTCACGCGTTCGATGCCGGGAATCGCACGTTTGGCCAGGAAGCGCAGCAGCATCGGAAAGTCCAGCGGCGGACGATAGCCCAGGCGCAGGGTCAGTGTGCCGCTGGGTGCCGCCGCCGCCGATTTCAGCCGACGGATCGCACTCGGCGGCATGCCGCAGCCGCTCTTGAACGCGGCATTGAAGCGCCGCAGGCTGTTGTAGCCCGCCGCCAGCGCGACATCGGTCACCGGCAATGCGGTTTCGGTCAGCAATTGTTTCGCCAGCAGCAGCCGGCGGGTCGCATGCACCGTGTGCGGCGTCGCGCCCACGTGCGTGAGGAACACCCGCTGCAACTGTCGCGCGCTCAGCCCGACCCGCGCCGCCAATGCATCGGCGCTGCCATCCTGCAACGCGCCATCGGCGATCAAGCCCAGCGCGCGGCGCACCGCGTCCTCGCGCACCTGCGCATGCGTCTCGGGCGACAGCTCCGGCCGGCAGCGCAGGCAGGGCCGGTAGCCTGCCGCAGTGGCTGCGGCGGCGTTCGCGTAGAAAGTGATGTTCTCCCGCTTCGGCGCCGCCGCCGGGCATACCGGCCGGCAATAGATGCCGGTGCTGCGCACGGCGATGAAGAACAGGCCGTCGAAGCGATGGTCCTTCGCGGCCATCGCACGGAAACAGATCTCACGCGAAGGCAGCGTGTCGATTGCGGCGGAGGTGTCGGTCATGGCGCGATCATAGGCCGTCGCGACGGTGGCGACTCGCCGTTTTCGGACACGGACATGCCGGGTGAACGGCAGGGGGCGGTTCCTCCTTGATCCTGTAGGAGCGATTCCTGTGGGAGCGGCGGAAGCCGCGATGGAGCACTGGAAGATTTTCCGCAGTCCATCGCGGCTTCCGCCGCTCCCACAGAGAGGAGGGGCTCGCGCTCGAGCGGTGGTCCAAGGGGCGTAAAATCCCCCGATCGACATCAGGAGCGTCGCCATGACCCCGTCCATCCCCTTCGGCAACAACCGCCACGATCCGTCCCGCGTCATCCGTGCACCGCGCGGCACGCAGCTGAGCTGCAAATCCTGGCTGACCGAAGCCGCGTACCGGATGCTGCAGAACAATCTCGATCCCGAAGTCGCCGAGCGGCCCGAAGATCTGGTCGTCTATGGCGGCATCGGCCGCGCCGCGCGCGACTGGGGCTGCTATGACGCCATCCTCGAATCGCTGCGCAATCTCGAAGACAACGAAACACTGCTGGTGCAGTCGGGCAAACCGGTCGGCATTTTCCCCACGCATCCCGATGCGCCGCGCGTGTTGATCGCCAACTCCAATCTGGTGCCGCACTGGGCCACGTGGGAACACTTCAACGAGCTCGACAAGAAAGGCCTGATGATGTACGGCCAGATGACCGCCGGCAGCTGGATCTACATCGGCAGCCAGGGCATCGTGCAGGGCACCTACGAAACCTTCGTCGAAATGGGCCGCCAGCATTACGGCGGCAGCCTCGCCGGCAAATGGATCCTCACCGCCGGCCTCGGCGGCATGGGCGGCGCGCAGCCGCTGGCCGCATCGCTGGCGGGCGCGTGCTCGCTCAACATCGAATGCCAGCAGTCGCGCATCGACATGCGCCTGCGCACGCGCTACGTCGACGAACAGGCGACCGATCTCGACGACGCGCTCGCCCGCATCGAAAAATACTGCGCCGCCGGTGAAGCCAAATCCATTGCGCTGCTCGGCAACGCCGCCGAAATCCTGCCGGAGCTCGTGCGCCGGGGCGTGCGCCCCGACGCAGTGACCGACCAGACCTCCGCGCACGATCCGCTGCACGGCTATCTGCCCGCCGGCTGGACGCTGGAGCAGTGGTTCGACAAACAGATCAGCGCGCCCGAGGATGTGGTCGAAGCCGCCAAACATTCGATGCGCATCCACGTCGAAGCGATGCTGCATTTCGAGGACATGGGCATCCCCACCTTCGACTACGGCAACAACATCCGCCAGATGGCGTTCGAGATGGGTTGCAAGGACGCCTTCGATTTCCCCGGCTTCGTGCCCGCCTACGTGCGTCCGCTGTTCTGTCGCGGCATCGGTCCGTTCCGCTGGGTCGCGCTCAGCGGCGATCCGGAAGACATCGCGAAGACCGACGCGAAGGTGAAGGAACTCATCCCCGACGACGAGCACCTGCACCGCTGGCTCGACATGGCCCGCGAACGCATCGCCTTCCAGGGCCTGCCCGCGCGCATCTGCTGGGTCGGTCTGGGCCTGCGCCACAAACTCGGCCTCGCCTTCAACGAAATGGTCCGCAATGGCGAACTCAAGGCGCCGATCGTGATCGGCCGCGATCATCTGGATTCCGGCAGCGTCGCCTCGCCGAATCGCGAAACCGAAGCCATGCAGGACGGCAGCGACGCGGTCAGCGACTGGCCTTTGCTCAACGCGATGTTGAATGTTGCCGGCGGGGCGACCTGGGTTTCCCTGCATCACGGCGGCGGCGTTGGTATGGGGTTCTCGCAGCACAGCGGTGTGGTGATCGTCTGCGATGGCTCTGTCGAAGCGGACAAGCGGATTGCGCGGGTGTTGTGGAATGATCCGGGCACCGGGGTGATGCGGCATGCGGATGCGGGGTATGAGGTTGCTAAGGCTTGTGCGCGGGAGATGGGGCTTAAGTTGCCGATGGGGTGATATGCGTATGGATGCAGATCGAGCTGGTATTTAAGGATTTGAAGAGTCACCGCTTCGGCATGGGTTCGAAGTCAGTTTGATCCGTGTGCCGAAGCGGTTGGCGGTATTCATGAGATGGCGCCTTTGCATCATGGCTGCTGGCGTCGGAATTGAGGACGGTGGGTCTCACATGGCCACGCAAGGGAGTCATCACCACCAATACAGCGATCAACGTCAAGATCTGGAATGGTTGCGGTGCTGATCGTTTGTGTAACAGAAACGTTGCGTTAGCGAGAGTATTAGGAAAAGGTTGGGGGCATTAGGTTTATGACCTAGCGGCTACGGTACTGCAAA
Organism: Lysobacter sp.; assembly: GCA_013141175.1. Taxonomy (NCBI): domain Bacteria; kingdom Pseudomonadati; phylum Pseudomonadota; class Gammaproteobacteria; order Lysobacterales; family Lysobacteraceae; genus Lysobacter; species Lysobacter sp. The sequence continues at coordinate 3,009,849 of JABFRN010000001.1, forward strand.
AATACTATGCGCTATCCTTACTCATACTTGTGCACCAAGCTACTTGCTGCAGCGCATCACTTAGTGGGGAGGTTCGCCAGAAAAAAAATCAAAGAATTTTCTTATCAAATTGGCTATGCTCAACATGATGCCTGCTTTCTTGAATTTCTCGTAAGTGGTTACCTTCTTGGCGGGGCCGCCATCGAATTTATTGGCGGAATCTTGAGGTGTAAGAAAAAAATATGCACCTGCAATGAGCAGTTGGTTCCTGCGGGCTTTCTTTACTACTGCCAGTCTCAACGTGGCATTGCCGTCAAGGAGCGAAACATCATGATACGTTGGCGTTTCAGAGGGTAGAAACTCATACAAATACTCTGTGAGGATTCTTCGTTTGTTCGTATCGAGTATTTGGTCATTATTGAAAACAGACATCGCAGCTTTTGTTCCGGAAACCAGAATTTTTTTCTGATTCTTGATGGGTCTTAGTGTCTTTAGCATGCTGTGCTCCCCTTGCAAGGCACTGCATTTCAACTCATGGATCCTCGGGTTAGAACTCCTTCCAATAGGTTTAATCTATCGGGAATTTTCTCGACGGAAAATCTGTTTCCTGCTGCTTTGATAGTCCGTTTTTTTGGCATTGTCAATGGTGCATGCGGTCTTCGTAGTATCGCTGGTGGTAAATATTCTTTTGAGGATTTTTTCTTGGCGCTCGAGAATTTCGCACGCCTCAAAATCTTCTTTTACATTCAAATTGTATGAAAAACAGTTGATTCAAAAGGTGTTTTTTGAGCTGTCAGACAACGCTAGTGTCATGACTGCTCGCAGTCAAGTTAGTGTTGACTTCATCCAATGCGCCACGGACTTATCGGTACCTTCCAGATGAAGCAGTGACGTCGCCAAGAATTTCTTCAATGAAATCGTATTCTTGATCCACGCAGCGATTAGCCCGGGTAAGGCCACAGGCCGCACCCGGGGCTTTTGATCTTGAATGGTCACGTGCGTACTTTCGCCTGCGTTTGTCCCGGGTGCGCGCTGCGCGCTTACCCCGGCTACGAATGTTCTGTTCGAGAAGGATTATGCCAGACGTAGCCCGGTTCTCGCTGCAAGCGAGAGCCGGGGCCTTCGGAAAGTCCTGCGGCACCTCATCCCGGGTGTCCACTTCGCGGACACCCGGGCGACTTGTCATTCGATGATTGCCTGATGCAAAGTCAACCGACGCGACCCATCGGTGTCATCCATGCCCATCATCATTCGTCTGGCTGATGTCCGCGATGCGCAAAGCATCGCAGCGCTTTCACGGAAAGCGATCGAGCGCGGCATGCCGTGGCATTGGACGCCGCCCGTGGTGACTTCCGCGATTCGCGACGCATGTACGAATGTGCTCGTGGCCGAGTTCTCGCGCGCAGTCATCGGCTTCGGCATCATGGAATACGGGAGTGATGAAGCCCACCTCGTGCTGCTTGCGGTGGACGAGCCGGATCGGCGGAAAGGTTTGGGCGGCCAACTGCTGTATTGGCTGGAAGAAGTGGCGGTCGCCGCTGGCATCGCCCGGATCAGGCTCGAAGCCCGCGTGGAGAATGCCGCAGCGCTCGCCTTCTATCGGAAGCACGGCTACGCCGAGGATCAGGAGGTTCTAGGGATGTACCACGGAGCCTTTGACGGCGTGCGTCTCGCGAAGGTCCTGGGTAACCCTGCGCCCTGCATCCGTGGCGGCCCTTCTGCCGTATAAGGTTGTTCCGTACCTGCGCACGGCGCCGCCGTTCCGTACAGGCAACTCATGGGAGGCTCTATGTGGTTCAAGCTGTTCGCCATCACCTTGCCGGTGTTCTTCGCCATCGACATGCTGTGGTTGGGCGTGGTTGCGAAGAATTTCTATCGTGCGCAGATCGGCAGCCTGCTGAAGACCGATGTGAACTGGTCGGCGGCGATCCTGTTCTATCTGGTATTCATTGCCGGCATCGTGTTTTTCGTGCTGGCGCCTGCGTTGGAGAAAACCTCCTGGCGTCACGCACTGTTCGCGGGGGCGGCGTTCGGATTCATCACCTACGCCACCTACGATCTGACCAACCTCGCGACGATGAAGGATTGGCCGGTGCTGGTGACCGTGGTCGATCTGGTCTGGGGGACGGTGCTGTCGGCGTCGGTGTCGGTGATCAGTTTCGCCATCGCCAGAAAGCTGGGGATGTGACGCGATGAATGTCGCTGGCTTCGACCGTGCGTGGTGGCCGCTCTCCGCGATGCTGTCGTTGGCGCTGGTCGCATGGCTTGTCAGTCTGAAGCTGCGCGATGTGAGCATCGTCGACAGTCTCTGGTCGATCTTCTTCATCGTCTTCACGCTGCTGTTCGCATGGCGGATGCGCAGCGATACGACGGCGGCATTCGTGTTGATCGCCTTGATCCTGCTGTGGGGGTTTCGCCTGTCGGCTTACATCACCATTCGCAACCACGGCAAGGGCGAGGACCGGCGCTATCAGGCCATCCGTGCGCGCAATCAGCCATATTTCGGGTTCAAGAGCCTGTATCTGATCTTCATGCTGCAGGCGGTACTGGCATCGATCATCGTGCTGCCCGTCGTGCCGATCTTGAACGGCGCGCGGGACGCCAACCTGCTGACGTATGCGGGCTTCGCCATCGCTGCGTTCGGTGCGGTTTTCGAGACCGTGGCCGATGCGCAGATGGCGCGCTACAAGGCGACCCGCACCGCGCAGGATACGGTGATGAATCGCGGCCTGTGGCGCTGCAGCCGGCATCCGAATTACTTCGGCGAGGCCACGTTCTGGTGGGGTCTCTGGATCGCATCGGCCAGCATGGGCGGCGCGTGGACGCTGTTCTCGCCGCTGCTGATGACCTGGCTGCTGACGCGCGTCTCCGGCGTGCCGCTGCTGGAAGCGGATCTGCAGCAGCGCAGCCCGGCGTATCGCGAGTATCTGACGACGACGCCGAGATTCGTGCCGGGGCGACCCAAACGCTAGATCACGGGGTCCGGGCATCCTTTGCGTTCCCGGGATGCGGCGCTACGATGCATTCCACGCCCCGGCCGGACTTTCCGCTAGCGAATGGGAGTGCATCATGCAAAGCGATATCGAAGCCTTGGTCCAGCGCAACGAAGCGATCACCGTTGCCGAGAATAGCGGCGATCTTTCAGGACTCGCCAACTACATCGCGCCGCAATTGGCATTCCTGCGCCGCGACGGGTCGTTCGTGGATCGAAACGCGTTCCTGCGCGCATCCAAACCGGGTCGCCGTGAACTGCGAATCGAGTCGGTTCAGGTGTTCGGTGCCCGCGCGGTGGTCGCCTGCAAGGTGACGGATGCTGGTGTTGTCACGCACAATCTCCGCTTGTTCGTCAAAGAACAAGGCGAGTGGAAATTGCTCGGTTGGGCGAATGAGCGCACATGAGCCGTCCTGGGCGCGTGCTTGTGGCGTGCTCGTGCGCCGTGGGTCAGGACGGATCGGATTATTGAGGCAGCGCCAGCGACGCCTGACCGAACGCGTAACGCCACCCCTGCGGCGTGCGCACATAGGTGTCACTGAACCACAGGCGGCGGTCGATCGCTTTTCCGTCCTGCGTTCCCTTCAGCCACAGGCGTGCGGTCACCACGCCCGCGTCGCCCCAGACGCGTACCGTTTGCGTGCCCGGATCTTCGACCTGATGCTCGTAGACGACATGTTGCTCGCGTGCGCTCGCGAGCAGGTCGGCGCGCGTGTAGGTGCGGCCGTCGCCGAGAACGAGGATGAAGTCTTCGTGCAGGATGCGGGCCATGGTGTCGGCGTCGTTGCGCTCCACCGCGGCCTGGTATTCGGTATCCAGCGCTGCGATCGCGCGCTTGTCTTCTTCGGTCGTATCTCCGCTGGCGGCAAGCGTGGAAGCGAAGATGGCGGCGGCCGTCATGGCGCCGGTCAAGGTGGTATGCATTGCGACGATCTCCCATGGACGTACGCGCAACGATAACGACGAGGTTCGGGGAAGGCTTGCGCTTTCTTGCGTATTTTCCGCGCCGCTGACGTCGTCGACGGCAGCGGCTCAGGACGACCGGGCGGGGTAAAGCGACGGACTTGCGCCATATCGATGGGCGAAGATCCGGCTGAAATGGCTGAGATTGTTGAAGCCGCAGGCGAAGCAGGTATCGGTGACGCTGCGTCCGTCGCGCAACATGACGGATGCCGCGCGCAAACGGACGTCCAGCAGATAGCGATGCGGCGGCATGCCGACGAGTTCGGCGAACAGGCGCGCGAAGTGGAAGGTGCTCATGCCGACCGAATGCGCGAGCTCGCCCAGCCGCAGGTCCTGTCCGTATCGACGATCGATGGCGTCGCGCGCGGCATGGATGCGCTGCGCGTAGCCATCGAGCGTACGCGCTTTGTAGCTGCGCGCGGATTCGACGCGCGTCAGCGGAATTTCCCGGAACAGCTCGCTCGCGCAGGTTTCAGCCAACAGCGCTGCGTTGGTGTCGAGCGCTCGGCGCATGCCCCAATGCAGATAACGCAGGCGGTGGTTCGCGCGGAGCACGGGCATGCGCGCGCGCGCCCAGGTGCGTTCGCGATCGAAGCCATCGATTTCGGCGGCCACGTAACCCACGGTCAGGCAGACATCGTTCAGGCCCTCTTCCCCGTGGACGACGCGAAAACGCATTCCCGGGTGCACCAGCAGCAGATCGCCCGGCCCGAGCCGCCAATCCCGCCCGTCGATCACAAGGTCGAAACCGCCCTTCTCGACGAAGCTCGCACTGAACTGCTGCCCGACCTCGTCCACGGGGCCGTGATCCACTTCGCACGGCGCGTGATCGAAGCGATGGACGTGGATGTCGTCGGTGCGCCAGAGGGCGGTACGTCGTGCCATCGGTTCAGACTAGCAGCCGAACCGATGTCCCGGCAGTGGCGAAAGGCATGCAAGGCAGGCGCATCCGCGCGACAATAGGCGGTCTGCGGCGGTTCGCCGCATCGATCCGGGACCGCAATGCCTGCTTCTTCGCCGCCTTCCCACGATGCGATGCATCGTGATGCTTTCACTGACGTATCCGCCGACGCGCTTGCCGCCGACGCCCGCGCCTGCATCGCGTTCCTCGATGCCGTTGCAGCCGATCGGGAGTTGTTGGATCGCCTTCCCGCTGAAGACCGCGGACGACTGCATCAGGCGGTGGCGAGCGTCTACCATCCCGATCCGGTGCTGCGTCGGCAGAAGATGAAGGCCGCAGAGCGCGCGCGCAACGCCGCGCAGGTGGCGCGCGAGGAAGCGGTGCTGCACGAGACCGGCATCCGCGAGCTGCGCCGTCGACCGGTGTTCACCACCCCGAATTATTTCCCGCCGCCGGATTTCACGGCCGAGGACGTCAATGCGGAAGCGGCGGAGCCGCGCGAATCGATCGAGCCGCAGCATTGCTATGTCTGCAAGCAGAAGTATTCGCGGATCCATCATTTCTACGATCAGCTGTGCCCGAGCTGCGCCGAGTTCAATTTCGACAAGCGCACCGAGACCGCCGATCTGCGTGGGCGGGTTGCGCTGTTGACCGGCGGGCGGGTGAAGATCGGTTACCAGGCCGGACTCAAGCTGCTGCGCGCGGGTGCGAGCCTGATCGTGACCACGCGCTTCCCGCGCGATTCGGCCGCGCGCTATGCGGAGGAACCGGACTTCGGCGACTGGGCCGATCGTCTGGAAATCTTCGGCCTCGATTTGCGCCACACGCCCAGCGTCGAAGCGTTCTGTCGCGAGCTGGTGGAGACCCGCGACCGTCTCGATTTCATCGTCAACAACGCCTGCCAGACCGTGCGCCGTCCGCCTGAGTTCTATTCGCACATGATGGAAGGCGAAACCGCTGCCGCGCACGATGTGCCCGAACATCTGCGCAAGCTGCTGGGCGGCTACGAAGGCCTGCGCCAGTACGCGATGCTGCCCGAGGGCGCGGACGGTTCGTCGCTGTCGGTACATGGGCGCGGAAGCGACCGCGATACGCTTGCCGGCATCACCCGCGCCGCCGAGCTGTCGCAGATTCCGCTGCTCGCCGAGGAGATGGTCGGGCAGCAGCATCTGTTTCCGCAGGGACGGCTGGATCAGGATCTGCAGCAGATCGATCTGCGTACGCGCAATTCGTGGCGACTGCTCATGGCCGAAGTGCCTGCCGTCGAACTGCTGGAAGTACAACTGGTCAACGCGATCGCGCCTTTCATCATCAACGCGCGTCTGAAGCCGCTGATGCTGCGCACCCGCGAGGGCGAGGCGCCGGGCCGCGACAAGCACATCGTCAATGTGTCGGCGGTCGAAGGCCAGTTCTATCGCAAGTTCAAGACCACGCGTCATCCGCACACCAATATGGCGAAGGCGGCGCTGAACATGATGACGCGCACCGCCGCGGCCGATTACCACAACGACGGCATCCACATGAATGCCGTCGACACCGGCTGGGTCACCGATGAGGATCCGGCGGAGCTCGCCGCGCGGAAGGTGATCGAGGAACGCTTCCATCCGCCGCTGGACATCGTCGACGGCGCCGCGCGCATCGTCGATCCGATCATCGACGGCATCAACACCGGGCAGCATGTCTGGGGACAGTTCCTGAAGGATTACCGGCCGACGGACTGGTAACGGGACAGCCCCGACCCGGTGGAGGCGCTGCGGACGGATCGGCGTTTCTGGCATAAGATGGCCCGTGCCCCGGCCAAGGCATCGCGACAAGGATGGGCCGGGCGGGTGGGGGACGCCCTGTGGACATCGAACGGACACACCGTGCCGGGATACTTCCGCTCGTCCATCCACTCCCGGGAGATGTCATGAAACGCAGTCTCGTTGCGATTTTCGGTCTATGCATGTTGTTCTTCGGCGCGCAGGCGTCCGCCCAGTCGTATCTTCGCGTGGTGTCCTGGAACATGCTGCATGCCGGTTGGAGCGGGCAGCAGAATTGGAACGGCTACGCGGGGCAGATCTGGAACAACTACGGCAGCGCAGCGGGCGCTGCGAACGGCGTGGATCTGGTGTTCGGCCAGGAAGTGATGTATCCCGCGTCGGCGGCCAGCGTCGCCGCAGCGCTGACCGCCACCAGCGGTTTCACCTGGGACTATCGCGTGACCGCTGCCATCGGGCGCAGCAGTTACAAAGAGAGCTACGCGGTGTTTTTCCGCACCGACCGCGTGCAGCTCATCTCCGCCACCGTGTGGGCCGATACCGGCGACAAGTTCGAGCGCGAGCCGCAGATCGTGAAGGTTCGTCATATCCAGACCGGCGCGGATTACACCTTCATCAACTGGCATACCGTGTTCGGTACCACCGCCGAACGACAGGCCGAAGTGCAACTGATCGGCACGGTCTTCAATTCGATCCAGAGCGGCAGCAGCAGCGATCAGGATGTGATCCTGGTGGGCGACCATAATCGCGAGGCGACTTCGCCGTGGTGGGCCAATCTCAAGGCGCTTGCGCCGGCAGTGAGCCATCGCGTCAACGAGCTGACTTCGATCAATGCCAGCTGCGGCTTCGCCAGCGCGTACGATCATTTCTGGATGCAGAACAGCTACGTCACCGAGTATTCGACCTCCGGTCGCGACTACATCGCCGACATGTGCGTGTTCCGCAATGGCCTGTCGGATCACGCCCCGGTTTATCTCTCGCTCTATTCGACCGCAGACACGGACTGATCCGGCCGGACGATGGCGAGCCGGCGTCGTAACGCATGGATCCTCGGCGCCTGCCTCGCGGTGGGCGCCGTTGTTTTCGGCGTGTACCGGTGGTCCTCGTACGGAAGCGCGAACAGCGCGTCATCGCGCGACGTGGTCGAGCAGACCGCTTCTGCGGACGCTGCGGACGAACGAGCGTTTGCGTTGCGCATCCGCCTGCTGCCCGATGCTGGCGTGTCGGCATCTCCGGGCTCGGTGCGGATCGGTCTGGCCCATGTCTCGCCGGATGAATTGGCCGCCTATCAGGCCTGGTTGCGGGGCGGTGGCGAAGGCGCCGGGCCGCGCGATTTCGAGGATCTGGCTACGGTGACGCGCTGGTTGAACGTGCCCGCGACATTGAACGCCGAGGGTGTCGTCATCGCGACGCCGGTGCGGTTGCCGGCGGCGGATCGCTATGTGCTGCAGGCGCGCGCGGACGATGGGCTGCGCTTCTACGAGGCATCGTTCACCCGCGACAACGTGCCCGTGGAGATCGGCCCGCGCGTTGCGGCGGGCCTGCGCCTGCGGGCGCCCGCGCAGGCAGCAGGCGGTGCGCGCGTGCTGTTCCGTCGCGTCGATGGCGCGCAGGATGCCGCATGGCAAGCGTTGATACGCCGCGAAGCGCCCGAGGTGCTCGACGCCTACGACGAGCGCGCGCTGCCGGTGGGGGCAGACACCATCGTCGCGCCGCTGCCGCCGGGGCCGTTGGATCTGATCGCCGTGGTCGACGGCGTGGAAACCGGGCGTCGTAGAGTGGCGCTGTCGGCCGGACGCATCACGACGTTCGATCTCGATGCCGAAGTGTCGGAGCTGGCCGCTGCGCTGTCGACGACGGTGGCGCTGCGTCTCGTCGTAAAAGGCGGCGCTACGCCGGTGAAGGATGCGGCGGTCGTGTGGTCGTCGCCGCGCGGCGAGCGCAGCCTGCGTTCGGATGCTTCCGGCGCGTTGCGCATCGAAGGCGTCGATCCACTGCAGCCGCTGACGATCGAGATCCGCTTCGCACCGCCGAAGACGCCGTCGTTTCTCGTCGACGCCTTGCCGATCTGGCCCGAGCGGCTGCCGATGACGCTCGATCTGGCGGATGCGCCCGTGAACGCGGGAGTGATCGCCAAGACAATCGAACTCGAGCCATTGCGCTGGTTGATGGTCGAAACGCCGGGGATCGGGATTCCGCGCCGACCGCGCGTGGAAGAGCCTTTCCCGGTGTTCGTGCTGCAGCGGCGGGAAGGCGCGGTGTGGCGAGATTCGTCCGCCGACTATTTCCGGCCGGTGACGGATGGATTGGCGGTGTCGCTGGACCGGCCGGGCAACGTACGCGTCGTGGCGGTGCTGGCACCGTGGACCGTGCGCTACAGCGATGCGGTGGAGGTCGGCGATGGTTCCCCGGAGATCCGCTACCGCACCCGCGTTTCCGGCGTGGGCGGGCGCCGCGTGGGACTGCGCATCGCTGCGGACCATCGACCGCTGGCGTCTGCGCCCGTGCACCTGCTGTCGCCGCTGCGCGGTGTGCCGCCGAAGACATTGACGGCGGACCGGGCGGGGCAGTTGGTGCTCGATCACGTCACCGAGGCGGACGTGCTGGTGGAGGTGCCCGGCTTCGAGCAGGTCCGCGTGCGGTTGGATGCCGCTGAGGTGACCGTCAACCTGCGTCGCGAGGATGGATAAGATAGCGATACTGATGAGCAGGACCCGAACGGCCAACCCCGCCCCGATGGCTCGGACGTTCCCATTCCCGACAACCGCGCGCCCGTGCGGCCAGAACCCGAGGGACACTGTCATGACCCGACGCTCCGATCAAACGCCGATGCTGCCGGTCCTGCGAATCGCGGCAGCCATGGGCGTCGCCATTGTCTCGATCGTTGCGGTTCCGATGACGGTCGGTCTGAGCCTCGCGCAGGAGATGGCGCTGGAAACAGGCGACGGAGAACTTCGCGAAACCGAGATCGAACAGCGGCGCACACGGATCCAGCAGGAGATCGCGACACTGAGACGGCATCCGTGGGCCGGCGACTACTACGAAGGCGATGGTCTGGGCGCGAATATCAGCATCTCGTTGGCGCCGGATACCGGCATCGCTGCGACCTGGCACGGCTGCATGGGTTTGTACGGTGCGAATCGCGGCAAGGTGGTGGAGCGCGATGGCGCGCTGCTGTTCGAGTACGAACAGCCGAACAAACCGGGTTTTGGCGGCTTTCCCGATAGCCTGCGCCCGGTCCGTTGGGGTGAGCGGCGCTACATGATCCAGCAAGACAAAATGATGGGTTTCGTCAACGCGATCAATCACGGCTTGGAGCCGCGCGAACGGGTCCACGGCATGTTCCTGCTTGCGCAGGAAGACGAGAACAAAGCGGCCGAAGGCCTGCCCGATCTGCCGCCCGCGTATCTCGCCCTCATCAGGCGCACGCCGATGCGGGTGCGTGTGGTATCGATCGACGGCGTGGATAAACGGAAGAACGACCAAGACTGCAGTTACACGTACCGGATGACCCTCGACCGGGGTGCGGCGGACCGGTTTGCGCCGGGCGTCGAACTGAAGCAGGTTGCGCAGCCGCGTATGTGGGAGAGCGCCACGATCGAGACCGTCGCCAGGGAGACTTCGACCGCGAAGATGGCGGTCTGGTACGACGATTGCACGCATCCGAAGACGGTGCCGACGACAGGATGGGTCTTCACCACCGGCGCATACGATGGCAAGAGCGGCGTTGCCCGCTGACTGCGGGCTTGCGCAGTGCAGCGAGGGCAGCCGACAATCGCTGCGGACACCCAAGGATCATGCCCATGCGTCTGAACACGCTGCGTTTCGCGATGCTGTCGTTGGCGCTCACGGCTGCGAACCATCCTGTGAAGGCCGCAACTCCCGTGTTCGCGAGCGGATACACCGATCTCTCCAGGGATTGCCGCCCTGCATTCGCGGATGCCGAGCTTGAGGAAGGTCAGGACAACGCGCTGCGCTGCAAGGGCAGCGGCGAGTATGGCCTGTTCATTTATTTCTCCGCCATGGACGCGATGCTGACGGTCGAGAACGCGCGCGGGGACACCGTCTTCGATATGCCGCTGACCCTGGACGACTACGAACGCGGCAAAGTGGAGTGGCGCCTTGCCGATGGTCATGCGTTCGCGATCATCGTGCGCATGAAGCCGAAAGGCGCACCGGAAACGCTCGAGATCCGAGGCATCGACAGTCGTCGCACGATTCACCGCAGCGTTCCGGTCGCGGGGCGCAAGAACGCGAACGCACAGGCGCGCACCGAGGCGGACAAGGCCTACGTCGCGGGCGTACGCTGAGCGCGCGACGGACTGCGGCACCATGCACGACCACGATCTCGACAACCCGTTCTGGACCGCGTTGCGCAGCCGTCACGCGGCGATCGCCCGCGCCGCCGTCGGTGTCGCACGCTATCCGGCTGAATTCGCCCCGTTCCTTGGTGTGGCGGACGGCAATGCGCAAGTGGACGAAGCCCTCGCCGCGCTGGTCGCGCCCGGCGAAAGCGTCTATCTGCTTGGTATCGCGCCGCCGATACCGGATGGCTGGCGCTTGCAGGCGTTCCGCCCCCTGGCGCAGATGGTCTGCACCGCGCCGGTCGATGCGAACGACGGGCCCGAGATCGTCCTGTTGGGCGAAGCGCAGCGCGCGGATGTGCTGGCGCTGACTGCGCTGGTCTATCCGCATTATTTCCGCGAGCGCACGATGGACCTCGGGCGCTACTTCGGCATGTACGTCGACGGCCGGCTCGCGGCGATGGTCGGCGAACGGCTCGCGACCGACACCTGGCAGGAAGTCAGTGCGATCTGCACGCATCCCGATGTCCTCGGTCGCGGCTATGCCCATCGCCTGACTGCAATGCTCGGCAACGACATTCTGTCGGCCGGTCGCGTGCCGTATCTGCACGTCAGCCACGAGAACCCGCGCGCCATGTCGCTGTACCTGCGGATGGGCTATCGCTTGCGTCGCGATATTCCGTTCTGGTCGTTGACGCGCGCTTGAGCGGCGAGGCTTCACGCACGGGGCGGAACGGGCGGCTGGCCCGCTCTCGCCCCGGATGCCCTAGCCACCGACGAAATCGGCCGGGTCGAGTTCTTCCGCCAGCAGCAGCCGGATGTCGTCCGTCGACAGCAGCATCTTCAACTGCGCCGCGAGCGGCTTCAGCTGTTCGTGCTGCGTGCACAGCGCCCAGATCCTGTCGATCATCGTCTCGAAATCGACGGAAGGGTCGTACGCGATCGCACCGCTCCCGGCGACGATCTGCAGCAACTGACGCGCCATGTCGCGTGCCTGTTCCACCTTGAGCGCACGCGGTTGCAGCGCGTGCTGCAGCGAGAGCTGCAGTTCGTGCACCAGGCCGATCGCGATCGTCTGCTGACGCCGACGCAGCGTGCCGCGCTTGTCGTCGTCGAACACGGGCGCGAGGATCCGCGCCTTCAAGCCCGAGATTTCCGCAGCTTCGACCAGGCGGTGGGTGGAGAGCAGATCCTCGGCGCGACGGATCCAGTCCATGAGCGTCGTCATGACCTGCGGCGATTTGCGTTCGAACTGGCGCACGATGCCCGGCATTTCGAGCAGCGCGTCGGAGAGCTGCCGCGTGAGTTGGAATGTCGATCTGAGCATGGTCGCTTACTCCGGCAACAGCTTGCGTTCGATGCTGCCATCGCTCTTCTCGATGGTCTGCCATTCCATCCCGTCTTCGCTGACGGTCATCCGGATGCGGATCACGTCTTCCGGGCGCTGTTCGCGCAGGCGATGGGACTCGGCGATGACCGAAAGCTGGTCGAGCACGGGTTTGTCGACGACGCCGGTCACCAGGCCGATGCCGAGTTCGTAAGTGCGCTTGGTGATCTCGTCCTGGCGGTATCCATCCGGAAATTTGCCTTCATGCAGCTTGGCTTCGGTGCCGATCTCGAACAGATCGGCGACGATCCTGTCGGCGTAGATCATGGTCGGCTTCTGGATATCGCCCTCGGCCTTGATCTGTTCCACCAGCGCGGTGATGCGGCTGTCCAGTGCTGCCAGCAGCTTCTGAGCGGCGATCGGCGGAAGTTCGGTGTAGCCGACGAATCGCGACAGTTCGCGCGCGTTGACGCGCTTGAACTCGGCGTTGCCGATCGGATCGAGCTGATAGCCGACGCGTTCTGTCAGACCTTCGATCGCGACCGGAATGATCAGTTCGATATCGCTGATGCGCATACGCGGGACCGAGAAATGTTTGAGCAGGTCGTGTTTGGCGTATTGCTCGGCGACCTGCACGGTCTGTACGTCCGCCATCACGCGCGCATCGGTGATGCCGCTGAAGAGGCCGCCGAGGTATTCGTTGAGAGTTGCCATGGTCGTGTCCTGGGAAATGTATGAAGTGGGGCCGGCATGAAGCCGGCCCCGGTGTTGCATCAGGCGCTGACGATGCTGTCTTCCAACATGGTCAGGATGCGATCCAGACCGGCCGGAATTTCGTCGTTCACCGCGTGCACGCGCACGCCGAGGTTGTAGGTCTTCTCGACGCTGGTGCCGCTGCTGGCCGTCCGCTTGTACGACGCGGAAGCCTTGAAGTTGACGATCTTGTAGTTGATGCCGAGTTCGGCGCTTGCCGCGAATTCGCTGGAGACGTTGGAAGTCTCCGTCGAGGTCAGCTTGGCGTTGAAGTCGATCGTCAGCGTTTCGATCCGCAGTGCGGGGATCGTCAGCATGGTCAGGAAGGGCACCGAGATGTTCACTTCGGCGTCGATGAACGGCTCGTTGGTCGGGCCGGCCGGCAGACTCGAATCGAACGCCGGATTCGGGGCTTTCTTCTTGTAGTTGAAGTCGACATAGCGCAGGTCGGTGATGTTGCCGCTGGCATCTTTTTCGAAACCGACTTCCTTGATGAAATTGACCTGCGACATCGACGCGGCATGCTGCGCCTGCACCGCCGCCTGCAGCGGACCACCGATGTAGACGCTGAAGTCGAGACTGTTGAGTTCCTGGACGAGATTGGGCATGGGTATTGCTCCTTTGATTGATGGCCTACTCTGTTGCGGCTTTTCGGCTTCCGCCGCCTGCGTGCTGTACCGTCCGCCGCGACGACGCGCACCATCCGTGGCGTGCGTCGTCGAAGGCTGAGCGTCCTTGCGGAAGGCGACTCCCTGTCGCTTTCCCGGTGATCTACGAGAGGTCCGCCCGGCACGCAATCGGGCGGTCGCGGATACGGTGATGTCTTTGCGTGCTGTCCATTATCCGGAGCGTGGTCGCACAGGCTGCGACCTCGAAAAAGCTTGTAAATCAGGAAAAAATGTGAATTTCCAGCTTGCCTGGAAAGGATGCCTGCCAAGCCTGTTTCGAGCCACGCAGGGTGGGCTCAAGCCTGTGGTATCCCGATTTCCTTGCCCCAGGAAATCTAGCGCAACGATTGATCGGCAGTCACAGTTCTTTCACCCGTCGTTCCCTCGAACGCGGGAACCCGGTGCCTTTGCGCTGGGCAGAAGCTGGAAGTTTCTGGATCCCCGCGTTCGCGGGGACGACGACGCTTTTTGAAACGCACGGAAAAGCGGGGATACCTCAGGCTCAAGCCCGCCATGGATGCCCGCTATCGAAATACGCCAGCGACGCTGCGGCATGATCGCAGTCGATCGTCGAAGACGGATCGGTACTTCGATGCGGTGTTCGTACGCTGTTTCGGCGGGCTTGGGCCCGCCCTGCGACCGCTGGTGTGGTTTGCGGTCGTGAAGCTCCGCCTACAGGCGATTGATACGGAACTTGCGGCCTTTGATCTTGCCGCTGCGCAGACGCGACAGAGCGGTTTCGGCCTGTGCGCGCGCGATCGCGACATACGAACGCGTGGCGTAGACGTCGATCTTGCCGATGGCATCGACTTTGAGCCCCGCGTCTCCGGTGAGCGCGCCGACGATATCGCCGGGCCGCAGTTTGTCGGTGCGACCGGCATCGATGCGCAGGGTGACCATCGCGGCGGGCGGCACGTTCTGCGGCCTGCCGGTCAGCGGCTGCATGCGCTCCCAGCGCAGCGGTTTGCCCAGGCGCTCGCTGATCGCGGTCTTGCGCGGCAGCTCGTGCGGCATGCACAGGCTGAGCGCGAGACCGTCGCGTCCGGCGCGTCCGGTGCGGCCGATGCGATGCAGATACGTGTCGGCGTCGGTGGGCAGGTCGTAGTTCACGACCGCGCCGAGATCCTCCACATCGAGTCCGCGCGCGGCGACATCGCTGGCCACCAGCACGCTGCAGCTGCGATTGGCGAAACGCACCAGCACTTCGTCGCGGTCGCGCTGTTCCATGTCGCCATGCAGCGCCAGCGCCGAGAACCCGTAGTGCGACAGCGAGCCGACCACTTCTTCGGTGTCCTTGCGCATGTTGCAGAACACCACGCACGACACCGGCCGATAGTTCAACAGCAGGGCGGCGAGCAGCGGCGCTTTGCGATCCTGCTCCACTTCGAAGAACAGTTGCTCGATCGTGGCCGGTTCCGCGCCGCCATCGATGCTCACTTCGACGGCGTTGCGCAGCATGGCGTTGCCCAGCGCGCGGATGGCATCGGGAAACGTTGCCGAGAACAGCAGGCTCTGCCGCTCTTTCGGCGTGCGCTTGACGATGTCGCGGATCGCGTCCTCGAAACCCATGTCGAGCATGCGGTCGGCTTCGTCCAGCACCAGCGTGCGCAGCCCGCCCAGTTGCAGCGCCTTCTTCTGCATGAGTTCCTGGATGCGGCCGGGCGTGCCGACGACGACATGCGGCTCGTGGGTGAGCGAGGCCAGCTGTGGCCCCAGCGGAATGCCGCCGCAGAGGATCGAAATCTTGAGATTGGGAATGCCGGTGGCGAGTTTGCGCAATTGCTTGCCGACCTGATCGGCGAGTTCGCGGGTCGGGCACAGCACCAGCGCCTGCGTGCGGGTCGTGCCAGGATCGAGCCGGTGCAGCAGCCCGAGTCCGAACGCGGCGGTCTTGCCGCTGCCGGTGGGCGCCTGTGCGATCACGTCGCGGCCTTCGAGAATCGCCGGCAGTGCCTGCGCCTGGACCGGGGTCATCGCCGTGTAGCCGAGGGCATCGATGCCCTGCAGCAGGGTGGGGGACAGCGACAGCGCGGCGAAATCGGTGGGTTCGGTCATCCCGCCATGATCTCAGACCCACGCGCCAAAAGGCAGCGATCAGTTCTTTCGCGTCGGTTTCGGCTTCAGCCAGCGCAGCAGGCGATCGGCGACATCGGGGTGGCTGAGCAGGTCCAGATGATGCATGCCGTAGCCGATCCATTGCCGGTTCTTCGCGAATCCGGTGACGCGATCCGGGTCCGGATGATGTCCGAGCGCGCTGGCAACGGGCACCAGGCCATCGCCGATCCAACGGTCCTTGAGATCGCCACGACGACTCCCGGTGGTCGCCGCGATCGCATAGCAGCGTACGCCCTTGGGCAGCGATACCGCACGATGGCGGCTGCGCATCGACAGCGCGTTGCCGTGGCGCAGATCGGTGATGCCGGCGCTTCTGAGTTTGCCGACGCGCGCGAGCGGCGCTGCGAAAGGGGTCGCTGCGAGAACGAGATCGATCCAACGGCCGCCGCGTTCCAGCGGCGCGCCCTGGTGCGGCGAACCCATGCAAATGAGATTGCGCAGCGATCCGAGCCAGGCATGATCGTGCACGGCGGCATGATGGCAAGCGCTGCGCGCGAGCAGGCCGCCCATGCTGTGTCCGATGATCGTGATCTCGTCCACGGGCATCGGCCATTGCGCGCGCAGCGTTTCCAGCAGCTCCGCGAAGGCGTGGCCATTCTGTGCGATGGATCGTCCGGTGTTGTAGTGCAGGTACAGCGGCGTGTAACCGAGCGCTTCCGCGAGCATCGCGCCGTGGTCGTGATCATCGCGCGTCCACTGCAGATCGTTCATGCACAGGCCGTGCACCAGGACGAGCAGTTTGCGGCCGGCATCGGGAATCGCGTCGGACAACAGTTCGGTGCGCAGCGTCAGCGGTTGGCCCGCGTGATGCAGCCGCATCGGGATCGCGAGCGGGTTGGCGGTGACCGCGAGGTGATCGCCCACCACGCCATTGAGCGCCGCGACGATCGCTTCGCGCTGCGTCGAGGTGCGTTGGTAGGCGGTGCCTTGTCGACCGAGTACCGCGTCCAATCCGGCGCCGGTCAATCCGGTCACGCCACGAATGCCGCGATAGACCAGGCCGGCGATGCCGCGGGTGCGTTCCGGTGCCGCGTGGCGCAGGCCCAGGTCGGGGCGGGCGATCGCGGCGTGCATCGCTTCGACCAGATCGGCGACGCCGGTGGTCGCGTCCACACCGAGGCGTGCGACGCCATGGAGATCGGACAGACGCGGGGCGTATTTGTCGAGCATCGGATGCGTCGTTTGCGTTGCGTGGCAGCGTGCAGTATGCACGGATCGCGATGACCGCACGCCGATCATTTGGTTGCGACCGCGATGCATCGTCTCCAAACGCACAGAACCCGGGTCGAAGCCCGGGTTCTGTGGTGGTTCGCTTGCGGGCGAAGGCTCAGAAGGTGATGCTCCAGCTGTCGATACGACCGATGTCGCCAGCGGCGTTGTCGTTCACGCGCAGGTTCCATGTGCCGTTCAGCGCTTCGGTCGACAGATTCACGCTGAAGGTCTGGTTGATGTTGTCGGCGCTGCCGCCGGTGCGGTTGTGCAGCACGTACACGCTACCGTCCGGCGCGACCAGATCGACCTTCAGATCGCCCTTGTAGGTGTGGACGATATTGACCAGCACCGGCGTGCTGGCCAGCGCGTTGCCGGTGCGGCCGGAAACGACGATCGGGCTGTTGACGGTGGCGTTGTCGGCGATCGGGACATCGGTGCCGTTGGTGTAGGTCTGCGTGCCGCTGGTGGCGACGGTGACCGACTGCGTTTTCGTATTGGTCAGTCCGCCGTTGTCGGTGACGGTCAGGCTGACGCTGTAGGTACCTGCGGCGGAGTATGTCCTGCTTGGATTGGTCGCGGTGGAGAGCGTGCCGTCGCCGAAGTTCCAACTGCGCGAGGCGATGCTGCCATCGCTGTCGGTGGAGGTGTCGGTGAAGCTCGCGGTCAGGCCCGAGGAGCTGGCGCTGAAATTGGCCACCGGTGCGACGTTGCCGCCACCGCCGGTGGTGATGTTCAGCAGCACCGCATTCGGCGTGCCGAGCGCGCCGGAGGCGTCGGTGCCCTGCACGTAGACGATGTGGCGGCCGACGCCCAGGCCTGTGGTGGAGAGGCTTGCGGTGGCCGTTTCGCTGGTGGCGTTGAAGCTGCCGTCGCTGGCGGTCATCGCGATGCCCACGGCGCCGGCTTCCCACGGCGGAATATCGACGTAAAGCCTGGCCGATGCGATGGCCTGGGTGGCTTCGGTGCCGTTGGTCTGGTTGAACTGGCTGTCGTTGAGGGCCGCGGTGATCGTCACCGGCGTGCCGGCGTTCACCGTGGCGCTGGAGGTGGTCACGCTGACCGTGTTCGGGCCCGAGGGATAGCGGTAGGGCGCGGTGAGATTGCGCGCGGCGTATTTCAGCATCGCCAGATTCTTCGGCAGCGTCGACGAGGTGAATGTCGTGCACGACTCGAAGAACGACACGCCCAACTCGATGGTGTAGCTGGGCACGCCGAGCAGGCCGTACATGTTGTCGTCGGTGGCGCCGTCGGTGCCGTACAGCTCGGCCGACTGTTGCGGACGGTAGCTGTTGAACCACGCCATGCGCCGGCCGAAGGTGCGCAGCGCGGCGGTGTTCGGCGCTGCGGCGGAGGTATCGCCCCAAGGCCACAGCACCAGCTGCGAATAGCTGTGGATATCGAGGAACAGGCCCTGATAGTCGTCCGGCGCCGCGCTGCTGACGGCGTCGCCGCGACGGTCCGGGAAGATGCCGCCGGTATAGACCCCGCCCGCACCGGGCGTGCCGGCCACGAAGCGCACGAGGTTCTGCGTTTCCGGTTCCGACTGCGCCACCGGGCCGTGATAGGTCTCGGCGCAGGCGTTGGGACTGGAACCGCCGGAGACGGTGTTCCAGTGGAAGGGGAAATTCCGGTTGAGATCGGTGCCGACCGTGGTCGCGGTGCAGGTGCCGTTGGTGTTGTTGACGTTCTTGCGCCAGGAAAGGCCGGTTTCCGCTTTTTTGCGGCCGTCGGGATTGGCCTGCAGGATCAGGTAGAAGGTGTAGTTGTCCATCAGCCAGGTGGCTTCGGGATCGGTGCCGTAGCCGTTGACCAGCCATTCGGCGTAGCGGGTGACGAGTTCGGCAGGCGTGTATTCGCGCGCATGGATCGAACCGAACACCACCATCGGCGGTTTGTTCGGGCGCAGCGCATTGGTGGCCGAATTGGTCAGCCGCAGCACCTTCATGTCGTAGCCGCCGGTGTTGCGCGACTTCAACCAGCTGGGGCCGATGACCGACATGCTGGCCAGCGCCGGCTTGGCGGCGACGAGCTGGTCGATGGTGGTGTAGGTCTCCTCGACCGTGCGGTAGCAGGCGTAGCCGCTGATGCTGCGGGTACCGAACTGCTGTTGCGCCATCGCCGATTCGGCGCCGCGGATGCGATCGGTGGCAGCCTGGTCGACGAGCACCGACAGGCCCATGCCCTGGAGGTCGAGGATCTCCTGCGCCGTGGCTTCGGTGCGCACGGTCTTGGCGCTACGGTCGACGATCATGTGCTGGAAGCGCGAAGCCAACGCCTGCAATTGCGCGCGGTTGCGGTACTGGATGCTGACGAACGAGAGGCTGTCGTCGCCGGTCGCGGTGGGCGTCGGGATGGATCCGGTCGGCGGCGTGACGGGCGGCGCTGCGCTGGACTGGCCGGCGATGCAGACCAGAAGGGCTGCGGGCAACAACAAACGAAGGTTCATGGAGTCTCCATTTCGGGGGGATCCGGTCGCATCGTATCGACCGGGGGGCGCGGGCATCGAGGATGTCGCGGGATCGACGTGTTTGCCGTGAATCGCGCGGATTTGCAAATCGGCCCGATGCGGCATCGCCAGGCGACAGCGATCGATGGCGTCGATCGCGAAGCGGCCGGGTCGATCGATTGGACGGAATCCGGCGCATTCGGCAGGAAAGTGTCCCGATTCGGCGATCCCGTCCCGCAGCGCGAGGCTGACAACCCGCAGGCGGGCCACGATGCGGGTTTGCTGCTCTGCAGCAGCTGCTTGCGACAAATGAGAATCGAATCGACCCGCATCGCGCGGCGACGCTTGAGACGCCAGTCTCGTTTCCGATGCTGTCGCGGCGCATGGCTCGCGGCCATGGGGCACTGCCGGTATCGTATGCGGATGCCGCCGAAGAGGTGGGAGACGTACCACGCCCGCATCGTCCGATGCGGGACGACAGGGGGAAGCATGGCCACCGCAGAGTCCGTCGAGACTCCGCTGATCATCGCGCGCGAGTGCCGCCAACTGGTCCTGGGCCAAGGCGTGGCGGGCGCGTTGGCCACCATCGGTGTGGCGGCGCTGTTCCTGCTTGCGCTGCGCGATGTGCACCCCCGCGATGTCTTGCTTGGTTGGGCGGTGGCGGTGGCGGCGATTTCGGCCTTGCGCGTGCTGTTGGCGGTATGGGCGAAGCGATCCGCGCTCGACACCGGCCGCGCGCTGCCGAACACGCCGGAAGTGTGCATCGCGGTCGGCCTGCTGTCGGGTGGCGTCTGGGGCGCTGCGGCGACGCTGCTGTTTCCGCTGGGACACAGCGAACTGTATTTCGTGACCGCATTCCTGCTGATCGGAATGCCCGCAGGGGCGATCAGCAGTTTCGGCGCATGGTGGCCCGCTTACGCTGCGTACGTGCTGGCCAGCGTCGGGCCGTTCGCGATCTATTTCCTGGCGGGCGGGCAACGCGAATTCATGATCGCCGGGCTCGCCGCGTGCCTGTTCGGCGTGTTCCTGCTGCGCGAGGGTTTCGTGATCGGTCGGACGATCCAGCGCAATATCGCCCAACGCATCGCGCTACTGGCGATGACCCGATCGCTGGGCGATGCGCTGGATCGCGCCGATGCCGCCAATCGCGCCAAATCCACGTTTCTCGCCAATATGAGCCACGAACTGCGCACGCCGCTGAATGTGATCATCGGGATGAGCCAACTGCTCGCCGAAGCCCCCGAGGAACCGAAGCACCGGCATTTGCCGAACAGCATCCGTCGCGCCGGACAGGCATTGCTCGCGCTGATCAGCGATGTGCTGGATCTCTCGCAGATCGAAGCGGGCAAGATCACGCTGCAGATCGCACCCTTCGCGCCCCGGCAACTGGTCGAGGATGTCCTGGACATGTTCCAGCCGGAGGCGGCCTCGAAATCGCTGCGGCTCGATGCGACGTATGCGATTTCCGTGCCGGAACGATTCGTCGGCGATCAGGCGCGGTTGCGCCAGATCCTGGTGAATCTGGTCGGCAATGCGCTGAAGTTCACTGCGGTCGGCAGCGTGCGCATCGCGCTGGATGTCGAAGCCGATGCGGGAGCGGGGCGCGTGCTTTCGATCGAGGTCGCGGACACCGGCCCCGGCATCGATGAAAACGATCATCTGCGGATCTTCTCGGCGTTCCAGCAGGGCGACGATTCATCGACCCGCGCGTATCCGGGCACCGGGCTCGGTTTGAATATTTCCCGCGATCTCGTCGCATTGATGGGCGGACGGATCGAGCTGCGCAGCGCGCCGGGCGAGGGCAGCCGCTTCCGTGTCCGCGTCCCCGAATCGCCGGATGCGGCCTCGTCCACGGGACCGTTGCGCGACGATGTTGCGCAGCCGCTCATGGTCGCCGATATCCCGCCTGCGTCGATTTCCGGCCTGCGGATCCTGGTCGTGGAGGACAATCTCCTGAACGCATCGCTGATCAAATTGATGCTGGAGCGCGACGGTTGCCTGATCGAATGCGCAGGCAACGGCAACCATGCGCTGGAGATGATGCATGCCGGAGCCTGGCATGCGGTGTTGATGGATTGCCAGATGCCGGAGATGGACGGTTATGCGACCACCCGCCGCTGGCGTCATATCGAAGCCACCGAGCGGCGCGCGCGGCTGCCGATTCTCGCCCTGACCGCGCACGCGATGGCCGATGACCGCAAGAAGTGTCTCGATGCAGGCATGGACGATTACCTGACCAAACCCGTGAAGCTGGAATCCCTGCGCGAGGTCCTCTCGCGGTATGTTGTCGCCAGCGCCGTCGAGCCGGAGTCCGCCGCACCATGAGCCATTCAGTGCGTTCCAGTCTGCATCGCATCCTGCTGGCGCTGGTCCTGTTCGGGATCGCCGCTCCTGCGTCGGCGCAATCCTTGCGCGTGATGACGTTCAACGTCCGCCTGCCGGTGGCGGCGGATGGCGAGAACCGCTGGGAAGCGCGTCGCGAGCTGATGGCCGATACGATCCGCCGCTACCGTCCGGATCTCATCGGCACCCAGGAACTGCACAAGCCGCAGGGCGATTTCCTGATCGAACGCCTGGATGGATATGCGTGGTTCGGACGCGACCGGCGCGGTGGCACGAACGACGAGCACGTGGGTGTGTTCTATCGCACCAAGGTGTTGAAGGTCGTCGAATCCGGCGATTTCTGGCTGTCGGATACCCCCGAGGTGCCCGGCAGCATCACCTGGGGCAATCTCTACCCGCGCTTGACGACCTGGGCGCTGTTCGAGCACAGGTCGAGCCATCGGCGCTTCTACGTCTACAACACCCATCTGCCGTATCGCGATGAAGACGAAGCGGCCCGCATCCGCTGCGCCGAACTGATCCTGGCCCATCTGGCGCGACAGCCGCAGGACGTGCCGGCGGTCGTGATGGGCGACTTCAATACCTCGCCCGACAGCCGCGTCCATGCCCTGCTGTCGGCGCAATTGCACGATGCCCGGCTCCAAGCTCCCGAGCACCGGGGGCCTGCCGCCACGTTCCACGCCTTCACCGGCCGCGCCGAGCGCCGGATCGACTGGATCTTCGCGCGGGGGCTGCTTGCGCGGCGCGCGGTGACCGTGATCGATGCGCGCAACGGTCGTTATCCCTCCGACCATTTCCCTGTATTCGTGGACTATCGCTGGCCCCGGAAACGCGTTTTGGAGCGACAACCCTAGCGCCAGGGCGCACAATAGCCGACCACCTGTTGTCCGGAAGTGCTGCATGTCCACCGAAACCCCCGCCTTGCGTTTCGCCGATCTCGGTCTGGCCGAGGGCGTGATGGCCGCAGTGAAAGAGGTCGGGTACGAGACCCCGTCGCCGATCCAGGCCGCGACCATTCCGGCGCTGATGGCCGGTCGCGACGTGCTCGGACAGGCCCAGACCGGCACCGGCAAGACCGCCGCGTTCGCCCTGCCGCTGCTGTCGCGGCTGGACCTGAGCAAGACCAAACCGCAGGTGCTGGTGCTGGCGCCCACGCGCGAGCTCGCGATCCAGGTCGCCGAAGCCTTCCAGCGCTACGCCAACAAGCTTCCGGGCTTCCACGTGCTGCCGATCTACGGCGGCCAGAGCTATTACCCGCAGTTGCAGGCGCTGAAGCGCGGCGTGCATGTCGTCGTCGGCACGCCGGGCCGGGTCATCGATCATCTCGATCGCGGCACGCTCGATCTGTCCGAACTCAAGGCGCTGGTGCTGGACGAAGCCGACGAAATGCTGCGCATGGGCTTCATCGACGATGTCGAAACCGTGCTGAAGAAAGTGCCGGAAGCGCGCCAGGTCGCGCTGTTCTCGGCGACCATGCCCAGCCAGATCCGCCGTATCGCCCAGACCTACCTGCGCGACCCGGCGGAAGTCACCATCGCCGCCAAGACCACCACCGCGACGAATATCCGCCAGCGTTTCTGGTTCGTCAGCGGTCTGCACAAACTCGATGCGCTGACCCGCATCCTCGAAGCCGAACCCTACGATGCGATGCTGGTGTTCGCGCGCACCAAGCTGGGCACCGATGAGCTCGCCGAAAAGCTGCAGGCGCGCGGTCTCGCCGCCGCCGCGATCAACGGCGATGTGCAACAGGCGCAGCGCGAGAAGACCATCCAGAATCTCAAGGACGGCAAGATCGACATCCTCGTCGCCACCGATGTGGCGGCGCGCGGCCTCGACGTCGAACGCATCACGCATGTCCTGAATTACGACATCCCCTACGACACCGAGAGCTACGTCCACCGTATCGGCCGCACCGGCCGCGCCGGCCGCAGCGGCGAAGCGATCCTGTTCGTCAGCCCGCGCGAGAAGGGCATGCTGCGCGCGATCGAACGCGCCACCCGCCAGCCGATCGAGGAAATGCAGCTGCCGACGGTCGAGAGCGTCAATGACGCCCGCGTCACCCGGTTCCTTGCGCGCATCACCGAAACGCTTGCGCTGGACGAGAACAGCGGCGGCGATATCGGCCTGTATCGCGAACTGGTCGAACGCTACGAGCGCGAGCAGAACGTGCCGGCGATCGAAGTCGCCGCAGCGCTGGCCAAACTGCTGCAGGGCGATACGCCGCTGCTGCTCGCTCCGGACCGCAAACAGCCGCCGTTCGCGCAGCAGCGCGAATACGCAGAGCGCGCGCAGCGTGCCGACCGTGGCGGCGACCGCAGCGGCGACCGCAGCGGCGACCGGGGAGAGCGCCCGCAGCGCGAACCTCGCGATGCGCAGGGCTTTTCCGAGCGCGCGCCCCGCGAACGTCCCGCCAGGGAATTCGCGCCGAAGAAAGACTTCGCGCCGCGTTCCGCGCCGGAGCCGGGCATGGAGACATACCGCATCGAGGTCGGTCACATGCACGGCGTGAAGCCGGGCAATATCGTCGGCGCGATCGCCAACGAGGCCGAGCTCGACAGCAAATACATCGGCCGCATCGACATCCACGACGATCACTCGATCCTGGACTTGCCCGAAGGCATGCCGAAACCGCTGCTGATGCATCTGAAGAAAGTCCGCGTGTCCGGGCAACCGCTGCGCCTGCAGCGGCTGGATGAAGTGGGCAGCGCGGGGCAGGGCGCTGCGGGGCATGAAGGCGGCGATTACCCGCCCAGGCCGCGCAGCTTCAAGCCGCACGGAGACAAGCCGCATGGCGACAAACCGCGCGCGCCCAGGCCGCACTTCGCCAAGCCGCATGCCGGCAAGCCCGCGCCGAAAACGCATCGCAAAGGCCCGCCGACCAGCGACCGGCCGAAGCCGAAGACGTGAACGTGCGCTGCCGTACGTGACGCAATTCGCACCATACGCCTACGCACGCATTGCGATGTTGCCCCGGGGCCCACACAATGGGTCATCACTTGGGAGCCAACCGCGTGAACGACACTGCGACTGCAACAGCAACCGATTCCCTCAAACACCATGCGTCGCAACTGCGCCAGCGTTGCGCGCAGTTCGCTGAACCCATCGCCAGCCGGGCTGTCTGGCAGCTGATCAATACGCTCGTGCCATTCGCCGCGCTCTGGGGCCTGATGGCGTGGAGCGTGATCGACGAGTGGAACTATCTCTGGACACTGCTGTTGTCCTTGCCGACCGCAGGCCTGTATGTGCGGACGTTCATCATCCAGCACGACTGCGGGCATGGTTCCTTCTTCGCCAGTCAGCGCACCAACGACATGGTCGGCCGCTGTCTCGGCGTGATCACGCTGTTCCCGTACGGATACTGGAAGAAGACCCACGCCATCCACCACGGCACGTCCGGCAATCTCGATCGGCGCGAAGTCGGCGATATCGAAACCCTGACCGTCGCCGAATACCGTCAGCGTTCCTGGTTCGGTCGCTTCGCGTATCGTTTCTACCGCAGTACGCCCGTGCTGCTGGGCATCGGCCCGATGTACCAGTTCGTGATCAAGCATCGCTTCCCGTTCGACATGCCGTTCACATGGAAGCGCGAATGGATGAGCGTGCTGCTCAACAATCTCGCGCTCGCGATCGTCTTCGTCGCGATGTGGTGGACGGTCGGCTGGCACATCGCGCTGCTCGTGCATCTCCCGGTGGTGCTGATCGCCGGTGCTGCGGGCGTGTGGCTGTTCTATGTGCAGCACACCTTCGAGGGCGCCTACTGGGCGCGCGGCGAGAAATGGAATTCGCTCGATGCGGCGGTGTCCGGCAGCTCGTTCTACGATCTGCCGCGGGTCGTGCACTGGTTCACCGGCAACATCGCCTACCACCACATCCACCACCTCGCCAGCCGCATTCCCAACTATCGTCTGCGCGAAGCCTTCGAATCCAGCCCGGTCCTGCAAACGGCGCCACGGTTGACCTTCTGGTCCAGCCTGCGCTGCGCACGGCTGAAACTGTGGGACGAGGATCTGCAGCAGCTGGTGGGCTTTCCGCGACGCGCCCGCGCCTGAGCCTGAGCGCCCGTACAACCCGGGCGCCCAAAGCGGGGTGCTGGGTGCAGCGCCGACGGTTTTGACCGGGTTCTCTTGCCATTGCATCGTGGCTGGTGTTCGATAGCCGCAGGTCAAGGGGAATGCGGAGTCAGGGCATGGGGAATCACGGATCGATGCGCGGCGCCATCGTCGTGTTGACGGTGTGGGCGGCGGGTCTTTCGGCGCATGCCGCGCCGCCAGCGCCGACGCTGGAAGACATCCTCAAGCCGAGCCAGCACGACATCGTGAAGATTTCGCCGAACGGCAAATACGTCGCGGCGACCGTGCGCAAACCCGAGAACAACCAGAACCGGATGCTGCTCGCGATCATCGACCGCGAGACCAACAAGCCGGTGCGGGTGCTGGATCCCGAGGAAAAGGCCGAAATCAGCCGTGTCTGGTGGGTCAACGACCAGCGGCTGTACGTGATGTCCACGTGGGGCGGCGACAATGTCCAGCAGTATTACCTCGATCCGCGGATCGTCGCGATCAACGTCGACGGCAGCCGGATCCGGTCGTTCTACGCGACGATCGTCGATACGCTGGTCGACGATGACGAACACCTGCTGATCGAACGTTGCGCGAAGGACACCCACAAGGGTTGCCTCACCTATGTGCAGAAAGTCGACGAAGACCACTGGAAGGGCCCGCGCATCGCCGATGCGCCCGCAGTCGACACTTCGTTCTTCACCGACAACGCGGGGCATGTGCTGTTCGCGTCGGCGTGGAGCGACGACCGCATCCAGAAGGTGTGGATCCGCAAGGGCGAGGGCTGGGAGGTCTTCAACGACGAAGCGCTGAGCGGCGTCGAGATCGGGCTCATCGGCACCTCGCGCGACGACCGTCAGGTATTCATTCTCACCGAACGCAAGACCGGCCCCGACGTGATCGAGCGCTTGACCTTCGCCACCGGCGAACGCACCGAGGTCATGAGCGACCCTGTTCTGGATCCGGCATTCGTGGTGTGGTCGGCCGATGGCCGTCAGCCGATTGGCGCAGCCTATGGGCTCGGAGTGCCGCGCGCGCGTTTCTGGGACGCTGCGGACCCCGATGCCAAACTGCTGCGCGGCATGGAAAAGGCGTTTCCCGAAGATGCGGTGGCGTTCGCCAATGGTTCGCGCGACGGGCAACACATCGTCGTCAATGTCTGGAGCGATCGCGACCCCGGTAGTTTCTATCTGCTCGACCGCGCGACCAGACGCATGGATCTGGTCGCGCGGGTCAAGCCGTGGCTCAGTCCGGATACGCTGGCGCACAGCGAACCGATCGCCTTCACCACCCGCGATGGAATCGAACTGCATGGATATCTGACGATGCCCAACACGACGACGACCCCGCCTCCGCTGGTGGTGATGCCGCATGGCGGCCCCTTCGATGTGAAGGACGAATGGAGCTACGACGAGGAGTCGCAGATTCTCGCCGCCAACGGTTACGCGGTATTGCGCGTCAATTACCGCGGCTCCGATGGGCTGGGTCAGGCGTTCGAGCGCTCCGGCTACCGGCAATGGGGCCTGAAGATCATGGACGACATTGTCGACGGCACACGCTGGGCGATGGCCGGCGGACGCATCGACTCGAAGCGGGTCTGCATCTGGGGCACCAGTTTCGGGGGCTACGCGGCGCTGATGGGCATCGTGCGCGAGCCCGAGCTGTACCGTTGCGCGATCTCCACCGCTGGCCCGACCAATCTCATCATCACCCGCAAGTGGGGAGACACCCATCAGAGCGAATGGGGCCGCAACTATCTGGACGAAGCCGTCGGCGACAACGAAGTGGCGCTGTACGAACAGTCGCCGGTGAAGCATGTGGCGAAGATCAAGGTGCCCGTGCTGTTGATACATGGCAATCACGATCCACGGGTGTCGTTCGAGCACGCCCGGGCGATGGTCGCGGCGATGGAGAAGGCGGGCAAGCCGATGGAGACTTTCTTTTTCGACGACGAGACGCATGGTATCTATGGCGATGAGAACCGTCGCGAGTACTACGGTCGGGTGCTGAAATTCCTGCGCACGAACATCGGGGCGCAATGATGCCGTCCACTTCACCTTGGCCGAGGAGCGCGCGATGATCATCCCCGAATACTGGGCCGAGGCCCGCCTGCAGCATCGCGAGCGCAAGCGCCAGATCACGGTGCGCCGGTTCGGCTGGTCGGATGTCGGCGAAGCCGAAGCGCAGGCGCACGCGGACGTTCGCGTGCGCGAGGCGTTGGAACGCGTACTGGCGGGCGAGAAATTGCCGCGCCGCGAGCGTCGGGTCGCCTACAACGGCGCGGATGGCATGCCGATCCGCGAAGAGATCGTCGACCGTGCCGGCGATACCGTCATCACCCGCAACGGTTACGGTGCGCTGTGCCTGAACACGCCGAACGTGCTGTTCGCCGATATCGATTTCGCAGTTCACGCCCGTCCGCGCCAGGTGCTGGCATCGATGATCTTCGTGTTCGCGACGATCGTCGTCGTGATGATCGCAGGCCTGCATTTTTCAGCAGCCCCGTCGCTGATCGTCGGGTTCTTCGCATCGCTGTTGCTTGGCGTGCCGCTGCCCGGCGCGTTGCGCAAGTCGTTCGCGGCATTGCAGGGCGGCCACGAGCAGGTCGCGATCCGGCGCGTGCGCCGTTTCCTGGCGGCGCATCCGAGCTGGAGCATGCGCGTCTATCGCACGCCTGCGGGATTGCGTCTGCTGGCCATGCACCGGCTGTTCGATCCGCGCGAAGTCGAGGTCAAGGCGTGCTTCGACGCGCTCGGCGTCGATCCCATGTATGCACGGATGTGCTTCAACCAGAACTGTTTCCGCGCGCGGATCAGCCCGAAGCCGTGGCGCATGGGTCTGCAGCGGATGCGGCCACCGTACTCGGCGGCCTGGCGGCCCGAACACGCCGGCTTGCCGGCACGCCGCCAGTGGATCGAGACCTATGAGCGCGAAGCGCAGGCGTACGCCGCGTGTCGTTTTGTCGAGATGCTCGGGAGCGGGGCGTCCGATCCGCATGCCGATGCCGTGCGGGAGTTGCACGACGCGTTCTGCCGGGCGGACCAGGATCTGAAGATCGCCTGAGACCATGACCGTTCGTCGGGAAGGCGATGGCCGGCATTGCACTGTTTCTATATTTCCATGATTATGGAAATATAGATGGTGACCCCGCCATTCGCGCACCGCCAGCCGTCCGTAACCTGGAGACCACCGATGAAACGCTTCCATGTGCATGTGTCCGTTCGCGATATCGAAGAAAGCGTGCGCTTCTATTCGAGCCTGTTCGCCGCCGTGCCGAGCGTGCATGAGCGCGACTACGCGAAATGGATGCTCGACGACCCTCGGGTGAACTTTGCGATCTCCACCCGCAGCGGTACGCCCGGCATCGATCATCTCGGCATCCAGGCCGAAAACGCCGACGAGCTGGTCGAACTCGGTGCGCGTCTCGATGCCGCCGGCCAGGCGGTGGTGCCTGAAGCGGGGGCCGAATGCTGCCACGCCCGGTCGGACAAATTCTGGAGTGAGGATCCGCAGGGCACACGTTGGGAGGCGTTCCACACCGTCGGACGCATCGCCAGCTACCACGGTGCGAAGCAAGGTTGCGATCTGAGTTCGGCGCGCGCTGCGGATCTGAAAGCCATGAGCGGGGCATCGTTGACCGATACCGATGCGACCATCGCAAGAGAGCCCTGCTGCGACGACACCACGCCGCAGGGTGTGTGCTGCGCCCCGAAGCCGGATCGCCCGGCCGACGCTCCATGCTGCGGCCCTGTGAAACAGGCAGCGAAGAAAATCGGGTGCGCGGTAGCCGGTTGCGGTGATGCGCGCAACTCGGGGGCGCATCCATGAGCCATCGCGTCTACAACATCCTGGTCCTGTGCACCGGCAATTCCGCGCGCAGCGTGATGGCCGAAGCCCTGCTGAATGTCCTGGGCAAAGGCCGTTTCCGCGCGTACAGCGCGGGCAGCAAACCGAGTGGGCACGTGCAGCCGATGGCGGTGGAGCTGGCGGCGAATCTCGGCTACGACATCGCGCAACTGCGCAGCAAATCCTGGGGCGAGTTCGCCGCGCCAGGAGCGCCGGAGATGGATCTCGTCATCACGGTCTGCGACAACGCTGCAGGCGAAGCTTGTCCGGTGTGGTTCGGCACGCCGATGACCGCACATTGGGGCGTAGACGATCCGGCTGCCGTCGAAGGCGATGACGACATGCGACGACACGCGTACATGAAAGCGTTCGCTGAATTGCGCCGGCGTACGGACCTGCTGGTCGCGCTGCCGATCGAGAAACTCGACCGCCTTGTCGCCGAACAGAAGATCCGCGATATCGGGAAGATTGGCGAATGAAATCCGGGATCAAAGCCGAAATTCCGGAACGTGCGCCGAAGAAACAGAAAATCGGCAATTTTGAGCGCTATCTGACGCTGTGGGTTGCGCTATGCATCGCGGTTGGAACCGTGCTGGGGCACCTGATGCCCGGCAATTTCGAGAAGATCGCAGCGCTCGAAATGGCCAACGTCAATTTCCCGATTGCCGGTCTGATCTGGGTGATGATCATCCCGATGCTCATGAAGATAGACTATGGCGCCATGCGGAAAATCGGCGCGCATTGGAAAGGCATCGGTGTGACCTTGTCGATCAACTGGCTGGTCAAGCCGTTGTCGATGGCGCTGCTGGGCGGTTTTTTCCTGCGCCACGTATTCGTTGCGTATCTTCCTCCAGATCAGATCGATTCCTACATCGCGGGGCTCGTGCTGTTGGCTGCCGCGCCTTGCACAGCGATGGTGTTCGTCTGGAGCAATCTATGCGACGGAGAGCCGAACTTCACGCTCAGTCAGGTGGCGATCAACGATGTGATCATGGTCTTCGCATTCGCGCCGATAGTGGCACTGCTGTTGGGCGTTTCGTCGATTGCCGTGCCGTGGGACACGCTCGCGCTCTCCGTCGGTCTGTACATCGTCGTGCCGATCCTGATCGCGGCGGTATTGCGCCATGGCTTGCTGCGTCGCGGTGCATCCAGCCTGAAGGCCACACTCGCGGTCATGCAGCCTGCGTCCCTGGCGGCATTGCTCTTGACGCTGGTGCTCCTGTTCGGCTTCCAGGGCGAGCAGATCGTCCGTAAGCCGCTGATCATCGCGATGCTGGCAGTGCCGATCCTGATCCAGGTCTATTTCAATTCCGCGCTCGCCTACTGGTTGAACCGGAAGCTGGGTGTCGAGCACTGCGTCGCGGGACCGTCTTCGCTGATCGCGGCGAGCAACTTCTTCGAGCTTGCGGTCGCTGCGGCAATCAGTCTGTTCGGAGTGCAGTCGGGCGCGGCATTGGCGACCGTCGTGGGTGTTTTGATCGAAGTGCCGGTCATGCTGTCGGTCGTGAAGATCGTCAACAGCAGCCGCAGTTGGTACGAGCAGGGATTGCGCGCGCGCTAATGCGCTTCAGCGGAGACCTTCGACGTGGATATCGACATCCGCGATGCTGACGGTCTGGCCATCGCGGATCTTGCAGGTCTTGCGCAATTCCACCGCGCCATCCACGCGCACCGCGCCAGTGGCGACCAGATGTTTGCCGGCTCCGCCGCTGTCGCAGATGCCGGTGAGCTTCAGCAACTGGTTCAATTCGACGTATTCGCGATCGAGTTCGAAATGGAGCGTGGGCATTCGGCATTCCCGTGGCGATGAGCCGGTTCCGCAACCGGCGAAGTCGCGCGTAGGATACCGCTTGTCGCGAACATTGCTGACAGCATTTGTCAGCAGGGTTCGTGGATCCTAAGCCACTCCATCCCACAGGACATCCACATGCTCGCCTATACCACGCTCGGTACGAACGACCTGGCCCGCGCCGCCGCCTTCTACGATGTCCTGCTCGCCGAAATCGGCGCCAAGCGGGTCATGGAAGAACCCGACTATTTCATCGCATGGGGCAACTCGCAGGAAGGCGCGGGTCTCGGCATCACCTATCCCTTCGACAAGAATACGGCGACCGTCGGCAATGGCGTGATGGTGGCGCTGAATGCGATCAACCGCGAACAGGTCGATCGTGTGCATGCCAAGGCGCTCGAACTCGGCGGCACGGATGAAGGCGCGCCGGGCCAGCGTTCCCCGGGTTTCTATGCCGCTTATTTCCGCGATCTCGACGGCAACAAGCTCAACTGCTGCTACATGGGCGAATGATCCCGGCGCGAGGCTGCTGACACAGCGTTGTCAGCAGCCTGCGCGCAGCATGCGGACTTCCGTTCCGCAGCCCGAGGAGGCCGCATGCAACACGCCCGACACAACGCCGTCAATTGGTTCGAGATCCCGGTTCGCGATCTGGATCGCGCGCAGCGTTTCTACGAAGCAGTGTTCGATTCGCCGCTGCGCCGCGAACAGGCCGGACCCATGACGACCCTCGCGGTGTTCCCGTACGAAAAATACGGGGTGGGCGGCTGCCTGTTCGCCAATGCCGACGGCCCGCAGCCATCGCAGGACGGCGCTGTCGTCTACCTCAATGCCGAGCCCTCGCTCGATGCGACGCTGGCGCGCGTGGAAGCCGCAGGCGGACGGGTGACGCTGCCGCGTACCGAGCTGCCGGAAGGGATGGGCTGCTTCGCCCACATCGCCGACAGCGAAGGCAATCGCGTCGGTCTGCACGCATTGGCCTGAGCATGTCAGGATGCGCCGTCTCCGACGACCGCTCCCAAGCCTGACGCCATGCGCCGCGCCGACCGTCTGTTCCAGATCGTGCAACTCATTCGCGGCCGTCGACTGACGACGGCCGCGTTCCTCGCCGATCGCCTTGAAGTCTCGCAGCGTTCGGTCTATCGCGACGTCGCTGCGCTGCAGGCGCAGGGCGTGCCGATCGAGGGCGAGGCCGGCGTCGGCTACCGCATGCGTCGCGGCTTCGATCTGCCGCCGCTGATGTTCACGACCCAGGAAGCGCAGGCGCTGGTGGCTTGCGTGCGGGTCGCGCAGCCGCGGATCGACACCGGGCTTGCGCGCCATGCGGACGATGCGTTGGCGAAAATCCTCGCAGTGCTGCCGATGGCCGAGCGCGTCGCCGCCGAAAGCCTGTCGGTCTACGCGCCGCAGGTGGGCC
Source organism: Lysobacter sp. (assembly GCA_013141175.1). Lineage (NCBI taxonomy): Bacteria > Pseudomonadati > Pseudomonadota > Gammaproteobacteria > Lysobacterales > Lysobacteraceae > Lysobacter > Lysobacter sp. The sequence goes on from JABFRN010000001.1 coordinate 3,042,722, forward strand.
CCGATCACGCCACCCGCGAACGCCTGGAACAACTGCGCCATGCCACCGACCGCAAGACCAAATTGCGCATCGATTATCTCGATCTCAAGGACGATGCCAGCGCGCGCGTGGTGCGACCGCTGGGTTGTTTCTTCTGGGGCGATGTCTGGACGCTGGCGGCATGGTGCGAATCGCGCGACGCCTTCCGCAATTTCCGCGTCGATCGCATCCAGCGGATCGAGCTGCTGGCGGAACAGTTCCGCGACGAATCCGGCAAGACCTTGCCGGATCTGATCCGCAGCTACGACTGCGAGGATCTTGGCTGACGATCATCCGGCTTTGCATGCGGGGCATTCGACGGGTATCGTCGAGGACACATCGAGACGTGGCGATCGAGCCTGTCGGGTACTGTCGCTGGAGCGAATGGGTATGAGTATCGAGTCCGGAAGATCACGGCTGCACGCGGTCATCGCGCTGTCCGTTGCGCTGTTGTTGTGCCCGCATCCGCTACGGGCCAACGATGCCTGCCCGGTGGACATGGTCCAGGCCGGCAGCAGTTGCAACGGTGGCGTCTGCGTGCCGATCTGCGTTTATCCGCAGGCGCCGCCGTCGTTCCCGGTCGATACCGGTCCGGCGGGTCCGGTGTCCGTCCTCTCGGGGCATTGGACCCTGATCCGCTGGGAGGATGCGAAAGGCAAGCCCGGATACAGTCTGGGCGCGGATCTGATGTCCGCAGCCGGAGCGGATGCGCTGGCCATGCGCAAATGCGCGAGTGCAGGCCGCAGGCATTGCAGGATCCATGGCCGATACGATGCCGGAATCCTGGCGGTGGCGCGCGCTGCCGATGGCGGCCTGTTCTTCCACGTCTACGACTACCCGCAGACGTACATGCGCGTGAAAGAACTCAAGAAGGCCGCGAAAAGCGCCAAGAAAAAAATCGTCGAAGAATGCGCTGCGGCGTCGAAGAGCCGCTGCAAGTTCGTGCAAATGGTGCCCAGCGACCAGTGGGCCGAATACAATTTTTGAGCAGCCGCCTGCGATGGCGGTGGTCGTCAGCGCAGTTCGATCTTCAACCGGCTTCCACGCCAGACCAGCACCGCACCGTCGCGGGTGATCCGTTCGATCACGATCTCGCCGAGCACGTCGCCTTCCTTCAGTCGTTGCCCGTCGACAATCACGAAACGCTGCGACGGCGCTTCATTCCATAGATGCATGCTGAGTTTCAGCGCCGGCAATTGCTTGCGCGCTTCCGGATCGAGATCGGCGAGCGAAACGATCTGATCGCCTGTCGCGGGCGTTGCCGGCTGAACCTGCGGCACGGGTGGTGCGATGTCGGGTTCGGGCGGTGGCGCGGGCAGTTCGCGTGCGACCGTGGTCGCGACCGGCGCGGGCGAGGCCTTCATCGGTGCGGCGGGTGCTTCCGTTGCGATGGCCTGTTGCGGAGGTTCGGATGTCGTCGGTATCGGCGCAGGTGCCTGCGTTTCGGTCGCGGTGGGTGCCGATGGGGGCGCATTCGCGTCAATGACCGCATCGGATACGGGAAGCGCTGCAGGCGGCGAAGGGCTGCGCTGTGCGAACAACCACAGCGCCGCGATCAGCGACAGCACGCCGACGCCACCGATCGCCAGCAGCGGCCATTGCTTGCGCGCAGGCGCGGGTGCGGCCGTGCCCGGCATCGTCGTGAACAGATCTGGCGCTTCGCTGCGGCGGCGTGCGGTTTCGGATTTGCGCAGGGCATCGAGGATGAAGGACATCGATCACTCTCCCGCTGCGGAAAGATGCGGGCCTGTTGCGTCCGAGGACAGCACGAACAGGGTTTCCGGGCCGAGAATGGCGTCGCTGCGCAGACCGTGCCGCGCCTGGAATGCGCGCAGCGCGATCGATGGATCGGTACGGTCGACAGCGGATGCGTCGGTGCCGGGTGTGTCGAGGTTGGCGGTGCGCAGTCGTTGTCGCACCCATTCCAATGCTGCGGCATCGCCGGCCGCGAATCCGATTTCGAGCGCGTCCGGCGCATTCCAGAGTGCGAGGTATTCGCCGTTCCACACGGCGGCCAGTGCGACCCGGTCGATCTCGAGCTTCGTGCCGTCGAGGGAGATGCGTGCGCTTGCCGCATCGGCGCCAAGCAACGATGCCCAGACCGCTTTCGGTTCTGCGCGCAGGCGCAGCAGCACCGGACGGTCGAAGCGCAGCAGCTGATCGAGACTCGCGCGGCTGCGCAGACAGCGCCAACCCGGAGCGGGCAGCGGCGGACAGGCATCGGGCGCGATGGCGCGCACGGCGGCCGGCGCTTTCCATGCCGCCACCAGAGCCTGCCACTCGTGCGGCGATGTCGGCGACGATGCGCGGACCCGCTGCAGCAGCGCGTCGCCGTCGAGTGTGGGTGGCTGTGCTGCGGGCGTTTCGACCTGAGCAGGCGATGCGATTGCAGCATCCGACACCGACGTGTCGGTTGGTGCGGTGCCCGACAGCGCAAATGCGATCGCCGCGACGCCGACAATCAGCGCAGCGGCGATGAGCAGCGGTTTGCGGTCGCGCTCCGTCTCTGCGTGCGCCGACGGCGCCAGCGCTTCGTTCGCGGCGCGGTCGACGGTCTTCGCATCGATGGTCAGCAGGTCGTGCGCGTAACCGCCGAGCAACGCGCGTTCGGCGATCACGTTGATCAGGCGCGGCACGCCGCCGCTGCGCTGGTACACGCGGCGCACGGCATCGGCCGAAAAGGGAAAGCGGTCCGCGCCGGCGGTGTTCAGCCGATGGCGCAGATAGGCCGCAGTGCCGGCTTCGTCGAGCGGACGCAGGTGATAGCGCGCGGTGATGCGTTGCGCGAGCTGGCGCAGTTCCGGACGGGCGAGGGTTTCGCGCAGCTCGGGCTGGCCGATCAGGATGATCTGCAGCAGCTTCTGGGTTTCGGTTTCGAGATTGGTCAGCAGCCGCACCTGTTCCAGCGCTTCGGTCGACAGGTTCTGCGCCTCGTCGATGATCAGCACGACCTTGTCGCCTTTCGCGTACGCCTCCAGCAGATAGGCGCTGAGCGCGTCGAACATCGCCTTGCCGCCGGGGGGCTTCGATGCAACGGCCCGGGGTTTGCGTTTGGCGGTGCCCGGCGCAACTGCGGGCGCACTGGCCTTGCCTCCGACGGGCAGCCGCAGTTCCTCGCAGATGGTCTGCAACAGTTCCGCCGGTTCCAGCCGCGGGTTCAGCACCAGCGCGGCGTGGGTGTTCTCCGGCAACTGGTTCAGCAGCAGCCGGCTGAGCGTGGTCTTGCCGGTGCCGACTTCGCCGGTGAGCTGCACGAAACCGCCGCCGCCACCCTGGCGGATGCCATAGAGCAGATGCGCCAACGCGTCGCGGTGGTGTTCGCTGAGGAACACGTAATGCGGGTCGGGCGTGATCGAGAACGGCGCCTGTTCGAGGCCGTAATACTCCAGATACATGCGGGGCTGCTGTCGGCCGGCGGGAGCGGGGTGCCTAGACTGCCACAGCGGCAACGTTCCCGTCGTTATTCGCCGATGACCCTGGACTCGCCGGTGGCCAGGATCTCAGGGTGTTCGATCCTCTGCGGCCGTACCAGCAGCGGATAGACCAGCACCACGCCGAGGATGATCGCCACGCCGAGGTAGAACTGCGGGGTGAGCTCGCGCTGTTCGCCCAGCAGCAGGATCGCCAGCGCGATCGCGTAGACCGGTTCCAGGTTGATCGCCAGCTGCGACCCGAACGCGGTGAGATGGCGCAGCGCCATCAGCGACAGCGCGAACGGCACCAGCGTGCAGGCGACCGCCAATGCGAGCAGATAGGCGCCATCGCGCAGGTCCGGCAACACGAACGGGTCGCCGCCGAACGCGGGCGACAGCAGCCCGGTGAGCGGCGCGATCACGGTCATCGCCGCCACGCCGGCCGCCATCTCCACCGCCGTGACCGACAGGGCGTCGCTGTGCTCGACCAGTCGCTTGTTGAGCGAGCTGAAGCAGGCGACGAAAAGGGCCGAGATCGTGCCCACCACCACCCCCATCAGCATGTCGCCGGGCACGCCGCCCGCGACCAGCGCCACCCCCGGCAATACCGCGATGCCCAGCCCGACTTCGCGCTTCGACAGCCGTTTGCCGGTCAGCATGGGTTCGATCAGCGCGGTGAACACCGTGGACAGGGCCATGCAGGTGGCGCCGACCGAGGCGTTGGAGAGTTTGATCGAGGCATAGAAGGTCAGCCAATGCAGCGCGACCAGCACGCCCACGCCCGCATAACTCCAGCGCAGCCGCGCGGACATCGCACGCAGCCCGCGCCAGACGCGCGGCAACAGCATCAGCAGCGCGACGACCAGCAGCATCCGCCACCACACCAGCGGAAGCGCCGGCAGGCTGATCAGCTTGCCGATGATCGCGGTGAAGCCCCACAGCACCACGCAGAGATGGATCTGCAGCCAGGCGGTGCGGGTAGCGGTGGATGAGGTCATCGGCGATCGGTCCGGAAGGTCGCGCATTATCGCCGCGCGCGTTCTTCCGCGCTCACCGCCAGCAGCCAGTCGACGAACGCCTGTGCGGCCGGACGAAGGCGTCGATGCGAGGGATAGACGATGTGATAACTCCAGCGCGCGGGCAGGATCGGCCCCGGCAGCCGCTGCAGGCGGCCATCGTCGAGCCAAGGCGTCGCGATCTTCTCCCGCGCCAGGGTCGCGCCGAGGCCGCGCGCGGCGGCTTCCATGGCGTCGGTGCTGTCGCTGAAGGTATGGCGCACGTCGAGCTGCACGCCGTGCACGTCGGCGGCGCGGAACCAGTCGGGCCAGCCCTGCCGGGCCAGATCGGCCACCAGCGGCAGCGTCGCGATGTCGGACGGGGTCGAAACGCGCTTCGCGATGTCCGCATTCGCGACCGGAAACAGCGCGTCGTCCATCACGTGGTGCGAGGTCAGGCCGGCCCAATGCCCGGGGCCGTGGCGGATGCCCAGATCGGGGCCGCCGTCGTCGAAGCGGGTGAGCGCGATCTCGGTATCGATGGCGATGCTGATCCGTGGATGCAGCGCCGTGAACGACGGCAGTCGCGGCAACAGCCACGCCTGGGTCAGCGAGTGCAGGGTGGAGATGCGCACGCGATCGTGGTCCTCGCGCGCGCCGCGCAGGCCGCGCAGCACGCCCTCCAGATCGGTCAAGGCGCTGCCGGCGGCGTCGGCCAGGCGGCGGCCTTCGGCAGTGAGGGTCACGCCACGGGCATGGCGCTGGAACAGGGCGACGCCGAGCCGGGTTTCGAGCTTGCGCACGTGATGGCTCACCGCGCTGGCGGTCAGGTGCAACTCCTCTGCGGCGTGGGCGAAGTTCTGGTGGCGGGCTGCGGCCTCGAACGCCGACAGGGCCGGCAGCCAATCCGGTCGCAAGCTCATGGCAAGCCTCAAATCTGATTTGTGTCTATGCGCCGGATTATGCGCTTGTCGCTTGATTCCCGCCCTCGATAATGAGCGCACGCCCTGTCCTCCGACCATCGCCAGATCACCGGCCGATACGTCGAACCCCGCAACTTCTCTACGGAACCATCATGACTGCAGCCACCGTCTCCCCGGCGCTCGAAGCGCGTACCGCTCCGGCGTGGGTCACGCCGCTCGAACTCGGCCTGCTCGGCGCGATCTGGGGCGCCTCCTTCATGTTCATGCGCGTGGCCGCGCCGGAGTTCGGGGCGATGCCGCTGGTCGCGATCCGGCTGGGGCTGGGCGCGATCATCCTGCTGCCGTTCCTGTGGCGCGAACGGCGTGCGTTCGATCGCCGGCTGTGGCCGCGTTTGGCGCTGATCGGTGCGATCAATTCGGCGATTCCGTTCACGCTCTTCGCGTGGGCCGCGCAGCGCGCGCCTGCGGGCGTCGGCGCGATCACCAATTCGATGGCGGTGCTGTTCGCGGCGCTGGTTGCGTTCCTGTTCTACGGCGAAAAGATCGGTGCACGCCGGGCGGTGGCGCTGATTGCGGGCTTCGCGGGCGTGATCGTGCTCGCCAGCGGCAAGGTCGGCGGCGCCAGCATCGGCCTGCCGGTGGCGGCCGGCACCTTCGCGGCGTTCCTGTACGGCGTCGGCGGCAATCTGGTGAAGCGCCATCTCGCCGGTCTGCCGGCCACCGCGGTGGCGGCGGCGACATTGAGCTGCGCGGCGCTGATGACCGCGCCGTTCGCGATCGCGCAATGGCCGCAGCATGCGGTATCGGCGAAATCATGGGGCGCGGTGGCCACCCTCGGCGTGCTCTGCACCGGGATCGCTTTCGTGATGTATTACCGGCTGATCGCGCGGATCGGCGCCAGCCGCGCCGCCACCGCGACCTATCTGGTGCCGCTGTTCGGCGTGGGCTGGGCGTGGCTGCTGTTGGACGAGCCGTTGACGATGACGATGGTCATCGCCGGGGCCTTGATTCTCGGCAGCGTCGTGCTCAGCCAGCGGCCGGTGAAGTAGCCGGCCGGCGCGCGGTCACTCCGCCGGCACCGTCATCGCGACGCCGACCATCGGTGCCCGTCGCGGCACGCCTTCCTCATCGAGCAGACGGTCGATGCGCGCGAAGACCTCCGGACGCGAAAAGGGTTTTTTCATGAAATCGTCGGCGCCGATGCGCTGCACGTAGAACTGCTCGGTCGCCTGCACGTTGCCGCTGATCATGATGATCGGCACCAGCTTGGTCGACGGCTGGCGGCGCAGGGCGCGCAGGGCGGCAAAGCCGTCCATGCCCGGCAGCACGATATCCAGGAAGATCAGATCGGGAGTCAGATCACGCGTCAGTTCCAGCGCGTCTTCGGCGGTGTACGCCTCGAGCGTCTGGAACCCGTTCTGCTGCAGCATCTTGCGCAGCACGGCCACGATCGTCGTCGAGTCGTCCACGATCAGCACCCGGGTACCGGGACGGACGTTGCCGCGAGGCTTCTCCCTGCGTTCCGGGCCCTCGTAAAGTTCGCTCCCGATCGGCATGGCCAGCGCTGCCTCGACCAGCACCTCGGGCGTGGCGGCATCGGCCAGCGCGTCCAGCTCCTCGGGGGTGGGCGTCGGCGGGCGTTGCGGCGGCAGCGGCGCCGGGACGGGCATCGGCGCAGGGGCAATGGAGGTGTCGCGACCGCGGATCGTGTCCCGCCATCGCTTGACCGAATCGAAAATACTCACACGGTTTACTCCCTCGGACAGATTCCGGCAGATGGAGCCCGGATCGGATGCCTCCCCGTCGGGCATCCCCTCAAACAGCGGCAATCCAAGCCTTGGGCGGACCTGCAGAGCATAGCGGCCCGGCAAGGAAGGGCCAAGCTGCCGGATCGGGCAGCTGGACATCCCCGGCCGGGGCACCGGCACCGGGGCTCAGCGGATGCTTTCGTCCAGCATCATCGCCCGTACGAACCGCACCGGCGGCGCGCCATAGGACAGGACCTGGTCGTGGTAGGCCTTGAGCTTGAAGTCCTTGCCGAGCTTCTGCTCCATCGCCTTGCGCAGGTCGAAGTGTTCCTGCACGCCGACGAAATAGGTCGGCAACTGCGCACTGCCCAACTGGGCACGGACCCATTTGCCTTCGGCCTCGCGCTCCTGCTGGAAGGTGCGCCCGACCATCAACGCCATCGCCTGTTCCTTGCTCCAGCCGTCGACATGCACGCCCTGGTCCAGGATCGCGTTGGCCACCGCGCGCAGATAGAACTTGTAGCGCATCAGATGGAACAGCGGATCGTTGTCGAGATAGCCGGACTCCATCATCAGCGTTTCGGTGTAGACCGCCCAGCCTTCGGCGAACATGCCCGAGCGCAACACGCCGCGCAGCGTCGACGGATGCCGCGCCGAATGCGCGCCTTCCAGGTAATGCCCGGGCATCGCTTCGTGGATCGACAGCAGATGCAGCATGCGCGTGTTGTATTCGCGCAGGAACGAATCGGTCTGCTTGTCGGTCCACTCATCGGGGATCGGCGAGATCGCGTAGTAGGTCTTCAGCCCCTTGTCGAGCGGGCCCGGCGAATCGCAATAGGCCACCGCCACGCCGCGCTGGAATTCCGGCATCAGGATGACTTCGACCGGATCGTCCGGCACCGTCACCAGATCCTTGGCGCGGGTGAACTCGGTGGCCTGCGCCAGCGTCTGTTTCGCGGTGTCGACCACCGCATCGCGCTTGGGCTTGTCGGCGTAGGCCAGCTCCAGCGCGGTCTCGATCGCCTTCTGCTGCTGCGCGTCGTCCGGGCTGTCGGGCAGTGCCGGCGCGTTCGGTGTGTCCTTGAGGACCTGCTGCGAAATCCTGTACATCTCGGCGCGCACGCGGGCCAGTTCGGCCTCCGCACGCTGCTTGATCTCGTCGCGCGACAGCGACGACATCAGCGCGAATTTGAGCTTTTCGTCGTAGAGTCTTTGGCCGATGCGGAAATCGCCCTTCGCGTTCGGGACCAGGGTCTTGTCGAGCCACAGCTGATGTTCGGCGATCGCCTTGCGCAGACCTTCGACGGACGCATCGAGGCGCTTGCGGTCCTCGCCCTGCAGTTGCCCGGCATTGGGCACGATGAACTGTTCGACCAGCGAAATCACGCCGCCGTTCTGCTTCGCGACGGTCTCGGCGTGGATCTTCGGCACCCGCGCCGGATCGATGTTCTCGCGCATCTGCGCGAACAGCGCCGGCAGTTTCTCCATGCGCGCAGTCGCGGATTTCAGGCGTTCCGGCAGCGGCGCGAATTCGCGCGCCATCAGGTTGTAGATCGCGCCGCCGGCCAGTCCGCCGTAGACCTGCGGATCCCAGGCCCAGGCCTGCAGCGTGTCCATGCCCCAGATATCGGCCTGGATCTGGTTGCGCAGGATCGCGGCGTCGAGCTGGTTCTCGCGCGACAGCTTGGCGGCGTCGATCGCATCCAGTTCGGCCAGCATTTTTTTGGAAAAGTCGACGTACTGCGTGCGGCCAGCAGCGCTGAGATCATCGATCTCGGCGTCGAAGCGATGGTCGCCCTGCTGGGTCGCGTTGATCGGGTTGAGCTTCAGCCAGCCGTCGAGCCAGCGCTTGCTGAGATCGGCGAATCGGGCGTCGACCGCAGCGTCGGTGGTCGTCATGGCGGCTTCCTTCGCGGCGGGTTCGGCGGGGGCATTGGTGTTCGTGCCGCTGCAGGCGGCGAGGGTCGCGGTCAGCAATGCGATGGCGAGTGGCGTAAGGCGCATGTCGGGTGTCCGGCTGAACGAAGGCGACAAGGATAGGCCGGAACCCTGTCCTGTGCATCTGCCGAATGTTGGCGATCGGGCTTCGGTTGCCTGATTCTTGTGGGAGCGGCGGAAGCCGCGATCCGCTCCCGCATCGCGGCTCCCGCCGCTCCCACAAGCGCCGCTCAGCGCTCACCGCAGCCGCTCGCATCCGCTGTACACATTCATCCGCGCGTCGCGGGCGAATGCGATCAAGGTGATACCGGCGGCCTCGGCCTGGCGGATGGCCAGATCGGTCGGCGCCGACATCGCGGCGATCACGGCGATGCCCGCGTTCGCGGCCTTGTGCACGATTTCGTACGACGCGCGCGAGGTGATGGCCAGAAAACCGGCGCCCGGATCGGAGCGAATCGTCGCATGCAGCATCGCACCGACCAGTTTGTCGAGCGCGTTGTGACGGCCGACATCCTCGCGGACGAGCATGCCGGCGTTGAGCAAGCGGTTTCCTTGCGGGCCGTCCTCTGGAATGAAGCCTGCCGCATGCACGCCGCCGCTGCGCGCGTTCAAAGGCTGCTGCTGCGACAGGCGATCGAGTCCCGCATGGACCTGTGTCGCGGACAGGCGCGGACCTGCGCCGACTCTGCGCACGGGCTGGACTGCGGATTGCAGGCTCGATGTGCCGCACAGGCCGCAGCCGCTGCGGCCTTCCAGCGTGCGCTGGCGGTGTTCGATCGCATCGAAGCGCGACTGCGGGATCGCCGCGTGCAGTGCGATCCCGTGTTCGCCGTGCACGACATCGACCAGCGAGAATTCGTCCGCGCTCGCGACGATGCCCTCGCAGACCGCGAAACCGAGCGCGAAATCCTCCAGATCCGCAGGCGTGGTCATCATCACTGCGAACGACAGGCCGTTGTAGAGCAGGGCGACCGGGATTTCCTCGATCACCCATTCTTCGCGCACCGTGCCCGCGCCATCGGCGACATGCAGGGCTTCGCGCGCGCGCAGACCGGTGCTCACGCCGCGCGTCCGCACAGCGCACGGCCGCGTTCGGTCAGGCGCAGCAGCACGCGCTCGCCTTCGCGATCCTGGCGCACCAGATCGAGTCCGTCGAAGCGCGGATCGTCGCCCAGCGCGACCAGCAGCCGCTGCAGTTCGCTGGCGCTCAGCGACAGACGCTTCGCCGCGCGCGGCAGCGACACATCGTCGTTTTGCGCAAGCAATTGCAACAGTGCGAGCGCAGCGTCCTCGCTCATGGCGCTGCAGTGTCCGTCGCGCGGCGCAGATAGACGGGAATCGATTTGGAGGCCGGCGTCCGCGCGCGTTCGGCATGATTGCCGAGCGGCACCAGTGCGTTGGTTTCGGGGAAATAGCTGGCGATGCAGCCTGCGGGAATGTCGTATTCGACCAGCCGGAAATCGCGCGCGAGGCGTTCGCCATCGTCCCAGACCGACACCAGATCGACCGTCTCGCCGTCCTCGAAGCCAAGCGCATCGAGATCGCCGCGCGAGATGAAACACACCCGGCGCAGTCCGTGCACGCCGCGATAGCGGTCGTTGCTGCTGTAGACCGTAGTGTTGTACTGGTCGTGCGAGCGAATGGTCATCAACTGCAGAAGCTTTTCCTGTGGGAGGGGCTTCAGCCCCGACCGGGATGCGGCTGCGCCATCCGGTAGGTTTTGCGATGCTTCGTTCGGGGCTGAAGCCCCTCCCACAGAAGCAAGATCCACCAGCGGATGCGCAAAAAACCGCGCTTTTCCCGACGTTGTCGGAAACACGCGATCACGTGCCGGATGATGCAGATGGAAGCCGCCCGGATGACGCACCCGCGCATTGAAATCCTCGAAGCCCGGAATCACGTTCGCAATGCGTTCGCGGATGCGGCCGTAATCCTCGGTCATCGACAGCCACGGGATCGTGCTGCGCGGCAGCGTCGCCGCCGCGAGCCGCGCGACGATCGCCGGTTCCGACAGCAGATGGTCGGATGCCGGCGCGTTCATCCCCGACGACAGATGCACCATGCTCATCGAATCTTCGACCGTCACCGCCTGCGGCCCGCCGGCCTGCATGTCGATCTCGGTACGGCCGAGGCAGGGGAGGATCAGCGCCTCGCGGCCATGCACCACATGCGAACGGTTGAGTTTGGTGCTGATCTGCACGGTCAGCGCGCAGTTGCGCAGCGCGGCATGGACGGCGTCGGTATCGGGCGTGGCTGCGGCGAAGTTGCCGCCCATCGCGAAGAACACTTCGCCATGGCCGTCGCGCATCGCTTCGATCGCGGCGATGGTGTCGAAGCCGTGCGCCTGCGGCGGCTCGAAACCGAACTCCGCGCCGAGGCGCTCGAGGAACGTGGGCGAAGGCTTTTCGTAAATGCCCATCGTGCGGTCGCCCTGCACGTTGGAATGTCCGCGCACGGGGCAGGGCCCGGCGCCGGGTTTGCCGATATTGCCGCGCATCAGCAGCAGATTCGTCAGCATCTGGATGGTGGCGACGCTGCGCCGGTGCTGGGTGATGCCCATGCCCCAGCACAGGATGGTCGCGTTGCTGTCCAGATAGACCTGCGCCGCCTGTTCCAGCTGCGCGCGCATCAGCCCGGATTCGCGTTCGATCCCGGCCCAATCCGCATCGCGCACGCTATCGGCGACCGCATCGTAGCCATGCGTGTTGGCGGCGATGAACGCCACGTCGATCGCGTGCGGGTCGCTGTCGGCGCGTTCGACGAGGATTTTCGCGATCCCGGTCGCGACGGCAAGGTCACCGCCGATCTTCGGCTGGAAATAATGCGAGGCGATCGCGGTCGAGCCGCCGGAGAGCATTTCCGCGGGCGATTGCGGGTCGGTGAAGCGTTCCAGACCGCGTTCGCGCAGCGGGTTGAACACGACGATCCTGCAGCCGCGCTTCGCCGCGCGGCGCAGTTCGCCGAGCATGCGCGGGTGGTTGGTGCCGGGGTTCTGGCCGAAGACGAAGATCGCGTCGGCCAGCTCGAAATCGTCGAGCGTCACCGAGCCCTTGCCGCTGCCGATCTGCTCGTTCATCGCCACGCCCGAAGGCTCGTGGCACATGTTCGAGCAGTCCGGCAGGTTGTTGGTGCCGTAGGCGCGGACGAACAACTGGTACAGGAACGCCGCTTCGTTCGAGGTGCGGCCCGAGGTGTAGAAGATCGCTTGGTCGGGCGAGGCGAGCGCGTTCAGGGCTTCGGCGATCCGCGCGAACGCCGCGTCCCAGCCGATCGGCACGTAGCGGTCGCTGGCAGCGTCATAGGCCATGGGCTCGGTCAGCCGGCCCTGGGCTTCGAGGAATTCGTCGCTCTGTTCCGCCAACGAGGCGACGCTGTGCTCGGCGAAGAACGCGGCAGTGACCCGCTTCGAGGTGGATTCGTTGGCGACTGCCTTCACCCCGTTTTCGCAGAATTCGAAGGTGGAATGCGGGTTGCGGTCGGGCCAGGCGCAGCCCGGGCAGTCGAAGCCGGTGGGCTGGTTGGTGCGCAACAGCGCGCCGGGGCCGCGCAGCACCGCATCCTGCTGGCGCAGCGCCTGCCACGAGGATTTCAAGGCATCCCAGCCCCCGGCGGGCTTGTCGTAGCGCCGGATCGGGGCGTCGTCGTCGCGGTTTTCGGTCATTCCGGCATCCTAACGCAGTGGATATCGATGCGCGGCGGGCCGCTGGACGTCGCGAACGCTGCCAGCGTAGATTGTCGGTCGAGCCGCGTCGTGAACGGACGGGCCGACGTTTCCGCTCCCTCCGTCCCTGAATGCCAGAAGCAGACTCCTTTTGTCCGAAGCCACCGCCAGTCTCGATACCGCCCTGAATCACGCCTCGCAGCTGCTCGGCAGCGATCCCGAACTCGCGGGTCAACAAGCCACCGAGATCCTGCGCGTGGTCGCTGACCATCCGGTCGCACTGATGATCCTCGGCATCTCGCACCGGCTCTGCGGTCGCCAGGAGCGGGCGATCGAACTGCTCGCCCCGCTGTCCCGCACTCAGGCGGGGATGCCACGGGTGCATTACGAATACGCGATGGCTCTGGCGCGGACCGGTCGTGTCGAGGAGGCGATCGCGACGTTGCAGCGTGCGCTGTCGCTCAATCCGGCCCTGCCGCAGGTCTGGCTGTCCTTGGCCGATCTGCAGCGTGCGGTCGGCAGGCAGAAAGACGCCGATGAGGCCTATGCCGGCTATATCCGCTACTCCGTGCGCGACCCCAACCTGCTGCAGGCCGCCGAGGCCTTGAACGCCAATCGCCTGCCTGAAGCTGAGGGCATGCTGCGGGCCTGGCTCAAGCAACATCCCACCGACGTGGTCGCGATCCGCATGCTGGGCGAACTGGCGGTGCGCGTCGGCCGCAACCCCGAGGCGCTGCGCCTGTTCGAGCGCTGTCTGCAATTGGCGCCCGGGTTCCGCGAAGCGCGCCAGCATTTCGCGGTGGTGCTGCATCGGGAACAGCAGTCGTCGAAGGCGCTGGAGCAACTGGAACTGTTGCTGCGCGAGGATCCAGCCAATGCCGGCGCGCGTACCCTGAAAGCGGCGGTGCTGTGCCGGTTGGGCGAATATGCCCGCGGCATCGAGCTGTACGAGGGTCTGCTGCGCGAATACCCGCACAACGCGCGGGTCTGGCTGAGTTACGGCCACGCGCTCAAGACCGAAGGCCGGCAGGCCGATGCCATCGCCGCCTATCGGCACTGCGTGGAGGAAGAGCCCGAGTTCGGCGAGGCCTGGTGGAGTCTGGCCAACCTCAAGACCATCCGTTTCGACGATGCGGATATCGCGACGATGCGCGCGCAACTGCAGCGCGACGATCTGGAGACCGAACATCGCCTGCATTTCGAGTTCAGCCTCGGCAAAGCGCTGGAAGATCGCGCCGACTACGCGGAATCCTTCGCGCATTACGCCGAGGGCAACCGTCTGCGCCTGGAGATCGTGCCCTATCGCGCCGGCGACACCACCGCCCGCGTCGTGCATGCGAAGCGCGTCTACACCCGCGAATTCTTCGCCGAACGCGAAGGCTGCGGCGATCCCGCGCCGGATCCGATCTTCATCGTCGGCCTGCCGCGCTCGGGTTCGACCCTGATCGAACAGATCCTGTCGAGTCATTCCGCAGTCGAAGGCACGATGGAGCTGCCGGAGATCATCGCGATGACCCGCGCGCTGCGCCGCGGCAGCGAGGGCGCAGCCAGCTACCACGATGTCCTGGCCGGGTTGCCCGTGGAGCAGTTCGCGGAACTCGGCCGCCAGTTCATCGACCGCACCCGCGTGCAGCGCAAGACCGGCGCGCCGCTGTTCATCGACAAGATGCCGAACAATTTCCTGCATCTGGGGCTGATCCAGCTGATGCTGCCGAACGCGAAGATCATCGACGCGCGGCGCCACCCGTTGGCCTGCTGTTTTTCCGGATTCAAGCAGCATTTCGCGCGCGGCCAGAGTTTCAGCTACAGCCTCGACGATCTCGGCCGTTATTACCGCGATTACGTGGACCTGATGGCGCATTTCGATGCGGTGCTGCCGGGCCGCGTGCATCGGGTGATCTACGAGCGCATGGTCGAGGACACCGAAGCCGAGGTGCGCCGGCTGCTGGATTACTGCGGCCTGCCGTTCGAGGAGCGCTGCCTGCGGTTCTTCGAGAACGACCGGCCGGTCCGCACCGCCAGTTCCGAGCAGGTGCGTCGCCCGATCAACCGCGATGGCATCGACCAGTGGCGGCATTATTCTACTTGGCTCGATCCGCTCAGGACGGCCTTGGGGCCGGTGCTCGATGCCTATCCGGACGTTCCAGAATTCTTGGGCGAAGCATGAGTCCCGTGTTGCGCTCCGCCGCGCGTCCATCGATCGTTACTGCTGTTCCACAACCCGGGGAGAGTGAAATGCGTCAAAAAGACCAGTCGAATCACCGAAGTTCCGCCAATCGCCGACCAGCCACGCTGGCGAGGATGCCGCTGACCGCCGCGATCTATGTCGCGTTCGGCAGCATGGCGTTCGCCGGTGCGGCGATCGCCCAGGATCCGCAGAGCGGAGACAGCGCGCCGTCGCTGGAGACGATCACCGTCACCGCACAGAAGCGCACGGAGAACCTCCAGGACGTGCCGATCAGCATGAATGTGATCGGCGCGCAGCAGCTCGATGAAATGCAGGTCAACGATTTCGAGGATTACGCGAAACTGCTGCCCAGCGTCTCCATTTCGCCCAACGGCCCGGGCTTCGGCCAGGTCTATATGCGCGGCGTGGCCAGCGGCGGCGACGGCAACCACTCCGGCCCGTTGCCCAGCGTCGGCATCTATCTCGACGAGCAGCCGATCACCACCATCCAGGGCGCGCTGGACCTGCACGTCTACGACATCGAACGCGTCGAAGCGCTGTCCGGCCCGCAGGGCACGCTGTACGGCGCCAGCTCCGAATCCGGCACCCTGCGCATGATCACGCGCAAACCCGACACTGCGGGTTTCTCCGCCGGCTACGGCCTCGAGGTCAACGCCATCGATGGCGGCGGCTTCGGCCATGTCGCCGAAGGCTTCGTCAACGTGCCGGTCTCGGCGAACACCGCGATCCGTCTCGTCGGCTGGCAGAAGAAGGACGCCGGTTGGATCGACAATGTGTTCGGCGAACGCACGTATCCCACATCGGGCATCACCCAGAACAATGCCGACCGGGTCGAAGACAATTACAACGATGTCGATACGGTCGGTGCGCGTCTCGCGTTGAAGATCGATCTCAACGACAACTGGACGATCACCCCCACCATCATGGGCCAGCGCCAGAAGGTCAACGGCAACTTCGCCTACGACGACACCGTCGGCAAGCGCGAAATCAGCCACGCCTACGCCGAGTCCGGCGACGACCGCTGGGCGCAGGCCGCGCTGACCGTGCAGGGCAAGATCGGCAATTTCGACCTGACCTACGCCTTCGCCCACCTCAAGCGCGATGTCGATACCGAAACCGACTACAGCGACTATGGTTTCTGGTACGACACGCTGTTCGGTTACGGCGCGTATTTCTACGACGACAACGGCGATCTGGTGAATCCGGCGCAGTACATCCAGGGTGTCGACGGCTACAAGAAGACCAGTCACGAACTGCGTATCGCTTCGCCGCAGGATCAGCGCCTGCGCTTCGTCGCCGGTCTGTTCTGGATGGACCAGTCGCACGATATCGAACAGCGTTACCGCATCGACAACCTGGCCTCCTCGCTGTCCGTGCGCGGCTGGGAAGACACCATCTGGTTGACGCAGCAGGAGCGCAAGGATCACGACGAGGCGATCTTCGGCGAGCTCGCGTTCGATTTCACCGACAAGCTCACCGGTACCGTCGGGCTCCGCCATTTCCGCGCCGACAATGCGCTGAAGGGCTTCTTCGGTTTCGCCAACGGGTATTCCTCTCAGGGTAGCCAGCCACCGCAGAACCGCTACGGCGAGGCCGCGTGCATCGTGCAGTACGGCGCCGATCCGGCGAACTGGCCGTCCTTCAACGGCGCGCCCTGCGAAGTGTTCGACAAGGACGTGCAGGAGAAGAGCACGCTCGGCAAAGCGAATCTGTCGTACAAATTCGCACCGAACCGGATGATGTACTTCACCTGGTCCGAAGGTTACCGACCGGGCGGCATCAACCGCCGCGGTACGCTTCCGCCGTACATCACCGAATTCCTGACCAATTACGAAGTCGGCTGGAAGACCTCCTGGCTCGACAATCGCTTGACCTTCAACGGTGCGGCGTTCCGTCAGATCTGGGACGACTTCCAGTTCTCGGTACTGGGCCAGAACGGTCTGACCGAGATCCGCAACGCCAACCAGGCGCGCATCCAGGGGCTCGAACTGGACGTGAACTGGGCCGCGACCTACAACCTGCGGCTCACGGCGGGCCTCGGCATCTACGATGCGGAGCTCACCGAGAACTACTGCGGCGAAGTCGATGCCGATGGCAACCCGATCACCGATTGCACCGACCCGCAGGCGCCGAAAGGCACGCGTTTGCCGGTCACGGCGGATTACAAGGGCAACCTGACCGCGCGCTACACCTTCGATATCGCCGATTACGAAGCCTATTGGCAGAGTTCGGTCGTGCACGAGGGGCGCCGGACTTCGGATCTGCGCATTCTCGAACGCGGCATCCTCGGCGACCTGCCGTCCTACAGCCTCGTCGATTTCGCCATCGGCGTGCGCAAGAACGACTGGTCGGTGGATTTCTACATCAAGAATCTGCTCGATGAGAATGCGCAGTACGGACGCAATGTGCAGTGCCCGGAAACCGTGTGCGCCGCTCAGGTCTACAGCGTAGCGGGGCAGCCGCGTACCTTCGGCATCAAGTTCAGCCAGAACTTCTGACCCGGCCCATCGGTGTCAATCGCGATCGACAGGCCGCCTTCGGGCGGCCTGTC
This sequence comes from Lysobacter sp., assembly GCA_013141175.1. Taxonomy (NCBI): domain Bacteria; kingdom Pseudomonadati; phylum Pseudomonadota; class Gammaproteobacteria; order Lysobacterales; family Lysobacteraceae; genus Lysobacter; species Lysobacter sp. Next base: position 3,060,157 of record JABFRN010000001.1, read on the forward strand.
TGTTTGAGGCGATTGCCTCGTTGCCTGGGCGAGCCTGCCGCCGGGGCGGTTGCGGCGGCATAAAAAACGGGGCGCTTTGGGCGCCCCGTTTCGTTTCAGCGACAGTGTTGCGGCTGCTTCAGCGGCGCAGCTTCGACAGCAGGCGCAGCAGTTCGAGGTACAGCCACACCAGCGTGACCATCAGGCCGAAGGCGCCATACCACTCCATGTACTTCGGAGCGCCGGCTTCGACGCCGCTTTCGATGAAGTCGAAGTCCATGACCAGATTCAGCGACGCGACCACCACGACGAACAGGCTGAAGCCGATGCCGATCAGGCCCGAGTCGTGGATGAAGGGGATCTTGATGCCGAACAGGCCGAGCACGATCGTGGCGATATAGATCAGCGCGATGCCGCCGGTCGCCGCCGCCACGCCGAGCTTGAAGTTCTCGGTCGCCTTGATCAGCCCGGAGCGGTAGGCGAAGAGCAGGGCGAACATGATGCCGAAGGTCAGCATCACCGCCTGCAGCACGATGCCCTGGAACTGGGCGTTGTAGATGGCGGAGATCGCGCCGAGGAACAAGCCTTCGACCAGCGCGTAGAGCGGCGCAGTGACCGGCGACCATTCCTTCTTGAAGACCGTGACCATGGCCAGGATGAAGCCACCGATGCCGCCACCGAGCAGGTAGCCCATCGATCCGGGGGCGACTTCGCCGGTCGGGGTCATGGTCTGCGACCATGCGAAGGCGGCGGTGAGGACTGTCATCAACAACAGCATGCCGGTCTTGTTGACCGTGCCGTTCAGGCTCATGGTGCCCTGATCGCCGGCGACGACGCTGCCGCTGCTGAGGTCGAGGAAGGTGGAATCTTTGAGGGCCGGGTTGCTACTGCGCAGCATGGTGTCTCCTTGAAAGACGTCGGGCGTCTGCGGATTCGAGGTTGAAACGCAAGGATACCGCCAGTGGCGCCATGTTGTCCGCGTTGACAGCGCGCCCCGGGCTTCGGACAATGCTCGGCCGGTCGGGTGCGGATGGTTCATCGTCTCTGGCCGCCGCTCATCGGCGGGGTATAGCGCAGTCTGGTAGCGCGCCTGCTTTGGGAGCAGGATGTCGGGGGTTCGAATCCCTCTACCCCGACCAATCCAAGGCTTTTCGACTGGTGTGTTCCAATCCATCCGCACGGCTATCATGCGCGCATGCGCCCGTAGCTCAACCGGATAGAGCACCGGCCTTCTAAGCCGGCGGTTGCAGGTTCGATTCCTGCCGGGCGCGCCAATGCGGTATGCGGTACAGGCTCGACAGGATGGTCGGGCGGCGGGAGACCAGGAGGCGATCCCGCGCGAATTCAGCGTTTTTTTCGTTTCAGTGGTGGATGTAGCTCAGTTGGTTAGAGCACCGGATTGTGATTCCGGGGGTCGCGGGTTCAAATCCCGTCTTCCACCCCATTGTTTTTGTTACACTCGTTTCATCGGGCCGTTAGCTCAGTTGGTAGAGCAGTTGACTCTTAATCAATAGGTCGAAGGTTCGAATCCTTCACGGCCCACCACGTTATTTGAAGCAAGCCAAGGACCGCGATCGCTTTACGATTCATCAGCCGCAGGCGCGGTGTTGGCATTGGTGTCTGCCAAGAGCGTGTCGTAGACCGGTTCCAATCCTTGACGGCCCACCGGTTCCAGCGAACGCCCGGCTCATGCCGGGCGTTTTTTGTTCATGCGCCTGGCACAGCATTACAATGGAAACAGCGCGAGAGTGGCGGAATTGGTAGACGCACTGGATTTAGGTTCCAGCGGGTAACCCCCGTGCGGGTTCGAGTCCCGCCTTTCGCACCAGACAGAAATGCATGCTTCACGTGACCGGAGTCTCCCTCCGTCGCAGGGGCCCGCCGCGAAACTGGCGGGAAACCCCGTAATCGGCGAAACTATCGCGTTGCGCTGGGACGGGCCGCCTCGGGCGCCCACGGCGGGTCTCTCCACCCGCCCGACCAAACGAAATCAACCACCATCACGGGCCGCGGGTGAGAGCGCGGCAGCAGGAGTCGTCACCAATGCAAGTTTCAGTCGAATCCGTGGGTAACCTCGAACGCCGCATGACCTTGCGCGTGCCGACCCAGCACGTCGAGGGCCAGATCGGAGGCCGCCTGCGCGAAATCGCCCGCACCGCCAAAATCAAGGGCTTCCGCCCCGGCAAGGTGCCGGCCAAGGTGATCGAGCAGCGTTATGGTGCGCAGGTGCGCAGCGAGGTCGTCGACGAGCTGTTGCAGAAAGGCTTCGATCAGGGCATCCGCGAAAACGAACTGCGCCTTGCCGGCGCTCCCCGGATCGAGCCGTCCCCCGAAGCGGGCGCGGACGAGCTGGCTTTCGTCGCAGTGTTCGAGGTGGTGCCGGAATTCGGCGAGATCGATGTCGCCGGCCTCCAGGTGGTGCGCAATACCGCCGAGGTGACCGAGGACGACATCGACCGGATGATCGAAAACCTCCGTTTGCAGCGGCGCAGCTGGACCCTGGTGAACCGTGCCGCCCAGTCCGGCGATGCCGCCGATGTGGAAACCTGGTCGGTGATCGATGGCGAACGCCTGCCGGCCGAAGGCGCCGAGCGCGGCGTCACCGTGATCGGATCCGGCGCCATGTTCGTCGACATCGAGAACGCGCTGATCGGCATGAATGCCGGCGAAGAGAAGTCCCTCGCCGTCGATTTCCCGGAAAACTGGCGCGTTCCGCAGCTCGCGGGCAAACATGCCGCCGTTCACGTCAAGATCGAGCAGATCTCCGAGCCCTTCCTGCCCGAGGTGGATGCGGAATTCATCAAGAGCTTCGGCGTGAAGTCGGCCGATATCGCCCAGTTCCGCACCGAAATCCGCAACAACCTCGAACGCGAGCTCAAGGGCGCGCTGATGAACCGCCTGCGCCGCGAAGTCGGCGAACAGCTGATCGTCGCGTACGCGCACGTCGAAATGCCGGCGGGCGTGGTCGAGAACGAGGCGCGTGCCATGGTCGCCCAGACCGTCGATCAGGCGCGTCGTCAAGGCCGCGAGATCGAAGCGCCCGCCGAGGCTTACCGCGATTTCATCGAGCCGGCGCGCAAGCGCATCACCGTGGCGCTCCTGGTCGGGGAGATCGCCCGCCGCAACCAGCTGACGCTCGACCCGAAGCGCCTGAACGAAACGCTGCGTCTCATCGCGTCCACCTACGAAGAGCCGCAGCAGGTCATTGATTTGTACCGCAACGACCGCCAGCTCATGTCCAGTCTGCAGAACCGCGTGATGGAAGAGCAGGTCATCGACTGGATCGCCGAGCGCGCGACGCACACCGACATGCCGCTCAGCTTCCAGGAAGCGATCGCTCCGCAGTGATCCGCAATGTTTTTGGCACTACCCCGCGCATCCCTGCGCGGATTTTCGCAACGCACAGGTGGCGCAACGCATGAACAGTCTTGAGACCAGAGCTCTGAATCTCGTTCCGATGGTGGTCGAACAGACCAGTCGCGGCGAGCGCGCTTACGACATCTATTCCCGTCTGCTGAAGGAGCGCGTGATCTTCCTGGTCGGCGGTATCGACGATTACATGGCCAATGTCATCGTCGCCCAGCTCCTGTTTCTCGAAGCCGAAAACCCGGAGAAGGACATCAGTCTGTACATCAACTCGCCCGGTGGCATCGTCACCGCCGGCATGGCGATCTACGACACCATGCAGTTCATCAAGCCCGACGTGAGCACGATCTGCGTCGGCCAGGCGGCCAGCATGGGTGCGCTTCTGCTCACCGCCGGCGCCAAGAACAAGCGGTACGCCTTGCCGAATTCGCGGGTGATGATCCATCAGCCGCTGGGTGGTTTCCAGGGCCAGGCGACGGACATCGACATCCATGCCCGCGAGATCCTGTCCATGCGCCAACGCCTGAACGAGATCCTCTCGCACCATACCGGTCAGTCGCTGGATACCATCGCCCGGGATACCGAGCGCGACAATTTCAAGAGCGCCGAGGCTTCCCGCGACTACGGTCTGGTCGACCACGTCCTCGAACGTCGCCCTGAAGACTCGATTCAGCCGGCTTAAGTTACTGATTCTCATGGCTATCCTGGTTTCCGCCGCAACTTGCTTGCGGTCGGGACCCCGGATGCTATCCTCCCGACACCAGCGTAGATAACGACAGCAGCATGAGCGAAGACCGGCAAGGCCGCAGCGGCGACAGCAACAAGATCCTCTATTGCTCGTTCTGCGGGAAAAGCCAACACGAGGTGCGCAAGCTGATTGCGGGCCCGAGCGTGTTCATCTGCGACGAATGCGTCGAGTTGTGCAACGACATCATTCGTGAAGAGCTCGAAGAGAAAGCCCAGGCGACGCGCAGCCACCTGCCGAAGCCGAAGGAAATCCTCGAAGTCCTCGACCAGTACGTGATCGGGCAGCCGCGCGCCAAGAAAACCCTGGCGGTGGCGGTCTACAACCACTACAAGCGGATCGAGAGCCGTCAGAAGAACGACGACATCGAGCTGGCCAAATCGAACATCCTGCTGATCGGTCCGACCGGCTCGGGCAAGACGCTGTTGGCCGAAACCCTGGCCCGGCTGCTCAACGTGCCGTTCACCATCGCCGACGCCACCACGCTCACCGAGGCGGGTTATGTCGGCGAGGACGTCGAGAACATCATCCAGAAGCTGCTGCAGAAGTGCGACTACGATGTCGAGAAGGCGCAGCAGGGCATCGTCTACATCGACGAAATCGACAAGATTTCGCGCAAGAGCGAAAACCCGTCGATCACCCGCGATGTGTCCGGCGAAGGCGTGCAGCAGGCACTGCTCAAGCTGATCGAAGGCACGGTCGCCAGCGTTCCGCCGCAGGGCGGTCGCAAGCATCCGCAGCAGGAATTCCTGCAGGTCGACACCCGCAACATCCTGTTCATCGTCGGCGGTGCGTTCGCCGGCCTCGACAAGATCATCCAGCAGCGCAGTACCGAAGCGGGCGGGATTGGTTTTGGCGCCAAGCTCAAGAGCTCCGAGCGCAAGGCCGATGTCAGCAAGGTGCTGTTCGATGTCGAGCCGGAGGATCTGATCAAGTTCGGCCTGATTCCCGAATTCGTGGGCCGCCTCCCGGTGGTCGCGACTCTGGAAGAGTTGGACGAGACCGCGCTGGTGAAGATCCTCACCGAGCCCAAGAACGCGATCAGCAAGCAGTTCCGCAAGCTGTTCGAGATGGAAGGCGTCGAGCTGGAATTCCGCGCCGATGCGTTGACGGCGATCGCGCGCAAGGCGCTCAAGCGCAAGACCGGCGCGCGTGGCCTGCGCACCATCGTCGAATCGGTGCTGCTCGATACGATGTACGACCTGCCGTCGCTGGAGAACGTCAGCAAGGTGGTGGTCGACGAGTCCGTGATCGAGCACAAGTCCGAGCCGTACCTGATCTACCAGACGCCGCCGAGCAAAGTCGCATCCGCCGAATAAACCGGTGCTTTTCGGGGTTGCGCGCGGCGCAAACGATTGATTCCCATCGCACGGCCCGCCACTCGGCGGGCCGTGCTTGCATCCGGTCGCGCATGACCCCATAACGGTGCCGAAGGTCATCCGTCCGCCGTGGCGATGGCCGCGAATCGTCGACCGGAGCCCACATGACCACCGAATTGCCCGCCAGCGCCCTTCCCGAATTGCCCGTGCTGCCGCTGCGCGATGTCGTGGTGTTTCCGAGCATGGTCATCCCGCTGTTCGTCGGTCGCGAGAAATCGATCAAGGCGCTCGATCTTGCGATGGACCAGGACAAGCGCATCCTGCTCGTCGCGCAGAAATCGCCGGAGACCGACGATCCCGCTGCCGGCGATCTGTACGACATCGGCACACTCGCCCAGGTGCTGCAGTTGCTGAAGCTGCCCGATGGCACCATCAAAGTGCTGGTGGAAGGCGTTTCGCGCGTGCGTCTCAAGCATGTGCGCGAAGTCGATGGCGCGCTAGCCGGCCATGCGGATCTTCTCGAAACCGATGAGCCGCGCGAACCGCGCGAGGTCGAGGCCATCGTGCGCTCGCTGATGGGTTTGTTCGAGCAGTACATCAAGACCAATCGCAAGCTGCCGCCGGAGTTGATGCAGACGTTGTCCGGCATCGACGAACCGAATCGGCTCGCCGACACCATTTCCGCGCACCTCAGCGTGCGCCTTGCCGAAAAGCAGCGGTTGCTCGAAGCGGTCGATGTCGGGCAGCGGCTCGAATTGCTGGTCGGTCTTGTCGACGGTGAGATCGACGTGCAGCAACTGGAGAAACGCATCCGCGGACGCGTGAAGTCGCAGATGGAGAAAAGCCAGCGCGAGTACTACCTCAACGAGCAGATGAAGGCGATCCAGAAGGAACTGGGCGAACTCGACGATGCGCCGAACGACATCGAAGAACTGACCCGCAGGATCGCGGCGGCCGGCATGCCCAAGCCGGTCGAAACCAAGGCGAAATCCGAACTCAACAAGCTCAAGCAGATGTCGCCGATGTCGGCCGAGGCTGCGGTCGTGCGCAACTATCTCGACTGGATACTGGGTGTGCCGTGGAAGAAGCGCACCAAGATCCGCAAGGATCTGAAAGCCGCGCAGGAAACCCTGGATGCCGATCACTACGGCCTGGACAAGGTGAAAGAGCGCATCCTCGAATATCTGGCGGTGCAGACGCGGGTCAAGCAGATGAAGGGCGCGATCCTGTGCCTCGTCGGCCCGCCCGGCGTGGGCAAGACATCGCTCGGCCAGAGCATCGCCAAAGCGACCAACCGCAAGTTCGTGCGCATGTCGCTCGGCGGCGTGCGCGACGAAGCCGAAATCCGCGGTCATCGACGGACCTATGTCGGCTCTATGCCGGGACGCATCGTGCAGAATCTCAACAAGATCGGCAGCAAGAACCCGCTGTTCGTCCTCGACGAAATCGACAAGATGTCGATGGATTTCCGCGGCGATCCGTCGGCGGCGCTGCTGGAAGTGCTCGATCCCGAACAGAACAACGCGTTCAACGATCACTATCTTGAAGTGGATCTCGATCTGTCCGAAGTGATGTTCGTGGCCACGTCCAACTCGCTGAACATTCCCGGCCCGCTGCTCGACCGTATGGAAGTGATCCGTATCCCCGGTTACACCGAGGAAGAGAAGCTCAACATCGCCGAGCGCTACCTGTTCCCCAAACAGCTCAAAGCGAATGGCCTGAAAATCACCGAGTTGAAGATCGCCGAAGATGCCATCCGCGACATCGTGCGGTATTACACGCGCGAATCCGGCGTGCGCAACCTCGAACGCGAGATTTCCAAGATCTGCCGGAAGGTGGTGAAGGAGATCGCGCTGGCCGGTCCGCAGAAATCGGGCAAGGGCGCCAAGGCGGTCGCTGTCGCGTCGAAGAATCTCGACAAATATCTCGGCGTGCGTCGTTTCGATTTCGGTCGCGCCGAGAACGACAACGAGATCGGCATGGTCACCGGTCTGGCCTGGACCGAGGTCGGCGGCGATCTGCTGCAGATCGAATCGACGTTGATGCCGGGCAAGGGCCAGTTGATCCTGACCGGCCAGCTCGGCGATGTGATGAAAGAGTCGGCATCGGCGGCGCTGTCCGTCGTCCGTTCGCGCGCGGAGCGGCTCGGCATCGATGTGGACTTCCTGCAGAAGCTCGACGTCCATCTGCACGTGCCCGATGGCGCGACGCCGAAGGACGGTCCCAGCGCGGGTGCCGCGATGACCACCGCACTGGTGTCGGCGCTGACCAAGGTGCCGGTGCGTTCGGACATCGCCATGACCGGTGAAATCACCCTGCGCGGCAAGGTCACCGCGATCGGCGGTTTGAAGGAGAAGCTGCTTGCCGCGCTGCGCGGCGGCATCCGAACCGTGCTGATACCGGAAGAGAACCGCAAGGATCTCGCCGATATTCCGAAGACGGTGACCGATCAGATCGATATCATTCCGGTTCGCTGGATCGACGAAGTGCTGGATCTCGCGTTGGAGCATCCGATCGCGCCGTCTTCCGCAAAGAAGGATGCGAAGAAAGCAGCGCGTCCAGTCGCCCACAAGGCGGGCAAGCCGGGCACGGCGAATCGTCGCGAAGAACGCAAACACTGAACAGCGCGTTTACATGCTGTTTTCAAGTATTTTTACGACGCTTTCGGTTGCGCCGACCTCACCTCGCTGGTATAACGGGCGCCTGTTGGTGCGGGATTTCCCGCATCTTTTCCGAGGTCGGGCGCGCGAAGTCGCGATTCGTCGACACACCTCTTTTCTTCTCAATCCTTTAATGGGAGTTCCAACATGAACAAAGCCGAGCTTATCGACGCGATCGCCGCCAACGCGGAACTGTCCAAGGCCGATGCGGGGCGCGCGCTCGATGCCACGGTCGCCGCCATCTCCAAGGCACTGCAGAAGGGCGACACCGTGACCGTGATCGGCTTCGGCTCCTTCGTGGTCCGCGAGCGCGCCGCGCGTACGGGCCGCAACCCGAAGACCGGCGAAGAAATCAAGATCGCGGCGTCCAAGAATCCGGTGTTCAAGGCTGGCAAAGCCCTGAAGGATGCCGTAAACTAATTGGCTCTTCTCGTTGGGGTGCTTAGCTCAGCGGTAGAGCGTCTCCTTTACACGGAGAGGGTCGGGGGTTCGAAACCCTCAGCACCCACCAAGGTGCGAAGTGACCGGAAAGTATTCCGTTCGGTCGCCGAACTGCGATAAAATCCGCAGTGCAACATGCAGTAAAAACCAAGGGTTACAACGCGGAGTGGTAGTTCAGTCGGTTAGAATGCTGGCCTGTCACGCCGGAGGTCGCGGGTTCGAGTCCCGTCCACTCCGCCAATTCCCTCGAATACGAAAGCTGTCGCCATCAGGCGGGGGCAGGAAGGCACCGGAAACGGTGCCTTCGTCGTTTTCGCGCCCGGTCGGCGGGACAAGGGCCGGATTCGCGACATCTCCTTGCGATCGGGGCATGCCGCAGCGCGCCCGCTCGGGCTACACTTAGCGGCTCCTCATTCGGCACCGATCGCCAATGCTGCAAGCCCTACGTGAAAAATCTTCCGGCTGGATCGCCACCGTCATTCTCGGGCTGTTGGTGATCCCTTTCGCCTTCTTCGGCATGGAACAATATCTGTTCCAGCGTAGCGAGACCTTCGCCGCCAAGATCGAAGCCCCGCCTACCTGGTGGCGCACCGCGCCCGATTGGTGGGTGGTGCGCAAGGCCTTCTGGCAGAAAGAGGAAATCAGCGTCGACGACTTCCGCAGCGCGTTCGAGCGCGTGCGCCAGAGTCAGCGCGCTTCCGCTGGCGAGAACTTCAATGTCAGCGAATTCGAGAGCATCGACAACAAACGTCGCATCCTCGAGCTGCTGGTCGACGAGCGGGTGATGCGCATGTCGACCGATCGCGAAGGTTTCGCGATCGGCGATGCGCAGGTCCGCAAGGCCATCGAATCGATCCCCGACTTCCAGGTCGACGGCAAATTCGATCTGCAGCGTTACCGGTTGATGCTGGCATCGCGCGCACCGCCGATGACGGCGACCCAGTTCGATGACCAGATCCGCGAGGACCTGAAACAGCAGATGCTGACCCGTCAGTTGCAGGGGTCCGCGTTCGTGACCAATGCCGAAGGCCAGCGTCTGATCGCGCTGCTTGGCGAAAAACGCGACGTGTCCTTCGCCGTGCTGCCCACGCCACCCGCGGATACCGCACCGGTGGCGGCAGCCGAGATCGCGAGCTGGTACAAGGCGCATCCGCAGGACTTCCGATCGCCGGAAATGGTGACGATCGAATATGTCGACATCGATGGAGCGGCACTGCCGTTGCCGGCAGCCATCGACGAGAACAGTCTCAAGACGCAATACGAGCAGGACAAGGCGCGTTTCGTCGAGCCCGAGCAACGCCTCACCTCGCATATCCTGGTGAAGGTGGATGCTGCGGCCGATGCCGCTGCACGCAAGGCCGCCGAGGCCAAGGCGCAGGATATTCTGAAGAAGGTGAAGGCGGCGGGTGCCGACTTTGCCGCGCTGGCGCGGCAGTATTCGGAAGACGAGGGCTCCAAGGATGGCGGCGGAGATCTCGGTTGGATCGCCAAGAACGGCCAGATGATCAAGCCCTTCGAGGACGCGGTGTTCGCGACCGCGGCGGGCACGATTTCCGGCCCCACCAAGACCGACTTCGGCTGGCACATCATCCAAGTCCGTGAAATGAAGCCCGGGCATGAAAAACCGTTCGAGGACGCGCGCCCGGAATTGGAACGCATGTTGGCCGAAACCGCCCGCGAGCGCGCTTTCAACGACCTGACCGGTACGCTGGTCGATGAAGTATTGAAGAGTCCGACCACGCTGGCGCCAGCGGCGCGGGCCGCAAACTTGCCGGTGCAGAAGCTCGGTCCGTTCGCGCGTGGCCAGGCGACGGGCATCGCCGCCAATCCAGCGGTGATTCGCGCAGCCTTCTCGGAGGACCTGAAGCAGAACCGCCAGGTCAGCGATCCGATCGAGATCGCACCCAACCACAGCGTGTTGATCCGGGTGGTCGAACATACCCCGGACCGCGTGCAGCCGTTGGACAAGGTCGGCCCGCAAGTCGTCGCCGCTGTGCGTGCCGATCGCGCGCGCAAGGCGATCGAGGCCGAGGGGGAAGCCGTACTCGCGCGCTTGAAGAAGGGCGAATCGCTGGCGACGATCGCCAACGAGAAAAAATGGATCGTCACGAACATGCCGGGTATGCAGCGCGGTGCGCCGATGCCCTCGGCGGACGCCAACGAAGCTTATTTCCAGGTGTCGCCGCCCGCAGCGGGCAAACGTTCGCCCGGCAAGGTCCTCTCGCAGGACGGCCAGATGGTCGTGTTCGAGGTGACCAAGGTTGCGCAAGGCGACAACAGCGAAATCACGCCGGAAATCCGTGCGAACTTCCTGCGCGAGCTTGCGCCGAGGATCGGCGAACAGGATGCGCTGTCGGTCGGCAAGGCCGAACGCAAGCGGATGAAGGTGCAGTTCGCGGAAGATCGCCTGTAGCCCACGCAGCATTCGCGGCGGGTGGACAGGAAAGAGCCCGGCATTGCCGGGCTCTTTCGTTGTCGAAGGCGGAATCGGCGATGGTTTATTCGATGCCTGTCATGCCCAGGATGTTGTAACCGGCATCGACGTAGGTGATCTCGCCGGTCATGCCCGCGGCCAGATCCGAGCACAGGAATGCGGCGACGTTGCCGACATCCTCGATGGTGACCGTGCGGCGCAGCGGCGCGTTCTGTTCGACATGCCCGAGGATCTTGCGGAAACCGGCGATACCGGCCGCAGCGAGGGTCTTGATCGGGCCTGCGGAAATCGCGTTCACGCGCGTGCCTTCCGGGCCGAGGTTGTAGGCGAGGTAGCGCACGGTGGCTTCGAGGCTGGCCTTGGCCACGCCCATGACGTTGTAGCCGGCCAGTGCGCGTTCGGCGCCGAGATAGGTGAGGGTGAGGATCGAGCCCTTGCGGCCGGCCATCATCGGCTGCGCCGCCTTGGACATCGCCGCCAGCGAATACGCCGAGATGTCGTGCGCCATCGCGAAATTCTCGCGGGTCAGGCCCTCGAGGAACTGGCCGGTGATCGCTTCGCGCGGTGCGAAGGCGATGGCGTGGATCAGGATGTCGAAACCATCCCAATGCTTGCCGAGTTCGGCGAAACAGGCGGCGATCTGCGCGTCGTCGCTCACGTCCAGCGGCAGCACGATGTTGGAACCGTATTCGGCCGCCGCGCTTTCGACGCGGGTCTTGAGCTTTTCGTTCTGATAGGTGAAGGCCAGCTCCGCGCCTTCGCGGTGCATGGCTTCGGCGATGCCGGACGCGATGGAGCGCTCGCTGGCGATGCCGGTGATCAGGGCGCGTTTGCCTTGCAGAAACCCCATGGTCGTCTCGCGTTTTGTTCGGAACGCCAAGTGTGCCACGCGCAGTCGACCATGGGCTGCCGTATGGGTACCGATCGCCTCAACCCCGGAAGACATCCTTCCAGCGCCGCAGTTCGGCGAAAGTCTCGATCCGATCCGCAGGCATGCGTTCGATGCGGGAGGCGATGGCGTCGCGGATGGCGGGCGAATCGCAGCGGAGGAACGGATTGGTCGCGATTTCCATTGCGATCGTACTGGGCAGGGTCGGCTTCGATGCGGCACGCAGCGTGCGGACCGCGTCGGCGCGCTCGCGCAGCGCGGGGTTGTCGGGATCGACCGTCAGCGCGAACGCGGCGTTGGCCAGCGTGTATTCGTGGGTGCAACACACACGGGTGTCGCCCGGCAGTGCCGCGAGACGGTCGAGCGAGCCGAGCATCTGTGCCGGCGTGCCCTCGAACAGCCGCCCGCAGCCGAGGCTGAACAGGGTGTCGCCGCAAAAGAGCAGGCCTTCGCCGGGATCGTCGCCATTGCGATCGCTGTGGAAGGCGATGTGACTGCGGGTATGGCCGGGGACTTCGAGCACATCGAAGCGCCAATCGCCGATCCGGACGACATCGCCATCGCCCGCACGCTCGGTGGCGATCCCGATGCGCGCATCGTGCGGCGCATGGATCGCGAGATCCGGCCAATGCCGATGGAGTTGCGCGAGTCCGCCGATGTGGTCGGCGTGGTGATGGGTGACCAGGATGCCGATCGGCTGCAGACCTTCGGCGGCGGCCGTCAGGACCGGGCCGGCATCGCCCGGATCGACGAACAGCGCGCGGCCGTCGTCGCCGACCAGGCTCCAGATGTAGTTGTCGTCGAAGGCGGGCAGGGCGAGCAGGCGCATGGGGATCCGTCAGGCGTTCGAATGGGGCATGTCGGCGGAGCGGCGGCTTACAATGGCCGGATGCCCGCATTGTCCCACCAAGCCCCGCACGCCGCCGCGAAACAGTGGTTTCTGTTACCGGTCGGGCAGGCGGTCCTCGACAGCGAACATACGGTCGTCGCCGACGCCCTTGCCGCGCATCCGGTGGTCGGCCTGCCGTGGCTGTGGCTGGCGCCGACCCTCACGGCCGAAGTTCCCGAAGGCCGTGGATTGCGCCTGATCGCCTCGGCCGATGGATGGCGCGGCCCGATGGTGTGCCGGTTGCCCTTGCCGTTGGCCAGCGAATCACTGGGCGCGGTGGTGTTGCAGCATGTGCTCGATGGCGACCGCGCCGAATCCGCCGCCCTGATCGAAGAATGCGCGCGGGTATTGGTGCCGGGCGGTCGACTCGGGCTGTTGGCGCTGAATCCACTGTCGCCGTATCGAGTGCGCTGGTATGGCAGCGGCCAGTCCGCCTGCGATCCCTCGACCTGGCGCCGCCTGTTGTCCGATGCCGGTCTGATCCCGGAGCCGGTCGCCCAGGGCGTCGGACCGCAATGGTCGCCCACGGCATCGCCCAGCCTGCAATCGGGGCCGGGACTGCGTGCGGCTTATCTGCAGCGTGCCGAGAAGCGCGCTTTCCCGATGACGCCGATGCGTTTGCGCAAGCCGATGGCCTTGTCCGATGGAGTCTCTGCCGCTTGAAGCCCGATGACACCAAGCCCGCCGCCACGAAGCCTGCATCCAAGAAGCCCGCTGCGATGAAGCATGTCGAAATCCACACCGATGGCGCCTGCCTCGGCAATCCCGGTCCAGGCGGCTGGGCCGCACTGCTGCGCTACAACGAGCGCGAGCGCGAGCTTGCCGGCGGCGAGTCGTTGACCACCAACAACCGCATGGAATTGATGGCGGCGATCGTCGGGCTGGAGACACTGAGCGAACCCTGCGCGGTCATGCTGGTCACCGATTCGCAGTATGTCCGGCAAGGCATCACCGAATGGATGCCGAACTGGGTACGCCGGCACTGGAAAACCGCCGGCGGCGATCCGGTGAAGAACCGCGACCTCTGGGAACGCCTGCACGCCGCGACATTGCGGCACGACATCGACTGGCGCTGGGTGAAAGGCCATTCCGGCGATCCCGACAACGAGCGCGTCGATACGCTGGCGCGCGACCAAGCGCTCGCATACAAGCAAGCGGATCAACAACAGGGCGGCGTCCGCGCATGAGACAGATCGTCCTCGATACCGAAACCACCGGGCTGGAGTGGAAGAAGGGCAACCGCGTGGTCGAAATCGGCTGCGTCGAGCTGAACGAACGCCGGCCCACCGGCCGCACGTATCAGCAGTACATCCACCCGGACCGCGAATTCGAGCCCGGTGCCCAGGAAGTGACCGGACTGACCCTCGAATTCCTTGCCGACAAACCGCGATTCGCCGAAATCGCCGACACCTTCCTCGAATTCGTCGATGGCGCGGAACTGATCATCCACAACGCGGCGTTCGACGTCGGTTTTCTCGACAACGAATTGTCGCTGCTGGGCGCGCAATACGGTCGCCTGCGCGACCGGGTCAGCGGCATCGAAGACTCGCTCGACATGGCGCGCAAGCGCTATCCGGGCCAGCGAAACTCGTTGGATGCGCTGTGCAAACGGCTCGGCGTGGACAACGCGCATCGCCATCTGCACGGCGCGCTGCTCGACGCGCAGCTGCTGGTGGACGTGTACCTGGCGCTGACGTCGGGACAGAGCGAAATCGGTTTCGGTGCGCCTGCCGGCAATGACGACGGTGCCCGGAAAACGGCAGTCGCGTTCGATGTCATGGCTTTGGAGGCCGCCACACGCAGCAGGGTACATGTCAGCGATGACGAACAGGCCGCGCACCTGCTGCGTTTGGAAGCGATCCGCAAGAAGGCGGGGCACTGCGTGTGGGATGCGGTTTGAGCGCGTTCAGGCGTTCATGGCGCGTCGTCATGCGCTCCCCCACCTGCGGCTACAATGGCCGAATTCTTCATATTTAACAGGAGCATGCGCGTGTCGACATGGCTTGTGACCGGCGGTGCCGGCTTCATCGGTGGGAATTTCGTGCTGGATGCCGTCGACAGCGGCGTTCGGGTCATCAATCTGGACGCGCTGACCTACGCCGGCAATCTCGATACGCTCGCCGCGCTGGCCGGCAATCCCGCGCATGTATTCGTGAAAGGCGACATCGGCGACCGCGACCTGCTGGCGGAACTGTTCGCCGAACACCGGCCCGATGCGGTGATCAACTTCGCTGCCGAGAGTCACGTCGACCGTTCGATCGATGGCCCCGCCGCGTTCGTGCAGACCAATGTCGTCGGTACGCTGGGCCTGCTCGAATGCGCCCGCGACTACTGGAAAAGCCTCGAAGGCCCGGGTCGCGATGCATTCCGTTTCCTGCACGTGTCCACGGATGAAGTCTACGGTTCGCTCGGCGACACCGGCAAGTTCACCGAGACCACGCCCTACGCCCCGAATTCGCCGTATTCCGCATCCAAGGCGGCGTCCGACCATCTGGTCCGCGCCTTCCACCATACCTACGGTTTGCCGGTCCTCACCACCAACTGTTCCAACAACTACGGCCCGTACCAGTTTCCGGAAAAGCTCATTCCGCTGATCATCGCCAAAGCGCTGGCCGGCGAGTCGCTGCCGGTCTACGGCGACGGCCGCAACGTACGCGATTGGCTGTACGTGGGCGATCACTGCAGCGCGATCCGAGCGGTGCTCGAACGCGGGCGCGTCGGCGAGGTCTACAACGTCGGCGGCGATGCCGAACGCGAAAATATCGTGGTCGTGAAGACGATCTGCGCATTGCTGGATCAACGCCATCCGCTTGCCGATGGCCGGGCGCGCGAATCGCTGATCACTTATGTCAAGGACCGTCCCGGCCACGACCGCCGCTACGCCATCGATGCTTCGAAACTGCAGGGCGAACTCGGCTGGATGCCGTCGATGACCTTCGAGCAGGGCATCGCACGTACCGTCGACTGGTATCTCGATCAGCAGGCATGGGTCAATCGCGTGCTCGACGGCAGCTATCGCCTGGAACGCATCGGAGGCGTGGCATGACCGCGCGCAAAGGCATCATTCTCGCGGGCGGTTCCGGCACGCGCCTGTATCCGATCACCCAGGCGATCAGCAAGCAACTGCTGCCGGTCTACGACAAACCGATGATCTATTACCCGCTCAGTGTCCTGATGCTGGCGGGTATCCGCGAAGTGCTGGTGATCAATACGCCGCACGAACAGGCGCTGTTCAAGGCGCTGCTCGGCGACGGCTCGCAGTGGGGCATGCGCATCGAATACGCGGCGCAACCGAGCCCGGACGGGTTGGCGCAGGCCTATCTGATCGGCCGCGAATTCGTCAACGGCCAACCCAGCTGCCTGATGCTGGGCGACAACATCTTTCACGGCCCGGGACTGACCCACATGCTCAAGGAAGCCGACGCCCTGCAAGATGGCGCGACCGTCTTCGGCTACTGGGTCAGCGATCCGGAGCGCTATGGCGTGGCCGAATTCGACGCCGGCGGCAAAGTGATCGGCCTCGAGGAAAAGCCCGCAAAGCCGAAATCGCATTACGCCGTGACCGGCCTGTATTTCTACGACGGCCGCGCCAGCGATTTCGCAGCGGATCTCAAGCCGTCTCCTCGCGGTGAGTTGGAAATCACCGATCTCAACCGGCGTTATCTCGACGAGGGTTCGCTGCATCTGCAGCAGCTCGGCCGTGGCTATGCATGGCTGGATACCGGCACGCACCAGTCGCTGCTCGAAGCTTCGAATTACATCGAAACCATCGAAGCACGACAGGGGCTGCGCGTGTGCTGCCCCGAGGAAATCGCCTGGAGCAACGGCTGGATCGATGCCGCGCAGTTGGAAGCGTTGGCCAAGCCGCTGGCCAAGAACGGCTATGGTCAATACCTGCTCGGCCTTGCCGAGCGCGGTTTCGTTCCGTGAGTGCTGCGTACGCATGAAGATCATCGAAACCGATCTGCCGGGCTGCGTCGTGATCGAACCGCAGGTGTTCGGCGACAGCCGTGGATTTTTCTTCGAATCGTTCAACCGCGACAAATTCCTTGCGCACGGCCTGGCAATTCCGGAATTCGTGCAGGGCAACGTTTCGTCGTCCGCACGCGGCGTGCTGCGCGGCCTGCACTATCAATGGCCGAAGCCGCAGGGCAAATTCGTGTCGGTGATCGAAGGCGAGGTGTGGGACGTGGCGGTCGATATCCGTCGCGGTTCGCCGACCTTCGGCCGCTGGACCGCCGTATTGCTGAACGACCGGAACCGCCGCCATTTCTGGATTCCCGCCGGCTTCGCGCATGGTTTCGTGACCTTGAGCGAGCGAGCGGTGTTCACCTACCTGTGCACCGAAACCTACGACCGCGACGCCGATGCCGGCGTGCGCTGGAACGATGCCGCGTTCGCCATCGACTGGCCGGTCACGGCGCCGGTTCTGTCCGACAAGGACGCGAAAGCGCCATTCCTCGCCGATATCGCCGAAGAACGCTTGCCGTGCCGCGTCGGCTGAGGGCGCCCGCATGAAGATCCTGTTGTTCGGCGCCAATGGCCAGGTGGGACACGAACTGCGTCGCAGCCTTGCGCCGCTGGGCGGGATCGTCGCCACCACGCGCAGCGGCAGGCTCGATGATGGGGCTCGCTGCGAAGTCGCCGATTTCGACGCGCCGGATGCTTTGCCGGCATTGATCGAGCGCATCGCCCCGGATGTCGTCGTCAACGCAGCCGCCTACACCGCGGTCGATCGCGCGGAATCGGATCGCGATGCCGCATTCCGCGCGAACGCGGAAGCGCCGCAGCGCATCGCCGAAGCCTGCGCCGCGCGCGATGCGCTGCTGGTGCATTACTCCACGGATTATGTGTTCGACGGCACCGGCAAGCGGCCGTATCGCGAGGATGATCCGGCATCGCCGCTCGGTGTCTACGGCGAAAGCAAGCGTGCCGGCGAACTGGCGATTCAAGCCAGCGGCGCCCGCCACATGATTTTCCGCACGGCCTGGGTGTACGCAGCGCACGGCAAGAATTTCATGCGCACGATGCTGCGTCTGGCCGCGGAGCGCGACGAGCTGCGCGTGGTCGCCGATCAGATCGGCACGCCGACGCCCGCAGCGTTGATCGCGGATGTGACGTCGGCCGTGCTCGCGGGCCCTTACAGCCACAGCGGTCTCTGGCACCTCACCGCGTCCGGCGAAACCAGCTGGCATGGGTTCGCCGAAGCCATCGTCGGATCCGCGCACGCTCGCGGGTTGCTTGCCACCGCGACTCGCGTCGTGCCGATTGCGACGAGCGACTACCCGACGCCAGCTCGACGACCAGCCTATTCGCGCCTCGATACGACGCGTCTTTCATCCGATTTCGCGCTCGATCTTCCCGACTGGCGAGTAGCCTTGACGAAGACGATCGCTGAACTCGTGCCTTGACCCACAAGCAGAACCACTGTACTCCGAGCCATATAGGAAATTTCATGAAACTCATCGCTGGTGCCCTTTCTGCTGTAATGCTCCTGCTGCCGGTTGCGGTGGTCGCGCAAACCGTCAAGCCGCACGACATCGAGGATTTCATACGCGAGGATAAATTCAGAGACATCGCGGTGTCGCCGAAGGGCACATACATTGCGGTGACCGTGCCGGCCGAAGACAAGACCGTGCTGCTGTTGCTCAAGCCGGGCGATTCCAACCCGCCGACGCGGATCAACGTCGCCGGCAAGAAAACCCATATCGTGGATGTCATCTGGGTGAGCGATGACCGTCTGATTTATTCGGTGGCATTGAAAGACCAGTTGGACGAGAAGCCCAGCTACACCGGCGAATTGTTCGCGATCAATGCGGACGGCTCGAAGTCCAAACAACTGGCGGGCTATATCCGGGACGATGCGATGATCGTCGGCCGTGCCGGTGGTCAGGCGGCCAAGGAAACCGTGTTCATGTCCATCATCAACACGCTTCCGGACGACGACGAAAATGTCATCGCCTCGGTGTACCGCAACGGATCGGACTACACGACGGTCGAGCGGGTCAACGTCTATAGTGGCACGCGCTTGCGACTTTCCCAGGCGCCAGTCACGAACGCCAATTTCATCACCGACAACACCGGCTTTGCCCGCTTCGTGGTAGGCGCCAGGAAGGATCAATTCTCGAAGCTCTACCACCGCAAATCGGAAGACGACAAGTGGGAGCTGATCAACGATGAGGGCGTCAGCGGCAAGGTGGTTTCGCCGATCGGCTTTTCCGCC
Source organism: Lysobacter sp. (assembly GCA_013141175.1). NCBI lineage: Bacteria > Pseudomonadati > Pseudomonadota > Gammaproteobacteria > Lysobacterales > Lysobacteraceae > Lysobacter > Lysobacter sp. The sequence continues at coordinate 3,079,102 of JABFRN010000001.1, forward strand.
GACAACAGCGTCGCCTATCTCGTCAGTCAGGAAAAGACCGGACCGGATGTCGTCCTCGAATACGACGTCGCGACAGGCACATCCAAAGTCGTGGCCCGTGATGCGTTGGCGGATCCGACGGGTCGGATCAACGCCGTCGGAAAGCGTCACATCATCGGCGTCTACTACGCCGGTTCGACCCCGCGTTACGAGTATTTCGCGCCGGATTCGGCGGATGCGAAGGCTCATCGCGCGCTGCAGAAGGCGTTTCCAGGTCAGGTGATCGTCGCCAGATCGGAAGCCACCGCGAAGAAAGAAGTGCTGATCTACGCATACGGCGATCGCGAGCCGGGCGGTTATTACGCGATGAATCTCGAAACCCGCAAGGTATCCCCGGTGATGTACACCGCAGACTGGCTCGACCCCCAGCGACTGGGCACCATGCGCGACATGGTGTTCGAGGCCCGCGATGGTCGCAAGATTCCAGTCCTGCTGACGTTGCCGCCGGGGAGCAACGGCAAGAATCTGCCGCTCGTGGTCCACCCTCACGGCGGCCCATACGCTGGAGACGAGTGGAGCTACAACGTCGATGTGCAGGTGCTCGCCGCGCACGGTTATGCGGTGCTGCAAGTCAACTTCCGCGGTTCCACAGGCTACGGTCGGGAACACGAGTTCGCCGGCTATAAACAGTGGGGGCTGAAGATGCAGGACGACCTGACCGATGCCACGCGCTGGGCGATCGCGCAGGGTGTCGCCGACAAGGATCGCATCTGCATCTTCGGCGCCAGCTACGGCGGTTATGCCTCGTTGATGGGAGTGGCGAAAGAGCCTGCGCTGTACAAGTGCGCCGTTGGCCAGGTCGGCGTTTACGATCTTGGACGGTTCAAATCGGAAGATTCGCTCAGAAGCGACAATCTGCGGCGATACCACGAGGAGGTGATGAACGATGGCGAGCTCAGCCCGCTTTCGCCCAACCACATCGCCGACAGGATCAAGGTGCCCGTTTTTCTGTCTTCTGGCCATGAAGATGCGAGAGTGCCGATCGAGCATAGCGAGATGATGGAAACGGCGCTCAAGAAAGCCGGCGTACCGGTCGAAACCCTTTATTTCAAGACCGAAGGCCATGGCATCTACAAGCTCGAGCATCGGCGCGAGTTCTACGCCAAGTTGCTGATGTTTCTGCAGAAGAACATCGGCGGACGCGCACCGCTGGTGGTCGCCCCCGCCAAGTGAGTCGCGGATCGCCCTGAACATACATCCGGCGCCTTCGGGCGCCGGCCATGACTGGCAGCACGGGTGCCGGGCCATGGGTATCCGGTAGAGTCCGCGCCAGATTAGACCGGGATTCCGCCATGCACCCACGTTCCGTACTGCTTGCCGCTTCACTGCTGTTGTCCACTGTCGCGCAGGCGCAGGCGCAGGCGCCTGCGTCTCCGACGACGCAGGCGGCGCCCCACAACATCGCGGATTTCATCCGCGACGACCGTTTCGTCGACGTGAAGATTTCGCCGAAGGGGACCTACGTCGCCGCCACCGTGCCGTTGACCGACGACGACAAGACGGTGATGGTGATTCTGAAACCCGGCCAGAAAGAGCCGTACGGCCACGTCACGCTGAAGGAGCCGAACACCCATGTCGCCCAGTTCTGGTGGATCAGCGACAACCGTCTGCTGTTCACCATCGGTGAGCGCGCGGGTGGCCTCGAACAGCCGGTGAGCTACGGCGAAATCTGGGGTACGAATGCGGATGGTTCCAAACAGGGAATCGTCGCCGGGGCCAGGGCCAGCACCTCCGCGTCCCGCTCGGGCGGCAAAGCGCGCGCAGAATCCGTGTCGATCGAGATGGTCGATACGCTGATCGACGACGACGACAATGTGCTGGTGACCGTCACGCCGTTCGCTTCCGGAGAAATTCCGTTCACCACGCTCGAACGCATGAACGTGTTCACCGGCACGCGCAAGCCGGTGGCGCGCGCGCCCGTGCGCGGCGCGTCGTTCCTCACCGATCTCAGTGGTCGGGCCAGGTTCGCCTCCGGCATCAACCGCGACTACGAATCGGTGCTGTACTACCGCAAGGACGACAAGTCGGAATGGAAGGTGATCAACGACGAGTCGATCAGCGGCAATGCGATCTCGGCCCTCGGCTTCAGCGCCGATAACGCGACCGCATACCTGCAGGCGGAAGAAAAAGAAGGCCCCGACTCGCTGCGCGCTTTCGATGTCGCGACCGAAACGATGAAGCAGGTCGCACGCGACGAGATCGTCGAACCCTCGGCGCTGGTGCGCGGCGTCGGCAAGCGCTATCCGATCGGCGTTCTGTTCTGGGGCGCACGTCGTCCGCGCTTCGAGTATTTCGACCCGGATTCGGCCGACGCCAAACTGCATCGCATGCTGCAGTCGAAGTTCGATGGCGATGTGGTGTATCCGATCTCGTCCACCGTCGACGGTCACTACGTCCTGCTGGAAGTCGCCAGCGACCGCAACCCCGGCGAGCTGTACATTTTCGATACGCAGGCCAAGAAGATCGATCCGTTCATGAATCGCGCCGATTGGCTCGATCGCAAACGCCTCGGCAAGAGCCAGTCGGCCTATTTCAAGAGCCGCGACGGCGTCGACATCGACGTGTTGTTGACCACGCCCGCCGGCAGCGACGGCAAGAACATGCCGCTGATCGTCCATCCGCATGGTGGTCCGTTCGGCCTTCAGGACAGTTGGGGCTACGACCGCGACGTGCAAATGATGGTCGCGCACGGCTATGCGGTGCTGCAGGTGAATTTCCGCGGCTCCGGCGGCTACGGCAAGCAGTTCCAGGAGCTGGGTCAGAAACAGTGGGGCCTGACCATGCAGGACGATCTCACCGACGCCACGCATTGGGCGATCCGCGAGGGCATCGCCGACCGCAACCGCATCTGCATCTACGGCGCCAGCTACGGCGGTTACGCTTCGCTGATGGGCGTGGCCAAGGAGCCGGACCTGTACAAATGCGCGGTCGGTTACGTCGGCGTCTACGATCTGAACATGCTCTGGGGCCGCGGCGATATCAGCCAGTCCTCCTACGGCAAGGATTTCCTCGCCGAGAATCTCGGCAAGCAGGATCTCAACGCCTCATCGCCGAACAAGCTTGTATCGCGGATCAAGGTGCCTGTATTCCTCGCCGCCGGTGGCGCCGATGTGCGCGCGCCGCAGTCGCATTCCGAAGCGATGGAGAAAGCATTGAAGGCCGCGGGCAAGCCGGTCGAGTCGATGTATTTCTCCACGGAAGGCCACGGTTTCGTGAAGGAAGAGCACCAGATCGCCTACTTCGCCAAACTGTTCCAGTTCTTCGAGCGGCATATCGGCGGCCGGGCGCCGGTCGTGCCGGCGCCGAAGAAAAAATAACCGCGCGGATCGCTCGCGACAAAAAAACCGACGCCTCGCAGCGTCGGTTTTTTCGTGCGCATGGGTGATTGCTGTCGCGCCGAAAATCCAGTTTCAGCGCCCCGGCGTGACCAGCGTTCCGATCTTCTCGCCGCGCAGGATGCGCAGCAGCACGCCGGGCTGGCTCATGTCGAAGATGCGCAGCGGCAGGCGGCTGTCGCGGCACAGCGCGAAGGCGGCGGTGTCCATCACCTGCAGGTCGCGGGAGATCACTTCGTCGTAGGTCAGCGTGTCGTAGCGCACCGCGTCGTCGTGTTTCTTCGGATCCTTGTCGTAGACGCCGTCGACCTTGGTCGCCTTGAGCAGCAGATCGGCGCCGATCTCGATCGCGCGCAGCGCCGCGCCGGAATCGGTGGTGAAGAACGGGTTGCCGGTGCCGGCGGCGAAAATGGTGATGCGACCTTTTTCGAGATGGCGCACGGCGCGGCGGCGGATGTAGTCCTCGCAGACGTCGTTGATCTTGATCGCGCTCATCACCCGGCAGCGCGCGCCGAGCTTTTCCAGCGAATCCTGCATCGCCAGCGCGTTGATCACGGTGGCGAGCATGCCCATCTGGTCGCCGGTCACCCGGTCCATGCCGCCAGCGGCCAGGCCGGCGCCGCGGAAGATGTTGCCGCCGCCGATGACCAGCGCGATCTCGGCACCCGCGTCGCGGGCTTCGATGACTTCGCGGGCGAGGCGGCCGATGACTTTGGGGTCGATGCCGTAGTCCTCGTCGCCCATCAGGGCCTCGCCGGAGAGTTTGAGCAGGACGCGGCGGTAAGCGAGATTGGACATGACGGACTCCGGAGGCGTGGCAAACCGGTGGATTCTAACGCGCCACGGGAAGAGTTCCGACTCAGCCCGCCGGCTCGTACACCGCGTAAAGCTTCCGCGCGGGTTCCAGCACTTCCCAGATGCCGGAGAAACCCGCTGGAATCACGAAGCTGTCGCCAGCGGCGACTACGGTTTCCCGGCCGTCGTCGCCGGTCATGCGGGCTTTGCCCGCGAGCATGTGACACAGCTCGTGTTCGGTGTAATGCACGCGCCACGCGCCCACACCGCCCTCCCAGATCCCGCAATGGAAGGCCTGGTCGGCGCTGGAGTAGGCATTGGCCGTGGCCTGGGTCGGCTGGCCCGAGATCAACCGTTCGGCGGCCACAGGCGAGCGGGGCGCTCCGGCGGTGCCGTGGGGAATCGGCAGGATTCGCAGAATCGACGGCATGGCGGCTTCCGGCTATGACTTCCCGGCATGGTGCCGGAGCGCGTCTGCGACGACAATGCCGGCTTCCCACCGCATTCCACTGGAGAACACCGCGTATGGCCGTCAAGACCCTGCAGGAATTCCTGTCCGCTTCGAAAGAGAAAGACCTCTCCGGCGACGCCTTCGAGCTGGAAAGCTCGCACATGCTCGAAGCGCGCGTCGATGGCCTGGTCCTGGCCAAGGCCGGCTCGATGATCGCGCGCAAGGGCAACATCAAATTCACCCGTCAGGGCCTGCTCGATCAGGGGCTCGGCGGTCTGCTCAAGAAGACGCTCACCGGCGAGGGCATGTCGCTGATGAAGATCGAAGGCCAGGGCCGCGTCTATCTGGCCGACATCGGCAAGAAGATCACCCTGCTGCGCCTCAACGGCGAGTCCATCTTCGTCAACGGCAACGACGTGCTGGCGATCGAATCGACGATTTCCCACGACATCACGATGATGCGCAAGGCGGCCGGGATGATGGCCGGCGGGCTGTTCAACGTGAAGCTCAGCGGCCACGGCCTGGTGGCGATCACCGCGCACTACGAGCCGCTGACGCTGCCGGTCAATGCGTCGACCGGCCCGGTGTTCACCGATCCGAACGCGACGGTCGCATGGTCGGGCGGCCTGTCGCCGGACATCGTCACCGACATCAACCTGCGCACGCTGATGGGCCGTGGTTCGGGCGAAAGCATCCAGCTGCGCTTCGCCGGCGAAGGCTGGGTGGTGGTGCAGCCGTACGAAGAAGTGGTGTTCCAGCATCAGCAATAAGGCGCTACAGCGCAGGCATTGGTCCTTATTGCAGGCCGAGGCAAAGCAGAGTCGATGACACAGATCGTCGAAGCGATGAACGCCGAAGAGACCGCTCGGGTGGAAGCCCAGCGGTCCTGGGTGCGCGATCACTACGCAGCCGAAGCGCGCTGCGGATACGACACCGTCGAAGGCAAACTCGTCCTGCTCGACGCGATCCTGGGCAACGGTTGGATCGATGCGACCGACACCCTCAAGCTCCAGTGTCTGGGCATCGCTTTCGGCGATGCGATGGCCCAACGGCTTGGTCTGCATTGGGTCACCGTCGAAGACGCGTACGGACGCGATCCGGCCTTGAAGCGCGACGACACCAGTCTGCTCGCGTTTCCCTTGACTTCGATCTCGAAGCGCATCGAACGCGGCGACACCGTCGATGTCCGCGCATTGTTCGAGTCGGCATGTTCTGCGATCGAGCAGGCCATGCGCGACGGCGCCTGAATCGTGCTGCAGCGCAAGCGCGCGCATGGCAAGATCGCCAGCGAACCCGGACCGAGAGGATCTACCGCGATGAAACGTCTTTCGATCTGGCGCTCACCGGCCGCTGCCGCGCTCGCGGCAATGCTGTGCATGGCCTCGATGACGGCGTCGGCCGCCGGCAAGCCTGCAGCGCCGATGGTCTACCCCCCGAACTGGTGGGTCGGCATGCGCGATACGCGGCTGCAGGTGATGGTGCAGGGGGCCGGCATCGGCGCGAGCGAAGCGACGCTCGTCGAGAATCCACGCGCACGCATCGTCAAGGTCACGCGCGGCGACAGCCCGAACTATCTGTTCATCGATCTGGACATCGCCGCCGCCGCCAATCCCGGCGAACTCGCCTTCCGCTTCGCGCGCAAGGACGGCGACATCACGCTGCGCTATCCGCTGCTGGCGCGCGCGCCGGGCTCCGCCGATCGACGCGGTTTCGACACGCGCGATGTCATCCTCAATCTCATGCCCGACCGTTTCGCCAACGGCGACCCGCGCAACGACCGTGTCGCCGGTTACGCCGATGCCGCCGACCGCCACGAGCCCGGCGGTCGGCACGGTGGCGACCTGCGCGGCATGACCGATCATCTCGATCACATCGCCGGCATGGGTTACACCATGGTCTGGCCGACGCCGCTGATCGAGAACGCACAGCCCGAATACTCGTATCACGGCTACGCCGCCACCGATCTCTACCGCATCGATCCGCGCTACGGCAGCAATGCCCAGTACCGCGATTTCGTGGCCGCCGCTCGCGGCAAGGGCATCGGCGTGATCCAGGACGTGGTGCCGAACCACATCGGCGATGCGCATCCGTGGGTGAAGGATCCACCGACCGCCGACTGGATCACCCTGGGCGGTCGCTTCGAGCCCACGCACCACGGCCGCACCGCCGTCGCCGATCCGTATGCCGCGCAGGTCGATCGCGACGATTTCACCCAGGGCTGGTTCGTGGCCTCGATGCCCGATCTCAACCAACGGCAGCCGCTGCTCGCCACCTATCTCACCCAGAACGCGATCTGGTGGATCGAATACGCCGGCCTGTCCGGGCTGCGCGTCGACACCTTCGGTTATTCGGACAATGCCTTTCTCGCGGAGTGGACGCAGCGCATCCGCAGCGAGTATCCGAAGTTCTCGATGGTCGGCGAGGAATGGAGCGCGAACGCCAGCGTCGTCGCCCGCTGGCAGAATGGCTGGGTCTACGGCAAACCCGGCATGCCGAACATGATGGATTTCCCGCTCAGCGAAACCCTGCGCAGCGCGCTGGCCGAACCCGAAAGCGACTACAGCGGCGGACTGCGTCGACTGTACGAAACGATGGTCAACGACCGCCTGTACACCGCGCCCACCGCGCTGGTGGCCTTCGAGGGCAACCATGACATGCCGCGTCTGTACAGCGTGCTCGGCGAGAACTTCGACAGCTACAAGACCGCGCTGGTGTATCTCGCGACCGCGCCGCGCATCCCGCAGCTGTATTACGGCACCGAAATACTGATGACCAGCCCGACCACCCGCGACGATGCCGCCGCACGCCGCGACTTCCCCGGCGGCTGGCCCGGCGATCGCATCAACGCCTTCACCGGCGAAGGCCTGACACCACGCCAGACCGAAGCGCAGACCTGGCTGCGCACATTGCTCAACTGGCGCAAGACCGCGACCGCCGTGCACCAGGGCCGCTTCCTGCACTACCTGCCGCGCGACGGCGTCTACGTCTATTTCCGCGACAATGGCGCGCAACGATTGATGATCGTGCTGAGCCGCAACGATGCAGCGGTCGAACTGCCGCTCGACCGGTTCGCCGAAGGCCTCAAGGGCGCCACCGCCGCGCGTAATGCGCTCACCGGCGCATCGGTTGAAATCGGTGCAACGCTCGCAGTTCCCGCGCACGCGGCGCTGATCCTTGAGCTGTGCACGCCCGCGCGGGCCTGCTGAGCGGCACAGCCTCCTGTGGGAGCGGTGGACGCCGCGATACCCTCGCTTCCTGTAGGAGCGACGGAATTCGCGGCACACCCTCACCGCCGCCGCATCCGTCCCGAAAGCCCAGCGAGTTTCCTTCTCCCCGTGCCCGCACGGGGAGAAGGTGGCCGAAGGCCGGATGAGGGGCGCTTTTCGTGCAGCATTGCCACAGCCCCGCCCCTCATCCGTCGCTGCGCGCCACCTTCTCCCCGCAAGCGGGGAGAAGGAAAACCATATGGCTCCCCCGCAGGCAGAGAGAAGGAAAGCCGTATGGCTCCCCCGGAGGCAGGGAGAATGAAACGCGCACCGCTCTCCCTCTCCCCGCGCACCGCGCGGGGAGAGGGTGGCCGAAGGCCGGGTGAGGGGCGCTTTTCGTGAAGCGCGGCAACAGCCCGCCCTCATCCGGCGCTTTGCGCCACCTTCTCCCCGCTGAGCGGGGAGAAGGAAAACCATATGGCCCCCCGCAGGTGGAGAGAAGGAAACGCACACCGCTCACCCTCTCCCCGCGCACCGCGCGGGGAGAGGGTGGCCGAAGGCCGGGTGAGGGGCGCTTTTCGTGAAGCGCGGCAACAGTTCGCCCCTCATCCGTCGCTGCGCGCCACCTTCTCCCCGCAGGCGGGGAGAAGGAAACCATATGGCTCGCCCGCAGGCAGGGAGCAGGAAAACCATATGGCTCTCCCGCAGGTGGAGAGAAGGAAACGCGCACCGCTCTCCCTCTCCCCGCGCACCGCGCGGGGAGAGGGTGGCCGAAGGCCGGGTGAGGGGCGCTTTTCGCGTGACTATTCAGAACCATCACCCCGAGGCACAGCCGCGTCATCGGCAGACGCTCGTGTAGGAGCGACACAAGTCGCGATCAACCTTCCCGCCGCAGCGTCATCATCAGCAGCGCTGCATCGACGATACCGCTTGCAAAAAAGCCTCCAGTGGTTTGCCATACCCGGCTATGGCACTCAAAAAATCCGAACTCTATTCTTCCCTCTGGGCCAGCTGCGACGAATTGCGTGGCGGTATGGACGCCAGTCAGTACAAGGATTACGTCCTCGTGCTGCTGTTCGTCAAATACATCAGCGACAAATACGCCGGCCAGTCCTTCGCGCCCATTACTGTTCCCAAGGGCGCAAGCTTCAAGGACATGGTCGCGCTCAAGGGCAAAAGCGACATCGGCGATCAGATCAACAAGAAGATCATCGAGCCGTTGGTCAAATCCAACAAACTATCCGAAATGCCGGACTTCAACGACCCTGCCAAGCTCGGCAGCGGCAAGGAGATGGTCGACCGTCTCACCAACCTCATCGCCATCTTCGAGAACCCGGCGCTCGATTTCTCCAAGAACCGCGCTGATGGCGACGATATCCTCGGCGATGCCTACGAATATCTGATGCGTCACTTCGCCACCGAGAGCGGCAAGAGCAAGGGCCAGTTCTACACCCCTGCCGAAGTCAGCCGGGTCATGGCGCAACTGCTCGGTATCGCTACAGCCAAGACCACCAACAACACGACCGTCTACGACCCCACCTGCGGTTCGGGCTCACTGCTGCTCAAAGTTGGCGACGCAGCCACCGCCAAGGTCACGCTGTACGGGCAGGAGAAAGATTCAGCCACCAGCGGCTTGGCGCGCATGAACATGATTCTGCACGACAAGCCTGGTGCGGAGATCCGGCAGGGCAATACGCTGGTCAATCCGCTGTTCGTCGACAACGCCGGCAAGCTCAAAACCTTCGACTACGTGGTCGCCAATCCACCCTTCAGCGACAAACGCTGGAGCACCGGTCTCGATCCCGACCACGACCCGCACGAGCGCTTCAAACACTTCGGCACGCCGCCCGCCAAGCAGGGCGACTATGCCTATCTGCTGCACATCCTGCGCTCGCTGAAGAGCACCGGCAAAGGCGCCTGCATCCTCCCGCACGGCGTGCTGTTTCGCGGCAATGCCGAAGGCGTGATCCGCAAGAATCTCATCCAGCGCGGTTACATCCAGGCCATCATCGGCTTGCCTGCGAATCTGTTCTACGGCACCGGCATTCCCGCCTGCATCGTCGTGCTCGACAAGAAAGACACGCAGGCGCGCAAGGGCATCTTCATGATCGATGCGGCCAAGGGCTTCCGCAAGGACGGCCCGAAGAACCGCCTGCGCGAACAGGACATCCATCGCATCGTCGATACCTTCACCCGGCAGCGCGATATTCCCGGCTATGCGCGCATGGTGCCGATCAAGGAAATCGCCGAGGCCAGGAACGACTACAACCTCAATCTGCCGCGCTACATCGACAGCAGCGAGCCGGAAGACCTGCAGGACATCAGTGCCCATCTGCGCGGCGGCATCCCCAACCGCGATATCGATGCCCTCGATGCCTATTGGCAGGTGATTCCCGCCGTGCGCGCCGCGTTGTTCAAGAAAGCCGACCGTGCCGGCTACAGTCAACTGCGCGTTGCGGCTGCCGACATCAAGTCCATCATCTTCGGCCACGACGAGTTCACCGCGTTCAATGCCACCGCCACCAAGCGCTTCGCCAAATGGGCGAAGACGGCAAAAACCGAGCTGCGCGAGTTCGGAAAGAAGGACCACCCCAAGGCACTGATCGAAAGCCTGTCCGAAGCGCTGCTTTCCGCCTTCGAACGCGCGCCGCTGCTGGATGCCTACGACATTTACCAGCATCTGATGGACTACTGGGAAGCGTCGATGCAGGACGATGCCTACCTCATCGCCGCCGATGGCTGGCGCATCGCTGCGCAGCCGCAGTTGATCGTTGAAGACAAGGCCAAAAAGACCAAAACAAAGCCTGATTTCGTGTCGGGAAAGAAGAAATACGTCGCTGAACTGATTCCGCCCGCGCTGGTCATCGCCCGCTATTACCCGAAACAGCAGGCCGCCATCGACGCGCTGGAAGCCGAGCTCGCCGCTATCGAACAGCAGATCGAAGAGCTGACCGAAGAGCACGGCGGCGAGGGCGGACTGTTGGAAGATGCTAAGAACGATAAGGACAAACTCACCAAAGCCTCGGTCGCCGCGCGTCTGAAGGAGATCGGCAAGTCAGACCCTGATTTCGCTGACGAACGCAAAGTGCTGCGGGCCTATCTCGCCCTCGTTGAAAATGAAAGCGATACCGATGGTGAGCTCGAGGCCGCGCAGGAGGCGCTGATCGTCAAGGTGGCTACCAAGTACGCGCAGCTCAGCGAGGATGAGATCAAGACTTTGGTAGTCGATGACAAGTGGTTAGCGATGCTGGCCGCTGCCGTACAGGGCGAGTTGGATCGTGTTTCGCAAACACTAACCGGTCGTGTACGCCAGTTGGCTGAACGCTATTCCGCGCCGCTGCCGCAGATCACTGACGAAGTTGCCACCCTCGCCGCTCGCGTGGAACAACATCTCGTGAAGATGGGCGCCTCATGGAACTGAGCTCCTGCTACAAGCAGACCGATGCTGGCATGATCCCGGAGGAGTGGGAAGCAATATCCATTTTCGACCTTTCTGATCGCAGAAAGGAATTGTTTGACGACGGCGACTGGATCGAGGCCGAGTATCTGACCAGCAGCGGCATTAGGCTCATCCAAACTGGAAACATTGGTGAGGGGCAGTTCACCGACAAAGAATCCAAGAAATACATCTCTGAAGAGTCGTTCAAGAAGCTCGGATGCAAAGCTCTCCAAGTTGGTGACCTCTTGATCTGTCGATTGGCCGAACCAGCAGGAAGGGCATGCATTCTTCCCTACATCGGCGAGGAAAGAATCATCACCGCCGTAGATGTCACGATCTTCCGTCCGCCATCATCTCTTGCAGATCGTCGATATTTGGTGAACGTATTTAGCACGCCTCGCTGGTTTCAGTTCGTCAACGAGCGGTGCGGCGGTTCAACTCGTACTAGGATCGCAAGAGGCGAGCTTGGGAAAATCAAGATTCCGCTTCCACCCATCCCCGAACAACGCGCCATCGCTGAGGCCTTGGGCGACATGGATGCGCTGCTGGGTGCGCTAGACCGGATCATCGCCAAGAAGTGCGACCTTAAACAGGCCGCAATGCAACAGCTCCTGACGGGCCAAACTCGTCTCCCCGGCTTCCACGGCGAGTGGCAGTTGAAGCGACTGGGGGATGTGGCTGACATACGAAGTGGCGGTACTCCAAGTACGGCTGAAGCACTTTTTTGGGATGGCGATGTTCCATGGTGTACGCCGACGGATATCACTGCGCTGCATGGGTATAAATATCTTGGTGAAACGAGTCGAATGATCACGCAGCTTGGCCTGAAAGCGAGTTCAGCTGAAATGATCCCGGCCCATTCAATCGTGATGACGTCGCGGGCTACGATCGGAGAATGTGCGATCAATACAGTCCCAGTCTCGACAAATCAGGGGTTCAAGAACTTTATTCCATTTCAGACGATCGACGTGGATTTCCTCTATTACCTCCTTACAACGCAGAAGCATGGATTCATCAGCTTGTGCGGCGGCAGCACCTTCCTTGAAATCGGCAAGACTCAGCTAGTTTCGTATCAAGTCCGGCTGCCTGCCTCAAAAGATGAACAAGCTGCCATCGGCAAAATTCTGAGCGACATGGACGCCGAGCTCTCCGCACTCGAACAACGCCGCAACAAGACCCGCGACCTGAAACAAGCGATGATGCAGGAACTGCTCACCGGAAGGACCCGCCTCGTATGACCGCCCACTACCGTCTGATGCTGGGCCAAGGCAGCGTGCATGCCGACGCCTGCTTTGCCGGCAACTTCATTGGCACCGATTACGACATCCATCAGGACCTCACCCCGCATTTGACCGATGAGTGGCGCGCGTTCAACAAAGCCTTCATCCCGATCTTTTTGGCTCGGCACCCGGACAAAACAAAAATCGGCGCAGGCTTGGCTTGCGGCGCGCTGTGGACGGTGTCGAAGGGCTTGCAGCGCGGCGACCGGGTCTGGTGCCCAGACGGTACCGGCCGGTATCGCGTTGGCGAAGTAAGCGGCGACTACAGCTACGTGCCGGACAAAATCCTGCCGCATCGTCGCCCGGTGACGTGGCTGAATGTCGCCATCGACCGCGCGGCCATGAGCGAGACGCTGCGCAACTCGGCAGGGTCCATCGGCACCGTCAGCAATATCAGCCGCCACCACGAGGAACTGACCCGACTGCTGGGCGGCGTCTCCGTGCCGACGCTGATCGCAACCGACGCCACGATTGAAGATCCGTCCTCATTCGCCCTTGAAGAACACCTGGAAGCTTTTCTGGTCAAGAACTGGCCGCATACCGAACTGGGCCGCGACTTTGATCTTTACGAAGAAGACGGTGAAATCGCCCAGCAGTACCAGACCGATACCGGCCCCTTGGATCTGTTGGCCATCAGCAAAGACCGTAAAGTCCTGCTGGTGATCGAGCTGAAGAAAGGCCGCGCCAGCGACGCTGTCGTCGGGCAGACGCTGCGCTACATGAGCTATGTGCAGGACGTGCTTGCCGAAGAAGGGCAGACGGTGCGGGGCGCGATCATCGCGCATGAGGATGACGCGCGCATCCGGCGTGCGCTGACGATGACGCCGAACATCGTCTTCTATCGCTATCAGGTGAGTTTCAAACTTGTAAAGGCATGACATGGACAGCATCGGCCAAACGGAACGCACCACCCAGAACCGCATACTCGCGCTGTTCCGCGACGAACTGGGCTACCGCCCGCTCGGCGATTGGACCGACCGCTCCAGCAACAGCAATATCGAAGAGGGTCTGCTCACGGCATACCTGAGCGAGGCGGGCTATGCGCCGCCGCAGATCGGCCGTGCCCTGCATCTGCTGCGCACCGAGGCGCACAACCCCAACCGCAGCCTGTATGACAACAACAAAGCGGTCTACAGCCTGTTGCGATACGGCGTGCCGGTGAAGATGGAGGCAGGCAAGGTCACCGAGTCGGTAAAGCTGATCGACTGGGCGCAGCCGCTGAACAACGATTTCGCGATCGCCGAAGAAGTCACCCTGAACAACGGTTTGGGAGGACACGAGCGGCGGCCCGATCTGGTGCTGTACATCAACGGCATTGCGATCGGCGTAATCGAGCTGAAAAACAGCCGCACGTCCATCGGCAACGGCATCCGCCAGAATCTGTCGAACCAGCTGCCGGCGTTCAATGCCTGGTTCTTCAGCACGGTGCAGTTCGTCTTCGCCGGTAACGATTCGGAAGGACTGCAATACGGCACTGTTGGAACGCAGGAAAAATATTTCCTGAAATGGAAGGAAGACGAGGCCGACAACAGCCGCTTCAAGATCGACAAGTACCTGCTGAAAATCTGCGACAAAGCCCGCCTGATCGAATTGATGCACGATTTCGTAATTTTCGACGGCGGAGTGAAGAAGCTGCCGCGCGTGCACCAGTATTTTGGACTCAAGGCCGCGCAGGCACACGTCCATGCCTATAAGGGCGGCATTCTCTGGCACACCCAGGGCAGCGGCAAGAGCATCGTGATGGTGCTGCTGGCCAAGTGGATTCTGGAGAACAAGCCGAATGCGCGGGTGCTGATCGTCACCGATCGCGACGAACTGGACAAGCAGATCGAGGGTGTCTTCAACGAATCCGGCGAACCGATCAAGCGCACCAGCAGCGGACGCGACCTCATGCAGCAGTTGGGGCAGGCCGCGCCGCGCTTGCTGTGTTCGCTGGTACACAAGTTCGGGCGCAGGGATGTGGATGATTTCGAGGCCTTCATCAAGGAGCTGACCGCGCAACCCTGCCCAACGGTGGGTGAGCTGTTCGTCTTCGTCGACGAGTGCCACCGCACCCAGAGCGGCAAGCTGCACCGCACCATGAAGGCGCTGATGCCCAACGCGGTGTTCATCGGCTTCACCGGCACCCCGCTGTTGAAGAAAGACGCGCAGACCAGCCGCGAGGTCTTTGGCGACGATATCCACACCTACAAATTCAGCGAAGGCGTCGAGGACGGCGTCGTGCTGGACCTGATCTACGAGGCGCGGGATATCGAACAGAGCCTGGGCTCGCAGGACAAGATCGATGCATGGTTCGATGCCAAGACCAAAGCGCTGAATCGCTGGCAAAAAGCCGCGCTGCGCGAACAGTGGGGCACGATGCAGAATGTACTGAGTTCGCGCTCGCGCATGGATCGCGTGGTCAGCGACATCGTATTCGACTTCGGCGTCAAGCCGAGACTCAACAACCAGCGTGGCAATGCGATTCTGGTGGCATCGAGTATTTACGAAGCGTGCAAATACTACGAACTTCTTCAGAAGACCTTATTCAAAGGCAAGTGCGCAGTTGTCACGTCTTACAACCCACAAGCGAAGGATGTGACGCTGGAGGAGACAGGCGCCAACACCCAGACCGACAAGCAGTTTCTCTACGACACGTATAAAGCGCTGTTGCAGGGCGTGGACGCGCAGCCGGGCAAGTCGAAAACCGAAGTCTACGAGGACAATGTCAAGAAGCTGTTCAAAGAGCAGCCAGCCAACATGAAGTTGCTGGTGGTGGTTGACAAGTTGCTGACCGGCTTCGACGCGCCAAGCTGTACCTATCTCTATATCGACAAAAGCATGCAGGACCATGGCCTGTTCCAGGCGATCTGCCGCGTCAATCGTCTGGACGGCGACGACAAGGGCTTCGGCTACATCGTCGACTACAAGGACCTGTTCAAGAAACTGGTCAACGAAAAGGGCACAGGCGCGCTGCAGGTGTATTCATCGGAACTGGATCGCAGTGCCGATGGCGCAGCGCCAGATGTGCTGTTGCAGGACCGGCTGGCCAAAGGCCGAGAGCGGCTGGACGGCGCATTGGAAGCCTTGGCGCTGATCTGCGAGCCCGTGAAACCGCCGAAGAGCGAGCTGGAGCAGATTCATTACTTCTGCGGCAACGTCGAATTGCCCGCCGATCTCCTCGAACATGAACCCCAGCGCGTCGCGCTTTACACCGCCACCGTTGCGCTGGTGCGCGCGTATGCCGCCATCGCCGATGATCTTGCAGAAGCGAAGTACAGCGCTGAAGACATCGGTCGGATCAAGAAGGATGTTCAAAGTTATTTGAACCTGCGCGAGATCATCCGCAAGGCCAGCGGCGAGGCCATCGACCTCAAAGCGTATGAGGCCGACATGCGGCACTTGATCGACACGTATATCGAGGCCGATGAGCCACGGCTGATCTCCGCGTTCGGCGACATGCCGTTGCTGGAGATGATCGTGAAATCCGGTATCGCGAATGCGATCGCCAGCTTGCCGGACGGGATCAAAGGCAGCAGGGATGCTGTTGCGGAGACCATCGCCAACAATGTCCGCAGCAAGATCATTCAGGAGCATTTGAACAATCCGGCCTACTACGACCGGATGTCGAAGCTGCTGGAAGAGATCATCGCGGATCTGAAAGCCCGGCGGTTGGACTACGAGGCCTATCTGAAGAAGATCGCCGAGATCGCCAGGCAGGTCCAAAGCGGCGAGGATGATGAGACGCCTCACATGCTCAAGAACAAGGCCTGGCTGCGCGCGATCTACGACAATCTGCGGATCGATGTCGCGCCAGCCGTGGAGAATGCTATCCGAGAGCCGCGCGAGTCATATGCAGTTTCCGACGATGCCCGTTTGTCGATGGCACTGGTGATCGACGAGACGGTGAGAAAAGTGCGGCCGGATGACTGGCGCGGAAATCAGGCGAAAGAAAACGAAATCAAGCGCGCTTTGCTGCCGGTTCTCTACAACGATATCGAGGAAGTCGAGCGCATTTTCGAGATCATCCGGGCTCAGAAAGAATACTGATGGCGACGCAGATCGAATTGGCTGGAATTGTTCTGGATGTCGTCAAGAAAGACATCAAGAACATCCATTTGAGTGTCTATCCTCCGACCGGAAGAGTCAGGATATCGGCGCCTATACGCATGAGCGTGGAGACCATCAGGTTGTTTGCAATTTCGAAGCTGGCCTGGATCAAGCAGCAGCAGGCAATATTGCGGGAGCAGGAGAGGGAGAGCCCGCGTGAATATCTGGACCGCGAAAGCCATTTTGTGTGGGGGCGTCGCTATTTGCTGAAAGTGGTCGAAGAGGATGCCGCGCCCGGGGTGCAGTTGCAGCACTCGAAATTGATTTTGCGAATGAGGGCAGGATCACAGGAATCGTTGCGTGCTGCAGTTTTGGCGGATTGGTATCGTCGGATACTGAAAGTCGAGGCCGCTGCGCGAATCGCAGAATGGCAACGTCGGCTCAATGTTCAGGTCGATGGATTCTACGTACAGCAGATGAAGACCCGCTGGGGTAGCTGCAATCCCGGTGCCGGAACGATTCGATTGAACACCGAGTTGGCCAAGAAGCCAAAAGAGTGCCTCGACTATATCGTCCTGCACGAGATGATCCATTTGCTCGATTCGACGCATGGCCCGGGATTCGTCGCGCTGATGGATCGCTTCATGCCCGCATGGCGGGAAACGCGGAATTTGTTGAATAGCTTGCCTGCGCGGCATGAGCAGTGGAGCTATTGAAGCCATAGAAAGTCTGTGCACATTGTGTCTGACGGAGTATGTTGCCCCCTTGCCGCTCATGCAGAACCACGGTGAAGCTCGATAAGGGTTGGTCTTCATGCTGCAACTTGCCGAATACACCCGCTTCCAACCCTGCCCTGTGATATGCACATGAGGAGGTGCAAAGCGTCGCGGCTTGCGCCACTCCCACAGAACAGCAACAACAGGCTTGTTCATCGCTGCACAGATATTTCGGACGATATTTCTGGGCGTAGCGGGCATCACGCAAAAAGCGCCCCTCATCCGGCCTTCGGCCACCTTCTCCCCGCTGAGCGGGGAGAAGGAAGGCAATTCGAGCGTGGCTGTGCGGTGCTTTGTTCCTTCTCCCCGCTGCGCGGGAAGAAGGAAAGCAATCGCGAGCGTGGTGTGTGCTGTGCTTTATCCCTTCTCCCCGCCCTGCGGGGAGAAGGGGGCGCGCAGCGCCGGATGAGGGGCAAGCAGCGCGGCAGCAATCACAGCCAGCGCATCATCCATCCGAAGCAGTACATCGTCGTTCCATAAGCGGATCACCCGATAGCCCAACTGCTGGAGACGCTGGGTGCGGGCGTTGTCGTACGTCTGCTGGTCGAGATGCTGGCTGCCGTCCAGTTCGATGATCAGATGGGCCTGCAGGCAGACGAAGTCCGGATAGAAGCGATCGATCCGATGCTGGCGACGGAATTTGCAGCCGAGCAGGCGGCGGTCGCGAAGATGTTGCCAGAGCTTGCGTTCGGCATCGGTTTGCAGGCGACGCAGATTGCGTTCGCGGATGTGGGGTTGTGGGCCGCGCATCGGGTTGCTCCTGGGTGGGCAGGGCATCGTGGCGGTGTGGAGAGTACGAGGGTATCGGTGTTGTCTGACGTTGGTGTCGGGAAAGCCCGCCCCTCATCCGGCGCTTCGCGCCACCTTCTCCCCGCCCTGCGGGGAGAAGGGGAGCCAGGGGGAGCGAGGCGCTTCATCGGCTTGCTTTTCTTCCGATGCTGCGTGGACCTTCTTAATGCTTTGGAGTGGTTCCGAACGCTATGCGTGAAGCTCTGAGTGCTGTGCGTCAGGCACCGGTTATCGCGAATATGCCGCAGGACTTTCGTTGACGGCATTGTCGGTGTCGAGCACGAGGTGCGCGCGCAACCACGTGGTGAGTTCGTCTTCGGTGAGGTTGCCTTCGGCGAGCTTCAGCATGGTGATGTATTTCTCTTCGTCCGATGCGATGAGCCGGGCGTCGTTGAGCGCGAGGAAGACGCGATAGCAGACGTGTGCCGTCCGTTTATTGCCGTCGACGAACGGATGATTGCGCGCCAGACCGAAGGCAAGACTGGCGGCCAGCGCCGCGAGATCCGGTGGTGGGTCGCCGTATGCGAACAACTGCTGTGGCCTCGCCAGTGCGGAATCGAGCAGGGCTTCGTCGCGTACGCCGGTGCCCCCGCCGTGTTCGGCGAGCTGGCGCTCGTGGATGGCAAGAGCGAGGGTTTTTTCGATCCAGACGATCATGATGGCCTCCCTCTTCTTATTGCGCGAGCTTGTGCAGGACGTGGCGGTCCTCGCGCATGACCTGTTCGGCCACTTCCATCTGCGCGGCGAGCTGCGGGTCGTAGCGGGTCAATTTGATGCCGTCGGGGGTTTCCAGCGCGTAGAGTTCGTCGCCTTTTTCCAGGCGCAGGCGGGCCAGCAGTTCTTTGGGCAGGATCACGCCGGCGGAATTGCCGATGCTGCTGATCTTCAGTTTCATGGCTTGCTCACAGAATGTAGTTATAACAAACGTAATACTACGGATGATTTCCGTAATTGCAAGCCAGCGCGCCGCGTTTCATGGCGGTCGCAATGCCGTCCGACCGGCGCCCGCCATGGGCCGAATGAAACGGGCCGAAATGAAACATCCGGTTTCAGATCGGCGACAAGTCATTGATGTGGCTGGCTTGGGTGATGTCGGTCCTGCAGGAATGGCGCGGTGCGCGATCTCGCCATCTCGGGTCTGGGCCCGTCCCCCGGTCGAGTCCGGTGCAGGCTTACAGCCACTTCACCTTTTTCAGATACCGGTACAGCGCGAAGCAGAAGACGGTGACGCCGCCGATCAGGATCCAGTAGCTGTTCGTGCCGGCGAGTTCGGGCATGTGCTCGAAGTTCATGCCGTACCAGCTGGTGACGAGGGTCGGCGCGGCGAGCAGTGCGGCCCAGCCGGCGAGCTTCTTCACCACTTCGCCCTGGTTGATGGTGACCAGCGACAGGTTGACGCTCATCGCGGCGCTGAGCATTTCGCGCAGGGTGTCGATGGCGTCGTTGAGGCGCACGACGTGATCGAGCACGTCGCGGAAGTAGAGCTTGGCTTCGTCCGTCACCTGGGTCATCTGGGTGCGGGTGAGCTGGGCGAGGATGTCCTGCAGCGGCGCCACGGCGAGTCGGAGCTGGGTGAGTTCTTTCTTCAGCTCGTAGAGTTTGACGATGGTTTCGCGGCGGAATTCGGCGGCGAAGATGTCGTGCTCCAGCACGTTGAGCTCGTCGCGGAACTCGTTGACGATCGGCTGGTAGTTGTCGACGATGAAATCGAGGATGCCGTACAGCGCGAACGCGGGTCCTTGCGCCAACAGCTCCGGCTCGCGCTCGAAGCGGGCGCGGACATGACGGTAGGACAGCGACGCGCCGTGGCGCACGGTGATCAGATAGCGGGAGCCGACGAAGGCATGGGTTTCGCCGAAACGGACATGGCCATCGAGCAGTTGCGACGTGTGCACGGCGAGGAACAGCGAGTTGCCGTAGGCCTCGATCTTCGGCCGCTGGTGCGCGTGCTGGGCGTCTTCGATCGCGAGATCGTGCAGGCCGAACTCCTCCTGCAGCTTGTCGAGCAGTGATTCCTCGGGCTCGTACAGGCCGACCCAGACGAAGCTGCCGTCGTCGATGGCGAGGGCGTCGCTGATCTGGTCGAGACCGATATCGACGCGCGCGCCGTTGCGGTACACGGCGCAATTGACGACGCATTGCGGCAGCGTCGGAGCGGAGGTGGGTTTGGTCATGGTGGGCATCGTGCCGGGAAGGTTCGGTTCCGGCAAGGTGGCCCGCTGCAGAAGCACGGCGTAGGAGGGCGGTTGCGGATGCGGCCTACGGGGTGCGCTCTGGCGAAGAGGGGTGCAACCAGGCGATGCCGAACGCGGCGTGGATCGGCATCAGCAGCGCGATCCAGTGTGCGTTGGCCTGCGGAACGGCAACGACCCAGTGCAGGAACGGCGCGAGCAAGGCGAAGCTCACTGTCGCCATCAACGCCAATCGGAACAGCCGCCCGGCCGACCGCCCGCGCGCGAGTCGCCAGCCGCCGGGCAGCAGCAGCCACGACAGCGGGCTGAGCAGCATCAGATTGTGGTTGGCCCAGCCGAAGCGGTGTTCGGTGCCGAGCCAGATCGCCAGCATCAGCGTGCCGAGCAGGGCGGCGGCGAACCAGAACGGCAGCGCGAGGCTTGCGGCGATGCGCGGACGGCGCAGCTGCAGCCACGACCATACTGCGGCGATGGCAAGGCCGGCGAGCAGCCAGCGCCACAAGGCGCGCTGGAATTCCGGTGGCTCGGGCGCGATCCGGTGCGGCGCGACGGTTTCTTCGCTGAACACCAGTGGACGGCCGTCGGGGCGTTTCGCTTCGCGCAGGCTGGCGGCCAGCCGCATCGGCACGTACGCCTCTTCCCAGCGCGACATCGGCTGGTCGGACAATGGGCCGAGGCCGATATCGAAGCCCAGCCACATCCAAGGCGCGGGCGATGCGAGTCGCACCGCTTCGCTGCGGAAGGTGTTGCCCTGCGAACGCGCGGTGAGCTGCGGTTTCAGCGTGCCGCCGAGCGCGCGGTCGATCGCGTCGCGCACGCGCGTGGCGCAGTTGTCGATGAAATAGTCGTAGCGGTAACGCGCGTTCTCGGGCCTGGCGTTCTCGGCCAGCGCGGCGGCCATCGCTTCGGCCTGCGCGTCGTCGAGATCGAGCCACTGGATCGATACACCGCGACCGCTGTCGAGGTAGTACTGCAGATCGTCGCGCCAGCGCAGCCGGGCGAGGTAATAGCGCATGTCGCCCTTGACGAAGCGGCCGGTGAACCCGGCTTCGCCCATGTCGAAGAAGCCGAAGTTGTACGACAGCGGTTCGCTCCGCGAAATGCCGCCGTCGTCGGAATCCTCGACGACGATCGCGTTGTGGCCGAAGCGCTCGAAGAAGATCTCGCCCGGCTGCATGGTGGCGATGCCGATCCGCGGCGCGGCCTGCGCGACCGACACGCAGCAGAGCAACGCCAGCCACAGCAGCGCGGCGAAGCGCGCGCGCAGGCGATCAAGCCGCATGCACGCTCACATGCAGGGTATGCAGGCGTCGTGCGTCCGCGCGCGCGACCCGGAAACCGAAGCGGCCGAGCGTGAGCTCTTCGCCGGCCTCGGGCAGATGACCGATGGCGGCGGTGATCAGCCCGCCGATGGTGTCGTATTCGTCGTCGTCGAAATCGGCGCCGAAACGCGCGTTGAAATCCGAAATGGGGGTCAGCGCGTCGACCAGGTACTGGCCGTCGGCCTGGGCGGCGATCAGCGCGTTCGGGTCTTCGGCATCGTCGTGTTCGTCGTCGATCTCGCCGACGATCTGCTCCAGCACGTCCTCGATGGTGACCAGACCGGCGACACCGCCGTATTCGTCGATCACGATCGCCATGTGGTTGCGCGACTGGCGGAACTCGCGCAGCAGGATGTCGAGGCGCTTGGATTCGGGTACCAGCACCGCCGGACGCAGCAGTTCGCGCACCGTGCTGGGGCCGTTGTCGGTGACCACGCCACGCAGCAGGTCTTTCGCAAGCAGGATGCCGAGGATTTCGTCGCGGTCCTCGCCGTGCACCGGGAAACGCGAATGGCCGGACTCGACCACGTCCTTCATCAGCGCGAGGAATTTGCCGTCGACCGGCAGCACCACCATCTGCGCGCGCGGGATCATGATGTCGCCGACGCTCATGTCGGAAATGCCGACCGCGCCTTCCATGATCCGCAGGGTGTCGGCATCGATCACGCCGTCGGCCTGCACGTCGCGCAGCAGCTCGACCAGGTCTTCCTGATTGTCCGGTTCGCCGGAGATCGCCGCGCTCAGGCGCGACAGCCACGAGCGGCGCTTGTCGACCTTCTTCTCGGCAGGCACCTTGTCGGCGGCTTTAGCACCTTCCGGCGCGGGGGTCGTACTGTCGTCCTCTGGCATTGCAGTCTTGGCGTCGCCCGGTGGGCGGAGGCATCAGTTTAGCGTGTCCGGGCGGGTGGGGGCTCGGGCATGGGCCGAAAAGCGCTCAGTCCTGGACCCGGTAGGGGTCCGCGATGTCCAGTTCGGCCAGGATCTCCCGCTCCAGCTGCTCCATGCACTCGGCCTCGCGTTCGTCCTGATGGTCCATGCCGAGCAGGTGCAGGACGCCGTGCACGGTGAGATGGGCGTAGTGGTGGGCGACAGGCTTGCCCTGTTCCCCGGCTTCGCGGGCGACCACCGGCGCGCACAGCACGATGTCGCCCATCAGCGGCAGGATCACGCCCTTGGGCAGTTTCACGCCCTCGGCCATGTCGGCCGGGAAGCTCAGCACATTGGTGGCGTAGTCCTTGCCGCGATAGTGGCGGTTGAGCGCGCGGCCCTCGTCCTCGCCCACCACCCGGATCGCCAGATCGGCTTCGCGGATGCGCCCCTGCAGCGCGGTGGCGACCCAGCGCCGGAAACTCGTCGCTGCGGGCACGCCGGTGCGTGGCGTGGCGTAACCCACGGCGACATCGAGACGGACGGGGCCTTGGGTCATTGCGGTTTCTCCGCGGCTGCGGTTTGCTCGGCGCTCTGCTTCTCGTATGCGCGCACGATCTTCGCCACCAGCGGATGGCGCACCACGTCGCGGGCTTCGAAGAACGTGAAACTCACGCCTTCCACATCGTGGAGCACATCGATGGCATCGCGCAGCCCGGATTTGATGTGCTTGGGCAGATCGATCTGGGTGAGGTCGCCGGTCACCACCGCCGTGCTGCCGAAGCCCAGCCGGGTGAGGAACATCTTCATCTGTTCGATGGTGGTGTTCTGCGCTTCGTCGAGGATCACGAAGGCGTCGTTGAGCGTGCGTCCGCGCATGTAGGCCAGCGGCGCGATCTCGATGACGTTCTTTTCCAGCAGCTTCGCGACCTTGTCGACGCCCAGCATTTCGTACAGCGCGTCGTACAGCGGGCGCAGGTACGGGTCGACCTTCTGCGACAGGTCGCCCGGCAGGAAGCCGAGTTTTTCGCCGGCTTCCACCGCCGGGCGCACCAGGATGATGCGCTGGATGCGCGCGGTGTTCAGCGCTTCGACCGCCATCGCCACGGCGAGGAAGGTCTTGCCGGTGCCGGCCGGGCCGACGCCGAAATTGATGTCGTGGGTGGCGATGAGGTGCAGGTATTTCTGTTGGTTCGCACCGCGTCCGCGCACGGTGCCGCGCTTGACCTTCACCGCGACGTCCTGCGGCTGGTAGGCGGGGGGATTGGCGGCGCGGCTGTCGTCGTTGCCGAGTCGCAGATGGATCGCCTGCGCGTCGAACGTGATGTCGGCGGATTCGTCGTACAGCGCCCGCAGCAGTTTTTCCGCATGCGCGACCACTGCATCGTCGTTGCCATCGACGCGGAACAGGTTGCCGCGGTTGGCGATCTGCACGCCCAGCCGCAGTTCGACCTGGCGCAGGTGGGCGTCGAAAGGCCCGGTCAGATTGGCCAGCCGTTCCGGATCGGCGGGGTCGAGCGCGAATTCGCGGCTGTGGGGGCTTCGTGCGTTGTTTTGCATCATCGAAGCGTAGCGTGCACGGCCGGACATGACCATTCCGACCAGCGGCAGGGTGTCTGCGTAGACATTAATTAATCGATCAATTAAATTAACGACATGTCCCGTACAGCCCCCGGCAGCGCCCGTTGGCCCGCCGAAAAGAACGCGCAATGCCGCAGTCGCCCGGCGTCGCCCGCCCGGACGCCCGTCGGGTGATGGGCGCGACCTGCGCCAGACGCTGCTCGACGCCGCCGTCGCCTGCTTTGCGCGGCAGGGGATCGCCGGCAGTTCGCTGCGTGCGATCGCGACCGAAGCCGGCGCCACGCCGGCGCTGCTGCATTACTACTTCGGCGGCAAGGATGCGCCGATGGACGCGCTCATCGCGGCGGTCATCGAGGAAAAACTGATGCCGGTGATGCAAAGCCTGCGCGATCCGCTGCTGCAGGCCGACGATGATCCGAAAACATTGATCCGGGGTTTCGTGCGCAGCGTGATCGCGACCGCATGGGCGCATCCGTGGCTGCCGCAGCTGTGGGTGCGCGAAGTGCTGCACGAAGGCGGCGGCCTGCGCCGGCTGATGTTCGATCGCATCGGTCCGCTGCTGCCGCAGCTGCTGGCCGAACGCTTTTCGCGACTGCAGGCCGAGGGGCGTTTGAACCCACGGCTCGATCCGCGCTTGCTGGTGCCGTCGCTGATCGGGCAGACCATGTTCATGGCGGCCAGCGCGCCGATCTGGCGCGGTGTTTTCGATGCCGGCGATGTGGGCGCGGACGCGCTCTGCGACCACGTGCTGGCCCTGCTCGAATCCGGTCTGGAGTTGCGCGATGTCTAGATACTGTCTGCCCGCCATGTTGCTGGCATGTTCGCTCGTCGGCTGTACCGCGGAAGCGCCGCAGGCGCTGGGCACGCTCGAATACGACCGCATCAGCCTGCCCGCGCCATCCGTGGAGCGCATCGTTTCGATCGAAGTGCGCGAGGGCGACCGGGTGAAGGCCGGCGCTGTCGTGATGACGCTCGAACGCACCCGCATCGCCGCGCAGACCGATGTCGTGCAGGCGCAGGCGCAGCAGCAGCGCGATGCCTTGGCCGAAGTCGAAGCCGGGACGCGCAGCGAACAGGTCGCGCAGGCGCGCGCCCGACTCGCCGCCGCACAGGCGCAGGCCCGCGACGCACGCGCCTATTTCGCGCGCGTGCAGCCGTTGGGCCAGCGCAGATTGATCGCGGCGGTCGAAGTCGACCGTGCCCGCGCCGCCGCCGACAGCGCCGATGCCAACGTGCGCAACGCACAGGCGTCGCTTGAAGAACTGGAAAACGGCGCGCGACGCGAGCGCATCGCGCAGGCGCAGTCGGCAGTCCGTGCGGCCGACGCACAGGTCGCGGCGCAGGCGGTGACGCTCGACAAACTGAAGATCGTCGCGCCGCGCGACGGACGCATCGACAGTCTGCCGTACAAGCTCGGCGACCAGGCGCCGCTGGGTGCGCCACTGGCGATCATGCTGGTCGGCGATGCGCCGTACGCCCGCGTCTACGTGCCCGAACCGATGCGGGCGAGCGTGAAGATCGGCGACCGCGCGACGGTGCATATCGACGGCAAGGCAGGGATGTCCGGGCACGTGCGCGCGATCCGCAGCGAACCGAGCTTCACGCCGTACTACGCGCTGAGCGGCAAGGATGCGGCACGGTTGAGCTATCTCGCCGAAATCGTCCTGGAGGGCGGCGACGATCTGCCTCCGGGCCTGCCGGTGCGGGTCGAATTCGTGGCGGAAAAATAGCGCGATGGACGCAGGACTCGCCATCCGTGCCCGTGGCCTCAGCAAGCGCTTCGGCGCATTGCTCGCGGTCGATCGCGTGGATCTCAGCGTGCCGCGCGCCAATGTCTACGGTTTTCTCGGGCCGAACGGATCCGGGAAATCAACCACCATCCGCATGCTGTGCGGTCTGCTCACGCCGAGCGAGGGCGACATCGATGTGCTCGGTTACAGCATTCCGCAGGAGTCCGAAGCGCTGCGCCGGCACATCGGCTACATGACCCAGAAATTCGCGCTGTACGAAGACCTGACCGTGCGCGAGAACCTGGAATTCATGGCCGCAGTGCAGGGCTTGTCGCGCGCGCAGCGCAAAGCGCGCATCGACGAACTGGTCGACGCCTACAATTTCACCGACCGTCAGAAGCAACTCGCCGGCACGATGAGCGGCGGGCAGAAGCAGCGCCTCGGATTGGCCTGCGCCATCGTCCACAAACCCGAGCTGCTGTTCCTCGACGAGCCGACCAGCGCGGTCGATCCCGAATCGCGCCGCGATTTCTGGGAAAAACTCTTCGACCTCGCCGACGCCGGCACCACGATCCTGGTGTCCACGCACTACATGGACGAGGCCGAGCGCTGCCATCGCATCGCGATTCTCGAAACCGGCCGTCTGGTCGCCGATGGCACGCCGGCCGAGCTCACGCGCGCACTGGTCGGGCGCACGATGGGCGTGCGTGCGCGCGAGCCGCGCAAGGTGCAGGCCGCGCTGCACGCGGCGCCGGGCGTGCTCAGCGTCGCCCAGATCGGCAACGAATTGCGGGTGCTGGTCGAGCCCGGCGGCGATGCCGCGCAGTTGCAGGCGCGGCTGCGTGCGTCGGCGATCGACGCCGAAGTCGCGGCCATCGAACCGAATCTCGAGGACGTGTTCGTTTCGGCGACGCATCGCGCCGTAACAACGGATCGGCATGCGGAGAGGGCGGCATGACATTCGCGCGGATCATCGCGGTGATGATGAAAGAACTCCGCCAGATGCGCCGCGACCGCTTGACCGCGGCGATGATGATCGGCATTCCGACCATCCAGCTGATGCTGTTCGGATTCGCGATCAACCCCGACGTGCGCAATCTGCCTGCCGCGATCGCCGACATGGCCGACAGCGCCGGCTCGCGCGCGCTGGTGCAGGACATGCTCGCGACCGGCATCGTCCGCCAGACCGCGTCCGCGCGCACACCGCAGGAACTGCAGGTGTTGCTCAATCGCGGAAGGATCAAGATCGGCATCGTGATTCCGCCGGATTACGAGCGCCGCAAACTCGACGGGCGCGAAGCGGTGCAGGTGATCGTGGACGGCAGCGACACCACGGTGCAGGCCACGGCGCGACAGCTCGCGGCGATGCCGCTCGATGGCGGCAGCGGCACGTCGTCGAAAAGCGGCGCGACGCCGATCAGCGTGCTGTCGCTGTACAACCCCGAGCGCCGCGCGGCGGTGAACGTGGTGCCGGGCTTGATCGGCGTGATCCTCACCATGACCATGGTGATGTTCACCGCGATGGCGATCGTGCGCGAACGCGAGCGCGGCAATCTTGAACTGCTGATCACCACGCCGGTGTCCAGCGCCGAACTGATGATCGGCAAGGTGGTGCCCTACATCGGCGTGGGCCTGATCCAGACCACGGTGGTCCTGTCGCTGGGCATGACCGTCTTCGACGTGCCGGTGCGCGGGCATCTGGTCGATGTCTACGGCGCGGCGATGCTGCTGATCGTGGCGAATCTCACCCTGGGGCTGCTGGTATCGACCAAGGCCCAGACCCAGTTCCAGTCGATGCAGATGGCGTTCTTCCTGTTCCTGCCGTCGATTCTCCTGTCGGGTTTCATGTTCCCCTTCGACGGCATGCCGGTGGCGGCGCAGTGGATCGCTGAAGTATTGCCGCTCACCCATTTCGTGCGCCTCATCCGCGGCGTGATGCTGCGCGGCGCGAACCTGTTCGAGCTGTGGCCGGATGTGCTGGCGCTGCTGGCTTTCACCGCCATCATGATGACGCTGGCGATTTCGCGGTTCCGCAAGCGCTTGGATTGACTCGGGATGCCGCTTCTGTGGGAGCGGCGGGAGCCGCGATCCAGGTCGGCGATCCCTGGTCGGCGATGGCGGCGCGCATGCCGCCACGCATTGCGCTACGCTGCCACCGCCGCAGGCAGGTGAAGGCACGACCTTTCCGGTGCCGCATCCAAGGGGAAATCGCGATGACGATGACATTCGCCCGCATACGCATTCTGCTGGTCGCCTTGGCGCTCGCCGCATCGGCGGCTGTCGCGCTGGCGCAATCCCAAGCCTCGCAAGGTGCCGCTGCTGCAGACACCAGTCCGAGAACGCCGCCGGAGCGCATCGATCGCCCTGCGCCGGGTGTCGCAACGGCCGAGGCGTCGGGACTGCCCGGGGCAGGCCCCCGCAAACCGACATATCCGGTGGTGAAAGACGCGCGCCTCGTCGCCAGCCCCAAGGTGCGTTACCTCGGCCCGCCGGGTACCACCAGTCCCTTCGACAGCACCAACATGACCGAGAACCAGTGCCGCGACATGGAACGCTGCCAGGTCGTGCAGGGGCAGGGCCCGTCGTATGCGACATGGTGCCGCTGCGGCAAGGGCAAGTTGACGACATTCACTTATATCCACGATTGAGTACATCCACGATCGAGTGGTCAGACCCGGCATCGCGTTCGCCAAGTGCCATCGCACTGACATCTGCCGCTGCTACAAAGCAGCGGATGGATATCAACAGGATGATGACGATGCGCAGGTTCACGATGTCGATGTTTTGCGGGCTGGTGTGCGCGGTATCAGGCGCGGCTTCGCAGGCGTATGCGGCGACGCCGCGCGCGAGTTGGGTGGTTGCCGAAGTGTATGGCTACAACCATCCGTACGCCGCGACCGCCAGCAATGAGCTGGACGTCAAGATGGCGACGATGTCGCTGAGTGCGTACAACTTCTACCGTGGCACCGATCACATCTTCTTCCGCGACATGCTCACCCGGCCGGCTTCCGCCTACGCCACCAGTCAGACCGGCTACGCCTGGATCGGTGGCGACGCCCATCTGGGCAACTTCGATGCCTCCCGCGACAGCGGTGGCAAGTCGGTGTTCAAGGTCTCGGACTTCGACGAAGGCTATCTCGGCCAGTACGTGTGGGATGTGCGCCGGCTCGCGGCCAGCATGGTCTTGGCGGGCCGCGAAAACGGTCTGGCCGACAGCGATATCCGAGCTGCGATCGATACGATGACCGGCGCCTACGCCGACAAGATGAGCGACTTCAAAGGCAGCAGCGCCGAGCTGGCTTTTCAACTCACGCCCGGCAACACCACCGGTGCGGTGGACGACACCATCGTCAAAGCCGACGGCAAGACCCGTTCAAGCCTGTTGTCGAAATACACGCAACTCAGCGGTAGCGCCCGCGTGTTCCAGAATCTTTCCAATCTGGCGCCGGTCCCGGCGGCCACATACAGCGATATTTCCGGCGCGATGGCTGCATATGTGAATTCCATCGCAGCCTCCAAGCGCTACGCCGCCGCCTACTACGGGGTCAAGGACATCCACCAGAAACTCGGCTCCGGTGTCGGCAGCCTCGGCAAACTGCGCTACTACATCCTGATCCAAGGACCATCTTCGGCGACGACCGATGATGTGATCCTCGAAATGAAGCAAGAAGCGACCAGCGTGGTTGCGACGGTGAACAACGGCCAGTTGCCGACTTGGGCCTACGGTTATCACGAAGGCGGGCGGGTGTCGAAGAGCGCCAAGGCGCAGCTCATCAACGTCGATGTGTTGACCGGTTACACCACGGTGGCAGGCAAACCGTATTACCTGCACGAAAAATCCCCATATCAGGAAGATTTCGACTACACCTTGCTCAGCACCGCAGGCAAGCTGAATACAGCCGCCGCCTACCTTGGCCAAGCCTTGGCTTCGGCACACGCGGTATCGGACCAGGATTACGACGCCACTATCGTGACCTACAGCATCGACAAACAGGTGGCCGACGCGATCACCAGCAAGAGTGGGCTGAAGACCGAGATCGCGAACTTCGCTTTCGATTATGCGGCACAAGTGCAGTTGGATTGGCAGGCCTTTGTCGCGGCTTACAACAACGGCACGCAGTTGTATTGATTTTCACGGGACCCGCTGCCGGGTACGCATGACGGTCGTGGAAGGTCGTGGAAAGTCACTGGGCGAACCCAATCGCGCAGTCCGGATGTCGCCACGCGGCATGCGGGCCATGAGCTGAACCGGCAGCAGTCGATCGATTGAGTGTCCGGTTCTGCTCAGCTCGCCAGCCGCCCCCGCAGCGAATTGCTCATCGCCTCCGTCACCACCACATCCACGAACTGCCCGGTCAGCTTCACGCCCGCCGGCGCCGGAAAATTCACGAAACGCATGTTCTCGGTGCGGCCGGTGAGTTCGCCCGGATCTTTCTTCGACGGCCCTTCGACCAGAACGGTTTGGGTACTGCCGATCATCGCCTGCGAGATGCGCCTGGCGTTCGCGCTGATGGTGGCCTGCAGACGCGCGAGGCGTGCGTGCTTCTCCTCGTTGCCGACGGTGTCTTCGATGTCGGCGGCGGGCGTGCCCGGGCGGCGCGAGTAGATGAAGGAATAGCTCTGATCGAAGCCGATGTCTTCGATGAGTTTCATCGTCTTCTCGAATTCGGCTTCGGTTTCGCCGGGAAATCCGACGATGAAGTCGGAGCTGATCGAGATGTCCGGACGCACCGCGCGCAGTTTTCGGATCTTCTGCTTGAATTCCAGCGCG
This sequence comes from Lysobacter sp., assembly GCA_013141175.1. Taxonomy (NCBI): domain Bacteria; kingdom Pseudomonadati; phylum Pseudomonadota; class Gammaproteobacteria; order Lysobacterales; family Lysobacteraceae; genus Lysobacter; species Lysobacter sp. The sequence goes on from JABFRN010000001.1 coordinate 3,109,704, forward strand.
GTGTAGCCGCGCTTCATCGCCGAGAGCACGCGGTCGCTGCCGGACTGCACCGGCAGGTGCAGATAGTTCGCGAGCTGCGGCACGTCGCGGTAGGCCTCGATCAGCGAGTCGCTGAATTCGAGAGGATGCGAGGTGGTGAAGCGGATGCGGTCGAGGCCGTCGATTTCGGCGAGGGTGCGGATCAGCAGGCCGAGGTCGGCGACTTCGCCTTCGCCCTCGCTTTCAATCGACGCGATGGGTCCGCGATAGGCGTTGACGTTCTGGCCGAGCAGATTGACCTCGCGCACGCCCTGGGCGGCGAGTTGGGCGACTTCGACCAGCACATCCTCGAACGGGCGGCTGACTTCTTCGCCGCGCGTGTACGGCACCACGCAGAAGCTGCAGTACTTCGAGCAGCCTTCCATGATCGAGACGAAGGCGGTCGGGCCTTCGGCGCGGGGCTCGGGCAGGCGGTCGAACTTCTCGATCTCGGGGAAGCTGATGTCGACCTGCGGCTGGCCGGTCTCGCGCTTGGCGCGCAGCAGGTCGGGCAGGCGGTGCAGGGTCTGCGGGCCGAACACCAGATCGACATAGGGCGCGCGCTTGAGGATGGCCGCGCCTTCCTGGCTGGCGACGCAGCCGCCGACGCCGATCACCACCGGCCGTTCGCCGCCCTTCAGTTTGCGCCAGCGGCCGAGCTGGCTGAACACCTTCTCCTGCGCTTTTTCGCGGATCGAGCAGGTATTGATCAGGATCACGTCGGCTTCATCGACGTTCTCGGTGATGACCATGCCTTCTTCGGCGCTGAGGACTTCGGCCATCTTGGCCGAGTCGTACTCGTTCATCTGACAGCCGTGGGTCTCGATGAACAGTTTTTTCGGTGCGGGTGTTTTCGGCGCGGCGGCGGGGTGTGCGGTGACGGCAGGAGCAAACGTGTCGGTCATGGGCGTGTCCGGGGCGCGGCGGTGATTCCGGGCCGGAAAGGTGGGAAGAGGCATCAGTGTAAGCCGGAGCGTCTCCGGCGTCCGCGAGTGATGGCGGTTGCCGTTTGACAATCAAACACTTGGCAAACCTTTCGAATCCGGGGACACTCCCGCGCATGACTTCGGGCAAGACGATCCTCAGGTGCGGGCTGTGGCTGGCGTTGGTGCTGGCAGCGCCCGCATTCGCCGGCACGGTCTACCGCTGCGAGAGTCCCGATGGCAGCCGCACTTACGGCAGCAAACGGGTCAAGGGCGCCAAGTGCAGCGTGATCAGCAGCTATACGCCGTCGCCTGCCGCCGTGCGCAGCGCCCCGGTCAGCGTCACCACCGCCCGCTCGGCGAGTGAAGCGCCCGCGGCCGGCGGGGGCATCGCTCCGACGCCGACGGCCGGTTCCTCTACGTTGCCAGAGGGCACGGTGACCGGAACGCCGACGGTGGCGATGACGGCCATCCCGCGTCAGGGCACGTCCCGGCGCGTCGAGGGACAGGTCTACTCCTATATCAAGGACGGCGTACGCAACTACACCAGCAAGCAGCCCAAGGGCGTGGCCGGTGCGACGGCGATCCGGTCGATCCGCTACAGCTTCCTCGAAACCTGTTACGCCTGCGCACCGCTGCCGGGCGTGAACTTCGGCACCCTGCGGCTCAATGTCGCCGCCTACGCGGCCGAAATCCGCACCGCCGCGACCCAGCATGGCGTCGATGAGGCCATCGTCCGCGCGATCATCCATGCCGAGTCCTCGTTCAACCCCAACGCGCGGTCGCGGGTCGGTGCGCAGGGCCTGATGCAGCTGATGCCGCCCACCGCGCGCCGCTTCGGGGTGAGCAACGCCTACGACCCCACCCAGAACATCCATGGTGGGGTGCAGTATCTGGCCTGGTTGCTCAAGCGCTACAACGGCGATCTCACCCTTGCCGCTGCCGGTTACAACGCGGGCGAGGGTGCCGTGGACAAGTACAGGGGCGTGCCGCCGTACAGCGAAACCCGTCGTTATGTCGAGCGGGTTCGGGTCCTCGCCGAGCGCTATCGCGGCATGCTGGCCGGGCGCGGCTGAGCGCCCCGGGCGTTTCGGCGCCCTTCGAAACTTCCGTTCCGCTTCCTCCCGCCTCCGGTCCGGCGCGACTTGTTGTGGGCGCGGGACAGGTAAACATTGTCGGCCGATTCAGCGTTCCGTTACACTTTGTCGTCTTTGCCGGCCGGCTTCGGGAACGAAACCGGCCGACAGTCCAAATGTAGCCTACGTTTTGCGGAGTGCCGGATGGCAACTAAAGTCGTAAGCGGGTCTGATCACCCCCAGGGTGACGGCGCGCAACCGGTGGACGCGGGGCGTCGCCGCTTCCTGACCGTGTCCACCGCTGTGGTGGGTGCCGTCGGTGTTGCCGGTGCCTCGGTGCCGTTCATCAAGTCCTGGATGCCGAGCGCCCGAGCCAAATTGGCCGGCGCGCCGATTTCGGTCGATATCAGCGCACTCGCGCCCGGGCAGCAGCTCGTCGTGAAGTGGCGGGGCCAGCCGGTCTTCGTCTCGCACCGCACGAAGGCGATGCTGGACGCTCTTCCCGGGATGAATGCGCTGGTCGCCGATCCGTCCTCGGAGAACACGGACCAGCAGCCGAAATACGCGCAGAACGAGTTCCGTTCGATCAAGCCGGAGTTCCTGGTGCTGATCGGGGTCTGCACCCATCTGGGTTGCGCGCCCGACTTCCTGCCGGAAGTGAAGCCGCAGGTCTTCGACGCCGACTGGAAGGGCGGTTACTTCTGCCCCTGCCACAAGTCGCGCTACGACCTGTCCGGCCGCGTCTACAAGTCGCAGCCGGCGCCGGCCAACCTGCCGGTCCCGCCGTATCGGTTCGACAACGACAGCACGCTTGTCATCGGTCTCGATCCGCAAGGGAGCGCATAAGTCATGTCGAACATCCTCATGCGTACCGCCGACAACGTGATGGAATGGGTCAACTACCGCGCGCCGGGGTTGATGCCGTTCTACCGCAAGCACATGTCCGAGTACTACGCGCCGAAGAACTTCAACCTCTGGTACATCTTCGGCATCCTGGCCACGGTCGTGCTGGTCAACCAGATCGTGACCGGCATCTTCCTGACCATGCATTTCAAGCCGAGCGCGGCGGAAGCCTTCGCCTCGGTCGAATACATCATGCGCGACGTCGATGGCGGGAACTACATCCGCTACATGCACAGTACCGGCGCCTCGATGTTCTTCATCGTCGTGTACCTGCACATGTTCCGCGGCCTGATGTACGGCTCGTACCAGAAGCCGCGCGAGCTGGTCTGGATCCTCGGCATGCTGATCTACCTCGTGCTGATGGCCGAAGCCTTCATGGGCTACGTGCTGCCTTGGGGACAGATGTCGTACTGGGGCGCCAAGGTGATCATCTCGCTGTTCGGCGCGATCCCCTACATCGGCACTTCGCTGACAGAATGGATCATGGGCGATTTCAACCCGGGCGACGCCACCCTCAACCGCTTCTTCGCGCTGCACGTCATCGCGATGCCGCTGGTGCTGCTGCTGCTGGTGGTCCTGCATCTGGGCGCGCTGCATGAAGTGGGTTCGAACAACCCCGATGGCGTCGAGATCAAGAAGGGCCCGAAGGGCAACCGCTGGTCGCCCACGGCGCCGGCCGATGGCGTGCCTTTCCATCCGTACTACACGGTCAAGGACACGTTCTTCGTCGGCTGCTTCCTGATCGTCGCGGCGTTCATCATGTTCTTCGCCCCGACCTTCGGCGGCTGGTTCCTGGAGCACGACAATTTCACCGAAGCCAATCCGCTCGTTACTCCTTTGCACATCAAACCGGTGTGGTACTTCACCCCCTACTACGCGATGTTGCGCGTGGTGCCGTCGTTCTTCGGCATCAAGCTGTGGGGCGTGCTGGTGATGTTCGGCGCGATCGTGATGCTGTTCCTGGTGCCGTGGCTGGACCGGGCCAAGGTCAAGTCGATCCGCTATCGCGGCACGCTGTACAAGGTCATGCTCGCGATCTTCGCGATCTCCTTCGTCTGGCTGGCCAAGATCGGCGCCGGCCCGGGCACCGACCCGGTCGAGACGATCATCGGCCGCGTGCTGACTTTCCTCTACTTCGCCTTCTTCATCACCATGCCGGTGTGGACGAAGCTCGACAAGACCAAGCCGGTTCCGGAACGGGTGACGATGCATGATTAAGCCATCCACGATGAAGTCTTCGATGAAGCCTTCGCTCCTCGGCCGTGCTGCGCTGCTGCTGTCTGGCCTCGTGCTGTCGTTTTCGGCGCTTGCCAATACAGCGGGCGGTTTGATGCAGGCCGGTACCGATCTGGAAGACAAGGCCTCGCTGCAGCGCGGCGCGCAATCGTTCATGAACTACTGCGCCGGCTGCCATTCGCTGAAATACATGCGCTATTCGCGGATCGCCGAAGACCTCGGGCTGAGCGAAGACCAGGTGATGAACAACCTGAACTTCACCGGTGCGAAATTCGGTGAGCAGATCGTCAGCCCGATGCCCGCTGTCCACGCCGAGAAGTGGTTCGGCAAGGCGCCGCCGGACCTGAGCGTGATCTCGCGCGTCCGCGGCAGCGACTGGATCTATACCTACCTCAAGTCGTTCTACCTCGACGAATCGCGCCCGCTGGGCTGGAACAACAAACTGTTCCCGAACGCGTCGATGCCGAACCCGCTGTGGGAAATGCAGGGTCTGCAGCGCGCGCTGTACGGCAAGAAGGATCCGAAGACCGGCGAAGCCGCGGTCGAGCGCCTCGAAGTCGCCCAGGCCGGTTCGCAGAACGCGGAAGAGTTCGACCGCACCGCGCGCGATATCAGCGCGTTTCTCGAGTATGTCGGCGAGCCGGGCGCGATCAAGCGCCAGCAGGCCGGTGTCTGGGTGATCCTGTTCCTGACGTTCTTCACCCTGATGGCGTGGCTGCTCAAGAAGGAATACTGGCGCGACGTACATTGATGGCGCGGCGCGCCTTCGCGCGACGATCACCTGCAGGGGCGGCCGGCTTGTCCGGTCGCTTTTGTTCTTGAGGATGGATGGCGAGTCTGCGTATGCGAAATGCCCTGACCCTGTTTTCTTCCGTCGACGACGTGCTCTGTCATCGCGTCCGCCTGGTGCTGGCCGCCAAGGGCGTGACCTACGATCTGGTTTCGGTGGATCCCCAGAATCCGCCCGAGGATCTGATCGACCTGAATCCCTATCACTCGGTGCCGACCCTGGTCGAACGCGACCTCGTGCTCTACGCGGCATCGGTGGTCAGCGAATATCTGGATGAGCGGTATCCGCACCCGCCGTTGATGCCGATCGATCCGCTGTCGCGCGCGCGCCTGCGCCTGGCGATGCTGCGCATCGAGCACGACTGGGTGCCGCAGGTGCAGGCGGTGCAGTTCGGCAACCGGCAGCAGGCCGAAGCCGGTCGCAAGCGCTTGAAGGAACTGCTCACCGCTGCGGTGCCGCTGTTCAAGGCCAGCAAGTTCTTCCTCAACAACGAAATGAGCCTCGCCGACTGCGCGATGGCGCCGATCGTCTGGCGCCTGCCGGCGCTCGATGTGCCGCTGCCGACCGACGGCAAGGTGATCGAGGATTACGGCAACCGCATCTTCCGGAATCCGGGTTTCGTCCGCAGTCTGACCCATCAGGAAAAGAACCTGCGCGAGCTGCCGGCCTGATGGTCGCCCTGGCGCCGCTGGTCGGGACATCGATCTGTCGGAGCGATCGCCGCGCGGCGAAGGCCTGCGCAGCCCGGAAATGCGGGAGTAGACTGCCCGCATGAGCGACGGAATCTCGCCTCGCATGACCAGTTTCCGCCCTTACCTGCTGCGGTCCCTGTACGCATGGATCGCCGACAACGACATGACGCCGCATCTGCTGGTCGACGCGGCGCGTCCCGGCGTGCAGGTGCCGGCGTCCGCGGTGAACGACGGCAAGGTCGTGCTCAACGTCGCCGCGCGCGCGGTTTCGGGCTTGGAGATGGGCAATGACGGGATCGCGTTCACCGCGCGATTCCGCGGCGTCAGTCATCCGGTGTGGGTGCCGATGGCCGCAGTGCTGGCGATCTATGCCCGCGAAACCGGGCAGCTCATGCCGCTGCCGGAGGAGATCGAGGATCCCGCGTCGGCCCAGGCCGAAAGCGTCGATGCTCATTCCGGGGACGCGGACGGCGGCGATGACCATGCGCCGCCGCCCAGGCGCGGCAATCATCTGCGCGTGGTGAAATAGCGACGGTCGAGATCCCATCGCGCCGTCGATCGCGCGCCGCTTCGAATCGCAGACTGCAGGGGGCAGTGTCCGATGGCAACCATGGTTTCAATCCAGCGTGATGCGACTCGCGGCCTCCACCGGGCCGCTGAAAGACACCAGTCGCTCGCCACGCAGCACCAGACGCGCGACATGCCGGTCGGTGCCGTCCTGCGAGTATTCGAAACGGAAGCTGCGTTCGAAACCGAGCCGGCCGTCTTCGCCGCGTCGAAGACGCAGCCCGGTCGCGTGCACGGTCTGGTCGATCAATTGCACTCCGGCCGTGCGGCAGGCGTCGCCGCCGAGCAGGATCGCCTGTTCGGCGGCGGCGCGCGAAGCGCTCCAGAATGCGAACCCCATCGCACCCAGAATCATCAGGATCAGTAAAGTCGGCATTCCCGTAATCTGCGGCCCACGAGCCGCAGATGCAATCCCCGTCACTGGAGTCAGATCGCCCATGAAGCTCGTATTCGCCGCCGGCGAATTCCCACCTCTCCTGCTGCAGCAGGGTGTCAAGCGCATCGGCTCGGCCGTGGATGCCGACATCGCCCTTCGCGACCCCGAGATCCTGCCGCAGCACTGCGAGCTCCATGTCAACCCGCAGGGCGTGATGCTGAAGATCGCGCGCGGCGCGACGGTGACGGTCAACCAGCGCCCGGCCGATGGTCTGATTTCGCTGCGGGTCGGCGACCTGATCGGATTCGCGGGCGTGCAGGCTTCGATCATGGCGCTCGATGCGCCGCGCCCGCCCAGCCCGGCGCCAGAGCTCGACGACGTCGGCGCCACCACCGTTCGCGCGGCGCTGCCGAAATACGCCTTGCGCTCGCAGACCGGTCGGATGCTGGGTCGCAGCTATCCCCTGACCGGCGCGACTTTCGTCGGTCGCGCACCGGATTGCCAGCTTCGCCTGGATGACTCCAACCTTTCGCGCAAGCACGCCAAACTGATTCCCACCAACGAGGGCGTGGTGATCGAAGATCTCGGTTCGACCAACGGCAGCTTCCACAACGGCAAGCGCGTACAGCGCGCGGTGGCCAAGGCCGGCGACGAAATCGGTTTCGACACGCTGCGTTTCCGGTTGCTGGAATTGGGCGCGGAAGGCGTGCACGCGATCGAAAACACGGCACCATCGCGTGCCGGATTGTCTCGTTGGGTATTCGGTCTGCTGGGCGTGATCGCAGCGACTGTCGTGGTCGTACTGCTCTGGCAGCGCTGAGGGTCGATGCGTTGACCGCCCGCTTTCAGCCCGGCGGCGGCCCCAGCTTCAAGGACAGATCGATCGCGCGGACATGCTTGGTCAAGCCGCCGATGGAAATGCAGTCCACACCGTCCTCGGCGATCCCGCGCAGCGTGGTCATGTCCACGCCGCCGGAAACCTCCAGCGGAATGCGTCCGTCGAACGGCGCGGATTTCGCGATCCGCACCGCGTCGCGGCGCGTCGCGGCGTCGAAGTCGTCGATCAGGATCCGCGTGCAGCCTTCGCGCAGCGCCTCTTCCAGTTGCGCCAGCGTTTCCACCTCCACGATCAGCGGCAGCGTCGGATGCATCGCGCGCGCCGCGTGGATCGCGCCCGCGAGCGAACCCGCCGCGCGGATGTGGTTTTCCTTGAGCATCACCGTGTCGTAGAGACCGATGCGGTGGTTGGTTCCGCCGCCGACGCGCACCGCGTATTTCTGCGCCAGGCGCAGCCCGGGAAGGGTCTTGCGGGTGTCGAGGATCTTCGCGCCGGTGCCGTGCACCGCGTCGACGTAGCCTGCGGTGACGGTAGCGGTGCCGCTCAATGTCTGCAGAAAATTCAGCGAGGCGCGCTCGGCACTGACCAGCGCGCGGCTGCGCCCGGCGAGCGTGGCGATCACGGTGCCCTTGGCGACGCGGTCGCCTTCTGCGATGCGCCAGTCGATACCCACGCCAGGATCGAGCGCGCGATGGCAGGCGTCGAACCATGGACGCCCGCAGACCACCGCGTCCTCCTTGCACAGCAGATACGCGATGTCCGGACCGTCGGGCAGCAGCGCGGCGGTGACGTCGCCGCTGCCGAGGTCTTCGGCCAACGCCGCAGCAACGTTCGCGGCGATGACCGCCGCCGGTGGCGGCGCGATTCTCGTGTGCGTGTCCACGCTCACAGCCCTTCCACCGCCGCGACCGGGATGCCTTCTTCGATCAACAGCACCGGGATGCCATCGTCGATGCGGTAAATGGTTTTGCGGTCGCGGGTGATCAGCGCCTCGCGGATCGTTTCGGTCTGTGGCGTGTCATCGACGCGCTTGACGCTGCCTGCGGCGATGGCGCGGTTCAACGCCTCCAGACCGGGCTTGTCGAGCAGCGCCAGCGGTTGGCGGGTGGCGGGACAGACGAGGAGATCGAGCAACTTGCGGTCCATTCGATGAAGCCGGGGGTGAAGTGCCGCTAGAATACCGTTTTGCAGCAGGCGTGACGCCGCAGGGTGGGGCCATGGCAGACACAGACAACCGGCCCCTGGTCGGCGTGGTGATGGGCTCGCGCTCCGACTGGGAGACGATGCAGCACGCCGTGTCCAGACTCGAAGCGCTGGGTGTGCCGCACGAGGTCCGCGTGGTATCCGCGCACCGCACGCCGGATGTCCTCTTCGAATACGCTGCCACCGCGCGACAGCGCGGTCTTCGCGCGATCATCGCCGGCGCGGGTGGCGCTGCGCATCTGCCCGGCATGCTCGCGTCCAAGACTGCGGTTCCGGTGCTCGGTGTTCCGGTGCAGAGCAAGGCGCTGAACGGCATGGATTCGCTGCTGTCGATCGTGCAGATGCCGGCCGGCATTCCCGTCGCGACCTTCGCCATCGGCAATGCGGGCGCCGCGAATGCCGGGCTGTTCGCTGCGGCGATGCTGGCGGCCGATCATCCGCGGATCGGCGCTGCGCTCGATGCGTACCGCGCCAAACAGACGCAGGATGTCTGCGACAACGACGATCCACGCCGATGACGACCGTCGGTATTCTCGGCGGGGGCCAGTTGGCGCGCATGCTCGCGCTGTCCGGCGCGCCGTTGGGCTTGCGTTTCCGCGTGCTCGATACCGTCGCCGACGCCTGTGCCGGCCAGTTCGCACCGCTGATCGTCGGCGATTACCGCGACCGGGCCGCATTGGCCGAGTTCGCATCGCAGGTCGATGTCGCCACCTTCGATTTCGAGAATGTGCCCGCCGAATCCGCGCAGTGGCTGAGCGAGCGCGTGCCGGTGTTTCCGAATCCGCGCGCGCTGTCGATCGCGCAGGACCGCCTCGTCGAGAAAACCCTGTTCCGCGAACTCGGCATTCCGGTGCCGGATTTCGCCGATGTCGCGGATCGCGCCGCGCTCGAGGCCGCCATCGCCCGTATCGGTGTGCCGTGCATCCTGAAAACCCGCCGGCTCGGCTACGACGGCAAAGGCCAGTTCCGGATCAAATCCGCTGGCGATGTCGATGCCGCCTGGGATGCGCTCGGGACGCAGGCCGAGACCGTGGGCTTGATCCTCGAAGCGTTCGTGCCGTTCGAGCGCGAGTTGAGCGTGGTTGCCGTGCGCGGTCGCGACGGCGCGTTCCGCACTTGGCCACTGACCGAGAACTGGCACGTCGACGGCGTGCTGTCCGCGAGCCTCGCGCCCGCCCGTGTCGACGACGCGCTCGCCCGGACCGCGCTCGCGCATGCGCAAGCGCTGGGCGAGGCGCTGGATTATGTCGGCGTGTTCGCACTGGAGCTGTTCTGCCGCGATGGCGTGCTGCTGGCGAACGAACTCGCGCCGCGCGTCCACAACTCCGGCCACTGGACCATCGAAGGCAGCGAGACTTCGCAATTCGAGAACCATCTGCGCGCGGTGCTCGGTCTGCCGCTGGGCGATACGCGCATGATCGGCCATGCCTGCATGCTCAACTGGATCGGCGCGATGCCCGATGCGAATGCGGTTCTGCGCGAACCGTGCGGACATTGGCACGATTACGGCAAGGAACCCCGCGCGGGCCGCAAGGTCGGCCATGCGACATTGCGCGCAGGCACGACACACGAACTGGCTGCCGCGCTGGCGCGCATCGGCGAGACGCTGGGGCGCGCGGATATCGTCGCGCACGCGGCCGGCATCGGCTGACGGAGGAGCAGGGTATGGCAGGCACGCGGACATGGGCGGCGGTCGGAGGCGTGCTGGTGGTGGCGCTGGGCATCGTGGTCGCGATGCGCTACTTCATGCCGCAGGACGGGAAGAAGCCTTCGGTATCGACGACCGGCGATGCCATCGGCGCTGTCGGTTCTCGCGACACGAAGCGGCAAGAAGAAGAGGTTGCCGCACAGGTGCGGACAGGGCATGCCGCTTCGATGGCGAAGTCGACCGCACCGTTGCCGCCGTTGGATGCGCCGCTGTCGGCGATCGTGCGCGAACTGAAACCGCGCGCGGAGGCCGGCGATGCGCGCGCGCTGTGCCGGCTGGCCGTCGAATACCGTTATTGCGTGGACTTGCAGGACCGCATGCAGATGATCGAGAGCGGCGTCGCACGCGCGCAGCAGAGCGCCGAGAACGGCCGGCGCAGGGGCTGGGGTTCTCCGGAGCGGATGGCATCGGCATTCGAGGAAACGAACCGGCTCTACCAGCACTGCGAAGGTGTCGAGACGCCGTCTTCGACCGAGATCGTGCGCTACATGCGCGAATCCGCGACGGCGGGGCATCCGCAGGCGGCGAGCTATTACGCCTCGGGCGATATGTTCAGCGGCAGCGACATGTTGGACAACCTGTCCGAACTCGCGTTGTACCGCGACAACGCCGAATCGATCGCCCTTGCCGCCGTCGCGCAGGGCGATCTGCGCGCCGCCTGGGAGCTCGCCCAGGCCTACGCCAGCGCTCCCGACGACCGGCGTCGCCCGCTGTTGGCGCAGGCGGTCGATCCGCAGCCGGCGACCGGGCTGGCGCTGCTGTACGCGCTGCGCACTTCGATCGGGAATGCGGGCGCGGCCGGCGCCCTTGATGTCCAGTCGCTCATGCCGCGCGTGCAGGAACGCATCGCGTCTCTGGAGCAGCGGCTGCCTTCCGCCGACGTCGCGCGTGCGCGCAATCAGCCGGCGAAGATCGGAAACGACGCCGGCGCGGGCATCCCCGGCGCCGGCGCGTTGCAACGGCTCAGCGGCGCGATAGCGTCACGCGGTCGCGGTGGAGACTGGTCGCGCGATATCTGCGACTGAGCTTTTCGGGCTTTCAGCGGCAGCGTCCGTAACGATCCGGCGACGCACCCGGCCCGCCTTTCCTGCCCGGAGGATTTTCCCAGTTCGTGCCGCGTCCGCCCGCGCGGCCCGGTGGATTGCCGTCGTTGTCGCGCCAGCAGCGGCTGCTCTGGTTCCACCAGCCATAGCGCGGATGCCAGTACCCGAAGTTCGCATTGAAGTAATAGCCGCCGTCGACGATGGCGAACTTGTAGCGGGTCTTGCCGTGACGGTAGTAGCGGTAATCCGGCGATGCGCCAGGGCCGCCGCGCCAGCCGGGCGGATTTTCCCAGTTGGTGCCGGGGCCGCCGGCCGGGCCGGGCGGGTTGTTGTCGCGGTCATGGCTGCGCGCGCAGGCAGTACCGGTGAAAGCGAGCGCGAGCGTCAGGGCGAACGCGGACAGCAGGGATCTGGACGATGTCATCGGGTGGCTCCGTGTGCGTGGAAGACCACCGGGAAATGCCTGCGAGGGCCATGGCGTTGACGCTGCAGTCGCGATCGTTCATCGGACGGTCGGTTTGCGTTGCCTGCGTCACTGCCCGCAAAAAGCAGGCGCAAAAAAACGGCCGGGTTTCCCCGGCCGTTCGCGATTCACAAGAATGCTTCGATCACTTCATCTGCGCAGTGACGAAATCCCAGTTGACCAGGTTCCAGAACGCTTCGACGTACTTCGGGCGCGCGTTGCGGTAGTCGACGTAGTAGGCGTGTTCCCACACATCGCAGGTGAGCAGCGGGGTGTCCTCGCCGGTCAGCGGAGTGGCGGCGTTGGAGGTGCTCGCCAATGCGAGCGAGCCATCCGGACGCTGCACCAGCCAGCCCCAGCCCGAGCCGAAGGTGCCGACGGTGGTCTTGGTGAATTCTTCCTTGAATTTGTCGAAGCTGCCGAACGCGGCGTTGATGGCATCGGCCAGTTTGCCGGACGGTGCGCCACCCCCATTGGGTTTGAGGCAGTTCCAGTAGAAGGTATGGTTCCAGATCTGCGCGGCGTTGTTGAACATCGCGCCCTGCGCCTTGCGGACGATGTCTTCCAGCGACAGATCGGCGAATTCGGTGCCCGGGATCATGTTGTTGAGGTTGGTGACATAGGTCTGGTGATGTTTGCCGTAATGGAAATCGATGGTTTCCGCCGAAATGTGCGGTTCCAGCGCGGTACGGTCGTAGGGCAGGGCGGGCAGCTCGATGGCCATGGGCGGGCTCCTTGGGGGTGGGGGTTGGCGCGGGCGCTGGACGGGTCCGGAGCCGCGCGAACGATTACAATGCGCGATTCTAGCCGCATGATTCTAACCCCACCTTGGCCGTCGCGACCCGAACGCGGCCGGCCCCATCCGCAGGAGACTCCCATGCCGGTGTTGGCACGTATCCAATCCGAGATCGAAGCCCATCCCATCGTGTTGTTCATGAAGGGCACCCCGCAATTCCCGATGTGCGGTTTTTCCAGTCGTACCTCGCAGGCGCTGAAAGCCGCTGGCGCGACCGATTACCACACGATCAACGTGCTGGAAGACCCGGAAGTGCGCGCCAATCTGCCGCGCTTCTCGAATTGGCCGACCTTCCCGCAGTTGTTCATCAACGGCGAATTGATCGGCGGCTGCGACATCACCATCGAGCTGTTCGAATCCGGCGAGCTTGCGCGCATGATCGCCGAGGCGCAGAAGGCCTGATGTCGGAAAACGTGATGCCGCCGGGCGCGGGCGCGCTCGAGAGTCGCGTGGTGCTGGTGGTCGGCGCGCACGGCGCGCTGGGCCACGCGGCATCGCTCGCCTGTGCGGATGCGGGCGCGACGGTGGTGCTGCTCGGGCGCAAAGTGCCCAAGCTCAATCGTGTGTACGACGCCATCGTGCGACAGGGCGGCGAAGCGCTGCTGTATCCGCTCGACCTCGAAGGCGCGACACCCGACGATTACGCCGAAATGGTCGAGCGCATCGAATCCGGACCCGGTCGGCTCGATGGCCTGCTGCATTGCGCTGCGGACTTTCCCGGGCTGACGCCGCTGGAAAACACCGATCCGGCCGCGTTCGCGCGTGCGCTGCACGTGAACCTGACCGCGCGCTGGTGGCTGACCCAGGCCTGCCTGCCGCTGTTGCGTCGTGCCGATGACAGCGCCGTGGTGTTCACGATCGACGACGCGCTGACGAGCGGCCTTCCGTACTGGGGCGGTTATGGCATCGCCCAGGCCGCATTGAAGGTGATGCTCGGGACATTGCATGCCGAGCTGGCGAATTCGAGCGTGCGCGTCGCGGGTCTCGCGCCCGGTCCGATGCGCACGCCGCTGCGCGCCAAGGTGTTCGTCGAAGAAGACACCGCCGACGCCCGCGATGTCGCTGCGATCGCGCCGGCCTGCGTGCATCTGCTGTCCGCTGCGGGCGCCGGACAGCGCGGAACGCTCTGGACGCCGATCCGGTGAGCATCGCTTCGGCCGCACTGTTGCTGTTCCTGATCCTCGATCCGCTCGGCAATATTCCCGTGTTCCTCAGCCTGCTGCGTGGCCTGCCGCCGCAGCGGCAGCGCATCGTGCTCGGGCGCGAGCTCCTGATCGCGCTGGTGGTGCTGATGCTGTTCCTGTGGTGCGGCAAGTACGCCCTGGAGCTGATGCACCTGCGCGAGGAGTCGGTGTCGATCGCTGGCGGCATCGTGCTGTTCCTGATCGGCATCCGCATGATTTTCCCGCCGCCGGAAGGCTTGATGGGCGAGATGCCCGACGGCGAGCCGTTCATCGTGCCCATGGCCATTCCACTGGTCGCCGGCCCATCGGGCATGGCGGCGGTGATCCTGATGGGCAGCAACGACCCCGCGCGACTCGATGACTGGAGCCTGGCGTTGATGATCGCCTGGGCGGCGACCGCCGTGATCCTGTTCTCGGCCACCTACCTCTACAAATGGCTCGGCCAGCGTGTCCTTGTCGCCGTCGAGCGGCTGATGGGCATGTTGCTGGTGGCGATCTCCGTACAGATGCTGATGGATGGCATCGCGACCTATCTGCAGGTGAAGGGGCCTTGATGGTTCTGTGACGAAATGCCTGTGTGACTGTGTAATGCGTTGAACCCCTTGCGGTGTAACGTTCAAGTGAAACCTCAGGCATGTTCAGTCAATGAATTCAATGGCTTACATGCGGGGAATCCGTCATTCCACTGTCATGTTCAGGCTCTATCGTGTTAACCTATAGTTAACCCAGACCTATCGGCTGTACAGGTTCCGGGTCCAATCTCCCCCGCTGACCGGATCGCGGCGCCACAAGCGCCCGCGATCTTTATGTACGACCCATCGCATCGTTCTCCACCGAGGCCAATAGCAATGAACCATACGAATCGTCTCCGACTTTCCAAACTGTCGATCGGACTCATCGTCGCCCTCGCAGCGGCGCCTGCGTTCGCGCAGAACACCACTGCCGCCCTGGGCGGTCAGGTCGTCGGGGCCGATGGCCAGCCGATCGCCGGCGCTGAAGTCACCATCGTGCACAGCGAGTCGGGCACGGTCAGCCGCGTCGTCACCGACGCCAACGGCCGCTACAACGCACGTGGCCTGCGCGTCGGCGGTCCTTACGCGATCACCGCGAACAAGGACGGCTCGGGCACCCGCAGCGAAGACGGCGTCTACCTCGCGCTGGACCAGGTCTCGGAAGTGAATCTGTCGATCGGCACGCAGGAACTGGATGCGATCACGATTTCGGGCAACGCCGGCCCGCAGATCTTCAGTGCCGACAAGATGGGTGCCGGCACCTCGATCAGCCGCCAGGACCTCGACAATTACGCGTCCGTCCAGCGCAACCTGCAGGATTACGCGCGCTTCGATCCGCGCATCTCGCAGACCGACAAGGAGCGCGGCGAAATCTCCGCCGGCGGCCAGAATTCGCGTTACAACACCGTCACCATCGACGGCGTCGCCACCAACGACACCTTCGGTCTGGAAGCCAACAACCTTCCGACCGCCAAGCAGCCGATCTCGGTCGATGCGATCCAGTCGGTGCAGGTCAACATCTCCAACTACGACGTGACCCAGAAGGGCTACACCGGCGCCAACATCAACGCGGTCACCAAATCGGGCACCAACGCGTTCAAGGGTTCCGTCTATTACGTCTACCGCGACGAAAACGGCGCGGGCGATCGCTACAACCGCACCACCGGCGGCTACTTCGCGGCGCCGGCCTTCGAAGAAACCACCAAGGGCCTGACCTTCGGCGGCCCGCTGATGAAGGACCGCCTGTTCTTCTTCGCCTCGTACGAAGAACTGAACAGCTCGCGCGGCACGCCCGAATTCGGCCCGCTCGGCAGCGCCCGGACCAACGTCGCGATCACGCCGACCGCGATCACCGGCGCGCAGACCATCGCCAGCACGCAGTACAACGTCGATATCGGCTCGGCCGAAACCTCCGAGACGGAACTCACGGTCAAGGATGCGCTGATCAAGCTCGATGCCAACATCGGCGACAATCATCGCGCCAGCCTGCGCTGGAGCAAGACCGAACAGTCCGATCCGATCTTCCCGACCTTCTTCAACAATGCCATCTCGTTGAGCTCGCACTGGTACAGCCAGGAAAAGACCATCGAAACGTTCGTCGGTGAATTCTTCTCCGATTGGAACGACAAGTTCTCGACCGAGTTCAAGGCGTCCTATCGCGACTACGCCAGCACGCCGATCAACAACTCCGATCTTCCGCAGATCCGCCTGAATTTCGCCGGCGCGCTGCCGGCCGGTTCGCCGGCGGTGTCCAGCACCAATGCCGGCCTCGTGTTCGGTACCGAACGCAGCCGTCACTTCAACGATCTCGCGACCGAAACCTGGAACTTCTACGCGGCCGGCAACCTGTTCCTCGGCGATCACACGCTGAAGTTCGGCGTCGATTACGACGACAACACCGTCTACAACGCGTTCCTGCAGGATACGAAGGGCAACTACACGTTCGCCTGTATCAATGGTGCAGCAGGGTTCTACCAGTTCACTGCCGCTGCAGTGACCTGCAACACGGCTACGCGCGCGCAGAACGAAGCGGCGGTGCTCGAGAACTTCCGTCGCGGCCGTCCCACCAGCTATCAGGTGCAGGTCGGTGCCCCGGGCTTCGGCATCAACGACGGCGTCGCCAACTGGGATTACCAGAATCTCGGCGTGTTCCTGCAGGACACCTGGGTGGTCAACGACGGCCTGACCCTGACCGCTGGCGTACGCGTCGACCGCAAGGGCATGGGCGAGAGCCCGCTGTTCAACAGCGCCGCTGCGGCTGCTCCCGTTGCCGGTGCGCTCAACGGTTCGACCACGCCGCAGAACGGCACGGTCGTCCGCAGCACCGGCGGCTTCGGTCTCCGCAACGACGTCACCCTTGACGGCAACACGCTCTTCCAGCCGCGCTTCGGCTTCAACTACACCTTCGCCAGCGATCGCCAGACCCAGCTGCGCGGCGGTTTCGGCCTGTTCGAAGGCGCCGCCGCCAACGTGTGGCTGTCCAATCCTTACTCCAACACCGGTATCGCTACCCGCATCATCGGTTGCGGTATCGCCGGCTTCGCCGCATGCCCGACCACGGGCGGTCTGTTCACCCCGGATACCGGCGCGCAGCCGACCAGCTTCACCGGCGCCATTCCGGCCGCCAACGTCGACTTCCTGTCCTCGGACCTGCGTCAGCCGTCCGTCTGGAAAGCGAACATCGCGTTCGAGCATGAGCTGCCGTGGTGGAACATGGTCGCGGGCATCGAGTACATCCGCACGCAGGTGAAGGACGGCGTGTATTACCGTCATCTGAACCTGGGCGGCGCGACCCGTCAGGGCAAGGATGGACGCAATCTGTATTACACCCCGCAGGGTTACAACGGCGCCTGCTGGAACACCAACGGCTCCAACACCACGTCCGGCGCTTGCACCGGATTCCGCAACCGTGCGCTCAGCAACGCCAGCTTCGCCAACGTGCTGCTTGCCGAGAACACCAACAAGGGCTACGGCGACAACCTGACCCTGTCCTTGAACGGGCAGTTCATGGAAGACTTCCGTTGGGGCCTGGGCTACGCCTATACCCGCGCGAAGGAAGTCAGCCCGCTGACGTCTTCGGTGTCGAATTCGAACTGGAACTCGGTGTCGGTGTTCAATGCGAACGAAGAAGTGGCCGCCAATTCGGCGTACCTGGTGAAGGATCGCTTCATCGGCCAGCTGACCTGGAGCCACAAGTTCTTCGGCGACAACGCGACCACCTTCGGTCTGTTCTATGAAGGTCGCAAGGGCAAGCCGTACAGCTGGATCTACAACAACGACCTCAACGGCGACGGCATCACCAACGACCTGATGTACATCCCGACCCGCTTCGGTTCTGGCGATGTGGTGTTCCGCGACGTCAATGCGAGCGGCAGCGGCGCCGACGAAGAAGCGCTGTTCTGGCGGATCGCGAACGCCAACGGTCTCAACCGCTATGCCGGTGGCGCCGTCGAGCGCAACAGCTCGTTCGGTACCTGGACCAACAACTTCGACGTGCGCTTCAGTCAGGAATTCCCGGGCTTCCTCGAAGGCAACAAGGTGCTGGTGTCGCTGGATATCATCAACGTCGGCAACCTGCTGAACAAGGATTGGGGCCACATCGACGAGGTCGCGTTCCAGTCGGCCGGTGGTCTGGCGCGCAGCTTCGTCAACTATCAGGGTCTGGATGCCCAGGGCCGCTACATCTACGGCGTGGATGGTCAGGTCGAAGACTACGTGACCCGCCAGCAGCGCGGCGAATCGCAGTGGGCCGCCCAGCTGACCCTCAAATACAGCTTCTGATCTGCAACGGTAATCCGCAGCGGTAAACCGCAGCGAGGACGACGGCCGGAGCAATCCGGCCGTTTTCTTTTGTGGCGCTGTTATTGGCCGTGGCCCTGCGATAAAGTCGGCCGGACACACTAATGACGAATACATCGAACGCAATGAACGATTCCAACGCTTCCATCCTTCCCACCGTCGCCGCCCACATCTATCCGCGCGGCGGTCTCGACATCCTGTCCCGCGACGAGGTCGCGCGCCTGCGCGACGCCTCGGCCGGCGGCATGCACGATCTGCTGCGCCGTTGCGCCTTGGCGGTGTTGACCAGCGGCAGCGCATCCGACGACCCGCGCGCGGCAGCCGAGCTTTATCCCGATTTCGATATCCAGGTGCTGCAGCAGGATCGCGGCGTACGCATCGATCTGGTCAATGCGCCCGCGATGGCCTTCGTCGATGGCGAGATCATCCGCGGCGTCGCGGAGCTGCTGTTCGCGGTGGTCCGCGATCTGGCCTACACCGCGATCGAGCTGCGCGAAAACACCGGCAGCCGCGATCTTGCGACCTCCGAAGGCATCACCGACGCGGTATTCGGACTGCTGCGCAACGCGCGCATCCTGCATCCGATCGATCCGAACCTGGTGGTCTGCTGGGGTGGGCATTCGATCAACCGCGACGAATACCTGTACACCAAGCAGGTCGGCTACGAATTGGGTCTGCGCGGACTCGATATCTGCACCGGTTGCGGCCCGGGCGCGATGAAAGGTCCGATGAAGGGCGCGACGATCGCGCATGCCAAGCAGCGTCATCGCCGCATGCGTTACATCGGCATCACCGAGCCGGGCATCATCGCCGCCGAGTCGCCGAATCCGATCGTGAATCACCTGGTGATCATGCCGGACATCGAAAAGCGCCTCGAAGCGTTCGTGCGCATGGGGCACGGCATCATCGTGTTTCCGGGCGGCGTCGGTACGGCCGAGGAAATCCTGTATCTGCTCGGCATCCTGTTGCGCGAGGAGAATGCATCGCTGCCGTTCCCGCTGATCCTGACCGGCCCGGCCGCGTCGGCGCCGTATTTCGAGCAGATCGACAAGTTCCTGCGGCTGACGCTGGGCGAAGTCGCGACTTCGCGCTACGAAATCATCGTCAACGATCCGGAGAAAGTGTCCAAGCGCATGGCGACCGGCATCCGCAAAGTGCGCGAATACCGCATCGCCGAGAAGGATTCGTTCTTCTTCAACTGGTCGCTGGAAATTCCGCTGGCGTTCCAGCAGCCCTTCATTCCGACCCACGAGGCGATGGCGGCGCTGGATCTGCATCACGGCCGCAAGCCGCACGAACTCGCGGCCGATCTGCGCCGCGCGTTCTCGGGCATCGTCGCAGGCAACGTGAAGGAAGACGGTCTGCGCCGCATCGAAGAGTACGGGCCGTTCAAGATCCACGGCGATACCGACATGATGCAGTCGCTGGATGCGCTGCTGCGCGCGTTCGTCGAACAGCGCCGGATGAAGATCTCCGGCTCGTATCGCCCGTGTTACGAAGTCATTGCGTGATGCGGATGTCGGCGGGCGTCAAACGCCCGCCGGCAATGTCACCGTCACGATGAAGCGGTCATCGTCGGCGCGGGCGACGACGCTGCCCCGGCCCTCGGTGTAGGCTTCGATCTGCGCCAGCGATGCCGGCAAGCCGACGTTGTGACCGGTCGATGCGCGCGCAGGTTCCGACGGCATGGGGTTCGAGATCACGATGACCACGCCCTTGTCGTCGCTGTCGATGCGGATCTCGATTTCGCCGCCTCCGGCGATGCGTTCGATGCCGTGTTTGATCGCGTTCTCGACCAGCGGCTGCAGCGACAGCGCGGGCACCAGGGTGTTCGGCATCGGTTCGGGACGCGTCCAGCGCACGCGCAGGCGTTCGCGGAAGCGCAGCGATTCGATTTCGAGATAGCGCTCGATCAGTGCGATCTCCTCGCTCAGCGGGATCTCGCGCGGACCGCCGAGCGCGGCGCGGAACAGGTCGGCGAGATCCAGCAGCAGATGTTCGGCTTCATCAGGACGGTGGTGCACCAGCGCCGCGCCGGTATTGAGCGTATTGAACAGGAAATGCGGACGTACCCGCGCCTGCAGCGCGGCGAGTTCCGCCTGCTTCGCGCGCACCGCGAGTTGGCGTACGCGCCAATGGTTCTGGAATGCGGCAAGCGCCAGCCAGCCGACCACCAGCACGATTCCGGTGACGCGCAGGAACACATCGATGCGTTCGGAGGCGGGCGTTCGCCAGAGTTCGCCCAACAGCAGATCGCTGACCCCCAGCACCGACCAGCTGCTGAGAAGAAGCAGGGCGAGGGCCAGATAGGCGACAAGCTGTGGTTTCACGTCGCGCAGGCGCTCGCGCAACAGATACAGGCCGCCCAACGTCAGCAGCGCCACCCACTGCACCACCAGCGACAGCAGCCCGAAGCGGATCCAACGCCCGAGCGGGGCATCTCCCGCAAGCGTCAGCACCGCAGCCAGGCCTTCCGCCGCGAGTACGACCCAGATCACCACCCGTCCTTGCCACAGGCTGTCGAGTGGCGCACCGGTCCTGGCGGCGGGGACGGTGGTCGCGGGCGGGGTGCTGGAAGGGATCGGCATCGCACCATGATGCCTCGGGCACGTCCGAACGGGCAGGGGGACCGCTCATGCCGCCGTGCCCGCCGCCCATCGGCCATCGGTTGGTGCCCTCGGAGACGCAGCCCTATGCTGCCCCTCATTGATCCATGGAGGCGAAATGCGACTTTCCCGCCGAAGCAGTTCCCCGCCCAAAAGCGCGCATGCGCGCGTCGCGCGCGGATTCACACTGGTCGAGCTGGCCATTACCGTCGTGGTCCTGTCCGTATTGATGGCCATGGCGGCACCGCTCTTCACCGGGATGTCGAACGGCAATCGCCTGACATCCAATGCCAACGAAATCGTCGCGGCCATGCAGATCGCCCGATCGGAAGCGGTCCGCCGCAATGCCCCCACCTTCTTCTGCCAGAGCACCAACGGCACCACGTGCAGCAACGTGTCGCCCTGGCAGGGCTGGCTGGTCTATGCCGATGCCGATCGCGACAGCGTCGCCGATCCCGACGAAATCGTGAGGGCCGGGGTCATCGAAGCGCCGATGGAGATCAGATCCAGCGCCAACATCGTCAACAGCGAGATGGTCTTCCGTGCCGATGGGCTGGCCTACACCACAGGCAACAACCTGCTGGAAGCGAACATGCGTGTTTGCTTGCCGGTCACCGACCCGGAGCTCAACGTCCGCGATGTCAATATCGCCATCGGCGGACGCATCACCGTCAGGCCTCCAATCGATGAGTCAGGGGCTTGCCCGAATCCGGCGGATAACTAAATGTCAGCTCACTCTTCCTCCCATCCTCCTCTCCGTAGACGGGCACCCGGGTCGGCCGCTGCCGTTCGCGGTGTGGGCCTGATCGAAGTGCTGGTGGCGGTGCTGGTGCTTGCGATCGGCCTGCTCGGCGTCGCGGCCATGCAGGCGACCGCACTGCGCAACAGCCAGAGCTCGCTCGAGCGCAGCCAGGGCGTGATGCACGTCTACACCATTCTCGATGCGATGCGGGCGAATCCAAACGCGGCGCGCGCAGGCGCCTACAACATGGGCATGACCTGCGCGGTTCCCGGTGCGGGCAATCTGGTCGCCAACGACAAGCGCGCGTGGATCGATATCCTCCAGCAGAACCTCGGTGCGACCGCCTGCGGCCAGGTCGCCTGCGATGGCGGGCTGTGCACGATCTCCGTGCGCTGGGACGATTCCCGCGGCACGTCTGGCTCCGCCACGCAGACCTTCAGCACGACGACACGCATATGACCCAGAACATGATGTCCCTGCGGCGACATGCCGCTCAAGGTCGGGCTGCAGCGCGTTCCGCCGTTCGCGGCCTCACGCTGGTCGAATTGATGATCGCGATGATGCTCGGACTGCTGGTGGTCGGCAGCGCCAGTGCGATCTTCATCTCCAATCGCGCGACCTACCGCGCGACCGAAGGTCTGGGGCGCGTGCAGGAGAACGGACGCATGGCGTTCGAGCTCATGGCCCGCGATCTGCGCGAAGCGGGCGGCAATCCCTGCGGCAATGCCGATCGCAAGGAACCGCTGAAGATCGTCAATGTGCTCAACAACCCGGCGGCGCAGTGGTGGACCAACTGGAACAACGGGATCCGCGGCTATGAAGCGGCGATTCCGGGCGGCAATCCTCCCGGCCGCGTGGTCGGGGCCGATGCCATCGATCTGATGTCGGCGGACAGTTCGAGCGCTGCCACCATTGTCGACCACAACATCGCCGGAACGGAGTTCGAGCTGAATACGGCGGACCATGGATTCAAGGATTCCGACCTCGCCATCGTATGCGATTGGCGCCAGGCTTCCCTGTTCCAGGTGACCAGTGTCGCCGGTGCCAATATCCGGCACAGCAACGCGGGCGCGGCTCCGGGGAATTGCACCAAAGGCCTGGGTTACGCAAACCCTGCGTTATGTACCCCCGGTGGCAGGACCAAGCAATACGGGCCGAACCCGGCGGACAACATGGCCAGCGCCACGGTCGTGCGCATGCAGCCGGTGCGCTGGTACGTGGGCACGGCGCCGAATGGCGGGCGTTCGCTCTTCCGCAGCGCGGTCGTCAACAACGGCGGTGCCTTGGCCGTTCGCGAACAGGAAATCGCCGAAGGCGTCAACGACCTTGAAATCCAGTATCTGCTCGAAGGTGCCGCGAACTATGTCGACGCCACGCTGATCCCCGCCGATCGCTGGAACGATGTGAATGCCGTGCGCGTAACGCTCGACATGCTCAGCGCCGACGGCGCCGGTGTCGGCGGCGCGCAGTTGCAGCGTCGCATCGCGCATACCGTCACTCTCCGGAATCGCATGGAATGAATACCTATCCACGCCATCGCATCGCATCGAATCGACGCCAACACGGCGCCACACTGGTGGTGGTGCTCATCCTCCTGCTGTTGATGACGCTGCTGGGGCTCGCCAGCCTGCGCAGCACGATCCTCGAAGAGCGGATGACCTCCAACCTTCTCGATCGAAGCCTGGGCTTCCAGGTGGCGGAGGCCGGGCTTCGCGAGGCCGAAGCGACGCTGACGCCGAATCCGGCGAATTTCCCCGCCGCTGGCTGCAATGCCCAGGGGCTGTGCTCGCGTCCCGACCCGAGCGATCTCGAGCGTTGGCTCGATCCGGGCTTCAACGCATGGCGCGTGGGCACGGTCGCCGACGCCAGCACCGACGCGCCCCAGTACATCGTCGAAGAGATGGGCGAAGGCCCGAACTGGCGCGACTGCGACAAGCTCTCGCCGATCCATCCCCTGTGCCTGACGCCGCGCTATCGCGTCACCGTGCGCAGCCAGCAGGACGGGCGCGCGTCCGTCCTGCTGCAAACCATTTACGCCGGCAAATAAACCGAGGCACCCGTGAACACTACTTCCCGTAACGTCGTCACCGCCCGTCCCTCGCGCATGTCGCGTCTGGCGCCCGTGCTGGCCTGCATCGTCACCGTGCTGGGCCTGCCCGTGCACGCGGCGGTCTCGCTGCCGGAAACGCCGATGCAGACCAACAACGGCGTGCCACCGAACATCTGGTTCATCCTCGACGATTCGGGTTCGATGGCGTGGGACTTCATGCCGGGTCCGTTCAATTCGGCCGGTGTGCCCGCAACCGCGCCGAACGCGATCCAGTTGCAGGCCTATACGCGCAACACGCTGTACTACAACCCCAACACCACGTATCGGGGCTGGCAGCGCGCCGACGGCACCTTCATGAACGACACGCCGTATACGGCGGTCTTCACCAGCACTACGTTGGCGAGCGGCGGCGTCACCAACTTGAGTGGTTCGACGCAGACGTTTTATGTGCCGACCGCGACCAATACCGATCTGGCGGACTCGCGCCAGTACACGCGCTATCAGCTCCGCTCCGATGGCACCGCGACTGCTTGCAATTGGCAGTTCGTGTTGCCGGTGGGCTACAACAGTTGCAACAACGTCGCGTCTTTCACCTGGGGCAGCGTGACCCGCAGTCTGGCCCAGGAAAAGGCCAATTTCGCCAACTGGTATTCGTATCACCGGACCCGGACCAAGGTCGCCAAGGCCGGCGCCAGCTATGCGTTCAACGATCCGAGCGTGTTCAACGACGACAGCGATTACCGCGTCGGCTTCACCACGATCTGGCAGATCAACGAATTCCGTATCCCGGTGGCCAACAACAACGGTTTGTTCAAGGGCAACAACCCCGGCGAAAACCGCCGCGTCTGGTTCGACCGCCTGTTCGCTGCGGGCGCCAACAACAGTACGCCGCTGATTCCGGCGCTGTCCCGCGCGGGCGCGTATTTCTCGGAAACCGGGGCCACGGGTCCCTGGGGCCCACAGGCGACCGCAGCCCAGTTCGAGTGCCGTCAGAACTTCACGATCCTGACCACCGACGGTTACTGGAACAACGGCACCACCGCCATCGGCAATACCGACAATACCAACGGTGCGGCGATCACGAGACCGGACGGTCCGCCCTATACCTATGTCGCAGCGCGGCCGTTCCAGGACAGCTGGAGCAATACGCTGGCGGACGTCGCGATGCATTTCTGGAAGCGCGATCTGCGCGCGGATCTCATCAATACCGTGCCGGCATCCGCATCGAATCCAGCGTTCTGGCAGCACATGGTCACCTTCGGTATCTCGATCGGTCTCAAGGGCACGCTCGACCCGAAGGTCGACATTCCGGCGCTGACCAGTGGCGCCAAAGTGTGGCCGAACCCGATGGACGCCGAGGACCAGGAGCGCATCGACGACCTGTTCCACGCATCGGTGAACGGTCATGGCGCGTTCGTGGCGGCCGGCAATCCGGATGAATTCGCCGATGGTCTCGGCAGCGCGCTGCGCGCGATCGCGGCACGCCGCGGCTCGGGTTCCAACGCGACCGTGACCGGCACGTCGACCTCCGCCGGCACCAAGGTGTTCCAGGCGAAGTTCTTCTCGTCGAAGTGGTACGGCGAAGTGCAGGCCTATCCGGTTTCGGCTTCGGGCGTGGATATCGCCAATCCGATCTGGACCGCCAGTGTCCCGGTGCTCGCTGCACGCAGCATCTACACCCACAACGGCACGGCCGGCACCACCTTCCCCACGGCCGCGCAGAACCTTGCGCTGACGCCAGTGGTTGCGAATTACATCCGTGGCGACCGCACCCAGGAACCGCAGTTCAACGCGGCCGGTCTGCTGCGCGATCGCAATACGCTGCTCGGCGATATCGTCAACAGTTCGCCGACCTACGTGAAGACTTCCACCACCGTCGAAACGGTCTATGTCGGCGCGAACGACGGCATGCTGCATGCGTTCAATGCGACCGATGGCATCGAACGCTTCGCTTATGTTCCCCGTGGCCTCGATCTGGCGAAACTCAAGGCGTTCAGTGCGCCCGACTACAGCCATCATTTCTTCGTCGACGGTCCGATCGTCACGTCGACCAGCCGCGACCTTTCGAACCGTACCGTGCTGGTCGGCAGTCTCGGCCGTGGCGGTCGAGGCCTGTACGCGCTCGACGTGACCGATCCCACCATCTTCGGCCCCGCCAAAGTGCTGTGGGACAAGGACAGCAGCTTCGATGGCGATATGGGTCAGGTCCTGAGCCGGCCGATCATCGCCAAACTCAACGATGGCAGCACCGGCCTGATCGTCGCCAACGGCCTCAACAGCTCCAGCGAGCGCGCCGTGCTGTTCGTGCTGGATCTGGTCACCGGCGCCAAGATCGCCGAGATCGACACCGGCGTCGGCTCGCCCGCCACCTCCAATGGCCTTGCGGCGCCGCGCGGCTGGGACGACGATGGCAACGGCACGGTCGACATCGTGTACGCAGGCGATCTGCGCGGCAATCTCTGGAAATTCGACCTGTCCGACAGCAATCCCTCGCAATGGGATGTCGCCGACAACAGGCCGCTGTACGCTCCCATCGCGGCAGGCACGCAACCGGTCACCGGCGGCGTCACCATCGCCGTCGATCCCGCGACCGACAAGCGCTGGGTCTTCTTCGGCACCGGTCGCCTGCTGAGCACCGGCGACATCACCGATACGTCCCGTCAGACCTGGTACGGCGTGATCGACGAAGTGGGCGCTTCCTCTTCGGTGACCCGCACCAGCATGACCGCGCGCAACATCGCGCTCTTCGACGCCGGGACCAAGAATCGCGCGTTCGAGCCGAACAGCCCGCTTCCCAATGGGAGCAAGGGTTGGTACATCGACCTCGATTTGCCGCCGGGCAATACGCTGGAAGGCGAGCGCATGGTCGGCGACCAGCAGGTGGTGAAGAACGCATTGATCGCGGGCAGCATCATTCCGAGCACCAGCAACCCGTGTCTGCCCGGTCGCGGTTACATCAATGCGATCGACGCGTTCACCGGCACCAGCCTGTTGACGGGTTTGTTCGACGCCAATCGCGACGGCGAATTCGGCAACGATACGATGGGCGCAGGCAATACCGCCGTCGGCTCGATCGACCTTGGCGTCGGCATGGTGACCGACCCCGCATTGCTCGACCGACTGCTGGTCGCCGGCGGTTCGTTGGCGACGCTCGCATCCACACCGCTGGATCCGGCCCTGTACGGTGGCCGTATCTCGTGGCGCGAAATCATCCGGAGATGACGATGATCCACAGCCGTATCACCCGTCGCCGTTCGAGCCGCCCGGCATCCCGCCGCACGGCCGGTTTCACCCTGGTCGAGTTGATCATCGTCGTGTTGATCATCGCCGTGCTGGCGGCCATCGCCTATCCGGCGTACCAGGATTCGGTGGTCAAGACCCGTCGCGGTGCGGCGAAGTCCTGCCTGCTCGAATCCGAGCTGTTCATGCAGCGCTTCTACACCACCAATCTGCGCTACAACCTGACGTTGCCTCCGGCCAACGCGGCGGTGGTGCTGCCTGCCTGCACCGCAGGGACCGATGTGACCAACCACTACAACGTCGCGCTCACGGCGGTCGCCGCCAGAACGTACACGCTGACGGCGACGCCACAAGGCCTGCAGGCTGCGAAGGACACCGATTGCGGCATCCTCAGCATCAACCAGCTGGGCGCGAAGACCAAGACAGGTACGGAGACGCTCGATTACTGCTGGTAATCACGACTGCTCGTGAGCATGCGTAAACGCAAAAGGCCCGTTCACTGAACGGGCCTTTTGCGTTGGCTTGCAGGCTCGCGCGTCGTGCGGGACCCGACGAGCGTGCGGACATGAAAAAGCCCGCGACTCGCGTCGCAGGCTTTCTGGATCTGGCGCCCGAAGTTGGACTCGAACCAACGACCCCCTGATTAACAGTCAAGTGCTCTAACCGGCTGAGCTATTCGGGCGGGGCTGCATATCCTAATGGCCCGGCCCGGTCCGATCAAGCACGGCGCGTTGCCGGCGCACACAAGCAGGACTCCCATCACAGCCGTCACAGCCCGACCGCACAGGCGGCCCCGGCAGGCGGCGCGGCCCGCGTGCTGCGCAAGCGGCCACCGTTGGACAGGATCAGCGCCAGCGCGTCCCTGGGCCCGCGCCGGTCGCAGAGCGTGAACGTGATGTTCGCGCCGGCATTGCCACCGTTGGGTTGATACACGATGCGGGGGCGGCCGACGGTGCCGCGCAGGCGCACACCAGCAGGCAGTCCGGGTTCCTGGCGGACGATCTGCTCGCCCGGTCCGTGCATGCGGTCGCCGTTGTGGTCGATGAACGCCAGCCAGCCTTGGCTCCAGTCGGCGCCGCCGACGCACTGCGATTCGCCGGGGCAGATCACGACCTCCCGCCCGAGAACGGTGGCGTGCCGCTGCGCATCGAACAGGGTTGCGGTGAGCGCGCTGCGCGCCGAGCCGGCCTGGACCCGGGCGACGGCGTTCTTCAGGCCGGGGATGGCGATGCCGAACAGGATGCCGAGAATGGTCAGCGCGATCAGCAGATCCAGCAGGGTGAAGCCGTGGGCGCGGCGGTGGGACGACAGGGGCGGGCGAGGGCGGGACATGAATGGACTCCGGATGCGCGTGGACGGGAGTGCAGTGTCGACAGGCCTGCGATCGCGCGGCATCGGCGACGACCGTATCCGCGTGTAGGAAAAACCCGCTCCGTGCCGCGACGACCCGCTAGACTTCCGGGCTTGACCCGTCGACGCCCGCGATGAACGAACACGTACGCTATCTGTCCGATACCGCCTTCCAACTGGTGGCGCCCTACGAGCCCGCCGGCGACCAGCCGCAGGCGATCGCGGCGCTGATCGACGGCTTCGAAAGCGGATTGGCGAAGCAGACGCTGCTGGGCGTGACCGGTTCGGGCAAGACCTACACCATCGCCAACGTGATCCAGGCGGTGCAGAAGCCGACCCTGGTGATGGCGCACAACAAAACGCTGGCGGCGCAGCTCTACGGCGAGTTCAAGGCGTTCTTCCCGCACAACGCGGTCGAGTATTTCGTCAGCTATTACGACTACTACCAGCCCGAAGCCTACGTGCCGTCCAGCGATACCTTCATCGAGAAGGACAGCTCGATCAACGAGCATATCGAGCAGATGCGGCTGTCGGCGACCAAGGCGCTGCTGGAACGCCGCGACGCGATCATCGTGTGCACGGTGTCGGCGATCTACGGCTTGGGCGACCCGAACGAATACTTCAAGATGGTGCTGCACATGGTGCGCGGCGAACGCATCGACCAGCGCGAGCTGATCCGCCGCCTTACCGCGATGCAGTACTCGCGCAACGACACCGAACTGCGCCGCGGCACCTATCGCGTGCGCGGCGAAGTGATCGATGTGCATCCGGCCGAATCCGACGTCGAAGCGCTGCGGATCGAGCTGTTCGACGGCGAGATCGAGCAGTTGACGGTGTTCGACCCGCTGACCGGCGAAACCATGCGCAAGCTGCCGCGCTACACCATCTACCCGAAGTCGCATTACGTCACCACGCGACGCACGGTGCTGGATGCCATCGAAGCGATCAAGGTCGAGCTTCGCGAACGCCTGGAACAGCTGTACGCGGCGAACAAACTGGTGGAAGCGCAACGCTTGGCGCAGCGCACCCAGTTCGATCTGGAGATGATGGCCGAGGTCGGCTTCTGCAGCGGCATCGAGAATTATTCGCGACATCTGACCGGGCGCATGCCGAACGAAGCGCCGCCGTGCCTGTTCGACTACCTGACGCCGGACGCGCTGCTGGTGGTCGACGAGTCGCACGTGACCGTGCCGCAGATCGGCGCGATGTTCAAAGGCGACCGTGCGCGCAAGGAAACGCTGGTGGAGTTCGGCTTCCGGCTGCCGTCGGCGCTGGACAACCGGCCGCTGCGCTTCGAGGAATGGGAAGCGCGCTCGCCGCGCACCATCTTCGTGTCGGCGACGCCGCGCGAGTACGAAATCGAGAAGTCGCAGGGCCAGGTGGTCGAACTGGTGGTGCGGCCGACGGGGCTGATCGATCCGATCGTCGAGATCCGTCCGGTCGGCACCCAGGTCGACGATCTGCTCGGCGAGATCAGCGAGCGGGTGGCGATGGGCGATCGCGTGCTGGTGACCACGCTGACCAAGCGCATGGCCGAGAATCTCACCGAATATCTCGGCGATCACGGCGTGCGCGTGCGCTATCTGCACTCCGACATTGAGACGGTCGAGCGCGTCGAGATCATCCGCGATCTGCGCCTCGGGAAATTCGATGTGCTGGTGGGCATCAACCTGCTGCGCGAGGGCTTGGACATGCCGGAAGTGTCGCTGGTGGCGATCCTGGACGCCGACAAGGAGGGTTTCCTGCGTTCCGCAGGGTCGCTGATCCAGACCATCGGCCGCGCCGCGCGCAACGTGCGCGGCAAGGCGATTCTCTACGCCGATGTGGTGACGCGTTCGATGAAGGCCGCGCTGGAAGAAACCGGCCGGCGCCGTGAGAAGCAGTTGGAATACAACGCGGAGCACGGGATCGTGCCGACCTCGATCATCCGCGAGATCATGGATGTGATGGAAGGCGCGCGCAGCGAGCTGGCGCCGGGCGACCGCAAGGGTCGCGGCAGGAGTCAGCGCGTGGCCGAACCGATCGAGAACTACGCCGCGTTGCCTCCGGCGCAGATCGCGGCGCGGATCGCGGCGCTGGAAGCGGCGATGTACCAGCACGCGCGCGATCTGGAATTCGAGGATGCGGCGCGCGTGCGCGACGAGATCCGCAAACTGAAAGAAGCGAGTCTGGGGTGAGCGCAGAGGTGCTGGCATCCCGCTTTCCGCGCATCGGTTGGCTGGGTGCGCTGTGGCTGCTGGTGTATCTGCCGACCTATCACGCCGCCTACGGTGCGCTCAACTTCCTGTTCCTGTGCAATATCGGCGTGATCCTCACCGCCATCGGCCTGATCGTGCACAGCCGCCTGCTGCTGTCGAGCCAGGCGGTGGCCGCGCCGGTGATCGCAGTGGTCTGGGCGATCGATGCCGCGTGGAAACTGGCCACCGGCGATTTCCTTTACGGCGGCACCGAGTACCTGTGGGATTCCGCCTATCCGCTGTTCGCGCGCTTGCTCTCGCTGTACCACATCGCCTGGCCGCTGCTGCTGTGGTGGGTGCTGCGACGCATCGGCTACGACCCGCGCGGCTGGTCGCTGCAGGCCGGCATCGCGGCGCTGGCGATCCTTGCCGGCCGGCTGCTGGTGCCGGCGGCGGACAACGTGAATTTCGCGTGGATCGATCCGTTCTTCGGCCGCCAGCTCGGGCCCGCACCGCTGCATCTGCTGATCTGCTGGGGGCTGCTGTCCGGCGTCGCCTACGGCGCCACGCACTGGGCGCTGCGACGGATGTTTCCGGGCCCCGCCGATACTTCCGTGCCGGCACATGGTTCCGTCGCGCCGCGTCGGGTGTTACCATAATCGCCCTTTCGGGTTGGCGGTATGGACTCGACGGGCGGTTAGCTCAGCGGTAGAGCACTACCTTGACATGGTAGGGGTCACAGGTTCGAACCCTGTACCGCCCACCAATTAAATCAACGGCTTAGGCCGTTTTTTGATTGTTCGGCTGTAGCAAGTACGACACAAATACGACAAACCACCCCTTGAAACCGGGTGGTTTTTTCGTTGTAGGTCCGGCATCCGCACTAGGTGATCATGTGCGGCGTCAGTAAGGCATTACACTGATCGGGAAGCCGTACGCCGTGAAACAACGACTGAGTATTTAGGAGGGTTCGTGCCGGACATTTCGGACGCTGTACTTCAGGATATTCAAGTCCGACTCGAAGAATTCTTGAAAGCACGCGCGGGGTATACGGCAGCGACGTATATCGACTCAGGCGGCTCAGCCGCCATCTTCCGAGTTGACACCCCTGCCGGGTACAGGGCTATCAAGGTGTACGACCCCAAGTTCTTCTTGGAGTCAAACGCGAAAGCAGAAGCCCGGCGGCTGGACCTTCAACGCGCACTGATTGGTCATGAATGTCCGACCCTTGTCGCTGTCTATAGCGTAGAGGAGGCGGTGGGAACCGCCTTTATCGAAATGGAGTACGTGGCATGGCCGCAGCTGAAAAAGGTACTGCCGAACGTTCCTGACGACAAGGTTTCAAGCCTCACGCAGCAGCTCGTCGAGGCAGTCACGTTTCTAGAGAAGCTCGATATTGTTCACCGAGACGTTAAGCCTGAGAACATTCATGTCACGGAAGACTTCTCGAAGCTTAAGCTCATTGACCTCGGCGTCGCCCGCGGGTTGACCCTGCCGGATGAAGAGGGAGCAGAAGCAACCGACCACGGTAAGCGTCGTCGTTTTATCTCCACTGCACAGTACAGCTCGCCGGAATACCTATTCCGGCTTGACGCTCCATCTCCAAGCCTGTGGAAGGCGCTCAACCTCTACCAAGTTGGCGCTGTCCTCCACGACCTGATTAACAAGAGGGCGTTATTTCAGGACGAGGTTGACATCGATAATAGGTTCGTGGTCGCCAAAGCCGTCCTCACTAAGACTCCTACATTTCCCGATACTGATCCAACGAGGCTCGCCACGCAGAAGGCCCTTGCAGCGAGGTGCCTCGCGAAGGACATGAACACGCGCTTGCAAATTGTTGGTTGGAGTGATTTCACTTTCGAGACGTCAACTGACCCGCTCGCCGCATTGAAGTCACGCCTTGCGAAGGGGGCCGGGCTTGCGGGGAGCCAAGCCGCAGCGTCTGCTGAAGCACGACTGCAATTCGAACGCGAGACTTTCTCCAAACGATTCTGCGAATCAATCCGTACCGAGCTGATTGCCGTCGCGAATAAGGCCGTACAAATCACGATGATGCAGAATCACAGAGGGGCAGCTTTCGGCTACAGCTTTGGCCTCGCAATTGGTGCTGTCACTGTAGTGACGGAAATTTGCTTCGATTGGTTTGAGGACATGCAGAACACCTCTGCTCGCGTATCAATTGGCGCCGTCATCAAAAGTGGAGAATCGGAAGTCCCCCAACCAAGTCCACAGGTAATTGCGGCGGCCACAATCAATCAATCCGAGGAAGTTGTTTCGCTAGAAGTCGCTTATCGCGTGGCCGAGGTACTTAGCCAAGTGCTGGACATGCTAGATTCTGTAGAAGACAAGAGCGTGCTTCACGGGACCGACATTGGCCGAATTTGCTTTGGCAAGGGATAAAGGATGGACACTAGCTGGTGGGTTTCCAAGGAAGAGCTTGACGAGGCGCAGCAAGAATTCATCAAGCTGCCTGCGCATGGGAAATACCAACTCGAAGGCCCTGCAGGCTCCGGTAAGACTAACCTCCTTTTGCTGCGCGCTCAGTTCGTGGCGGGCAAGGGTGAAAAGAACGTACTTATCATTACATTCACGAAGTCACTATGTGACTTCATGCGCAGCGGCTTAGTTGGCATCATTGAAGCTGACCAAGTACGAACCTTTCATTCGTGGGCGTATTGGCACATTCGGCGCTACCTAAAGGTTAACCTCATCGAAAAGGGCGTAAATTTTGATGACGCGACACGGCTCAAGACCGTCGAGTTGTTGCGAGAAGCCAACACGAAGCTTCCCACTGCAAAACCCTATAGCTCCATCTTCGTTGACGAGGTTCAAGACCTTACGGTTGACGAACTAGAGTGCCTCCTCACCCTTGCGGACAATGTCTGTGTTTGCGGGGACCTGAAACAGGGCATTTACCAATGCAACGGCCTCGATATTGCGAATGTATTGGGGCTTCAACGCCATACGCTAAGTCGCCACTACAGAATAGGACAACGAATCGCTCAAGTTGCTGACCGACTTCTGCCGCCGCCTTCGCCGGTGGAGTCACTCGAAGCCACCTCAAACTACAATGCAAAGAAGATGGGCACATCGAGCGCCGAACTGCACCATTGTGCCAATCGTGACGAACAGTTTCAGAAGATGTATGACCTCATTGGAATCCAACTTGTTGCTTTTCACGGCGACAAGATTGGGATCTTCTGCGGAAAGCGAGATACCGCGAAAGAAGTCACGGAGAGATTCCAAGGAACGGATCTAGAGGGGCAGGTCTGCATCCATAATGGCGATAGCGACGGATTCTCTAGCGACTGCCCAATTCACGTCATGACGATGACATCGTCGAAAGGCGTCGAGTTTAGGGCGGTGCACCTCTACGGCATTGAAGAACTTCATAGCGGCAGTCCGCTCTCTCGGCCAACGCTGGCGTATACGGCCATCACGAGAGCTAAAACCGCCTTAAATTCGTACTGCACTGTAAAGACAAACTCCGAGCTTGAGTCCGCATTCGCGCAACCCAAGCACATGGAACTCGACGACCTTTTTCCGAAAAAATTATGAAAACTGAAAACCTCATTTGGTACGCTGCGGAAAAGGAGGAAGTTCCTGACGTCGCTTTTGGCGTAGGGAACCTTCTGAGACGCGAATCGCTACTAAACCCCACCGCATATTCATGCAAAACTCCCGTGAGAGTTGCGTTCTCTCGGGACAATGTCGCGGCGCTCGACTATCGCCCGCCTGCAATGTTTATGCTCCGACAGGGCGACGCTGCTGAGACTTTGTCCTGGCTGCGTGTTTTCGCGCGTGAGGCATTTCCCCTTAGTCAATTTGCCCGTGTCATCACCGACACGGATTGGGATGCGATCTTTTCCAAGCCAAGCGACGGCCTATCCACTCGCTCGGACAAGTGGTCCAGCGTGGTCCTCGGCGAGGCACTCGCTCAAGGCGAATCTGAAATCGGGCTGGAAAGCTTGCCGTTGTCGCGCGCGAATGCGTGCTTCTCAGCCGCAATAGCGCGGGCCAACGTCATCCACGATTCGTACTCGGTCACCCGCGCCTGTGCCGAACGCATGCGCTTCATCGCCGACGACCCAAGGTTCGTTAAACGGGCTGTTTCGATTGACACTCTTGTCCCAATCTGGGCTTTAGTGTCAGCTAATATTGAGGACACTACGGACCTGCGAGAACTTGTCGAAGTTGTACTGCACGCAGCCGAAGGCATCGAGAACAACCCCTCTAACGTCGCGCTGGCTCGAAATATCCTTAAGTCAAACGCTCAACTTTTCAGTGACTCAGCTGAGGAGAGAGTTGTAGCATTTCAGCGGATGGCAAGCGAGGCAGTGGCAAACACAGCCCGTAGCGGCAAGACGCCAGCGACGACAGCCGCCCTCCTTGCGGTCGGCGCCTTCTTGGTTGGCCGAAGCACAAGCCACGCCTTCTTGCTGAGGAAGTTTCCCTCGGTCGCCTCAACTGCTTTCGTCTGGTTTGGGCTTGTCGCCGCGCTTAGGGGTGTCCGTGGCTGGGACCCGAACTGGTTACGACTTGCGAAGGGAATCGAACGTCAGCTCAGAACTTCCTTCGACATCCAGGACCCGCCTGCCGCCGATATCTGTTGGACCGAGTACAACTGGTTGTCGCAGTCGTTTAGCGGCACTCAAGGTGTTTCGGAAATCGCTCGTCTGTTTCCCAAGACACTATCGATCGAAGTCGTTCCCGGGGCGGTGTGCCAATTCCGACTCAGTGCGGAAAGTCGCGCTCCGCAAGAGGTCGAGCGCCGACCCGATGCAGCGCGCGAGTCCGAGATTCGCCAGACCTTAGAGCAGTTTATTTCGCTATCCTCCAAGGCCCGTGCGCTTCTCGACTCGTTGGCACCTAAGTCACCTCCCACACAGGGACAGCCTTCTCTCGGATTTGATGAGACTATTCCCTCTTCGAAATCCAAGGCGAAGAAGGGCTACAAGCGCCTCGATAAATAGTGACGTTTCCCGGGTGTCGTACCTCGATCCCCGGGAATCGGAATTCCCGCAGTGGTCCCGGGCTCGTCGGGGCGGAAGTCGGGCTACGAAAACATGGCTCAGCCTGCTTCGCGAATGTCCGCAGCAGGCCGAACAGAAGTTGAGTCTATTCAGCTCGCCAACTGAAGCGCTCAAGCTCCCGCAGGTGCCGGGCCAATTCACGCAGCATTGCGCGCGTGCCGCCTTTATAGGCGTTTCGAGATGCCTTGGCTTTACCGTCAACGGTGCGCGGCCCGGTGGACCGCTCCCACGGTTTCCAGCGCCTGACGGCTTCGGCCTGTCGCGCCCGTCGTTCCGGCGTCCATTGACTCATGTGCTATCCCCTCTATTACTTCGTTCTGCGCGGTTTCGTTTTCCGCGCGCGGGATGGTGTTGTTTATCTGCTGTGGCCCGTGAGCAATATTGGCTTGCCGTGCGAACACTACGGTCGGGTTTTTGACTGCCGCCAGCGTTTCCGCAGTGGCTCGCGCCTGATTCTGCGCTCGTAGCGCCATGCGCATGTTTATCTCGAAGCACGGCACGGTGTCGCAAGACATGGCGCGCTCAGCTGGTGCGTGGCTGCGCTGTTGGTGGAAGTTTCTTGCTCGTCATGAACTATCTCTCATCCGGGCTTCACCAGCCCGGAAAATGGTGGGCTGTTCGCCGAGTGCGGCTGCGTTGGGGAATTGGAATCCAGATCGGCTTCAACTCAAAAGCGGGGGCGTCGCAAGGGCACAGCCCTTCTCTTATTGCTGATGGTCCAACAGCAGTAGACAAAGCAAACAAAAGGCCGCCCTGTGAAAGGGGCGGCCTTTTCGTTTCCGGCATTCCGGCGCGATCGCCCGGTCAACCTTCCCGTACGGCGCCCGGGTCGATGATATCGAGCCGCACCGCGCGCGCCACCGCGGCCGTGCGCGATTTCGCGTCGAGCTTGAGCAGCACCGCACGGACATGCGATTTGACCGTGTTGACCGACATGAACAGCGTCGACGCGATTTCGTCGTTGCTCTTGCCGCGCGCGATGTGCGTCAACACGGAGAGTTCGCGAGGCGACAACAGGTCGCGCTGGGGCGACATCAGCCGTTCCAGCGCCGCTGCGCGCTGTACGGCAGCTCCGCCGGTCGCGAGTCCCCCCGTGGAGAACTCATTGTTGGCGAGGTTGCGGATCGTGTCGACCAGCGTGTCCGGTTCTGCCGTCTTCAGCACATAGGTCTTCGCGCCGCAGCGCAGCGCGCGCAGCAGGCGCTCTTCGTTGTCGTACATGGTCAAGACGATGATCCGCGCGGCCGGATCCTGTTCGACGATGGCCTGGATCGCGACGGTTCCGTCGGTGTCCGGAAGATTCAGATCCATCAGCACGATGTCCGGGCGCAGTTGCGGATACTGCGCGATGGCTTCACGCCCGGACGACGCATGCCCGGCGATCCGGAAATCGGGCTGCAGTTTCAACAGCGCCGCAAATCCCTGCCGGACGACGGCATGGTCGTCCACCAGCAGGATGCGGATGGGGTCGGCGGTGGTCACGCGCTCTCGCTCCCGGGCTTCCGAGGAATCGCCAATGTTACCCGCGTGCCTTTTCCAGGGTGCGATTCGATTTCGAGCACTGCCCCGAGCCGCCCGGCCCGTTCGCGCATCCCCGCGAGCCCCAGCCGGTGCGCCGAAACGGGATCGCCCGCTTTCGGCACGGTGT
The DNA here is from genome assembly GCA_013141175.1 of Lysobacter sp. Lineage (NCBI taxonomy): Bacteria > Pseudomonadati > Pseudomonadota > Gammaproteobacteria > Lysobacterales > Lysobacteraceae > Lysobacter > Lysobacter sp. Next base: position 3,146,676 of record JABFRN010000001.1, read on the forward strand.
CGAAGCCGCGGCCGTCGTCGACCAGTTCGATCAGCAGCGCGTCCGGCCGTTTCTCGATCCGGACGCACAACGACGTCGCCATGGCGTGATTGATCGCGTTCGTCGCCGCTTCGCGCACCAGGCGCAGCAACTCATGCTGGCGGTCGGCATCCATCGTGATGCGGACGTCCGGCGCTTCGATCCGCAGATCCAGCGGCGCGTGCATGGTCAATGTCTCGAGCTGCTGGACGATCGCCCGGATCACGTCGCGATGGCCGGCGTCCGGATCGCGCAGGGCATAGACCGAGCGGTGCGCTTCCTGGACGCTTTCGTCGGCCAGCGCGCGGGCCTGGTCCAGATGCTGCTTGGCTTCGGACGGCTGGCTGTCGACGAGTGCCTTGGCGGCATCCAGATTCAGGCGGATCGCCAGCAGTCCGTGCGCGAGCGTGTCGTGGATTTCCCGCGCGATGCGCGAACGTTCGGCGAGTACCGCGTTGCGCGCCCGCAGTTGCGCCAGTGCCAGGCGATGGGCGACGACGATCAGCAGGGCCGCGACGAGGGCCATGAGCGCATAGAACGGCATCGAGCGGTGGAACGGCGGAAAAACGACCAGCGGCAGCGCTGCGACCGCACCCCAGCCGTCCTGGCCGATCTGCGCCTGTACCAGGAACCGGTATTTTCCCGGCGAGAGTTTGGTGTAGACGGCCTCACGCGATGTCATCGCTGCGGACCAGTCGTCGTCGAAGCCTTCCAGGCGGTGCCGGAAACGCAATCGCTGCGGCGCGCGCAGCGAAATCGCGCTGAACAGCATGCGGATCCGCCGGGTTTCGGGGCCGATGCGCAATGGGTTGCGGAAGTCCCAGGGCGCATCGTCCAAGGTCACCGCAGTCATCCGCGTCGTTGGCGGTGCGGCGGAATTCCCGGCGCGGGAGGTGTCGATCGCGATCGCTCCGCGCGTCATCGAGAACAACAGCAGGTCGTCGCCGGTGCCGCGCGCGATGGTCTGCGCGGTTCCGCTGCAATCGATTTTCGGCATGCCTTCTTCAACGCCGAACGGCAATGCGTCGACGATGCCCGGGCGCGGCGCGTCTTGTCCGGTCTTCGTGTCGGTGATGCGGATCTTGAACAATCCACGCCCCGTGCACATCCAGAGGTTGCCCGCGCGGTCGTGCAGCATCGACAGCATATTGCTGCTGGGCACGCCATCGGTGGCGGTCAGGCCGCTCATGCGCCCGTGCGCCAGGCGATTCAATCCGGCGCCCGAGACGGCGATCCACAGCGCATCGTCCGCATCCGTGTGCAAGGCGGAGATATTCTCGCCGAGCAGACCATCCGCGCGGGTGAACCGCTGCAGCCCGTCCCGTCCGACGCGGAACAGGCCGGCATTGTAGGTGCCGGCCCAGATGTCGCCGTTCGCCGTTTCCGCGAAGCTGGTCGTTGCGGTGCGGCGGATCTCGCCCGGATACGCGATTTTCCGCAACGCGCCGTTTTCGACGAAATACAGCGCGCCCGCGACGAATCCGCCGAGCCACAGGCGTCGACGCGAATCGAGGAACAGGGTCGTGATCGATTGATCGGCGAGTTCCGATGCGCCGGCGACCGGTACGAAGCGATCATCGACCAGCGTCCGCAGGCCGCCCCGGGAGGGAGTCGCCCAGAGCGCGCCGTCGGGCGTGCCGACCACGGCATAGACGCGGTTGGCGCCAAGCCCGTGTTCCGCGGTGTAGCGCCGTGTTCCGCTCTTTCGCGTGTGGACCAGCCCATCGGATTCCGTGGCGATCCAGTAATCGTCTTCCGCGGCTGCGAACACCGACCACGTCGGACGGTCGAACCACGCGCCCGAAACCTGCAGTCGCTCGATCGGGACATCGCGCAGGCGATACAGTCCTTCCGATGTCCCGACCCAGAGATTGCGTTCGCGGTCTTCGAGCAGGGCGATGACGTGGGCACGCGCCATGGGATGTTCCGCGGGGAAACGTTCGAACCTGCCGTTCGCATAGCGCCGCAGTCCATGGCGCACGGTGCCGATCCAAAGCCGGTTCGAGCGGTCGACGAGAAGCGTGCGGATATTGTCCGACTGCAATTCCGGTGGACGCGCGATGCGTCGCATGCGTGTTCCGGACACGGCGACCAGCGAACCATCCTTCAATCCGAGCCAGAGGGTTCCGTCCTTGCCCTGGGCCATGGCGGCGACGCCCGGTTCGGCCAATGCTTCCGCCGGCAGTACCGTTTCGATGCGATCGTGCCACCGCCGCTGGAGTCCGAGTGCGGGGCTCATCAGCCAGACACTGCCATCGTTGCCGGCGATCGCAAGGGAGCCCGAGAAGGCATCCACCGTCGGCGTGGGCGGCGCGAGCTGTTCAAGCTTGCCCGACCGCAGCCGCTGCAATCCGCGCTTGCCGCCGCCAAGCCAGACCGCATCGCCGTCCGGCACGAGCGCGATCGCGCTCTGCGTGCCGGCTTCTTTTTGCGCACGCCACACGGCGGTGTTTCCGCGCGTCTGGTAATGGACAAGGCCGCCATGCGTGGCGATCCAGAGCGCGCCGTCGCCGGTGGCGGTCAGTGCGCTGATACTGTTGTTGGGAATCGCCGTGACGGTGTCGCTCTGGAAGGTTTCGAAATCGAAACCATCGAATCGCACCAGACCGTCGTGGGTGCCGATCCACAGGTGGCCGTCCGTGGTCTGCGCCAATGCCCGGATGACGCCGTTGGGCAGGCCGTCGTTGACCGACCAGGTGCGCATGCCCAGATCTTCGAGCCGGTCATCGGCTTCGGCGGCGGCGCATGGCAGTTGCGAGCAGAGCAGCGCCGATCCGAATGCCATGGCCGCGAGGAAGCGTCGAATCCGGCAGGCGGACGATGTTCGCGGACATGATCGATGACTGCGGCCCGCATGCGCTGCGTCGGTGCATGACCGGCACGGTGGCATCGCATCATGGCAACACGACCGCTTGATCACTTCGCATGCCATCGACGCTGCGATCGTTCCGACGCTTGGGGTGGTGCCGAGTATATCGCCCGACCCTCGATGCGCGCCGCTTGCGATCCGGGCAGCGGATCAGCGCTCGAAGCCGGGGACCGGTCGTGCGGGCCGGCTGCCGTTGACGCCGCCGGGATTCTGCGAGGGTGGCTGGTTCGGGCCCGCTGCGCTGGCGAACGATTGCGGTGGCGGCGGTAGTGCGACCAGCGCGTTGCGCGGTGGACGCGGCATCTCGTTCGCGCGCACGGGAATATGGTTTGCGGGGGGCTGCGCGAGGCGCTGCGCGGCCTCCTGCGCCAGGCGCTGCGCCAGTACGTCTTCCTGCTCCGAATCGAGCGCCCATGTCTTTGCGTCTGCCGGTTGCTTCGTTGCGATCGTATCCGCGCCGAGAAGCGTCTCGATCGCATCGTGCTTGCCGGCCAGATGGATGCCGAACCCGACCAGGCCGACGAAGGCCACGCCCAGCGCGTATCGAAAGAAGGTCCGATGCGGTCGCGTCGAAGCCGGTGCGGATGCGGGTGTCTGGTTGTGTTTCATCTTGCTTTCCTCAATGCGGCCCTGCATCGGCGAACAGCCCACGGTTCGGGCGGATCCGCACTTGCGTATGTCGTCCTGCGGCAACGCCGATAGTCCGGCGTTGCCGCAGCGTGCGCCTGCGTTCGAAGCGGATCACCAACCCCATGGCGATGACGTGTTTTGACCGAACGGGTCGTTGTAGAAGTTGGAACCGAACGGGTCGTAGAAGAAGGGGTCGTGGATATTGGAGAATCCGCTTCCCAGGTATTGATTGATCTGCGGGGCGAACGCGTCGTAATTCACCGAGGAAGGCTTGCCCTGATACGACCAGAATACGTTCGTGCGCGAATAGTCCCCGGCCATGCCCCACGACATCGGCTTTCTGCCCAGCAGCGACATGCCGAGGCTGGCGCCCTGGAAACCGCCGCTTTCGTCGAAATCGAGACCGGCGTTCCAGCGACCCATCAGGTTGTCCACGCCGGTGTGGAAGCTCTCGCTGCCATCCATCGCCCACAGCGACGAGTTCTGGAAGCCGACTTCGACATGGGCATAGCCAACGAGCATCGCGGTCAGATTCATCGACATCATGGTGTTCAGGCCGCCGGCGACATGGTTGCTCCACGTCCAGCCGCTCTTGTCCACGGTGCCGGAGAACAGCCCCAGCATCGAGCCGAACGGAAGGCTCGCCCCCGCGCCGTACTGTCCGTAGACGCCGATATCCGCATTGTGTTGCCCGTGGGAATCCAGGACCTGGACGCCCACGCCGAGCGATCCCGAAGGCGTGAGGTGCTGCAATTGTGCCGGGGTGCCGAGCGCCGAGATCATGCCGGGCTGGAAGCCTGCGGAGGCGGTCATGGTGAAGCCGTTCGGGAACATCTGCGGCAGGCCGTTGATCACGTGGTTCATGAGGAAAGCGGCGGAATTGCCGTTGTCGATCAGGTTGACCGGGTCGTTCAACGAATAGGCGTAGCGGTTGGTGCCGACGCCGCGCTTGGTCGTTTCCAGCCAGTCGGGCGAGGTGTAGCGAGCCAGCACGGGGTCGTAATAGCGCACGCGCTGGTAGATCAATCCGCTTTCGGCATCGCGCAATTCGCCGAGGAAACCCGTCTGTTCGACGTGAGCACTCTGGGCGCTGGCGCGTTCGCCGTAGGCGTGGTTGCGCATCCGCTGGACAGCGTTGCGGTTGCTGTCGGTGACCATATCCACGCTGCCGAGGTGGTCGGTGTTCAACCAGAAGATCGTGCCGCCGACGCGCTTGGCGACTTTCTTCCCGGCGATGCTGGCATAGCGCGTGACCACGCCAGCCGTCACCTCGTAATCCGGGGCCGGGTAGTGCGTGATCAGGCCTCCGCTGATTTTCTTCACGCGTTGGCCTTCGCCGTCGTAGGCGTAAGCGGCGGCGCCGTGGGCGACCAGACGGTTGGCGCCGTCCCAGGTCATGGGATTGCCGGTGCGTGAGGTCATGTTGCCCGCGGCGTCGTAACCGTAGCTGCCGGTGCCCGCCACCAGCACGGCATGCGGCCTGACGCTGCCCGCCCCTGCCGCCGGATAGCTGTAGGTGCCGATGCGCGAGTTGTAGGTCATGTTGTGCGCGTCGTCGTAGGTGAAGCTCTGGGTGCCGCCGTATGCAGCAGAGGTGGTCGCCGAGCGCAGACGGCCGATGTCGTCGTAAGCGAAGCTGCGGTTGTCGTTCACATCCATGGCATTGGTGATCGTCTGGATGCGGTCGGTGGCGGTATAGGTGTAGGTGTAATCCTGTAGCGCCTGCTCATCGGCGAAGTGGGTCAGCCAGCATGGATCGCCCTCGATCTCGGGAATGCTCCAATATCCGAGTTGCTTGTCGACCTTGAGGCGGGTCAGGCGATTTTGGCTGTCGTAGGCGAACGCCTGCCTGACGCGCGGCAGGTTGGGCGAGCCGCAACCGCCGTAATAATCGCCTTGATAAGCGGAGATGCCGACCACCAGCCCGGCGGCGTTGTAGGCGGCGCCGACGCGGAGTTCCGGTAGCCACTCCAGGCGCCCGAAGACGTCGTATTCCAGCGGGCCGCTGCTGGTGCCCAGCGTGGTGTTGTCCGGGTAGGTGGTCGATTTCAGGCGGCGGCCGGGGTAGTAGCCGTGCCGGAACGTGTAGGCGATACCGTCGATCGTCTTGATCCGGCGCACGAGATTGCCGGCCAGATCGTAGTCGTAGGTGGTTCCGCCGGTCGGCTCGGTCTGTGCGGTGAGGCGTCCGCGATTGCGGTACACGGTGGCGCCTTCGGTGCGCGCCTGGTCGTAGGTCCAGGTGTAGGCCTGCGCCTGTGCCGTGCCCGCGCGCAATGTCTCGCTCCGCTTGCGGCCCAGACCATCGTACGACCACTCGGTGCGCTGACCACGCGCATCCACGCGTGCGCGCAACGCGCCATCGGCGAAATATTCGTAGGTCAAGGTGCCGCGATCGGGATCGCGTTCGACGATCTTGCGGCCGAGACTGTCGTAGGTGTAGCTCCACAGGTTGGATGCCGGATCGGTCACCTGGGTCAGGTGGCCGAGCGCGTCGTAGCTGTAGTTGCTCTGGCGCCACACGCCATCGAGCTGATGCGCTTCGGCGGTCACGCGGCCGTAGGCATCCTGCAGTTGCGCGCGCCATTTGTTCTCTTCATCCACGATGTATTTCCACCGGTGGTAGGTGTAGCTCGTGGTGACCACGGTGTTGTTGGGTTTGACCACCCGGATCGGACGGTCCAGCGCATCGAAGAAGGTTTCGGTGCCTACCGTCCAGGCATCCGTGCAGTCGAAACTCGGTGAGTTCTGTTTGCGAACCTGTCCGCGTGCGTTGTAGAGCGTGTGGTCGCAGACGTAGCCGTTCACGCGGTTGCGGTTGGTGCGACTGAAACCGTCGAAACGACGTTCCGTTGAAATCACGCCAGTGCCGCGATCGGAGGGCTCGGTTTCCACGATGCGCTGCAAACTGGGCGTGCCGAAGTCGAGATAGGCCCATGTCTTGTATGCGCCCAAAGGCTGGCCCACGCGGGTCTTCCGGCACAACGGGTCGTATTGCACGATGGTCGTGTCGTCCGCGCCGTTCGGACCGACCGACCGTTCCTGCGTCGCACAGGGGAACAGCCAGCCGGTTTCGGTCACTTCCTGTTCGGCCTGTCCGAGTGCGCGCGTGGTGCGCACGGGATAGAGATTGAACGCCGTGTCGTAGTCCGTGGAAGTGACATAGCCGCGCTCATCGGTGGACGTGCGCTGATTGCCGTAGCCGTCGTAGCTGGCGTATCGCGACACCCATGTATTGCTTTCCTTGTGCAGATTCAGCGTTTGGGTCGGATTGCCTGTGGTCGGAGCGCTCGCCCAGCTGCCCATGCCGTCGTAGTAGGTCAAGCTTGACTGCAGCAGATCCGCACTGGTGGACCAGGGATAGCGATAGACATTGTGCGCAGCGGGCGCAACGATGAACTTCTCCGGATTGATGCCTGCGAAGAAGTATTCGAGGTGATCGTCTCCGGTGGGGTTGGCGACGCCGTCGGTACTGCCGATATCGCCGTAGTGCACGACGGTGGAGGCTCTGCCGAAGCGCCAGCGGCTGCGTTCCGCTTCCTGCGCAGGATCGGTGGTGACGGTCCACCACTGGTCGTAGGCATGGTCGACGCTCGTGCGCCTGCAGCTTGCGGTGGGGCAGGGCAGCCAGACGCCGTCGGCCGGATAGCTGGGCAGGGTCGCGGCGGAGTTGTACGAGTATTCGATCGTCCTGATCAATTGCGAGATGTAGGGGCCTTCGTGCGCGATGGGGCCATGCGTACCGGTGTTGTACATCTGCTGGGTCGCGGCCAGCAGCCTGCCGTCGCCGCCCAGACGGTTGACCAGGACCGGTTTGCTGACCGAGCCGTAGTTCTGCGAGTAGACGGTGACGTCTTTCGGGCATGCGGTTTCGCCCTGCACGCAGGGGAGTGTGCGCTCGACCGTTCGGAAGCCGAGGAAACGACGCGACAGTGCATCGTAGAGACCGCCGATATAGCTGTATTTCGTTTCGGCATACCGGTCTGCTGCGGCACCGAAGCCGGCGTCGGTGCGGATGCTGGACACCGTATCGGTCACCAGCGGCATGGTCTGGTTGGTCCAGGTGCTGGATGGCGTGTATGTGATGTCGGTCGTCGCACCCATGCCGTTGCTGCTGCGGGTCATCAGCAGGCGCGTCGTCGCGGTCAGGGTGGCCTTGACCCGGACGCCGAGATTCACCCAGTGGCTGTGCTGGAACGTGCCGATTTCGGATGCGACCTGACCCAGCAGCAGCCACACGGGTTCCTGGACGCCGTTGCCATCCACGTCGGCCATGTGGATCGACCACGGTGTGCCGTAATAGCCGGTAGTGGACACGACGACCCTCTGGCCGGGTCCGAAACGACCGTCGCCGAGATTCAGCGACACTTCCATCCTGCGCCCGAGGTTCTGGTTCTGGACATTGCAGACATAGCCGGGCGGGGCATAGCACTCGAAATAATACGAATAGAACCAGAGCGCATCCGGGAGATTGTCGCCATTGACGTCGGCGACGCCCTTGGAGCTCCAGTTCTCGTTGCCGTAGGCGCCGGTGGTCTGCGGCGTGCTGATGATCAGCGGCCCGAAGCTGCCGTCGCCGTTGGACAACCGGACGTGGACCCGGGTGCCGTTGCTGTTGACAGTGGCTGCGCCATAGGTCCATACGGCATCGAGTTTGCCGTCTCCGTTCACGTCTGACATGACCGCGTGGCCATTCCAGCCGTCGTTGTTGTAATTGCTGGTGCCTTCAGCGGTGCTGGTCTGCAAAGGCGCGAAGCTGCCGTCGCCGTTGGACAGCGACACCGCCACTTTCGCCCCGGTGCCGTGGAACAGCCAGACCATGTCCATCCGGCCGTCGCCGTTGACGTCGGCCATCGAACGCTTCCAGTTGGTGACGAAGTTGCCGGTGGCCTGCGGCGTGCTCAGCGTCAGCGGGCCGAAGCTCACGACATTGGGGTTGCCCGCTTGTGACGAGGCCAGAGAAACCAGGGTCTTGACGCCGGTGTTGGATGCGGCCGAGGTATAGACGAAGACCGCATCGTCGCGGCCATCGCCATTGACGTCGGCCATGAATTTGTTGCGCCAGCCATTGCCGCTGTAACGCCCCGTGGTGGTCAACGTGTGCGAGACGAGGCTGTCGGCGACATAGGTGGCGCCGCCGATCGTCGTGGTGGGGCGTGCGAGCACGACATGCACCTTCGCGCCGGCGGCGGCACTGGATCCCCACATGAACACGACATCGGTCAGGCCGTCGCCGTTGACGTCGGCGCTGTGCGGCTTGTAGTTGGCGCCGCGGAACGTGCCCGTCGCCGCCACTTTCGCGATCTGCAGCGCGCCGTAGTTGCCGCCGCCCGACGCATGCGCCCAGCGCAGGTTGGCGCCGTCATTGAGCGTGCTGCCGCCGATCAGCAGCAGATCCGAGCGATTGTCGCCGTTGAGGTCCGCGAACACGCGCGTGAGCACCGACTTTCCGTACGAACCGGCCGTCTGCGGATTGGTGTTGACCGCCGTCGTCGGCCCAAGCACTTCGCCCGCCCAGCTGAAGGTGCGCGCAGGCAGCGCGGTGCCGCCCGTGATCTGGCCCCCGGCGTCGAACGCCGCATCGCGCCCGTACTGGCGCACCGAGACGAGTTGCGAGCGCTTCGAATGCAAGGAGGTCGAGTATGCGAGCTGATAGGCACGCAGACGCTGCCAAACGCCCGAGGGCGCCTGCACGTCGATCACGATCGAGCCCAGGCGCCGCACCATCGTGGCGATGCCCTTGCCGGTGGCGCGCTGCATCCGGTGATCGGGTGTGGTCGCCGGGTCCTGATGGTAGAAACGGATGCTGGTCCGGTTGTAACCGATGGAATACGGATACATCCAGTTGTTGGCGGCATCGACCGTGTAGGCGAAGGTCACGGTATTGCCGCGCGTGTCCACGATCCGTTCCAGCCAGTACTGGAACACTTCCCCGCCCACGGTGTGCCTGGCGGAATAGATGTACTGCGTGCCGTTCTGGTCGGTGATCACCCAACGCGCGCCGGACGGGGATGTGGGCTCGAAACGGATGCGCTGGTAGTTTTCGATCCGTGTGGAATGCGTGCCTCTCGACACCACGCTGCCCAACACGCAACTCGGGCTCAGGCTGCCGGTCGCGCAGGGAATCAGCTCCTGGCCGTCGAGCAGCCAGATATCGCCTACGGTCGCGCCATAGCGCGGAGCACCGCGCCCGGGGCTTGCGCGCTCGATCACGCTGAAACCGCTCAACGACCATCCCATGCCGAGATAACCGTTGCGTCCGGACGAGTTGTAGCTCAGGCCGAGCTTGGGCTCGAGCCCACGGAACGCGGGAACTTCGATCGACACGTTCTCGGTGTAGGCGCCATAGAAAGCATCGACTTTGCCTGGATCCAGGGGTTCGATCGCGACGCTGTCGGCCAGATCGACATCCTCGCCTTCCTGCGCGGAAGCGGTGGTGGAGGCGAAGCCGAGACAGGCGATCAAGGCCAGCCATACGGCGAATCCCCGTGCCCGTACCGACCTGCCGTTGCCGTTTGCTTGCGAAGCGTTGGTTCGCGATGCGTTCGCGTGCTGCATATCCATTGCTGTTCCCTTTATGTTTTTTCGTCCGTTGCCGGGATTCCGCACTGCGGATCCACCGTGCCACTGCTGTGCCCGTATCGAGTCGCGCTGCGGACGCGTGTCGCTGCGCAGACCGACGATGCGGCGCTTTCCGATCCGGAAACGACTCAGACAGGCGATCGCGCCCATCGAGCCGGTATCTCCCCTGTGGGACACGGTATTCAATGCGGATGGATGCGCGCCTCATCCTAAAGAATGAATTTGCGTCCTTTCCCGATAATCCGCGTGCGATGCGCGCGGAAAATGTGAAGCGCGTCAACCTGCGGCGGTTTCGCGGTTCTGGCATCTTCGACGCTATCCTGGCGTTCGACGCGGTCGTGACTTTCGATGCGATCGTTACCTTCGGTGTGCCGTGCATGTGCGGCGCGACCGCCGATTTGCCGTGGAATCGGCAACCAGAGCCTGGCCAACCGGAAGGCTGGCCAACAAAAAAGGCCACCCGCTGGGGTGGCCTTGTACATGTCCGCAATGCGCCCGCGACGCGGTCACCCCAGCGAAGCCCTCGGCGTGAACGGTGTCGGCAACGCGAGCGGATCCTTGCCGGGGTCCCGGTTCGCCGGTTTGCGCAGCACCACCCAGAGACACAGCGACACGGCGATGACCTGGCTGATCCCGGAGACCACGAAGCGGTCCAGGCCGTTGTCCAGCGGCGTGCCGCCGAAAGGCACGACCGCCGCCAACGCGACCCACATCAGGACGAACAGCAGCGTGCGTCCACCGCCGGCGACGCTGCCGGCGGCGAGCAGACTCCAGATCCACAGCGGCGCGAACAGGCCGGTGTGGTCGGGCAGGAACGGGCTGCGGAACGAAGCCAGTGCGAGCAGGGCGAGCCAGTTCGCCGCCAGCTCGGTCCGCGACAGCTTCGGCGCGCGGAGCGCCGACAGCACGGTCAGCACCACCACGAGCAGCGTCCATGCCCACGACACCTGCTGTACCAGTGCGCGCGTTTCGACCGGCACATCCAGTGCGTTGAGTTTGTAGACAAGACCGGGAATCGAATCGTTGATCGCTGCCACGAAGCCGAGATCCTTCAATTCGAGGAACGACCACGCCTCGCCGCTCGCCATGCGCGGCAGTTGATAGTCCAGCAGCGCGCGGAACGGCGCATCTCCGATCCACACGAAGGCGATGATGGTGTAGAGCAGCGAGAAACCGAGGGTCCAGCCCAAGGCTTTCCAGCGTCGGGTGGCGATGAGGTAGATGCCCAGGATGCCCGGAAACACCTTGAACACCGCGAAGCCGAACAGCGCGCCGCCGAGCACCGGACGATCGCGCCAGAACAGCGCCATCGCCGCTGCCGACAGCGATACCGCCGTCAGTTGGAAGTTGCCCAACTGCAGCGTCAGCAGCACCGGCGACGCGATCCACACCGCCGGAATCAGCAGCGCGGCGCGGCGGCCGGCCTGACCGCCGATCCAGGCGGTCAGCGCGATCATGCACGCCAGCAGCGTGCCGCCTTCGAGCGTGAACCACAGTCCGCGCAACTCGTGGAAATCGCCGCCGAACGCAACGCCCAGCATCGGCAGCAGCAGGAACTGCGGCAGATACATGAATTCGTCGAAATAGAAGATGCCGATGTGCTTGCCCTGGTATTGCTGCACGTCGTACAGATTCGGGACGCCGTCCAGCGCGAGCTTGGCGGCCTGCCAGTAACCGGAATAACAGCTGTGGCCGGTGTAGAACGCGTCGAAACCGTAGGTCGATGCTGCCACCTGCGAGGGATCGGCCATGAACAGCGCCACGCCGGCGGTACGCAACAGCGTGAGGACCGCCAACAGCAGCCACAGCGTGGACAACACCGGCCGGCGGCGGCGGATACCGTCCCATTCGTGCGGCAGGCGCTTCGCCGCCCACGGCGTGAGCAGCGCGAACACGAGCAGTGCGACGATGGCCGTGACCGCGAGGGGAGCATGCAGTGCGGCGACACTCGTGGCAGCGAGCGTCGCCGAGAGCAGCGACAGCAGGCCGGCGACGATCCAGCGATCGGCGGAAGGAGGCGTGGCGGCGATCATGATGGCTGTACTCCTGTAGCGCAGCCCCGAAGGGCGGTGGTGACGTGGTTCGAGATGTGTGATGGAGCGCGATGCGATGCGGCTCTTCGCGGCTCAGGCCGCGTTGAGCCCTTCGACCTGTCCGGAGAAGAAGAAACGATCCAGCGCCTGGAAGTCGTCGAAGACCACGTCGGCATCGGCCGCGGCGCGCTCCTCGACGGTCGCGCGATCCACCCGCAGCAGCGTGGTCATGCCGAATTCGCGCGCGCCGTCGACATCGCAGCGGCGACTGTCGCCGACCATCCAGATGTTTTCCGGCGGCACGTCGAGTTTGGCGATCGCCAGCCGGAACGGCGCCGGATCGGGTTTGTCCGCACCGGCTTCCTCCGAGGTGACCACGTAATCGAAACAGTCGTCCAGCCCGAAGTAGATGATCTTGCGGAACTGGATCTGCGAGGTGAGGTCGGTGATGATCGCGGTGGCGATATCGCGGTTGCGCAGGTTCACCAGCAGGTCGCGCACGCCCGGAAACAGTTCGCAGTGCGACAGGAACGTGCGCCAGTAGGTCTGCTCCAGATCCAGCGTGATCAGCAGCTGGGTCTTGCGTCCGAGGATCTCGATGCCGCGCTGGAAATACAGCAGGCGGCTGTGCGAACTGGCGGTCGCGCCGAGCTGTTGCTTGACCTCTTCCCGCGCCTGCGCGAACGCGCGACGCACGCTTTCGGGATCGGCGCCGAGCAGGCGCACGGCCTTGGCCTCGGTGGCGGCGGTCGCCTTCGCATGCGGGGCGTCGTAAGCGTAGAGCGTATTGTCGGTGTCGAAGATGATCGCGGCGGGCGCGCGGAACACCTTCTTCGGGTGCGTGACCACCATGTCAGCGGATCCTGTTCTTGAGGGATTCTTCGATCTGCAGCAACACCATCAGCTGCATGATGCCGGTCATGCCATCCTCCCACTGCGGGCGGATGTCGAGCATTTCCTGCAGGTTCGGCGCCAGCGTGCCGGCCGCGAGCGCGATGTCCTCGGACGAGACTTCGCCTTCGATGGTCATCTCGACCTCGTCCGAATCCTCGGCGAGTTCGATGTCCAGGTGCAGGCCGCAGATGCCGATCAGCATCCGCGCCAAACGCTCGTGGTAGGTGCCGTTGCGGATCAGCGCGGTGAGCTTCAGGGCCAGATCCTTCGGCGAACTGACGTTCTCCATCTGGCGCATGTTGACCGGGCGCAGCTTCAGCACCAGGTCGGCCTTCGGCTTCTGCGGATGGATGTAGCGCTGCGCGTCGATCGCGCGGCGTTCGATCGAACGCAGGACGTTCTCCATCGGGTGGCCGCGCTCGCCGACATCGCGGTGGATCTTCCACGCCCGCCGCAGTTCTTCGTCGATATCGAGGAAGACCGAAACGTCGAAGCGCTGGCTGAGCCTCGACATGCGCAGGGCGTGCAGGCCGGAAACGATGATCACATCGTTGCGATGCAGCGTCGCCGGTGCGAGGAATCTCCCGGCGGAGTGATCGTAATGGCGGTTGTCGACCGGTTTGCCGTCCATCAGCGCCAGCGCATCGTTGTTGAAGCGCTGCAGATCGTTGGCGCGCGGATCGAGATGGGTGAGGCCTTTCCACATCGGCGCGTAGCGGTCCCAGACGTGATAGTCGTCGCCGGACAGATGCACGACGGTGTGCTGGCCGAAGATGTCGGTCATCGCCCGCGCGAGCGTGTCCTTGCCCGCGCCGGAGTCCCCGGCGATGCCCAGCGTCACCGGCTTCTGCGCGATCCGGAAGTAATCGTTGCGGCTCACGCGTTCGCGCAGCATCTGCGCGATCAGGACCAGCCCGGTCGAGACCACCATCGTCATCCACAGCGACATGACCCGCGGGTCGATGGTCGCGGCGAGATTCGCGATCGCCGGCTGCGGATGCCAGCCGAATGCGGGGATGCCGGCGCCGGGCGAAATCAGCAGATGCATCGCGATCAACAGCAGCGACAGCAGCCCGGTCAGCAGCATCGCGCTGCGGTCGCCCTGCAGTTGATGCGCGACGAGGAACGGCACCAGCCACAGATACCAGCCGGGCGGCGCCGGCGTGGTCAGCACCACGAGGAAGAACGACAGCCCGGTGACCGCGACCAGCAGATCGAAACTGATCCGGCGTAGTCGCCACACGCCGTAGGCGGCGAGCAGATACAGCGTCGGGGTGAGGTACAGCATCAGCGATTCGCCGAGCGGCAGCGCGAAATCGAAGATGCGCGCGGATTCGTGGGTGCCCAGCACCATCGCGCGGAAGCCGGGCGATGCGAGGCACAGCAATTGCGGCGCGAAGCCGAGAGCCAGGCCGATCGCGAACGGCTGCAGCAGCGTCCGCAGCCGCTTGTTGCGCCACAGATAGATCGCCACGAACGGTATCGCCAGCAGCATGCTGAATTTCGCCGCCAGCGCCAGCCCCAGCGCCACGCCGCTGGGCAGCGCGCGATAGCCCTGCAGCAGCGCCAGCGACAGCAGCAGCAGCGCGACCGGCACGATGTCGGTCTGGCCGGTCCAATAGGTCACGAACAGCAGGATCGGCGACCACCAGTACAGCCACAGCAGTTTGCGCGGCTGCTGCGGGTAGATGCGGAACAGCAGCACCAGGCCGGCGAGATCGGCGAACAGCAGGCTCAGGCGGAAACCGATCGCGGTGAATGCAGCGTGGCCGCTGAGGGTCGCGACCAGCCAGCCCGGCAGCGCGCCGGCCAGATGCACCAGCAGCATCACCGGGCCGTAGGGATACGCGAGCGGATTGCCGCCGTCGCCGAGGAAGTTCGACCACGGGTCGAGCGAGGGTCGCGAGATCGCATGATCGAGGAACGGCACGAACCATTCCGACTGGATCTGCGGCGCCAGCAGCGCGATCAATGCCAGGCGCAGCAGCAACCCGGACTTGAACACCGGGTCGCGCCACAGCGGCCGGGGAACGATGCCCGACACGGCGTTGGCGAAGCTCAGCGCCACAGTGCGGGCTCCTTGCTGCAGACCGCGTCGGCGACGATGCCTTCGCTTGCGAGCAGCGCGCGCAGCGCGGGGATTCCGGTGACGGCATCGCGCCCCTGCAGTTCGGGCGAGACCAGACAGAGCCTGAAACCCGCGCCGTGCAGACGCGCGGCCTGCGCGCCGTCGAGCGGGAAGCGGGTGAAGCAATCGACCCAGATCCACTGCACCTTGCCGGCGAGGGTCATCGCGGTGTCGATCGATTCGAATTCCGACACCCGCACCGCGCAGCGCGATTCACCGAGGCGGGCGGTGCGCACGAGGAAGGGAAACGATTGATCGAGAAAGAACCAGTCCTCGATGCCATGCGCGCGCATCAGCGCGATCAGCCGGTCCTCGAGACCTTCTTCCTTCACGTTGAGGATCAGCAGGCGATGGCGATAACCGTCGAGCCAGGTCTCGAAATCCTCGCCGTCCACGAAGGCATCGTGATGGATGATCAGCCGCTCGCCATGACTGCGGATATCGACCTCCACCCCGAATTCCGGGGCGGTGTCGCGCAGTTGCGCGAGGGTGTTGCGTCGGTGCGAGACGATGATCATGGGCTGCGTGCCAGGTCCTTGCGCAGGCGCAGACTGAAGTCGACGGTCCTGCGGATGAAGCGGGCTTTCGCCTGCCAGTTGACGTTCCAGTGCGATGAGCCATGCGCGCGTTCGCCGAAGCGCACCGGGAACCGGCGCACGCGCAGGCCGCGGTGCAAAGCCTGGTAGTACGCGTACAGATCGAGCGAAAAGTCGTGCGGCGCATCGCGCCATGCGGCGAAGAACGCGCGCGGGAACAGCGTCGGCTGCGCGTTGATGTCCCACATCCGCCGGCGCATGAGCAGGGTCTCGAACACCGACATGCCGACAGTGAACACGATATCGGCCGCGGGCCGGCCATGCCGGCTGCCCTTCACGAACAGCGTTTCCGGCGACGCATCGCTTTCGAACAGCGCGAGCCCGCGCAGCGCGTCGGCGGGGTCGGTCTGCATGTCGGCATGGGTCCAGCCGATGACATCGCCATCGGCGGCGGCAAGCCCGGAAAGAATGCCGAAGCCGTAGCCCTGGTTCTTCTCCACCCGCACCGTGCGGATGCGCGGGCGCTCGCGCAGACGCTCTTCGCGCAGAAGCTCGACGAGGACTGCGGGCGAATCGTCGGTGGAGCCGTTGTCGACCAGGATCGCCTCGACATCGTCGCGCGCGAAGGTTTCGCGCAGGCGCGCGACCAGCAGCGGCAGATTGCGCGCTTCGTTGTAGCAGGGGATGACGAGGCTCAATCGCATGATGCGGTCAATCGCCCCCGATCTTGCGCAGCACCACCGAGCGCCCCATCGCGAACACCGATGGCATCAGCTTGACCAGCGCACCGTCGAGTGCATCGATTGCGCGCAGCGCGAAGCGCGGCAGTTCCAGCGTCTTCGCGCGCACCACCACGCCGCCCGAGGCGAGGAATACGAAGCATTCGTTCAGCGCGTTCTTTTCGATGCGGAAGCCGGGGATGCGGCGCTCGAAAGCGCTCTCGTCGGTGAACAGCAGTTCCGGAATCGCGCAGTTCGCCGACCACGGGTCGCGCGGATCGTTGGCGACGACCTCCGGATCGAACACATCGATGTCGTACGACCAGCCCTCGTGGCGCATCGCGCGCAGCGCGGCCTTCAGCGCGAAGCAGGTGTTGAGTTCCTGGATCAGCACCAGGCCGTTCGGCGCGAGCATGCGATGCACGCTGGCGAAGAATGTCGCCGGGTTGGGAAGGTGATGGATCATGTGGCTGAAGATCGCGACGTCGATCGAGCCGGGAGGAAAGGGCGGGTCCATCGCGTCGGCGACCGCATCGGTCCACGGGCGCGGTTCGACATCGGTGATCTGGAACCCGTCGTGGCGGATGAATTCCTTGCTCAGCCCCGAACCGGCGCCGAATTCGACCACCCGCTGTCCCGGGCGCAGATGCGCGTTCATCCAGTCGTAGCGCTTGAACAGCAGGTATTCCAGGTTGCGCGGACGATGGGTCAGGAAGAACTCGCGCGCACGCGCGACATCGCCTTCGTGCGTGAAGCGGTTTTCCTCGTGGGTCGGGAAATAGGTGCTCGGCAGGAACAACGTGTTGGGGCGGATCTGCGGCCCGGCAGCGCTGCGACCATCTTCTTCCATGCTGCGACGGAGGCGCGGGCGCCTGCGCGCGGTGTCGCGCACGAGCGATGGTGAGCGGTCGCCGCTGCGCGTGGTTCGTGCGGCTTCGCCGATGCTCTCGGCATCCGGTGCGATGGCGACTGCGGGCGCGGCGATCGTTGCGCAGGCGAGACCGAACGACAGCAGAAGAGCGGTGGAGAGCGAAGCCATGCTTGGCGTATTCATGTCGTTTCCCTTTCGGACATACGGGTGGTGGGTGCGCCGGCATGCGTCGCGACGCGGTTGTCGCGTTCCAGGCGGTAGGGGTGCGAGGGCCAGCGGTGGAAACAGCGCTGCCAGTATTCGAAGGTGCGCAGGTCGGTGGGCGTGCCCCAGCACAGATAATGTTCGATCTCGAATACGCGGCAGCGCAATCCAAGCGCGATCGCATCCTGGATGCAACTGTCGACGTAGAACTCGCCGTTCACGCGGCCGTCGCGGGCGATCATCGCTTCGGCGGCCATCGAGAAATCGCGCGCGCGCTTGAAGGTGAAAGTGCCGACGACGATCGGATCGCGCGCCGGGTCGTCCAGCGGCACTTTGACCGATACGCTGCGGATGGCGCCGCCGTCCTCATCGACCCAGCCGTAGTGCGTGGGCCGGCGCAGCGCGCCCGGGTAGCCGCGCGCGACCCAGACCAGCACATCGGTCTGCGCGTCGTCGAGCGCGGCGCGCAGTGCGTCCGCGTCGTAGACCGCACCGTTGTCGCAGGCGCCGATGGTGAGCGGCGCATCGGGCTCCACGGCGTCGAGGCCGAGCAGGCAGGTGCGCGCCTGGCCATCGGTGACTTCCGCCAGTTCGACCGCGATGCTGCCGGGAAACCGCGCCTGCAGGGTTGTTTCGATCTCGCCCAGGCCGGGCAGATCCTTGCGCAGCACGAACACATGGCGCTCGGCCGCAGGCAGATCGAGCGTGGCCTGCACCACCATCGGTTCGCCGGAAACCGGAATCAGCGGCTTCGGCAGGGTGTGGCCTTCCTGCGCGAAGCGCGAGCCGAGACCGGCCATCGGCACCATCGTCGCGCCGCGCTGCGACACCGGCCGGCGCGCGCGCGCCGGATCGACCAGCGCACGGAACGCCGACGACCATGCGCGGTATTCGGCCAGATCGTCCGGGGTGCCCCACTGCATGAAGTGATCGAGTTCGAACACCGCCACGCGACGGCCGTCGTCCAGCAACGGGCGGTAGGCGAGGCTGACGTAATACTCGTCGTTCAAGGCAAGATCCGGCCGCGCCATGCAGCGCTCGAAGCTCTCGCGCATCAGCGCGCCCGAGGCGAAGTAATAGGTGCCGCTGGAGGCGTACTCGCGCATCGGCTGGTCGGTGTAGGGCTTCTTCTCCTGGATCTCCAGCACGCGCTCGCCTTCGGTGCGCACGTACGCATAGTTGGTCGAGCCCATCATGTGCGGGTGGAAGCCGGTGTAGCAGGGAATCGCGCCGTCCCATGCGCCATCGGCGACCATCCGCTTGAACCGCGGGTAGTCCCATACGCAGGTGAAGTCGCAGTAATTGACGATGGTCGGTTTCGCGGGATCGACCAGGTCGATCGCCTGCAGCACCGCGTTCACCGGGCCGAGCTTGTGCGGCGCGATCCCTGCGATCCGTCCGGTGGGGCAGTAGCGCTGCAATTGTTCGGCCATCGCGAACGCGGGATCGTCGAGATGGTCCTGGTTGCAGACGAAGATGAAATCGGTTTCACCGGGGAACAGATCGATCACGTGGGCGATGATCGGTTTGCCATCGACCTCGATCAATGGCTTCGGCACACGGTAGCCGGCGCGACGGAAGCGCTCCCCGAATCCCGACATTGGCACGACGATCTGCATCGTTAGGTCTTCCTTGGAGCAGTGGGTCTCGAAACAAAACGCCCGACTGAAGCGGGCTCAGGATGAGGAGCGTCCGGGGACGGTGTCGCGTGCGCGGCGATAGGCCTCGGCTTCCCATCCCAGCAGTTCGGCGGCATCGCTGTCGTCCAGATAACGCAGCGGCGTGCCCTGGGTGGTCCGCAGTCCCACATCGGCCAGGCAACCGAGCATCGCGCGGCCACCCGCCGAGAGATCGGGCGAGAGCAGAACTCCGGCGCCCGCCACCACGGCATACGGTGGCGGCGCGATACCGGCGCTGCGGGCGTCGGCCAGCGCTTGGCTGAGCGGATGATGTTCGTCGACGATCACTGCTTTTTCCCCGAGAAACACCACGTGATCCGGATACAGCGCGCCGGTGGTGGCGATCTCGCGACAAACCGGATCGGTGCCCACGGCATCCAGCAGCGGCATGTCGCTCGGCAGCCATCCGAGATCGTTGGCGGCCTGCAGTGCGCCGGGATCGCCTGGCGCAGGTGTGCGCACCGGCAGCGCCAGGCGATCTTCCACCGTCTGCAGCAGGGCCTCGGCAGCGGCGCAGTCCGCGCCGCCGACGACCAGGCCGTGGTTGCCGAGCACCAGGATGTCCGGTGGTGCGGCGGCGGCGTCGAGCGTTTCGCGGATCGCGGTGGTCAGCGGCAGCCCCGGCCGGCGGTACGGCACCCAGGCCCAGGCCAGTCCTGCCAGCGCCTCGCCCAGCGCGGCCTGCGCGTCTTCGCGGGCGGCCCAGGCGATGGTGTTCACCGAATGCACGTGCAGTACCGCCGCATGCGGCAGCAGGGCGTGCAGGGAGGTCTCGATCGAGGGGCGCAGCCCCCCGGCGGGGGCAAGCGCGGCGATTCCGGCCTCGATGTCCGGTCCTGACATCGTTTTACGAACTACCGCCAGCGACAGGCGCACGAAGATGTCTCGCGTCTCAGCTTCTGCGAGCCATGTCCCGGATGCTTTCACCCAGAAATCGTCATCACGCTTGAAGGAGGTATTGCCGCCCCCCCCCTGGACCAGATGCGCGTTGGCGCCGATTTTCGCGGATATACGGACGAGTTCCGCGGGCGCCGCAGAGGCGCTGTCCGCCCGAAGGGAATGGTCTGCTGCCGATGCGATCCGCTGAATCATGATGACGTGCGCCTGTCCTTGACATGTATGCGACTCACTCGCGGAAACATTCCGATGTGCGTTGTTGCAGGACGGAATCTGGCGCGATATGGCGGGCATGGGGGAAATGTGAGCATACGGGGAGGAATGCGAATGTGGCCAACAATCACGTTTTGTGATCGCGGCTTGCAGAATAAGCGGGATGTGATACGTTTGGAAGTGATTTTGCGTTTGCGATAAGTCGGTGGATCGCGGCGCGTTGAGTTCTTCGCCGCAAGGAAAAGTCGAGCCCGATGAATGATCTAGAACAGCGCCTCGCCCATCTGTCTCCCGAGCGGCGCGAGCTGTTACGAAGAGCAGCCCGGCAGGATAGAGCAGCACGCGGTCGCATCCGTCCGCAGCCACGTCCCGAACGCATTCCGTTGACCTTCGGGCAGCGTCGGCTCTGGCTGCTCGATCAGTTCGCGCCGGGTCTCGTCGCCTACAACTCGCCGTTGGGGAAATGGCTGCATGGCGAGCTTGATGTCGACGCCATGCGTGCCGCGATCCAGACGCTGGTCGACCGTCACGAAGTCCTCAGGACGGTATATCCGGCCCCGGGCGGCCAGCCCTACCAAAGAATCCTGCCGCGATGCGAGTTGCCATGGCGATCGGCGATCGCCAATGGCGATGGCGTCGACGCGCGTCGTGCCGATGCGCTGCGCATCGCGCGCGAGGAAGTTGTCCGTCCCTTCGCGCTGGCGACCGAGCCGCCGATCCGCGCGGTGTTGATCCGGGTTTCGGACGATTTGCATTTGCTGACGATCGTTTTCCATCACATCGCGATCGACGGCTGGTCGATTTCGACCATGGAACGCGAGTTCGTCGCCGCCTACAACCGTTTGCGCGAGGGCGCAACACTCGATAACGCAGCCCCGGAATTGCAGATCGCCGATGTCGCACTCTGGCAGCAACAGACATTCGGTGGAGAAGGTCTTCAGCAACAGCTCGATTTCTGGAGCCGTCATCTCGCCGATGCACCGGCGGTGCTGGATCTGCCGACCGATCGCGCCCGACCCGCGATGCAGAGCTTCGAGGGCGGCATCTGTTCCGCGCAGATTCCGGCAGCGCTGTACGAGCGCTTGCAGACGTTTGCACGGGATCAGCAGGTGACGCTGTCGATCCTCGTATTCGCCGTTTTCCAGGTGCTGTTGTCCCGCTATTCGGGACAGGACCGGGTGGTCGCGGCCATGGGTGTCGCCGGTCGTGCCCGGCTCGAGCTGGAACCGGTCGTCGGTTTCTTCATCAACATGCTGCCGCTGCAGGCGGACGTCTCCGACGATCCCGAATTCCTCACGTTCCTCTCGCGGATGCGCGGCATCGTGCTCGAAGCGATGGAAAACGCGGACACGCCGCTCGACCGGATACTGGAAACGCTGCGGTTGCCGCGTTCCACCAGCTACACGCCGTTCGCGCAGGTCATGTATTTCTTCCAGAGTTATCCCGAGCATGCGCTGGCGATGTCGGGCCTTCGCCTCGACGACGTGCACATCTCCGAATTGCGGCCACCGACGGCGCAGGGCGATCTGTCGCTGTTCGTCAATCAGTATGGCCCCGGCGATCTGATGTTCGAGTACAGCACCGAGCTGTACGACGAAGCGACGATCGTGCGCATGGCCGGGCACCTGGTGACGCTGCTCGGCGCGATCGTTGCGGCGCCGCGCACTGCGCTTTCGCGGCTGCCGATGCTGTCGGAGGATGAGATCGAACAGCTGGCGCGCTGGAACGACACCCGTCGCGCATTGCCGGAAAATCCCACGATCGCGGCGCTGATCGCCGAGCGGACCGCGCGCGCTCCCGATGCGGTCGCGGTGGTGTTCGCTGGCCGCGAATTGAGTTATCGCGAGCTCGATCGCCGAGCCAACATGGTTGCGCATGCGCTGCGCGCGGAAGGCGTGGAGCCGGGCATGCTGGTCGGCCTTTACGTCGATCGTTCGCTTGAAATGATCATCGGCCTGCTCGGCATTCTCAAGGCCGGCGGCGCCTATGTTCCGCTGGATCCGAGCTATCCGGTCGACCGTCTCGCCTACATGGTCGAATTGTCCGCCTCGCGCGTGATCGTGACCCAGCCCGCGCTGCGCGACACGCTGCCGTCGCCGGTGCCGTCGGTGGTGGTGGTCGATGCCGATTCGCCCTTGGACGCTTCGGCGGATGCGCCGCCGTCAGGGGGCGCCGGGCCCGAGGATCCCGCGTATGTGATTTTCACTTCCGGATCGACCGGCAAGCCGAAAGGTGTCGAGATACGGCAGCGTTCGGCGGTGAATCTGATCCGTTCGATCGCGCGCGAACCGGGTCTCACCGACGCCGACACGATCTGCGCGATCAGTACGCTGTCGTTCGATATCGCGCTGACCGAACTGGTGGTGCCGCTGACGGTGGGCGCCCGGATTCTGCTGGTCGACCGCGACACCGTGCGCGACGGTCTGCGCCTGCGCAAGCTCGTCGACACCGCGCCGCTGACGATCATGCAGGCGACGCCCGCGACCTGGCGCATGCTGCTGGATGTGGGCTGGGGCGGCAGACGCGACATGCGGATCATCTCCACGGGCGAGGCGTTGCCGCGGGAGCTCGCCGACCGCCTGATGCCGATGGCGCGCGAACTGTGGAATCTCTACGGCCCGACCGAAACCACCGTGTACTCGGCGCTGTGCCGCGTACAGCCGGGCGAGGGCCCGATCATCGTCGGCCGGCCGGTCGACAACACCCGGATCCATATCGTCGATCGCCACATGCAGTTGCAGCCGGTGGGCGTTCCGGGCGAATTGCTGATCGGCGGCGACGGGCTTGCGTCCGGCTATCGCGCGCGCCCCGATCTCACCGCCGAGAAGTTCATTCCCGATCCGTTCGCCGCCGATCCGCAGGCGCGTCTCTACCGTACCGGCGATCTCGCGTTCTGGCGCACCGACGGGACCGTGCAGGTCATCGGCCGGATCGACCATCAGGTCAAGTTGCGCGGGTTCCGCATCGAACTGGGCGAGATCGAAACGGTGCTCGCGCAGTATCCGGGCATGACCCAGGTGGTCGTGCATTGCCGGGAGGATCGCCCCGGCGATCAACGGCTCGTCGCCTATTTCACGCAGGACGGCATCCGTGCCTCCGATGCCGAGCTGCGCACGCATCTGAAGCTGGCATTGCCCGATTACATGGTGCCGAGCGCGTTCGTCGGCCTCGACGGTTTCCCGCTCACGCCCAACGGCAAGGTCGATCGGCGTGCGCTGCCTGCGCCGGAAGCGGCAGCCGGCGCGTCGGACGACCTGATCGCGCCGAGGACCCCCGAAGAAGAAGCGTTGGCGGCGCTGTGGGGGGAATTGCTGAATCTGCCGGCGGTGGATGTGCGCGCGAATTTCTTCGATCTGGGCGGACACTCCGTGCTCGGCACCCAGATGCTGTCGCGCATCGAATACGAATACGGCATCGAACTGTCGCTGCGCGTGTTGTTCGAGGCGCCGACGCTGGAGCAGATGGCCGCGCGTGTCGTCGAAGCCTGCGCGATCGCGGATCAGAGCGATATGGATGCGTTGTTGCGGAAGCTCGAACATCTCAGCGACGAAGAAATCTCACAACAGTTGGTTGGTGGTCAGAAGGAACGGAGCGACGTATGAGTGAACTGGATCAACGGCTGGCGACACTGTCGCCGGACAAGCGCGCATTGTTGATGCAACAGTTGGCGCGCAAGGCGGCGGCCACGCCGCAGAACGAGATCGGTCGACGTGCCCGTCCGGAGCGCTTGCCGCTCTCGTCCGCGCAACAGCGGTTGTGGATCCTGGATCAGATCGATCCGGGCAACAGCGTCTACAACGTCACCTCGCTGATGCGATTCCGCGGCCATCTGGACATCGATGCGCTGGAACGCACGCTGTCCGAAATCATGCGTCGGCACGAAAGCCTGCGTACGGTCTTCGTCAAGGACGAGGAAGGGCCACGGCAGGTGATCCTGCCGGCCGAGCCGCTGCGCCTGGTGCAGCATGATGTATCGAACGAGCAGGACGAGGCGCGCGAAAAAGCGGCCATGGCGCTTGCGACCGCGGATGCTTCGGCGCCTTTCGATCTGGCCAAGGGCCCGGTGTTGCGCGCGACCCTGATCCGGGTGGCCGCGGACGAAGCGCTGCTGTTGCTCAGCGCGCATCACATCGCGGTGGACGGCTGGTCGTTCGGCGTCGTCTACGGCGAGCTGACCCAGCTGTATGCGGCGTTTCTCGCCGACCGGCCCTCGCCGTTGCCCGAACTTGCGATCCAGTACGCCGACTACACCCTGTGGCAGCTCGAAGAAGCGCAGGGCGATTCCGCGCAGGCCCAACTCGAATACTGGAAGCAGCGTTTCGCGACGCCGCCGCCGGTGCTGGAGCTTCCCGGCGATCGCCCGCGTCCGCCGATACAGAGCTATCGCGGCAATGTGCTGGGCCATGTGATTCCCACGGCGTTGTACGACGAGGTCAAGCGTTTCAGCAGGCAGGAAGGCGCGACCGCGTTCATGACGTTCCTGGCCGCGTTCCATGCGCTGCTTTCGCGCTATTCCGGACAGGACGACATCGTCGTCGGCGTCGGCAACGCCAACCGCCCTCGCCGGGAAATCGAAGCGCTTGTCGGCTTCTTCATCAACACGCTGCCGCTGCGCGTGGACATGTCCGGCAACCCGACCTTCCGCGAGCTGCTCGCGCAGGTCAAGACATCGACGATCGACAGTTACGCCAACCAGGATGTGCCGGTCGAGCGCCTGATCGAGTCGCTGAACATCGAGCGCAGTCTCAGCCATTCGCCGCTGTTCCAGACGATGGTGTTCTACCAGAACTTCCCCGAGCAGACCGTGGAACTGCCGGGTTTGACGCTGTTGCCGGTGCGGTTGGACAGCGCCCACTCCGGTACAGCGCGCGCGGATATCTCGATCTTCGCCAACGAGAGTCCCGATGGCCTGATGTTGCTGGTCGAATACGCCTCCGATCTGTTCGATCACGATTACATCGAAGCGTTCGCCGGCCACCTCGAACAACTGATGCGCTCGGTCGTGGCGGACCCGGGTCGACGCCTGAGCGAGCTGGAGATCCTGTCGGCGGAGGAACGCAAGCGACTGCGCGTGGATCTGAACGCGACCGCACGGCCGATGCCCGCTGAAGCCACGATCCACGCCATGTTCGAAGCGCAGGTCCTGCGTTCGCCGCAAGCGGTCGCGGTGGTGCAGGGCGGAACGCGGTTGACCTACGCCGAGCTCGATGCACAGGCTGCGGCGGTCGCGGCGCAGCTGCGCGCGCATGGCTGCGGACCGGGCACGATGGTCGGTCTGTTCCTCGACCGCACGCCGCGGATGCTTGCGGCCTTGCTCGGAACCCTGAAATCCGGCGCCGCCTACGTGCCGCTGGATCCGAGCTATCCGGCCGATCGCATCGGTTTCATGCTCGAGGATTCCTCCGCGCCGGTGGTGATCACCGAGGATGCGCTCGCCGGGCAACTGCCCGCCGGTGCGCATGCGCTGCTTCGCATCGAGGATGCGCTCGCCGCGCCGGCGCCGGCCGCACCGATGCCGTCTCCGGCCGGTGCGGAAGACACGGCTTACGTGATCTTCACCTCCGGTTCGACCGGACGTCCGAAAGGCGTGTGCATCCCGCACCGGGCGGCGGTGAATTTCCTCGCGTCGATGGCGCGCGAACCCGGGCTTGCCGCCGACGATACGCTGTGCGCGATCACGACGCTTTCGTTCGACATCGCATTGCTCGAATTGATGCTGCCGCTGACGGTCGGCGCGCGCGTGGCGCTGGCCGACCGCGCCACCGCCAGCGACGGCGAGGCCCTTGCGGCCATGCTGGAAAACGTCGGCGCCAGTGTGATGCAGGCGACGCCTGCGACGTGGCGGATGCTCCTCGACGCCGGTTGGGGCGGGCGCCCGCAGATGCGGATGTTCTGCGGTGGCGAAGCCTTGCCGCGCGAACTCGCCGATCGGCTGTTGGGTTGCGGGCGGGAATTGTGGAATGTCTATGGCCCGACCGAAACCACGGTGTGGTCCACGGTCGAACGGGTACAGCCGGGCCAGGCGGCGATCGCCATCGGTCGACCGATCGACAACACCGAGGTCTACATCGTCGACAAGCATCTGCAACTGGTGCCCGCCGGTATTCCGGGCGAACTGCTGATCGGCGGTCTCGGCGTGGCGAAGGGTTACCTGGACCGTCCCGAACTCACCGCCGAAAAATTCATCGCGGACACGCTGGGGCAGCGCGCCAATGGTCGGCTGTACCGTACCGGCGATCTTGCGCGCTGGCGTCGCGATGGTCGGCTGGAAGCGATCGGGCGCATCGACCACCAGGTCAAATTGCGCGGCTTCCGCATCGAGCTGGGCGAAATCGAATCGGTGCTGGCGGCGCACGATGCTGTCGCGCAGGCGGTCGTGATCTGCCGTGAGGATCGTCCCGGCGACAAGCGGCTGGTCGCGTATCTGATCCCCAGCGAAGGCGACATCGATATCGCCGCGCTGCGTGCCGCCGCCCGCGAACGGTTGCCGGAATACATGATGCCGTCGGCATTCATGACCATGGATCGGCTGCCGCTCACGCCGAACGGCAAAGTCGACCGACGCGCATTGCCTGCGCCGGATGCAGAGGCGTTCACGGTCGCGGAATACACCCCGCCGCGCAATGCAGAAGAGGAGACGCTGACCGCGCTCTGGGCCGAAGTACTGGGCAGGCCGCAGGTCGGCATCCACGATAATTTCTTCGATCTGGGTGGGCATTCGCTGCTCGCCACGCAGTTGGTTACCCGCATGCAGAAAGCGCTCGGCGGAGATATCGGCCTGCGGATGATGTTCGAGGCGCCGACCGTTGCCCAATTCGCCGAGCTGCTGCTGAACAACCGGATGAAGAACATCGACGAGGACGCGCTGACCGCCATGCTGCAACAGCTCGAAGGCCTGTCCGAAGACGACATCCAAGCCATGTTGGCCGGTTGATCCGATCGGTTTTGAACATGGAAGTATCCAGGAGATTTTCCAGCGCATGACATCATCGACAGAAAAGCCCGCAGACGCTGGAGGCTCTTCGCTGGCCGATCGGTTGGCCAAATTGAGTCCGCAACAGCGCGAATTGCTGCTCCGCAATCTCGGCCAGCGTGGCGCCGGGGTCGCGACGGACAGCGAGCCGACCGCGCGCGCGGTCGTCGGGCAGCCGTTGCCGTTGACGCCCGCGCAGCAGCAGATGTGGGTATTCGAACGGCTGCAGCCGGGCACCAGCGCGTACCTGATCTACAACCATCTGCTGCTCGAAGGCCCGCTCGATATCGCGGTACTGGAAGCGGCATGCGCTGTGGTGATCCAACGCCACGACATGTTGCGGACCAGCTATTCCGAGCGTGCCGGCGAGCCCGTGCAGACGGTCGCCGAGCGCGTGGAATTCTCGATCCCGGTCATCGATCTGTCGACTCTGCCGGAAGCGGAGCGCGGCGTCGCCATGCAGCGCGAGGTCGACAGGGAATCGGCGCGGCCGTTCGATCTGTCGCGCGCACCCTTGATGCGGTCGGTGATCCTCCGGTTGGCGCCCGATCGGCATGTCTGGTTGCTGAGTACCCATCACATCATGTCCGACGCATGGTCGGTGGGCATGGTCGAGAACGAAGTCACCCATTGCTACAACGCCATGCTCGCCGGGGAGTCGCCACGATTGGCGCATAAAGCGCTGCAGTTCGCCGACGTGGTCCTTTGGCAGGCCGAACCCGTGCAGCAGCAGCGGATAAGCCGCCAGATCGAATTCTGGAGAGAGGCGCTTTCGGGGACATCGGGCTTGCTGGATCTGCCCACCGACCACCCTCGCGCGGCGGTGCTTTCTCCGCGCGGCGCTCGCCATGAGTTCGCCATGAGCGTCGAATTCCGCGACCGCGTGTCGGGACTCGCGCGCGCCGAAAACACGACCATTTTCGTGGTGTTGCTCTCCGCGTTCCAGGCGCTGCTCGCGCGCTATTCCGGGGATACCGATATCGTGGTGGGCACGCCGGTGGCCAATCGACGGGTGGCTGACCTCGAGCCGTTGGTGGGACTGTTCGTCAACACCACCGCCTTGCGTGGAGATCTCTCCGGAGACCCCTCGTTCCGCGAACTGTTCGCGCGCAACCGCAACCACGTCCTGTCCGCGCTCGAAAATGCCGATGCGCCGCTGGAGCGCGTGCTCGACCACCTCAATATCGAACGCGCGCCGGGCCGGACGCCGTTGTTCCAGACCATGTTCGTACTGCAGAACACGGCGGACAGCGAATCGTTTCCGATGAAAGGCATCAAGAAGACATGGGTCGACAACGCGATCGAAACCGCGCGCTTCGAGCTGACGCTGTCGCTGATGGAGTGCAAGCGTGGGCTGCTGTGCCTGATCGACTACAGCTCCGATCTGTTCCTCGAGTCCACGATCGTGCGCATGGCCGGGCATTTCGAAGCGCTGTTGCGCGGCATGGTCGAGCAGCCCGGGCTGCCGATCTCGCATCCGTCGCTGATCACCGATGACGAGCGTGCCGAACTGCTGTCGCTCGGCGATGGCGGGCCTGCGCTGGCTGGCGAGGGCGACACGCTGCACGACCTGTTCGCGCTGCAGGCCGCGCGCACGCCCGATGCGATCGCGCTGGTGGAACCGGGGCCGGACGGTAGCGTGCGCGAATGGACCTATGCGCAAGCGCTTTCCCGCGTCAACGGCATCGGATCGGCG
Organism: Lysobacter sp.; assembly: GCA_013141175.1. Classification (NCBI taxonomy): domain Bacteria; kingdom Pseudomonadati; phylum Pseudomonadota; class Gammaproteobacteria; order Lysobacterales; family Lysobacteraceae; genus Lysobacter; species Lysobacter sp. The sequence continues at coordinate 3,175,618 of JABFRN010000001.1, forward strand.
CTGCAGGCGAAGGGCGTGGGCCCCGGCGAGTTCGTGGCGATCCTGACCGATCGTTCCGCCGAAGCGACACTGGCGGTGCTGGGCGTGTTGGCGTCTGGCGCCGCTTATCTTCCGCTCGATCCGTCGAATCCCGACGAGCGACTGGGTTTCCTGCTCGATGATGCAGGCGCACGCGCGCTGCTGGTGCCGACGCAGCTCCGCGCGCGTGCCGACGAACTGGTTTCGGCGACGCCAGCCTTGCGCGCGCATGTGCTGCACACCGATGAAATCGCTGCCGCGGACGCCGCACCCGTAGTCGAACGCCGCGGCGACGATGTCGCTTACCTGATCTACACCTCGGGTTCCACCGGCATGCCGAAAGGCGTCGTGGTGGAGCATCGCGGCGCGGTGAACCTGGTCCGGGGTTTCCTGGCGCGGCATCGTTTCGAGGGCCAGCGACTGTTGATGATCCCGCCGCTGATTTTCGACGCCTCGGTCGGCGATGTGTTCCCGGTATTGGCCTGCGGTGCTGCGCTGGTGCTGCATCCGTCGCCCACCGAACTCGGGCCGTCGGAACTCGAGCGCTTCTGCCGCGAGTTCCATGTCACCGCCATCGATGCGCCGACGGCGCTGTGGCGGCGTTGGAGCGAAGGCTGGTCGCTGCGCACCCGCAGCGAACCGCCGTTGCCCGGTTTGAACCTGATGATGGTCGGGGGCGAAAGCGTCCCGGTCGAACAGGTGCGCCGCTTCGCCGGGACCACCGGACGCAAGGCGACGCTCTGCAACCATTACGGCCCGACCGAGGCATCGGTGTGCGCGACGCTCTATTCGACGACCGATGGCGCCGAGATCGCATCGCTCGATCTGCCGATCGGACGGCCGCTGCCCGGTGTCCGCATCTACCTGTTGGATTCGCATCGGCAACCGGTGCCTCGCGGTGTGGTCGGCGAGCTTTACATCGGCGGGCATGGGGTGGCGCGCGGTTACCTTGGCGCGCCCGAATTGACGGCGGAACGTTTCGTCGACGACGCGTTCAGCACGGAACAGGGCGCGCGGATGTATCGCACCGGCGATCTCGCGCGCTGGAACAGGGACGGCACGCTGCAGTTCGTCGGTCGACGGGACCACCAGATCAAACTGCGCGGCGTGCGTATCGAGCTGGGCGAGATCGACAACGCGCTCGCGGCGCTTCCCGGTGTACAGACCGCGGTGACGCTGCTGCGCGAGGATCGCCCCGGCGACCGCCGCCTGGTCGCTTATGTCGTGGTCGATCGGCAGGACATCGACGCCGCGGCGCTGCGCGCCGGACTCGCGCGCCGTCTGCCCGAAGCGATGCTGCCGTCGGCGTTCGTGTTCCTGCCGGCGATGCCGTTGACCGCCAATGGCAAGATCGATCGCCGTGCCTTGCCTGCACCGAGCGCGGAGACGCCGGCGGAACGCGCGATACGCGCGCCGCGGACGCCGACCGAGCATGCGGTGCTCGCGGTCTGGCGCGAGGTCATCGGCCGCGAGGACCTGAGCACCGACGACGATTTCTTCGCGAGTGGCGGCGATTCGCTGTCGACCTTGCCGCTGGTGTTCAAGCTGCAGGCGGCGTTGGGCGTGGAAGTGCCGCTGTCTGCGGTGTTCTCGACGCCGACGATCTCCGGCCTGTCGGAGAGCATCGACCGCCTGCTCGGCGGCGGCGAACTCGATCGCATCGACCTCGCTTCGCGGGTGGTATTGCCCGAGGAGATCGATGGTCGTCTTGTCGCGGCGGCGATCGCGCCCCGAGAAACGCCGCGCTCGGTGCTGTTGACCGGCGCGACCGGCTTTCTCGGCGCCTATGTCCTGCGCGATCTGATCGACCTGACGGCTGCCGAAGTGGTATGCCTGGTGCGCGCCGACAACGCGCAGGAAGGCGTGCAGCGGATCCGCAACAACCTCGAACAATACGGACTCTGGCGCGATGGCGACGAAGCGCGTCTGCATCCGTTGGTCGGTGACTTGTCCAGTCCTCGCTTCGGGCTGAGCGAAGAGGCATACGCGGATGCGGCGGATCGCATCGACGCGATCATCCACAACGGCGGCATGGTCAATTTCCTGGCGCCGTACAGTCGGCATGAGGCTGCGAACGTCGGTGGCACGCGCGAAGTCCTGCGCCTGGCGACGACTTCACATTTGAAACCCGTGCAACTGGTCTCGACGCTCGGCGTTTGCCTGACCGAGAGCAATTACGGTCGAACCGTTCGCGAATCCGATCCGCCGCCGCACCACGAAAGCCAGCACGATGGTTACAACCAGAGCAAATGGGTCAGCGAGCAACTGGGCATCGTCGCGCGTTCGCGTGGCGTGCCGGTCGCGATCCACCGGCCGGCGCGAGTCACCGGCGATGCCCGCACCGGCGTGGGAAACCCCGGCGATTATTTCAACGCATGGTTGACCGGCTGCATCCAGATGGGCCTGGGGCCGATCTGGCCCGATGATTACCTGGACATGACCCCGGTCGATTATGTCGCGCGCGCGATCGTGCAGATCATGCTCGGTGCGGGCGATCCCTGCGGCAATTACCACTATTTCAATCCGCACACCCTGTCCACGCACGATGCCGTCCTTGCGATGCGGGAGGCCGGTTTCCCGGTTCGCGAAGTGGAATACACGCAATGGCGAGGTGCGATGTTGACGGCGCTGTCGAACGGCACGGGCAATGCGCTTGAACCCTTCGCCGGACTGTTTCCCGAACTCTGGCCGTCCACGCCGGATCCGACGATCTTCGACTGCAGCGCCACCGAGGCGACGGTCGCTCCGCTCGGTACGTTCTGTCCACCTGCGGACCGGGCCTTGCTGATCCGTTATCTGAGATTCCTGCAACTGCGCGGGTTCCTTCCGGCGACGGCCTCGTCATGAACAAGCCGGACAACATCGTTTCCGAGTTTCGCGATTTCCTGCAGATATGGTTCGGGCAGCTGGTTTCGGGCGTGGGCTCGCAGCTCACCAGTTTCGCGCTGGGTTTGTGGGTCTACCAGACCACCGGTTCGATCACGCGATTCGCGCTGGTGTTCGTGTCGATGGCGGTGCCGACACTGGTGCTGCTGCCTTTCGCCGGCGCACTGGTCGATCGCTGGGATCGACGGCGCACGATGATCGTCTGCGAGAGCGTGTCCGCGATCGTGATCGGTTCGATGGCGCTGCAGGCGGCGATCGGGCAACTGAGCATGTGGCAGATCTACGTCGGTATCGGCATGACCGCGATGTCGAATGCATTGCTGCAGACCGCTTACGCGGCCAGCGTTCCGCTATTGGCGGATCGCGAGCGCCTGACCCGCGTCAACGGCCTGATCCAGACCGGGCAGGGCCTGGCGCTGGTGGGTGGGCCGGCGTTGGCCGGTATCCTGGTGAGCGTCATGGGCATCCCCGGTGTACTGGCGGTGGATGCGTTGACCTTCGTCGTCGGCGCGATCTGCGTCTCATTGGCGCGCATTCCGCGGCCGTTGCGCGATGACACCCAGAAGACCGACCTGCTTCGCGAGGCGCATGAGGGTTGGCGCTATGTCGCCGAGCGTCCGGGCCTGCTCGGCCTGCTCGGTCTCAGTGCCATCGGCAGTTTCCTGTACGCCATCGCCAGCATCACGATCACGCCGCTGGTCTTGATCACGACCCAGCAGGACGAGCGCATGCTCGGGCTGCAGATGTCGTTGAGCTGCAGCGGCCTGCTGGTCGGCGGGTTGCTGATCACGCTTTGGGGCGGGCCGCGACAGAAGATCCATGGCCTGCTCGGCTTCAGCGTGCTCAGCGGGTTCGCGATCGCCATCCATGGCCTGGCGCCGTCGCTGGCCCTGCTGATCGTCGCGGGCTTCATGATGTTCCTCACCATCCCGCCCGCGCAGTCGGCGAGCATGGCGCTGTGGCAGACCAAGGTCCCGTCGCACCTGCTGGGACGCACGATGGCGATACTGCGAATGACCAGCGAGGCGACGCTGCCGATCGGTTTCCTGCTCGCGGGTCCGTTGGCCGAGTTCGTGTTCGAGCCGGTGATGATGCCGGGCGGCGCGCTCGCCGGTACGGTCGGGTCGGTCATCGGCATCGGCCCGGGACGCGGGCTCGCGCTGCTGTTCATCGTGCTGGGCGTGTTGATGATGATCGTGGCTGCTGCAGGCTATGGAATACGTTCAATTCGAAGGATCGAAGTCGAGATTCCCGACGCGCCGCTGCCCGCGATCGCGACTTGAATGCGACAGGATCGAACCACCATGGAGACAACGACGGATATGGAGCGTGACTCGCGGCGATATATCGAGGTGCATTCTCACCCCGCGGGTATGTCGAGCAATGCGGTTGTCCGGGCCGAGGATCCGGTCATGTGGGAAGGACATCGGAACGTGCTGGGCCTCGCGTGCAGGTCGCGCCAAAGACCGCGAGCGATATTCGCGGTTTCCGCGACACATGCGCAACGCAGATCATTCATGGGAAGAATTCAATGAGCGCTAACAATCAGACCACGGCGACCCGGCCCAACCCGGAGGGATCCGCAGTCTCCGCAAGCGGCGACGCTGTGAAACATCCGCTGCAGCTTCGACGCGCGTCGGAAGTGGATGCCGGCAACGACGCCGAATCGCCCCTGGGTGCCACCATCGCCTGGGCCCGCAGGTTCCTGGCACGGCCGCATCCTGACCTTGGACGCGCCGGCCCGGTGTGTCCGTTCACGCCGATGGCGCTGGAGCTCGACACCATCTGGTTGATCGAGATCGCCGAATCGAAGCCGGATCCGCTGTGGATGCAGGAGACCATCGAACAATGCCGGCAGGTGTTCATGGAAACCGAGCCGCGCGAAGGGCCGCTCTCCATCAACAAGGTGATCATGGTGGTGTTCTCCGGCATGAGCGCCGACGACGCTCCGTGGATCGACGCGTTGCAGGCGAAGTTGAAACCCAACTTCGTCGATGTCGGTCTGATGCTCGGCGAGTTCCACTCCAAGAACGACACGCCCGGCCTGCGCAACGAGAACTTCCGCCCGCTGCGCAGTCCCATTCCGATGCTGGTGATCCGGCACATGGTCGAATCCGACCTGCCGTTCCTCAAGCGCGAATGCGATCAGCCGGAGGTGCGCATTTCCTATCTGCGCTCTTACCTGCGCCGTCTCGGCGCGAACATACGCCGGAACTATTTCGACCAGGCCGTCGATGCGCTGGTGGACGCCGAAATCGAACTGCGCGCGAATGCGCGCGCGGGGGGGCTGTCATGAGCGGATCGTCTTCAGGCATGCAACGCGTCGCGATCGTCGGCGGTGGCCTCGCCGGCTCCCTGCTCGCGCTGGCGCTGTCGGAGCGTGGCTACGAAGTCGATGTGTTCGAACGTCGCGGCGACCCCCGCGCCGCCGGTGCCGAAAGCGGTCGTTCGATCAACCTCGGCCTGTCCAAGCGCGGTATCCAGGCATTGACCGAGGTCGGCCTGATCGACATGGTGATGCCGATGACCGTGGTGATGCGCGGTCGCGTGATCCATGCGCCCGACGGCACCACCCGCTTCCAGCCCTACGGCAAGAACGGCGGAGAAGTGCTGTATTCGATCGACCGCAGCGAACTGATCCGGCTGCTGCTCGATCGCGCCGAGCGCCAGCCCGGCGTCAAGCTGCATTTCGAACACCGCTTCGTTTCGGCGGACAAGGAACGCCGCGAACTCGAAATCGAATCCGAAGGCGCGGTCCGCCGTGTCGCCGCCGACTGGGTGATCTGCGCCGACGGCGCGTTCTCGCGCTGTCGCCCTGAGATGCAGCATGGCCTGCGCGCCGATTACCACCGTGAATATCTGGAGTGGGGTTACAAGGAGCTCTCGCTTGCAGCCGGGCCCGATGGGCAGTCGGTGATCGACCTCACCGCGTTGCACGTGTGGCCGCGCGCGCATTGTCTGTTCGTCTCCCATCCCAACCGAGACGGTTCGCATACGCTGACCCTGTTCCTGCCGCACGAAGGACCGGACAGTTTCGAGACGGCGAAAACGCCGGACGACATCCGCACGCTGTTCCAGAAGTATTTCCCGGACCTGCTGCCGATGCTGCCCGGGCTGGTCGAGCAATGGACCAGTCGTCCGACCGGCGCGCTGCTCACCACCAAGACCGCACCGTGGCGTTTCGAGGACTGGATGGTACTGGTCGGCGATTCCGCGCACGCGGTGTATCCGTTCTACGGCCAGGGCATGAACTCGGCGTTCGAGGACTGCTCGGCGCTGCTGTCGGCGCTGAAAACGCACGCCAGCGATCGCAAGCGCGCATTCACCGCCTACGAACAATCGAGGCGCCCGCAGACCGACGTGCTGATGGAGTTGTCGAAAGCCAACTTCGTGGAATTGCGGCAGAAAGTCAGTTCGCCGTGGTTCGTCGCCCGCAAGCGCCTGGATGTCGCCCTCAGCCGGTTGATGCCGAATGTGTGGCTGCCGATCTACACGATGGTCTCGCACACCACCATGCCTTACTCGGATGCACTGGCGCGTGCGCGCAAGCAGGACCGCATCCTCGGCGTGTCCGTGGCCATGTGCGCGCTGGCGATCGGCACGGGCGCCTGGTGGATGCTGGGCCCGCTGAGACCAGGTGGGCGGACAACGATATGTCGCTGTTCCGCCCCTTGCTGCCGGACGACGTCCTGATCGCCGAAATGGCGCCGGCCGATGCCGACCCTTCGGCGCTGCCGTTGCCTGAGCGCGGCCTGATCGAACGCGCCGTGGTGCACCGGCAGCAGGAATTCGCGGCCGGCCGGATCTTGGCGCGCGGTCTGCTGCGTCATGCCGGCGCGGACACCGATGCACTGCTTCGCGACGCCGACCGCGTGCCGACCTGGCCGCAGACGATCGTCGGTTCGATCACCCACTGCCGATCGCTGTGCGCGGTGGCGGTCGTGCCGCGAGCGATCAGCGCCGGGATCGGTATCGATGTCGAGCCGGCCAGGCCGATCGGCGAAGATCTGCACGCGATGATTCTTCGCGACGCAGAGCGCAGCCGCATCGACGCGCTGCCTCCGGCGCTCCGTCCGTTGGGCGCGATCCTGGTGTTTTCGATCAAGGAAGCGGTGTACAAGGCGATCTATCCCGAACGCCGGTACTTCCTCGATTTCCAGCAGGTCGAGATCATGTTCACCGGCGACGATGGCTTCGTCGCCGAGGTGCTGGTGCCGGAGGCGAGCTTTCCGGGGTTGTCGTACATTTCCGGGCGCTACCGCGTCGCCGATGGCCATATCGCCAGTGCGGTGCTGTTGCCGCCGATGACGTGATCGGCGGTCAATCGCCAGGAAACTTTCAGGAAACCGTCATCCGGTATCCGTGCAGGCGCTCGTAGATCGGCCGGCAGATGTCCGCCGTCGCAAGCGCGTCGCCTGTCAGCGTTTCTTCGCGTGGCCGCCATGGTTCGAAGCCGGTCGAGCGCCAGACCGCGTCGTACCAGTAGGGCGCCCACACGCCGTCGCTGTCGCGCGGGCCTGCGGGCCACGACAGCATGCGTGGCGTGAACGCGATGCCGAGCCGGTCGCACAGCGCGCGCAGGTGCGCTTCCGGCGCGCGCAGGAAACCGCCGGCATCGATGACGATGGGCGCTTCGCCGAGCGCATCGCAGAGCAGATCGAACAAGCGGCCCTGCTGCGGCAGGCCGATGTCGTCCGGGGTCACCGTCGCGCGCGATTTGATGTACGAGGCGACGACTTCCGCCGGATCGCGGATCAGCAGCACGTTGCGCAGCTTCAATACCCAGTCGGTCTCCATGTCCGCCAGCAGATGATGGTTCATGTGCTTCTGGTACCAGATCGCCTTTCCGCCCGGCACCGGGCCGAGCAGCGCATCGGCGACACGCCGCCAGTCGGTGTCGCCGGCGGCGATCACCTCGTCGCGGCCCGGGTGGTCGATGCCCGTCGTCGCCAGATAGGCCGCATACAGCGGTTCGTCGCTGACCGCGCAATCCTCGCGGTTTTCCCAGGCGCGCATCATCGCCGTGGAGATGTTGCGCGGGCCGCTCCACATCGCGATGCGCAGTGGATTTCCGGCGATGCTCATGCGAGGCGCACGCCCGCGCGCATCGCGATGTCGCGGGCGATCAGATCGCGATACAGCGCTCGCAGGCGCGTCACCATCGGTCCCGGAAGCGCGGGATCGCCCTCGCCGATGATCCTGCCATCGATGCTGCGCACCGGCGCCAGTCCCGCGAACGTGCCGGTCGTGAACGCTTCGTCTGCGGAGTACACCTGGGTCAGGCTGAAGTTCTTCTCGAAGCACGGGATGCCGGCTTCGCGACACGCGCGCAGCACGTTCGCGCGGGTGATGCCGCCGAGACAGTAATCGCCGGTCGACGTCCAGACTTCGTCGCGACGCACGATGAAGAAATGCGTCGAGTTGCAGGTCGCGACGAAGCCGTGCGGATCCAGCATCAACGCTTCGTCGGCGCCGGCTTCGGTCGCCTGGATGCAGGCGGTGATGCAATTGAGCTTGCTGTGGCTGTTGAGCTTCGGGTCCTGCACGTCGGGATAGCCACGACGCACGTGCACGGTGAACAGGCGCAGTCCCTTCGCGAGCGTTTCGGGCTTCGCGACCTTGAATTCCGGGATGATCACCACCGTCGCCGGGCCCACGGTCACGCGCGGGTCCTGGTAGGGCGTGCGCTTCACGCCGCGCGTCACCATCAGCCGCATGTGCACGCCGTCGCGCATGCCGTTGGCGTCCAGCGTGGCGTAGAGCGCGCGCGTCAGCTGCACGCGATCCAGGCCGATATCGAGCGCGATCGCTTTCGCGCCTTCGAACAAGCGGTCGAGATGTTCGTCGAGAAAGACCGGATGTCCATCGATCACCCGCAGGCCTTCCCACACGCCGTCGCCGAGTACGAAACCGCTGTCGAACACCGAGACCGTGGCCTCCGCGCGCGGTTTCAACGCCCCGTTGATCCAGATCCGGATCTCCGCGTTGCGCGGGTCGTCGTGGAAATCGTGGATGCTCTGCGCCATTGCCGGCCTCGTCTGCCCGTGCTTGCCGGGGGAAGGTCGAGTGTAGAGCCAGTCATGCGCCTGCGGGAGGCGATGGCCGCGATCGGGTTGCGGCACCGCCGGAAAGGCTTGTATTCGTTGACTTTCGGCGGCGTGGAGCCTAACTTTGCCGGATCAGCGATTGAACAAGGTGGCCCCGGGCAACCGGCGCCGAGCGTGCGACATGAGCACTACCACCGACCCCTGATCACGACGCCCAAGGCCCGCGACCACGCGAAGCGCCTTCGGGGCGCTTTTTTCTTGTCTTCCGTTCGCTTCCAGACTTCATTCGATACGACACCCCATGATCGCCATCACGCTCCCCGACGGCAGCCGCCGTGAATTCGAAACCTCGCCCACGGTCGGCGAAGTCGCCGCCTCGATCGGCGCCGGCCTGGCCAAGGCCGCGCTCGCCGGCAAGGTCGACGGCCAACTCGTCGACACCAGCTATCGCATCGAGCGCGATGCCGGGCTCGAAATCGTCACCGACAAGCATCCCGACGCGCTGGACATCCTGCGCCACTCCACCGCGCATCTGCTGGCGCAGGCCGTGCAGCGACTGTTCCCGGGCGCGCAGGTCACCATCGGTCCGGTGATCGACAACGGCTTCTACTACGACTTCGCCTACGAGCGCCCGTTCACGCCGGAAGATCTGCCGGCGATCGAGGCCGAGATGCAGAAGATCGTCAAGGAAGCGCACCCGGTCGCGCGCAGCGTGAAGACGCGCGACGCCGCGGTCGCGTTCTTCAAGGGCATCGGCGAGGCCTACAAGGCCGAGATCATCGAAAGCATCCCGGCCGATCAGGACCTGTCCCTGTATTCGCAGGGCGAGTTCACCGACCTCTGCCGCGGCCCGCACGTGCCCGGCACCGACAAGCTGCGCGCCTTCAAGCTGATGAAGGTCGCGGGCGCCTACTGGCGCGGCGACAGCAACAACCAGATGCTCAGCCGCATCTACGGCACCGCATGGTTGAACGACAAGGATCTGAAGGCGTATCTCACCCAGATCGAGGAAGCCGAGAAGCGCGACCATCGCAAGATCGCCAAGCAGCAGGACCTGTTCCATCTGCAGGAAGAAGGCCCGGGCCTGATCTTCTGGCACCCGAAGGGCTGGGCGATCTGGCAGGTGGTCGAGCAGTACATGCGTCGGGTCTATCGCGACAGCGGCTACCAGGAAGTGCGCTGTCCGCAGATCCTCGACGTGACCCTGTGGCAGAAATCCGGTCACTGGGACAACTACAAGGACAACATGTTCTTCACCGAATCGGAGAAGCGCACCTATGCGCTGAAGCCGATGAACTGCCCGGGCCATGTGCAGGTGTTCAACCAGGGCCTGCACAGCTACCGCGACCTCCCGATCCGCTACGGCGAATTCGGTGCCTGCCACCGCAACGAGCCCTCTGGCGCGCTGCACGGCATTCTCCGCGTGCGCGGCTTCACCCAGGACGACGGCCACGTCTTCTGCACCGAGAGCCAGATCGAGGACGAAGTCCGCGCATTCCATCGGCAGGCGCTGGCGGTCTACAGCCACTTCGGCTTCAGTGAGATCCAGATCAAGATCGCCCTGCGCCCGGAGTCCCGGCTCGGCGACGACGCCACCTGGGACAAGGCCGAAGATGCCCTGCGTTCGGCCCTGCGCTCGGCCGGCGTGGAATGGGAGGAGCTGCCCGGCGAGGGCGCCTTCTACGGCCCGAAGATCGAATACCACCTCAAGGACGCCATCGGCCGGACCTGGCAGCTCGGCACGATGCAGGTCGATTTCATGATGCCCGGCCGCCTCGGCGCCGAATACGTGGACGAGCACAGCCAGCGCCGCCACCCGGTCATGCTGCACCGCGCCATCGTCGGTTCCATGGAGCGTTTCATCGGTATCCTGATCGAGCACCATGCCGGTCAATTCCCGGCCTGGCTGGCCCCGATCCAGGCAGTCGTGATGAATATCACGGATGCGCAGGCCGATTATGTGGATGAAATTCGGAAAACCCTTATGAATCAAGGCTTCCGGATTGCGGCTGATTTGCGGAACGAGAAAATCGGCTATAAGATTCGCGAGCACACGCTGCAGCGGGTGCCGTACCTGCTCGTGGTCGGGGACCGCGAGAAGGAAAACGGGCTTGTCGCAGTGCGCACGCGGGCCGGGGAGGATCTGGGTTCCATGTCCATCGCCGATTTTCTTGCGCACGTCGCCAACGAACACGCTGCCGCTTGATGTGAATGCCGTTCGGCGTATTGCCGGACGGTCCGATACCCCTTGGAGATCCAGATATCAGTACCCCCCAGGATAAGCAGAACCGCAAGAACAACGAGATCCGCGTTCCGCGCGTTCGCGTCATCGGCAGCGACGGCGAAATGGTCGGCGTGCTTTCGCGCGACGAAGCGCTGGCGAAAGCCGAGGAAGAAGGTCTCGATCTTGTCGAAATCCAGCCGAATGCGGACCCGCCGGTTTGTCGCATCATGGACTTCGGCAAGTTCAAGTTCGAAACGCAGAAAAAAGCGGCTGCTGCGAAAAAGAAGCAGAAAGTCGTCGAGATCAAGGAAGTCAAGTTCCGTCCGGTCACGGACGAGGGCGACTACCAGATCAAGCTGCGCAAGATGCGCGAGTTCCTGGAAGAGGGCGACAAGATCAAGGTCAACATCCGGTTCCGTGGGCGCGAAATGAGCCACATGGAACTGGGCCGCGAAATGGCCAACCGGATCGAGACCGACCTCGGCGAGGACATCGTCATCGAATCGCGACCGCGCCTCGAAGGGCGGCAGATGGTCATGATGATCGCTCCGAAAAAGAAGTAGGTCTGCCGGCTTCCAAGGTGGACGAAAGACCGGAGGGCGCCACAAGGCGCCCTTCTTTGCGATCGGTCCTGTCCACCCCTGTATCGGGGTCGGGTGTAGGATCGAATGTGCCGTCGATGCCTTCCGCTTATCACCCCGAGCCGGTTTCGCGCAGGAGTCCCATGCCCAGCACCCGATCCCGTCTATCCGTTGTCCTCGTTTCGCTTATGATTGCCGCTTGTGCGATCTGTTCAGCTTGCGCCAGGGAGAAGCACGCAATGCCAACCGATGCTGTAGATGCCCGTATCGTCTTCGCCGACCCGAATGTGGTCGCGTTGGCCGAAGCGGTTGCCGATGGCGACGCCGCCAGCGTTCGTACCCTGGCCCCCGGAGTGGATCTGTCCACCCGTGGGGACAAGAACGTCACCTTGCTGCAGTGGGCGGTGCTCAACCAGAGCCTTGCTGGAATGAAGGCGCTGCTCGATGCGGGCGCCGATCCGGCCCAGGCCGGCATGGACAACGATACGGTCGTCCATATGGCCGCGATGGCGAACGATACCGCCTACCTGTCCGAACTACTGTCGCGAGGCGTCGATCCGAACGTCCGCAACGCCGAGTCGGGCGCCGGGCCGCTGCGCGCGGCGCTCATGGGCGAACGCGACGAACAGTTCCGCGCCTTGTTGGCTGCTGGCGCCGATCCGGATCTGGCGGATCGCATGGGCAATACGCCGCTGCATGTCGCCGGTCAGATCAACGAGCCGCAACGCGCGCTCGACCTGCTCAATGCGGGCGCGGATCCGATGGCGCGCAACGCCCAGGGCGTGACCTTCCAGCGCTATCTGTTCATGACCCGCGCCGCGTTGCTCAATGAAGAGACTCGACGCAGCCGCGAGGCGGTCGAGGCATGGTTGACGACGCATCATATTTCGCTGGAAAGCGCTCGCTGATTCATCGCCGGCGGGTTGCAATTCGACGATCGGGTCGCCTCCCGATCAATGTTTCCGATATCGGGGAGTGGCAAGGATGAATGCGCAGATCGATCCAAACAGCCCGCAGGGCGGCCGTCAGACCGTCGACCCCCTGACCGGCAATACCTATGTGCGACCGTCCTTCGCCGATGAAGTGCGTGGCCCGGCGCCGAAGGACATCGATCTCACCCTGGCGCAGATGTCGAAGGACGTTTATCGCTCCGACGAGCGCGAACGGGGCGAGATCGCAGGCTGGAAACCGCTGACCGACGAACAGTTCCGCAAGGTCGGTATCGATCCGTCGCTGCGGACCAACGACGCCAGCGGATTCGACGCCGACATCTATACCGATGGACGCGGCCGTTACGCGCTGGCCTTCCGCGGCACCGACGCCGGCAAGGACTGGGCGACCAATCTCGGCCAGGGCATCGGTCTTGAAACCGCGCAGTACAATCAGGCCATCGCGCTGTCCCGGCAGGCCAAGGTTGCGTTCGGCGACGAACTCGTCATCACCGGCCACTCGCTTGGCGGTGGTCTTGCCGCAGTGGGTGCCGCTGCCGCCGATACGCCCGCAGTCACCTTCAACGCCGCAGGCGTGAAGGACAGGACGCTCGAGCGCATCGGTCTGGACGCATCGGCGGTGAAGGACCAGGCCGAGAACGGCCAGATGCGCCGTTATGCGGTCGACAACGAAATCCTGACCGGGCTGCAGGAACGCAACATCGTGACCAAGCACCTGCTACCCGACGCGATCGGCAACAAGGTCTCGCTGCCGGATCCCGATCCGCTCAGCTTCTGGCAGAACCTCAATCCTGTGAAGTCGGTCAAGCACGGCATCGAGATGCACATGATGGACTCGGTGATCCGGGCCCAGGAAAAAGCCTTTGGCCACGGCATCGGCGAGAACGGCCTGATGTCGCATCCCGACCACGCTTTCAATCCCCAGTACCAGCGCGTGTTCGATCAGTTGCAGCCGCAACTGGAGCAGCGGGGCATCGGTATCCGCGAATCGCAGAACGCAGCCGGTGCGCTGGCGCTGGAAGCGCAACGGAACGGTATCGCGCCCGATCGCATCGTGGCCAATGGCGACCGTGTCTTCGCGGTGCAGGGTGCGCAACCCGAGAGCCAGCGCTACGTCCAGGTCGATCTGCAGGCCAGCATGCAGGTTCCGTTGATGGAGAGCAGCAAGATGTCGCTGGGTCTGATCACGGCACAGCAGCAGTCAAACCCGCAGCCGGCCAATACGCAGCAGCAGACCAACGCCCCGCAGACGCCGGATCCTGCCCAGGACCAGCAGGCCGCTCCGATGCGCGCCCGCCTGTAGCGGGCCGGTTTTCCCCGGCGTGAAGACCTGTTGGCGCGCACCGCGCCGCAGGTGCCGCATCTCTTTGGTTTGCAAAGAAAAAGCCTTCTGGGCATAATGGACGGCCCGGTTCGCCGGGGCGCTGTGCGCTTCACCATTGGACCCGCCTCTGATCCGGCATATTTTCTTCCGGATCAAGGGCCTATCACCGGCAGGGCAGGACGGAAAGTGTGGCTCGCGCCACCGCCCAGGCCAGTACTCGAAACGACCCCAAGGACCATCCATGCCCAAGATCAAGACCAATCGGGCGGCGGCCAAGCGCTTCCGGAAGACAGCTTCCGGCAAGTACAAATGCGGCCACGCCAACAAGAGCCACATCCTCACCAAGAAAGCGACCAAGCGGAAGCGCAACCTCCGGCAGACGAACCACGTTCGCGCCGAAGACGCAGGCCGTCTGGACCGCATGCTTCCGTACTTGTGAGGAGATTGAACAATGGCAAGAGTTAAACGTGGTGTCACGGCGCGTCGCCGTCACAAGAAAATCCTGAAGCAGGCCAAGGGCTACTACAACGCCCGCCGCAAAGTCTTCCGCGTCGCCAAACAGGCGGTCACGAAAGCGCTGCAGTACGCCTACATCGGCCGCAAGCAGAAGAAGCGCAATTTCCGCACGCTCTGGATCGCCCGCATCAATGCGGCTGCCCGCAGCAACGGCATCAGCTACAGCCGTTTCATCAACGGCCTGCTGAAAGCCGGTATCACCCTCGACCGCAAGGTGCTGGCCGATATCGCCGTGCACGACGCCAAGGGCTTTACCGCACTGGCCGAAAAGGCGAAGAGCGCGCTCGCGGCATAAGGCACGAGGACTCTTCCGGCACGGTCGCTCTCGAGCGGCTGCAGCGCGCGGAAGATCAGCGAACCATGCATGGGGAAGGGCGCAAGTCCTTCCCCATGTTCGTTTTGGGACAGTACGCACGAGTCGGACATGAGCGATATCGAACAATTTTCGGCGCAGGCCTTGGCTGACATCGCCACCGCCGGTACTCCCGACGCATTGGAAGCGCTGCGCGTCGCGCTGCTCGGCAAAAACGGCAGCGTCACCGCGCAATTGAAGGCGCTGGGTGCATTGCCGGCGGATCAGCGCAAGACGGCCGGTGAAGCGATCAACCGTGTCCGGGACGCCATCGGCGAAGCGCTGTCTACACGCAAGATCGCACTCGACGAGATCGTACTCAACGCGCGCCTCGCCGGCGAAACCATCGACATCACCCTGCCGGGCCGCGACGCTGCGCGCGGCGGGCTGCATCCGGTTTCGCGCACGCTCGAACGCATTACCGAAATCTTCGGCAGGCTCGGCTACGAACTCGCCGACGGCCCGGAGATCGAAGACGACTGGCACAATTTCGAGGCGCTCAATTTCCCGGCGCACCATCCCGCGCGCGCGATGCACGACACCTTTTATTTCGGCGATGGCCGCCTGTTGCGCACGCACACCTCGGGCGTGCAGGTGCGTTACATGAAGGAAGTCGCTCCGCCGCTGCGCATGATCGCCGCCGGGAAGGTCTATCGCAGCGACAGCGACCAGACCCACACGCCGATGTTCCATCAGGTCGAAGGCCTGCTGGTCGACGAACACGCCAGTTTCGCCGACCTCAAGGGCACGCTCGCGGAATTCGTGCGCGCATTCTTCGAGCGCGACTTCGAGATGCGGTTCCGCCCCAGCTACTTTCCTTTCACCGAACCGTCGGCGGAAGTCGACATCGCCTGGCAGCAGCCGGATGGTTCGATGCGCTGGCTCGAAGTGCTGGGCTGCGGCATGGTCCACCCCAACGTCCTGCGCAATGTCGGGATCGATCCGGAGCGCTATACCGGCTTCGCCTTCGGGCTCGGCGTCGAGCGCTTCGCGATGTTGCGCTACGGCGTGAGCGACCTGCGAGATTTTTTCGACAACGATGTGCGTTTCCTCAGGCAATTCGCGTGATTTGACTCGATCTGCGGGAGGGGCTTCAGCCCCGACTTCAGATGCCGGCGTCGGGGCTGAAGCCCCTCCCACAAAGAGCTCGTTGCAACATGAAATTTTCCGAAAACTGGCTGCGCCAACACGTCAAGACCGACGCTTCGCGCGATGAACTCGCGGCGACGCTGACCGCGATCGGTCTGGAAGTCGAAGAGATGGCCGTGCTCGGCGCTTCATTGGATGGCGTCGTCGTCGCACGCATCGTCGAATGCGCCAAGCATCCGGAAGCCGATCGCCTGCAGGTGTGTCAGGTCGATGCGGGGCAGGGCGGACTGCTGCAGATCGTCTGCGGCGCACCGAACGCGCGGCCGGGCCTGCTCGCGCCGCTCGCGACCATCGGCACGACGATCGGCGAACTCACGATCAAGGCCGCGAAACTGCGCAATGTCGAATCCAACGGCATGCTGTGCTCGGCGAAGGAACTCGGCATCGATGCCGATGCGTCCGGTCTGCTCGAACTGCCGGCCGATGCCCCGATCGGGGCACCGCTCGCCGATTATCTCGGCCTGCCCGATGCTTCGATCGAACTGAAGCTCACGCCGAACCGTGCCGACTGCTTCGGTGTGCGTGGCATCGCGTTCGATGTGGCCGCAGCGCTCGGCAGCCATGTCGAATGCCTGGATACCACGCCGGTCCCCGCGCAAAGCGACGCGACGCTTGCGGTCGAGTTGAACGCAGGCGCCGATGCGCCGCGTTATGTCGGACGTGTGATCGAGAACGTGAACACCACCGCCGCGACACCGCTGTGGATGGCCGAACGCCTGCGTCGCAGCGGCGTTCGCCCGATCAGTATTCTGGTCGATGTGACGCAATACGTGATGCTCGAACTCGGCCAGCCGATGCACGCGTTCGACCGCGATCTGTTGAAAGGTCCGGTCGGCGTGCGGCGCGCGCGCGCGGGCGAGGCGGTGAAGTTGCTCGATGGTCGTGATGCAGCGCTCGATGGCGAATTCCTGGCCGTCACCGATGCCGACCGCGTGGTCGCACTGGCCGGCATCATGGGCGGCCACGACACCCGCGTGACCGACACGACTCGCAATGTCTTTCTCGAAGCCGCGCACTTCGCGCCGGACGCGATCATCGGCCGCAGTCGCAGGATCGGCCTGCACACCGACGCCGGACATCGCTTCGAGCGAGGCGTCGATCCGGAACTGCCGCGCATTGCGGTCGAGTACGCAACGAAGCTCATTCTCGATGTTGCCGGCGGTGTGCCGGGTGCGGTGATCGAAGCCGTGCGCGATGCCGATCTGCCCAAACCGCAGATCGTGACGCTGCGCCGCGAACGTCTCGCACGGGTGCTCGGTGTGCGCGTGGCCGATGCTGAAGTCGAGCGCATCCTGCGCGCGCTGGGGTTGGGTGTCGAAGCCACTGCCGACGGCTGGCGCGTGACCGCACCGACGCGCCGCTTCGACATCGCGATCGAAGAAGACCTGATCGAGGAGATCGCCCGCATCCACGGCTACAACGCGATCCCGACCACGCTGCCGGGGGGGGCGGCGCGGGTAGTGTCTCCCAGCGAGACCGTATTGGACGAAGCCACCGTGCGCCGCCAACTGGTGGCCCGCGATTATCTCGAAGCGATCAACTACGCCTTCGTCGATGGCGATCTGCTCGCGAAGTGGCAGGTGAACGACGGCGGTGTGCCGCTCGCCAATCCGCTCAGCGCCGAGCTCAGCACCATGCGCACGATGCTCCTGCCGGGGCTGGTCGCCGCGCTGGGCCGCAATGCGGCGCGTCAGCAGTCGCGGGTGAGGCTGTTCGAGATCGGCAAGGTCTTTGCGGTCCGTACCGGCGATGCGCCCTTGGAAACCCGCCGTCTTGCGGCGGTGGCTTGCGGCGATGCCCAAGCCGAGCAGTGGAGCGATTCGGCCCGCCCTGTCGACTTCCACGATCTCAAGGGCGATCTCGACAGTCTGGCCACCGCCGCTGGCGCTACGCTCGAATACCGTCCGTCCCAAGCCGCCTGGGGCCATCCCGGCCGGTCGGCCGATGTGTATCGGATGGATGAAAGCGGCGATGGCGCGATCATCGGCTGGATCGGTCAGCTTCACCCGCGTCTGCAGCGAGCGCTTGATCTCGATGCCGTCGCAGTGGCCTTCGAGGTCGATCTGGCCGCCCTGCAGCGGCGTCCGCTGGCCCGTTCTGCCGCGCTCAGCCGCTTCCCGTCTGTCCGCCGGGATCTCGCGTTCGTCGTCCCGGACGGGGTGTCCTGGGCGGCCTTGGCGGGCACCGTGAAACGTGCCGCAGGGCCGTCTTTGCAGGACCTCCGGCTGTTCGACCGGTATGTCGGAAAGGGCGTCGAAACCGGATGCAAGAGCCTCGCTATGGGCTTGATTCTCCAAGAAGAATCACGCACTCTCACAGACCGCGATATCGATCAGGTGGTGGCTCAGGTCATCGCCGCGCTGCGCGGGGAACACGGCGCGGAAATCCGGTCGTGAACCAGGGCTTGGCCGGCATTCGTCGGTCCAGCCGTGGAGTGATTTGGGCTCGTTTTGGGGGAAACGGATGGCATTGACGAAGGCTGAAATGGCCGAGCGACTGTTCGACGAAGTCGGACTGAACAAACGCGAGGCGAAGGAATTCGTCGATGCGTTTTTCGACGTGCTTCGCGAAGCGCTGGAGCAGGGCCGCCAGGTCAAGCTGTCCGGGTTCGGCAATTTCGATCTGCGCCGCAAGAACCAGCGACCCGGCCGCAACCCCAAGACCGGCGAAGAGATCCCGATCTCGGCGCGCACCGTGGTGACGTTCCGCCCAGGCCAGAAGCTGAAGGAGCGCGTCGAAGCGTATTCCGGAGGCTTGGCCGATGCTTGACCCCGGCAGCAACCGCGAACTGCCGCCGATCCCGGCGAAGCGTTACTTCACCATCGGTGAAGTCAGCGAGCTGTGCGACGTGAAGCCGCATGTGCTGCGCTATTGGGAGACCGAATTTCCCAGCCTCAAGCCGGTGAAGCGACGCGGCAACCGTCGCTACTACCAGCGCCACGATGTGCTGATGGTCCGCCAGATACGCAGTCTGCTGTACGAACAGGGCTACACCATCGGCGGCGCGCGGCTGCGTCTCGACGGTGACGGCGCGAAGCAGGAGTCAGCGATGAGTTCGCAGATCATCCGCCAGGTGCGGATGGAGCTCGAAGAAGTCCTGCAACTGCTCAAGCGCTGATCGCTGGCCCAGCCCGCGTTCCAGCGGGTACAATGTTCGACCTACCCGGGGTATAGCGCAGCCTGGTAGCGCACCAGTCTGGGGGACTGGTGGTCGTCGGTTCGAATCCGGCTACCCCGACCAAATTAAAGTCCGGCAGTGGCCGGCAACATCCGATAAGCATTTGAAACCCCGGAGAAATCCGGGGTTTTTTCTTGTCTGGCGTCCGTGGATGTACCGTGCGAGCCCTGGATGCGGTGCTGCTCCTGGCGGGCGGTTTGATCTTTGATTCTGTTGATGACGTTCTGTTGACCCCGTGCCGATGTGCCGGACGTTTTCTTGGCATCAGGCGTGATGTATTTCCGAACAATGCAATCTCAAACAGTGATATCGCGTCCTGCCAAAATATAATGGGGTGCGCGGGTTGAAGATCGGTCATCGAGTCGTATTCGTACACTGTTGATCCATGCGAATACACGCGGTTCGAGCATTTAAAAGCAATAACAGGGGGATACCGGGATGAACATGGAACATGGCGACGTGCGCGACATGAACGACACCGTGCGGATGCGATTGGCGGCGGGACTGCTGTTGTTGGTGGTGTCGGTGCTACTGCTGCCGGTCGGCGTGGTATTGCGCGACAGCTTGGCGGGCTCGGCTGCGGCGAATGGTTTCTCGATTGCCCCGGACACGGTGTCGGACAGCGTATCCGCTACGCCAGCTCAGTTCCGTGTGGCCGAGTCCGGCGCCGCGACGTATGCAATTCCCCTGCTCACCGTTCCCGGCACGGCTGGAGTCACGCCGCAGCTGTCGTTGAACTATTCCAGCCAAGGCGGCGATGGTCCCGTCGGCATGGGCTGGTCGATTGGCGGCCTGTCGGCTGTGTCCCGCTGCCGCGCGACCCGCGAGTCGGGCGATTTCATCGTCGGTGGTGTCGTCACGGACGGCAACCCTGCTCCCGTGAACTTTTCCGCGACCGATCGCTATTGTCTGGACGGTCAGCGACTGCTGCCGGCCGACGATAGTGCAGCCTGTGCCGTTGTCTCCGGCATGACCGTGGAGAACCTGCGCACCGAACTGCAATCGTTCCAGCGCGTATGTGCGTACACGTCGGCCGGTGGCACGGCCGGCGTGGCGTTCTTCACCGTCGAGCGCAAGGACGGTTCCATCAGTTGGTACGGTGATCGTGACAACAGTTTCACGGCCAATCGTGCAGATGGCTACGTCAACAGCACGGTGTCGGGCAAGGAAGCGTTTGCGTTGAGTTGGGCGCAGACCCGGTTTCAGGATTCGACCGGCAACTACATCGACTATCTCTACAGCGAAGGCACCGCGCCGGAGAACCCGGGCGAACACCTCATCAGCAAGGTGCGCTATACCGGCAAGACCGTGCTGGCGGGTCAGGCGAGCAGCGCCAAAGCGCCCTATGCCGAAGTCGTCTTCAACTACAACAGCAGTTTCTTCGACAACCGCGCGTATGTCGCGGGCGGCCTGATCCGCAGCCGCAGCCAACTGCAGAGCATCACCTCGTCGGTCGATCACGACGACGATGGCAGCTTCACGCCCGTGCGCCACTACGCTTTGACGTATCTGCGCGGGCGGGCCGCACAGGTGCTGACCAGTCTGCAGGAATGTCGCGATGCGACCCAGCAGGTATGCGCCGCCCCCACAACCTTCGAGTGGAGCGCAGCACGCGCCAACGAAGCGGATACGAACCTGTTCCAGACCTGGGAACCCACCGCCTCCATTCCGAACGGTAGCCTGAGCAAGTTCGAAGGCATGAAGTTCGGCGACATCGACGGCGATGGCCGCCAGGACATGGTGTGGCTCAAGGATGGCTCCTCCGGCGATGCCTGCGTCTCCAAGCAGGTGAACCTGCTGTATTCGCGACTGGACGCCAACGGCAGCCCCACACTGCAGAACGCGGGCATGGTCTTCTGCGCGCCCAACGGGCTGTACTGGAGCCCCCAGGATTACAGCTGGTTCCTGCTCGACTACGACGGCGATGGTCGCGACGACTATTTCCAGCGCACCGATACGGTCTGGATCGGCTACCGCGCCACCGGCAATGCCGCGCAGCCGTTCGACACGAGCATCAATCTGCTCGCTGGACTCGCGCAGCCGATTCCTTCCGGCGCGGACAAGTATTCCGAACCCCAGCAGGCCGACATCAATGGCGACGGCTTGCTGGATCTGGTGTATCCATCCGGTGGCGGGCTCGTGGCGCGGATCATGGAGCGCGGCGGCAGCTACGGGTTCCAGTGGGGCGCACCGCGCGCGGTGTCGCTGATCGGCGATGGCTGCAGCAGTGGCTCCTGCTATACAGTCACCGGGCTGTATCGCAAGAACAACTACCAGCAATTGAATGACTTCAACGCCGACGCGCGTTCCGATCTGATCGTGAACGTGCAGACCACGTGCAGCACGGGCGGCGGCGGACCGGGCGGTGGCGGTGGTCCCGGCGGTGGCGGCAATCAACAGCAGCGTGTGCGTGGCGGTACTGCCACGCGGACAACGACCACGGTGACCGCAACAACGACGATCTGTACCACCGGAATGATGTTCGCCGTCGATGCGCTTTCGTCGAGCACGGTCGTGCTCAAACGCTACTCTGACAATGCGTTCAATCCCGACTGGCCCTACAGCTTCGCGGATATCAATGGCGATGGCCTGACCGATGCGATGTTCATGGGGAACGCCGAGTTCCCGCTGTACTCGGCAAGCCTCAACACCGGCTCGGGTTTTGTGGGAAATGGTCAAACATCGCCCACCATCGTTGGCTATCAGTACGCGCAGCTGACCGATATCAATGGCGACGGGCGTGCCGACTACGTCTATCCCAACAGCGCCGATGGCCAGTTCCTTGCCCTGCGGGGACTGAACTCTGGCGCGTTCGCACCCGCGATTGGGCTGGGCAATGCCCTCAGTGGCTGCACGACAGCGCTGTGTCAGGATGGACGCAGCCATCAATTCATCGATATCGATGGCGACGGCAACGTCGAGTACATGCGGATCAAGTGGGACAACGACGCCAGTTCGCCGGTCGCCTTCTCGCGCGGCAATCCGCAGAACCGCTTCATCCCGCGCGATGCGCTGGTGCGCGTGACCAACGGCTTCGGGGCGAAGACCGAGATCGCCTACGCGCCGCTGACGTTGAAGGATGTCTACCGGCCCGACACCAGCAGTCGCAATACCCAATCGAACTGGGGGCGTGGCTCGCCGGTACAGGATGTGATGGGGCCGATGTATATCGCGCATCGGGTGTCCAGCACCTCGGCGCAAAACGGCGACCCCAACACGCAGTCGACGGTGTACTACCGCTACAACGGCGCAAAACTGCAGGCCGGCGGGCGTGGCTTCCTCGGCTTCCGCGAAGTGGTGACGATCGATCCGAATCAGACCGGGGGCTATGTCACCACTGCCACCCAATACGGACAGAGTTTCCCGCTCCTCGGCCAGCCGCTGCAAACGGCCAAGCGCGCCGCGATCAATCAGGTGTATGTGCCGTCGCCGTGTCTGAACGGAGCGCCGACCGAAGGCTGTTTCGCACCACGCGGACAACCAGGCGCAAGTCTGGTCGGCACTGTCTTCTCGCAGAGCACGCAATCGTGGGAAGCGGTCAACAGCAGTGGTACGGCGTTCAACGCCAGCGCGCAGACACCGATTCAGGTCCGCACCGCCGGTACGGCGGAGGCCGTCGCCGATCCCTTCACCGCAACGCAGACCAGTTGGGTGTCGACCGCGTTCACCTATGGCAGTTACGGCAATGTGCTGCAGACCTCGGTCGATACCTATCCGGGGACCAGCACCACGCCTGCCTCGACGATCACCACCAACAATGCCTACATCGACGACACCGCCGCGTGGCGCTTGGGGCGGCTGTCGGGAAGTACCGTCACCCATAAGCGTCCTGGCATGCCGGATGTGGTCCGCTCGACATGGTTCGGCTATGCGATGACCGGCCCGAAAACCGGGCTGCTCAACGAAGAGCGCATCCAGCCGATGGTCGATGTCTGGCAGGATCTGCGCAAGATATACACGCTGGATGACTACGGCAACCGAGTCGCGAATTTCGTCTGTACGCAGCAGGTCGCGGACTGTCGTTCGACCAATATCGAATTCAGCATGTGGGACTGGTCGCGCATCCACCGCTACAGCCGGCAGAACTACGACGCGCGAGGCCGGTTCCCGGTCAGCACCATCGAACTGTTCCGGCCAAGTACGGCGACGGACATCAACACCGCACCGGTCGAAACGGTCACCTCGGAGGTGCTGGCGCGCGACGTGTTCGGCAACGTGACCGAAGTCGTGGGGCTCAACAACGTCCGCAGCGTCGCCCGGTTCGGCACGTTGGGGCGCGCTTACTACGCTTGGCAGCAGTCCGATGCGAGCGGCACGGTGCCGAATGCGAACGGTACGGTCGGGGTCAACAACCTGACGACGTTCCGCTGGTGCAACACCGGCACCGGGGCGGTCAGCTGTCCCGCGCGTGCCCGCTTCCGCGCCAAGACGACGGCGACAGCCTCGCCGACGCAATGGGTCTATTACGACGCGCTCGGACGTGACGTGTTGAAGGTGTCGCAGAGTTTCAACGCGGATGTCAGCGGCAAGGATGCGAGTGGCGTATGTATCGACTACGACGCCGTGGGCCGCGCATGGCGCACATCGACACCGTTCTTCCTGTCTGGCACGACAGCGGCTGGCGAGCCGGAGGTGACCAATGTCTGCACGGCACCGGAACGCAAGTGGGCCACGACCGAGTTCGATGTGCTGGGCCGGCCGGTCAAGGTGACCGAAGCCAGCGCAGCAGTCAGCATGATGGCCTACAGTGGTTTGACGACGACGGCCACCAATGCGCGAAACTTCACCAAGGTCGAGATCAAGAACGCGCTGGGCGAACTGGTGCAGGCGACCGACGCGGCGGGCTTGAGCACCTTCTATGCCTACGACGCCGCCGGCAACCTTGGCGCGGTGACGCGCAATGCGGGGCGCGGGGCGATCACGACCTCGATGGGCTATGACGCGCTGGGTCGCAAGACGGTGACGATCGATCCGGATGCCGGGGTCCAGCACATCGGCTACAACGCGGCCGGCGAGTTGTTGGTCCAACACGATGGCGCAGGCATCGGCCATCAACAGCGATACGACTTCCGGGGTCGCGTGCAGTGGCGTGGCAGTTGGTACACCAAGGCCGACGGCAACACGCAGTGGGATCACTCTGGATATACGAATTTCGACACCGCACCGAACGGTATTGGCCAGGAACACTGCACCTATACCGATGGCTACAGCTACGAGAGTTGGGCAGGACAAAGCGACAAGACCCAGGTCTGGTCGCGCTGCAACAGCTTCGACAGCATGGGACGGGTGATCGCCAGCGCGACCTATATCGATGGCGTGTCCTATCCATCGGCCGTGAAATTCGATGGACTGGGTCGCCCGCAGCGCGTGCAGGACCCGAGCGGCAAGTGGCTGAAGACCGAGTTCGGCGCACGCGGTCAGGCGTTGCGGCTGTGCGAGTCCAGCACGATCGATGCTACTCCCGGCTGTGTGCCGGGAGTGGCGACGACCTACATCGAGAATCAGGAGACTGATGCCTTCGGCAACACCGTACGCGAGATGCGCGGCGGCAGCACGGCGATGCAGACGTTCCGGCAATACGATCCGCTGACCGGCCGTCTCAATCAGATTTGTGCCGGCAGCAGTGCGACGAACTGCGAAATCATGCGCGACAGCTACGCATGGGACGCAGTGGGCAATCTGTCGTTGAGGGATCGCAAGGACTATGGCGAAGACTTCTGGTACGACAGCGTCGATCGCCTAGACATCGCTCGGGTCAACCGTGTTGGCGGGACGAGTTATGGTTACGGCACCGGGCAAGTCACCGACTGGCAGCGCTACGACAAACTCGGCAACATCTGCGCGCACTTCATGCGCGGCAGCGATGCGACCTGGATGAACTACAACGGCCGCGCAGGATGCGGGCTGAACGTCGAGTCGGGAGCCGTCAACGGCGACATGACCGGCAGCCCGCATCAGGTGCGGCAGGACAATGCCTACAGCAACTTCATCTACGACAGCCACGGTAATCAGACGTTCGCCGACTCCGCGACCAGCGACAGTCTGGATCGCACCATCCGCTACAACGCGCAGGATCAGGCCTACGAGATCTTCAAGGGCACGGTGACCGCACCGAACCGCATGGCGCGGTTCTGGTACGACCCCTCGGGGAACCGCTACAAGCGCGAAGACAACGGGCTCGGCATCGTCGGCACCCGGCGCACGATCTATATCGGCAACATCGAGATCGTCAGCGAGAACGGCACCACCACCTACAAGCGCTACATCGGTGGGGCGTTGGTACAGAACGTGGTGAACGGCATCGCCGCGAACCGCTATCTGTTCACCGATCACATCGGCAGCGTGGTCGCCGCGACCAACGAAACCGGCGCGGTGCTGGAAGGCGGCGGCTTCAACGCCTTCGGCGAGCGCCGGACCAACGGCAGCGCGACGGGCATCACCACGACCGGGCTTGCCAGTACCACACGCGGGTTCACCGGCCACGAAATGGTGGACGGGCTGGACGTGATCCACATGAACGGGCGCATCTACGACCCGACGCTGGGGCGATTCCTGCAGGCCGATCCGGTGATCCAGGCACCGGACAACCCGCAAAACTGGAACGCCTATACCTACGTGTTCAACAACCCGTACCGCTATACCGACCCGACTGGGATGATCGGGCAGGAAGAGCGGCAGTGGCTGGGAGCAGCCGTGGCGATCGCGGTGGGTGTGTTCGCGCCGCAGGTCGGCTACGCGCTCTATGGTCTGACGCCTGCTGCGGCTGCCGTGACCATGGCGATGGTTGCCGCAGGGGGCGCCATCAGTGGCGGAATCACAGGTGGCTCGCAGGGCGCACTGATGGGGGCGTTCACCGCAGTGCTGGGCATGGCCGGAGGTGGTAATGTTTTTGTCAGTGCCTTCGTTGGCGGTGTCAGTTCGGCGTTGCAAGGAGGCAATTTTGGGAGCGGCTTCCTGAGTGCGGGCGTGACGGCCTTGGCCGTGCCGGGGATCAACGCCAGCATAGGAAATCGCGTTGGACGTGTGGTTGCAAGAGCATTGCTCGGTGGAGCCGTCTCACATCTGACAGGCGGGAAGTTTGCTAATGGCGCAGCGATGGCGGCATTTCAAATGACGGTGGCAGAAGCTTTGGGGCAGCTCGCTTCTCCGGCACACAATGGAAGGACAAAGCAAAAAGGAGGGTGGGGGCCGACAGATAAAAGACTTGGTCGGATGGCAGTTGCTGATGCTGAAGCTGGTTTGGTGGCCATACGGAGAAAGCAATATACCGATATCGATCAATTAGCCATGGATGTTGCAGATGTTATGCAGCCGATCACTGACCGCTATCATGTCGAAGTGGGTGCTCGAATTTTCAAAAACGGCGCTTATTTCGAGTTGGGTACGGCTGTAAGTAGCGGAGAGATTTGTCAGCTTGGAGGTGGCTGCAGGACACCTATCTACGACAGCAATAATCTAAATGGTCCTATTGAGTTCGTTGTTGGTTACATTCATATGCATCCAGATAGCGATGGGACTTTCAGCGATGGAGACCTTGCTTTTGCATACGATGAAATCAATTTAAGCATTTCAAAAACAAATCAGACTGCATATGTTTCTCTGCCAAATGGTTCTCTGTATTCATTCAACACAAGCGTTGTCGGAAAAACCCCAGGGAAATATGAGTTTGCTGATTTTATTGAGATGGCTAAGAAAGTGCGATGAATTTTACTTTGGAGAATGCAATGAATAAAGTCTCTCTACTCATCGGTATTGCGTGCTCAGTATTTATCAATGGATGTGCCGAAACATCCAATATTACAGCTGCTTCACAAGATGACATTGGGTCTGTCGGCATAAAGAAGGGGGATAGCTATGATGAAGCTCGGACGAGCCTGCTTAATTTGGGCTGGTCCCCAGTACCAGCAATTTGCACAGAGCAAAATGTGTGCTGGGAATATCCGGAATTGGCTTTAAATTTAGGCAGCAAAAAAAGCTGCGGACTTTTCAAGAAAAGCAGTCATGAAATTATGATTTGTGTTAGGCCCATCCCAGATGGGGCAGACGTAGAAAGCGTAGAAATTCTTGGTTTTAAAAAGAACTGAATAAGGCGTACTGTCCGCTGGCGGCCAAATCTTATGCCTAGGGGTTCAGCCCAGTAGGCCGGGAGCGACAGCAAGCTCCAGGCGACTATTTGCAAAAAATGTGCTTGTATGCCGTTCCTGCAGGGTGCCCATGAACAAGATTCTGCTATCCCTATTTGTAACCATCTGCAGTAGCTGCGCTGCAGAAAAGTCACCAGTATCCGTTGTTGCAGATCACGCCACAGAGCCATGCCCAAAAAGCGGTAGTTGCCAGATTTCTTTAGAAGCTATCTCAAAATAGAAATCTGAAAAAAACTGCTGCAAAATAGCCGCATGGTGAAGATTTCAGATGCGCACTGGGACCGGATCAGGCATCACTTTCCGGAGGAAAACATTCCCGACGAACGGCCGGGGCGCAAGCCCGTGGCGGCACGCCGGGTGCTTGATGCAGTGCTCTGGGTCCTCAAGACCGGGGCGCAATGGCACATGCTCCCGCAGTCATACCCGAACTACAAGACCGTCCATCGGCGGTTTCAGGCGTGGGCACAGCAGGAGATTCTGCGCGGGATTCTGGTCGATCTTGCGAACGATCTGCGTGAGCAAGAGCTACTCGACACATCCGAGTGTTACATCGACGCGACTTTCGCGAACGGACGCGGTGGCGGCCTGGAGATCGGCAACACGAAGTGCGGAAAAGGCGTGAAAATCATGGCGATTGTGGATCGCGTGGGTTTGCCGTTATCGGTGAGCACGCACGCGGCGAATCACCACGAGGTGAAGTTGGTGCAGTTGAGCTTTGACTTCTACATGATCGAAGCCATGCCAGACGTGTTGATAGGCGACCGCGCTTACGACAGCGATGTCTTGGACGATGATCTTCGCGATAAGAGTGTGAAGATGGTGTCGCCACACCGTTAAGAATCGAGTGAAACCGAAGACCCAAGATGGTCGTGAGTTGCGTCGCTACAAGCGGCGATGGATCTTAGAACGATTCTTCGCCTGGATGAAAAACAAGCGCCGGCTATTGAATCGCTGGGAGCTGTATCCGGAGAACTTTCTCGGGTTTGTGCAGATTTCCGCCTTTGTTTTACTGCTCAGGCAATTTTGAGATAGATTCTAGTAAGTGTAATTGCGACACCTAACGAGTTTAATGGCCGTGAAATCCGTTCAATCGGCTATCTTGTGCCGAAAGGAATTGAAACAAGATTGTACTTAGACAGAGAGTCTGCTGAACATCGTATCGATGACCGAGCTGTTCTCTTGGTTTATGACGATAAATATTCAAATACGCAGCGGATGTTCATGGGACCACCGCGCTACGTTTCAGTATTGGGATTGTTTTCAGACGGAGTCAAACGAAAAGGTGGGGTTCACGACAGTTTTGTTGAGGCCGGGACTCTCGTTCCTATATTTCCGCCGACGGCGGTCAATAGTAGTCAGTAACAGATTTTTCAAGAGAGTTATCGTTGTGGTGCCAGCTATCCGCAAGGCCGCTCCCGAGCATCGCGGACAGCTGAGAAAGCCAGATTCCAGCGTCGAAAATGGTTCTTTTGACAATCCGCCGACGCCGAATCGCCGCCGAGATGCCCCTGAAATGGCGATCTTTTCGCCATTCCAGACCATGAGCCCGGGTGAGATCGCAGAACAGTAAGGAGCAGGAAGATATCAACCAGAACCCGCCCGACCCTACAATGACGATGAATGCGTGATCGATGGCCAATGGCTGCGGTGGCGGTGGCGGGCGAGAAATACAGATGCCGGATGAGACCCAATTGCCTAGGCAGGCGAATCCAAATTGGGGCTTGACATGAAAATTCAGCTCGGCACGGACGCCACAGGTCTTCACCCTGTTTGACGCTATGTGATTGATTTGATTTGATAGGAGTTGATGCTTTTTCCCACTCTTTATTGATGCTGAAAATAAATAAAATCAATGCGTTATCTGTTTCTGGCGTCAAGTCTGGGGGACTGGTGGTCGTTGGTTCGAATCCGGCTACCCCGACCGATTCCAATGCATGCCTTCAAGCGCAAGCTTGTCAAGCCCACGCTTGGCTGAATGCGAACATCGAGGCCCGGCACTGCCGGGCTTTTTTGTTGGACACTCCGCAGCGTTTTCCCCCCACAGGATGTCCACATGCGTCGTTCAGTTGCAGGAGTTTTTCTTTCGATCACCCTCGCCTCGGCGACGCTTATTGCCGCATTGCCCAATCATGCCTTCGCACAGATGGCACCTGCCGTGACCACTGCACCGGTCGAACCGCCCAATGTACAGACCGCGAGTGGCCCCGATCTCGAAACCGTGGTGATTTCCGGGCGCTATCCGGGCCCGGGTTTGTGGAAAATACGCAAAGGCGATCACGTGCTGTGGATTCTCGGTTCCCAGTCGCCATTGCCGAAGCGCATGGACTGGGATTCGGCCAACGTCGAGCGCATCATCGCCGGTTCGCAGGAAGTGCTGATGCCGCCGGCCGTGGAGATGGACGCGGATGTCGGCTTCTTCCGTGGACTGACGCTGCTGCCGTCGCTGTTCAACGCGCTCAAGAATCCGGACGGCAAGACCCTCGGCGAGGTATTGCCGGCGGCGCAATACGCGCGTTGGCAGGTGCTGAAGCAACGCTACATCGGCAGCAACCGCGGAATCGAGGAACGACGGCCGATTTTCGCCGCAGTGGAACTGTACGAAAAAGCGATTGCGCACTCCGGAATGACCGATAAGGACCTGGCATCAGATGTGGTGAGCCGGACCGCCAAGAAGCACCGGATTCATGTCACCACGCCGAAGGTCACCATCAGGATCAAGGAGCCGAAGTCCGCACTCAAGGCGTTTGCGAACGAGACCATCAATGATCAGGAGTGCTTCAGCAAGACGCTCGATCGCATCGAAAGCGATCTTGGCACGATGATCCTGCGCGCCAACGCCTGGGCGGAAGGCGATATCGAAACCCTTCGCGCGCTGCCTTACTCGAATCAATTCGATGCCTGTTTCGCAGCGTTCAGCAGCAGTGCGGTCGCGCGCAAAGAGGGCATGCTGGATGTCGAAAAACGCCTGACGAGCCTCTGGTTCGATGCCGCCGAAGCGGCATTGGCCAAGAACGCATCGTCGTTTGCCGTATTGCCGGTCAAGGAACTGTTGCAGGCGGGCGGCTACTTCGAGGCGATGACGGCGAAAGGCTATGTGATCGAGGAGCCGTGAGTCCGGCTTGAATGCGATCGTCGTGCTCAGCCCGCCGCGCGTGCGGCAGGTTGAGCGTTGACCGCAGGCCAGCGTTCGAGCACTGCGCTGCGAATGCCGTCGATATCGAGTCCGGCTTCGGCGAGCAGATCTTCGCGACTGGCGTGATGCTGGAATGCGTCCGGCAGACCGAGGTGCAGGATCGGCATCGTGACGTTCGCGTCGGCCAGCAGCTCGGCCACACCGGAGCCTGCGCCGCCCGCGACAACGTTGTCTTCCAGCGTGACGAAGCCATCATGGGTCTTCGCCAGTTCGAGAATGAGCGCGCGGTCGAGAGGGCGCACGAAGCGCATGTTGACCACGGTGAGGCCAAGCGCTTCGCCGACCTTTTCGGCTGCGGGCACGATTGCGCCGAATGCGAGCAGGGCGATGCGCGCGCCGGTACGGCGGACGTCGGCTTTGCCGATCGGAAGCGTGTCCAGCGTCGGCTGGATCGCGACGCCGGGGCCGGTGCCACGCGGGTAACGCACGGCGGCCGGACCCGCGTATTGATGCCCGGTGCTGAGCATCTGACGGCATTCGTTTTCGTCTGCCGGCGTCATCACCACCATGTTCGGCACGCAGCG
This sequence comes from Lysobacter sp., assembly GCA_013141175.1. Taxonomy (NCBI): domain Bacteria; kingdom Pseudomonadati; phylum Pseudomonadota; class Gammaproteobacteria; order Lysobacterales; family Lysobacteraceae; genus Lysobacter; species Lysobacter sp. Next base: position 3,206,704 of record JABFRN010000001.1, read on the forward strand.
CAGGAAGCTCAGATCGAGATTGCCGGCGTGTGTCGCGCCGTCGGGCCCGACCACGCCGCCACGGTCGATCGCGAACAGCACGTCGAGATTCTGGATCGCGATGTCGTGCACCAGCTGATCGTAGCCGCGCTGCAGGAAGGTCGAATAGATCGCGACCACCGGTTTCGCGCCTTCGCAGGCCATGCCGGCGGCCAGCGTCACCGCGTGCTGCTCGGCGATGGCCACGTCGAAATAGCGATCGGGATATTCCTTGCTGAAACGCACCAGCCCCGAACCTTCGCGCATCGCCGGCGTGATGCCGAGCAGCGTGTCGTCAGCGGCGGCCATGTCGCACAGCCAGTCGCTGAAGATGTCGGTGTAGGTCGGTTTCTTGGCGCCCGTTTTCGCGACGAGCCCCTTCTCGGGATCGAAGGGCGCGACTGCGTGATAGCCGATCTGATCGCCTTCGGCGAGATCGTAGCCTTTGCCTTTCGTGGTCATGACATGCAGCAACTGCGGACCCTTCATGGTCTTCAGTGTCTTCAACGCCGCGACCAGCGATTTGATGTCGTGGCCGTCGATCGGACCGGTGTAATGGAAGCCCATTTCCTCGAACAGCGTGGATGGCACGAACATGCCTTTCCAGTGTTCTTCCCAGCGGCGCACGAAGCGCGCGGTGCTGCTGGTGCGCTTGTCGCCGAGCAGCTTCTTGCCGCTTTCGCGCAGCGCGTTGAGCGTGCGGCTGCCGGTCATGCGGCCGAGCATCTTGGTGAGTCCGCCGACGTTCTCGCTGATCGACATCTGGTTGTCGTTGAGGATCACCAGCAGACTGGGTTCGGAATCCATGCCGCCCGCATGATTCAAGGCCTCGTAGGCCATGCCGGCGGTCATTGCACCATCGCCGATCACTGCGACCATGCGCCGGTCGCTGCCGGTGCGCGCGGCGGCGATGGCCATGCCCAGCGCGGCGGAGATCGATGTCGACGAATGGCCGACGCCGAAGGTGTCGTACTCGCTTTCCTCGCGCTTCGGAAACGGCGCCACGCCATCCTTCTGCTTGACCGTGTGGATGCTGTCGCGGCGGCCGGTGAGGATCTTGTGCGGATAGGTCTGATGACCGACGTCCCAGACGATGCGGTCGTTCGGCGTGTCGTAGAGATAGTGCAGGGCGACGGTGAGTTCGATCACGCCCAGACCGGCGCCGAAATGGCCGCCGCTCTTGCCGACCGATTCGATCAGATAGGCGCGCAGCTCATCGGCGATGGCGGGCAGCTCATCTTCGCCGAACTGGCGCAGGTCGGCCGGAAACTGGATGCGGGAGAGGCGCGGATACCGCGCGCCGTCGATGGGAGAGTGGGAGGTTGAGACGACCATCCCGGTATTGTCCTCCGTTCCGCCGCAGTGCGGCAAGAACGCCGCTCGCTGCGGTTCAGCGCCCGCGCAGTCGATCCAGCAGACCGCCGGATTTCCCCGTTTCCGGCGGCGCTGTGCCGTCTCCCGCTTGCTCGGCGAAGCCCGTAGCGAGGTTGGCGTTGATGAAATCGACCACATCCGCAGCGGGCACGTTGCTGGACGCGGCGATTTCGGCGACGGTCGATGGCCCTTTCATCATCGCGGTGGCGATGCGGAAATGGCGCGGATACTCGCGCTCCGTTTCCGGCCACTTGCTGAGCACGAAGCGCCCTTCCGGGTTGTAGCCGGGCAGGAATCGGCCTTCACCGGCGAGCAGGCCGCCGAGCCACTGCAGGCGCGACAGCGGCAGCGGCGCACCCAGGGCGACGATGGCGGTCTGCCAGCTTTGATCGTCGAGCTGCTCGAAATCGCGCAGGTCGACGTTGGCGACGAAGTACTCGGCCAGCGGCTTGAGCGTGGACGGGCCGTGATACTGGCGCTGGGTGAAGTCGATGAATACTTCAGGCCCCTTTCCGCCCTGATAGCGTGCACGGCCGGTCAATGCACCCGGACGCAACCAGTGCGCGAATGCGGTATTGCGCATGGTCTGGGCAGCGGGCTCGTCAGCAAACGAAGCGGGTTCGGCGATGGCTGCCGCTGCGGCGGGCGCCATTGCGGGTGTGGATGCAACGCTCGGTTGCTGCACAACAGGTGGCGGGATGTGGGGTGCTTCGGGTGCGGCGGCTGCGGGCAGCGGAACGACAACCGGCACAGCCGCCTGGGCTGGCGGCGGTTCCGGTGCAGGTGCAGGCGGGCTTGCGGCCAGCGGCGGCGGTGCGGGTCTGGCGGGCGGTGCGGAAGAAGGCGTTACCACGGGCGTGCCATCGATCTCGCCAAGCACGGTGGTCAATTCATGCGCATTGAACGGGCGCTGCAGCAGAAAGTCGGCCTGGGTGCGCGGCGACGAGGTCAGGCCGATCACCCGTTTGCCGGCGGCATGCAGCCGCAGCCAGCTCATCGGGCCGTACATGCTGTCCATGTCGACGATCACGTAGTCGGCGTCGCCTTCACCCACCATTTTCCAGCGGCCGAAGCGTTCGTTGACTTCGCTGAAAGCCGCTTTCAAAGCGGCCTCGGTAGCTTGATCCATCCCTGTCAGGCCCAGTGTGAGCGACATGTTTTCAGCCCGTTATCGTGAACCATGCAGTGTCACCAAGTGGTTTTTCCCCGTCAACGCGCGTGATACGGCTATTTCTAACCTTCTGCGTCAGTTTGCGGCGGCGATAGAGATCGAAGTCCGCAAGGAATGCGACGCCGACCGCGAAACCAGGCATCGATGAATTTCGCGAATTCTTCGGCCGAAGCGTTTCCGGTCATGCCATCCAGTTTGTGGTTTGGGTCTCCGCGCTTCGCGAGCACTGCTCGCGGCGGGGGCGACCGCCCGGTCATGGAAGGCCGGGCAGGGTTTGATGAAGCGAAAAAAGCCCCGTCATGGATGGCGACGATCAAACGAGGAGCGAAGTGCCGCGGGGGTTCTTCGGCAAATGCGTTTTCAGGAACGCCATCTGGTCCGCGAGGATGTTGCGATTGCTCAGGATCAGATGCTCGATCCAGCTCGGGCGATACGGCACCGCCAGCAACGGCATCGATGCCTGTTGCGGCGTCCGGCCGCCTTTGCGCGAATTGCAGTGGAAACAGGCCGACACCACGTTTTCCCATGTGTCCCGGCCGCCGCGCGAGAGCGGCATCACATGGTCGCGGGTCAACAGCTGGCGGCTGAAGTGCTTGCCGCAGTACAGGCACAAGTGTTGATCGCGCGCGAACAATGCCGGGTTGCTCAACGCTGGGGTCGGGGCGAGCGCATGCGCGCGCGCATGGCCGCGCGCAGCGACGATGGGATGCAGTTCGAGCACGCTGCGCTCGCCGCTGGCGCGGCTGATGCCGCCATGCACGCTGAGGCAGGGCTCGCCGAGCGTCCAGGCGACCGCGCCACGGGCATAAAGACAGGCGGCGTCCTGCCAGCTGATCCAGTTCAGAATGCGGCCGTGGGCATCCAGCGAGAGCAGGCGGATGGCGTCGAGTCGGGCGGGTGTCGCGCTGGCCGCGCTTCCGGAGAGAGAGGGCTCGACCCGTGTTGCGTCGGAGACGATGAAAGCCGGGTCGCGATCGGCAACCCGGTGGAGGATCCTGTTCGGGGATGACCCCTCGAGGATCAGGCGCAAGGCTGGTGTGTCGGCCTCCATATGGACACCGAGCATACCCGCTTTGAACGACATTTGCCGCCACCACCGGCAGTGCCGGTGGCGGGGTGCGGTCAGTCGCCGAAGCCTTCGGCGGACAGGCTCATCAGCGAACCCGCCCCGCTGGCGATCGATTCCACGTGGGTGCGCGTGCGCGGCAGCACGCGGGCGAAATAGAAGCGGGCGGTTTCGCGCTTCGCATCCTTGAACGCCTGCGGGCGCGAGGACGCATCCGCAGCGGCCACGCTGCGCGCCCACCAGTAGGCCAGCGTCACGTAACCCGAATAAAACAGGTAGTCCCACGCAGCGGCGCCGATTTCGTCGGGGTTGCCGGCGGCGCGGCGACCGATCATCTGCGTCACCTCCTGCCATTCCTGCGCCCGCGCGCGCAGCGGTGCGATGAACTCGTCGAGCGCTTCGTTGCCGGCCTGTTCCGCGCAGAACGCTTCGATCATGCCGAGGAACACTTTCAGGCCTTCGCCCTTGAGCTGCATCACTTTGCGGCCCATCAGATCCAGCGCCTGGATGCCGGTGGTGCCTTCGTACATCGTGGTGATGCGCGCGTCGCGCGCAAGCTGCTCCATGCCCCATTCCTGGATGTAGCCGTGGCCGCCGAAGCATTGCTGCGCGTGATAGGTGCATTCGATCGCCCATTCGGTCAGACAGGCTTTGACGATCGGCGTAAGGAAACCCAGCAGTGCGTCGGCCTGCGCGCGTTCGGCCTCGTCCTTGCCGTGATCGACGATATCCAGCAGCAGGCCGGCCTGGAATCCGAGCAGGCGACCGCCTTCGATCAGCGCCTTCTGGGTCAGCAGCATGCGCCGCACGTCCGGATGGACGATGATCGGATCGGCGGGTTTTTCCGGAAACTTCGCACCCGACAGCGCGCGCATCTGCAGGCGTTCGCGGGCATAGCGCAATGCATTCTGATAAGCGCGTTCCGACAGGCCGAGGCCCTGCAGGCCGACCGACAGGCGCGCGCCATTCATCATGGTGAACATCGCCATCAGGCCTTTGTGCGGCTGACCGATCAACGTGCCCGCAGCGCCATCGAAATTCATCACGCAGGTGGCCGAACCGTGGATGCCCATCTTGTGTTCGATCGCGCCGCAGCGCACGGCGTTGGGTTCGCCCAGCGAGCCGTCCGGATTCACCTTGAACTTGGGCACGATGAACATCGAGATGCCCTTGCTGCCGGCGGGCGCGTCCGGCAGGCGCGCAAGCACCAGATGCACGATGTTTTCGGTGAGGTCGTGGTCGCCGGCGGTGATGAAGATCTTGGTGCCGGTGATGGTGTAGGAGCCGTCCGGATGCGGTTCGGCGCGGGTCTTGAGCAGGCCGAGGTCACTGCCGCAATGGGGTTCGGTCAGGCACATGGTGCCGGTCCAGCGGCCTTCCACCATCGGCGCGAGGAACGCCTGCTTTTGCCAGTCTTCGCCATGATGCAGCAGGGCCTCGGTGGCGCCGTGCGAGAGCAGCGGGAAATTGCCCCAGGCCAGGTTCGCGGCGTGGATCATTTCCTTCATCGCGGTGCCGAGGGTGTGCGGCATGCCCTGGCCGCCGTATTCGACCGGCGATTCCAGGCCGGTCCAGCCCCCTTCCGCGAACTGCGCATAGGCCTCCTTGAAGCCGGGCGGCGTGGTCACCTTGCCGGTTGCCTTGTCGTAGGTCGCGCCATGGGTATCGCCGATGCGATTGAGCGGCGCGACCACGGTTTCGGCGAAGCGCGCGCTTTCTTCCAGCACCGCATCGATCAATTCACGGTTGGCGTCCGCGAAACCGAGGCTCGAGAAGGTGCGCTCACTGTCGAGCACGTCGAACAGCGCGAAACGGATATCGGCGAGAGGGGCTTTGTAGGTGCTCATAGGGTTCGGAAGAGGGATTCGAAGAGGAAGATGGGAAATACAGGCCGAAAGCGTGCCGTATGCAGAGGGGGTGTCGCCGACTCGGTCGAGCGTTCCGTGATGCTCAGCGCATCACGCCGGGAAGCCCGGGTACCGGACTGAGCGCACTGTTGCGTTTGACTTTGTAGTCGCGCGCCTTGTGGTCCTCGGCTGCGGCGCTGATCTTGCCTTCGAGGCTGTAATCCAGGCTGCGGCGGTCGGCGAGGGCGTCGGCGATGACGATGCGCGCCGCTGCGCTGGGCGCGAGCGTGACGTCGACGACATCGGCCGATTCCGGGCCTATCGTCAGCGCGGGCGCGGCCTGCAATTCGCCGGCGACTTCGGTGCCTGCGCGGAGCGTCATCGCGATGCGTTCGAAGCGCATCGGCACGTTGCTGAAATTCTGCAGCCGCAGCGCGACGGTCCATTGTCCGTCGGTGCCGACGCTCAGTTGCTGGATGCTGGCAGTGGGCTCGGACACGCGCCGCACCGGGCCGGTGACACAGCCGGACAATGCCAGGAGGCATGCCGCTGCCGTGATCGCCGCACTCAATCGCATTGCCCATCGTTGCCGCATCGCGCGCTCCAGAGACATTCGGGACCGCAATACTAGCGCGCCTCCATGCGCGACCGTACGTCCGGGCGGATCGCGGCCGGTCGACGGGTCATCGGGCGTTGCGGCGCAATCAGCGCAGCGGTGCGCTGACGATGAGGGTGTCGAGTTCATAGCCCATCGCGGTCGCACGGGCCTTCAGTTCATCGAACTGCGCCTTGGACATGTCGGGGGTGCGCGACAGGATCCAGAGGTATTCGCGCCCCGGCTCGCCGACGATGGCCCACTGGTAGTCGGGGTCGAGCGCGATCACCCAGTAGTCGGCCCAGGTCAGCGGCAGCCAGGACAGCCAGTCCGGCGCGAACCGCACCTCCAGCCGGCCGGGATGGTCCGGGTCGCGCCGCGCGACGCCATCGACCTCGTCGATATCGCCGTCTTTGTTCTTGCATCGATTCTTGACGCCGACCAGGTCGTCGTCGCGCAGGGTGTACTGGGCGGAGGTCTCCGCGGCGCATTTGCGCTGGAAGAACATCGGCAGCCGGGCGATTTCGTGCCATTGGCCCGCGTAACGGGTGATGTCGAGTTCGCTCACCGAGGTCACCTCAGCGGCACGGGCAGGCATGGCCAGTGCGGCGGACATCAACAGGACGGACAGTGCCGATACGGCCAAAGTCCGTGCCGATGGGACCTGCCTGGATGGAATCTTGGCTAACCGACGCATGCGACCCCCTGCGATACGCAACCCGATTCGGGCGGGCCGATCTTAGCGCGGTTGGCGTAAAGCGGCCGTTGCGCCCGGTGACGCGCCATCCGGCATCCGCGTCGGCGGCGGCAGGCGCGCGAGCTGTTCCCTGAGTTCCCGTATCTTCGGATGCTCCGGGTCGCCGTGGATCGTCGTGCCGAACGCGATCGCCTCGGTCAGCAGTCCGCGCGCGTCGGCCGACGCGTTCTGGCGTTGATGGATGCCCGCACGCATGTACATCGCGCCGAAACGGGCGAGCTTGATCGTCTTCGAATCGCCGGGCTTTGCGGCGGTGATGCGCAGGATATCTTCCAGCGGCGCGATCGCCTCGCCATCCGCGCCGGCGTCGATGGCCATTTTCGCCGACAGCAGCTCATTGAAGACGAGGTAGGGATGGTCCGCGCCGAGGTAGCGCCGGATCTCGGTATTCGCACGCTGGATGATCCGCTTGGCATCCGCTGTCCTTCCTGCATCGTTGAGGGCGCGGGCGTAGATCGACAGCACGTGGGGAATCGGCAGTTTCCGTCTTTCGGTTTCCCGGGCGATGTCCTCGTAGAGCGCGAGCGATTCGTCCAGCAATGTCCTGTCGTCGAGATCGATGCTGAATTCGGACAGGATATTGGCCAGCGTGATCTTGGCCGAAATCGTCTGCTCCAGCGTTGCGCCACGGGATGACGCCAGCAGCGCCACGCTTTGCCTCGCCTGCGCAATGATGTCTTCCGGCCGTCCATCGCTGAGCAATGCGCGTGCGGAAGCGGTGTATTTCAGCGATTCGGTGTAATAAGGATGCTGTCGCCCGAGACTTTGTCCGAGGACATCCATCGCCCGTTTCGAATAGGCGAGCGCCTGCCGCACCTGCGCTTCATCGATGGCGACCGCATGCAGTGTCGCTTCGCTGCAGGCAAGCAGCGCGCGGCCGGTTTCCGGATGCCGCATGCCGTAGGTCTTTTCGAACGCGGCCAGCGTCTCGATGGCGAGGGATCTCGCCTCCGGCTGCCGGTTCATCCGCAGCAGTGTCCGCACCAGCGCCAGGCGCGCGTTGTTGGCGACTTGCGGATAACGTTCGCCGCCGAGACGGATGGCCTGGTCCAGCTCCGCCTCCGCTGTCGTGGTGTCGTAGATATCGGTGTGCCATTGCGCGCGCAGGGTCAGCAGTTCCGGCAGCATGCGCGAGGCGTCTCCGCGCAAGTAGCGCGACGCTTCCAGCGCCTCGTCGAGCAGAGTCAACGCTTCGTCGTGCCGGCCCTGGTGCCAGCGCGCGCGCGCCAGTTCCGTGGTCAGGCCGATCCGGGTCGGACGATCCTCGAACGCACGGTCGAGAAACCCCGTGTTTTCCTGCAGCGCGCGCCTGCAGATCGTTTCCGCCTCGACATGGCGCGCCTGCTGGTTCAGCGCGATCGCGCGCGTGGCGTCGGCGCGCGCCTGGATCGTGGGATTGTCCTCGCCGAGCGTTCTGGCTTCTTCGCCGAGTTCCAATGCATGCGCATAGTCGCCGATGGTGATGTAGTTGCGCGAAAGCGTGAGCAGGCCATAGGCCATGGTGTTGTCGTTGTGGTCGTTTCGGGACTCGCGCAGCTTCGATTCCGTGCGGCCGAGCAGTACGCGCGGGTTCAATCCGGCTTCGCCCAGCCCCGACATGGCCGCGGAACCCAGGGATTCCTCGAAGACGAGGCTGAGCGCGGCCATATCGCGTTCGTTCTGCCGGTGCTTCAACCATTGCCCACCCAATGTGGCGGTCAATCCCAGCGACAGGCATGCGATGGCCGCGGCGGCGAAACGATGGCGGCGCACCAGCTTTCCCAGGCGATAGCCGGGGCGACCCGCCACGGCCGAGACCGGCCTCGCCTGCAGCCAACCTTTCAGGTCTGCGGCCAGATCCGCAGCGGTCGCGTAACGTTGCTCCGGCACGGGCTGCAGACACTTGCGCAGGATCGCGTCGAGATCCGAGTGAAGCAGGCGCGCGAGCGATCTTCTGGAAGACAATCCCCGTGCCCGCAGTGCAGCTGGCGTCGCGCCGTCGATCAGCGCTTCCGTATCGAATGCGTCCTCGGAGAGCAGATTGCACAGCAGCGGGATCGGACTTGCCGTCGGCGGCGTGTCGAACACCAGTTCGCACAGCACCGCGCCGAGCGAGTAGATGTCGCTGGCGAAACCGGGCGATTCCTGTGCGATCCTTTCCGGCGCCGCATAGGCTGCGGTCATGCCCAGCCGCACCGTTCCGTCGCTTTCGCCGTCGCTCAGCAACGATGCGACCCCGAAATCCAGCAGCCTCACCAAGCCATCGTCGTCCACCAACAGATTCGCGGGCTTGATATCGCCGTGCACCACGCCGTGCTTGTGCGCGTACTGCACGGCATCGCAGACCTGCAGCAAAAGCGTCACGCGCTCGACTATCGTGCGACGACGATGGTCGCACCAGCGGTCGATGGGCGCGCCGTCGATCAGTTCCATCGCCAGCCACGGACGGTCTCCGGCGTCCAGTCCGCCGTCGATCAGCCGACTGATTCCCGGGTGCGAGAGCTTCGCGAGGATTTCCCTTTCGCGCAGGAATGCGTCCGTCGGCGGGCGCGATGCCGCTTCGATCCGGATGCGTTTGATCGCCACGCTCTGGCGATAGGCGCCGTCGTCGCGATGCGCCAGATGGACGCATCCCATGCCGCCCTGCCCGAGCAGGGAATCGATCCGCCACGGACCGAGTCGGTCGCCGGGCGTGAGATCGACATCCGCATGCGAAGGTGCGCTCGTCCGCGGCAGCGACGATTGCGGCGTGCGGTCAAGCAGTGAGTTGTCGTTCCGGTGTTCGGCCTGCAGCAGCAGCGCAAGACGATCCGCCATCGCGGGCTTGCGCCAGTGCAGCCACCACAGGTGCGGCGCGCGCAGCGGTCCCGGCAGCGCCAGATGGCGCTGCAGGCTGCGCAAAATGCCTGCGGTGTCCTCAGCGCCCATCGATGGTTGCGGTTGCGTATTCGTCGTCCATGCGTTGAAGCAGGAAGAGTTTCGCGGCTTGCCAGTCGCGTCGGACGGTACGCACGTGCACATCGAGGACGGAGGAAATTTCGCTCTCGGACATTCCGCCGAAATAGCGCCATTCGACGACCTGGGCCAGTCGCGGCGCGTGCTTGTGGAGTTCGTCCAGTGCCGCATCGAGCGCCAGCATTTCGTCGGGCTCGCCGTGTTCCGCAGCGATCGACACGCTTTCCAGCGAAATGGACGCCACACCGCCGCCGCGCTTTTCGGCGCGTCGGCGCCGGATCTCATCGAGGATCGCCATCCGCATCGCGCTCACCACCAGGCCGACGAGCTGCCTCCGGTTTTCGGCGCGGACATTGTCCTTGCGCATCAGGCGAAGCCACGTTTCGTTGATGAGCGATGTCGGGGTCAGCGTATGTCCGGATGAGTGCCACAACTGCGCGCGCGCGAGCCGGTAGAGATCGCGATACAGCAACGAGTAGATCTCGTTCCAGACGAGCGGCTGTCCATGTCTGGCGCGGTCGATCAGTGCAGTGATCGATTCCGGAACATGGGAAGCGGGGTTGATGTGCGGGTCGGACGGCATCGTGGCGAGCACTATGAGCGATTTCTTTTCGACGCAGACAATCCCATTGTATTCAATGAAACCGATTGGTTTATAAGGAAATTGTCGGCCTCTCGAAGCGGCTGTCGATATCGATTGAAGTGTGATGCCCGGCACATAACGGGAAAATATTTCCTGACGAACGCAGCCCGGATGTCCTGTCTCGGGTCCGGCCCGCGGCTTGAATAGACAGCGTTGTCAGCCAAGCGAACCCGGTGCGATGGACCAGACACGGTTTTTCGGTGCGCCGGTTCTCCGGTTTTGCATGCCAACGCACAGTCTTGTCGTCCGTCATCGATCCTGGAGAACTGCATATGAAACGAACGGATGCTTCGCGTGGAAGAACGATACTGTCATGCACGCTTGCGGCCGTGGCACCAGCCCTCTGTACGCTCGGCATGTTGGCCGGCGATGTCTACGCGGCATTGCCGACACTCGTGTCCAACCCGTTATCCATTGCCGTGCCGGATGGCGGTGCCATCGCCGATCCCGAGGTCATCAAGTTCCGGGGAACGTATTACCTTTACGGCACGATGGGCCCTTCCGGTATCCGGGTCTGGTCGTCGCGGAATCTGGTGAACTGGCAGGATCGCGGCATCGCCGCGACCGCCGCGAATGCCTGGTACGGCTGGGCGCCGGATGTGCTGTATCACAACGGCCAGTTCTACATGGTGACCAGCGGCGATACCGGTTCGTACAGCGACCATGTCGTGATGCGCAGCGACAGTCCGCTCGGACCGTTCGTCCGCATCGCGGACACGTTGCCGAACAGTATCGACGGCAATATGTTCCAGGACGACGACGGCAAGCTGTATTTCTTCTGGGCCGCCGCCGGTGGTGTCCGCTATCGGCCGATGACGGCGCCGAACACGCTCGATACCGGACAGCCGGAGCGACAGCTCACCGCCTGCGTCGTCAACATCATCAACAACTGGACCGAAGCGCCGATGGTCTGGAAGCGCAACGGGACCTATTACCTGTCCTACACGGGCAATGACTGGACCCGCGACGACTATCAGGTGCATGTCTGCAAGGGTGCCACGCTTTCCGGAATGGTGCCGCAAGCCAACAAGGTGATCACCCTCGACACCGTCGGGACGTGGCGCGGGGCGGGGCACAGCACGATGGTTGTCGGGCCTGATCTGACGAACGTCTACAACGTCTATCACGAGCGCCAGTACGGCGGAACTCACCGGAATCTCGGGCTCAGTGAAGCGTGGATCGCTTCGGATGGGCAACTGCGCGCGGATTCGCCCGAGAATGGCGTCAACATTCCCGCACAGCCATTGTTCCGCGACGATTTCGAGCGCGACGCGATCGGCGCCGGGTGGCAGCAATTCGGCAACGCGCCGTGGGGCACCTGGAATCGCGAATTGCTGTGGCACGACAGTCGCGGCTACAGCGGATGGAATCTGCAGGTGACCAGCAGCCAGGTTTCGCCACCGGATTACGTTTACGAAGGCAGCGCCAAGCAATGGGAGTGGGGACCGCTCACCACTTCGCTGTATCCCAAGTACGGTCTTGTCTCCAGCGTTGCCAAGGATGCGGCCGGCAATGTGACCAGCGCGTTCTTCTACGGCGTCGATGCGCGCAACAACCTGCTGGTGTCCTGGGCGTTGGTCAATGGCGTCGACCAGGGATGGCAGAACACCGCGATGCCCGCAGGCTGGAATCACAACGCCTGGCACGCGCTGCGGATCGAGAAGCGCGGCAACACATTCAAATTGTTTTACGACGACATGCTCAAGCAGACCCGGAGCGTCGCGCTGGGCGGCGGCGGCTTCGGTGCCGGCGCGGACAACACCCACGTCGATTTTTCGTCGCTGGCGATGAATCACAACGTCAACGGCTGGTATCGCATCACGCCGCGCAACGCGCCTGACAAGGCAGTGGAAGCCGGCGGCTGGAGCACCGTGGACGGTGGCAACGTCATCCAGTGGTCATTCGGCAGCAACCAGGCCAACCAGCTCTGGTGGGCGCAGCCGCGCGGTGGTACCGGCGGCGTGTCGTTCGCGAACAAGCACAGCGGCAAGATGCTCGACGTCGCAGGTTATTCGCCTTACAGCGGCGCGAACGTGCACCAATGGAACGATGTGCGCGGCACCAACCAGACCTGGTTGCCCGGTGCAGCAGGCGGCGCGTGGTGGAATTTCCGCCCCAACCACGCGCAGGACCAGTGCCTGGATGTCAGCAGCGGCAGCCCCAACAACGGCGCGAATGTCCAGCAGTGGCAGTGCAACGGCGGTACGCCGCAGCATTTTTCGTTGGCGCCGTATTGATCCTTGTCGTCGATCCCTCGTGGGTAGGCGCTGATTCAGCACGGCCATCGGATCGGATTTCGATTCCATGGGCCGCTGCTCGCTGCAAGAGGGCTGCCGAACGATCGCGCGGCAGTCCTGTGGTCGGTTTCCGTTTGCCTTGCGCGTGCCGGCGATTGCAGAGGTGCAAGGTTCGATTTTCATATCGGTATGTGCGTTTTTTCATTCACATTTTTCTCATGTCAAAGGAATTTCCATGAAACTGAAAAATAAAGCGTTGGTCACGCTGCTTGCTTTTGGCGCGTTGGGCGGAATCGCTGCGGATGCTTCAGCTGCAGAAGGTTTCGTATGGGTTGGATACAGCACGAACACTACGGGATACGCGTTCTCCGTCTACGAATATCGTTACGACACCGCGCAGCAGAAAAGTCTGAAGTGCGCCAGCACGCTGTGGAATTCGGCGCCGATCGTGGTGTCGTTCGGTGGTGCCAGCGGCACTTTTTCCGACATGCTGGACAGCACTCTTGGAAGAAAGCTGAGCAACGCCTGCGTGCGCCTGGTGGGAATCAAGGGCGCAAATGACTACATGACAGGTGCGCCTCCGGTGAATGTATCCAACCATAAAATGGCATGGGATCGCGTGAGCGTCGCCGGTCAGAACATGGGTTTCGCGGTCAATGCTGTCATCAGTTGGGCGTATTACAGCGGTGCTTCGCACGTCACTGTCAAAGGAGGCAGTGCGAGCGGAATTTTTGGCGCGAAAGTGCTCGATCAGCGCTTTGCGTCGTTCGGCGTGGCGCCGTGGAATAAAGTCCGCCGCTTCGTTTTCGGTGGGCCGCCGGCGGCGGATCTTGCCCAGGCCTGCAGATACACGGCTGACGGCACCAACATATTGCAAGGGGTGACGACCGGTTTCACGGGTTACGGGACCTGCAAGTTGTATCTGGCGAGTCGCAGCTATGCAGCGGACAAACTGGTTAACACCTTCACGCCAACGCAGCTCTCCCAACTGTATTCGATGGGAATGAAGGTCAATACCTTCGTCGGCGATAAGGACGAGATTTTCGGTTATGGGATCCCAGGGGCGAATTGCGCCACCGCGACAAACGCTTCGTGCTGGAAGGGCCCGGAAGGTGTCGATGACTATCTGGCTGTCTCCGGTCTGCGCAACATCCCGGGCGGCGTGTGGAAGGCCTCTGTGTCCAATCCGTGGGCGGCTAAATTCGCGTCCGCGAGCGCCGCGACGACCTTCACCACCGTCCCGGGCGCGACGCACAGTTCCGGGCCGGATATCACTTCCGGCATCTGCGACGTGATCGCCGAAGGCCGCGCAAACACCAACCCGGCCGCCTGTTACGACCCGGGTGCGGTTGTCGGCGTAATCGACTACGTACAGAGCAATACGGTCTACGGTTGGGCCTGCGCTAGCAGAAGTCCGTATCCGATCGTCGTGCATCTGTACGTAGGCGGGTCTGCGGGCGCGGGGACTGTGATTGGTGGCTATACGGCGAACGTGGCGAGCGAGCTGGCAGTGGCGAGCGTATGCGGATCGTTCGGCAGGGCTTACCGGTTCCAGATTCCTCTGTCGCTGGCGACACGTCAGGCGCATGTGGGCAAGAAAATCTATATCCACGCGATTCAGCCGACGGGCACCTCGCCGAACAATCTGATCAACAACTCTGGCGTCTTCTCGGTTCCCGCACCCTGATCCACGAGGTTCCCGCGCCGCGCACATGAAACGCGGCGCGGGAACTCGCGTTTTGTTCCCGGACAAACCGGAATGCGGTCATGTGTATCGTGATGCCGATGGCCGTGTCCGCCGGAACTCGCTTGTCTGTTCCGGACGCGGTACCAGCCGCGAACCGATCGGTACCCCCTGATGCTGCGCCGTACACCGGTACGCATCGAAATTCCGGACAACAAAAAACCCGCATCGCTGCGGGTTTTTCTTCGCTCGTTCGACGATGTCGTGGTGGCCGGGGAGGGAATCGAACCCCCGACACGGGGATTTTCAATCCCCTGCTCTACCAACTGAGCTACCCGGCCACGGGCGAGCGCGGAATGATACGGGGACGGCGGGCGAAGGGCAAGCCGGCCGTGCGCTGAATGCCGGGGTGGCGGGGCTTGCGCCTGCCGGCCGTAGGCGGATCATCCTGATCATCCGTTCTTCATGACCATCGACCCCGAGGCTCCCATGAAACGCTCGACTCTGTCCCTTTCGGCCCTGCTGGTGGCGTCCGCAGCGAGCGGCTGCGCGAGCGGTGGCGGTTTGCGCGACGCCGAACGGCTCACGCTGTATCGCACGCATGCCGGTGAGCCCGTCGACAGCATCCAGTACACCGGCCACTACAACGGCTGGACGCCGCTCAGCGATGGCGTCTTCGCGCTGTGGACGCGGCCGAGCCAGGCCTGGTTGGTGGAGTTGTACTCCCCCTGCAGCGAGATCGACTACGCCGACACCATCGGTTTCCGCGACACCAACGGCCGGTTGAGCGCACGTTTCGATCAGGTCTACGTGGGCAGCCACAGCCTCATTCCGATCTCGTGCACGATCAAGGAAATCCGTCCGCTGGACGTGAAAGCGATCCGCATCGCCGAAAAAGACGCGCGCGGCAGGCGTCAGGTCGAAGAGTCCCCCGTCGAGCCGGCTCCGGAAGCGCCTGCTTCGGGCACGTAACCGGCCGGTTTCTCCGCGCCGCCCGAGAAGAGGAATTTCTCCATTTCGCCCTGCAGCATCTTCCGGTGATCGGGATTCATCGGCGACAACCGGTTTTCGTTGATCAGCATGGTCTGGTGCGCCAGCCACTTGGCCCAGGCGCCCTTGCCGATGCGCGCGAGGACGCGCTGGCCGAGTTCGCCCGGCCATGGTGCGAAGTCCAGGCCTTCGGTCTCGCGTTGTTCGTATTCGCAGAACACGGTGCGGGGCATGGTCGGGATCCGGGTATGAGTGAAGGGGGTCAGGCGGATGCGGCGTGCAGCAGGCTGCGGATCGGAGCGGGGATGCCGAGCGTCGCGAGCGCGTCGCGCGCGACCCAGCGCAGCGCCTCATTGTCGTGGATCCGGGCGTGCAGCGCGAGGTCGCGCCACGCCAGTGGGTGCATCAACAAGCGATAGTGGGTGAAACCGTGGTGGATCTCGTCGAGCGCCGATCCATTGTCGTAATCGCCATCGATGTGATGCTCGAACCAGGCGCGCGCGCTGTCGTGGTCGGCAGCCTCGGGCAACGACCACAGCGACGCCCATATTCCGGCAGGTGGCCGCCGCTGCAGCAGCACGCGGCCTGCATCGTCCCGGATCAGCAACACGACCGCCTTGCGCTCCGGCAGCGGTTTTCCGGGCTTCGGCGTGGGCAGTTCGGCGACGCGACCGTCGCGCAGCGCGATGCAATCGTTCTGCAGCGGGCAGAGGATGCAGGCGGGGTCGTGACGGGTGCACAGGGTCGCGCCGAAATCCATCTGCGCCTGGGTGTAATCGGCGAGGCGTTCGGCTGGCAACAGCGATTCTGCGATCGCCCACAGCGTTTTTTCGTTCGCGGGCGTGCCCGGCCAGCCTTCGATACCGAACATCCGCGCGAGCACGCGTTTGACGTTGCCATCGAGGATCGCGTGCGGATCGCCACAGGCCTGCGACAGGATCGCGCCGGCCGTGCTGCGGCCGATCCCGGGGAGTGCGATCAACGCATCGATATCGCGCGGCAGCTCGCCGTGATGCCGTTCGACACAGCGCTTCGCCGCGGCGTGCAGGTTGCGGGCCCGGGCGTAGTAACCGAGGCCCGACCATAGCGCCATCACATCGTCCTGCGGCGCTGCGGCCAGCGCGCGCAGATCGGGCAGGGCGGCGACGAAACGTTCGAAGTACGGAATCACCACCCGTACCTGGGTCTGCTGCAGCATGATTTCCGACAGCCAGACCCGGTAGGGCGTGCGCGGATGCTGCCACGGCAGATCGTGACGCCCGGAAACATCGAACCATGCGAGCAGCGCGGGTGCGTAGCGGGCGGTATCGATCACGGTGCCGGCACGTCCTCGTCGTCGAGAACGACATCCACGCCTTCCAGCGTTGCGCCCGAGATTTCCAGCTGCGGCGAGCGCAGGTGGCCATCGAGCGGCGGCAGCGGCGAGCCGCCTGATTGATCGATCCAGCCGAGCACCTCGTAAAGGCGGAAACGACCGTCGAACGCGGTGGCGTCGCGTTTCACCTGCAAACCGGCGACGCCCGAGAGATCCGGCTGTCCGGTATAGCGCAGCGCGAACGGCAGCGGAGACGTGGAATCCGACACGGGTGCGGGCAATGATGGCCAGGCATCCGGCCACTGCGGCAACGCGCCATCGAGTTCGACCACCAGGCGCCGGCCCAGCGCGAGCGCGCCGTGGGCGTCGAAGTCCGGCATCGGCGATTCGCCTCGCAGCGCCACGCCGACCGGCGCCAGTACCCATGTGGCTTCGTCGAAACGCAGTGGGCCGTGCAGCCCGAGCGAGAACGGCAATCGCGTATCGCCGGATTCGTAACGCGCGAAGACGCCGAGTTTCGCAGGTACCACCGTCAATTCGTCTTCGCCCAGATGCAGCGGGCCGGAGAGCTGGATCGTCGCCGGCAGTCGCCAGTCGCCGCGTTCGATGGTCAGCGGACCGAACACGGCGATGCCGGCGTCGTTCGCGGGTCTGCTCAGTGCGACCGCGAGATCGAAAGGAATCGCGGTCGGCGAATCGATATAACGTCCCTGGATGCGCGCTTCGACCGGTTTCCGCGGATGCAGCGATGGCAGCGTCACTGCGACGCCTTCGATCCGCCAGTCGTCGTTGTCGATGCGGCCATCGACGACGCGCAGACCGTCGGTCAGCGTCGGGATCTTCGTTTCCTCGCCGGATGGACGTTTCGCCAGCCAGGCCTGCAGCGCGGGCACGTCCAGCACCGGCGCATCCAGTTCGATCCGCTTGATCACCGCGTCCTTGCCGCCGTTGCGCAGCGTCGACCACGGCAATGCCAGCAGCACGCGTTCGGCGCGCAGGATCGCGGTTTTCGCGCCGGGTTCGCGCGCAACGAGCCTGCGCACGATCAGCTGCGGTTCGCCGCGCAGTCGTGCCTCGGCGTTGCCATCGGCGGTGATCTCCAGCCCCAGACTCTTGCCGGCGCGATCGAGGATCAGCGGCACCAGCTGCTTCGGCTGCAGCAGCCAGGTCGCCAGCAGCGACAAGAGCAACAGGACGATGCCGAGCGCGATCAGTCTCCGCAGCCAACGGCGCCTGCGCCGCGTCGGCTTGGCGTCGTTGTCGGTGGTCGCCCGGGACATGTCTCGCGTGTCGACGCTCAAGCGCCGAGGGCTTCGGGCAGCAGCGCGTCGACGAAGGCTTCGGCGTCGAATACGCGCAGATCCTCGGAGCGTTCGCCGATGCCGGCGAAGCGGATCGGAATGCCGAACTCGCGCGCCAATGCGAACACCACGCCGCCCTTGGCGGTGCCGTCGAGCTTGGTCACGACCAGGCCGGTGACGCCCGCCGATGCATGGAACTGGCGCAGTTGCGACAGCGCGTTCTGGCCGGTGGTGCCGTCGATCACCATCAACACTTCGTGCGGCGCGGTCTCATCGATCTTGCCGAGCACGCGTTTGATCTTGCCCAGTTCGGCCATCAATCCCTGCTGCGTGTGCAGGCGGCCGGCGGTATCGGCGATCAGTACCTCGGTGCCGCGCGCCTTGGCGGCCTGCAGCGCGTCGAACGCGACCGATGCGGCATCGGCGTTCTGGCCCTGCGCGATCACGGTGACGCCATTGCGTTCGCCCCAGGACTGCAATTGCGCGACCGCGGCGGCGCGGAAGGTATCGCCGGCGGCCAGCATCAGCGTGCGGCCTTCGGCCTTGAAGCGGTGCGCGAGCTTGCCGATGGTGGTGGTCTTGCCGACGCCGTTGACGCCGACGGTGAGGATCACGAAGGGTTTGGCGTTGCGATCGATCGCCAGCGGCTTCGCCACCGGCATGAGCATCGCGATCAGGTCCGCCCTCAGCGCGGCCAGCAGCGCCTGCGCGTCGGCGAACTCGCGCGACTTCATCCGCTTGCGCAGCGATTCGATCAGCTGCGTGGTCGCGGTGACACCGACATCGGCGGTGAGCAGGGCGGTTTCGATCTCGTCGAGCAGATCGTCATCGAGCTTCGGATTGCGCGAGAACAGACCACCGAAGCTGCGCGCGAAGGCACTGTTGCGCAGACGATCGCGCCAACCGGGTTTGCCGGGCGCGGCGGCGCCGGTTTCCGCCGATGCCGAGGCCGGCGCGTACATCGCCGTTTCGATGGCCGTGGCTTCGACAACGGTATCCGCTTGCGCTTCGACGAGCGGGTCTGCGGATTGGTCTGCGGACGGCGCATCGTCGATGGCGGTGTCGGCCTGCGATGCTTCGGCCGTGGGCGTCGTATCGGGGGCGGCAGGCGGTTTCTTTCGGCGGAAGAAAGGAATCATCGAGAGTCGGGGAGTAGGCGATGCGAATCGCGGAGATGGGCGGCACAATGCGTGGCATGTTATCACTCATGCTTTTATCGCCTCGGCGCCGGCACTCCCGATGAACCGCCGCATTAAGAAACCGGCATTGACCGGTGCGCCGGGTGTCGTCCGCATCATCGGCGGCGATTGGCGCGGTACCCGGCTGCCGGTGGCCGACCGCGAGGGACTGCGCCCCACCGCCGATCGTGTCCGTGAAACCCTGTTCAATTGGCTGCAGCCGGTGCTGCCCGGTGCCCGCGTGCTCGACCTCTTCGCGGGGACCGGCGCGCTTGGACTGGAGGCGGTCTCGCGCGGCGCCCGCGAAGCGGTCCTGGTCGAGCGCGACCCGCTGCTTGCCGATGGTCTGCGCCAGCTCGCGGCGAAGCTGCCGGGCGGCGAGCGGGTGCAGGTGGTCTGCGCCGATGCCCTGGCCTGGCTGCGGACCGCACCGGGCGGATTCGATCTGGCTTTCGTCGATCCACCGTTCGCTGGCGACCTCTGGGGTCCTGCGCTGGCGGCGTTGGACAGCCGGATGCCTGAAGAAGCCTGGCTGTATGTCGAATCGCCGGTGGGAGTCTCCCCTTTGCCGGCACCCGACTGGCGTCCGCACCGCGAGGGCCAGACGCGCGAAGTCCGTTATGCCCTGTACCGGCGCGGCAAGGGTTGAGCCGCTGCTACACTGGCGGCCATCTTCGCCAGCACTGATTCCCACGACGCCATGACGACGGCCGCCTCCCGAATTCCTGCTGCCAGAACAGCGGTCTATCCCGGCACTTTCGACCCGATCACCAACGGTCACCTCGATCTGGTCGAACGCGCCGCGCCGCTGTTCGAGCGATTGATCGTCGGCGTCGCCGAGAGCCCCGGCAAGCGGCCGGCGCTGCCGCTGGCGCTGCGGGTGGAGCTGGCCCGCGATTCGCTGGCGCGATACCCCAACGTCGAAGTCCGCGGTTTCGACTCGCTGCTAGCGCATTTCGTCAGCGAGGTCGGCGGCGGCGTGCTGCTGCGCGGCCTGCGCGCGGTGTCGGACTTCGAATACGAATTCCAGCTGGCCAGCATGAACCGCCACCTGATTCCCGATGTGGAAACGCTGTTCCTGACGCCGGCCGAACAATACGGTTTCATTTCCTCCTCGCTGGTTCGCGAAGTCTCCCGCCTCGGCGGGGATGTCTCGGGCTTCGTGCCATCGGCGGTCAATGCGGCGCTGCTGGCCGAATGGCGGCACAAGCCCGATTGACCGTACCGTCCTTCCGTTTCGTGCTCACACTTTGGGGTTATCGACTTATGAACATCATCGTCCGCCTGCTGTTGATCGCCGCTCTCACCGTGCCGTTCGCGGCCTGCAAGAAAGAAGACGATGCGCCAAAGGCTGCCGCAAAGGCACCGTTGGCCGCGCCCACCAACGAAGATTCCGCCGCATGGAAGGCGTATGTGATCGATGTCGTCGGCCGCAACATGGAAGGCGTCACCAACCAGCCTTTCCTCTATCTGTTGCCCGCCGAAAGCTCCGCGGATTTCCAGGGCAGCTACGACCGTCTGCTCGACAAGGCCAAGTCCGACATCTCGCGCGGCATTCTCGCCGGCAACCTGTTGGCGTATTCCTCGGCCTCGCTGTCCTCGGCCAAGGCCGCGGACATGGTGGTGGCGGCGTTCGATGGCATCAAGCCGGGCAAGCTGAAAGGCGTGAAACTGCTGTTCATCGGCAAGCCCGAAGACAGCGATCGGGTGGAGGCTGCGGTCGCGCCGTCCGGCGTGAACTACGTCTTCGTCGAGACGAAGTGATCCGCAACAGTCCGCTTCTTCAGTCGTACGCCATTCGTCTTCGCAGCGCCCGCGTTGCGAAGACGGCTTGAGCCGCGCATGTCGCTCAGGATCAACGCGCTGTGCGTCAACTGCGATGTCTGCGAACCCGCGTGCCCGAATCAGGCGATTTCGCAGGGCGAAACGATTTATGTGATCGATCCGGCGCGCTGCACCGAGTGCGTCGGCCATTTCGACGAGCCGCAGTGCGTGGTGGTCTGTCCGGTCGAATGCATCGACCCGGATCCCGCGCACCCGGAGTCGCACGACGCGCTGCTGGCGAAACTCGCACGGCTGCAGGAGCAAGACGCATGACGTTCGGAACATCCTTCGCCACCGGCCTGATCTTCGCCCTGCTGTTCGCGGCGCCCGCGTGGTCGGCCGAGACGGCGCCTGTCGCGCAAACACCCGCGATGCATCCTCCCGGTGCGGCCGTCGCCAGCGCGCATGCGCTCGCGAGCCAGGCCGGCATCGACATGCTGCGCCAGGGCGGCAACGCCTTCGACGCTGCGGTCGCGGTGTCGGCGGTGCTGTCGGTGGTCGAGCCGATTTCCTCGGGGCTCGGCGGCGGCGGTTTCTTCCTGTTGCACGATGCGAAAACCGGCAAGGATATTTTCATCGACGCGCGCGAAACCGCGCCGGCCGCCGCGACGCCGGCCGCCTTCCTCGATGACAAAGGCGAATTCAATCGCGACCGCGCCGAGAACGGGCCGTGGTCGGCGGGGATCCCGGGTTTGCCGGCCGGTCTGGTGCATCTTTCGACGCACTACGGACGGTTGCCGCTGAAGACGACGCTGGCGCCTGCGATCCGCATCGCCCGCGAAGGGTTTCCGGTCTACGGGCGTCTGGTGAAAGGTTATGCCAATCGGCGCGAGGTGATGGAGCGCTACAAGGGCACGCGAGCGGTGTTCCTCGCCGATGGCGATACGGTGGAAGATGGCGAGCTGCTGATCCAGCCCGATCTGGCGCGCACGCTCGAACTGCTTGCCGAGAAGGGTTTCGACGGCTTCTATCGCGGCACCATCGCGAAGAAGCTGCTGGCTGGCGTGAAGGCGGAAGGCGGGCAGTGGACCGCCGACGAGCTCGCCGGCTACCGCGTCCGCGAACGCGAACCGCTGCGCTTCGAGTACGACGGCTGGGAAGTGGTGACCGCTCCGCCGCCGTCGTCCGGCGGCGTGGCGCTGGCGCAGATGCTGCAGATGCTGGAGCCGTGGGATCTCGCGACGCTGCCGCAGGCCGAACGCGTGCATCTCACCGTCGAAGCGATGCGCCGCGCGTTCCGCGACCGCACGTTCTATCTCGGTGACCCCGATTTCGTGAAGGTGCCGGTGCGCACGCTCACCAGCGCCGATTACGCCGCCGGGCAGCGTTCGACGATCAACCCGGCCAAGGCCACGCCCAGCGATATGCTCTCCGGCGCGCAGACGCCGATGGAAGACGACGAAACCACGCATTTCTCGATCATCGATGCCGAAGGCAACCTGGTCGCCGCGACCCAGACGGTGAATCTGCTGTTCGGTTCCGGTCTGATCCCGCCCGGTACCGGCCTGCTGCTCAACAACGAGATGGACGATTTCGCGCTCAAGCCCGGCACGCCGAATGCATTCGGGGTGATGGGTTACGACGCCAACGCGCCGAAGCCGGGCAAGCGCATGCTCAGCTCGATGACCCCGACCTTCATGAGTTCGCCCGACCGCGTCGCCGTGCTCGGCACGCCGGGCGGCAGCCGCATCATCACCATGGTGCTGCTGGGCGCGCTGGGCTATGCCGATGGACTCGATGCGCAGGCGGTCGCCGCGCTGCCGCGCTATCACCACCAGTGGATGCCCGATGGCATCGGTGCCGAACGCGACGCACTGCCGGACGATGTCGTCGCCGCACTGCGCGCGATGGGCCACACCGTGATCACGCCGAAGGACAGCACCGACGGCCGCCGCTCCAGCGATACCTGGGGCAATCTGCAGACGGTGGAATGGGACAAACGCGCCAACGTGCTGCACGGCGGCAGCGATCCGCGCAACCCGGTGGGCAAGGCGATGGTGTTGCCGGAAGCGGAAACGTCGGCGCCGTGAACGTGGCCTCGTGCCTGCCTGTGTGCATGGGCGGCGTGCGTCTGCGCGCGTTGCGTGAAGAGGACGATCTTGCGGTCTTCCTCGGCTATCGCAGCGACCCGTTGGTCGCGCGCTACCAGGGTTGGTGGCCGATGGATGAGGCCAGGGCCCGCGCGTTCCTGCGCGAGCATGGCGCGAAGGCCGATCTCGATTCCGCCGGTCACTGGCTGCAGCTCGCGATCGCGGATGCCGCCAACGATGCATTGCTGGGCGATCTCGGCGTGTGGCTGTCGCATGATCGCGCCGAGGCAGAACTCGGAATCACCGTCGCACCGGCAGCGCAGGGCCGCGGTACCGGTCGCATGGCGATGCGCGCGGCATGCGCCATGCTGTTCGCCGACCCCGCAGTGACCCGTATCCACGCCAATGCGGATGCGCGCAACACGCCCTGCAGGCGCATGCTGGTGGCGGCCGGATTCCGGGAAACCGGTACCGCCGATGTGTTCGTGAAGGAAGAAGCCTGCGTCGAACATCAGTACATCGTCGAGCGCGGCCGGGCCGCGCCGGCATCGGAAGGAGACATCCCATGAAACTCTGGTCCATCCTCGGCAATTCGCAGAAACTCGATGGCGGCGCGATGTTCGGCAACGCACCGCGCGCGGTGTGGGCGAAGTGGCTGCCGCCCGACGAACAGAACCGCGTGCCGCTGGCCTGCCGCGCACTGCTCGCCAGCCCGCTGAACGGCAAGACCGTATTGTTCGAGACCGGCATCGGCGCGTTCTTCGACCCGGCGATGCGCGAGCGTTACGGTGTGGTCGAAGACCGTCACGTGCTGCTCGATTCGCTCGCCGCCGCCGGTTTCGCGCATGAAGAGATCGATGTCGTGGTGCTGTCGCATCTGCATTTCGATCATGCCGGCGGCCTGTTGGCGCCGTGGCGCGAAGGCCATGCGCCGCAGTTGCTGTTTCCGAATGCGACGTTCCTGGTCAGTGCGGCGTGCTGGGACCGCGCGCGCAACCCGCACTCCCGGGACCGCGCCAGTTTCATCCCGGAATTGCCGGCGCTGCTCGAAGCCAGCGGCCGTCTGGAGATCGTCGACAGCACGCATTCGCGCGCACTGGGCACCACGGTGCGCTTCCACTTCAGCGATGGTCACACGCCGGGCCTGATGCTGGCCGAGATCGTCGGTTCGAAACATGCCGGCGCTGTGCATGCCGGTGCTGGACATGCCCACGGCAACGATCACAGCGACGATCATGGCGGCGTGGTCTTCTGCGCCGATCTCATCCCCGGCCGGCCATGGGTGCATGTGCCGATCACGATGGGCTACGACCGCAACCCCGAACTGCTGATCGACGAGAAGCGCGAATTCCTCGAAGACAAGCTCGCCCGCAACGTGCATCTGTTCTTCACCCACGACCCCGGCTGCGCATTGGCGCAGGTGGTGCGCGACGACAAGGGCAGATTCTCCACGACGCACGAGATGCCCGCGCTGCAGGCACGCCCGCTGGCGGCATGACGGACGCAATCGACACTCCATTCCACGGAAGCATTTCATGACCCCGAAGATCACACTGTTGTTCGCTGCTCTGCATGTGCTGTTGATGTTGGCGCTGGCCGCCCGCGTCGCGTTTCATCGCCATTCGCAGAAGGTCGGACTCGGCGATGGCGGCGACAGGAAATTGATGCGGAAGATCCGCGTGCATGCGAATTTCGTCGAGTACGTGCCGGTCGCGCTGCTGTTGCTGGCGTTGCTGGAACTGTCGGGCCTGTCCGCGATCTGGCTGTGGTCGTTGGGCGGCGCACTGTTGTTCGCACGGGTGTTGCATGTGATCGGGCTGTCGCTGCATTCCGGCTATTCGTTCGGCCGGTTCTGGGGCACGTTGTTGACGTGGGGCGTGCTGGTGGCGATGGCGGTTGCAGGGGTATGGCTGGCGCTCTCCGTGCCCTGATCCGCTTTTGTAGGAGCGGTTTCAGCCGCGAAGCCGATCTTCCATCCGATCAGGTCCGATTCGATCTGCGATGACCGCAGTTCACGCGACACGAGCTTCGCGGCTGAAGTCGCTCCTACAGGAGCGGTCGATTCAGGCGGGCGTGCCGAAGATCCGGTCGCCGGCGTCGCCGAGGCCGGGCAGGATGTAGCCGCGAGCGTCGAGATGCGAGTCGATGGCGGCGGCGAACACTTCGGTGTCCGGATGCGCGGCTTCCAGCGCGCGCAGGCCTTCGGGCGCCGCGACCAGGAAGATCGCCTTGATCCGCGTGCAGCCGGCGGCCTTCAATGCATCGATGGCGGCGATCGCGCTGCCGCCGGTGGCCAGCATCGGGTCGATCAGCAGCGCGGTGCGGCCGGCGATGTCGTGCACCAGCCGCTGGTAATAAGCCTGCGGCTGCAGGGTTTCTTCATCGCGACGCAGCCCGATCACGCTCACCGGCGCCGACGGCAGCAACACCTGGACGCCCGGCAGGAAGCCCAGGCCCGCGCGCAGGATCGGCACCAGCGTGATCCGCGCCTGATCGCAGCGGCCGACGGTCAGCGGTCCCGCCCAGGTATCGATGTCCTCGTCGATCAATGCGAGATCGGCGGTGGCTTCGTAGGCGAGCAGGGTGGCGACTTCGCCCACCACCTGCCGGAACAGCGCCGGGCCGGTGGCGGCATCGCGCAGGATGCCGAGCTTGTGGCGGACGAGCGGGTGGCGGACTTCGACGGTTTTCATGGGCATAAGACTAACCGAGCCGTGCGCCGTGGGGCAGCGGTCAATGCGCAAGTCTGGCCGCGAAACGCGCGATCTCGGCGGCGCAGCGGTCGGCGTGGGTCTGCAGCAGCAGATGCGGACCGTCGAGTGCGGCCGGGCTTGCATCGGCGATGGCATCAATGAGTTGTCGGCCGGCGCCGGCATGCAGCAGACGATCGTGATTCGCCTTCAACGACAGGGTCGGCACCGCGATGTGGGCAAGACGATCCGATACATCGACGCGCATCGCGGCGGCGGCGCGGGCGCGCAGCACGCCTGGCGCGACTTCGCCCAGCGCGCTTCTCAGTTCGCGCCGCAATTCCGACGTGCTCCAGCGACCCAGCAGCACGGCGGACAGGATTGCTGTCGGCACCATGCGCACCGGCGCGAGTCGGGTCAACGCCGCGAACGGCATCAGCAATGGCACCGGCGCGCGCGCGAAGCTCGTCGACAGCACCAGGCCGATGAGGTTCGGCGGCGGATCCGCTGCGATCGAGATCGCGATCGGGCCGGAAAAGGATTCGCCGAGCAATACGAACGGCGAACGCGGCAGCGCGTCGCGCACCAGAACTTCGAGATCGCGATAGTCGAGAGCGACATCGGTCGGATAAGCGATGGCCGCCACCGACGCGAACGATGGCTGCACGGCGGCCATGAAGTGCCGCAGCATTCGGGTCGTGCCGTCGAGTCCGGGCAGGATGCACAGATCGGTCATGGGCGTGCGCGGGAAATGCCGGGTCAAAAAGAAAGGGTCAAAAAGAAAGCCGGACAGCGCCGGCTTTCTTCATCTCTTGCATCCCGATACGGCTCAGGCTGCGGCTTGCTGCCGCTGGCGCGGGCCTTCGAGCAGCGCACGCTTGACCATCGCGATCAGCAGGTCGAGCTCCTCGGAGGTCACCGCGAACGTCGGGGTGAAACGCAGCGAGTTTTCGCCGCCGTGGATCACGCCGATGCCGCGCTCGCGCATCCATTCCTCGGTCGAGTCGGTGCCGTAGCCCTTGAATTCCGGAGACAGCTCGCACGAGAACAACAGGCCGGTGCCCTGGACCTTGGTGATCAGGCCCGGAAGTTCGGTTTTCAGCGTTTCGAGCTTGACGATCGCTTCCTTGCCACGCTCGCGGATATTCGCGCGCAGTTCGGACGTGAGCAGCCCCAGCACGGTGCTGGCGACATCCAGTGCGCGCGGATTGGTGGTCATGGTGTTGCCGTAGGTGCCCTTGCGATACAGGCCGGAGGCGCGCTCGTTCACGGCCAGCACCGACAACGGATACTGCGCCGCGTTGAGCGCCTTCGAGTAGGTTTCCATGTCCGGCGGGTCGATGCCTTCGAAGCCCGGGTAATCGACGATCGACAGCACGCCGTGGGCGCGCAGGCCGGCCTGGATCGAATCGATCAGCAGGATCGAGCCGTGCGCCTGGGTCAGTTCGCGCGCGACGTCGTAGAACGCGCGCGGCACCGCGCGGCCCGGGTCGCCTTCGCCCATGACCGGCTCGAGGAACATGGCTTCGACGAACCAGCCGTTCGCGTCGGCATCATCGAACACCTTGCGCAGCGCGTCGATGTCGTAGGGCTCGACCGTGATCACGCTGTCCTCGCCACGGAAGCTGGCGAGATGCTGCACGTAATTCTTGCGGCTGGAATCGGAGTAGAGCGCCGGGCGTTCGGTGCGGCCGTGGAAACTGCCCTTGACCACGACGCGCTTGATGGCGCGGCCGGCATACGCTGCGCCCGGGTCGGTCATCAGCTTGGCGTTGACATCGACGATGCGGCAGGCCAGCGACATCGATTCGGAACCGGAGTTCAGGCACAGGAACCTGTCGAACGGACAGCCGCCGCGGGTGTGGCCGATTTCCTTGCGGATGGCGCGGTCGAAGCGCAGCTGCGACAGGCTCGGGGTCATGATGTTGGCCATCACCTGCGGTCGCGACATCGTTTCCAGCACCGCCTTCGGGGTGTGGCCGAAACCGAGCATGCCGTAACCGCCGGAGTCGTGCAGCACCGCGCCCTTCAGGGTGACGACCCACGGCCCGCGCGCGGCGAGCGCGACGTACGGGTTCACGGTGTCGTTGGAATAGAAATTGACGAAGCCGGCCTGCACGGCCAGCGCCTGCGCGCCTTCGTCCATGTCCAGCAGATCGACGAACTCGTCGCGGATGCGCGCGTATCCGGCGGCGGCGGCCTGGATCGCTTCGACCAGATCGGGGTGCGATGCGGCGAAACGCAGGACCGTGGCGTCGTCCAGACCGTGGGTGCGGCGTTTGCCATCGAGGGCGCGGAGCGGGGCGAGAATGTCGAGCAAAGCCATGGCGGCCTCCGATAGATGGCGTCTAAACGACCATTATCGCGATAAATCCGCCGGTTTACAGTTGCGATCTGCCCGGCTTTCGATGATATTCCGTCGAATCGACGAAACGAATCGACGAAACCGGCGACGTGATGAAGCTTACCGACACCGATCAGCAGCTGCTCTCGCTATTGCGTGAGAATGCCCGTGCGTCCACGGCCGAGATCGCCCGCCGGCTGGGCCTGTCGCGGACCACGGTGCAGAGCCGCATCGAGCGTTTGGAGCGCGATGGGGTGATCAACGGCTACACCGTCCGCGTTCACGACGAATACGAGCGCGGACTGGTGCGCGCCCACATCATGATCGCTGTGCAGCCCAAACAGATGACGTCGGTGGTCACGGCGCTGCGGGCGATGCCGGAGCTGCGGTCCCTGCATTCGGTCAGCGGCGGCTCCGACCTGATCGCCATCGGCGCGGTGTCGGCGGTCGGCGACATGGATGTGCTGACCGACCGGATCGGCGCGATCGACGGTGTGGCGCGCACCACCTCGTCGATTGTCCTGTCCACCAAGTTCGAGCGCTGAGCAGGCCTGCCGTGCGGACGGGCGCACTTCCGGTCATCGACATCGCGCCATTGCTGGGCGGGGCGACCGCCGACCGTGCGCATGCGGCGGCGGTCGCTGCCCGGATAGGCGACGCCTGCCGCGCCCAGGGGTTCTTCTATATCGAAGGCCACGGCATCGCTGCGGCGCTGCAGGCGGAAATGCGCGAAGCGAGCCGTGCGTTTTTCGCCCTGCCGGCAGCGGAAAAGATGCGGATCGGCATGTCGCGAGGCGGACGCGCCTGGCGCGGCTATTTCCCGGTCGGCGGCGAACTGACCAGCGGCCGGCCCGATCTCAAGGAAGGTCTTTATCTGGGCACCGAGCTTCCGCTGGACGACCCACGGGTGCTGGCCGGATGGCCCCTGCACGGCGCGAACCTGTGGCCGGACGGTACGGAAGGCCCGAATCGGTCGTCTGCCATGCGCCACGTCGTGACCGAATACATGGCCGCCGCCTGCCGTGCCGCGCAGGCGGTCCTCGGCGGTATCGCCCTGAGCCTGCGGCTGGAGGCGGACTGGTTCCGCCACCACTACACCGCGGACCCGACCGTGCTGTTCCGGATCTTCCGCTATCCCGCGCAGCCGGCGGGGGACGAGGGCTGGGGCGTGGGCGAGCACACCGATTACGGCCTGCTGACCCTGCTGCTGCAGGACGATGTTCCGGGCCTGCAGGTGCATACGCCGGCCGGATGGGTCGACGCGCCGCCGCTGCCGGGCACGCTGGTCTGCAACCTCGGCGACATGCTCGACCGCCTGACCGGCGGCCATTACCGCTCCACGCCGCATCGCGTGCGCAACAGCAGCGGGCGAGAGCGCTTTTCGTTTCCGCTGTTCTTCGACCCGGATTTCACCGCCCGGGTCACGCCGCTGCCGCAGCACGCCCGCATCCGCATGGACCGGATCGAGGCCGACCGCGCCCGGCGCTGGGACGGGGCCAGCGTGCTGGCGCCGTTCGAGGGCACGTACGGCGACTACCTGCTGGGCAAAGTGGGCAAAGTCTTCCCGCAGTTGCTCGGGCAGGTCCTCTGAGCGCAGGGGCGGAGGACGCGCGCGTCTACAATGCCCCGCCCACACCCTCGCCTGCGATGAAGAAATCCGACTTCCATTTCGATCTGCCCACGGACCTGATCGCGCAGGCACCGCTGCCCGAGCGTTCCTCCAGCCGCTTGCTGCTGGTACCGCCCGCGCCGACGGCGTTCGAGGATCGCGCCGTGCGCGATCTGCCGACCCTGCTGCAGCCTGGCGATCTGCTGGTGTTCAACGACACCCGGGTGATCCCGGCGCGGTTGTTCGGGCAGAAGGCGACCGGTGGCCGCGTCGAGATCCTGATCGAGCGACTGTTGCCGGACAACGAGGCGCGGGCGCAGGTCGGCGCCAGCAAATCCCCGAAGCCGGGCAGTCGCATCGCGCTGGATGCCGGTGGCGAGGCCGAAGTGCTGGGCCGCGATGGCGAGTTCTACCGCCTGCGTTTCCACGTGGGCGAAGGTCTCGAAAGCTGGCTGCTGCACGCGGGCCGTTTGCCGCTGCCGCCGTACATCCGGCGCGAGCCCGGGCAGGACGATCTGGAGCGCTACCAGACGGTGTTCGCGAAGGAAGTCGGTGCGGTCGCCGCGCCCACCGCAGGCCTGCATTTCGATGAAGCGCTGCTCGATGCGCTGCGCGCGCGCGGCGTCGAATTCGGCCACGTGACCCTGCATGTCGGCGCCGGGACGTTCCAGCCGATGCGCGCCGATGATCTGCACGATCACCGCATGCACAGCGAGTGGTTGAACGTCGGCGCCGAGCTGGTGGCGCGGATACGGCATACCCGCGAGCGCGGCGGCCGGGTCGTCGCGGTCGGTACGACCGTCGTGCGCGCGCTCGAAAGCGCGATGCGCGACGGCGACCTGCAGCCTTTTTCCGGCGAGACGCAGATCTTCATTTTTCCCGGTTACCGCATCCGCAGCGTCGACGCGATGCTCACCAATTTCCATCTGCCGGAAAGCACGCTGTTGATGCTGGTGTCCGCATTCGCCGGCAAGGACCGGGTGTTCGAGGCCTACGCGCATGCGGTGCGCGAGGGCTACCGCTTCTTCAGCTACGGCGACGCGATGCTGCTGTGGCCCGCTCCCCTGTAGGAGCGGCGCGAGCCGCGATGAGCGGTCTGCGCGCCGTCCGCAGGTCATTGCAAGAAGACAATATCGTTTTTCTGGAAGTTCATCAGCGCGTTGTCGCGGCTCGCGCCACACCTGCAAAATGCACATAAAAGTAGACAACACACAATGAGTCGAATGCGTTTTGAACTGCTTGGCACCGACGGTGTCGCCCGCCGTGGCCGCCTCACCTTCCCGCGCGGTACCGTCGAAACCCCGGCCTTCATGCCGGTGGGGACCTATGGTTCGGTCAAGGGCGTGTTGCCCGAACAGGTCCGTGCGCTTGGCGCCGAGATCATTCTGGGCAACACCTTTCATTTGTATCTGCGTCCGGGGCTGGATGTGATCGCCGATCACGGCGGCCTGCACGGCTTCACCCGTTGGGACGGCCCGATCCTCACCGACTCCGGCGGTTTCCAGGTGTTCTCGCTGGCGCACAAGCGCAAGATCACCGAGGCGGGCGTGACCTTCGCCGCGCCCACCGACGGCAGCAAGGTGTTCCTCGGCCCCGAGGAGAGCATGCGCATCCAGAAAGTGCTGGATTCGGACATCGTGATGATCTTCGACGAATGCACCCCCTATCCGGCGACCGAGGAGGTGGCGCGCAAGTCGATGGAGCTGTCGCTGCGCTGGGCCGAGCGCTCGAAGAAAGCCCATGAGGGCAACGATGCGGCGCTGTTCGGCATCGTCCAGGGCGGGGTGCACCACGACCTCCGCACCCGGTCGGCCGGAACGCTGAAGCAGATCGGGTTCGACGGGTATGCCGTCGGCGGCCTGGCGGTGGGCGAACCCGAGCACGAGCGCAACCTGATGCTCGAACACACCTGTCCGCAATTGCCGGCCGACCGGCCGCGCTATCTGATGGGCGTCGGCCGGCCGGAGGATCTGGTGGAGTCGGTGGCGCGCGGGATCGACATGTTCGACTGCGTCATGCCCACCCGCAACGCGCGGAATGGGCACTATTTCACGAGTTTCGGCACGGTCCGCATCCGCAACAGCCGCTACGAGCGCGATCTGCGCCCGATCGAGGAGGGCTGCGGCTGCTATTCCTGCAGTCACGGCTACAGCCGGTCGTACCTGCGCCACCTCGACCGCTGCAACGAGATGCTGGCGCCGATCCTCGGCACCCTGCACAACCTCTGGTACTACCAGACGCTCATGGCCGGCATGCGCGCTGCGATCGAGGCCGGCCGCTTCGCCGATTTCAGGGCCGGCTTCCATGCCGCCCGCGAGGCCGCACCGGCCGAGGCAGGCTGAACTTTCAGACGTTTGCCCGGTCCTCAGAAGGGTCGAGCAGGGTCGGGTCACGGTTGGAAAGCCAGCCGGCCGGCCCGCATGGCATAATCCCCAGCTATTTTGCGACACGGAACCGCGATGAACCTGTTCGACCTGCTGATCTCCCCCGCCTACGCTCAGGCCGCAGCCCCCGCCGCTCCCGGCGCCGGTGGTCTGATGTCGACGCTTCTGTTCCCGATCCTGCTGCTCGTGGTCATGTACTTCATCATGATCCGGCCGCAGATGAAGCGCACCAAAGAGCACCGCGCCATGCTCGACAAGCTGTCCAAGGGCGACGAAGTGATCACCAGCAGCGGGATCGCCGGTGTCGTCCGCGAAATCGGCGACGACTTCGTCAGTCTTGAAGTCGCCAGCAATGTCACCCTGCGCGTGCAGCGCGGCGCCATCGGTCATGTGCTGCCCAAGGGCACGCTCAAGTCGCTGTGATGACTGCCGACGCAATGATGCCTGTCGCAATGATTCTCCTCTGAATTTCCGATCCACCTCGAATGCGGCCGGTCGGATGATCGGACGCGGTGCTCGTCATGCTTGAATATCCCCGTTGGAAATATGCCGTCATCCTGATCGTGATGCTGCTCAGCGCGCTGTATGCGCTGCCCAACATCTTCCCGCAGGATCCCTCCGTGCAGATCACCGCCAATCGCGGCGCGAAGATCGACGACGCGCTCGAGCAGCGCGTATCGCAGACCTTGACCCAGGCGGGCGTCAAGCCGAAATCGGTCGAGAAGCAGGGCAAGAACCTGTTGGTCCGCGCGTCCGATCCCGATACGCAGACCAAGGCCTACGATGCGCTGCGCGAGTCGTTGGGCAGCAACGGCAATTACGTGGTGGCCCTGAATCTCGCCTCGAACGTGCCCTCATGGCTGAGCGCCATCGGCGCCAAGCCGATGTCGCTGGGTCTCGATCTGCAGGGCGGCGTGCATTTCCTGATGGAAGTGGACAAGAAGGCTGCGATCGACAAGCGTTTCGAGGTCTATCTGTCCGATATCCGCAGTTCGCTGCGTGACCAGGGCATCGGCTACCAGTCGGTCGAACGCGACGGCAACGCGCTGGTGGTCACGCTCACCCAGGCGACCGATCTCAACAAAGCGCAGGGGCTGATCCAGAAGAATCTCAGCGCGAATGCGCTCGATGCCGGTGCGGTCGCGTCGGCCAACGCGTTCACCTACGACGCGGCGGGCAACATCCTGCGGATCGGCGTGTCCGACGAGATGGTGCGCCAGATGACCCTCAATGCGGTCGAGCAGAATCTGGGCACGCTGCGCAATCGCGTCAACTCCCTCGGTGTGGCGGAACCGGTGATGCAGCGCCAGGGCGCCGATCGCGTCGTCGTGCAGTTGCCGGGCGTGCAGGACACCGCAGCCGCCAAGCGTACGCTGGGCGCCACCGCGACGCTCGAATACCGCAGCGTGTATGAAGGCAACGCCATCGACGCGCGCGAGACCGGCAACGTGCCGCCGGGCGCACGGCTCTACGCCAGCCGCAATATGGGTGCCGATGGCAAACCCGTTCCGGTGCTGCTCAACAAGCGCATCATCGTCGCCGGCGAAGACATGGTCGATGCGCGCACTTCGCTCGACAACAACGGCCTGCCGGCGGTGCTGGTCACGCTCAACAGCGCCGGCGGCCAGCGCATGCTGCAGTTCACCACCGAAAACGTGAACAAGCCGATGGCGGTGGTCTACATCGAGCGGGTGCCGCAGGTGCGGATCGTCGATGGCAAGGAAGTGAAGAGCTTCCAGGTGAAGGAAGAGGTCATTTCCGTCGCCAACGTCAACGAACCCTTCGGCAAGACTTTCCAGACCACCGGCCTGGAGCGTACGGAAGCGGAGGATCTGTCCAAGTTGCTCAAAGCCGGTGCGCTGGCCGCGCCGATGGACTTCGTGGAAGAACGTACCGTCGGCCCGAGCCTCGGCAAGCAGAACGTCGAGCGCGGCCTGAAAGCCGTGGCCTTCTCCTTCATCTTCGCGCTGGTGTTCTTCCTGTTCTACTACCGCATGTTCGGCGTGGTCACTTGCATCGCGCTGCTGCTCAACCTGTTGATGGTGTTCGCGTTGATGTCGGTGTTCGGGGCGACGATGAGTCTGCCCGGCCTGGCCGGCATCGCGTTGACGGTCGGCATGTCGGTGGATGCCAACGTGCTCATCAATGAACGTATCCGCGAAGAACTGCGCGCCGGATTGCCGCCCCAGAAGGCGATCTCCGAAGGCTATGACCGCGCCTCGGGGACCATTCTCGACGCCAACATCACTGCGTTCCTCGCCGGTCTGGCGATGTTCGCGTTCGGCACCGGCCCGCTCAAGGGCTTCGGCGTCACCACCATGCTCGGTATCGCAACGTCGGCCTACACCGCCGTGTCCGTGTCGCGCGGCATCGCCACGCTGATCTACGGCCGCCGTCGCAAGCTGCAATCCGTCGCGATCTAAGGGAGCGCAATCATGAAGCCTTTCAACGTGTTCCCTTACGACAGCAACATCGATTTCATGCGCCTGCGCATGATCTCGCTGGCGGTGGCTGCCCTCATCATGTTCGTCGGTATCGGCGCGATGTTCTCCAAGGGGTTCAACTTCGCCCTGGATTTCACCGGCGGCGTCGGCATCGAGCTGGCCTACGACAAGCCGGTGGACGTGGACAACGTGCGCAAGCGCCTGGAAGCCGCCGGATACGAAAGCGCCCAGGTGCAGACGTTCGGCACCGGCAAGGAGCTGCTGGTCCGCCTGCGCGACGATTCCAAGAAGATCGCCGGCGACGACCCGACGGCCAGCATCGCCGAAAGCGTGCGCGTGGCCGCCTCCGAGCCGGGCAATCCGGCGAAGAAGCTGCGCAGCGCGGAAATCAGCCCGCAGGTCGGCCGTGAACTGGCCGAGAACGGACTGTATGCGGTGCTGTTCGTGGTCATCGGATTCCTCGCCTACATTTCGTTCCGCTTCGAGTGGAAATTCGCGGTCGCCGCGATCGTGACCACCCTGCATGACGTGTTGGTGGTGGCGGGCTGGTTCGCGTTGAGCGGGCACGAGTTCGACCTCACGGTGCTCGCGGGTGTGTTGTCGGTGATGGGGTATTCGATCAACGACACCATCGTGGTCTTCGACCGCGTCCGCGAAAATTTCCGCGGCATGCGCGTGTCTCCGGGCGAGGTATTGAACAAGTCGATCAACCAGACGCTGTCGCGCACGGTGATCACGTCGTTCGTGGCGTTCCTGACCGTCTTCGCGCTGTATCTCTACGGTGGCGGTTCGCTGCGCGGCATGGCCGAATCGCAGATGCTGGGCATCATCATCGGTACGCTGTCCTCGATCTTCGTCGCCTGCCCGCTGTTGCTGTGGCTCGGCGTGAACAAGCAGGATCTGATGCCGAAAGCCCGCGACGAGGCAGCGCTGGCGCGCCGACCCTGATCGCAGGGTTCGCTCCACGCAAAAGGCCGCGCAACAGCGCGGCCTTTTGCGTTCTGGCGAGACACCGGGTTTGTAGGGCGGGCCTCGGCCCGCCGATGCGATATCTCCGCGACAGGGCAAATGATCGAAGCGGTTTCGCTCGTCGGTTTGAAGCGATCGGAAAAGCCGCAATTGATCGGCAGTCGCCGTTCTTTCACCCGTGGTTCCCGCGAACGCGGGAACCCAGTGTCTTTGCGCTGCGCGGAACCTTGAAAGTCGCTGGATCCCCGCGTTCGCGGGGACGACGACGTTTTTTCGAAATGCTCGAAAAAGTGGGGATACCCCAAGCCAGGGCCCGCCCTGCGGGCCTGTATCAATCGAAGGTCTTGGCGTATCCGGTGTTGACCAGGGTTTTCTGCAGCGGTTCGATGATGCGGACATTGGCGGCGACGACCTG
Organism: Lysobacter sp.; assembly: GCA_013141175.1. Lineage (NCBI taxonomy): Bacteria > Pseudomonadati > Pseudomonadota > Gammaproteobacteria > Lysobacterales > Lysobacteraceae > Lysobacter > Lysobacter sp. Next base: position 3,242,523 of record JABFRN010000001.1, read on the forward strand.
TCGCGAGCCGGTGTCGATGTGCATCGGGCCCAGCGCCGCACCGCGGAAATCGCAGACCCGGCCGCCGGCCTCGCGGACGAGCAGAACGCCTGCGGCGAGATCCCATGCTTTCAGGCCGGCCTCGAAATAGCCGTCGTAGCGGCTCGCCGCCACGTAGGCCAGATCCAGCGCCGCCGAACCGCAGCGGCGGATGTCCTCGGCGTGCACGAGCAGCGATTTGACGCAATCGAGCTGAGCCTCGGCGCGTTTGCGCTCGCGCGGCGCGAAGCCGGTCGCGAGCATCGCGCCTTCGAGTTCCTTGCGCTCGGAGACGCGGATGCGGTGCCCATTGAGCTGGGCGCCGCCGCCGCGGCTGGCGGTGAACAGTTCGTTGCGCAGCGGATCGAAGATCACCGCATGCACGGGTTCCGCGGCCTCGCACAAAGCGATGGACACGCACCAGTGCGGGATGCCGTGGAGATAGTTGCTGGTGCCGTCGAGCGGGTCGATGACCCAGGTGAAGCGGCTTGCGCCGCGATTGCCCTTCTGCTGTCCGCCTTCCTCGCCCAGAACGGTGTAATCCGGATGCGCGCGGCGCAGTTCCTTGATGATCGCGACCTCCGCCAGAGTGTCGATTTCGCTGGCGTAGTCCATCCGGTCCTTCTCGACCACTTCGATCGCTTCGAGCCGGGCCAGATGCCGCAGCAGGATGTTGCCGCCGGCGCGAGCCGCTTTGACCATGACGTTGACAGCAGGCTGATGCATCGCGAACGACTCCGGGCGCGGCCCTTGCGGGCGCGTGAAAAAACGGTGACAGGGCAGGGAAAAAGAGCAGTGCGGTTCTGGACCGCGCGACAGTTTAACATTGCGGCCATGTCCTCCGCCTCCGCGTCCCCGCCCGTCGAACGTCTCCGGATCGTGCTGGTCGGCACCCAGCATCCCGGCAATATCGGTTCCGCTGCGCGGGCGATGAAGACCATGGGCTTCTCGCGCCTGGTGTTGGTGGCGCCGATGCAGTTTCCGCACCCCGAGGCCTACGCGCTGGCGGCCGGCGCGAACGATGTGCTGGAGGCTGCCGTGCGGGTCGATACCCTGGCCGAGGCCGTCGCCGATTGCCGGCTGGTGCTCGGTTGTACCGCCCGCAGCCGCCGGATCGCGCTCGAAGCCTTGCATCCGCGCCAGGCTGCCGAGCGCGGACGGGTCGCGGTCGAAGCCGGCGACGAGGTGGCGCTCGTATTCGGCCGCGAGCGGACCGGATTGGACAACGACGAGCTCCAGCTCTGCCACGCGGCCGTGCATATTCCCGCGAACCCCGATTACAGCTCCTTGAATCTGGCTGCCGCCGTCCAGGTCTTGGCATACGAATTGCGTGTAGGTTGGTCCATGGATGAGTCGTTGCCCCCGATCGCGCCAGCTGGCGCGGCCCGGGCGCACGAGGTTCGGAGCGAACCGCCCGCGACCCATGCCCAGCTCGAGGGCTTCTTTTCGCAATTGGCAGACACCCTGGATGCAATCGATTTTCACAAAGGCCGGACAGCGGCGACCGCGATGCGCAAGTTCAGGCGACTGTTCCTGCGCGCGGACCTCGATGCCCGCGATGTCCGGCTTTTGCGGGGTTTGCTCGCCGATGCCAAGCGTATGGCCGACATCGCCGAAGGCCGTCTTCCGCCGCCGCGGGTGCCCTGACAGCGTTCCGGCATCCTGCCGCGGATCGCACCTGCGGGGGATGCTCCCGAGCCATTCCGCAGCGACCATCGGTGCCAGCGCCGGGCAGTCGGAGCGTTGATCTTGGCCCGTCTGCTCGCGTTGCTGGTGGTCCTGTCGACCCTCGCCGGTGTGGTGCCGGGTGCGGCAGCGGCTGACGATTCGCGTCACATTCTGGTCCTGGGGCGCATCAGCGACGACCCCAAGACCCACTATGAACAGCTGAAGCCGCTGCTCGATTACGTGGTGCCGCGGATGGCCGATGTCGGTATCCGCGAGGGGCGGGTGCTGATGGCGCGCGATGCGCAACAGATGGCCAGCTATCTCCGGCGCGGTCAGGTCGACTGGGTCACCGAGACCGCAGGCACCGCGATGCTGTTGGAACAGAAGGGCAACGCACAACCCCTGTTGCTGACCGAGCGGGATGGCGTCAGTCGTTATCGCACCGTCTTTTTCGTCCGCCACGACAGTGGCCTGAAAGACCTGGAAGACCTGCGCGGGCGCAGCGTCGCGTTCCAGAACAACGCATCGACCAGCGCTTATTTCCTGCCTGCCATCGAGCTGCTGCACCGGAAGCTGTCGTTGAGCCTGCTGCTGTCGCCGATGGACAAACCGACCGACAAGACGGTCGGATACGTGTTCGCGCGCTCGGAGTTGAACATCGGCGCCTGGGTGCACAAGCGACTGGTCGATGCCGGCACGATGAACGATATCGACTGGAACAATCCGGCACGGGTGCCGCCGTCCTTCCGCAAGGATCTGGAAGTCATCCATATCACCGAGCCGGTGCCGCGTGCGCTGGAGATGGTCCGCCGCGACCTCGACCCGAAGGTCCAGGCGCGACTGCGCGAAGTGCTGATCGACGCCGCCGGCGACCCGCGCGCCCGCGAAGCGCTGCAGTATTTTTTCCGCACCACCCGGTTCATGCCGATCGACGGCGAAACCCGACGCGTGCTCGATCGCATTCGCGCCGGTGTCGCGCAAGTGCGGGCGGATGTCGAATGAGGTCGCTCGGATGAGGGTGTTCGAAGGTCTCCACGCCAAGTTCATGTCGGTGATCGGTCTGACGCTGCTGGTGATGCTCGCGGTCGTCGCGTTGATCTGGCAGCGCCAGACCACGACGCAGGAGGAAGTGCTGCGCCTGAGCCGGGACGCGACCCGGACCCTGGTGTTCGACCGCCTGCGCCAACGCGGTGAGGCGCAGGTGGGGCAGGCGGCGGATCTGCTGGTCAACCCGACCTATTACTTCGACCTCGATGCCGTCGGTGCCACCACCCGCAGCATCCTGCACCAGTCCGACGTCAGCTATGTGCTGGTCTACGACGCGAAAGGCAGCATCATCCACGACGGCTCCGGCGACATTCCGACCTTCGGCCAGCAGATGCGCGACGCGCTTGCGCAGCAGATCGTTTCCGCCGACGCGCTGCTGGTGCTGAGCACCGACGAGGTGATGGATGTCTCCACGCCGATCCGGATCGGCGACCAGCGTCTGGGCGGGATACGCGTCGGCTATTCGCTGGTCAAGATCCGCGCCGAAGAGGCGCATGTGAACCGCGAGATCGGCGATCGCCTGCGCGAGATCGGCAATCGCCATCTGGCCTGGATCGGCCTGCTGCTGCTGATGCTGGTCTCGCTGGCGGTGCTGGTCGGGATCGTGCTGCAGCGGGCGCTGGTGCGCCCGATCCGCCAACTTTCCGATGCCGCCCGCGCGATCGAAGCGGGCAATTTCTCCACCTCGCTGCCGGTCAACGCCCGCAAGGACGAGGTCGGTACGCTGGTGCGCGCGTTCGCGCGGATGGCCGACAGCATCGCGCGTCACGATCGCGACATGCGTCGCATGGCGTACACCGATTCGCTGACCGGTCTGGCCAACCGCCTGGCGTTCCGCGAAACCCTCGATCACCGTTTGATGCAGCTGCGCGGCGTCGGCCGACAGCTCGCGCTGTTGTTCGCGGACATCGACGACTTCAAGCGGGTCAACGATACCCTCGGCCACGACGTCGGCGACGAAGTGCTGATCCAGTTCGCCAACCGCATCCGCGAAGCGGTGGAGCGAGCCGGTGGCCATGCCAGCGAACTCGCGCGCTTCGGCGGCGACGAGTTCGTGATCCTGCTGCACGACGAAGGCGATCACGCCGACGTACGCAGCAGCGCGGCGCATCTCGCCGAGACGCTGGTGTCGGAGCTCAGTCGGCCGATCGTGGTGCAGGATCGGCAGGTGTTCCTCGGGACGTCGATCGGCGTGACGCTGTTCCCGGAAGACGCCTCGGGCGCGACGATGCTGATGAAGAACGGCGATATCGCGATGTACCAGGCGAAGGTCGCCGGCAAGAACTGCTACCGCTTCTACAACCGTGCGATGGATCAGGCGGTGACCCGCCGGGTCCGCATCGAGCAGGATCTGCGCGGTGCCTGGGAGCGCGGCGAACTGACGCTGGCGTACCAGCCGATCTATCGCGTTTCCGACAAGACCCTGATCGGCGCCGAAGCGCTGTTGCGTTGGCAGCATCCGGTCCACGGGCATATGGCGCCGTCGGTGTTCATCGATGTCGCCGAACAGAGCGGCTTGATCGACACCATCGGCCCGGCGGTGATCCGTACCGCGTGCCGGGACGCGATGCGCTGGCGTCGCGAATCCGCAGGCGCCCACGAATTGTTCGTCTCGGTCAATGTCTCGGCGCGACAGCTGCGCGGCGGCGATTTCCACGAACAGGTGATGGAATCGCTTGCCGAAAGCGGCCTGCCGCCGCAGTTGATGCATCTCGAACTGACCGAGACGGCCGTGCTGAACGACGAGGATCAGGCGCGCCGGATCCTGTCGGGTCTGCGCGAGCATGGGATCAAGGTCTGGCTGGACGATTTCGGTACCGGGTTCTCCGGGCTCAGCCATCTGCGCCGGGTGCCGGTGGATGGCGTGAAGATCGACCGCAGTTTCATCGCCGACATGCTGCGCGACCCGGACGACCTCGCATTGACCACCGCGATCATCGCGATGGCGCATTCGCTGGGGATGATCGTGGTCGCCGAAGGCGTAGAGAAGGAAGGGTTGTACGATCTGCTGCGCACGCGGGGCTGCGATCTCGCCCAAGGCTATTGGCTCGGGCATCCGATCAACATGCAGGATTTCGTGCGCCTTCTGGATTGATTCTCGGGCATCGGCCCGGCCGGCTCAGCCCAGGCCGGCGACCCAGGCCCAGAGCATCGCCGCGAGATTGCCGGACACCGCACCGAAGACGTAGATCGCCGCGATGCCTGCGGCCCATGCGATCAACATCAGCGCACCATCGCGCTCCAGCAGCGCCAGCGCATACAGCAGCAGCAGGCCGCCGAACAGGAAATTGGTGAACGGGATCGGCAGCGCCAACAGCACACCCAGCAGTATCAGCTGCAGGCCGGAGAAGATCGTCGCCAGCGGGTGATCGATGACTGCGGTCAGTCGCGGCTTCACCAGTTTTTCCAGCCATCGCAGCCAGCGGTCGCCGACGCGGTCGAACCGGATCAGGGTGCTGCGCTGCGGACCGCGGCGTGCGACAAAGCCCGGCAGCCAGGGTTTGCGCAGCAGCATCAGCAGGTGCATGCCGGTCAGCACCACCAGCGGTCCGCTGAGCGCGCCGGCCACGCCGGGGATCGGAATGAACGCGGGAATGGTCGCGATGAACAGCATGACGCCGAAGGTGCTGCGGCCGAGTCCGCCGACCAGATCGCTCAGCGCCAGGTGATCGTTCGGGTCGCCATCGCACAGCGTATCGAGCACTGCGCGCATGCCGTGCGGAACGATGTGCTCGTCGTCGCTTTCCGGCTCAGGCGTCATCCGCGACATCCATGCTGTCGATGCGGGTCAGCAACAATTTGTCGATCCTGGGGCCGTCGAGATCGACCACTTCGATCCGCCAGCCCGACCAGTCGAAAAACTCGCCGGTGTTGGGAATGCGCCCGAAGTGCGCGATCGCCATGCCCGCAGCGGTGTGGTAGTCGTGGTCGTCGAGATGCGGCAGGCGCTGGCCGATGAGCTCGCGCAGTTCGTCCACCGGCAGCGAGCCGTCGACCAGCAGCGAACCATCCGCACGTTCGATCACCAGCGCTTCGGAATCCGGGGTTTCGCCGGACTGCAGCCGGCCGAGCACCGCGCCCATCAGGTCGTTCACGGTGACCATGCCGGTGATTTCGCCGTATTCGTCCACCACCAGCGCCAGCGACTGCTGCTCTTCGCGGAAGATCTCCAGCAGCTTCAGTGCGTGGGTGGATTCGGAAACGAACAGCGCAGGGCGCAGGGTGGTGAACAGATCCGGCTCACGCTCCTGCAGCCGGTCGAGCAGCGACTTCACCTCGAGCAAGCCCAGCACTTCGGCATCGCTGTCGCGATAGACCGGATAGCGCGAATACGGCGTTTCCCGCATTTCCGCCAGATTGTCCAGGAACGGTGCGTTGGCATCCAGCCAGACGATGCGGGTGCGCGGGGTCATGATGCTTTCCACCGTGCGATCGCCCAGACGCATCACCCGCTGCATCATGTTGCGCTCGTCGTCGTCGATCACGCCCTGCTCGTGGCCTTCGCTCACCAGCAGTTGGATCTCCTCTTCGGTGATCGCATTGCGGGCGTCGTCGCGGATGCCCAGCATGCGCAGCACGCTGCGGTTGATCGCGCCCAGGGTCAGCACCACTGGCTTGGAGATGCGCGCCAGCAGGTCCAGCGGGATCGCCACCTTGCTGGCGATGACCTCCGCATTGGTCAGCGCCAGGCGTTTGGGGATCAATTCGCCGAAGATCACGGTGCCGACGGTGATCAGGGTCGCGGCGGTGGCCAGCCCGATCGTGGTGGCGTATTCCCGGGCGCCAGGCGCCGATTCGCCCAGCCAGTCGGCGATCTGCTGGCCGATGGCGTCGCCGCCGAGCATGCCGTTGAGCACGCCGATCAAGGTGATGCCGACCTGCACGGTCGACAGCAGGTTGTCGGGGTGTTCCGCCAGCGCCAAGGCCTTGCGCGCGCCCCGGCTGTGTTCCCCCATCTGCTTCAGGCGCATCTTGCGCGAGGTCATCAGCGCCATTTCCGACAGCGCGAAAAAGCCGTTCAGCAGGATCAGCGCAACGACGATCGACAGCTCAAGCACGGGAGCGGGTCCCCGGCTGGCGGGGCGGCATGCCGTCGTGGAACCGAACCGCAGAGGGTTTTCGACGGCTTGCGGGGGCTCCGGCGTCGGGCGGGGCATCGGGGGCGGGTCACAGGGGCTGGCGTCAGGGGGTGCGGCGATCATAGCAGGCGGTCATGACCATCCCCGCGGGTCATTTCGACCCGCGGGGCCCGGGGGTGGGCACAGGCCGCCATGACGATTGGATGTCGATGGGATGACATCGGCGGCCGAAATGTCATCTCCAAGTCACAATTCGGACTTACGCTATTCACATCACTGTCATCGAGACGTCAGCCCATGTTCTCCCTGCAAACGATCTTCGGTTCCGGCCAGCAGTTCTACGACCTGCTCGACGAGGCCGCCGCCGCCGCGCACGCCAGCGCGACCGCGCTGCACACGATGATGAAAGCCACCGATCGCCAGCCGGCGCTCGACGCCTTCAAATTGGCCCGACAGCGCGAGCGGGCTGCGTCCGAGAAGATCGGCAAGGCGCTGGTCGACAGTTTCATCACCCCGATCGAGCGCGAGGACATCGAGGCGTTGGGTTCGGCGCTGTACAAGATCCCCAAGCAGATCGAGAAGTTCGCCGACCGCTATTCGCTGGCGGTGCACCACCTGGAAGATATCGATTTCGCGCCGCGCGCCGCGATGCTCGAACAGGCCGCCAGCGTGGTGGTCGACATGGTGAAGGAGCTGCGCCACCTCAACATCGATCGCATGACCGCGCTCAACGAGAAGCTGCGGGCGATCGAGAACGAAGCCGACCGGCTGATGCTCGAGCTGTACCGCGACATCTATTCCGGCAAGCTCGACAGCCTGCAGATGTTCCTGCTCAAGGAATTCTTCGAGATCCTGGAGAAAGCGATCGACCGCTGCCGCGAGGCCGGCGTGGTCGCTTATCAGATCGTCCTGAAGAACAGCTGAGACGACCGCCATGCTCACTCTCGTGCTGCTGGTCATCCTGGCCGCGCTCGTCTTCGAGTTCATCAACGGGTTTCACGACACCGCGAACTCCATCGCCACCGTGGTCGCCACCAAAGTGCTCTCGCCCGGCAAGGCGGTGATCCTGGCGGCGGTCATGAATCTGATCGGTGCGTTCTACGGTACGGCAGTCGCCAAGACCATCGCATCGGGCCTGATCGACACCGATGTCGTGATGGTGACCTCGCAGGTGATCCTCTGCGCACTGGCCGGCGGCATCACCTGGAACCTGATCACGTGGTGGAAGGGTCTGCCGTCGTCGTCTTCGCACGCGCTGATCGGCGGTCTCTGCGGCGCGGCGCTGGCCGCCGCACACAACGATTGGGCCGCGCTGATCTGGTCGAAGATCGGCGATGAGGGTTGGGCCAGCAACAAGGGCCTGCTGTGGAAGGTCGTCGTGCCGATGGTCAGCTCGCCGATCGCGGGTTTCACGCTCGGCGTGCTGATCCTCGGCGCCATCTATGCATTGATCTGGGGCTTTTCGAAGGCCGGCGGATCGCTGGCGCGCATGGTCCGCCCCCGCTGGGTGAATGCGATCTTCGGCAAGGCGCAGTTGGCGTCCGCCGCGTACATGGGATTCGCGCACGGCAGCAACGATGCGCAGAAGACCATGGGCATCATCGCGCTGTCGATCTTCGGTGCGCAGGCGACGGGCACGCTCGATCACCTGCCGGCGTGGGCCCAGTTCCTGCATCCGGACGGCGGCGAGAAGGATATCGACAGCTGGATCGTCTTCACCTGCGCGCTGGTCATGGCCGCCGGCACTGCTGCTGGTGGCTGGAAGATCATCAAGACGCTCGGCCACAAGATGGTGAAACTGCAGCCGATCGATGGCTTCGCTGCGGAGACCGCCTCGGCGACGATCCTGGTCACGGCCGCGCATTTCGGCATGCCGGTTTCGACGACGCACAGCATTTCCACCGCGATCATGGGCGTGGGCTTCGGCAAGAACCCGCGTGCGCTCAAGATCACGGTGATCGAGCGGATCATCTGGGCCTGGATACTCACCATTCCAGCCGCTGGCGGTGTGGCATACGGTCTTTTCAGATTGATCGAGGCGCTGGGTTGGGCGTGAGGCTTGCGCTTGCCCCGGACGAACGAAAAAGGCCCGCGAAAGCGGGCCTTTTTTGGTTGCGTGCGACGGTCGTGGTTCAGAGCAGGTCGCCACCGGCGGACAATGCCCGCTCGAGCTGGTCGCCCATGCCGCCGATCTCGAGAATCAGGCGGTCCACTTCGCCCGGACTGAGGTTGTCGTACGGACGGTTCTCGCACAGCTGCAGATACGGCACGCGATCGAGTTCGCCGATGGCCAGGTAGCCGACGTGGCTTTCCCAGTTGAAGGCCAGGGCGCGACGGCAGTCGATCCCGGTGGTCGGCGCGATCACCGTGCTGACCCGCAGATAGGTGCGGCCGTCGTCGTCCTCCAGTTCGGAGAGGAAGATCGCCTGATGGCGGCGGCCCTGTTCGAGCGACAGTTCGACGCAAAGCACGTAAGGCTCCTGCATCGTGATCCGGAAGTCGCCGGAAGCGAGGTGGCTGCGGACTTGTTCGAAGTTTTGCATGTGGGACTCTGGGAAAATCGTTGCATTATGCTAACCCTCCATGGACGCACTGTCTGCTGCCGAACGCATCCTTGCCGCGATCCGTGCGATTCCGCGCGGCGAAACCGCTGCGTACGGGGTTGTCGCCCAGCGCGCGGGGTTGCCCGGGCGGGCACGCATGGTCGCGCGACTGCTGTCGCGGAACGAAGACCCCACGCTGCCGTGGCATCGCGTGCTGCGCTCCGACGGGCGCAGCGCCTTTCCACCGGGTTCGCAGGATTGCAAAGAGCAGTTGAAGCGCCTGCGTCGGGAAGGCGTGCGCGTGGACGATCGCGGGCGCGTGCGTCCGGCGAAACGCGCGAAGTCGCTCGACGAGGAGGTCTGGGGCTGAGCATCGCAAGTCGGGGCTTCAGGCCCGACACGACTCATGCGGATACGCGCGGCGTCCTTCGGAACCATGCTGCGATGCTCAAGCGCTCACGCCGCGCCGGCAGCACTTCATGCTCCAGTTCGCTGAGGAAACAGAGACTGCCGCCGAGCGGAGACACATCGATCGACACCAGGTCGTTGGACGTCAGGTCGGCCGACACCCCATCGGCATCTGCGCTTCCGGGATGAAGCCGCAGCTCGCCGGCATCTTCTTCCGACCAGTCTGCGTTGAGATAAGTCACCCACGTCACCACCCGCGCGTCGCTGTCTCGAAAACGGTCGCGATGGCGCGCGTAACCGCCGCCGGGCGGGTACGCCGCGTAGTGGGCCTCGCAATCGGTCAAGCCGAGGAACAGCGTACGGTTGAGTATCGTGCGCAGCGCATCGAGTCGTTCGAGCAATGTGCGCGCCGGATCGCCGCAGCGCGGGTCGTCGAGCCAGCAGGTGGCGTCGGCACGGATGTCGTTGCGCAACGCGCGACCCTCGCGGCGGCCGACCGCTGCGGGTGAAAGGCCGCCGGTCGATTGAAGCCTGCGCAGGTCGTCGCGCAGCGCATCGCGCAAGGCGGCATCGGGCCAATCGGTGATCCAGCAGGCGCCCCGGTCGCGCAACGCATCGGCGAGCAGAGCGGGCTCGCGCGAAAAATCGTCGGCATCGAGAGTGGGAAGGGCGGTCATCCCGGTATCATAGCCGCCGCATCGAACGGTCGATGATTCGACAACACCCAACCGTTTCCTCTCCCCCAAGGATCACGGATGTTCTCCAGATTGCCCGCAGCCACCAAGGCGCTGTTGATCGTCAATATCGTGATCTATGTACTGCAGCTTCTGCTGCCGGACTGGATCTTCGCGCCGCTGCGGCTGTGGCCTGTGGCGATCGACGGCGACCCGTTTTCGCCGACGACATCGTTCATGCCGTGGCAGCTGATCACGCATGCGTTCATGCATGGGAATCTGCTGCATATCGTGATGAATATGCTTGGCATCCTGATGTTCGGTGCGCCGCTGGAAGCGCACTGGGGAAGCCGTCGTTTCCTGGCGTTCTACACGTTCTGCACGCTCGGCGCCGGGCTGTGCCAGCTTCTGGTGGCCACGCTGATGCTGTCCCAGACCGGATGGACCTACACCACGCTGGGCGCGTCCGGCGGTGTGTTCGGCCTGCTGGCGGGTTACGGCATGCTGTTCCCCAACCATCATATCGGCCTGTTGTTCCTGCCGGTGATGATCAAGGCGCGGACTCTGGTGATCGTTTTCGCGATCGCGCAACTCGCGCTGGCCTTCAGCGGATTGAACACTGGCGAGGCCCACTTCGCGCATCTCGGCGGAATGCTGTTCGGGTGGCTGCTGATCCGGCACTGGCGCCGCCCGCGCCCGCCGCAGGCACCGCCGCCGCGCCGTCGGCCCTCGCATTTGCGCGTGGTCAAATGACCCCCGGATCGGCAAGGCCCGCGGTACCGAGTGCGGGCCAATGGCACCGACCCGGCGCGGCGGTTGTGGTATGTTCCGATCCGGCGCACGGAGTCCGAGGTCATAGAGCGGTGGAACAAGAATGAAGTGGGACCCCTTCCTCGTCCTGGAGCAGCTACTGATCCTGCTGGTGATCGCCAGCCAGATCTGGATCTCGATCAAGGTGATCATGTCCGCGGTCGGCGCCGAACAGTACGTTCGGATCATGTCGTTCTCGACCGGTTTCCTCGCGTTCCTCATCACCCGTGCCTTGGGTGTCACCTTTGCGGACATGATGCTGGCGACCCATTCCACCGATAGTTCGGTTGGCATCATCGTGATCGGTGCGGTCTTTCCTTTCCTCGTCGGGGTCCTGATCTCCGAGGGCACGATCATCGCACTCAAGCTGGGTACGCCCGTCCCGATCCGGATGTTGTTGCTGATCGCGGCGTTCACCTTGTCGCAGGCGGCGTATACCAACTATGTCGCGCTGTACTCCAGGGTCACATCTCTGGACAAAGCCTTCATTCCCAATCTCTCGTATTCGGTCGCGGTCGGTCTTTGGTTGACCTTCCGCTATCGGGACAAACATACGCCGACCGGTCCCGTGTAAAGCGATCATGTCGAAACGGCGACCTGTCCGGTCGCCGTTTGTTCATCGGCATGTCGCGAATCGCGTTGCGGCCGGGGCGATCACCACCAGCCCCACCACGGCCACGGGCCCGGGCGGGCAATCACATCGACGCGTTCGCGTACCGGCCACAGATAGACGACATCGGCGGCGAGCCGGGGGAAGCGGTAATCGTATTCGCCGATCTTGCGGTTTTCGTAGCCATCGACGCGGCCGGTGAAGGTGACTTCACGGGTATCGGTGAACAGCGCGGGGTCGTAGAAACCGCTGCGGCAGGCGATGAAGCGACCGCGGGTATCGTCGGCGGCCCAGTACGGCCGGCCGGAGGCGTCGAGACGGGTCGAGAGCACCTCGAAACAGGTGCGGTCGGTGAGCGGTTCGGTGCGAACGATGCGACCGCCCCAACGCACGACGGCACCGGTGCTGTCCTGTTCGATCGCATCGTGCGGCGACACGTCGGCGAACTCGCCGCGCAGGGGTTTGGTCTGGGTGACGCAGCCGGCGAGGGCGACGGCCAACGCGGCGATGACGAAGGTGCGTGCGTGCATGAATGTCTCCGGAAAATTCATATCGGTGCAGTCGAGATAGATGCCATCAAGAGCGGTGTCGTCGAATTCTGGGGCGTCAGGGCCGATGCTTTCGCAGGTCGCGGATCAACCCCTCCGCACCAGCGATGCCGCCATGATCGCGAGCGTACCGCCAATCGACGAAACGTGCGCTGAGCCGGCGCAAGGATTCCGCCTGCGGTCGCGCCGCGATGACCCGTTCCACCCAGATCGCGGCCGGTTCATGCGAAGCGCGAGCGAGCCCGAGCCGGCGGTAGCGTCGTTCCAGACGGTGCCAGGCGCGCAGCACCGGGTCGCGTTCGCGCTCCTGCCGGGTGGTCAGCCAGAGCATGCCCACCATCGCCAGCACGGTCGCGAGCACGAACAGTTGAATCAATCTGGCCGAATCGAGGTCCGGCACGCCGAAGGATTCCAGCAGCCGGCGCTGGCGCGCGGCGTTGTAGCCGAGCACGAAATCGTTCCAACTGCGACGCATCCAATCGCCGACGTTGAACACGGGCGTCAGTCCGACGAAACCGCCGAGGGCACCCGGCCTGCGGTCGGCGATGGTGTCGTAGATGCGCTCCGGTGCGACCGCCGCCGTCGGGTCCACGCGCACCCAGCCGCGGCCGTCCAGCCAGACTTCGGCCCAGGCATGGGCGTCGGAGCGGCGCACGAGCCAATAATCGCCGACCGGGTTTCGATAGCCGCCGACATAACCGGTGACCACCCGCGCCGGGATGCCGGCCGAGCGCATCAGCACCACGAATGCGCCGCTGTAGTGCTCGCAGAACCCGGCTTTTTCGTCGAAGAGGAATTCGTCGACGGTGTTGCGACCGAGCAGCGGGGTATCGAGGGTGTAGGCGAACTCGGTGCGGATCCATGCGAGTGCGCGTTTGACGATGGCGTTGTCGCTGGCCGCCGTGGAGGGTCCGGCTTCGCGGCGCCAGGCGTCGGCCAGGGCACGGGTGCGCGGGTTGTAGCCTGGCGGCAGGCGCAGGGCGAGTCGCCGCAGCGCGGGATGCAGACCGGTTCGAGTGGGATCGGTTGCCAATGCCGCCCGTGGCGCCGAGCGCATCCGCCAGCGGGTGATGCCATTCAGCGGCTCGTCGCTGCGCAGGCTGAAATCCTTGCCGAGCTGCGATCCGGACGGTGCGGCGAGCGGCAGTTCCAGCGCGACCAATTGGTTGCGTTCGGTCGGTTCGATCTCCAGCACGTACTCGTAGCGTTTCGGTCCCGGTGCGGTGTCCGTGCGCCCCATCGATCGCGACCATTCCACCGCCGTCCAACTGCGGCCGTCGAAATCCCACAGCACCGGTCCGCGCCAGTACATCTGCGATGGCGGCGGCGCTGCGCCGATGAAGGTCGCCCGCAGCGCGGGCGTGTCGTCGGCGACCAGATCGATCCAATCGCCCGGCGTCATCCGGTCCGACAGCCCCGGGCGGGACAGCGCGCGCTCGGGCACGCCCCACATCGGCACGCTGAAGCGCGGAAACAGCCAGAACACCACCAGCGCCAGCGGCAGTCCGATGGCGATCATCCGCGCGACGGTGGCGAACCGTCGCCAGGGTTTGTCCGTCGATGACAGCTCGCCGACTTCGATATCGGTGAGTTTCAACAGTGCCGCCAGCACGGTCACCGCCGCGATCAACCCGAGCGTCAACGGCAGCGGCCCCTGATCCAGCAGGAAGGTCGCGAACGGCGCGAACAGCGCGAAACCCAGCAGGCTGCGGGCATCGCGCAGACTGCGCATTTCCACCGGTTTCAGCGCGAGCATGGTCGCCAGCAGCGCGCAGCCGGTGTCGCGCCCGAAGCGGAATTCGTAGCGGGTCATCACCGTGCCCATCAGGGCCACGATCAGCAGGAGTCGCAGCCAGCCGGGTGCGCGGCCGTCGCGCACGAGCAACGGAATGGCGACCGCGACGGCGCCGATGCCCACCCCCAGCAATGGCGGCACCTGCAGCAGCAACGGCAGCAGGCAGGCGGCTGCCGCAGCGAGTGTCCAGCGTCGGGCGATGGGGTCGAGTGGCGGCGCGCTCCGATCAGCCACGGCCCACAGCCTCCGGCATCAGCGCCAACGCCTTCAGGCACGCATGCCGATGCGCATTGCCCTGCGCCGGCCCCAGCGGCGGCTGCCCCGGCAACACCAGCCGATAGCGACGACCATCGCGTTCGGCTTCGTCGACCCAGCGGGCAAGGCGGCGGATGCGCGCTTCGTAAGGCAGCGCATTCAATTCACGCCAATCCAGATCGATATCGGCGCCGAGCGGTTGTTCGTATTCGCGCACCAGCAATTCATCGCGCCGCGCCGAGGGTTTCCAAGCGATCGCGCGACGCGAATCGCCGCGACGGTACGTGCGCAGGTGATGCACATCGTCGCCGCTGGGATGCATGCGCGCGATGGCTTGATCGCCACCGCCTTCCGGCAGGGGCGGGCCGTGCGCTTCGGGTGCCGGATACACCAGCAGCGGCGCTTCCGGCCATACGTAGCTCCAGGCCACCACCACGCCCAGTGGACGCGTCGTGGAGATGCGCAGGCGCCCGGGTTCCAGCCAGCCGCGACGCTCGGTGGGTAGTTCGATCACCGCTTCGCCCGCGCCTTGCCGCAGCGACAGGAATGCGGCATGCCCGCCCGAAGCGATGCGCAGCCCGCGACGCTCGCGCCCGGGTTCGGCGCGCGCATGCACGCGCAGTTGCAGCGGCTTGCCTGCGCCGACCGGCTCGGCGCCGATCGCGACGATGCTCAATCCCGATAATTGCAGATGCGCGGCGAACAGACCGGTGTGGGCGGCGCCACCCAGCAGCAGCGCCAGCATCAGTGCGGGATTGTTGTTGTAGTTCAGCGCGCCCAGCAGCATCGCCACCAGCAATGCACTGAAAAACAGCCCGAAACCGGTCGGCAACACGTAGACGCGTCGACGGTCGAAACGCACCGGCAGCGATTCGGGCGCGCGCGGTGTGATCCATTTCGCCGCGCGGCGTTCGATCCAGGCGCGCAGACCCGCGTTGGTCATGCGTGCCCCTCACCCTCGCTCGCGCCACCCTCTCCCTGTATCGCGGGGAGAGGGTGGCCGGAGGCCGGGTGTGGGGCAGGGGGCCCCATCAATCCACCGCCACCGCATGCAGGATCGACTTCGCCAGCGTCGCACCGTCGCCACTGTCGGCATCCGCGACCAGGCGATGCGCGGCCACCGAAATGAACAACGTCTGCACGTCTTCGGGCAGCGCGTGCGCGCGTCCGAGCAGCAGTGCGTGCGCGCGCGCGGCGCGCAGCAGCGCCAGACCGGCACGCGGCGACAGCCCCACGCGAACGCCGGGGTGGTGACGGCTGCGTGTCATCAATTTCTGCACATACGCGATCAGGGCTTCGCTGGCATGCACTTCGCTCACCGCGCGGCGCAGTGCACGCACGTCGTCGGCGCTCAGCACCGCTTCGCTGCGTGCGATCAGATCGCGGCGGTCGCTTCCGGAGAGCAGCGCGCGTTCGGCATCTTCCGGCGGATAGCCCAGATGCAGGCGCAGCAGGAAGCGGTCGAGCTGCGAGTCGGGCAGGGGATAGGTGCCGGCGAGATCGACCGGATTCTGGGTCGCGATCACGAAGAACGGGTCGGGCAACGGATGGGTGATGCCATCGACCGTGACCTGATGCTCCGCCATCGCTTCCAGCAGCGCGCTCTGGGTGCGCGGCGGCGCGCGGTTGATTTCGTCCGCCAGCAGCACCTGCGCGAACACCGGGCCGGGATGGAACTGGAAACTGCGCGCCTGGGCGTCGAACACCGACACACCGACGATGTCCGAGGGCAGTAGGTCGGAAGTGAACTGCACGCGCTGGAAGCCGAGGCCCAGACTCGCCGCCAGCGCATGCGCCAGCGTGGTCTTGCCCAGGCCCGGCAGGTCTTCGATCAGGACATGGCCATCGGACAGCAACGCGACGAAGGCCAGACGCACTTCCTGCGGTTTGCCCAGCACCAGTTGGTTGACCTGTGCCTGGGCGCGTTTGAGGGCATCGAGCAGCGCGTCGTTTAGCATGTACGGGGTTCGAAGACTGGCGTCACGGGATTCTCCGGGGTGTTGCGGACATTTTTCGGCAGTGTAACGAGACTACGCATTGAAACAGCAGGTGGATTCGACGAAGCGGACATTCATCGCGCTCTGGGCGGTTGCGACGCTCTGCAAGTGCGCGCTTGCCGCGTATCTGCCGCTGTTCGTGGATGAGGCGTTCTACTGGCAGGAAGGCCGTCATCCGGCCTGGGCATATTCGGACCTGCCCGGACTCAGCGCTTGGCTGACGCGAGCGGGCATCGAGCTGGGCGGCCACAATCTGCTCGGGTTGCGTTGGCCATTCCTCCTGATCGCAGCGCTGCTGCCGTGGTGGGTCGTGGCGATCGCGCGCCGCGAAACCGACACCGGATACGCCTGGCGAGCGGGCATGCTGGCGGTGCTGCTGCCGCTGCTCGGCACGCTGGGCGTGCTTGCGTTGCCGGATGTGCCGCTGGCGTTCGCGACGGTGCTGTGCCTCGACGCGGGCAGCCGGTTGATGCGCGGCGTGAGCTGGGTTGCGATTGCGCTGCTCGCCGCCGGCCTCGCGATCGGCGGGCTCACGCATTACCGCTTCGTCTCGGTGATCGGCGTCGGTTTCATCGTCATGCTGATGCTGCCCGAAGGGCGCCGCGCGCTGCGCGATGTGCGGGTGTGGCTGGCGGTCTCGGTCGGCGCGCTCGCGTGGCTGCCGCTGCTGCTGTGGAATCTCGACAACGCCGATGCCGGGCTGCGCTTCCAACTCGTCGATCGCCATCCATGGGCGTTCCATCCCGATGGCCTGCTGTTCGTCGCGGTGCAGACCTTGCTGGTGACGCCGCTGCTGCTGTTCGCGATGCTGCGCGCGGGATTCGCGCAAGGCGGGGCGACGCAGCCGGCCGGCGTGCGTTATCTCGCGTGGTCCGGGCTGCTGGTGTTGTCCGGTTTTTTCGCGCTGGGTTTTTTCGCCGACAGCGAACGGGTGAGTTTCCACTGGCCGCTGCCGGCGTATCTCGCGCTGTTGCCGCTGGCGCCGTTGACCCTGTCGCGCTGGTCCGGATCGATGCAACGGGCGACATGGACGTTGGCGCTGCTGGGTCTGATCGGAGGGCTCGGCTACTACGCAGCGGTGTCGTCGCCCGCGCTGCGCGAACGCGCGGCGGGCACCAAAGCGTATCCGTCGAATTTCGCCGGCTGGGACGTGTTGGCGCGCGACGTCGAAGCGATGCGCGCGCGGATGCCGGCGGGTACGCGGATCGTCGCCGACAACTTCAAGATCGGCGCCGAACTCGGGTTCGCGCTGGACGATGCAGACATCCCGGTACTCGATCATCCGCTCAACCGGCACCACGGCCGCGCGCCGCAGTTGATGCTGTGGGGATTGCAGTACGACCGCCGCGCGGGCCGCAACGATGTACCGGTCCTGCTGGTCGTGGGTGCCACCGATGTGAGTTATCGCGAGCAGTTGCAGCGTTATCACGACCTGTGCGCGATGGTCGGCCCGCTGCCGCCGCCGACGGTGCTCAATATCGATCGCGGCCGTCAGCGTTTTCTGCTGTTCGCGCTGCCATCCGTGCGCCCGGAAGGCGGCTGCACCGCGCCGGCGATGGCGTGGGTCGACACACCGGTGGCCGGTAACGCCGTTTCGCGCCGTTTCGCGCTGCAGGGCTGGGCATTCAAGGACGGCGTTGGGCTTGCGCGGATCGAGGTGTTGATCGATGGCCGGCCCGTTGCCGACGCCGAATACGGTATCGAGCGACCCGAAGTCGTCGGTTTCTGGCGGAAGTGGCGGGATGGGGGCTCCACCGATCCGCAGCAGCCGAAGGTGGGCTTCCGCGCGGACATCGATCTCGGCGCGCGCGCGCCGGGGACTTATTGGCTGCAGTTGCGCTTGCACGGCCGCGACGGCAGCGTCGAAGACTGGCCGCAGCAGGCGGTCGTGCTCGGCAGGTAGAGCGGCCTTCAGGCCGCCGCTTGTTTTCCCAAGGCAAGCAGTCGCCTGAAGGCCGTTCTACCTTTCATGGCACGACAAATCCCGCCTCGCGCAGCAATCGGGCGGTCGCGATCAACGGCAGGCCGACCAACGCGGTCGGATCGCGATTCTCGATCTCGTCGAACAGGGCGATCCCAAGGCCTTCGCATTTGAAACTGCCGGCGCAGTCCAGCGGCCGTTCGCGGACCACATAACGCTCGATTTCGTCGTCGTCCAGCGCGCGGAAGCGCACGGTCGTGATGTCGAGCGCCTGCAGCCTGTGCCCACCAGGGCCGGCGAGGCACAGCGCAGTCAGGAAGCGCACCTCACGGCCGGACATCGATTGGAGCTGTGCGACGGCGCCGGCATGGCTGCCGGGTTTGCCCAGCGGCCGGCCATCGAGCTCCGCGACCTGATCGGAGCCGATCACCCAGGTGTCGCGCGCCACGCTGGCGAGCACGGCTTCGGCCTTCGCCAGCGCCAGCCGCTCAGCCAGCGCCTGCGGAGATTCGCTGGTGCGGGGTGTCTCATCGACCTCGGGCCGGGCGATAGTGAAGGGAAGCCCGAAACGTCCCAGCAGAGCGCGACGGTAGATCGATGTCGAGGCGAGTACCAGGCTTGGCACGGGTGCCGGCTCAGGGGTGCGCGGTTCGGGCGCGTTCGACCAGCACCAGTTGCTGGTCGATCCGGATCCGCGCCTGCTCGATCGAGGTGCGGATCTCGTCGAGTGTCTGGACCGAGGCGGTCTCGCCGTGCTGCTGGAGCCACAGGCGCTGGCGCAGCATCTCCTGCAGCGCGCTGCGCACGGTGTCGTCCTCGTCGCCGGTGATGGCTTCGATCTCGGCTTTTGCGGTGCGCAGCCGGGCTTCGAGAGCGTCGGCGGCGTCCAGCAGTCGGGTCATGGCACGCTGGCGCGGAGTATCCCGGCGGAAGAAGCGCCAAGCGAATACCGAAGCGATAATGGCCACCGCGATCGAGGTGATGGTAACGGCAGGAACAGAGAAGGCGGTCACACGGCGGGCCCGGACGTGGGTGGACAGTCTGACGCGGCTCGCTCCGGCGGGCAAATCGCCGGTCGCGCCGGGTCGAAGCAAGCCGGACTCGCACCGCTTCCGGGTTTGACAGTGCGGGGCCCGCCCCCTACCATTCCGCGCTTATGTCCGCTGAAGTGCCCGAAACCTTGGACGCTTGGCGCATGGTGGCAGCCCGGCGCAGCTTCGATGGCCGGCTTCCGCTGGCCGCGATGGCCCGCCTCCGCGATCTGTTGGCCGATACCGAGGGCGAAGCGCGCTTCTCTCTGGAGTTCGACCAGGATGTACTGCAGATTCCGTACGCGGAACTGCGGGTCGATGCCGAGTTGCCGTTGATCTGCCAGCGCAGTCTGCAGCGTTTCTTGCAGCCGGTGTCGCTGGTCCAGCGGTTCGGGTTGGTACGCGGGGGCGATGGCGGTACCGAAGCGGAGGATGTCGAGGCTTCGCTGCTGCCGGACTATGAAGTACTGCAACTGGCCGAGGATGGTCTGTTGCGGCCGGCGGAGCTGGTCGAGGACGAGTTGATCCTCGCCGTACCGCTGGTGCCGGTGCAGCCTGGCAGCGAGTCGGTCGAGCGCGACTGGCCGGTGACGGCAGAAGAAGAAGTGCGTACCAATCCGTTCGCGGCGTTGGCGGCACTGAAAAAAACCTGAGAAACATCATTCAAAGAAAGGCGCCAACAGCCGATCCCCACGGAATCGGACACCAACGACTTTCGCGACATTCACGTTATTGAGGCTGGAGCAATCCCATGGCAGTGCAGAAATCCCGAGTCACTCCTTCCCGTCGTGGCCAGCGTCGTTCGCACGACGCCCTGACCGCCAAGCAACTGGCCACCGACCCGACCTCGGGCGAAGTCCATCTGCGGCATCACATCACCAAGGACGGCTACTATCGCGGTCGCCAGGTGATCGCGCCGAAGGCAAAGATTGCCGACGAAGAATGATGATTGCGGCGTGCATGCGCCGGAATCGTTCCCGTCGTCGATGAGGCAGATGCCGCATCACGCCGAATCAGCGCAGCCGGCATCGCTGGCTTGCGGAATCGACGCGGCCGTCTCGGCCGCGTTGTTTCGACAGGGGCAACAGCTGGCATGAGCAAGCAGATCTACGCGCGTATCGCAGGTACCGGCAGCTATCTGCCCGAAAAAATCCTGACCAACGACGATCTCGCCAAATTCGTCGACACCAGCGACGAGTGGATCACGTCGCGCAGCGGCATCCGCCAGCGCCACGTCGCTGCGGAGGGCGAAACCACCTCCGATCTCGGCTATTTCGCCGCCTTGCGCGCGATGGAAGCCGCGGGCGTCACTCCCGAAGAACTCGATCTGATCATCGTCGGCACCACCACGCCCGACGTGATTTTCCCCTCGACCGCTTGCCTGATCCAGCACCGGCTCGGTGCCGATGGTTGCGCTGCGTTCGACGTCAACGCCGCCTGTTCCGGCTTCATCTATGCGTTCACCGTCGCCGACAAGTTCATCCGCTCCGGCGCGTCGAAAACGGTGCTGGTGATCGGCGCGGAAACGCTGACCCGGATGATCGACTGGTCCGATCGCACCACCTGCGTGCTGTTCGGCGACGGTGCCGGTGCGGTCGTGCTCAAGGCCGACGAAGAGACCGGTATCCTCAGTACCCATCTGCACGCCGATGGCGGCAAGAAGGAACTGCTGTGGAACCCGGTCGGCGTCTCGGTCGGCTTCAAGCCGGAAGAACACAACGTCGGCGTGCGCATCAAGATGGCCGGCAGCGAAGTGTTCAAGCACGCGGTCAAGGCGATGGATTCGGTGGCCGAGGAAACGCTCGAAGCCAATGGCATCGACTGTCACGACATCGATTGGCTGATTCCGCACCAGGCCAATCTGCGGATCATCGAATCCACCGCAAAACGTCTCGACATGCCCATGGAACGCGTCATCGTGACCGTCGACAAGCATGGCAACACCTCTTCCGGTTCGGTGCCGCTGGCGCTGGACGAAGCGGTGCGCTCGGGCCGGATCCAGCGGGGCCAGCTGGTGCTGCTCGAAGCGTTCGGCGGCGGGTTCACGTGGGGATCGGCGCTGCTGCGTTACTGAGGCCGCCCGGCCTTTCCGGGGAAGCCGTCGCGACCGCGAGGACGCGGCGGCTTTCTGCTGTCGGGGTCGCGCTGATGCCGCGTTTCGCGGCATGTCCTACATACGCCGTCGTACAGACAGACAGCGGGGTTCGCCCGTATCATCGCCTTCCGCATTCGAGCTGGAACACTGCGTGAGCGAACCCCAAGCGGCCGATCCGACCCTGGCCTTCGTGTTTCCCGGACAGGGCTCGCAGTCCATCGGCATGCTCGCCGAGTTGTCCGAGCGCTATTCCTCGATCCACGAGAGCTTCGCGGAAGCCTCCGATGGCGCCGGTGTCGATCTCTGGGCGCTGTCGCAGGGCGGCCCGGAAGAACAGCTCAACCGCACCGAATTCACCCAGCCTGCCCTGCTCGCTGCCGGCGTCGCCGTGTGGCGACTGTGGCGGTCGCAGGGCGGGGCGATGCCGACTTTGCTCGCCGGCCACAGTCTCGGCGAATACAGCGCACTGGTCGCTGCCGGTGCGCTGTCGCTGCGCGAAGCCGCGCATCTGGTGCGCATCCGCGGGCAACTGATGCAGGACGCCGCGCCTGCCGGCAGCGGTGCGATGGCCGCGGTGATCGGCGCCGAAGACGATGTGGTCCGCGAAGCCTGCGCCGAGGCGTCGGGCAGCGAAGTCGTGGTGGCCGCCAATTTCAACGCGCCCGGGCAGGTCGTGATCGGCGGTCACGCTGCAGCGGTCGAGCGCGCCAGCGCGCTGCTGACTGGACGCGGTGCGCGCAAGATCGCGCGGCTCGCGGTCAGCGTGCCGTCGCATACGCCGCTGATGCGCGATGCGGCCAATCGCCTCGGCGAAGCGATGCACGGCGTCGATTGGCGCGAACCCACGCTGCAGGTGATCCAGAACGTCGATGCCGAAGTGCACGACGGCATCCAGGCGATCCGCGATGCGCTGGTGCGCCAGCTGTATCTGCCGGTGCAGTGGACCGCCTGCGTCGAAGCGCTGTCCGCGCGTGGCGTCGCGCGCGCCGCCGAATGCGGCCCGGGCAGAGTGCTCGGCGGGTTGATCAAGCGCATCGACAAGTCGATCGAGCACCGCGCGCTCGGCGCGCTGGACGATTTCGAGGCCACGTTGGAAGCCTGGCGTTGACCGCCCGTTTTCCGCGCGGCATCCAACTCATTTCCGAGACATGCATCCCATGACCAACGACACCACGCAGTACCGCCCGTTGAAAGGCGAGATCGCCCTCGTGACCGGTGCGAGCCGCGGCATCGGTGCCGCCATCGCCGACCTGCTTGCCGCGCAGGGCGCGACCGTGATCGGCACCGCCACTTCGGACAGCGGTGCGCAGGCGATCGGCGAGCGTCTCGCGCCGCTCGGCGGCCATGGCCGCAGGCTCGACGTGGTCGACGGCGCTGCGGTCGAGGCGTTGATCGACGGCATCTCAAAAGAGTTCGGACCGGTGTCCATCCTGGTCAACAACGCAGGCATCACCCGCGACAATCTGTTGATGCGGATGAAGGACGAGGAATGGCAGTCGATCCTCGACACCAATCTCACCAGCGTGTTCCGCACCAGCAAAGCGGTCATGCGCGGCATGATGAAGGCGCGCAAAGGCCGCATCGTCAATATCGCATCGGTCATCGGCGTGACCGGCAACGCGGGTCAGACCAACTACGCCGCCGCGAAGGCCGGCATCATCGCTTTCAGCAAATCGCTCGCGAAGGAGATCGGCTCGCGCGGTATCACCGTGAATGTGGTCGCGCCTGGTTTCATCGATACCGACATGACCCGTGCCATGCCCGAGGCGGCGAAGGAAGGCCTGATCGGCCAGATCGCCCTCGGTCGTCTCGGCGATGCCAACGACATCGCCCATGCGGTCGCGTTCCTGGCCGGCCCTGCGGCCGGCTACATCACCGGCGAGACGCTGCATGTCAATGGCGGGATGTACATGCCCTGATCCGCAGGCTCCGTTCCGCCGTCCGGCCCGCGTTCAGGACGCGTGTGCGGCGCTCTTGTCGATCGATGGTCGCCAAGTCATTGAATTGAAAAGGCACGTCCGGGCCTTTCCCGGACCCTGGTTTCCCTTACACTATCCACCGCAACATTTACCTCCCCGGAGCACAACCCATGAGCAGCATCGAAGAACGCGTCAAGAAAATCGTGATCGAACAACTTGGCGTCAAGGACGATGAAGTCACCAACAGCGCATCCTTCGTCGACGATCTCGGCGCGGACTCGCTCGATACCGTCGAACTGGTGATGGCCCTCGAAGAAGAGTTCGAATGCGAGATTCCGGACGAAGAGGCCGAGAAGATCACGTCGGTGCAGCAGGCCATCGACTACATCAAGTCTCACGTCAAGCCGTAAGCGTGCTTTGATCCTGCGCCCGGTCGATGGATCGGGCGACCGCCGGGGCCGCATCGCGGCCCTGCGCGTTTTGAGGGCGCGGAGCGATTCCGCGCGTCGCGACGCCTCCATCGCGTCGCGGGAATGTGTCGTCAAGTCCCTGCAGCGTTCGGGAGTAGAACAATGTCGAAGCGTCGCGTAGTGGTCACCGGTCTGGGCATCGTCTCGCCGTTGGGCAACGATCTGGCCAGTAGTTGGGATGGCATCGTCAACGGACGTTCCGGTATCTCCGATATCACCCATTTCGACGCCTCCGCGATGTCGACCCGGATCGCCGGCGAGGTCAAGGGCTTCGATCCCCTGGCGTGGATCGCGCCGAAGGACGTCAAGAAGATGGATGCCTTCATCCACTACGGCGTGGCCGCAAGCCTCATGGCGATGCGCGATTCCGGGCTCGAGGTGAACGAAGGCAACGCCGAGCGCATCGGTGCGATGATCGGTTCCGGCATCGGCGGCATCCTCGGTATCGAGGAGCAGACCATCAAGTACCACGAAGGCGGCCCACGCAAGATCTCGCCGTTCTACATTCCCAGCACCATCATCAACATGCTGCCGGGCCAGATCAGTCTGATGACCGGTATCCAGGGCCCGAATTTCTCTGCGGTATCGGCCTGCGCCAGCTCCAACCATTCCATCGGCATGGCGATGCGCACCATCCAGTACGGCGATGCGGACGTGATGATCGCCGGTGGCGCCGAGCGCGGTTCCAGTCCGACGTCGATCGGCGGGTTCTGCGCGATGAAAGCCATGTCGACCCGCAACGACGAACCCGCCCGCGCGTCCCGTCCCTGGGACAGGGACCGCGATGGTTTCGTGATGGGCGACGGTGCCGGTATCCTCGTCATCGAGGAATACGAACACGCCAAAGCGCGCGGCGCGCGGATCTATTGCGAACTGCTCGGCTTCGGCGCCGGTGCCGATGCGTTCCACATGACCGCGCCCAGCGAGAACGGCGATGGCCCGGCGCGCTGCATGGTCGCTGCGCTCAAGGATGCCGGCGTCCGTCCCGAGCAGGTCGGATATCTCAACGCCCATGGCACATCGACCGCGCTTGGCGATCTTGCGGAAACGCTTGCCATCAAACGCGCGCTCGGCGACTACGCTTTCAAGACCATGGTGTCGTCGACGAAATCGATGACCGGACATCTGCTTGGCGCTGCCGGCGGCGTGGAAGCGGTGTTCTCGGTGATGGCGCTGCGCACCGGCATCATTCCGCCGACGATCAATCTCGACGTGCCCGGCGAAGGCTGCGATCTGGATTACGTACCGAACGTCGCGCGCGAAAAGAAGATCGACATCGCGGTGTCGAACGGCTTCGGCTTCGGCGGCACCAACGGCACGCTGGTCTTCGGTCGACTGTAATTCCCTTCGAGATGTTGTCCGCATGATCGTCACCCGCGCGTTGCCTGCGGACTGCGATCTGTTGCGCTTGCATCGTCAGGCGCCCGAGCGCTATCCGCTGCTGCTGCAATCCACTTCCTCGTCCCTGCAGGCCGGGGATGCCCAGCATCGTTCGAGCACGCTTCGTTCAAGCCTGCTTCGTTCAAGCTTGTGTCGATGGGATCTGCTGCTGGTCGCCGACGGCGAAGCGCTGCGGCTCGATCGCGACGGTGAAGTCCGCGATCAGGACGATGTTGCGGTATCGGATCGAAGCGGAGGGAGCGATTTCCTCGCGCTGCTCGACGATCGCTGGCGCGCGCTGCGCACGCCGCGCGAAGAGCCGCGCTGGCCGTTCCGCGGCGGTTGGGCGCTGTTCCTGGCCTACGAACTCGCCGCGCAGGTCGAGCCGGTGCTGCGCCTGCCGCAGGCCGAAGGCGCATTGCCCGTCGCGCTTGCGCTGCGCTGTCCGGCGGCGGTGCTGCGCGATCACGCCACCGGCGAATGTTTCGCGATCGCGGAGCAGGATTCTGCGGCGATGCTGGATCGCATCCTCGCCGATGTCGATGCCGCCGATCCCGAACCGCTGCCGACGTGGCAAGCGCCACCGCCGCTGCACGACGATGCGCCCGATGCCTTCACCGCGGGCGTGTCGCGGATTCTCGATTACCTCGCTGCGGGCGATGTGTTCCAGGTCAATCTGTCGCGTGCGTGGCGCGCGCGCTTCGCGCTGGCGCTCGATCCCGCAGCGCTGTACGCGCGTTTGCGCACCGCCAGTCCGGCACCGTTCGCGGGACTGTTCGTGGGCGGCACGGCCGACGCGCCGTGGGCGGTGGTGAGCTCTTCGCCGGAACGACTGGTCTCGGTGCGTGGCGACGTGGTCGAAACCCGGCCGATCGCCGGCACCCGTCCGCGTTTCGAGGGCGACGACGACACCGCGCGCATCCGCGAACTCGTCGGTCATCCGAAAGAGCGCGCCGAGCACGTGATGCTGATCGATCTCGAACGCAACGACCTCGGTCGCGTCTGCGTGCCCGGCAGCGTCGAAGTCGATGAATTGATGACGGTCGAAAGCTATTCGCACGTGCACCACATCGTCAGCAACGTGCGCGGGCGGCTGCGCGAGGACGCTTCCCCCGGCGCGACGATCCGCGCGGTGTTTCCCGGCGGCACGATCACCGGCTGCCCGAAAGTGCGCTGCATGCAGATCATCGCCGAACTGGAAAACACCGGACGCGGCGCCTACACCGGAGCGTTCGGCTGGCTCAATCGCGATGGCGATCTGGATCTGAACATCCTGATCCGCAGCGCCGAAGTGGAGCGCGATGCGACGGGTGGCAGCACGCTGCGCTTCCGCACCGGCGCCGGCATCGTCGCCGACTCCGATCCGCAGCGCGAGCTCGACGAGACCCGCGCCAAGGCGCGCGGCCTGCTCAAAGCACTTGGGACCGAAGCGTGAGTGCGCGGCTGTTCGTCGGCGAAGCGCGCATCGAAGACGGGACCGATGCGGTGCTGGCTGAAGGTCGGGGTGTCGCTTACGGCGATGGCATCTTCGAAACCATGCGTGCGTGCGGCGGTTCGATTCCATGGTGGTCGGCGCATCGCACGCGGCTCGCGATGGGCGCGGCACGGCTGCGCATTCCGCTGCCGTCGACCGCCCGTCTCGACAGCGAGCTGCACGATTGGCTGTCGCTGCATCGCGACGCGGTGATCAAGCTCATCGTCACCCGTGGCAGCGGCGGGCGCGGCTATATGCCGATGCTGCAGGCGTCGCCGGCGTGGATGCTGATCGCCTCGGCGTTGCCGCCGCCGCCGCGCCCGGGCGGTCTGGTGTTGCGCTGGTGCGATACCCGCCTGTCGCGGCAGCCGCTGCTGGCCGGCATCAAACACTGCAACCGGCTCGAACAGATCCTGGCTCGCGCCGAGTGGAGCGACACCGGCATCGACGATGGCCTGATGCGCGACACCGAAGGCGAGGTCGTCGCCGCCACCGCCGCCAATCTGTTCGTGCTGCGCGAGGGCCGCTGGTGGACGCCGCCGCTGGACCACTGCGGCATCGCAGGGGTCTGTCGCGGCTGGGCGCTGCAGGCGCTGGCAGCGGGTGAGCGACGGCTTGGCATGGAGGACGTCGAAACCGCCGACGCGGTGGTCCTGTGCAACGCGGTGCGCGGTATCCTGCCGGTAGCGCGCCTCGGCGACCGCGTCTGGCCGCCGCATCCTGCGGTCGACGACATCCGTCGCCGTCTCGCCGCCGGGCATCCTGCCTTCGCTTGTCCGGCTTTCAACAACGCATCGAACGAGGACGCTCCGTGAGTGCAGCCCGCAAGAAGAAATCCCGCCTCGGCGTGCTCGCGCTGCTGTTCCTGGCGTTGATCGCGGTCGCGGTGGGCGCGTTCGGTTTCCTGGCCTACCAGCGCTATCTCGGTTTCGCCGATGCGCCGATGGCCGGCATCGACGACGGCGAGACGCTGATCGTCGCGTCCGGGGATTCGCTGCCGAAGGTGCTGCGCAAACTGCGCGCACTGGGCATCGAGACCCACGACTTCGAGTGGCGCGCATTGGCCAAGCAGATGGGCACCGCCGGCAGGATCCAGATCGGCGAGTACGCGCTGGAACCGGGCATGAGCCCGCGCGAATTGCTCGCGCACATGCGCGACGGCAAGGTCGTCAGCTACAGATTCACCATCGTCGAAGGCTGGAACATCCGCGACCTGCGCGCGGCGCTGGCCAAGGCGACGCCATTGAAGCAGGAAGGCGCACAGCTCGACGATGCCGCACTGATGCGCGCGCTGGATCTCGGCGCACAGCATCCCGAAGGCCGCTTCCTGCCGGAAACCTATCTGTACACCCGCGAAGACAGCGACCTCGACGTGCTCAAGCGCGCCGCCACCGCGATGGAGAAAGCGCTGGCCGACGCCTGGGCCACGCACGACAAGGGGTTGCCGCTGCAGACGGCCTACGAGTTGCTGACCCTGGCTTCGATCGTCGAGAAGGAAACCGGCGCACCCGAGGAACGCCCGCAGATCGCCGGTGTGTTCGTGCGCCGCCTGAAGGTGCCGATGCGGCTGGAGACCGATCCCACCGTGATCTACGGCATGGGCAGCGCCTACAGCGGCAACATCCGCCGTCGCGATCTCGACACCGACACGCCGTACAACACCTACACCCGAGACGGCCTGCCGCCGACGCCGATTTCCATGCCCGGCCGCGCCGCGCTGCAGGCCGCCGCGCATCCGGCGCCGGGCGATGCCATTTTCTTCGTGGCCATCGGCGATGGCAGCGGCCGTCATGTCTTCACCAGGACCTACGCCGAACACCAGACCGCAGTCGCCGACTATCTCAAGCGTTACCGCGCGCAGCGTGCAGGCGAACAGCGTGCCGGCGAGCAGCAGGCGCCCACGCAATGACCGCACTCGGCGACAACGGCCTCGAGCGCCATCCGCATTTCGTCTCGCTGGAAGGCGGCGAGGGCGCGGGCAAGACCACCGTGCTCAACGCATTGCGCGACGCGCTGCAGCAGGCCGGACACGACGTGGTGTCCACCCGCGAGCCCGGCGGCACGCCGATGGCCGAACAGATCCGCAACCTGCTGCTGAACGTGCCCGTCGACGGCGTGCAGCACGAACCGCCCGCCGCCGAAACCGAACTGCTGCTGATGTTCGCCGCGCGCGCGCAGCATGTGCGCGAAACCATCCTGCCGGCGCTCGCGCGCGGCGCGTGGGTGATCAGCGACCGCTTCACCGATTCCAGCTACGCCTACCAGGGCGGCGGACGCGGGATCGATCCCACCTTCATCGCCGAACTCGAGCACCACGTGGTCGGTATCCAGCCCGGGCTCACCCTGCTGCTCGATCTGGGCGTGGCGCAAGGTCGCGAGCGCACCCGTGGTCGCGATCTGTATCCAGATCGCATCGAGCGCGAGCGCGACGATTTCTTCGAGAAAGTGCGCGGCGCGTTCCTCGCCCGCGCGCGCGCCGAACCCGAACGCATGCGTGTGATCGACGCGACCCAATCGGCCGCCGAAGTCGCCGCCGACGCGGTCGCGATCCTGCGCATGTTCATCGCGCGCACGGAGTCGTCCGGATGAGCCAGCACACATGAGTCTGCAACTGCCCGCGTTCGCGCCCTGGCAACAGCGCATGTACGCGCAGACCACCGCCGCGCTCGACAGCGGTCGCCTTGGCCATGGCCTGCTGTTGTGCGGCCCTGCGCAGCTCGGCAAGCGCCTGCTGGCGGAACGGCTGGCCCAGCGCATGCTCTGCACCGCCCGCGACAGCGCAGGCGAACCCTGCGGCCATTGCCGCAGCTGTCAGCTGTTCGAGAACCGCTACCAGCGCGACCCCGCCGAGCAGCGCCCCGACGGCATGCCGGCGCATCCGTTCGGTCATTCCGGCCATCCGGACCTCACCTGCGTCGGCTACGAGTGGAACGACAAGGCGCGTCCGCCGCGCCTGCGCACCGAACTGGTGATCGAACAGATCCGGCTGATTTCGGAAAAACTCTCGCTCACCCCGCAATACGGCGGCGCGCAGATCGTCATCCTCGATCCCGCGGACGCCATCAACCACGCCGCCTGCAACGCGCTGCTGAAAACCCTCGAAGAACCGCAGCCCGGCCGCTATCTCTGGCTGATCAGCGCCAACCCCATGCGCTTGCCGGCCACCATCCGCAGCCGCTGCCAGCGGCTGGAGATGCGCCTGCCGCCGCTGGACGAAGCCCAGGCATGGCTGCTGGCCCAAGGCCATGCCGACGCCATCGCGCGCGAGGCGCTGACCGCCGCACGCGGCCACCCCGGGCTGGCCGACCGCTGGCTGCGCGATGGCGGCCTGGAACTGCGTCGCGAGATCGCCACCGACCTGCAGGCCATCGGTCGCGGCGACAAGTCGCCGCTCGACACCGCCAAACGCTGGGCCGACGCCGCCGATCTCGACCAGCGCCTGCGCCACGCCGCCGATCTGGCCCTGTCCGAAGCCGGGCGCTTGACCGATCCGATCAGAATCCGCACCCTCGCAATCTGGTTCGACGCCGCCAACCGCACCCGCGACCTGCTGCGGACCACGGTCCGCGCCGACCTCGCCCTTGCCGAACTGCTCGCGCAGTGGCGGGGTCCGGGCAAAGCAGCGGGTGGCGGGTCACAGCAGTCTTCTGGAGCACGACGATGAACGTCAAAGCGGCAAGCGGTGCCCGTCAGGGCATCCTCTCCCTCGCGGTGAAGGACAAGCACGCGCTGTTCCAGGCGTACATGCCCTTCATCAAACAGGGCGGCGTGTTCGTCCCCACCGCCAAGCGTTACTTCATCGGCGACGAAGTCTTCCTGCTGATGACCCTGCCCGAATCCACCGAGCGCCTGCCCGTCGCCGGCAAAGTCATCTGGGTCACCCCCGCGGGCGCGCAGGGCAACCGAGTCGCCGGCATCGGCGTGCAGTTCGCTGAAACCCCCGAAGGCGAAGCGGTGAAGAACAAGATCGAAGTGCTGCTCGCCGGCATCATGACCTCGGACAAGGCCACGCACACGATGTGAGTGCGCGTCGCTGCGACGCCGCCTTCATGCAGGAGCGGCGGCCGTGATGCCTTGTTCTCGTAGGAGGGGCTTCAGCCCCGAGCGTTTCTCCGCACGCCGGAGACATCCGTGAACGTGCCGATGAGAGGCAAAAGCAGCCCCTCATCCGTCGCTGCGCGCCACCTTCTCCCCGCAGGCGGGGAGAAGGAGAGCGAAACGCCGCCCTCTTCGGAACCATGCTGCGATGTTCCCCGGGCACTACCGTTCTTCTCCCCGGATCGCCGCACACACCGCTGTTCCCTCTCCCTGCGCATGGCGCGGGGAGAGGGTGGCCGATGGAATACGGCCTTCGGACCGGGGCTATGATGCTCGGCCCATTGCATCCGGCATCACGATGACGACCAAGCCGCATTCGCCCAGCTGCGACCGCAACCAGGATCCGATCCTGGCGGTGCTGCGCGAACATTTCGCCGATCGTCGTGAGGTGCTGGAGATCGGCAGCGGCACGGGGCAGCATGCGGTGCATTTCGCGGCGGCGATGCCGTGGCTGCGCTGGCAGTGCTCGGATCACGAGGACGGGTTGCCCGGCATCCGCCTTTGGCTGGACGAAGCGGGGCTGGCGAACACGCCGCCGCCGTTCGCGCTGCAGGCGGTGCTGGTGCCGCAACCGGGGCTGGCGCCGCCGGTGTCGTCGCGCTACGACGCGGTGTTCAGCGCCAACACGCTGCACATCATGGGGTGGCCGGAAGTGCAGGCGCTGTTCGCGGGCTTGGCGATGGCGCTCGCCGACGATGCGGTGCTGGCGGTCTACGGGCCGTTCAATGCGGGCGGCGATTTCACCAGCGAGAGCAACCGCGGGTTCGACGGGTGGTTGAAGGCGCGCGATCCGCGTTCGGGCATCCGCGATGTCGAGGCGGTGCGTGCGTTGGCCGAGGGCATCGGGCTGCGCCCGATCGCAGACCTTGCGATGCCGGCGAACAATCGGATGCTGGTGTGGCGGCGGGGTGGAGCGGGTTGAGCCCTGCGATCGCGGCCTCCGCGCAAAGCGGGTGTGCGATGCGGCGGACGCTGCGGTTTCGATCCCGGCACGCGGTTCCGCAGCGGGCGAATGCCTGACATTCCCGGGGCAATTCCGGGTCGTTTTCGCCGTTTCGGCCTGGAATCAAAGGGATACCACCTGTTTTCCGAGCGTGGCCCATGTCTAGATGGTTTCCGGCGCCGCTGCAGTCGGCGCCGTTTCCGGAAATCAACAGACTGGTCCAACCAAGGAGTTTTCTCGATGAAACGTATCCTGCTGTCGTTGTTGCTTGCGTTCGGCGTTGTTTCGGCCGCACAGGCCGTGCCGCCGTGCTACCCCGGGTCGGTGGTGAATGTCGGCCCCGCCCAGTACCTCAGCCCCACCTATCTCGGCAACTGGTGGGCCACGCACTTTGTCCCCGCGCCCGGGAACGTCGCCAACCAGCATTACTACGTGGCCTTCCATGCGAGCGACGAGCGCTGCAAGGCGCTCTACGGCCCGTCGGCCTGGGCGCAGATCACCGGTCCGTATGCGCTGACGAACACCACGAACGGCACGATCGCGGGCGGCGTCTACTTCCAGTGCAAGAAGTGCTCCAACGTGATGGAGCCGGCGCCGCACGATCCCGCCGAGGAAATGTAAGCGCCGATGCTCCGCAGACGCATGCGGAGCGTGCCAGGCACAGCGGACACGGCGGAATCCTCCGCCGTGTCCTTGATCCCCGCAGGAGAGTCCTGGGGGTTCCGGTCGCCGGAGACGGCGTGACAGATGCTGCGCAGTCGCAGTCGCAGTCGTGGACAGCAGACCCCGACGCGCAGGGCGATGGACGCCAGGAACGCCTGCAATCGTTCAAGGAAAAAGGAAACGTCATGAACAACAACCATCCAATCGTCAGACACCCTCGCAAGACCCACCGTTTCGCCCGACCGGCCGCATGGCTGCTGATGGCCATCGTCGCTTTCGCGGCGATGCCGGCATTCGCGCAGGTGACGTCCTCCGCCATGCGCGAAGATCCGGCATGCACCGCCAGCGTCACGATTTTCGAAGCCAAGCAGACCAGCGTGAATATCCGGATCGGATTCAAGTGGACGACATTCGGCGCCACCGCAGCGACGGCGGTGATCCGACTGTTTCCACAGGGCTCTTCGGTGCCGATCTATACCAGCGGCGGCATCTCGGTATCGCCGGTGGCATCTGGCAATCTGTATTTCCTGATCACACCACCCGGTCCGTATCCCTCGGGCACCTACAAGGCGCGGGTCACGCTGACCGCCAACTGCGGCGCCAGCAGCCAGTCCGAGGCGTTCTTCCCGTACTCGGGTGGCAGCGTCGTGCTGCAGCCGATCGTGCGCTGCGATACGCAGGCCACGGGCAATGGGCAGGTGTGGGGCCAGCAATGCCTCAGCTTCATCCCCAACGGCGCGGGCGGCTACACATTGAACAATACCGCTATTACCGATGGCGACCCGAGCGGCCAGAATCTGCAGCATCCGTTCCTGGGCGTGGGCTGCCAGACGTTCCGCAACGGCACCATGATCGAACAGTACGAAGTCGAGCACGTGCTGGGTTCGCAGCAGGGCAATATCGTCGAGTACGGCTTTTCCAACGGTGGTTTCTATCAGACCGGTACGACGCCGCAGGGCAATTACTTCACGCTGCCGACGACCGTGCCCGCCAACGGTGCGACCTACAGCCGCACCTGCCAGCATTGGGCCGGCTTCAATCTCGTGCAGACGACGGTCACCGCCACGGTGCAGTAATGCCGTGATGCGCTGATCGGAACGAAGGTCTGTCGCGGACGCGGCAGACCTTTTTCGTGTGGTGGCGATCGCCCTCGTTCTTGTTGCTTGCGTCGAAAGATCGATGGCCATACGCAAAGGCATCGCCCCCACGAATCCAGCAGGATCCCCAAAAAAACAGGCCCCGACATGCGGGGCCTGCGATCTTGCCTGATGCGCGGATGCGATGCCCGCAGCCGTTACCAGAACTTGTATTCGACCAGCAGCGTGTAGGCACGCCCGCGCGGGTCGGCGATGCGCGGTTCCCAACCGGCACCGGCAGCGAAGTCGTTCATGTGCGCGGTGAAGGGCGGGTCCTGGTCGAGCAGGTTCTTGATGCCGAAGCCCAGCTTGAGATCCTTGATGCCGGTCCAGGTCACGCTGTAGTTGTAAGTGGTGTAACCCTCGACGCGGGGCTTCCAGCCGGCGGGGATGAAGCTGCCGTTGGCGACGCTGGCCGGTGGTTCGTCCAGATAGCCGTCACGATGGATCTGGCTGAGGCTGTGCGACCAGTTGCCGCGTGTGTAGCCGAAATTCAGCGTGTGCTTCCAGGTGATCGGCAGATTGAAATAGCGCACATAGCGGTCGGCCAGGTTCGGCGAATAAGGCAGCGATTCCAGCGCCTTGGTCTTGAACTGGTCGATGTAGCTGCCGTTGAGGTTCACTCTCCAGTGGCCGCCGGCCAATTCGCCGGTGAGATTGGCGTCCAGTTCCACGCCGCGCATCAGGCTGCCGCCGGAGTTGATGTAACGGCGATCGATCGATACCACTTCGCCACTGGCGTCGCGGATCCAGTTGCTCTGGAACAGGTCGTAGTACCGGATCAGGACATCGCGCGGCGCCGAGCGGATGGTGTTCTCGCGTTCGATTTCCCACCAGTCCAGGGCGATGTTGAACTGCCTCATCGGCGAGTACACGAAGCCGATGCTCTTCTGGGTCGACTCCTCCGGGGTCAGATCGGCCTTGCCGCCGAAGATCTCGACCGGGCGGATGGTTTCGCAGCCGACCACGTTCGGTCTGGCCACGCCGTCGGGACAGGTCGCCGGGTCGGCCAGATCCTGGCCGGTGTACTGGATTTCGCTGACGCCGTTGAACAGCTGATTGAAGCTGGGGACCTTGAAGCCGGTGCTGTAGGCGCCGCGGAACAGCAGCGATTCGAACGGCCGGTATTTGAACGACACCTTCGGGTTGGTGGTGCCTCCGAAGCCGCTGTAATGGTCGTAGCGGCCGGCCAGGTTGAGGTCGAAGTTGCTGAAGACCGGCAACTGGAATTCCACGTAGGCGGCCTTGATGTCGCGGCTGACGTTGCCCAGTGCGTTGGCGTCGTCGAACGGAGCGTTGAACACGGCACGCCGGTTGGTGCGCTGGTCGCCGTCGAAATGGAATTCCTCGCGACGCAGATCGACGCCGGCCGCCATCGCGATATTGCCGCCGGGCAGGGAGAGGACGCCCAGCTCACCGGTGATGGAAGCATCCAGCGAAGTCATCACCGATTCGCCGCCGTACAGCGTCACGCCTTGGGCCGAAGCTGCCGCCAATGCCGACATGGCTTCCGGCGACTGGCTCTGCCCCGGCGCGAGGAACGGGTTGATCAGGCCGCTGCCCAGGATCTGCCGGAGCGAATCGGTGTAATGGAAACCGGTGCCGAGCGTGGACTCCGACTGGCTGCTGGCGCGGGTCAAGCCCACGTCGTAGCTCCAGTCGTCGATCAGGCCGCCGTTGATCACGCCACCGATGCCGGCGACGAACCGGTAGGACTTGGTGGTGGTTTCGATCTGGCGCGGGCCGCAGGCCATGCAGCGCCAGCGGTAGGCGATCGGCGCACCGTAGTTGAGTTGCCCGGTGCCGAAATAGGCGGCCAGTTCGTTGTACACCGCGTCGTAGGTGGAGCGGGTCAGCGGATTGAGCGGATACCAGGTGGTCGGCCCCAGCGAAGTGACGGCGGTCGACGTGCTGGACGAGAGCTGGTTGGGCTCGAAAGTCTTGCTCACGTCGACCTTGGATGCGGTCAACTCGAGGTACGCCTCATGCGCGGTGCCGATCCGGTAAGTCGCACGGCCGATGAAATCCACGCTGTCCTGCGGCTGCTGGATGACCGCAGCGCCGCCGTAGTCCCAGGCACAGGCATAGCGCGACGCCGGGGAGTTCCACAGCCGATAGCCATAAGGCCCCATGTTCGGGCCGGCCGCTTCGCAGCCCGCGGCACCGGGAAGATTGAAGATGTTCACCGCGGTCATGCGGGTGGTGCCGCCGGCCGGATCCAGCACGCCGTTGCGCAGCAGACTGCTGGCGCCCACGCCGGTGCTGCCCAGGCTGAACACGGTGGCGAACGGCGTGCCGCGGGTATCCGGCGACAGGCCGCGTTCGGCCTGGAAACCGTCGGAGAAGTCGCGATCATGGCCGCGCAGGATGGTGTTGCGCTTGACGTTGAGCGTGCCGAACGCATTCCAGCCGTCGCTGTCCAGGTCGCCAGTGCCGAACAGCAGACTGCTGACGTAAGTGTTGGCGCCGCCGGCTTCGGTGACATCCACAAATGCCGATGCCTGCGCGCCCTGGTAATCGCGCTTGGTGATGAAGTTGATCACGCCGCCGATGGCGTCGGTACCGTAGATAGCGGAGGCGCCGTCGCGCAGCACCTCGACCCGGTCGATGGCGGCGAACGGGATCGAGTTCAGATCGACTGCGCGCCCCTTCAGGCCATGGGTCGCCACGCGCCTGCCGTTGAGCAGCACCAGCGTGGCGTCCGCGCCCTGGCCGCGGAGGTTGGCGCCGGAAACGCCGTTGTTGCCGCGCTGCTCTTCGTGGACGATGCCGGCGTTGCTGGCCAGATTGTCCGAACTGTTGCCGGAAATATTCAGTGTCATCAGCAGCTGTTCTGCCGAGGTGATGCCGAGCTGGTCGATCTGGTCCTTGCTGAAGGTCGTGATCGGCAAGGCCTCTTCGACCTGGGCGCGTTTGATGCGCGTGCCGGTGACCGCGATCCGGTCCAGGGTCTCGACACCGCCGGAGGTCTCATTGGCGGCGGGAGCGTCCTGCGCAGCGGCCGGCAGCGCCATGGCTGCCAACAGGGCGATACAAAGACGATTGGCGCTTGGCTTCACGCGTGCTGGCATGCTGTGGTCCCTCCCCGGGAGTCTGTGATGTGGGTCAGCGACCCTGGCCGGCAGGTGCCGGACACGCCGCGCCCGTCCCCCGGGCCGATGTGTAAGCTCGCTGTCACGTAATCTAGTCTTTTCCGGCCGCGCAGGGAAATCCGGGGGATCGGCGCCCTTGGATGCCCCGGTTCTCTTCGCACGCCCAGGACGACAGCGTCCAGTCCAGTCCCGCCGAAGACCGCCCCGCCCGGAACCGCTCTGTTCCAGACAGATCGCGCCAGACAGCTTCGTCGCCCCCGCGGACGCGGGGACCCAGCGACTTTTGAAGCTGTCCGCTCAACGCGAAAGGCGCCGGGTTCCCGCGTTCGCGGGAATGACCAGCAGATCAACGATTCCCGTCAGTCGATCGGGCCGCCCGATTCATCGAAGAAGAACAAGGCATCTGGCGGTGCCTCCGCACTCGGTTGCACCGCCATCGCTCAGGCCTCGGCGTCTTCCTTGTACGCATCCACCGGAATGCAGGCGCACATGACGTTCTTGTCGCCGTACACGTTGTCGACGCGCGCGACCGGCGGCCAGTATTTCTGCTGGCGCAGGCTGGCGAGCGGAAACGCGGCGAGTTCGCGCGGATACGCATGCGTCCATTCGCCGGCAGCGATGACGTTGGCGGTGTGCGGCGCGTGCTTCAGCGGATTGTCCTCGCGATCGAGACGGCCGTCCTCGACCGCGCGGATCTCGTCGCGGATCTGGATCATGGCGTCGATGAAGCGGTCCAGCTCGTGCTGCGATTCGCTTTCGGTCGGCTCCACCATCAGCGTGCCGGCGACCGGGAAACTGAGCGTCGGCGCGTGGAAGCCGAAATCGATCAACCGCTTGGCCACGTCTTCGGCGCTGATGCCGGTGCTGTCCTTGAGCGGACGCAGATCGAGAATGCATTCGTGCGCGACCAGCCCGTTGCGGCCGGTGTACAGCGTGGCGTAATGCGGCTCGAGACGCTTGGCGATGTAGTTGGCGTTGAGCAGCGCGACCTGGGTGGCGCGGCGCAGCCCGGCGCGGCCCATCATCGCGATGTACATCCAGCTGATCGGCAGGATCGATGCGGAACCGAACGACGCGCCCGAGACCATGCCGACGGTACCTTCGCCGTCGAACCTTTTCGGCAGGAACGGCGCGAGATGCGCCTTCACCGCGCACGGACCGACGCCGGGGCCGCCGCCGCCGTGCGGGATGCAGAAGGTCTTGTGCAGATTGAGATGCGAGACGTCCGAGCCCCACTTGCCGGGTTTGGCCACGCCGACCAGCGCGTTCATGTTGGCGCCGTCGGTGTAGACCTGGCCGCCATGCTGATGGACGACATCGCAGATCGCGACGATCTCTTCCTCGAACACGCCATGCGTGGACGGGTAGGTGATCATCAGCGCGGCGAGGCGATCGGAATACTTCTCGGCGTTGCGGCGGATGTCGTCGACATCGACGTTGCCGTTGCCGTCGCATTTGGTCACGACGACGGTCATGCCGCACATCTGCGCCGACGCCGGGTTGGTGCCGTGCGCGGATTCCGGGATCAGGCAGATATCGCGATGACCTTCGCCGCGCGACCGGTGGTACGCGCGGATCGCGAGCAGGCCGGCGTATTCGCCCTGCGCGCCGGAGTTCGGCTGCAGGCTCACCGCGTCGTAGCCGGTGCATTCGACCAGCATCGCTTCGAGCTCGTCGATCAACTGCTTGTAGCCGGTGGCCTGAACAGCCGGCGCCAGCGGATGCAGATTGCCGAACTGCGGCCACGTCACCGGGATCATCTCGGCGGTGGCGTTGAGCTTCATGGTGCAGCTGCCCAGCGGAATCATGGTCCGGTCCATCGCCAGGTCCTTGTCCGACAGCGCGCGCATGTAGCGCAGCAGTTCGTGTTCGCTGTGGTGGGTGTTGAACACCGGATGGGTCAGGAAGTCCGAGGTGCGCAGCAGCGCTTCGGGCAGGGCGTCGTGGGTGTCGATGTCGAGGCCGTCGATGTCGCTGGCATCGGCGCCGAACAGCGCGGCGAGCGCGATCACATCGTCGCGCGTCGTGGTTTCGTCGAGGCTGATGCCGAGGCTGCGCGCATCGATGCGGCGCAGATTGATGTCCTCGGCGCGCGCACGCGCATGCACCGCTTCGGCACCCACGCCGGTGATGTGCAGGGTGTCGAAGAAATCATCGCCGACGTGCACGCCTTCCTTTCGCAGCGCGGCGGCGAGGATCGCGGCCAGGCGATGGGTACGGCGCGCGATGCGGGTCAGTCCTTCGGCGCCGTGATAGACGGCGTACATGCTGGCCATCACCGCCAGCAGCACCTGCGCGGTGCAGATGTTGGACGTGGCCTTCTCGCGACGGATGTGCTGTTCGCGGGTCTGCAGGGTGAGGCGATAGGCGGGATTGCCTTCGGCGTCGATGGAGACGCCGATCAGACGCCCCGGCATGCTGCGTTTGTAGGCATCGCGGCAGGCCATGAACGCGGCGTGCGGGCCGCCGAAGCCGAACGGCACGCCGAAGCGCTGCGAGTTGCCGACGACGATGTCCGCGCCCCATTCGCCGGGCGCGGCGATCAGGGTAAGCGCGAGCAGATCGGTAGCGACCGCGACCAGGCCACCGCGCGCGTGCACGGCATCGGCGAGCGCTTTGTAATCGTGGATGCGACCGAAGGTGTCCGGATACTGCAGCAGCACGCCGAAGCAGTCGGTGGCGATGGCGTCGGCATTGTTGCCGATCGTCAGTTCGATGCCCAGCGGTTCGGCGCGCGTGCGCAGCACTTCGAGGGTCTGCGGATGCACGCCGCTGGACACGAAAAACACATTCGATTTGGATTTCGTCGAACGCTTCGCCAGGG
This sequence comes from Lysobacter sp., assembly GCA_013141175.1. Taxonomy (NCBI): domain Bacteria; kingdom Pseudomonadati; phylum Pseudomonadota; class Gammaproteobacteria; order Lysobacterales; family Lysobacteraceae; genus Lysobacter; species Lysobacter sp. Next base: position 3,282,021 of record JABFRN010000001.1, read on the forward strand.
TCATCGCTTCGGCGGCGGCGGTGCTTTCGTCCAGCAGCGACGCGTTGGCGATTTCCATGCCGGTGAGGTCGGCGCACATCGTCTGGAAGTTGATCAGCGCTTCCATCCGGCCCTGCGAGATCTCCGCCTGGTACGGCGTGTAGGCCGTGTACCAGGCGGGATTTTCGAGGATGTTGCGCAGGATGACGTTCGGCGTGTGCGTGCCGTAATAGCCCTGGCCGATGAAGCTGCGGAACAGCTGGTTGCAGTCGGCGATGGCGCGGATCTTCGCCAGCGCTTCGACTTCGGTCATCGCGTCGGGCAGCGCCAGCGGTGCGGGCGATTTGATGCTGGCCGGCACGATCGCATCGGTCATCGCGTCCAGCGAGTCGTGGCCGATGGCGCGCAGCATGTGCGCGATCTCGGCGTCGTTGGGGCCGATGTGGCGTTCGAGGAAAGCGGAATGGTGTTCAAGCTCGCGCAGCGTGGACGCGTGCAGCGTGGCGCGGGTATTCGAAGTCGGGGACATGGGCGGGCATCGTCTGGCGCGGCTGAAGCCGCGGGGAAGTCCGCCCATCTGTCCTTTTGCCTGAGAGTTTGAACGCATGGGGACGAGGAACCCCGCGTTTTGCCCCTTCGGCGCCGACGCTGCCGTTGCCGGCGGTCGATCTCTCCAGAGTCTGTATGCATGGCGGTATCAGGCCTGAGCGATTCCGGGCGAATTGCGCCTTCGGCAGCGGTCCAGATGGTCATGGCCCGCTTCTCCCACCGTGCCGGCGGAGTATACCCGGCGCGTCCGGACCTGCGCCACGACACCGCCGGACAGGACACTGGGTTCCGGCATGCGCATCGCCCGGCCGCGTAACATGCGGGGCTGTTCCGCCTGCCGCCGATGCGATGTCCGCCCAGTCCTCCACGCCGTCCCGCGCTCGCCTGGCCCTGATCCTCGGCGGTCTGGCCATGATCGGTCCGTTCTCGATCGACACCATGTTTCCGGCGTTTCCGCAGATCGGCGAACAGTTCGCGGCCGACAAGGTGGCGCTGCAGCAGACGATCAGCGCCTATCTGTTCGCGTATGCGCTGATGAGTCTGGTGCACGGGCCGCTGTCGGATGCGGTCGGACGAAAACGGGTGATCCTCGGCGGGCTGACGGTGTTCACGCTGGCCTCGGTCGGCTGCGCCCTGTCGACCAGCCTGCCGATGCTGCTGGCCTTCCGCGCGCTGCAGGGCATGTCCGCAGGCGTGGGCCTGATCGTCGGCCGCGCGGCGATCCGCGACGTGTTCCAGGGCCAGTACGCGCAGAAGCTGATGAGCCAGGTGTCGATGATCTTCGGCATCGCGCCCGCGCTGGCGCCGATCATCGGCGGCTGGATCCTCGGCTGGGAACGGTGGCCGGCGATCTTCTGGTTCCTGGTGCTGTTCTCGCTCGTCCTGCTGCTCGCGACCTGGCTGGCATTGCCGGAAACGCATCCGCCCGAGGCGCGCTTCCGGCCGTCGCCGAAACAACTGCTGCGCAATCACGGCTACATCTTCCTCAACCGCCGCTTCCAGCGTTTCGCAGCGGCCGGCGGTTTCAATTTCGCGGCGCTCTTCCTGTACATCGCGTCGGCGCCGGCGTTCGTGCTGGATCATCTGAAACTGCAGCAGGACCAGTTCGGCTGGTTCTTCGTGCCGACCATCGCCGGCATGGTGTTCGGTTCGTTCCTGTCGGGTCGCGCAGCGGGGCGGATCAGCGGCACGCGCCTCGCCGGAACAGGTTTTGCACTGTGCGGCTTCGCGGCGGTGTTGAACATCGGCTACAACCTGCTGGTACCGCAGCCGTCGATTCCTTGGGCCGTGGTGCCGATGGCGATCAACGCGATGGGCATCTCGCTGGTGTTCCCGATCCTGACCCTCGCCATTCTCGACATGTATCCGCGCCAGCGCGGCGCGGCGTCGTCGCTGCAGGCGTTCACCAGTCTGATCCTGCAGTCGACCGTCGCCGGCCTGTTTTCGCCGATGCTCAGCCACCATCCGATGTGGCTCGCATTGGGCGCGGCGTCGTTCACGCTGATCGGTTTCGTGTTCTGGTGGTGGGAAGTCTCGCGCACGCGCCTGCCGCCGGAATCCGAGCCCGTCGCCGCCGCGCCGCCGGCGTTGTGATCCGAGCGCATTTCGGGCGCGCTCCACATCGCCCGCAGTTGGCCTGCTTTGCGGTCCGGCTTCGTTGTCCTGTGCAGGGGGAAAGGGTACGGAGCGGCTCGAATCCGTACATTCGACAGGTTACGGTTCAAGGAGATCCGACATGCCTCAAGATTCCTGCCAACCCATTCGCGACTTCATCGAACAACTCGACACCGAAATTCGCGAACTCACGGATCTATTGCCGGAATTGCCCCTCAGCCAGCGGCCAGTCACCAAACTGCATATCGCCGACCTGAAAAGACAGCGCACGCGAATGAAACGCGCGCTCCAGGCGTGCATGCAGGCGAAAAGAACCGGTGCCTGAATCGTGAGGGTAAGATCGGCCGGCGATCGCTCAGCCACTGCGATTTTCGTTCCCACGTTTCCACCACAGATGCAGCGGCAGGCCAGCGATCACCAGCACTGCGCCCCAGACCAGCGCATCCGCGCCGGTGCCGATCAGCGCATAGACGCTGTACAGCAGCGCAAGCGCGGCGACGATCCGGCCGCGCTTGCCGAGCTTCAGCCACGCCGCGCTGCTGAACACATAGGGCAGCAGCGTCGCGGCGGTGGAGAGCAGGATCGAGAAGGTGAAGACCTTCACCAGCGAGTCGGTGTAGTTGGCGACCACCAGCAGGCTCGCGAGCAGGGTGCTGACCACGATGCCCATGCGCGGGGTGCCCTGCGCATCGAGTTTGGCGAACGTCTGCGGAAACAGGCCGTCGTGCGCGGCGGCCATCGGCAGTTGCGCCGACAGCAGCACCCAGCCGTTGAGCGCGCCGATGCAGGAGATCGCCGCGACCACCGCGATGCCCATGCCAGCCGCCGGCCCCCACAGCGCTTTCGCGGCATCGGCCATCGGTGCGGTGGAGGTTTTCGCGACATCGGGCGGGAGCAGCCCGAGCACCGCAGTGCAGGCGAGGATGGTCGCGATGCCGGCCAGCAGCGTGCCGATCAGCGTGGCGCGCGGAATCGTGCGCTCGGCGTCCTGGATCGCACCGGCGGGAATCGTTGCGGCCTCCAAGCCGAGAAACGCCCACAGCGTCAGCGCGACGGTGGCGTGGATGGCGGACGCCATCGACAGCGGCGCGTCGCTCGCCAGCGTGTCGTTTGCGGGCCGTAGATATTGCGGGTCGATCAGCCAGATCGCGATCCCGCCGAACAGCAGCAGCGGCAGCAGCTTCAGTACGGTGGTGACGATCTGCAGCCGCCCGGCCTCGCGCACGCCGATGAGGTTGATCGCCGCGCACAGCCACAGCGCCGCCAGCGCGACCGCCGCACCGCGCACCGGCGAGGCCACCAGCGCCGGAAACAGACTGCCCAGACTGCCGGCGAACGCCACCGCGATCGCCGCATTGGCGCACCAGATCGAAATCCAGTAACTCCACGCGATGACGAAGCCGACCGTGTCGCCGAACGCCTCGCGCGCATACGCATACGGCCCGCCCGCCTGCGCGCCGCGCGCGGCCAGTCGTGAGAACGTCATCGCCAGCAGCAGCGCCCCGCCGAGGGTGATGCCCCAGCCGATCAGACTGATCGCACCGTAGGGCGCGAGCGAAGCGGGCAGCAGGAACACACCGCTGCCGATCATGTTGCCGGCGACCAGTGCGATCGCGGACCAGAGGCCGAGTGGGCGAGGGGACATGGCGATTCCTGCGGTATCAGCGGTCGGAGGGGACGACGACATCGCGCGCCCAGAGTGTGCGCCAGCGGTCCACCCTCTCCGCCGGGCTGAGGCGCTGCGGCGAAGCGATCACCTCCGCAGCGAACACCGCGCGATCCACGAGGCAGCGGGCATTCACGGCGCCGAACCTTTCCGCCTCCGCTTCGAACACGACTACTACCGGCACGCCACAATGCGCGCACAGCAGGAATCGGGCGGTTCCGCTGCCCTGCCGTTCGCTGCGCACATCGATCGCATCATCCGCATCGATGCGGATGCGTCCGTCGGCATCGGAGACCCAGGCGGCGTCATGGCTGCGGCAGAAGCTGCAATCGCATGCGCGCGGCTGCAGCGAAGAGGGGAGCAGAGCGGTCTCGAAAACAACGCGGACTTTGCCGCAGTGGCAGCCGCCGTGCAGAACCGCGTTCGCGATCGCGGTCATTGCGCTTCGCGATACGTGCGACGCAGCAGCTCATGGAAATGATGCACCGCGTTCTCGCGCAGCGGATTCAAGCGCCCGGCCTCGTACGAACCGGACGACAAGCCGCGCTGCACGTCCTCGCAGATGCCGATGTCCTCGTCCTGTACCACATCGCTGAAGGAGAGATCCGCTTCGCGGCGCGCGCGGCCGGCGTCGGAATCGTCGGGCGCGTAGTAGAAATCGAACTCCACCCGGCAGCGATCCACGCCCTTGGGAATGATGCGGTTGGTCTGCATCCGCCCGGGCAGGATATTCAAGGTCGTGTTCGGCCACAGCCAGTAATACAGCGCATCGCCGCTGCCGTAGAGCCCTTCGCCGCTTTCCAGCGGGCTGAACTGGAACGAATACCACTCGGCGGTTTCGGTCACGTAGCTGCGGTAATCGAGCATCCGGTTGAGCTCCGGATGCACGTGCGGCACGTGATAGCCCTCCAGGTAATTGTCGACGTACACCTTCCAGTTGCAGGCGATGTCGTACCCGACGCGGTGATGATGCGTGAACGATGCGAGATCGCGCTCCGCACCGATCCGCGCATCGATCCCGGCCACGAAGGCCTCGAACGGCGGCGCAAGCGCCTCGTCCACCGCCGCGAACACCAACCCCTGCCACACCCGCACCGCAAGCTGCGGCAATCGGATATCGCCCACATCGAAATCCGCCGCATCGGCCATTTCCGTCGCGGCGCGCAACTGCCCGTCGAGCGCATACGTCCACCCGTGGTACCGACACCGCAACGACTTCGCCCCCAACCCGTCGCACTGCGCCAGCGGCCCCGCCCGATGCCGGCACACGTTGTGCATCACCCGGATCACCCCATCCGCCCCCGCACCGCGATCACCGGCAACCCGCCCAGATCGGCGATGGCGTGATCCCCGGCATTGCGCAGTTGGCAGAGGTGGGCGACCAGCTGCCAGCTGCGGTCGAAGATCAGTTTGCGGTCGAGCGCCACCGTCGCGGGGTCGGCGTAGAAACGCGCCGGGAGGGCGGTGGCGTGATCGAGGAGTTGTGGGGTTAGGTCGGTGGGGTGGGTGATGAACGTCATGCGGTGAGTATCGCGCAGCGGCTGGGGCGCTGTCAGCCGAAGACGCGAATTGTCGGAGCACTGTGGAATCCTGTTGGCCGGCTTGTCCGCTTCCGCTATGACGTATCGCCGCGCAGCCCAGCCTGCGCCGCGTCCAGCAGCGCCACCGCTTCGGCCTGTTCGAGGCGCCGCCCGATCGCCCGCCGCACCGTCTGGCTGAATACATCCCAGACCACACTCTCGTACAGTGCCTCTGCCTCGATCCATGTTCGTTCGCCGTCGGTCCGCAACCGGTCGCCGACGCGGCGCTGGTATTCGGCCAGCACGATGAACCCGGGCGCGTCCACGCCCAGGTCCACTTCCAGCGACTGACCAGGCCGAAGCCGTTTCGCGGCCGTGCCGGAAACGCCTGCGATGTGCATCAGCGTGTCCCGCGCAGCGACAAGGAATGCCTTGTGCTCGTCCATGCAATGCCTCCTTCCTTCACTTGAGCAGATCGGTGGCCGGCACCCCGTAGTAGCGGCCCAGCTCCCGGGCGATCCGATAGCGCACCATGCGGCCCAATTCCACGCGCTTGATCGTGGCCAGCCCGATCTGGATCTGGCGGCGCCAGCAGTCGTCGGCCATCTCCTGCTGGCTCAGCATGTTGGCATCGCGAAGCCGGCGCAGCTTGGCGGCGTCGAGCTGCACGCAGCCTTTGTGCAGCAATCTCGAATGCGCCAGCGGCGTAACGGGCGGATCTTCAGGCGGAGATTCGCCCTCATGGCGCGCGGGCAACGCGGAAACGGTCATCGTAGGTAGCGTTACGCTGTGCGCGACGGCATCCGGCGACACGGTCGGAGGTACCTGCATATGCGGTGCTGACGAGGCAGGTGTAGTCTCGCCGGGAGGTGTGAAGCCCGGTGTCGTGTCTGCCGAAGGAAGCGGATTCACCAGCGAGGCTGCATCGGCGGGCGTCAGGGAAGTGGACGGACGGCTGCTGTCGAACACGCTGAACGGTGTGTCGGAATCGGGAAGTTTGAAATCCATGAGAGCGTTCCTGTTGGAAGTGGCGTCGGCCATCGTTGGGATGGCATCTACCCCGCAACCACATGCAGCGCGGGGCAGGTCCGACCCTGCCCATTTCCACTTCAGCGAACCTTACGGATTGCTTACGATTCGTATGTCTTTGATTTTCTGTTGAATTTAATCTGATGGTCAGGCGGTAAGGAACCACGCGGACATCGATCGGACGGGCCAAAGGCATCGCCGAAAGGGATGAAACAGACGATCTTGATGAATCGAAGGCCGCACTGTCGGCTCGGCGTACTGCGACTGGCAACGACGGACCGGATTCGAATAGCGGAACGAATAAGCCCCGCGTGAGCGGGGCTTGATTACAGGATCAATAGATATTCGCCTTGTGCTGGTCGACCCCCTTGTTTTTAATTTCAGATTTGATTCGCTTGATCGCCGTTGGCTTCAACTTTGGGCGGTTACGGCTTTTTCGGAGGGTCATTTCCAACTTGCGGATCGCAATCATATGCGTGGTTGGTTTTGTCGGCCAAGTCATCGATGAGAATCGAGAATTCGATGTCCTCTCCACGCTTCAGGCTGAAATGAATGAAAACATGCCGCGGTTCCTTGATGTCCTGACGGATTTCGGTGGCGCCGGCTTTGAATGTGAGATCCACTTCCTCGGAATCCGGTCCGCTGAGGCAGCAGGCTTCCACGATCGCGCCCTGAGTATTGCATTTCAGGCCGGCAAACCCGAACTTCTGGGAAAGAAAAGGGTCGTTGAGTAACTCGGTATTGATCACGAGTATCTGACGGATTTTGTCGGTGTTGAATCTGATATTCGGTTTGGAGGACACAAGGTCTGTAGTACCGAGCGTTGGACCGGCTGCGTACAGGACAAGTTTGCAGTGCTCGTGGCTTTTGGCTCCAATGAGATCCACATCGATTTTGTCGAGGAATTTTTCGAGCGAGGAAGACTCTCTCTTCGACAAAATTTGTAGAGATTGCATGAAATCAGGAAAGGATTTCGGTGGGATTGGTGCTAAAGAAACTTGAAATTCCGACTTCGTGACGTGAGGAATGGAATCTTGCGGCATTGCTAAACCCCCCTTATTGTTGTGGCCTGACTAACTTTGATGGTTTGGGATACGGATGGGTGTGTTGCGGCGACAAGAATTCCAGCAAAAGCTTCTAGTCATGGGTTCATTTCGGTATCGTTATGACATGGCGGCCTGCTCTTGCCAGGGGAAATGGCAGAATTCCGATACCCTGAAGACTCGAGTCGATTCGCCCAGTCGCAAGGAATGGCGCGGGAGTCCAGTAGATCGGTGGCACGGACTTTGAATGCAACGACCTGGATGTCGTCGTCTCTGTTCAAGTGGTCCAAGTACGTCATTGCCTCAACGGCATCACGGTTTTTTCCAGGTTCTGTATGGCCGGGCGTGAGTGAATGCTTGGCTCTCACGAGCAACGCATCTACGAGCGCAAATCTCGCATATCGATCGGAGGTATTGAGTTCTACCAGTTTTCGCAGCGCTTCGATCGATTTTTCCATAAATAGCTTGTTGGCGTTTTTTGCGTCGACACCATGAGTGTCGTACAAGGATTGTCTGAAGTTGATCGTTGCGGCCATCCTTTTCCAAGAGCTTGGTGACGATGGCTTGGGATCAAGAACGGCCATGGCTGCTCTCAAATGATCTTCGTTGGCAGGCCAATCCTCACGAGCGATGGCGATAGTGCTTGCCATCAAATGAGCATTGGCGAGAAAGCCGGCCAAAGAATCGTTCCCTGGTTCCATCCTGCGGAGAAAGGCAAGGTGCTGGATTGATCTGGAAATGCTTTTTTCAGCCAACATGGTTTCGCCCAGGTCGAGTTCGATAGCGGCTTGGAATTGCATCAGATTGGCGAGTTGGCGCTCCCAATCCCTTGCGTCGGGCTTGTCTTTCAGCAGCGCCTGTATTGCCTGGATCGCACCCGAATAACATTTGCGCGCCACCTGGAGCTTCCCCATTTTGGCGTAGGTGCGGCAGATGAGAGAATCGGTCACGGCCATTTCGAATCGAAGAGTGGCATCTTCATTTCGTACTGCAAGTGCCTGTTTCTTGAGCTGGTTGGATCGGAGGTAATGCTCGACGGCTTGCGGGTAATGGCCCAGTTCATCCTCGATCGAACCGAGGTTTGTCAGCGCGTAGGATCTTTGGATATGGCTTTCATGATCGTTCGGGTAAGCGGATGTCAACCGCTCGCTGAGACTCTCATACTCCAGCCACGCCTCCCTCGCGCCCTTCAGGTCGCCTTGCCGCTTGCGAAGTTTGCCAAGCCAGGCCGCAGCTTGCCCGGCTTCGTTGAGGACGAGGCTGGACCTTGGGTCAATGTCCACCGCGCGCTTTGAAAGATCGACAGAGCGTCGGATCAGTGTTTCGGCGTCTTGCAACTGATTTTGCTCCATCCGGACTTCACCCAGCTTCCTCGATGCACGGGAGCAGATGACCATGTCGTTCGCGGACATGTTGCTGTCGCCGAGACCATCGCAGTATTCCAGAACCTTCGTGCTGACATTCTCGATCAGTACGAGGTTGCCGGAAGGGTCGATCTCATCGGTGAATTCGCCGATCACGACCGTGAGTTCGGACAGCTTGTTCCGCTGCATATTCGCCAGAAAAGCCATCGAGCAGGAGATGATCGCGAGCACTGTCAGCGCGGCTACGGCCCCGGCGCGCAGGCGACGATTCCGCAGTCTGCGTTGATTGGAACGTGCCAGGAATTCACGCTCGTCATCGGTCAAAGGCATGATGACGTGGGCAGGCGCTTCCGACACTTCAATTGCTTCCATCAGCGGCGTGCCCGCATTCAGCAAGTAGTCGTGCGCACGGCCGGAGATGAGCCATCGCTTGGTCGCGATTTCCAAGCGCGCCCTGGCTTGGAGCAGACGTTGATTCCTTTCGATCCATTCCTTGATGACCGGCCATTGGCGTAGCAAGGCCTCGTGTGCGACACCGAAAAATGCGTGTCCATCGTCGAAGTCGGTCGCGAACAAACGTCCTTGAATGAATGCTTCGACCAGAACGCGTGCATCGTTGTCGAGCGTGTCGATCGCGACGCGCCGTCCACCGACGAAATCGTTTTCGGCCTGGACGACGATCAATTTCGCCAGCACAGTGTCCAGTGTGCGCTTGGCGCTGTCCGGCAGGGCGCGGAACACTGCATCGGCACGGTGCGCGATGGCGCCGCCGATGCGGCCGATGGCTTCATATGCGGCGTATGTGAGGGTGTTGTCGTCGGTCCGGCGTTCGTAAAGCGCTTGGAGAGCATGCTGCAGTAAGGGTAGAACATCCGGCCGTTCGACCGAATCGGCGAGCATGGTGTCGTCGAGCCGCTGGCGGGTGATGGCATTGATGCCGAATTTCAGGCCTGCCTGCCATGCAGGGGTGCGGATGATCTCCGCGATTTCTCCGCGTTCCGGCGCTAGGACATCGATATGGCCGCAGCCGGTCTTGAGTGCGGTCAGCTTGGGCAGGGCCTGGGAAAGCTCTGGATAGCAATCGCCCCTAGCGATCATCACTACCAACGTTCGCGGTGTATCGCAAATCGCTTGGAGCACACGTTCGAATGCCGCCGTGGCGTTGGGGTCGTGTCCCGGGGCGACCAACGCCTCCGCGTGATCGATGGTCAACAGAAGATGCGCGTGTGGCTGTGCACCGCGCACAGGATGGCAACGAAAGGCATGCTCGATGGTTGGGGCGACCGATTCTGGCGCTTCGGTCAGATGAAGCTTCAAATCCTCGGCGGGCCTGGAGAGAAATATCGGGCGATCGCCCAAGAACCAGCTGGAAAGCGCAGCCGCAAGCTGCAGCATGGGATCTCCGGCAGGCGATGTGGCGAGATCGCAATCCGCAACAGTCAGCGCCTCCAGTCCGCCGAAACCGCCTGGCGTGGTCATGAACGGTAGCGCACCCGCGCGCAGTAGCGACGACTTTCCGCAGCCGCTGGCGCCGACGATCAACACGAACCGTCGTTCCAGATCAATCTGGGCGCGCATGGCGCCGAACAGTTCCGCGATCATGCGGTCACGCCCGGAGAATACTTGCGCGTGGTCGGAGTCGAATGCGGAAAGGCCGACGAATGGACTGCCTCTCGTCCATGCTTCGGTCTGTTTCGGCAGGTGGTGATAATCGTCCAGGATCACAACGGTCGGGATTATCTTGTAGCCCTTTCCACGCAACGTCTTGATGTAACGGGGCGCGTGGATGTCGTCGCCGATCTTCTTCCGCAGGCTGGACATCGCCTTGTTGACCGGATTGTCGCCGTAGAAATCGCCGCCCCACAGCTTGATGAGGAGTTCGTCCTTCCCGATGACGTCTCCGGCTTTTCCGGCAACCGCGACGAGCAGTTGCATCTCGCGCGGTTCGAGCGGTATTTCCTCTTCGCCCCGGATCACGAAGTTCCGGTCCGGATGAACCTGCAGGTTGGCGATCTGGAAGCGGTTATGCATGACTCAGCATCCTAGCGTTGAGTAAGGAAATGAATCGCTTGCGATTAGACTGCAACCTTATTCCACGCATCGCTTCGATGTAGCGCGGTGCGTGGATGTTGTCGCCAATCTTCCACCCACAATCTGGACATCGCCTTTTTGACCGGATTCTTGTCATATATGCAATGTACCCACGCCAGAATGAGCAGTTCGTCGGTGCGCACCGTTTCGTCCGCTTTTCCGGCGAGCGCGATGAGCACTTTCATCTTAAGAGGTGTGAGCAGGATTTGTTCTGCGCCACAGCTCGCGACGAGCTGATCGGGGTGAACACGCAGATTGGCGATTGATAGGAAATATTCGCGCGCGCCCATGGCTCAGCATCCTCACGTTGCCGAAGGGGAGATAACGTTGCTCAAGATGCCCGGGGCTGATTCGCGATGGTGGCGGCAGGATGCGTTCGAATCGCACCGTAGTGCGATGAGATATCGAAGTGATACCGATCGTGACTCCATTCCATGTCCGCCCCCTGGCAGTAGGCGCGCCTGCGCCCACATCGGTGATGTCTTGCTGTGCTCTGTCGTGCGATCCCTTGGTACCGTTTCCGGATGCAGCCAGTCGTGCTGTCCGGATTGCCGCGATGGTGCCCAGTTGTGGCGCCGGGGCGAGCGCTTGTCAAGAATGACTTTCGGCATGCTCCGGCGCCTTCGGGCGCCGGAGCATGGGGCATCAGCCCTTCGCTGGAGCCGGAGCAGGGGTAGCAGCGGGCCCACCCGCCTGCCACCCGCAACTCTGCCCCTCGTTCTGCTGTTTCAGCCATTCCTGCAGCGGCGAGAAGTATTCCAGCACGGCCGAGCCGTCCATCTTTTCGCCGCCGGTGAATTCCTTCATGGTCTTCTGCCACGGTTGGCCAGCGCCTTTGCCCAGCATCGCCCAGTATTTCTGGCCGGCGTCCTTGTTGCCGTAGTAGCTGCATTCGTAGAGCGGGCCTTTGTGGCCGGCGGCGTCGCAGAGGGCTTTGTAGAACTGGAACTGCAGGATGTGGGAGAGGAAATAGCGGGTGTAGGGGGTGTTGCCGGGGACGTGGTACTTCGCGCCGGCGTCGAAGAATTCCTCGCCGCGCGGGGCGATCGGGCCGACGCCCTGGTACTTGGCTTTGAGTTCCCACCATGCCTGGTTGTAGTGGTCGGGCTTGATCGAGCCGTCGAACACGCCCCAGCGCCAGCGGTCGATCATCAGGCCGAAGGGCATGAACGAGACTTTCGCCAGGGCCATGCGCATCTGCGCGTTGATCAGCGCTTCCTTGCTCTGGTCCTGTGCGTTGACCAGGCCGATCGATTCCAGGTATTTCGGGGTCATGCCGAGCACGATGGTGTCGCCGATGGCTTCGTGGAAGCCGTCGTGCGCGCCGGTCTGGAACAGCGGCGGTTTGTCGTTCAAAAACCAGACATCGCCTACAGCCACCCATGCTATTTCCCGATGGCGGCTGTCCTGCCACAGCCCTGCGATGTCGATCGTGGCCCGGTCGCGATCACAGCGCGTTCCGACGGATAGCCCAAGCACGTTTCATTGCGTGCAGCATGTCCCGTTTGGCGCTGGTCAGTTTGCTCTACGGTGTATTTCAAGCGACTACGTAACGCCGCTGGCGAAAGCACGAAGGCCCACCAGAGAGGTGGGCCTTCGTGGGCTGCGGTCTACCGCTGACATGACACAGGTTCAGGGATGTCGGGTCTGGTTTGCCCGGTGACTCCAAAGCGGAGTGGCTGTCCTGGTCAGCCGCTGTAAGCACCGACATACCAGGGACCGTCACCATCCCAGCATTGCTCCTGGACCTGACCGTTCGCCTTGGTGACATAGACGCGCAAGTGAATGGCACCGCCGACATACCATGCCGTTGCCGACGTTTTGCCACCATCGGTGGACAATGCGCCGACGTACCAGGAATCCTTGTCCCAGCAGTATTCGACGATATTGCCCTGATTGCTGACATAGACGCGGATATGGATTTGTCCGCCGCTGTCGACCCAACTGGTCGCGCCGACGGACTGCCCTGCGGCTTTCATCGCACCGACATACCATTTGTCGCTGTCCCAGCATTGTTCCGTGACATTCTGCCCGTCGCTCGAATAAACGCGAAGGCTGATGTTTCCCCAGCTGACGACAGCAGTATTGGAATTGGACATGAGGTGTCTCCCTGTGTGGTTGAAGAAGTTTTCGACTTGCTGACAGGCGGGTTCGTGTTCCCGCAACCGAATGATGGTCGGCTCCGATCGCGCGCATGGGCCCTTCGCGGATCGTCACCAGTGCCGCTCCGGTGCGTGTCAGTGATGGCATCCGGTTGCCGGGTCTTCAGCGCGCACGATCTGCGTCACCAATACGTCGAAGCAGCGCGCGAATTCGCGGGCGATGCGGAAGCGCACCGCGCGGCCGAGCTCGGCGCGCTTGATGGTGGTGAGCGACAGCGGGATGTTGCGACGCCAGCAGTCGTCGGCGAGATCCTGCTGGCTCATGCATCTGGCTTGGCGCAGTTGGCGGAGCAGGGCGTTGTCGAGCAACACGTGGCCGCGATGCAGGCGTGCGGCGGCGGTCATCCGGGCCGCCTCGACCCCGCCGGCGTTCTCGCTGACGGTGGGCAGCGGCAGCGCGTCCCCATCGAAGCCGTGAAGGTGGCTGACGCTGTCCTGGGTCTGGGCGTGTGCGAGTTCCATGGTGGTCCCCTTGTCTGGAAGGATGGATGCCATCGCGATCGATGACGGCCGGATGGCGTCGCTGCCTGTTCTGCCAGCTTGCGACTGCCGAGGGAACGCACCGTCATGGGTGGCCTGCGGCAGTGGCATGGAGAGAAGCGGCGCCATGGAACGGAGCCTGCGCAACAGGCCGCTTTGGTTCCTTCCGGGAACCTTCCGATCTTCAAGTGATTGATTCAACAGGCGGCGATCGATGTGGGATGCTTCATGCACATGTCGCAACAGATGCGGCGCCGCGCGATGCGCTGCGGCGGACCATGGTCATCCAGGTGCGCGAAGCATGCGCAGCAGTGGTGTCGATACCGTCGATCTGCGCCCGGCGCAGGGCGCGGGGGCGATCAGGATGGCAATGGCAGCGCTTCGTGGCGTCGCCGCCCCGTCTCACGGGCGGATCGGGATGATCCGGTAGTGGGTGGGTCTGGCGCTCTGCGGCTGGTGGATGTAAACCTTCACCGTGTTCTCGTCCGGGAACGGGGTTGCGTACTGCACTTCGCAGAGGAAGCAGTAGTCGGTGCCTGCCACGGCCCGGCTGGCGAATGCGAGCGGCGTGTACTTTGCGCCGGATAGCGGGGGCATCGCGGTCTCGAAAACATCCTTCGCTTCCGGGGTGAGGGTGAAATCGAAATTCGACCATCCGCCGGCCAGAACCCGGTTCGACATGACGTGCTCCTTGCGATGCGTGCAAATGTGATGCGACGGGTGGGTGTGGAGCCAAGGCGATCAGGAAACGGTCGTGTCGCGATGTTTTCGGGGTTCGATCGTTTTCGCAGCGTCATCGTTGCAGATCCGGTTCTCCCGGATAGCGGCTTTGCCGATCCATTTCGGTGCCGAGCCGATATGTCACCGGGCACCGGTATTCCGGAAAAGAAAAGCCCACCTTTGCGGTGGGCTTTCGTATCCGGTCGGCTCGCAGTGCAGTGGGCGATGGAATCGCGCTGCATTACGATTCCATCGATGCAGTGATGCCAAGACTGTCTTGTCCATCCGCCCCGAAGAAAACGATTTGTTTCCAGTTCGGTTCGGCTGCTCAAGATCAAGGGGAATTCATGGGTTTTTGATCGGGTCGTTGCTGGCCTGCGGGTCGCAAAAAAGTATTGTCGCTGGCTCGCCGCGCCGTTCGATCATGACGAATACTCCGAAGTCGATCAATTGGTTGGGCAGAAGACTTATCGTGAAAGTGGCTGATTGCGAATCTTTACCCAATTCGAATGAGCTTATCGGCGAGCGTATATTTGATACGTCCGTGGATGACACGCCCGTGGATGCGTAGTTGGCAATGTACGCTGTAGCGTCCGTTCTATTGTTCAATCTGATTTCGACTGGCATGGCGGAACTGTCGATAATGACGTGCCTGTTTTTGTAAGACCACCTGAATTCGTGATCTTTTTCAGAGATATCCAATTCGATAGTCCTGGGTCCTTGTGCGGCCAGATCGCCGCCGTGTAAGAATCTGGTCATGTCGAGCGTTCCTCTTTGTAGTTGGTGGTCGCGGCTTGGAGATTGTCCGGCGATGGCGCTTGCCGGCGAAGCCGTCTTTCGAAGGCAGGGCTTGGATCTTGCATCATGAGTATTTCAAGGTACGGATTTGGATTCGGTGCCTTTGCGGATTCTTTCCGGCGTTCATTTCGATTGCGATGTCTTTGGTTGAGCATTGCTCAAGCTCACAATCCGCATGAAATCCGGATCGCGGTATCCGATTTTCGTCAGCCACGCGATTTCCGTTTCGACGCGATCGCGATCGCCGAGCAGAAGGTGGGCGCTGGCCCAGGGGGCGATGACATTCGGATCTTTCGAGGTTTTCGCCATCGTTCCGAGCAAGCCGATCACGTGTTCCCAGTCGCTGCGCGCTTCGATCTTCGATCCGATGTCCCATCGATGTTTGCCTCGAGAGATCAATGCCTTCGCGAGCACACACCTGTCGGGGATGCTGCCGTCCGGATCTTTGGCGATGCGTTCCAGACCCGCCAAGGCCCTGTTCCTCTTCGCGTCGGCATCGATGGCGTCGGGTCGGGCTTGGGCGATCAAAAGACCGGTGTTCGCATCCAGACGTTGCAATGCCAGTGAAGCATCGGCTGAGGTCTTGATGTCCTGAATCAACTTTTCGGCGATCAGGGCGTGCGAGAGATGATTGCCGCTGTCTCCGCGCATGTGTGCGATTTCGCCTGCTTCGATGTGCGCCAGAACCAGGTCGCGCGCCCAGACCTGGTTGTCGGGCTCTCGAGCGGTCAATGCCGACAGCAGGGCAATGCTTTCCGCCGTCTGCGCGTGGGCCTCCTCCAGGCGCCCGCGGGATGCCGCGAGTTGTCCGCTGCTCAACAGCGATGTTGCAAGCCGCCGTTCCCAAACGAGCGCATCGGATTTGTTCGCAACCAGCGTGCGCAGCATGCCGATTTGTTCGGCATATCCGCTCGCGGCCTCGGACAGACGCCCTTCAGAACCATCGCCACTGCTGATCCAGGAGAGCGTGTCGACCAGATCGTATCGCAGTGCGTCGTCATGAGGCCGTGCAGAAAGAACGCTTGCCTTGAGCTTGGCCGAGCGCTTGAAATATGCGAGAGCCTCATCGATGCGCCCCTGGTCCCGGGTGACGGCACCGAGGTTGTTGAGCGCATACGACAGCTCGATCTGCCAGTCGGCTTTTCCCGGATCCAGACGGACCAGTGTTTCGCTGGTCTGTAGATAGATGGCCCAGTGCTTGCGCGCTTCATCCAGCTGACTTTGCCGGTAATGATAGTAGCCCAGCCAATATGCTGCGATGCCCTGTTCGGCGATGGCATCCGCAGACCCGGGCGCGCGTGCGACCGCGCTGCGTGCCGCCTCGTCGGCGCGCGTGAAGGCGGACTTCGCTTCTTTCAGCTTCGCCTGTTCCATCATCACTTCGCCGACCGTGCGCAGGGCACGGGACCGGTTGATCAGATCTTCGGTGCGGGTCTGCGCCTTGGGCCGGCGTTCCAGTTGAGCCAGCGCTTTGGCGCTGATGCCGTCGAGCAGTTTGAGGTTGCCCAGCGGGCGCAGTTTCTCGGCCAGGTCCACCAGCATGAAGTCGGACAGCTGCAGGGCTTCTTCGCGGCGGTGTTCGGCTTCATCGCGGGCCTGCGACGCGAGCAAACCGAATACGGCGGAGACGGTCGCGAATACCGCCAGACTCGCGATCGCTGCGGCGCGCAGCCAGCGTTTGCGCCGGTAAAGACGCGCCGATGCCTGAAGGAATGCGTGTTCATCGGGGCCGAGATCGTCGGGCAACCGCGACGCGGCTTCCAGCGATTCCTGCAACGGTCGACCGGGGTTGAGCAATTGATCGGCGATGCGTCCTTCTTCCACCCAACGCGCAGCCGCGCGGCGCATGCGGGCCTTGGCTTGCAACAGACGACGATTGTCCTGGGTCCAGTCGCGCGCGCGCGGCCATTGCCGCAACAAGGCTTCATGCGCCACCCGGAAGCCCGCGTGGCCATCGCTCAATTCAGCGATGAACAGGCGGGCGCGGACGAAGGTTTCGGCGAGTGTGCGTGCGTTTTCGTCCAACGCGGACCAGACGACGCGGCGGGCGCTGACGCTGTCGCTGTCCTGTTGCATCACGATCAACTGCGAGAAGACGCTGTCGAGGCTGCGCTTGGCGGAATCGGGCAGGGTGGCGAAGACTTCCTCTGCGCGATGCGCGAGCGCGCCCTCCAGACCGCCGATCTCGCGGTAGGCATCGAAGCGCAGTTCGCCGTCGTCGCTGCGGCGTTCGTACAGCGCCTGCAGCGTGTGCTGCAGCAGCGGTAGCGCATCGGGGTGTTCGTTCGCGGCGTCGCGCAATACGTCGTCGAGGTGCTCGGTGGTCTGCGGGTCTTCCTCGAAGGTCAAACCCGCCAGCGCGGCGGGTGTGCGGATGATCTGGGCGATCTCGCCGGAACGAGGGGTCAACACATCGAAATGGCCCTCGCCCAATTTGCGTACGGCGACTTCCGGGTAGGTTTCGACCAGTGCGAGGTAGAAGTCGCCGCGGACGATCATCGCCACCATCACCCGCGGCGATTCGCACAAGTGGTGCAGCGCGCGCGAAAACGCGGCATCCCGCTCCGGGTCATGGGCGCGGGTCGCGACCAGCGCTTCGGCATGGTCGATCAACAGCAGAAGATGCGCGTGCGGTTGATCCGCGAGTTCGCGCGAGGGATGACGGCGGAATGCCTCCTCGATGGTGGCGGTGATCGATTCCGGCGATTGCCGGATCGCAGAGGCAAGGTCGGCGGCCGGTCCGGGTGCGAACACCGGCCGTCCACCGAGCGTCCAGGTCTTCAGCGATACGGCGAGATGGGTCAAAGCGTCGCCGGCTTCGATGCCGGCCAGATCGCAGTTTGCGATCGCGAGTGCGCGCAAGCCGTCGAAACCGCCGTCCTGGAGCAACAGCGGCAGCGCGCCTGCATTCAGCAGCGAGGTTTTGCCGCAGCCGCTGGCGCCGACGATGAGCACGAACCGTCGCTGGTTGTCGATCTGCTGGCGTATCGCGGCGAGCAGCTCCGCGGTGACGCGGCTGCGCCCGAAAAACACGCCGGCGTGTTCGCCATCGAACGCGGCGAGGCCGACGTAGGGGCTGGCATTGCTCCAGGCCGAGGTCTGTACGGCAACGCGCCGGTAGTCATCGGGATACGAGACTTTGGCGATCAGCCGATAGCCGCGTTTGCGGATGGTTTCGATGTAGCGCGGCGACTTCAGATCGTCGCCGAAGACTTTTCGCAGATAAGCGATGGCCTTGTGGACCGGGTTGTCGCCGTAGAAAGTGCCGCGCCAGACTTCGATCAGCAGTTGTTCGGCACTGACCACCTCGCCGGCATGCTCGGCCAATGCGATCAGCACTTCCATCATCCGCGGTTCGAGCTCGGTGTCCTGACCGTCGAGCGATACCACCAGACGGTCGGGTTGCACCAGCAGCGCACCGACGCGGAAGCGCGAGTGCGTCGCCAGGGTCCTGATACGATCGGTGCGCAGTTGCATAAACATCCTGTCCGATAGAGGAACGCCGGCGGGCTTGCTTCATACGCCACGCATCATAGCCAGCGCGACCCGCAATGCGCAGGATTGTTCGCCGCAAAGCAGAAGGCCGGCTCGCGCCGGCCTTCGATTCAATTGAGCGCGATGAAGGTCAGCGTTGCGCTGCGGGCGCCCCCGCCTGCCACCCACAACTCTGTCCCTCGTTCTGCTGTTTCAGCCACTCCTGCAGCGGCGAGAAGTATTCCAGCACTGCCGAGCCGTCCATCTTTTCGCCGCCGGTGAGTTCCTTCATGGTCTTCTGCCACGGTTGGCCAGCGCCTTTGCCCAGCATCGCCCAGTACTTCTGGCCGGCGTCCTTGTTGCCGTAGTAGCTGCATTCGTAGAGCGGGCCTTTGTGGCCGGCGGCGTCGCAGAGGGCTTTGTAGAACTGGAACTGCAGGATGTGGGAAAGGAAGTAGCGGGTGTAGGGGGTGTTGCCGGGGACGTGGTACTTCGCGCCGGCGTCGAAGAATTCCTCGCCGCGGGGGGCGATCGGGCCGACGCCCTGGTACTTGGCCTTGAGTTCCCACCATGCCTGGTTGTAGTGGTCGGGCTTGATCGAGCCGTCGAACACGCCCCAGCGCCAGCGGTCGATCATCAGGCCGAAGGGCATGAACGAGACTTTCGCCAGGGCCATGCGCATCTGCGCGTTGATCAGCGCTTCCTTGCTCTGGTCCTGCGCGTTGACCAGGCCGATCGATTCCAGGTATTTCGGGGTCATGCCGAGGACGATGGTGTCGCCGATGGCTTCGTGGAAGCCGTCGTGCGCGCCGGTCTGGAACAGCGGCGGTTTGTCGTTGTAGGCGAGGTAGTAATAGACGTGGCCGAGTTCGTGGTAGATCGTGGTGAACTCTTCCTCGTTCGGCTTGATGCACATCTTGGTGCGCACGTCGCCGCCCATGGTCATGTCCCAGGCGCTGGCGTGGCAGACCACGTCGCGGTCGCGCGGCTGGATGAACTGGGTGTTCTGCCAGTAACTTTCCGGCAATTTTGGCATGCCCAGCGAGACGTAGAAATCCTCGGCGCGCTGGGTCATCTGTTTGGCGGTCGCCAACTGCGCTTCGCGGTCGGCCTCGACGATTTTCTCCGCAGTCGCTTCGCCTTCGATCTTCGCGCGCGCGGCGGAAAGATTGCGCTGGTACTGCGCCTGCAGCGCGCTGTTGATGTCGAGGCTGCCGGCGCCCTTGTACGGTTCCAGCACGTCCCAGAGGTTGCCCCAGTCCTGTTGCCACATATTGCCCATCAGATGCGCGGGCAGCATGCCGCCGGCGACCTGGCCCTTGTCGGCGCCGTATTTGGCTTTCAGTTTGGTGCGGGTGTAGCAGTGCAGTTGTTCGTAGAGCGGTTTGACCTGGCCCCAGAGGCGGTCGGTTTCGGCGGCGATTTCGGCGGGACTCATGTCGTAGCCAGAACGCCACATCTCGCCGGTGTCGGCGAAGCCCATGCCTTTCGCGCCGTCGTTGACCAGTTCGGCGAAGCGCACGTAATCCTTGCGCATCGGCTGCGAGATGGTGTGCCAGCCCTGCCAGGCATCGAGCTGCGCCTGATAGTCGCGGCTCTTGGCCAGCACTTCGCTGAGTTCGCCCAGATCGCGGCATTGCTGCTTGTCGCCTTCGCCGGTGCAGTACTTGCCCGCGCCGTAGTCGCCTTCCATCTTGGTGGCGATCCTGGTGAGTTCCTCGAGCTTCTTGGCGTCGTCCGGCGGCGGCATCGCGGTCGAGAGTTTCAGCAGCAGGATGGTGCGCGCGCTTTCCGGCGACATCTTCTGGCCTTCGAACGGCTTCGCCGCCTTGATCCAGGTGTTGAGCAGGGTGAGATAGCGTTCGTTGGCCTTTGCGGCGATGGCCTGGGTGTCGTCGGTGATGTAGGTCGACGACAGCCACTGCGCTGCGGTCAGATCCGGATAGATCGCCCTGTATTCCTGATTGACGCGGGCCACGAAAGCGTCGGCGTCCGCATCGGCCTTGGCGGCTGCGGCGGTGTCGCCGGTCGCGGCGTCGCCCGAAGCGTCTTTCTTGCATGCCGACAGGGACAGCAGGCCGGCGCCGATGGCGAGGGCCAGAAGGGTGGTGCGATGGTTCACGGGGACTCTCCGGTGGCCGGATGGCTTCAGCCCGGGAGGCTAGTGTTCCGCGCCGGTTGGCGCAAGGGCGGGCGTTGGACGGGCAGGTTGCGGGGGACGCCGAACCCTCACCCCCGGCCCCTCTCCCGGCGGGAGAGGGGAGCAAGCCCTTCCGGGAGATGCGGCAGTGCGTGCAGGAAGGCCGCCGCGTCTTCGGCATCCTGCTCGAACCAGGCCCGGGCCGAGCCCAGCCGGAAGGTGTAGCCCCAGGCGTCCATGTCGGCGAATGCGCGTTCGATGCCGAAGCCGCGCAGTTCGTCGGCCAGCAGCAGTTGGAGGTAGCAGGTCGCGTCTTCCTCGAATTGCGAGTCGCTGGCGTCGGTATGGACCCGGGCGCGCAGCTCCGGCGGAATGACGATGAGATGGCAGGCTTCGTGCAGCAGCGAGTGCACCGGCGTATCGCGCCGCGCGTACACGGTGCTGCCGATCACGCCGGCTTCGCGTTCGCCCCAGAAACTGCCGGGAATGGGCGCGTCGTCGTCGATCGGTTCGAAATGCAGACCGTAGCGCGCGAGCAGCGCGATCGCCTCGGCGCGATCGATTTCGCCGAGGGTGAGGACTTTGGATCCTGTGGGAGCGGCGGAAGCCGCGATTGGAATATCGGGCATGGTTCATCGCGGCTGAAGCCGCTCCTACAGGAGCGGGTCAGGTCGGGGAGGGGCGGCCGTCGGGCAGGGCCACCGAGATGTCGAGGACATCGTGGTCGCCGTCTTTCGCCATTTCGACCCGGACCGCATCGACATCGACGCTGACGTATTTGCGGATCACTTCCAGCAGTTCGCGCTGCAGCAGCGGCAGGTAGTCGGGGGCGCCACGGCTGCTGCGTTCCTGCGCGACGATGATGCGCAGGCGTTCCTTCGCGACCGAGGCGGTGTTCTTCTTGGGCTTCAGGAAGTCGAAGAGGGACATGGGCTCAGCCTCCGAACAGCTTGCTGAAGAAACCCTTCTTCTCGAACTGCGTGAAGCGCATCGGACGGTCCTCGCCGAGCAGTCGGGCGACGGCGTCGTCGTAGGCCTGTCCGGCGTTCGATTCCATGTCGAGGATCACCGGCTCGCCCTTGTTGGAGGCATTGAGCACGTCCGGCGATTCGGGGATCACGCCGACGGTCTTCAGGCCGAGCACGTCTTCGACATCCTTGATGCTGAGCATTTCGCCGGTTTCGACCCGCGCCGGGCTGTAGCGGGTGAGCAGCAGGTGTTCCTTGACGCGCTCGCCGTTCTCGGCGCGCTTGGTCTTCGAGGCGAGCAGGCCGAGGATGCGGTCGGAGTCGCGGACGCTGGAGACTTCCGGATTCACCACCACCACCGCCTGGTCTGCGAAATACATCGCCAGGAACGCGCCTTTTTCGATACCGGCGGGCGAGTCGCAGAGGATGATGTCGAAACCGTCGTCGGCCAGGTCCTTCAGCACTTTTTCCACGCCTTCCTTGGTCAGCGCGTCCTTGTCGCGGGTCTGCGAAGCGGCGAGCAGATACAGCGTCTCGAAGCGTTTGTCCTTGATCAGCGCCTGCTTCAGCGAGGCTTCGCCGTGGATGACGTTGACGAAGTCGTACACCACGCGGCGCTCGCAGCCCATGATCAGGTCGAGGTTGCGCAGGCCGACGTCGAAGTCGATGACCGCGACTTTCTTGCCGCGCCGTGCGAAACCGCAGGCGAGGCTCGCGCTGGAGGTGGTCTTGCCCACGCCGCCCTTGCCCGATGTGACTACGATGATTTCAGCCAAAGTCGTTCTCCCGTAAAAATGTCTTGCCGATGAAGGCGGGCCGCACTCAGGCAAGCGCGGCGATATGGATCTGTTCGTTGTCCAGCCACACCTGCACGGCCTTGCCGCGCAGTTCGGCCGGAAGATCCTCCATGACCTTGTAGTGCCCCGCGATCGCGACGAGTTCGGCGTGGAACTCGCGGCAGAAGATGCGGGCCTTGTCGTTGTCGCGCGCGCCGGCGAGCGCACGCCCGCGCAGCGCGCCGTAGATGTGGATCGAGCCGTCGGCGATCACTTCGGCGCCGGCACCGACGGTGCCGAGCACGGTCAGATCGCGCTGATCGGCGTAGATCTGCTGGCCGGAGCGGATCGGCGCGGTGTGGACCATGCCGATGTCGGCGGCGGGTTTGACGACCGGTGCGGCAGTTGCAGGTGCGGCTTTTTTTGTGGGAGGGGCTTCAGCCCCGACGGTCGGGGCTGAAGCCCCTCCCACAGAGGCATCGGCTGCGGGCTCGTATTGCGCACGGAATTTCGCCAACAGCGGCAAACCCAGTTCGACCGCCAGACGCTCGTTCTCGCCGCTGCCCCAGGCCAGTGCGACCGGAATCACGCCCGCATCGCGCAGTGCGACGAGCAGTGCGCGCGCGGTCGCCACATCGGGCGTTCCGGGCAATCCGCCGAAATCGACGATCACCGCCGCGCGCTCGAACAGTTTCGGCGCGCGTGCGACGCGGTCGCGCATTTCCGCGCCGAGACGTTCGACATCGAGCGTGCGTACGCGCAGGTTGGCGATGCCGACCTGGCCGATCTTCAGATCGCCGGCCAATTCGTAGTTCGCGGTCGGTGCCGCGCTCATGCGCCGGTTCCGGTGGCGAGCGGCGGCTGCAGATCGATCCGCGGCGCGGCCAGCCACGGCACGTTCGGCAGGTGCGCGCCGTAGGTATCGCGCACCCAGGGATAGCTGCAGAGTTCTTTCATCAGCATCGACGTGCGCAGGCCGGTTTCGGCCATCAGCTGCTGGCCGACCTCGCGGAAGCCGAAGCTGCCGTGGAACAGCAGGGCGGGATCGGCGCGCGAGGGGTCGCTGCCGGCATCGAGGAAGACTTCGCAGGCCAGTTGCGGGTAGCGCAGCTCGGCGTAGCTCTGGGCATCGGCGTAGAACGCGCGGCCCACGCCACCGCCGCGGCGGCGGCTGGCGACCACGATGCGGTCGATATAGAAGAAATCCGGGTAGCGTTCGGCGAACCAGCGGAAGTTGCTGCTGTCGTGGTCCGCATGGTTGCCCACACCGATCATGAAGCCGACGAAGGTGCCGCTGCGCTCCGCCACGCGGAAGTATTCGGCGGTGTCGAAGAAATGACGCAGGCGGGGCGGGTCGAAAGGCAGGATCGTGGGGCCGGCGGCATTGTTCAGGGCAAGGACGGAATCCAGCTCGTGCTCGCGCACGTCGCGGATGACAATCGACATTCCAATGGCTCCGGCAGTGGGTGCGGGGCGGGGGCCGGCACGGTGGGCGCGAAATTATCGCACGTGCGCCTGAACCCGGCGAGGTCGGCGACTGGCGGGTGTCCGGGCGATTTGCGCGAAGTGCCGCCATGCATGACTTCCGGTGGGGGGCAGGGGATGGATGCTGGCCTACACTGCAGAGATGTTCACGCGCATGAACCACAGCCGTTTGCTGCGTTACGCAGGCCTCTTCACCTGGGGCATGGTCGGCGTGCCGCTGCTTTTGCTGTCGCTGCAGGCGGTGGAGGGCGGCGACGAGGCGGTCGGGCCGCTGTCCTGGCAAGGGTGGACGGCCTGGGGCGTGTTCGGCGTGTGCTATGCCTGGTTGACGCGGGGGCTGGGCAGTCGCCGGATCGTCCTGCTGGACCATGGCGTGCTGTTGCTGCTCACCGCCAGCGCGGTCGCGGTCAGTTACTACAACGAAAGCGGGCTCGGCAGCATTCTGTTGACCGTGGTCGCCTATCTGCTGCCCTGGCTGTTGCCGGTACTGGTCGGTGTGGCCTGGATGGTGATCAGCCAGATCGCGATCGTGCCGGTGTTCATCGCGATGGGCATCCCGCCGGTCGAGGCGGTCATGCTTTCGCTGCTGTACGCGGCGTTTTCCAGCTTCATCTTCGTGACCAGCCTGGTCGCCCGCCAGCAGGCGCAGGCCCGGGAAGAGCAGCGTCGACTGAATGCGGAACTCCGCGCCACGCGCGCGCTGCTTGCGGAGAGCGTCCGGGTCAATGAGCGTACCCGCATTTCCCGCGAACTCCACGATTTGCTGGGCCATCATCTGACAGCCCTCAGCCTGAATCTGGAGGTCGCGATCCACCTGGCCGACGGCAAGGCCCAGGAGCATGTATCCCAGGCCCATACGCTGGCCAAACTGTTGCTCAGCGATGTTCGCGAGGCGGTCAGCCGGATCCGCGACAGCGATGCCATCGACATGGCCGCGACCTTGCTCCCGCTGGCCGACAACGTTCCCGGATTGCATATCGATATGCGATTGCCGACGCCATTCCTGATCGACGACGCCGAGCGCGCCCACGTATTGCTGCGCTGCACACAGGAAATCGTCACCAATGTGGTTCGGCACGCGCAGGCGACCACGCTGGAGCTGCATTACCGCTGGTGCGGCGATGGCATCCAGCTGCAGGCCCGCGACGACGGCCGGGGTGCCGATAGCCCGGTGGCCGGCAATGGTCTGCGCGGGATGCGCGAACGGTTGGCGGCATTTGGCGGTCAGGTCGAGATCGACACCCGGCCGGGCAGCGGCTTCCATCTGACCCTCTTGCTGCCGGTGATCCAGGCGCCCGGCCGGATGGGTCTGCCGCTGGAGCTTCCGCAGGTGGTGGTGCCGATGGGCCAGCCGCCGGTCAGCGAGGCGGCTGCTTGAGCGCATCCGGACGAAGATCTGAAGGCTGCTGCGTCCGGGGCGGCCGGCTACACGTATTCAACAGGGGGAGATGGCTCGCTGTCCCGCCACCGCGACCTGCCGGGATCGGCTGGCGCGTTTCCGTTACAAGGACACTGGAGGCATCATGATTCGCGTTTGTCTGGTCGACGATCAGACCCTGGTACGCCAGGGTATCCGCTCGCTCTTGGCGCTTGCCGAGGGTATCGAAGTCGTGGCCGAGGCGTCCGACGGCCGTCAGGCGGTCGAGTTGATCCCGCAGATCAATCCCGATGTCGTTCTGATGGACATGCGGATGCCGGCGATGTCCGGTCTCGAGGCGCTGCAGGCGCTCAGCAAGCTCAACCAGCTTCCGCCCACCATCATCCTGACCACCTTCGACGACGACCAGCTGGTGCTGGCCGGCATGAAGGCCGGGGCCAAGGGCTATCTGCTCAAGGACGTCTCGCTCGAGCAACTGGTGGGCGCGATCCAGGCGGTGGCTGGCGGCGGTTCGCTGGTCCAGCCGGCCGTCACGCAGCGGCTGCTCTCGGGCCTGGAGCACATGCGCAACGACTTCGTCAGCCTCGACCGCCCGGACCCGCTGACCGACCGCGAGACCGAAATCCTGCGCCTGATGGCCTCGGGCTTCTCCAACAAGGAGATCGCCAACTCGCTGGGCGTGGCCGAGGGCACCATCAAGAATCACGTGTCGAATATTCTGTCGAAGCTTGGCGTCCGGGACCGCACCCGCGCGGTGCTCAAAGCGTTCGAGCTGCAGCTGATCTGAGCGGGCTGCCGCCCGTGCGCCTCCCGGCCGCGTCCCGGTCGCCGGGTTGTTTTCGTCTCCCGGTCGGGCGCTCGCTCCTCACCGGGGTTCCCTGATACGATTCGGGTCTTGCCCGCCATGAGCGGGTATTGGTCCCGGAGAGCCCCTGCATGACCCGTCTGATCGAGATTCTGATTTCCCTGGCGATCGTTGCCGCGCTGTTCCTCATCGTCGGCCTCGTGCTGCCCTCCAGCCGATATCTGGTCGAGCGGGTCGAAACGAACCGCAAGTTGAGCATCGTGTACGACACGCTGAACAATTTCAGCCGCTTCAAGGATTGGAACGCGACTCCGCTCCGCGACCCGAAGATGGAAACCCGGATCTCCGGTCCGGCTTCCGGCGTCGGCGCCGAATTCCACTACGACTCCAAGAACGACGCAGTGGGCAGCGGCAGTTGGAAGATCGTCGAAAGCGTGCCGAACGAACTGGTCGCGATCAGCATCGAAAACGATCGCATGGGTACGGACAAGCGCACCGAATTCAAGCTCAAGCCGACCGGCAACAACAATCGCAACGTCGAAATCGCGCAGAGCTACAAGGTCAACTACGGTTGGAATCTCTTCGGTCGTTATGCCGGCCTGTACGTGCGCAGCCACGTCGGCGACGACATGAAGTTCGGCCTGGCCAAGCTCACCAACATGCTCGCGTCGATCCCGAACATCGATTACGCGGTCTACGGCGAGAAGCTCACCGGCCTGTCCGTCGCCCAGATTCCGGCCGAGCACCTGCTGTTCGTGCCCGCCGGTACGCTCGAATTCGACGATCCGGTGATCGAGAAGTCCATGCGCGCCAACATGGAATGGATCAACCGCACGATGGCCTCCAGTGGCCTGGTTGCCACCGGTCCGATGCGCATCATCACCAGCGAGCAGGGCCGCGAAACCTATACGTTCGACGTCGCGCTGCCGGTGCGCAAGGCTTCCGATGCCGAAGGCGCCGCCGTCACCGGCGAACTGACCGGCCTCAGCCTGCAGGGCCCGGTGAAATACCAGCTGTTGCCGGCACGCCGTGCGGTCACCGGCAAATTCATCGGCTACATCCGCGAACTCGAGAACGTCCGCAACGCGCTCCGCGCCTGGTCGGCGCCGCGCGGGTTCGAAATCACCGACCGTCCGTACGAGGTCTACGACAGCGGCATCGACGGCGCATTCAAGGAAGACGGCCAGTTCACCGCGTACTGGACGATCAAGTAACCCGCGGGGATGTCCGCCGGTTCCGTCTTGTGTTCCGAAGCGCCGCACACTGCGGCGCTTCGCGTATGTGGTGCTCGAAGCCGGTGCGCCCGGCGATGAAACCACGCTCCTCGCATCGTGCGCTCGCCGCCGCTGGCGCACTGCTCGCGGGCGCGGGCGTGGCCCTGTCGGCTTACGCTGCGCATGGCGCCGAGGGCGCTGACCGCGCCAATCTCCAGTCCGCTGCGCTGTTCGCGCTGGTGCATGGCGTCGCGCTGGCGGCGCTGTCGCGGCAGACGCCGCATCGTCTCGGCATGGCCGCGCTGTCGGTGCTGGTGATCGGCGTACTGTTGTTTTCGGGCTCGCTGGTGGCGGCGCACTTCTTCGCTGCACCGACCCGGCTCGCGCCGCTGGGCGGTTCGCTGCTGATCCTCGGCTGGCTGCTGTATGCCGTCGATGCGTTTCGACGTTGAGGTCGCCATGCCCAGACACGCCCGTGGATTCGACACCCAGGCCGCTTACGATCATCTGGCCAGGCGCGACCGAAAACTCGGCGCTTGGATGAAACGCATCGGCGCGATCGACGCCGACCCGCGCTGGCGCAAATCCTTCGATCCGGTCGATGCGCTGGCGCGGGCGATTCTCTATCAGCAGCTCAGCGGCAAGGCGGCGGCGACGATCGTCGGCCGGGTCGAAACCGCGATCGGCAGCGACCGCTTCCATTGCGACACGCTGGCGCGCTGCGACGACGCCACGATCCGCGCCTGCGGCGTGTCCGGCAACAAATTGCTGGCATTGCGCGACCTCGCGATGCGCGAGGGACGCGGCGAAATTCCGGCGCTGCGGCAGATGTCGACGATGGACAACGACGCCATCGTCGATGCGCTGGTGCCGGTGCGCGGGATCGGCCGCTGGACGGTCGAGATGATGCTGATGTTCCGTCTCGGCCGCGCCGATGTGTTGCCGATCGACGACCTGGGGATCCGCAAGGGCGCGCAGGTCGTCGACAAGCGCGACGATATGCCGGCGCCGAAAGCGCTGGCCGAACGCGGCGAACGGTGGGGCCCGTATCGCACCTATGCCAGTTTCTATCTGTGGCGGATCGCCGATTTCGGCGCGCAGGCGACATCCAGAACGTCAGCGGCAACGAAAACGAAAACGAAAACGCCGACCAAACGCTCGCAGGATTGAACGTCAGCGGCTCGCGTCGGCGGGCGCTGCAACGCGTTTGAGCAGGCGCCGGTTTTTGAGCAGATGCTGTTTCCAGACCAGCGCCGGTTGTTCGATCAGGAACCACGACAGCGCAGCGCAGATCAGCGCGAGCACGGTCGCGGCAGCGGTGTTGCCCGGAGCGGTGGTGGCACCGGCGAGGAATGCGAGCTGCTGCATCGGCCAACCGTAGAGATACAGGCCATACGAAAGATCGTTTTTCGCGATCGCCGGCAATTTCGGTATCAGCGCGATGTAGAGCGTGGCGTAGGCGAGCAACGGCGCATATGCCAGTCCGAACCACCATGTGCCGCGCACTGCCAACGCTGCGGCCAGCAATGCCAGCAATGGCCAGATCGACAGCGGAATGCGCTGGCGATACACCCAGCACAGCGTGCCGGTGATGAAGAACCCGGTCACCCACAGCAGATTGAGCAGGTGTTCGGGCAACGGCGCACGCAGGTAGGCCAAAGCGCATGCAACCGCGATCGCCAGCGTCCAGGCCGGCAGATAGCGCTTCGGCGCGAGCATGCCGGTCAGCCCTGCGGCCACCAGGGCGAGATAGAGGCGACCCTCGATCGGCAGCGTCCACAGCGATCCGTTCACGGCGGTTCGGGGCAGCGCGTCGAATACGCCGGGCAGCCAGAACTCCGCACGCCACAGACTGGCGTTCGCCCACAGATAGCGCCACGTTTTCGCATCGCCCCAGTAGTCGGGTGCGGTGGTGAGCAGCGGCCCCAGCGCGCAGACGCTCAACAGAACGCAGACGATCAGCGCGGGATAGATGCGCAGCGCGCGCGCCAGCAGGAATTCGCGCAGCGGGTTGCGCTGGAAACTGGCCGCGACCAGAAAGCCGCTGATCAGGAAGAACGCGTCCACCGCCAGTGCGCCGCCTGATTTGATATGCGTGAGCGCGCCGATGGCATCGACACCGGCGCTGCCGGTGATCGCCCAGCTGTGGCTGTAGATCACCAGCCATGCGGCGATCAGCCGGATCAGATTGAAATTGTTGCGGCCGGATGCCCAGGCCGACTCGATCGTCGGCGTCATTCGGCGTCGGCGGGCTTCAGGGTCAGGGTGGTGGACAGCTGCAGCAGCGAATCCTTGTCCGGGTGATCGATCCGCGCTTCGATGCGGTAATCGCCGAGCGCGTCCCCGGGCTCGAAGCGGATCTTCAGCTCCACCGGCGAAAGCTGCAGGATGTGTCCCGGCGCCGAAGGCTGCGATTGCGCCAGCGACATTTCTTCGGGATTGCCGTAATCCGAGCCGTCGGGCGCGACCACGCGCAGTCGCAGTTGCGCTCCGCAGGGCGCCTTGTTTGCCGCGATGGTGTCCTGCGCGGCGTCATCCAGCGCACAGCCGGCGTACAGCACCAGGACCGATACCGTGTCGCCGCGGCGCGCGCTGTCGGTGGTCTGCAGTTTCGGCGAGTGATCGGTCGCGGTGCCGTACCACTCTTCGTGGAAGCGTTTGGATTCCGCTTCGGTCGCGACCTGCAGCATCGCGCCGAAGCCGCGTTCGGACTGCTGCGATGGCGTGTCTTCGAGCATGACGCCGTCCGGCGTGCGCCATCCTGCATCGGCGGTCGTTGCAGCGAGCGCGAGCAACAGCGCGAGTGCGGGGGAACGGATCATGCGTGGATCTCTTGCGGATGCGGTTCGGAATAACGCCAGTGCCAGGGCTCGTAGACGATGCCGTGCGGATTGTCGCGCGGATAACTCATCGCGAAGCCATGATTGCCGGCATGCTCGCGCAGCCATGCGAACGCGGTGGTGAGCTCGAAGGACTCTTCCGCTGGCGGCTCGCCGGGCGCACCGATGTCCAGCGCACGGCCGCTGTGATGTTCGCTGAAGCCCGGCGCGGCGTTGACGGTGAGAATCCCGTCGACCGGAATTCCGCGTGCGAGCTTGCGTTCGAAGATACCGAGTTGGTAATCGTGGCTGCGATAACCGGAGATCGCCTCCAGCACGATGCCGTCGCGCAGCGCGGCGGCGCGCAGGCCGGCCCATGCGCGCGCGGCGCGGGGATGCAACCACAGCGGGCGGCGATAGCGATCGAAACCGGCGTGCGCCAACCATCGCGGCTCGGCGACCAGCGGCAGGCCGATGCGTTTGCCGTATCCGTCGGCGTCCAGTCCCAACGCGTCCAGCCGTTCATGCAGCGCATGCAGCGGCAGAATGCCCGGATCGCGCACGCCAACGTGCGGCAACGGTGCGTCCACGGCATCGAGCGCGGCGTCGATGCCCGATGCGCGGCTCCAGTGCGGATCGAGCGCCATCCAGCCTTGCGGCAGTTCTGCGACGAGATAGCGTCCGTCGCGTTTGCGCCGCAGCACCCAGCGCGCCGTGGAGACGATGCGGGCATCGCGGTTGCTGCGTGCGGCGAGCAGCCAGGCTGGCCAGGCTTCGATCCGGGCGGTGTTGAGCAGGATGCGGGGCAGGGGACGCATCGGTACAGATTAGCGTCGCGCCCCGGCCTCCGCCATGGTCTTGAGCGCGTCCAGCAGGGTCTGCGGACGCTCCAGGCTCAACAGCAGCATGCGACCGCTGCGCTCCGGCAGCGCCAGCACTTTCGTCCTGTCGGTGAGCAGCACGAAGGCGCGGGAGCGGTTGCGAAGCCGGAAGTGCCCGGCCTGATAGCCCGGCATGGCGGTGCCGAAGGTCTTCAGGCCGGGCTTGAGGGTCGCGTTGTCCGCCAGATTCACGACACGCGCGGCGGCGACATCCAGATCGGCCGTGCGCACGCGGGCGGTGTTGACGCCCGCTGCGATGGTGAGCAGACCGTCATCGAGCACGACATGCCGCCTGCGTACCGTCCATACGATGAAAACGCCGGACAGAACGATGATGATGCTGGCAAGCCATGCCCACGGTGCTTCGCGCGCGGCAAACCAGATGCCGACCATTGCGGCGAGCAGACTGATGGCCAATACCGGCATCACCAACCTCAGGTCGGGCGGGACAATGATGAATTCACGATGCATGTTGATCTCTCTTCGTCATGCCTGTGGAGGTGTGTGCGGGGTGCCGCTTACTTCGGCGGCTGTGCAGCGATCCACGCGGCGATGTCGGCGATCAGCGTGGCGTCGACGTGTCCGGGCGTCTGGTATTCCTGCAGATTGCCGTCGCCTTCGCCGGGAATCGCGAGATGGTTCAGCGTTTCGTACAGCTTGAACGTCGCGCGCGGGCTGTCGTGGAACGCGTCGCGCCAGCCTTGCCAGTCGGCGTCGACCACCTGGATATCGCGCGCGCCCTGCAGGAACAACAGCGGTTGTGCGATCGCGCGCGCTTCCGAGATTTGATCGACGGCGTCGACGCTGCGCCAATACGCGGGCGCGATGCCCATCGGTGCCTGCGCCGCAGCGATCTCGCGACCGCTGCGCACCGCAGCGACCTGATCGACCAGCTGTTGGATCGCGATGCTTTCGGCATCGCTGGTCTTGCCGTCGTTGAGGATGGCCATGCGTCGGTTCTGTTCGATCAGGATGTCGAGCAGGGGCCGCGATGGCGCCGCGAGCAGGATCAGCCCGGCGATCCGCGGGTCGCGCGCAGCGATCCGCGGCGCCAGCATTCCACCCTGGCTGTGGCCGAGCACGAACACGCGTTTCGGATCGATGCCGGCTTGTTCGCGCAGCAGTGCGACCGCGCGCACCGCGTCGTCGGTGGTTTCCAGATCGATGCTGCCGCCGTCGGCGAATTCCTGCGGATGGGCCTTGGTACGCTTTTCGTAGCGCAGTACCGCAACGCCGCGTTCGGCGAGTCCACGGGCGATGTCGAGGAGCGGCCGGTTCGGGCCGATCGTGCTGTCGCGGTCCTGCGGGCCGGAGCCGTGGACGAGCACCACGGCGGAAAAGGGACCCTCGCCGCCGGGCATCGCCAGCGTCGCCGGCAGGCCGGTCGCTTCGTCGCCGATGCGCAGGTCCAGCTCGCGGTAGTTCGCGTCGGCAGCGACCGGTGGTGCGGCGGGCGCGGTCGCCGGTGCGGCAGGGCGGATCGCGGTTTCGCGATCCGGTGTTCGGCATCGAACGCGAGCATCGCGTCCAATTCGGCGTTTTCGTAATGCAGTGGAATGATCACCAGGGTGCGGCCGTCGCGGTCGACCACGCGCGCTTCGCCGCGCGCCTTCAGTGCGCCGGTCTGCGCCGGCAGCGCTTTCCAGCCCTGCGCCAACTGCTCGGCGGTGATCGCACTGGCCATGGTCGTATCGAAGCGGGCGTGCACGGCGGCGAAATCGCCAGAGTCCATCGTATCGAGGACCTTGTTCGACTCGCGCGCAGCGTCGAAATCCTGGGCCTGCGCGCGCGGCGAGAGCAGCATGCCGAGCCCCAGCAGCAGAGCCAGCATGGACAGCAACAGCGCGCGGGTCGCGATGCGCCCTTCGCCGGGGCCACGGTCGAGACGACGCTCGATCTGGCGGATGATATGGATCATTGCAATGCTCCTGTCGCTCGCCGCATCGCGTCGTTTGAAGACATGCGGCTCGAGTGTCGGTCGTTCATTTGGGTTTCTTGAAATACAGCGTTGCCCGGTTCATGGCCAACTGGATCACGTCGACCAGCTCCCAGCCCTGCATCCCCTGCTGATTCAGCACTTCCTGGACATCATCGGCATTGAGCATCATGCGCATGCCCTTGGTTTTCACATCGATCACTTTGTACGTCCAGTGCGCGCTCACGTCTCATCCTCGGTCTTGGGTACGGTCTTGTCGGGCAGCCGCCCAGCCTTGCGCAGGGCGTCGCGCAGCAGGTATTCGATCTGTGCATTGAGACTGCGCAGCTCATCGTCGGCCCACCGCTGCGCCGCCGACAGGACTTCGGCGTTGATGCGCAGCGGATAGGCTTTCTTCTCTGACATGATCGGCGTTCTTGCGTAGGGTGTTCTTGCGTAGGAGCGGGGCTTCGGCCGCGATCAGTACAGCGTGCCGGCGTTGATCACCGGCTGCGTGGCGCGCTCGCCGCACAGCACCACCAGCAGGTTGCTGACCATCTGCGCCTTGCGCTCTTCGTCCAGATGCACCACGCCGTTCTTCTGCAGCGCTTCGAGCGCCATCTCGACCATGCCCACCGCGCCGGCGACGATCCGCGTACGCGCGGCGATGATCGCGTTGGCCTGCTGGCGCTGCAGCATCGCCTGGGCGATCTCGGGCGCGTAGGCGAGATGGCTGATGCGCGCGTCGAGGACGGTGACGCCGGCGTCGGCGAGGCGGTCCTGAAGTTCTTCCATCAAGTGCTTCGACACCTCGGCGGCGTGGCTGCGCAGCGCGAACTGGCCGTCCTCGTGCTGGTCGTAGGGATAGCTGGTGGCCATCGTGCGCACCGCCGATTCCGACTGGATGTGCACGAAGCTTTCGTAGTCGTCGACGTTGTAGACCGCCTCGGCGCTGTCCACGACCTGCCAGACGATGACGGCGGCGATCTCGATCGGGCTGCCGTCCAGTTCGTTGACCTTGAGCTTGCTGCTCTCGAAGTTGCGTACGCGCAGCGAGACTTTCTTCTTGCCGTAGAAGGGGCTGCTCCAGCGCAGGCCGCCGTCCTTCACGGTGCCGACGTATTTGCCGAACAGGTTCAGCACCGCCGCCTGGTTGGGCTCGATCTTGTACAGGCCGAAGAGCAGGAAAAATGCGGCAATGCCGATCAGCACACCGAGGATCAGGATCCACGGCGATGCGCTCGCGGCACCGCCGATCACCGCAAACACACCGACAGCGATGGCCGCCAGCAGGACCAGCAGGACCGGGATGCCCGGGATCGAGGGGAAGGGATTCTCTTTCATGGCGATGGCTCGCAGGTGGTGTTGAAGGATTAATTGATATCAAAAAGATATCACTTTGTGCAATCAAAACCGGACGAGCGGTTGATCTTGTGGGCGGGGTTTCCGCAAGTGACTGATTTAAAATCGACTCTTTCCAATAGGCCTGCCGCCCATGCCCGCTCCCGAAGCCCTCGAATTCGGCACCCCGTTGTCTCCGTCCGCCATCCGCGTGCTGCTGCTGGGTTCGGGCGAGCTGGGCAAGGAAGTCGCGATCGAGCTGCAGCGCTTCGGTTGCGAGGTCATCGCCGCCGACCGCTACGCCGACGCCCCGGCGATGCAGGTCGCGCATCGCAGCCATGTGCTGAACATGCTGGACGGGCAGGCGCTGCGCGCTCTGATCGCGGAGGAAAGACCGACCCTGATCGTCCCCGAGATCGAGGCGATCCACACCGAAACCCTGGTCCAGTTGGAGCATGAATTCGCCGGTCGCGGCACCCATACCCGGATCGTCCCGACCGCACGCGCCGCACGGCTGACGATGGACCGCGAGGGCATCCGCCGGCTCGCGGCCGAAACCCTCGGCCTGCCGACGTCGCCGTACCGGTTCGTCGATACGCTCGACGACTATCGCGAAGCGGTGTCGACGATCGGTCTGCCGTGCGTGGTGAAACCGGTGATGTCCTCGTCGGGCAAGGGCCAGAGTCTGGTGCGCAGCGCCGACGACATCGACAAGGCATGGGACTACGCGCAGACCGGCGGACGCGCCGGCGCCGGACGCGTCATCGTCGAAGGCTTCATCGACTTCGATTACGAAATCACGATGCTCACCGTGCGTCATGCCGGCGGCACCGATTTCTGCGCGCCCATCGGTCATCTGCAGCGCGACGGCGACTACCGCGAAAGCTGGCAGCCGCAGCCGATGTCGCCGCGCGCGCTGGAACGCGCGCAGCGGATCGCGCAAACCATCACGGATGATCTCGGCGGCTGGGGCCTGTTCGGCGTCGAGCTGTTCGTGAAGGGCGACGAGGTGTGGTTCTCGGAAGTTTCGCCGCGCCCGCACGACACCGGTCTGGTCACCCTGATTTCGCAGGATCTCAGCCAGTTCGCGCTGCACGCGCGCGCGATTCTCGGGTTGCCGATCCACGTGGCCGGCAACGGTGCCATCGGCCAGAAGGGGCCGTCGGCCTCGTGCGCGGTGCTGGCGCATGGTCATGGCGTGCCGGTGTTCGAGCATGTCGCCGATGCGCTGCGTGCGCCCGATACCGCGCTGCGCCTGTTCGGCAAGCCCATCGTCGAAGGCCATCGTCGCGTGGCGGTGACGCTGGCGCTGGGCGAAGACATCGACACCGCGCGTGCGACAGCGCGCGACGCCGCTGCGGCGTTGAAGATCGAACTGCGCTGAGCCGATCCAAGCGCGCCGGACCCGGTAGAGCGGCCTTCAGGCCGCTGTTTTTTTTACAACCGATGCCTGCAGTCGATGCTTGCCGGCCGACAAGACGACGCAGTGGCGCGAAGGCCGCTCTACCGCCCGCATCGGGAGACGCATGGTTTCCTGCTACGCTTCCGCGACTTGTTGAGGAGACCTCGATGGACGACAACAACGGCTATGCGGTGTTCTTTTTTCCGCAGGCGCTGGAAGCCCTGGGCGAAGCGATCCATCCGTTCCTGCAGGACGGTCCTGCCGGTCCGCACGTCGCCTGCCATACCGTCGATACCGGTGGCGCATTCATCGAAATGACCCTGCAAGGGCGCACACCGGAAGGCAAGCCGGTTTCGTTGGAGCTGATGGTGCCCAGCGGCATGGTGCGGATGATCGTATCGACCCACAGCGACGAGATGTTCGGCTTCGGCCTGCATGCATTCTCGAAGCCCGCCGCGGCGCTGCCGGTGCTGGGTCCCACTGCGGAACCGGCGAGCGCACCGTCCGAGGCGTTGCCTTCGAGCGCAGGACCGCAGGCCAACGGCTGATTGGTTGCCGTCAGTGCTGCAGGGCGCCGCGACGGCGACCGCCATGCGCACGCAGCAGCGGTTTCGGTACGCCCAGCAGAAAGCCCTGGCCGAACTGGCAACCCTGGTCGATCAGGATCCTGCGCTGCGCTTCGGTTTCGATGCCCTCGGCGATGGTGTCGATGCCCAGGGTGAGCGCCATCGCCAGGATCGCGCGCACCAGGGCCAGGCTTTCCGCGCTGGAATCGCTGTCCAGGCCGGCGACGAAACTGCGGTCGATCTTCAGTCCCTGGATCGGGAAGCGATGCAGGTACGAGAGCGCCGAAAATCCGGTGCCGAAATCGTCGAGCAGGGCGGCGATGCCGTGATTGCGCAGATCGCGCAGGATCCGCAATGCGCGCGGCGCGTCCTCGATCAGCGCGACCTCGGTGATCTCGATGCGCAGCCGGCGCGGATCCTGGTCGGCTTCGTCGAGCATGCGCAGCAGGCGGTCGGAGAAATTGTCGGAAAGAAAATGCCGCGGTGAGACATTGATCGAGACGTAATGTTGCGGGTATTCGCCCATCGAGGCGATCACATGCGCGTACATCAGCCAGTCGACCTGTTCGATCAGGCTGCTGTCCTCGCCGACGCCGATGAACGCGGACGGCGTGAGCAGGCCGCGTTCTTCGTGGTTCCAGCGCACCAGCGCTTCGCTGCCCACCTGCTCGCCATCCTGCAGGCGCAGGATCGGCTGGAAATGCGGCTCGAACGCGTCGTGCATGATCGCGCGGCGCAGGTCGGCCTCCAGGTCGAGCAGGCGCATCGCTTCGGCGCGCATTTCTTTGTCGAACACTTCGCTGCGGTTGCGGCCCAGGCGCTTTGCCCGGTACATCGCGGCATCGGCGTCGCGCAACAGCTCCTCGCTCTTGCGGTAGCGCGGGTGCCACAGGGCGATGCCGATGCTGGCCGAAGGAAAGATTTCGCGGCCTTCGATCCACATCGATTGACCCAGGGCGCGCAGGATGTGCGCGGCGCAGCGCTCGGCCGCTTCGGGCCCTTCGATGTTCTCGGCGAGAATCGCGAATTCGTCGCCACCGAGGCGAGCGACCAGATCTTCGCGCGCGACCACTTGCGAAATCCGGCGACTGGATTCGACCAGCAGTTCGTCGCCGGCGACGTGGCCGACGCTGTCGTTGATCAATTTGAAACGATCGATATCGAGGAACAGCACCGCGAACGGTTTGCCGTCCGCGCTGCTGATCCGCGCGATGGCGTCGTCGAGACGTTCCTGCAACTGGCCGCGATTGGGCAGCCCGGTGAGGCTGTCGTGGCGCGCCTGGTGGCGCAGGCGCTGCTCCGCGCGAAGACGCTCGGCGATCTGTTCGCGCAGCTCGTGGTTGGTTTCGGCCAATTCCCGGGTGCGGGTCTCCACCCGCGCCTCCAGTTCGGCGTGCGCGGTCACCAGCCTGCGCTGCGCGCGCTTGCGCGTGAGCGCGGCGTCGACGTGGTGGGCGACGAACGTCAGCAGTTCCTGGTCGCGTTCCACGAAACTGATCTCCGGGGTGTAGCTCTGCACGCCGATCACGCCGACCACGGCATCGTCGCGGGTCAGCGGTACGCCCAGCCAGCAGTGCGCGAGCGGCCCGAAACTGCGGACCAGGCCTTCCGATTCCAGTGCCTGGATGTGCGCGCGGTCGGCGAGCAGGGCGCGCCCGGTACCGATCACGTATTCGGTCAGCCCTTTCGCGCGTGCGCGGTCGCGGTGCGGGCGCGTATCCATTTCGTCCGCGGCATAGGGAAATTCGATGTGCTTGCCGTCGTCGCTGAGGAACGCGATGTAGAAGTTCTTCGCGTACAGCAATTCACCGATGATCGAATGCAGGTCTGCGTAGAAACGCTCGAGGCTGTCCGCGGTCATCGACAGTTCGGTGATGCGGAACAGCGCCTGCTGCAGTTTTTCGGCGCGCTCGCGATCGATCACCTCGGCCTGCAGTTCGTAGTTGGCCTGTTCCAGCGCGCGGGTCCGCTCTTTCACCCGCCACTCCAGTTCCACCTGGGCGGTCTTGCGGTCCAGCGCGGTGAGGATGTGCTGCGCGACGTATTCCAGCAGCGCGCGGTCCTCCGCGTCGTAGCGGTCGGCGTTCTCGTAGTCCTGCACAACGATCGCGCCGCAGACCTGCGCGCCGCGCAGCAGCGGCACGCCCAGCCAGTCCTCGCTGAGCGGTCCGCCGGCGTATTCCTCGCTGGCGATGTTCATGCCCCGCAGGATGCTGCGCGGTGCCCCGATCAGCGGCTTGCCGTGCTGCAGCAGCGCCGCCGTCATGCTGTGCATGCCCTGGTCGATCGCGAATTCGGTTTCGGAATCGGGATCGAACCGGTCGCGGCTGTCGGCGAAGTACAGGTAGCGGATCGTCGCGTGCTTGCCGTCGTACTGGACGATGTAGAAATTCTCCGCGGGCATCAATCCGCCGACGACCTGATGGATCCGCGCCAGCATGTCGTGCATTTCCAGACCGGAGCCCGCGAGATCGGAGATTTCGTACAGCGCCTGCTGCAGCCGTTTGGATTTTTCCAGCGCCTCGATCCGTGCGCCCGCGTTGGCGATGCTCAGCGACGCTGCGAGCAGTCTGTGCGCCAGTACGAACCACGATGCCTGCATCCAGTCGGCCGGTGGCGACCCGCCGAATGCGAGGCCGATGACCGTGCGGCTGCCGTCGTCGCCGTCGTGGCGGTCGATCCTTGCCTGGGCCGATGGTGCAGGTGGCGCATCCTCGAGGTGCGCCAGCACATCGGCCCGCAACGCCTCATCGCTGGAGGCGTTGCGCGCGCTTCCGGAACCGAGACGGACGTGCCTCCATGCAATGGCGAGCTGCGTGTCTGCGGGCAACGTGCCGAGCAGCGCATCGATCACTTTTTCCGAAGTGATTCCAGCAGCCAGAGCTTCCCCGGCGCCATCGTCTGTCCCTGTATCCATGTCGTGATGGCCGAGGGTCATGGACGGAGCATATACCCGAACTTTCGGCAGGGACAGGGAGCGTCGAAGTCGCATCGAAGTGCTCACGCGACGATCGCGTTTGCGATAGACGGGGTCTTTCGTCGACCATGCCGGAACGGCGGATCACTCTGCCGGCATCAGATCGATCCACACCGCGTGATGGTCCGATGCTTTGGCGATGCCGGCATCCACGGCGCCGGGCGCGGGCCAGAATACGCCGCTGCCGACGACGCGCAGCCCGAGCGAAGGCAGCAGATGATCCAGTCGCAGATTGCCGACCCCGGGACCGAAGTCGCCGGTGTCCTCGGCGGGGTCGCCGCGATGGCGGGCATTGGCGCCGCCGACTTCGCGCGCGGCGGCCACGGCCCCGGCGCTGCGCGGCGCCGGGTGGCGCAGCATGCGCGCGTGTTCGATCAGCGCCACGATCGCGTCATGACGGCCGTCGCCATCGACCGGATCGTTGTTGAGGTCGCCGGCGATCACGAAACGCTCGCCTGCCGGCAATCCGCCGCAGCGGCCGACGTCGTCGCACAGCCACGCGGCATCGGATGGATCGTTGTCGAGGTATTCGCGCCACAGCCGCAGCTCGTCCGCATTGCGCGCACCGTTGCGATCCTCGGGCCCGTCGAACACCGGCGGGGTCGGGTGCGACGCCAGCAGATGCAACAGGCCGTGCGGCGTACGCACCGGCACGTCCCAGTGCGATTTCGACGACAGCCGCAGCTGGCGCCAGACCGCTTCGGGGTAGTAGTACCTGCGCGCGCGCGGGTCGATCGGCGATGCGGCGTCCGGCATCGCGCTCCATTTCAGCTGTTGGAAGGTACGCACCTGTGCGCTGTCGATGGGATACCGCGACAACACCAGCATGCCGTACTGGCCGGGGTGCAGGCCGTAGCCCCAGGCATCGTTGCCACGATCCCGCCCATCGCCGCCGACGATCCCGTTGGCATCCAGATCCAGGCCGCTGGGGACGCCGGTGTTGACCGGTGCGAAGTAGCGGTAGGCGTAGCGCAGCGCCTGCGCATCCTCACCCTGCGCCACTTCGAGGTAGTCGTGCTGGAACAGATCGGCGGCGCGGCCCGCAGCGTCGTAATCGAATTCGTTGAGCAGCACCACATCCGGGCGCACGCGCTGCAACACTGCGGCGATGCTGCGCGCGGTCGGGTCGCCGGCTTGCAGTCGTCGGATCAGGCCGCCGTCGCTCTCGTCGTACAGCGAGGTGTTGTAGGTCGCGACCCGCAGCGGCAGCGATGCGGCGATCGCGTCCTCGACGCGCTGCGCCGCGCCCGCCAGCGCGGCCTCCGGATCGCCGTGCACCCGGAGGCGCACGCAGCCGGCCAAAACAACCGGAAGGGCGACGAAAAGCGCCGCGACGAATACTCGAATCGGCGTGTGGGGCGTGAATGGCGGCGTCATGGCGTTGCGTCTCCGGAGTTGCGCGACCAGCCGTGGCCGTCGAAGGATTCCAGCGGCCGGTAGCGGCGTTTGTAGGCCATCTTGCGATGCCCGTCGATCCAGTATCCGAGATACAGATGACGTTTGCCTTCGCGCTGCGCCCACGCGATCTGCTGCAGGATCGCGAAGGTGCCGAGACCGCGTTCGGCGGCATCGGGATCGTAGAACGTGTACACGGCGGACATCGCATCCGCGACGACATCGGTCACCGCCACCGCCAACAGTTCGCCCGTGCCGTGCGCCTGCCGCGTACGCAGTTCGAGGAAGCGGCCCTGGCCCCAGGCGCTGACCAGGAACTGGTCGAATTCGGCCGGACCGTGCCCGTCCATGCCGCCGCCCGCGTGACGCGCGCCGAGATAGCGCTGGTACAGCGCGAAGTGTTCTTCGTTGCGCTCGGCGGGCAGCACCCGTGCTTCCAGGTCCGCATTGCGTGCGAGGCAACGCCGCTGGCTGCGATCGGGGCGGAATTCCGCGACCGGGATCCGCACCGCGACGCAGGCCTGGCAATCGCGGCAGTGCGGCCGGTAGATCAGGTTGCCCGAGCGGCGGAAGCCCCAGGTCAACGCCATCGGATAGGTCTGCGCCAGCCGTGGATCGCCGGGATCGAACACCAGATCGCGCGCCTGGCGCTCCGGCCAATAGCCGCAGGCATGGTCTGTGGTATGGAACAACCGCAGCGGTTCATTGATGTCGATGTCTTCCCGTTCGTCCTGAATGTCGCTGTTCATGGCGATGCCTGCAGCGCGTGCAAGCTCAGCCAGTAGCCGCTTGCGGCCAGGCCGCCAGTGGCGGCACCCGCCACGATGTCGCGCGGCCGATGCCGCGACAACCGCAGCCGCGACCAGGCGACGATGCCGGCGAACGCGCAACCGGCACCGACCGCCGCCGCGCCCAGTGGCCACAGCAGGCCGGCCGAGTAGACCGCGAACGAGGCGTGCAGCGAAAGCTTGCACCAGCGCACGACGGATATCGCGATTGCGACGATGCCCGCCGACAGTGCGAGCGTCAGGGCGAGATCGGGCGTCGGCGATCGTAACCACGCCACCAGTGCGCCGATCGTGATCCCCACCAGCAGCGTGCGGTTCAGGGATTTGCGTTCCGACGGCTGGCTGGCATCGACATGCGCCCAGCGACTGCGCCGTACCTGCCACCACGACCAGCCCAGCAGCAGCGCGGCGAACAGCGCGAAGCCGATCAGCATCGATCGCAGGGTCGCGTGATCCGCATCGCGCATCGCGGCCGGCAGCGCCAATGCCGCCGGCAGCACCAGCAGCGGGTGGCCGAGGATCGAGACAGCGCGGGCGAGGCGATCGAGCATGCGGGCAGGATACCCGCCCGCGTTCGCAGCCGCTGCGAACATCGCCGCAGTCGTCGATGCCTGCGTCTGCGCGATGGCCGCGTCAGAGCCTGCCGGAAGCGACCAAGTCCGCGATCACGCCGCCGAATCCGCACACGAACCCGTGCGTCGCGCCAAGCCGGCACTGGATGCGTTCGCGTCGGCGCATCTTCGCCGCCGGCACGTGCGGCGGCCACATGCATCGATCGGTGCGACGGCGTTCAACTGGGCCGCTGCTCCGCCAGCATCCGGATCGTTCCGATCACGGCGTCGACGCTGTAATGCACACCCAGATAGAAGATCGCCATCGAACCGACATACAGCACGCCGGTGATCACGATGGCGGTGGGTCCATAACTGTAGTCGTAAGCACGGTACCGGCATGCCGCGCCGACCGGGTCGCGGATGGCGTCGCGCGCGATCATCGGCTGCAGGACCCGATGGATCCGCAGCAGCGTCCACAGCGAGGCGAATTCGGTCGCCAGCGTCGCGGTCATCGCCCAGCCGAAGCTCGGCACCCACCAGGCCACGAGGAATGCGACCAGCATCAGGCTCATCGTGACGTAGAAATACAGCTGGTAGCTGCGCAGGATCGCATCGCGCTCTTCCAGCGTATCGGCGAACACCAGAAGATATTTCCGGGTCATCTGCGCGGCGATCGCACCGCCGACCATCGACATGCCGATCAGGCTGCCCATGCCGAGGATGACGGCCAGTCCCTTGCTCGCGATGCCGCCGCCGATGCTGGCGGTACCGATGGCGGTCGCACCCGCCGCTGCGGCCGGTTTGGCGACCATGCCCAACGTCGTGATGACTGCGGCGGTGAATGCCGCCGATGGCGCCGAACTGCTGGCGAAATCGCCGAAGCGCTTGAGGATGTCGTCGCGCACCAGTTGTCGTGCGCGTGAAAGGCGCTTGCGCGCAGCGGCATCGCTGATGCCCAGCAGTGCGGCGACCTGCTGCGAACTCTGGCCTTCGCGATAGAACAGCAGCAACGCTTCGCGGCTGTCGTCGGGCAACGACGAGATCAGCTCGAACGCGGCGTTTTCGCGCTCGTCCTCCAGCGCCTGCTGCATCGGCTGCGGGCCGGGGTCGGCGGCCATCGCCATGATCAACTCGGCGCTGGGTCCGTCCAGTGGCTGGTTGCGGTGCGCGCGCAGATGGTCGCGGGCGAGATTGCGGGTGATCTGGCGCAGCCAGGGCAGGAAGCTGTCCGGGCTGTGCAGGCGTTCCAGATGCTGCCAAGCATTGAGGAACGCCTCCTGGGCGATGTCCTCGCTGGTCGCCACGTCGCGGGTGATCGCCAGC
This sequence comes from Lysobacter sp., assembly GCA_013141175.1. Lineage (NCBI taxonomy): Bacteria > Pseudomonadati > Pseudomonadota > Gammaproteobacteria > Lysobacterales > Lysobacteraceae > Lysobacter > Lysobacter sp. The sequence goes on from JABFRN010000001.1 coordinate 3,325,237, forward strand.
GCCACGGCGGTGACGGTGTTCTGGCAGGCGGCGACGATCCGGCCGTAGGCGCCCTGGTCGCCATTGCGGGCGGCGGGCAGCTCCAACTGGATCAGGGCATCGATGGTCAGGGCGGTGCTCATGGGCGAAGGTTAGCCGGTACATTAACGAAGACAACATCAGGACGGCGTCCGGTGGGGAATGTGACCGGCTCGGTCAACGGCGCCCGCACCCGCACGTTGACAGGCCATGCAGGGCCTCCGGCCCGGCCCAAACCACGAGGACATTCCATGAAATCCATCGCCAGACTCGCGCTCGGCCTCGCCATCGCCGGCGCCGCCACCTTGACCTTCGCGCAGACCACCCAGCCCGCCGCCGGCAAACCCGCCCGCCACGCGAAGATCGACGCCAACGGCGACGGCGTCATCGATCGCAGCGAAGCGGCCAAGGCGCCGAAATTCGCCGGGCAGTTCGACAAACTCGACACCAACAAGGACGGCCGCATCACCGCCGACGAACGCCCGCAGCGCGGCATGCGCGACGGCAAAGGCGGTGGATCCGGCGGTCGCGGTGGCCAGATGCCCAAGGTCGACACCAACGGCGACGGCGTCATCGATCGCAGCGAAGCGGCGGCCAACCCGCGGATGGCCCAACACTTCGACACGCTCGACGCCAACAAGGACGGCCGCATCACCGCCGAAGAACGTCCGCAGCACGGCGGCAAGGGTGGACGTGACGGCATGCGCCAGCACATGCAGCAACTCGACACCGACAAGGACGGCCGTTTCAGCCGCGCGGAGCTTGCCGGGAAGGACCGCATGCTGCAGAACTTCGGCGCGATCGATGCCGACAAGGACGGCATGCTGAGCCGCGAAGAGATGCAGGCCCACCACAAGGCGCATCGCGGCGAACGTGGCGGCCAACGTCCGCAGAACTGATGCAATTCCCCTGCGGACACACGACCACCTCGTGTGTCCGTCAGCGGTGATCGAAAGGCCCCTGCTACGGTCCCACTACAGCACGGCGCGCTTCACTTCCCATTCCAGCCCATCGCGTTGGACTTCGAGGGTCCGGGTTTCGACCCGGGGTTTGCCGCCCTTGTCGCGATCGGCGATCCCGACCTTCACCGTGCCGCGTCCGGAACCATCGGTGAGGTATTCGCGCACATCCACCGACACCACGTTCCTGTCTTCCGCTGCGGCCGTACACGCGGATTGCGGGCGGATGCGCGCAATGTCGGTTGCCTGCAACGCAGCGATGATCGGTTTCGACGGTGCAGCGCCGTCCACGGCCAGACAGACGTCGGCGGTGTCGTGCGCGCGCAGTTCCGCTGCGATCAGCATCGCCGCCAGCGCGCTCGGCACATCCGCCCGATAGATCACTTCCGCGTTCGTCCCGACCGTGGGGCGTTCGGGCGTTATCGCTTCTTCGATCACCGGGATCGGGGGCGTAACCGCAGGCGCTGTCGCCGTTGGCAATGCAGGCTTGCGCCAGGCGAACAGCCCGGCGCCGACCGCGACGATGATCCCGACCAGCAGCGCCGACTTGATCAACAGCATCCGCCGCTTCGAGGCGTTGCCGCTGTCGGTATCGCCGGGATGCAGCAGGGCCTCCGTTGCAAGGAAACTGGTCGGCGAGCGCCCGGAATCGAGCAGCCCGGCCTCGCGCATCAACGCGCGCGCCTTCGGCTGGTCGTCCGGCCGCACGATCCACACCGCCGGCTGCGGGTCGGTGCGGGTGTCGTCGCGATAGCTGAAATTGCCGCGGCGGTTGCCCTTGTAGGAGCGGCCGTTGGTGATGCGCGCTTCCACGCCGTGCTCCTTCAACAACGCGGCGACGCGCTCGACGTTTTCCAGGCGCGGGCTGGTGAAGATTCGACGCATCGATCAGCCCCCCGATGGTTTGGCGACCGGCGCGGCATCCAGCACGCGGATCATGCCTTCCTGGGTGGTGCTGGCCACCAATCGGCCCGTGCGGTCGAAGATCTGTCCCCGCGCCAGCCCGCGCGCGCCCTGTGCGCTGGGGCTGTCGATCGAATACAGCAGCCAATCGTCCGCGCGGAACGAGCGGTGGAACCACAGCGCATGATCGAGCGACGCCATCTGCACGTTCGGCTGGTAATAGCTGATGCCGTGCGGAAAAGTCGTGGTGCCCAGCAGATGGAAATCCGACGCATAGGCGAGCAGGGCGCGATGCAGCTCCGGCGCGTCGCCCACCGTTTCGCTGAGCTTGAACCACACCTGCTGGAACGGCGGACGCTTCGGCGGGTTCAGTTCGTCGCGCGGATAGATCGGACGGAACTCGAATGGCCCCATCCGGTTCAGCCAGCGCTGCACCTTGCTCGGCAGTTTGGCCAGCGCTTCCGCCGACAGCGGCGGCGTGGGCGCGATGTCCTCGGGTTTGGGCACTTCCGGCATCGAGATCTGATGCTCGGGGCCGGGCTCGACGATCTGGAACGACGCCGCGCACACGAAGATCGGCTGCCCGTGCTGGATCGCGGTGACCCGGCGCACCGAGAAGCTGCCGCCATCGCGGGTGCGGTCCACGTCGTACACGATCGGATGTTCGATATCGCCCGCGCGCAGGAAATACGCATGCAGCGAATGCGCCGCGCGCGGGCCCTTGTCGGCATCGGCCGAATCCAGCGTCGCCTGCGCCGCCGACAGCGCCTGCCCCAGCACCTGGCCGCCGAACACGTACTTGGTGCCGATGTCGCGGCTCTGGCCGCGGAACAGATTGTTTTCCAGCCGCTCCAGCGACAGCAGATCGATCAATTCGGAGACGGGAGAGGTCATGGCCGTGCCGGTGGGGATTCGGCCGGATTATAGGCGCTCGCCCGACACGCATCGTTGCCGGCATGCGGTCGTCGTCCCGCGCTGCACGTGCGACCCTGCGCTGCCCGTATCGCTGGAGAGCGCCATGACCACTGTCGTCGCACCCCGGGTCCACGACATCGGCGGCTTCGAAGTCCGCCGCGCCGTGCCGTCCATCCAGGCGCGCAGCGTCGGCCCGTTCGTATTCGTCGACCACATGGGCCCCGCCGTGTTCGCGCCGGGGCAGGGCATCGACGTGCGCCCGCATCCGCATATCGGGCTGGCCACGGTCACCTTCCTCTGGTCCGGCGCCCTCCACCATCGCGACACCCTGGGCACGACCCGGGAGATCGGCCCCGGCGACGTGAACTGGATGACCGCCGGTCGCGGCATCGCCCATTCCGAGCGCACCCCGGCGGCGCTGCGCGAAGACGGGCATCCGCTGCATGGCATGCAGACCTGGGTGGCGCTGCCGAAAGCCGATGAAGACGCCGCACCGGCCTTCCATCATCACGCCGCCGCCACGCTGCCGCAGATCGAACGTCCCGGCGCGCGACTGCGCATCGTCGCCGGCCGCGCCTATGGCGAGGAATCACCGGTGCGCGTGTTCGCCGACACCCTGTACGTCGCCATCGATCTCGATGCCGGCGCCGAAACCGACCTCGATGCCCGCCACCGCGAACGCGCGCTCTACGTGCTCGAAGGCGAAGCGCAGCTCGATGGCGCGGACATGCCGGCGATGCATCTCATCGTCCTCGACGACGGCGTCCGCCACCGCCTGCGCGCGAAGACAGCGCTCAAAGCCATGCTGCTCGGCGGCGAGCCGCTCGACGGCCCGCGCCATCTCTGGTGGAACTTCGTATCGTCGTCGAAAGAGCGGATCGAACAGGCCAAGGAAGACTGGCGTGCCGGGCGCTTCGGTCAAATTCCGGGCGAAACCGAATTCATTCCGCTGCCTGAGCGTTGAAGCGTTTTCTTTGCGAACGTTCGGTCTTCGGCATGGGGCATGTGGCCCCGTGCGAACAGAACGCCGTGCCTTGCGCGTTCATCGTCGAGATGCGCGCGCACGCCATCGCGTCGACGCAGTCACACGCGGTAGAACGTGCGATACCACTCCACGAATTTCTTGACTCCCACGTCCACCGACGTCGTCGGCGCATACCCGGTATCCCGCGCCAGCGCACTGACATCGGCATACGTGTCGGGCACGTCGCCGGGCTGCAGCGGCAGCAGGTTCTTCTCGGCCTTGCGGCCCAGGCAGTCTTCCAGCACTTCGATGTAACGCAGCAGTTCGACCGGACTGTTGTTGCCGATGTTGTAGACGCGATAGGGCGCGGACGATGTGGCGGGGCTCGGGTTCAGCGGGTCGTGCAGCGGATCGGGGCCGGGCACGCGGTCGAGGCTGCGGATCACGCCGTCGACGATGTCGTCGATGTAGGTGAAGTCGCGGCTGTGCTTGCCGTGGTTGAACACGTCGATGGGCTCGCCGGCGAGGATTTTGCGCGTGAACAGGAACAGCGCCATGTCCGGGCGGCCCCACGGGCCGTAGACCGTGAAGAAACGCAGGCCGGTGGTCGGCAGGTTGAACAGATGGCTGTAGGTATGCGCCATCAGTTCGTTGGCTTTCTTGCTGGCGGCGTACAGGCTGACCGGGTGATCGACGCTGTCTTCCACCGCGAACGGCAGTTTGCGGTTCGAGCCGTACACCGAACTGGACGACGCGTAGACCAGATGCTCGATGTTGCGATGCCGGCAGGCTTCGAGAACGTTGAGGAAGCCGACGATATTGCTGTCGATGTAGGCGTGCGGATTTTCCAGCGAGTAGCGCACGCCGGCCTGCGCGGCGAGGTTGACCACGCGGTCCGGCTTGAAGCTGTCGAATGCCGCTTCCAGCGTCGCGCGGTCTTCCAGCGAGCCCTTGACGAACGAGAAGCCCGGCTTCGGCGTGAGCAGCGCAAGGCGCGCGTCCTTCAGCGCGGGATCGTAGTAATCGTTGAGGTTGTCATAGCCCAACACCTCGTCGCCGCGTGCGAGCAGGCGGTGGCTGAGGGTGGAGCCGATGAAGCCGGCGGCGCCGGTGACGAGGATGCGCATGGTCGTATGCCTGTTGAGCCGAGGCTGCTGGTTCGATTGTCATTCCCGCGAAGGCGGGAATCCAGTGCCTTCATGCGTGTCGATCGATCAAGACGCCGGACCCCCGCCTTCGCGGGGCGACGCTCGCTTGATTCGGATGCCGTGGTGCCGCTGAAGCGCTTTTTCGTGGTTACAGCCGGCCGTCGACCGCATCGCGCGGCAGGACCGCCTTCACGTCGAACAGCACGCTGCCCGGCTTGCCGAACCGGCGGATGCCTTCGACGCCGAGTTCGGCGAATTCGCGATGCGAGACCGCGAGGATCACCGCGTCGTAGGCGCCGGCCTGCGGTTGCGCGGTCATGGTGATGCCGTATTCCTCGTGCGCAAGCGCGGCATCGACCCAAGGATCGTGCACATCGACCTGCGCGTGGTAATTGCCCAGTTCGGCGAGGATGTCGACCACGCGGGTGTTGCGCAGGTCGGGGCAGTTTTCCTTGAACGCCAGGCCCAGCACCAGGATCTTCGCGTTGGCGATGGGCAAGCCGCGCTGGGTCATCGCCTTGATCGTGCACTGCGCGACGTGCTGGCCCATGCCGTCGTTGATGCGGCGACCGGCGAGGATCACGTCGGGGTGATAGCCGATCTGCTGCGCCTTGTGGGTGAGGTAATACGGATCGACGCCGATGCAGTGGCCGCCGACCAGACCGGGCTTGAACGGCAGGAAGTTCCACTTCGTGCCGGATGCGGCCAGCACCTCGTGGGTGTCGATGCCGAGGCGGTGGAAGATCAGCGCCAGTTCGTTGATCAGCGCGATGTTCACGTCGCGCTGGATGTTCTCGATGACCTTGGCCGATTCGGCGACGCGGATGCTGGAGGTCTTGTGGGTGCCGGCGTGGATGATGCTGGCGTACAGCGCATCGACCACATCGGCGGCTTCCGGCGTCGAGCCGGAGGTGACCTTCATGATGGTTTCCAGCCGATGCTGCTTGTCGCCCGGATTGATGCGCTCCGGGCTGTAGCCGGCGTAGAAGTCCCGATTGAACGTCAACCCCGATTCGCGCTCGACGATCGGCACGCAGACTTCTTCGGTCGCGCCGGGATAGACGGTGGATTCGTAGATCGCGATGCCGCCCGGGCGGATCGCGCGGCCGACGGTGCGGCTGGCGGATTCGAGCGGACGCAGGTCGGGGCGCTTGTATTCGTCGATCGGCGTGGGCACGGTGACGATGAAGACATTGCAACCGACCAGATCCGCCGCATCGCAGCTGAAGCGCAGTTTGTCGGAAGCGCGCAGTTCGTCCCCGGACACTTCGAGGGTGTGGTCGTGGCCCTGACCGAGTTCGGCGACGCGTTTCGCATCGATATCGAAACCGACCACCGGATAGCGTTTGCCGAAGGCGGCGGCCAGCGGCAGGCCGACATAGCCCAGACCGAGGATGGCGATACGGATGTCGTCTTGGGCGGGGAGCGCGGCCTGCATCGTGCGGAATTCCATCAAGAATGTGCGGAGTGAAGTTTACCAGCCATATCGACGACGCCACCGGCGCAGACACGATGGGACGTCGCACGACTTGCTCTGCTAGTCTTCGGTGCTGTCCCCGGCGTCCCTGTGGTGGCTTGCCCTCGGGCACGCGCAGGTATCCGGGAGTTGACGCGGAAAGCGGTTGGGCGCGGCCATGTCGGTACGCGCACGGCCGTTTCGCGCGTCGTTTCGGCGCAGCCCATTGCGCAGCACATCACTTTTACTGGCGGGCCTCGTTCCCATGCATGTTCTGGTTTGCGGCGGTGCCGGTTACATCGGAAGTCATACCTGCGTGGCATTGGCCGAGCGCGGGCATCGGGTGGTCATCGCCGACAACTTCAGCAACAGCGCACCGCCGGTGCTGGAGCGACTGGCGCGCCTGACCGGGCAGGCGCCCGACGCGCATCGCGTGGATGTGCGCGATGCCGCAGGGCTCGCGGTACTGTTCGCGGGGCAGCGCTTCGATGCCGTGATCCACTTCGCCGCGCTGAAGGCGGTCGGCGAATCCTGCGAACGTCCGCTGGACTATTTCGACAACAACATCTCCGGCACGATCACGCTGCTGAAGGCGATGCGCGCGGCCGATGTGCGGCGTCTGGTCTTCAGTTCCTCGGCCACGGTCTATGGCGAGCCGAAATCGGTGCCGATCGACGAGGACGCGCCGCTGTCGTCGACCAATCCCTACGGCCGCACCAAACTGGTGATGGAGCAACTGATCGGCGATGTCTGTGCCGCCGATCCGGGTTTCCAGGCGATCAGCCTGCGCTATTTCAACCCGGTGGGGGCGCATCCGTCGGGCCTGATCGGCGAAGCCCCGAACGGCGTGCCGAACAATCTGATGCCGTACATCTGCCAGGTCGCGGCGGGCAAGCGCGAACGGCTGCAGATCTACGGCGGCGACTGGCCCACGGTCGATGGCACCGGCGTGCGCGATTACATCCATGTGATGGATCTGGCGCAGGCGCATGTGCACGCGCTGGAAAAGCTCGACGGCGTGCGCGGCCATCTGCCGCTGAACCTGGGCGCGGGTCGCGGGGTCAGCGTGCTGGAACTGCTGCGCGCCTTCGAGAACGCCAGCGGCAGGGAAATTCCATATCGCATCGTCGATCGCCGCACGGGCGATGTCGCCGAGGTCTATGCCGACCCGTCGCGCGCCGAGCGCCTGCTGGGCTGGCGCACGCGGTTGGACGTGGACGCGATGTGTCGCGATGCCTGGCGCTGGCAGTCGATGAATCCGGACGGCTACGGCGAGACCTGAAGCGCGCTCCCGTCGTGCCGGCGGCTACGCGCGCTCGGCCGCTCCGAAGTGATCGAGCACGAGGATCCGGCTGCGTCCCGGGCGGGTGCCGAGCTTCAGCGCGCGATGGACATAGTCCGATGCGGCGCTGCAGGCATCGATCAGGGGCAGGCCGAGCGCGAGCTGGGCGGTGATCGCCGAGGCCAGCGTGCACCCGGTGCCGTGGGCGTCCAGGTCGAGCCGCGGGTGACGGATCTCGCGCCTTACCCGGTCACCGCCCTCGCGCCGCGCCGAAAACAGATCGACCACCTCGTTGCCGTCGGCGAGGTGGCCGCCCTTGAGCAGCACCGCGCCCGCACCGAGATCGAGCAAGGCATCGCAGGCGTCGCGCATCGCGTCGAGGTCGGGAATGGACCGGCCCAGCAGGAATTCCGCTTCATGCAGGTTCGGCGTGATCACCGTCGCCATCGGCACCAGGCGCTTGCGCAACACTTCGATCGCGGTGTTGGCGAGCAGCTGCGCGCCGGACGTGGCGACCATCACCGGGTCGAGCACGATATGCGGCGGACAGTGCTGGTCCAGTGCTTTGACCACCGCCTGGATCATGTCGGCGTTGGCGAGCATCCCGATCTTGACCGCAGCGATGTCGAAATCATCGAAACAGGCGTCGATCTGGGCGCGCAGGAACGCCGGGGGCGGCACTTCCACCGCCGTCACGCCCCGGGTGTGCTGCGCGGTGAGCGCGGCGATCGCGCACAGGCCGTGCACGCGATGCGCGGCGAACGTCTTCAGGTCCGCCTGGATGCCGGCGCCGCCGCCGGAGTCGGAGCCGGCGATGGTGAGCGCGGACACGGGAGGCGAGGAAATTGTCATGAGCCGATTCTGACCGAAGATGCGATCCGGTCAAAGTCGCATATGCGGCGGTGGCAGGCACCTGCCATTCCCGACAGGCCCTGCGGCGGCGGATGCCTTTCGGGACGGGCGTGCGGGTGTGTCGTATCCATCGGCAAGGATCACGACCCAAGATCGCGGCTGGCGGTGCCGGCGATCAGCTCTCCGGCCAGGACGAGCGCAGCGTCGTAATTCGGGACGATGTGCAGCGCACCTTCGCGCGGATGCAGGTGCATCTGCCCGAACACCCGTCTGGGCTGCGGCTGCAGGCCGGAGAGGACCAGGATGATGCCGCGCCGCTGGCACCGCTCCAGCAGCGCTTCCAGCGCGTGCATGCCGCTGGCGTCGATCACCGGCACCAGGCGCATGCGCAGGATGAAGACCCGGGGCGGTATCCGGAACTGGTCGAGCAGATCGTCCAGCCGGTTGGCGGCACCGAAGAACAGCGGACCGCTGATCTGGAAGGCTTCCACGCCGGCAGGCAGCCGCGCGCGCTGGTCGGGATCGGCGCCGGATTCGTCGTCGTCGCGCATCTGCATGCCGGATTGCACTTCGACCGCTTCGGCCATGCGGAACATGAAGATGAAGGCGGCGACCACCACGCCGGCCTCGATCGCGATGGTCAGGTCGAAGAACACGGTGAGGAAAAAGGTCAGCAGCAGCACCAGGCGGTCGCCCTTCGGCGCCGACAGCGTATGGCGGAAGGCTTCCACTTCGCTGATGTTCCAGGCCACGATCAGCAGGATCGAGGCGAGCGCGGCCAGCGGGACGTACTGCATCAGCGGTGCGAGCAACAGCATGAACGCCAGCAGGAACGCGGCATGCAGCATGCCGGAGACGGGAGTGCGCCCGCCGGAACGGATGTTGGTGGCGGTGCGTGCGATCGCGCCGGTGGCCGGCAGGCCGCCGAACAGCGCCGACACGGTGTTGGCCAGGCCCTGCGCAACCAGCTCCATGTTGGAACGATGCCGCCCGCCGGTCATGCCGTCGGCGACGACCGCCGACAACAGCGACTCCACGCCGGCGAGGAATGCGATGGTGAACGCGCTGGGCAGCAGTTCGCGCATGCGCTCGAACGGAATCTGCGGGAAATCGAAGCTCGGCAGCGCCGAGGGCAGGCCGCCGAACTTGGTGCCGATGGTTTCCGCCGGCAGCGCGAAGCCCATGCAGACCAGCGTGCACAGCAGCAGCGCGATCAGGAATCCGGGCCACGCCGGACGCCAGCGCCGGAGCACCAGAATCGCGATCAGCCCCAGCAGGGTCAGCGCCACGGCTGCAGGCTGGGTGGTGGCGATGTGCTTCGCGTACGCGGCCCAGCGCGGAATGAATTCCGCCGGCACCTGGCCCATCTGCAGGCCCAGTGCGTCCTTGATCTGGCTGGAGAAGATGCTGACCGCGATCCCGGCGGTGAAGCCGGTGACCACCGGCTGCGGCATGTATTTCATCAGTGTGCCGAGCCGCAGCAGCCCCGCCGCGATCAGCATCAGCCCGGCCATCAGCGTGCACAGGATCAGCCCGCCGTAGCCGAACTTCGCGATCACCGCGAACACCACCGGAATGAACGCCGCCGTCGGCCCGCCGATCTGGACTTTCGAGCCACCGAAGAAGGAGATCAGGAAGCCGGCGATGATCGCGGTGTGCAGGCCTTTTTCCGGCGTGGCGCCGCTGGCGATCGCCAGCGCCATCGCCAGCGGCAGGGCGATGATCGCGACCGTCAGCCCGGCGACCGCATCGGCGCGCAGGTCGGCGGAGCCGTAGCCGCGCCCCAGGGCACTGAAGGTCTTGGGCCGGAATTCGCGGAAGTACGCACGCCATTCGCTGCGATTCACTGGTCGGTCTCCTTCAGGCGGACGCCGCGACCCTTGGCCTGGCTGATCTGCTCATTGCCGATCAGTTCGACGCCGGCGGTCTCGATGGCATTGATGATCCTGGTCAGGGAGCCGACCACGCCGCGCACATTGCCATCGCTGGCTTCCATGCGTTGGATCGTCGGCAGCGAGACACCCGAGAGTTTCGCCAACTGCCGCTGGTCGATCCCGAGCAGGGCCCGGGCGGCACGCATCTGGGACGCGGTGATCATGAATGGACTCCTGTGAGTACAGGGAGATTATCCACTCATGGGATATCAAACATCAATGATAAGACATCATTGGTGATGTTTTAAACATCATTTCGGCTGAACCGTTACGAACGTCCGGTGGTCAGCGAACGTCGAGATCAGCGGGAATCAGCGAATGCACGATCGCTTCGCGCGGGTCGCCGTCGACGAGGATCCCGTTGCGGGCGATGCCTTCGCAGACCGCGCCGAGCTTGATCGCCACCCGCAGGCTGGCGCGATTCTCCGGCAGCACCTGGATGACGATCCGCTGCAGGCCGAGCGTGTCGAACCCGAATCGTGCCGCCTGCTTCGCGGCCTCGACGGCAACGCCGCGTCCGCGCGCAGAGTCGGCCACCCAGTAACCGAGATGCGCCGAGCGCGCAGCGCGGATGCGATGGTTCAGGCCGACGCTGCCGAGCAGCGCGCCGGTCGCGGTATCGAATGCACCGAAGTGGAATTCGTCTTCGGCTTCGCGCATGCGCTGGCAGTACGCGATCCATGCCGCGCTGTCGTCGCGCGAGTAGCCCGGTTTCGCCCATGGCAGCCATTGCGACAGCGTGGGCAGCGATGTCGATATCGTGTCGAACAAAGCATCGGCATCGCTCGCCGTCCATGGGCGGATGAGGATGCCGTTGCGCGTACCGGGCGTGCTCATGTCGCGATCACAGGACCTCGGACGCGTAGTCCGCCAACCGCGAGCGCTCGCCGCGCTTCAGCGTGATGTGCGCGCTGTGCGCCCAGTTCTTGAAGCGATCGACGGCATAAGTAAGGCCGGAAGTGGTTTCGGTGAGATAGGGCGTATCGATCTGTTCGACGTTGCCGAGGCAGATGATCTTGGTGCCCGGGCCGGCTCGGGTGATCAGCGTCTTCATCTGTTTCGGGGTGAGGTTCTGCGCTTCGTCGAGGATCAGCCAGCGGGTCAGGAAGGTCCGGCCGCGCATGAAATTCAGCGAACGGATCTTGATCCGCGAGGCCAGCAGATCGTTGGTCGCGGCGCGGCCCCAACTGCCGCCGTCCTGGGTGTTCGGCATCAGCACTTCGAGATTGTCGGTCAGCGCGCCCATCCACGGCGTCATCTTCTCCTCTTCGGTGCCGGGCAGGAACCCGATGTCCTCGCCGACGCTGACGGTCGCGCGGGTCATGATGATTTCGCGGTAGCGCTGCTGGTCCATCGTCTGCGCCAGACCTGCGGCAAGCGCGAGCAGGGTCTTGCCGGTGCCGGCGGTGCCGAGCAGGGTGACGAAATCGATCTCCGGATCCATCAGCGCGTTCATCGCGAAATTCTGTTCGCGGTTGCGCGCGGTGATGCCCCAGACCGCGTGCTGATGGCTGCGGTAGTCGTCGATGATCTGCAGTTCGACGAACGCGTCATCGACTTTGGCGACGCGGAATTCGGCTTCGTCGTCGCCGGGCAGGTACACGAACTGGTTCGGGTACCAGTCGTCGCCTTCGATGCGCGCGACCTTGTAGTAGGTGCGTCCCTTCTCGGTCCACGACTTCAGTCCGTCGCTGTAACGCTGCCAGAAGTCTTCCGGCAGCGCGGAGGTGCCGGTGTAGAGCAGGCTGAAATCGTCGAGCGCGCGGTCGTTTTCGTAGTCCTCGGACGGAATCCCGGCGATCGCGCCCTTGATCCGCAGGTTGATGTCCTTGGACACGAACACCACCGGCACTTCGGGCTCCGCTTCGCGCAGGGCGAGGATCGCGCCGAGGATCTGGTTGTCCGGCATCACCGCGCCGAAGCGCTTGGCCGAATCGAAACTGCCGGTCTGGAAGCGCAGTTTGCCGATGCTGTCGGCGGCGCGCAGTTGCAGGCCTTTCGGCCGCGACAGCGTCAGGCCGGTGGCGATCTTGTCGCTGCCGTGGGTTTCGATCAGCTCGTTGATGAAGCGGCTGACCTGGCGCGCATTGCGGCTGGCTTCCGAGGTGCCTTTCTTGGCGTTGTCCAGTTCCTCGATCACCTGCATCGGCAGGAACACATCGTGTTCCTCGAATTTGAACAGTGCGGTCGGGTCGTGCATCAGCACGTTGGTGTCGAGGACGTAGATGCGCTTGCCTTTGGTCATCATGCGTGGGCGCTACCGGTTGCGGGAGTCGGAAGGGAAGGGGCACGAAACAGGATCATTCAGGCGACCGAAAACCACCGCAGCCCGCGTTGCGGGGCGATGGCCGGCATTGCGAAGACGTTGGATCACCGGGCCTGGGCAGCCTTCAGCGCGTCGAGCACGGCTTGGGCGTGCCCGGGGACTTTCACGCCGCGCCATTCGGCGGCGAGCTTGCCCTTGGGATCGATCAGGAAGGTGCTGCGCACGATGCCCAGCACTTTCTTGCCGTACATGTTCTTTTCGTGGATCACGTCGAAGGCCTTGCACAGCGCTTCGTCGCCGTCGCTGACCAGCAGGAAGTCGAAGCCCTGCTTGGTGCAGAAGTTCTGGTGCGATCTGATCGAATCGCGCGATACGCCGAGCACGGTGGCGTCGAGTTTCGTGAACTTCGGCAGCAGCGCGTTGAAATCGATGCCTTCGGTGGTGCAACCCGGGGTCGAATCCTTCGGGTAGAAATACAGCACCAGCCATTGGCCCGCGTAACCGGAAAGCCTGGCGGTGCTGTCGTCGGACAGCGCCAGCGGCAGCGAGAGCGTGGATTTCGGAAGCGCTTTGCCGGCTTGCAGCTTGGTGGCGTCGGTCATCGTCAGAACTTCATCGGGTCCATGATCGCGTCGAGGTTCAGATGGTCGCAGAACTCCAGGAAATCGTCGCGCAGGCCGGCGATGTGCATGTCCGCCGGCACGCCGATGGTGACCTGCGCGGAAAACATGTCGGCGCCGGTCTGCATCGCACGGTAGCGCGCACAGTGCAGGCTCTCGATGGTGATGCCCTGGCGGTCGAAGAAATCGGCCAGTTGGTAGAGGATGCCCGGCTTGTCCGCGGCGACCACTTCAACGACGTACGGCAACAGGTTCGATTGCAGCGGCTTCGGGCCGGTGCGATACCAGATCAGTTTGAAGCCTTCCTCGCGCTCCAGCTTGGTGAGCATGGCTTCGAGCTTGGCGATGGCGTCCCAGGGGCCTACCGCCAGCGCGGTGACCGAGACATCGCGGCCGACCGTGGACAGGCGCGAGTCGACAAGGTTGCAGCCGCTGTCCGAGATCCTCCGGGTCACCGCCAACAGGGGCGACTGCGGATGCGTCGTATAGGCGTTGATCAGCAGGTAGTTCTCGTTCGGCGCAGGCCGTGCGGCGGTAGCAGAATCGGTCAAGGTGGCGTCCGCGGCGAGGGAAAGTGTTGCGAAGTGGTTCGATCGACGGCCGGTCGCGCCATGCGCGGTCCGGACGTCCCCAGCATACTTGGCCGTGGTTTCAGGCCGCAAGCGAAGTCTGACGATTGTGCGGGCGGTGCCTGCGCGGTCTTGCAGGCGGTTCGCATGCCGGCATGCAAGTGGTTGATTCGCATGACCGGGAACGGGCCATGCCGGGTGCGCATGATGCCATCTGCCGCCACCGGGCGTATTCGCGAAGGATGGAGTGTTCAGACCTTCCCAAGTAACATCCGGAACTCCGGCGCCGGACTCCCGCGCCGTCCCTCCAGGCACTCCAAGGTATCCGCGTGCATCTGTCCGGCAGCATCACCGCGCTGGCGACGCCGTTCACGGCGTCCAGCGATCCCGATGGCGAACTCGATCTTCCGGCGTGGGACCGTCTCATCCAGGCGCAGATCGCGGCCGGAACCCAGGGCGTGGTGGTGGCCGGTTCGACCGGCGAGGCCAATGCCCTGTCCGAAGAGGAATACGAAACCCTGTTGCGCCGTGCCGTGGCCGTGGTTGGCGGACGTATTCCGGTGCTGGCGGGGACCGGGCTGCCGAATACCGCGAAAACCATCGAAATGACCCGCCGTGCCGCCGCGTGGGGCGCAGATGCCGCGCTGGTGGTCGCGCCGCCCTATGTGCGACCGACGCAGGCGGGCCTGATTGCGCACTATCGCGCGATCGCCGATGACGGCGCATTGCCGGTGGTGCTGTACAACGTCCCCGGGCGCACAGGCTGCGATCTGCTGCCGGCCACCGTCGCCGAACTGGTCGCGCATCCACGGATCGTGGCGATCAAGGAAGCGAGCGTCGAGCCCGGACGCATGACCGAACTCCTCGCGCTTCGCTCGCCATCGTTCGCGGTGCTGTCCGGCGACGACCCGACCGCCGCGCGCGCGATGCTGGCCGGCGCCGACGGCGTGATCTCGGTGGCTTCGAATGTGATCCCGGCGGCCATGCGCCGGCTTTGCGATCTCGCCCGTTCCGGCAGGCACGCGGACACGCACGCGCATGCGGCCGAACTGCAGCCGATCTTCGATTTCATGGGTATCGAGCCCAACCCCATTCCGGTCAAGGCGATCCTGGCGCGCCAGGGGATCGGCCACGGCCTGCGCCTGCCGTTGACCGCGCTGTCGTCGGTCCACGCGACCGGGGCCCAGGTCATTTCCCACCGGATCGTCGAGATCGAACGCGCCGCATCGGCTTCGCCCGCTGCACGGGCCGGGTGAACACGTTCGTGCCGGCTGTCCTTCACCGTATTCCGGGCCCGTTGCCCGCACCGCTTTTCCGAGGAGAACCCATGTCATCGATTCGTCCGAACCACCGCAATGCCCTGTCCCTTGCCGCGAGGATCGCGATCGTGGTCGCGATGTCCGTCGCTGTCATCGGCGCATCGGGTTGCCGCTGGTTCCACAAGAAAGACGTGTACGCGCTGGAGACCGACGCGCGTCCGCTCGAATTCCCACCCGCGTTCGACGCGACCGAAGCCGAGCGCAGCCTGGCGACGACCGCCAGCGGTTCGGTCACGCGGTCTTCGCTGCCCGGCGCCGAACCGACGACGCGTGCGCTCGGCTTCAGCGTCCCCGGCGATCGTGCGACGGTGTTCGCACGGGTGGGCGAGCTGCTCGGCGCCACGCCGGGCCTGACCATCGCCAGCCGCGCGCAGTTGCTGGGCGCATTCGATGTCGATTACGAAGGCCAGAAGTTCCTGATCCGGATCAGCGAGGGCAGCAGCGGCAGCAACGTCTCGGCGGTCGATCCGCGCGGTCAGCCGGCCGACAACGCAGCCGCCTCCAAGGTGATCGCGGCGCTGCGGGCGGCACTGGTCAAGAACTGATCCGCTCCAATGGCCGGAATGCGGAACGGGCGCCGAAAGGCGCCCGTTTCCGTTGCGACGATATCAAGGCCGACAGCGCCGGATCAGCGCTCCAGCAGCGGCAGTTTGTCGATCTTGCCTTCCCAATCCTTGGCATCGGGCAGGGCGTCTTTGCGGGTGGTGATCACCGGCCACACCGCCGACAGTTCCTTGTTGAGCGCGGCGAAATTTTCCTGGCCCGCAGGCACGTCGTCCTCGGGGTAGATCGCATTGATCGGGCATTCCGGTTCGCACAGCGTGCAGTCGATGCACTCGTCCGGATCGATCACCAGGAAGTTGGGGCCTTCATGGAAGCAGTCCACGGGGCAGACTTCGACGCAATCGGTGTACTTGCACTTAATGCAGTTTTCGGTGACGACGAAAGGCATGGTTCGATCCGGGGCAACGAGAGCTGACAGGCGGGCAGTGTAAGGCGAGGCGCGCGGTACGCGAAGCGGCCGGGACCACCCCATGTCCAGACGACGAAGCCCGCACATCGCTGTGCGGGCCCCGGAGTTGGCGCTCCCTACGGGATTCGAACCCGTGTTTTAGCCTTGAGAGGGCCACGTCCTGGGCCTCTAGACGAAGGGAGCAGTTGAACTGCGCTCCATCGACAACGCGCGGACATGGTTGCCCGGAATCGTCGCTAGGGATCCGCCCTTCGCCGCAGCAAGCGGTGGGGGGCGGACAGGCTGCTAGTATAGCGGGTCATTCCGGAGGATGAACAACGATCCGGATCCAGGGATCCGACTTCGGGGATCCGAACCGACTCCGACCCGCCCGCGCTTTCGACCATGGTTTCAATGACCGATCCCACACTCCTGCCGACCGCGCCGCGCACCATTCCCCGTGATCAACACGCGATTTCGCGCAAGGACATCAGTCCCAGCGCGCTGCGCGTGCTGTACCGCCTGCATGAGGCCGGGTACGGGGCGTATCTGGTCGGAGGCGCGGTGCGCGATCTGTTGCTGGGCGAGCATCCGAAGGATTTCGATATCGCCACCGACGCCACGCCCGAGCAGGTCAAGCATCTGTTCCGCAATTGCCGGCTGATCGGCCGCCGCTTCCGCCTGGCGCACGTGGTGTACGGTCGCGAGATCATCGAAGTGGCCACCTTCCGCGCCAACAGCGACGATGGCAGCGGCGACCGCGAGCAGGACCAGGAAGGCCGGGTGCTGCGCGACAACGTCTACGGCAGCATCGAGGACGACGCGGTCCGCCGCGACTTCACCGCCAACGCGCTGTACTACGCGATCAGCGATTTCTCGGTGCGCGATTACGTCGGCGGCTTCGAGGACGTGAACAACCGGGTGATGAAGCTGATCGGCGACCCGGAAACCCGTTACCGCGAGGACCCGGTGCGCATGCTGCGCGCGGTGCGACTCGCGGCCAAACTGCGTTTCAGGATCGATCACGAAAGCGCCGAGCAGATTCCGAAACTCGCATCGCTGCTGCAGGAAGCGTCCGCGGCGCGGTTGTTCGAGGAATGCCTGAAACTGTTCCTGTCCGGCCACGCCGAGGCCAGTTTCCTCGGGCTCGAAGCCCACGGGCTGCTGGCGGGCCTGCTCCCGGAAACGGCGGTTGCGTTGGCTTCCAATCGCAGCGGTGCGTTGCGGCGGATGCTGCTCGAGGGCCTGCGCGCCACCGATGCCCGCATCGCCGCCGATGAACCCGTCTCGCCTGCATTCCTGTTCGCGCTGCTGCTGTGGCCGGCCTACTGCCGCACGCTCGCGATGCTGCAGGCGCAGGGCGTGCATGTGGCCGAAGCCGAGCGCCGCGCCGCCGATCGGGTCACCTTGCATCAGGTCACGACCGTGGCCCTGCCGCGCAGGTTCTCGCTGCCGATGCAGGAGATCTGGCTGCTGCAGGCGCGGTTCGCCCAGCGTCAGCGCAAGCGCGTGGTCCGGTTGCTGTCGCATCCGCGCTTCCGGGCCGCCTATGATTTCCTGCAGTTGCGCCAGTCGGCATCCGACAGCCACGCCGAGGACATCGCGTTCTGGGCCGAGGCGCAGCGCGACCCCGACCATGCGCTCGAGGTTGCCGCCTTGACGGTGCAGTCGGACGAGGAAGGCGAATCCGCCGAATCCCGCGGTCCGCGCCGACGCCGCCGTCGGCGTCCCGCCGCTGTCGGGCATTGATGATGTCCGAGCCCATCCCCGAGGTGGCGCTGGACCGCAGTCCGGTGCTGGCGTTCGTCGGTCTCGGCGGCAATGTCGGCGATTCCGCCGTCACGCTGCGCGCCGCCGTGCACCGGCTGATGACCGTGCCGCGCAGCCGGCTGGTCTCGGCCTCGCGGTTTTATCGGACCCCCGCCTGGGGCCAGGAACACCAGGCCGATTTCGTCAACGCGGTGGTCGCCATCGAAACCGCACTGCCGGCGCGCGTCCTGCTGGATGAACTGCTGCGCATCGAACGCGACTTCGGCCGCGAGCGTGCCGCCGATGGCAGCGGTCGCTGGGGCCCAAGGGTCCTGGATCTCGACATCCTGCTGTACGGAGGGCGGGTGATCGATGAGCCCGGTCTGCACGTGCCGCATCCGTATCTGCACGAACGTGCATTCGCGCTGGTCCCGCTGCTCGATCTGGTGTCCGATATCGACATCCCGGGCAGGGGTAGTGCGCGTCGCGCGCTGATGCTGGTCGGCGGGGCCGGCATCGAGTCGCTGGTGGAACGCTGAAACGCCTGAAAGCGTCCGCTCCGAACTGCTAGGCTAGCCGCCCCGGCCTCTTCCCCCGGCCCCATTCTGGACGCATATGGCCATTCGAGAAGACAAGCCCTGGACCGTGCCCGCGTTGGCCGATGCCAAGCGCAGCGGTCGCAAACTCGCGATGCTCACCGCCTACGACGCGGTCTTCGCGCGCGTCTTCGATCGCAACGGCGCGGACCTGATCCTGGTCGGCGATTCGCTCGGCATGGTGGTCAAAGGACAAGCCTCGACGCTGCCGGTCACGGTCGACGACATCGCGTATCACACCGCTGCGGTCGCGAGTCATCTTGAGCGCGCATTGCTCATCGCCGATCTGCCGTTCCAGGCCGACGCCACGCCCGAGCGCGCGCTCGACGCCGCGACCCGGCTGCTGCAGGCCGGCGCGCTGATGGTCAAACTCGAAGGCGCCGGTCCGCACAAGCTCGAAGCGATCCGGTACCTGGTCGAGCGCGAGATTCCGGTCTCCGCGCATCTCGGGCTGACCCCTCAATCGGTGCTGCGCTTCGGCGGTTTCAAGGTGCAGGGCCGCGAGGCGCTTGCCGCCGCGAAACTGCGCGAAGACGCGCGCGCGGTCGAAGACGCGGGCGCGTCGCTGCTGGTGCTGGAATGCGTGCCGACCGCGCTCGCGCAGACGATCACCGCCGCCAGCGCCATTCCCACCATCGGCATCGGCGCCGGCCCGCACTGCGACGGCCAGGTGCTGGTGCTGCACGACATGCTCGGCCTCGACAGCGGCCACCGTCGACCGAAATTCGTGAAGGATTTCCTTGCGGCAGGCGGCTCGGTCGCGGGCGCGGTGCAGGCGTATTGCGCAGCGGTGCGCGACGGATCGTTCCCCGACGCCGAGCATGCGTACTCATGAATCCTGTCCGTGCGTCGATGACGGGCCTCGCCGCTGCGCTGATGGTGCTTGCGTTCGCCGCTGCAGCCGCGAAGCGGGACGTTCCGGTGGTTGTCGGCGTGGAAGAAGAAATCGATGCCTGCGGCGGTTGGGCCGAAGTGTCGGGGTTGAATCCGAAGGGCGATGGTTTCCTCTCGGTGCGCGGCGGCCCGGGGTCGGATTACCCGATGCGGGATCGACTGCGCGAAGGCGACACGTTCTTCGTCTGCGATGCATCGCGCGACGGCGAATGGATGGCGATCGTCTACCCACGCAAGGGACAGGCCGCCGACGTTTGCGGCGTCTCCCGCGCGGTTCCCGAAGCGCGCGAATATCGCGGTCCCTGCGCTTCGGGCTGGGTCAACGCCACCTGGGTTCGCGTCCTCGCCGGCTGACGCGCCACATTTCACCTCATCGAACACGTCCATGATCGAAACCATCGTCGAACTGCGCCACCTGCGCGAACGCATCCTCGGCTGGCGCCGCGAAGGTCTGCGGATCGGCTTCGTGCCGACCATGGGCAATCTGCATGCCGGCCATTACTCGCTGGTCGCACTGGCGCGGCGGCATGCCGACCGGATCATTTCCAGTGTGTTCGTGAATCCCACCCAGTTCGGACCAAGCGAGGATTTCACCCGCTATCCACGCACGCCGGAAGCCGACACCAGCGGGCTCGAAGCCGCAGGCTGCGATGCGCTGTGGCTGCCGACGGTGGAGTCGATGTATCCCTTCGGCGTCGATCTCGCGGTGCGCATGCGCGTGCCGGGCGTCGCCGACGTGCTGGAAGGCGCGCACCGTCCCGGACATTTCGACGGGGTCTGCACGGTGGTCGCGCGGCTGTTCAATCAGGTGCAGCCCGACGTCGCCGCGTTCGGCAAGAAGGATTTCCAGCAGCTTGCGGTGATCCAGCAGATGGTCACCGATCTGGCGTATCCGCTGACCCTGCTGCGTGGCGAGATCGTGCGCGAGGACGACGGATTGGCGATGAGTTCGCGCAACCAGTACCTGTCGCCGCAGGATCGCGTGGTCGCCGCCGAAATCAACCGGACGCTGTTGGAAATGCGCGCGCAGCTGCAGGCGGGGGTATCGCGCGCTTCGGTCGAAGCCGGCGCGGCCCTGCGACTGGGCGACGCCGGATTTTCGGTGGATTACGCCGCGATCCGTACGCCGGATCTGGCCGAGCCCGACATCGAGCCGACGCGCTATGCCGGGCCCGGTCCGCGCGTCGCGCTGATCGCGGCCCGTCTCGGACGGACCCGGCTGATCGACAACCTCGAATTCGAGATCGGTTGAGCAGGCGCTCTACTGAGTCGATCTGGATCGAGCCGCAAGACGCGCATCCGCACTGGTTTCGTTTGCATGCCGGCCGCCGCCGCCGGCACGGCGACGATCTGGCAGAATCCGCGCATCGCACGCCGCAGCCCGATGAGCCCGACATGTCAAACCCGCACGACACTGTGTTCGATTCGCTGCAGCCTCACGCCGAACGCCTGCGGCAGGTCCCGATCGCGCAGTTGATCGCCGACGATTCCGCGCGACCGAAGGATTTCGCACTCCGCGTCGGTCCGCTCTATGCCAGTTTCGCGCGACAGCATTACGACCGCCCGGCGCTCGATGCGCTGTTCGACATCGCTGAAGCGGCGGATCTCTCCTTTGCGGTGCGCCGGTTGTTCGACGGCCACCTCGTCAACATCACGGAAGGCCGTGCAGCATTGCATACGGCGCTGCGCAGCGATCTTTCCGATATCGCCCACGTGCGCGAAGCTGCGGCGCAGGCGCGCGCCGCGCGCACGCGGATGGCGGCGATGGTCGAAGAACTGCTTGCTTCGGGCGTGACCGATGTGGTCAGTGTCGGCATCGGCGGTTCCGATCTCGGTCCGCGTCTGGTCGCCGATGCGTTGAGCGATGCGGTCGGCGGCCCGCGCCTGCGCGTGCATTTCGTCTCCAACGTCGACGGCAATGCGGTGCGCCGCACGTTGGCCAGGCTTGATCCTGCGCATAGCGCAGCGATCCTGATTTCCAAGACCTTCGGCACCCAGGAAACACTGCTCAACGGCACGGTGGTTCGCGACTGGCTGCAGGACGACAGCCGCGTGTATGCGGTCAGCGCGAACGTGCAGCGCGCCGCGGACTTCGGCATCGACGAGTCCCGGATCCTGCCGATGTGGGATTGGGTCGGTGGCCGTTATTCGCTGTGGTCGGCGGTGGGGTTCCCGATCGCGCTGGCGATCGGCATGGAAGGTTTCGAGCGACTGCTTGCCGGCGCAGCGGACATGGACGCGCACGTGTTGGCGACGCCGCTGCGCGACAACGTCGCGGCCTGGCATGCGCTGACCGCGATCTGGAACCGCAACGCCATGCACGCCGGTTCGCAAGCGGTGCTGCCGTACGACGAACGCCTGCGCCTGCTGCCGAATTACCTGCAGCAGCTGGTGATGGAAAGCCTCGGCAAATCGGCGCGTCTCGATGGCGCTGCGCTCTCTGGTCACACCGTGCCGGTGTGGTGGGGCGGGGCGGGCACCGATACCCAGCACAGCTTCTTCCAGGCGCTGCATCAGGGCACGCAGATCGTGCCGGCCGATTTCATCGGCGTGATCCGCGCCGATCATGCGCACGAAAGCAATCACGCGGCCTTGCTCGCGAATCTGCTCGCGCAGACCGAAGCCTTCGCCAACGGCCAGGCCAGCGACGATCCGCATCGCGCCTATGCCGGCAATCGCCCCAGCACGCTGCTGCTGCTCGATGTGCTGACGCCGGAGTCGCTCGGTGCGCTGATCGCGCTGTACGAGCACAGCGTCTATCTGCAGTCGGTGCTGTGGGGCATCAACGCGTTCGACCAGTTCGGCGTGGAGCTCGGCAAGCAGGTCGCGAACAGATTGCTGCCGGCGCTGCAGGGCGATGTCGAGGCGGACGATCCGGTGACGCGAGCGCTCTTGTCGGAAATCAGACATCGCTCGTGAGGGTGCGCGTGCCGCGAACCGGGTTTTCGCGACGATCACAGTGATGGCGCGCGACACGCGCACCCTATGCGCAGTGTTGCTTCAGCGCCCATTCGACATGCTCGCGCACCATCGCATCGTCGGTCTCTCTTCTGGATTGCAGTGCCCCGATGGTGTCCGGCGTCGTCGGCGCATTGCCCAGCGCGATCGCGAGATTGCGCAGCCAGCGCGCGTAGCCGCTTCGGCGGATCGGCGAGCCTTCGGTGCGCTGCAGGAATTCGGCTTCGCTCCACGCGAACAGATCCGCCAGCGTCGCCGTGTCCAGGTCGTTCCGCGCGCGGAAATCCGGCTCGTCGGTGGTCTTCGCGAATTTGTTCCATGGGCAGGCCAGCTGGCAATCGTCGCAGCCGAAGATGCGGTTGCCGATCAAGGGCCGCAATGCTTCGTCGATGCTGCCTTCGTGTTCGATGGTGAGATAGGCGATGCAGCGCCGCGCATCCAGTCGATACGGCGCCACGATGGCCTGCGTGGGACAGATGTCGATGCAGCGCGTGCAGGTGCCGCAATGCGCGCCTGCCGGCGGATCGATGGGCAGCGGCAGATCGACGTAGAGTTCGCCGAGGAAAAACCACGAGCCGCCGTCCTTGTCGATCAGGCAGGTGTGTTTGCCGATCCAGCCGAGCCCGGCATTGCGCGCCAGCGCGCGTTCCAGCACCGGTGCGGAATCCACGAACACGCGATAACCGAACGGGCCGATTTCCCCGGCGATGCGATCGGCGAGTTTCTGCAGGCGGTTGCGCATCAGCTTGTGGTAATCGCGACCCAGTGCGTAGCGCGCGACATAGGCGCGTCCGTGGTCGTCGAGCGCGGCCCAGGCTTCGTCGGGATCGCGGCCGTAGTCCATTCCCACCGAGATCACCCGCAGCGTGCCCGGTACCAGCTCCGCAGGACGGCTGCGCTTGTCGCCGTGCTGCGCCATCCACGCCATCGAGCCATGCAGCCCCTGCGCCAGCCAGTCGTGCAGATGCTGCTCGTCTTCGCCCAGTTTGACATCGGCGACCCCGCAGCGCTGGAAGCCGAATTCGCCCGCCAGCGCTTTGATCCGCAGTGCGAGGGCAGGCAGGTCGATGTCGGTGCTCGGAATCACGCCACGAGTATAGAATCCGGGCATGCATATCGCTTCCCTCCACGATCTGCCGAAGCTCTACCGCAGCGGCGCGATCCGCGCCGCCGAGCAGGTGGCGATGACGCGCTTCGGCCTGGATGAAGACGACCTGATGGCCCGCGCCGGCCTCGCCGCCTGGCGTCTGCTGCTGGATCGCTGGCCGCAGGCGCAGCGGATCGGCATCGTCTGCGGCCCCGGCAACAACGGCGGCGATGGCTACGTCCTGGCCGAACTGGCGCGCAGCGCCGGTCGCCATGTCTTCGTGCTGCGACTGGGCGCCGAGGTGAAGGCGGGTGCCGCCCGCCGCGCCGCCGACGCGTTCGTGCAGGCAGGCGGCGAAGCGGCGACGTTCCTCGTCGACGACGGCCTCCCGCAGGCCGATGTGTGGGTGGATGCGCTGTTCGGCATCGGCCTGCAGCGTCCGCTCGAAGGCATGGCCGCCGACATCGTCGCTGCGCTGAACCATCAGGATTCGCCAGTGCTGGCGCTGGATGTCCCCTCCGGTGTCGATGCCGACAGCGGTCATCATCCGGGTCTTGCGATCAAGGCGGTCGTCACGCTGAGCTTCATCGCGGGCAAACCCGGTCTCTACACCGGGCCCGGTCGCGCGTCGGTTGGCGAAGTCGTGATCGATACGCTCGGCTTGGCCGATCACGTCTTCGACGATCTCGAACCGGCCGCGCGCATCGCCCGACCGGAGGCGCTGCCGCTGTGGCTCAAGCCGCGCGCGCGCAATGCGCACAAGGGCAGTTTCGGAACCGTGCTGTGCATCGGTGGCGACCATGGTTTCGGCGGCGCGGTCGCGCTGTGCGCGGAAGCGGCGCATCGTGCCGGCGCCGGCATGGTCGGTGCGGCGACGCGCGCCGAGCATGTGCCGGTGCTGCTGGCGCGCTGTCCGGAAACCATGGTGCGCGCGGTCGAGTCCGCCGCGCAGCTCAAACCCATGCTCGATCGTTGCACGGTGATCGCCATCGGCCCTGGACTGGGAGGTGGCGAATGGGGCGAAGCGCTGTTCGAAGCCGCACTGGCGCAAGGCTTGCCGATGGTGATCGATGCGGATGCCCTGAATCAGCTGTCGAAGTCGCCGAAAACGCTGGAAATGGCGGTGCTCACGCCGCATCCGGGCGAGGCCGCGCGCCTGCTGCGGACAGCCATCGCGGACATCGAACAGGACCGCATCGCGTCGGCGAAACGATTGGCGGACGAATACGGCTGCGTCGTGGTCTGCAAAGGTGCGGGCACCGTGGTCGCGGCGCCGAACGACATTCCGGTGATCGTCGATGCCGGCAATCCCGGCATGGCCACAGGCGGCATGGGCGATGTGTTGACCGGCGTGATCGCCGCACTGATCGCACAGGGATGCTCGAACTTCGAGGCCGCGGTCTGCGGCACATTGCTGCACGCTGCTGCTGGCGATGCCGCTGCGCATGACGGCGGCGAGCGCGGGCTGCTGCCGTCGGATCTGTTTCCGCATCTGCGACGTCTCGCCAATCCGGTGCGGCGCGCATGAGTGCCGCGGTCGAATATGCGACTGTCGTGCTGCATCTGCAGGACGCGGAAGCCACCGAACGTCTGGCGCGTTCGCTTGCGCAAACCGCACCGACGCCGGCCGTGGTCCATCTGCAGGGCGATCTGGGCGCGGGCAAATCCACGCTCGCGCGCGGCTGGCTGCGTGCATTGGGCGTGACCGGCGCGATCCGCAGCCCCACCTACACTCTGGTCGAGCGCTATCCGTTGCCCACAGGCGAGGGTCTGCATCTCGATCTGTACCGTATCGGCGACGGTGCCGAGCTGGAATTCCTGGGCTTGGACGATGTCGACGCTGCGCTGTGGCTGGTCGAGTGGCCGGAGCGGGGCGGCGATTCCCTGCCTGTCGCCGATCTGCGGATTAGCCTGGCGATAGACGGCGACGGACGTCGCTGTGAGCTGTCGCCGATGACCTCGCGGGGGGCGTCCTGGCTGTCTCGCTTGGCATCCGCGCATGGGCTTGCGACCCCTTGCTGATGCCACGGCAGAGGAAGTTCCGGCAGGTTACGGATTATTAAGGGAAAAGTGCTTGAAAAATTTCCCGCCGGGTGGTTGACTACCGTCCATGCGCGTGAAGGGGACCACCATCCAGCAAATCATCCTGGGCCTAGCATTGCTGGCCGCCCTGTGCTGGAACCTTGCGCAAGCGAATGAAATCAATGGCTTGCATTTGATCGACGGTGCCACCGGCACGCGCGCCGAACTGCAGCTCCAGAGCGATGTCGCGTTCCGTACGATGACGCTGTCCAACCCCGACCGCTACGTGGTCGATCTTCCCGATACCGCCACCGGCCGCAGCCTGCAGTTGCCTGCGCCTGTCGGCGTGGTCAAGGCCGTGCGCAGCGGCAAGCCCACCGCCGGGACGACCCGGATCGTGTTCGATCTCGCTTCACCGATCGCGCCGATCAAGCCGCATCTGGAACGCGGTGCCGATGGCGTGCGTCTGGTGCTGGAATGGCCGGGCGATGGCGCCAAGCCGCTCGCTGCGATCCCGGTATCGACGCCCCCCATATCGACGGCCCCGACATCCACGCCGGTCGTGTCGTCTGTCGTCGCTCCAGCAGCCAACGTAGCGGCAAAACCCGCGCAGGTGCCCACGCCAACCACTTCGCCGGTTGCATCGGTGCCGCAGCAGCCGTCTGTCCTGGATCAGGTTCTGCCTGCACTGACCGCGCCTGCCGTCACCGCGCCTGCGGCAACCAAACCATTGGCGACTGTCGTGCCATCTGCGTCCGCGCCCGTGGCGGTGATCAAACCTGCCGACACGGCTGCCAAGCCCGTGATTGCGGTCGTTGAACCACCCGCTGCGACCGGCAAGTCCCTGCAGGATCTGCGTGTCGGTACCCGTCCGCTGATCGTGGCCATCGATGCCGGCCACGGCGGCCAGGATCCCGGTGCGCACGGTCCCAGCGGCAAGCGCGAAAAAGACGTGACCCTCGCCATCGCCCGCGAACTGGCCCGCCAGATCAACGCCACGCCCGGCCTCAAGGCCTACCTGACCCGCGACACCGATGTGTTCCTGCCGTTGCCGCGGCGGACCCAGTTGGCGCGACAGGCCCGGGCCGACATGTTCATCTCGATCCACGCCGACGCCGCCGAGAACCGCGCTGCCAAGGGCTCCTCGGTCTACGTGCTGTCGCTGCGCGGCGCATCGTCGCAGCGCGCGCGCTGGTTGGCCGACAAGGAAAACGCCGCCGATCTGATCGGCGGTGCCGGTGCGCACAAGCCCGACAACACGCTGGCCTCGGTGCTGCTCGATCTCACCCAGAGCGGCCAGATGAGGGCGTCGGAAGATGCGGCCGGTCACGTGCTCTCCGGCCTGAAGACCATCGGCAACAACCACAAGCCCGGGATCGAGCGCGCCAATTTCTCGGTGCTGCGGACGTCCGACATGCCGGCGATGCTGGTCGAAACGGCGTTCATCTCGAACCCCGATGAAGAGCGTCGCCTGATCGATCCGCAGTACCAGCGGACGGTCGCGCGCGCGGTGCTCGATGGCGTGAATACCTACTTCACCCGTCAGCCGCCGCCGGGCACGATCTTCGCGGCTCGCGCCAAGACGCTGGAAGGCACGGTCGTGGCCAGCGCTGCGGTCCAGCCTGCCGCCACGACGGGCGGAAGTCCCTGATCCTCAACGCCGGGCGGTCGTGCCCGCGACGCTGACGTATCATCCCGGTAGCTGGGCTTCCGGGTTTCCCATGTGTCGATATCCACTGATGGTCGTTACGCTGATGGCGATCGCGTCCGCCGGCTGCGCGCCGGTGACGACAGCGGCATCGGATATCGACTGCGAGCGCAACAAGCTCGCCAACATGCGTGAACTGGTCGTGGAAGGCCGCGTGGTCGAGGACAGCGCCATGTTCGAGCGTGCGCGCGACGACATGAGTCTGTCGACATTGGTCGCGACGCTCGGGCCGGCGAGTCGCGACATCGGCTCGGGCCTGCACATCTTCGTCTGGGAGGCGCGCGACGGTTCGACGCTGCGCGCGAGCGCCGGCGGGCTCTGCGACCGCGTCCTGAAGTTCGAGCGCATCCGCAGGTGACAGTGCAGCGCACATCACCGACCATTGCACGCAGCAGAACGCAGGCCATTTCCTTTCCGTGACCATCCGCCAACTCCCCGACACCCTCATCAACCAGATCGCCGCCGGTGAAGTCATCGAGCGTCCTGCTTCGGTGGTGAAAGAGCTGGTCGAGAACGCCATCGACGCCGGCGCGCGGCGCATCGATATCGATCTGGAAGACGGCGGCGTGCGCCTGATCCGGGTGCGCGACGACGGCGGCGGCATCGCGCCGGAGGAACTGCTGCTGGCGGTGCAGCGCCACGCCACCAGCAAGATCGCGTCGCTCGATGATCTCGAAGCCGTCGCCACGCTCGGTTTCCGCGGCGAAGCGCTGCCGTCGATCGCATCGGTCAGCCGTTTCAGCATCGCGTCGCGTCGCGGCGACGATGACCACGGCAGCGCATTGCCGGTCGAAGGCGGTCGCGTTGGCGATCTCGCGCCGAAGCAGCAGGCCGCAGGCACCACGGTCGAAGTCCGCGACCTGTTCTTCAACGTGCCGGCACGCCGCAAATTCCTGCGCGCCGAGCGCACCGAGTTGGGTCATATCGAAGAGTGGCTGCGGCAGCTCGCGCTGGCGAGGCCCGACGTCGAACTGCGCGTCAGCCACAACGGCAAACCGCTGCGGCGCTACAAAGGTGACAGCGGCGTGCTGTTTTCGGGCGAACGCCTGGCGGAAACCCTGGGCGATGAATTCCTCGCGAACGCGCTGCAGGTCGATCACGCCGCGCCACTGCCCACCGACAGCGGCAGCCTCATGCGTCTGTACGGCTGGATCGCGCAGCCGGCGTATTCGCGCGCCAGCGCCGATCAACAGTATCTGTACGTCAACGGCCGCGCGGTGCGCGATCGCAGCGTCGCGCACGCGGTGAAGCAGGCGTATGCCGATGTGCTGTTCCACGGGCGTCAGCCGGCGTATGTGCTGTTTCTCGAAGTCGACCCGCGCCGGGTCGATGTCAACGTGCATCCGGCGAAGCATGAAGTGCGCTTCCGCGATGCGCGCCCGATCCACGATTTCGTCTACCGCACGCTGCACGCCGCGCTCGCCGAGACCCGCGCCGGCATCGTTGCCGGCGTTGCCGATGGCGTGCCCGCGTTGGCGTCTTCCGGGTCCACGGCGCCTTACGCGAACGGTACCGCGCAGAACGGTGGCATGCCGCAGTGGAACCGGCCGATGCCGCAGAGCGGCCTGGGTCTGCGCGTCGACGAGACCCGCGCTGCGTACACCGCGCTGTATGCGCTGTCGTCGTCGCCGCAGCCTGCGGTACGCCCGCTGCCCGAAACCGGCGATGGCGACGTGCCGCCGCTCGGTTACGCCATCGCGCAGTTGCACGGCATCTACGTGCTCAGCGAAACCGCCGATGGCCTGATCGTGGTCGATATGCACGCGGCGCACGAGCGCATCGGCTACGAAAAGCTCAAGACCGCGCACGACAGCGTCGGCCTGCGCATGCAGCCGCTGCTGGTGCCGCAGACCATCGCGGTGTCGGCGCGCGAAGCGGATACCGCCGAGCGCGAGGCCGACACACTGGCGGCGCTCGGTTTCGAGATCACCCGCAGCGGGCCGCAGAGTCTGACCCTGCGCGGCGTGCCGGGGCTGCTTGCCGACGGTGAGGTCGAGGCATTGTTCCGCGACGTGATCGCCGATCTGGTCGAGCACGGCGAGTCCAGGCGCGTGGCAGCGGCCCGCGACGAACTGTTGGCGACGATGGCCTGTCACGCTGCGGTGCGCGCCAATCGTCGCCTGGGTGTTCCGGAAATGAATGCGCTGCTGCGCGAGATGGAAGCCACCGAACGATCGGGGCAATGCAATCATGGACGTCCGACCTGGGCGAAATTCACGTTGGGCGAGATCGATCGCTGGTTCTTGAGGGGGCGTTGAACATGGATACGATCCAGATGCGTAAAACCGCAGTCGTGCTTGCGCGTGCAGCGACCTTGTCGCTGCTCTTGGCGACGGTATCGGCCTGCGGCGACAAGAAGGCGACTGACGATGCGCCCTTGAGCGAAGCCGAGGCACGGTATCTGTCCGAAGAAAGTCTCTGGCGCATGCAGCGTCAGGAGGACCTGACCCAACCCGACGGTTGGTCCAGTCTCATCGGTCTGCACTGGCTCTCGCTGCAGTCGCACTATGTCGGCAGCGGTGCGCGCAGCGGTATCCGTATCGCGCTGGGGCCGGAGTCGCTGGGCATGTTCCAGCGCAACAACGGGAAAGTGTTCTTCACGCCCGAACGCGGGCTCGCGCTGACCTTGGACGGCCAGCCGTTCAAGGGCCGCGTCGAGCTGAAGGACGACAGCAGTGGTTCGCCCAGCGTGCTCGGTTTCGACGAAGGCAAAGGCAAGCTCACCGTGATCGAACGCGGCGGCAATCGCGCACTGCGGGTGAAGCATGCCGACGCGCCGACGCGCACGAATTTCAAGAGCATCGATTACTGGCCGGCCGATCGCGATTGGCGCGTCGAAGCGACCTTCATCCCGAATCCTGCCGGTACCACATTGCCGATCGCCACGATCATCGGCACCACCGAGAACATGCCGAATCCCGGTGCGCTGGAATTCCAGCGCGATGGCAAGACCTATCGTATCGAGGCGCTGGACCAGGGCGAAACGACCCTGTCGCTGATCATCGCCGACCGTACCAGCGGCCACGAAACCTATGGTGCTGGCCGCTATCTCGACGTGCCGCGCCCCGATGCGAAAGGCAAGGTCGTGATCGACTTCAACCGCGCC
Organism: Lysobacter sp.; assembly: GCA_013141175.1. Lineage (NCBI taxonomy): Bacteria > Pseudomonadati > Pseudomonadota > Gammaproteobacteria > Lysobacterales > Lysobacteraceae > Lysobacter > Lysobacter sp. Next base: position 3,355,514 of record JABFRN010000001.1, read on the forward strand.
TACAACCCGCCGTGCGCGTTCACGCCGTTCGCCACCTGTCCGCTGCCGCCGAACCAGAACCGGCTGGATCTGCCGATCACCGCCGGCGAGAAGCGCTACGGCGTGAAACACTGACGCCGCACCATCGATATCACTCCAAGGAACGCCATGATGTTCAAGTCCGTCCTGCTCGGCATACTCGCTGTTTCCGCGGCATCGCTCTGCGCGGATGCCGCCACCTCGTCGCGCACCGCAACGGCGGCGCCGCCGGTGCCGTTGATGTGGAAAGTGTCGGATGCCGACAACGATCTGTATCTGCTCGGTTCGTTCCACATGCTGAAGCCGGGCGACTATCCGCTGTCGGCCGATGTGGATGCGGCTTTCGACGATGCCGAAGCACTGGCATTCGAATTGTCGCCGCAGGAATTGCTGTCGCCCGAGCTGGGCCAGGCGATGGGCATGGCGGCGCTGCGCACCGATCGCACGCCGCTCAACAGCGAATTGCCGGACGCGACCATCGCGAAACTCGACGCCTGGATCGCTGCCAACGACAAGGCGTTGCAGAAAATGGGCATGCCCGCACAGGCATTCCAGATGTTCGAGCCGTGGTTCGTCGGGCTGACGATTTCGCTCATCGAAATGGACAAGCAGGGACTCGACCCGAAGATCGGCCTCGATATGCACTTCATCCGCCGCGCCGGGGAAACCTCCAAGCCCACGATGGGTCTGGAAAAAGGCAGCGAACAGATCGCGGTGTTCGACGGCATGAGCAAAGTCGAACAACTGCAGTTCCTCGACGAATCGCTGAGCGAAGCCCGGAACGCGAAGGCCGAGATCGAGAAGCTGCATTCCGCGTGGCGTCGCGGCGATGCAGCCGAGCTGTTGGACGGAATGGCCGGCGATATGCGCCGGGAATACCCGCAGCTCTATCGCAAGATCAATGTCGCCCGCAACGATGCCTGGGTACCCAAGCTGCAGCGCATGCTCGATGACGAAACGAAAGACGATACGCTGGTCGTGGTCGGTGCGCTGCATCTGCTCGGCGACGACGGCGTGGTCGAGAAGCTGCGCGCCAAGGGTTACAAAGTGGAGCGCGTATGTGCGGCGTGCGGTCCGGCGTCGACCGCGCGCGGCAAGCGCTGAGCGCGACTCAGCCCGGCTCCGATTCGAGAGGCGGGACCAGTACGATGCAATCCACCGGGCACGCGGGAATGCACAGCTCGCAGCCGGTGCACAGCGGTTCGATCACCACGTGCATGTGCTTGGCCGCGCCGATGATGGCGTCGACCGGGCAGGCCTGGATGCACTTGGTGCAGCCGATGCAGTCCGCTTCCACCACCACCGCCACCTGCCCGGGTTTGTGCGTGCCGCGCGTGCGGTCGTAGGGCTGCGCCGGCACGCCCAGCACGCGTGCGAGCGCGCGTGCGCCGGCATCGCCGCCGGGTGGGCAACGATCGACGCCGGCCGCGCCGCGCGCCATCGCCTCCGCATACGGCCGGCAGCCTGCGTAACCGCATTGCCCGCATTGCGTCTGCGGCAGGATACGGTCGAGGCGTTCGAGGACGTCGACGCTCACGGAGTCGTGGGGCTGTCCGCTGTCGAGCAGTACGCCGCGAATCCTTCGGCGGTGTTTTCGAAGTTCGCCTGTTTCGCCAGCTCCCACGGCCGCACGCAGTCGCGTTCGCGCGCGCACCACGTGTAACCGGCAGGCGCCAGGCAGCCGTGCGCGTCGCGGTCGCCGCCGATCGGGCGCGGGGCCGGCAGCGGTTCTTTCGAGGTCGTATCGCCCGTCGACGTGCCGGCACAGCCGGAGGCGAGCGCGATGATCGAGATTGCGGTCAACGCGAGCGGTAACAGACGGGTATGGACATGGGTACTCATCGCCGTTCAGCGCACCGGCATGCCGGGCTCGGCGCCGCTGTCGGCATCGAGCAACGCCAGCGCGCCGCCATCGAAACCGGCGGAGAGGATCATGCCTTCGCTCACGCCGAAGCGCATCTTGCGCGGCGCGAGATTGGCGATGAACACCACGCTGCGACCGACGAGTACTTCGGGTTCGGCGTAGCTGCCACGGATGCCCGAGAAGATCTGTCGCTTGCCCAGTTCGCCCGCGTCCAGATCGAAACGCAGCAGCTTGTCCGAGCCCTCGACGAATTCGCAGGCCAGCACCTTGCCGATGCGCAGATCGAGCTTCGCGAAATCGTCCATGCCGATGAATCCGCCCGTTGCAGCCTCCGCCTTCGTCGCCTCTGCTTTTGTAGGAGCGGCTTTAGCCGCGAGCTTTTCTTCCGAGTCCGCAGGCTTCGCGGCTGAAGCCGCTCCTACAACAGCGGCGTCGGTCGGCTTCATCGATTCTTTGGAGGCTTCGGTCATGGCTTCGATCTGTTTCGGGTCGATTCGGGTGAACAAGGCTGCATACGGCTTGATCGCATGATTCAGTAGCGGGGCATCCAAGTCGCTCCACTGCGAGGTAGTGGCTGCAAGGAAAGACTCGGCTTGCAAAGACGTGTCGGGGAGAATCGGTTTCAAGTAAGCGTTGATCAGTCTGAAAGCATTCAATGCAGTTGTGCAAGTGGCGCGAAGGTCGCCATGCACAGATGGATCGATTTCAAGCTGCTTTGCCAGTTTCCATGGTGCTTGATTGGCAACGTACGCATTGGCTTCATCGCATGCTTCCATGATGCCGCGGAGCGCAGCTGCGGGATTGTTTGCAGCATAAGAAGCAACGATTTCATCGCGCCTTGCTAGTGTTTTTGAATACAGTTCTTCGCCATTTCCTGCCGTAAATTCGCTGCCGATCATTCCATCGCAATGTTTTTCGATGAAGCCAGCACAGCGGCTTGCGATATTGACGAACTTCCCGACAACATCACTGTTCACGCGAGCAACGAAGTCGCTCAGATTCAAATCGACATCTTCAACTTGACCGTTGCTTTTTGTGGCGAAGTAATAGCGCAATGCCTCAGGATGCAGTCCGCTGTCGAGATAGGTGCGCGCTTGGATGAAAGTGCCACGGCCTTTCGACATTTTCGTGCCGTCGACAGTGAGATACCCATTCACGTGCAGCCGCGTCGGCGTACGAAAACCCGAGCCCTGCAGCACCGCCGGCCAGAACAGGCCGTGGAAATTCACGATGTCCTTGCCGATGAAGTGATGCAGTTCCGCATCGCTGCCGGCCTTCGTGAACGCGTCGAAATCGTAGCCCTTGGCATCGCACAGCGCCTTGAAGCTGCTGAGGTAGCCGATCGGCGCGTCCAGCCAGACGTAGAAATACTTGCCGGGCTGGCCGGGGATCTCGAAGCCGAAGTAGGGCGCATCGCGGGAGATGTCCCACGGGCGCAGGCCGCCGTCGGAATCCAGCCATTCCTGCAGCTTGGCCTTCATGCCCGGCACCATCACGGGGCCGGCCAGCCATTCGCGCAGGAAATCGCTGAACTGCCCGAGCTCGAAGAAGAAATGCTCCGACTCGCGCATCTCCGGCGTGGCGCCGCTGATCACCGAGCGCGGCTCCTTCAGATCGGTCGGCGCGTAGGTGGCGCCGCATTGTTCGCAGTTGTCGCCGTACTGGTCGGGGGTGCCGCAGTTCGGGCAGATGCCCTTGATGTAGCGGTCGGGCAGGAACATGCCCTTGGCCGGGTCGTAGAACTGCTGCACCGAGCGCCGGCCGATGTGGCCCTTGGCGTCGAGCTCGGCGTAGATCGCCTCGGTCAGCGCGCGGTTGCCGGCGGAGTGGGTGGAGTCGTAGTGGTCGTAGACCACGCCGAACGCGGCGAAATCGCGCACGTGCGCGGCCTGGATGTCGGCGATGAAGGCTTCCGGCGTGGTGCCGGCTTTTTCCGCCGCGAGCATGATCGGCGTGCCGTGGGTGTCGTCGGCGCAGACGAAGTGGACGGTGTCGCCCGACATGCGCCTCGCCCGCACCCAGATATCGGCCTGGATGTAGCCCACCAGATGGCCGAGATGGATCTGGCCGTTGGCGTAGGGCAGGGCGTTGGTGACGAGCGCGGAACGAGTCATGGGCGGGGCAGGCCGGCAGTGGAAACGGCCGGCGATTATCGCATGCGCCGCTACGGCGACTCCCGCAGCCAGGTCTGGGTGCGGCCGAGCAGGGACAGGCCGAGGAAACCGCGCACTTCAAGCTTCCTGCCGCCGGCGATGGGCGTCATCTTCACCGAGTATTCCTTGCCGTTCTCGGGATCGAGGATCCGGCCGCCGCCCCAGGCCTTGCCCTGCGGTTTCAGCCCCCAGGCGATGGTCATGCCGAGGATCGGCTGGTTGTGGCGCGCGCCGCTGCAGTCGTCGCAGAGCGGGTTCGGGCCGTCGCTGGTATCGATGAGTTGAACGATCTTCGCCGACAGCGTGCCGTTGCCGGCTGCGGAGACTTCGATCACCGCCTTGGGCTTGCCGGTGGCGTCGTCGATGCTGCGCCAGCGGCCGAGTGGGGTGTTCTGGGCATGGACACTCAGCGGCAACAGGCAAGACAAAGTGAAAACAGCGAGGGATCTGCGGATCATGGCGAGTGCGGCCGGTCTGGATGCGTGGAAATGAAAACGGCCCGCGAATCGTTTCCGATCACGGGCCGTAGGGACGACGCTTATGCGTTGGATCAGTTCTCGCGGGTCCAGACCTGCTTCTTGCAGATCGGACCGAGGCAGCCGGAAACCTCGAACTTGCTGCCGCCCGCCTGCAACTGGGCCTTGGATTTGTAGGTCTTGCCGTTGGTGAGTTTCAGCACCTGGCCGCCGGTGAAGCTGCCATTGGCGCCGGGCTTCTGACCCCACATGATGACCATGCCCTTGATCGGCTTGCCCTTCTTGTCGCCGCTGCATTCGGTACAGACCGCATTGGGCTGGAACAGCGTATCGACGACCTTGGCGGCGTAGGTACCGCCCTTGGCTTCGTAAACGTCGACGATGAGCCGGGCTTTGCCGGTTTCTTCATCGTAGGTTTTCCATTGGCCGACCGGTGAAGCGTTCTGGGCCGACGCGACGAACGCCGCGGCCAGCATCGGCAGCGCGAGCAGTGTCATGAGTGATTTGATGCGCATCTTTCCCCTCCCAGGGCGTGAATCGAGTTGTCGAGCCCGGCCTGGCGGGAGCCGCGCCGGGGCAGGTCTTTATACCGCATCCGGAGGGGTACGGATGCCGTCTGCCAGATGAATCAAGCGCGCGAGGCGGTCAGGCATCCGTGGGGCAAAAAAAGAGCCCGGCTTGTGCCGGGCTCTTCCGTGTTGCGGCTCGCGTGTTGGCGAATCAGAACTTGTAGCTCAGCTCGAGACCGATTTCGCGGCCGATGGCGCTGTAACCCTGCCAGAAATAGGGATAGGTGGTGAACGTCTGATCGCGCGGTGCGATGTGGTCGAACACATTGTTGATGTTCGCACGCACGTACAGGCTATCCGTGATTTCCTTGCCGACCGTCATGTTCCACAGGATGTTCGGACCGGTACGGCTCTCGATATTGCCGTTGACGACGTTCGCGTTGGAGGGCGTCCAGATCGGGAAGCTGCCCGTGCGTGTCATCAGCACGGTGGCATCCCAGTCGCCCCTGCTCCAACTGGTGGTCCAGCGGAGGCGGCTGCGATAGTCGGCGGTGGAGTTGAGGTCGCGGGTCTGCAGCACCGGATCGCCTTGGCTCGACTGCTGCGTCGATTCCAGTGTGTGCGACCAGGCGAGGCTGGTGTTGAAATTGCCGAAACGATCCGTGTTCAGCCGGTAGGCGACGGTCGCGTCGATGCCCTTCACACCCTGAAGCGCGAGGTTGATGGGACCGCTGCGAATCTCGGTGATCGCGTTCGTGTTCGGATCGCGGCTGATGCGCGCCAGGGTTTCGGCGCAGAAGGCCGAACCTGATGCGAACGGGTAGGGATCGCCGTTCGGGAAGAATCCGGTGTTGCAACCCAGTTCCGCCTGCAGGATCGACGTGCCGGACTGCACGGTCACGACGTCTTCGAGCTCGATGTTGTAATAGTCCGCCGTGACCGACAGCGAATCGGTGATATCCCATACCGCGCCTGCGGTCCACGACTTGCCGGTTTCCTCGCGCAGGCCGGGCTGGCCTTCGGAAGTGGTGAACGCCGAATAGTTGTAGGTGCCGCCTGCGCTGCTGCACACCGAGGGGCTGATGCCGGCCTGGAAGCAACGATAGAAGTCGGTGACCGTGCCGAAGCTGCCGCTGCGTTCCGAGAACACGTAATGCATGTCCGGCGCCTTGAAGCTGGTCGCGTAGTTGCCCCGGATCAGCAGGCTTTCGAACGGACGGAATTCGAGGCCCACGCCCCAGGTCTTGGCGTCGTCGACGTCGGTGATGTCGTCGTATTTGTCGTAACGGCCGGCGAGGCTCACATCGAGCATGCTGAATATCGGAATGCGGAGTTCGCCGCCCGCCGCATAACGCGCGCGCTTGCCGCCACCACCAGTGCCGGTGAGGTTATAGATTTCGCGTACGTTCGGGAAAATCCGCGGATCGCTCTTGAGATTGTAGGACTGGCGGCTGGCTTCCACCATGGCCGCGAATCCGATCGGACCGGCAGGCAATTCGAACAGATCGCCGCTCAGCACGAAGCTGGTCGACGCGTTTTCGGATTTGCCGTTGTACTTGACCATGGTCGACATCGAAGCGTAGTCGGCTTCGGAAATCGGGCCATAGAAATGATCGAGGTTCAGGCGATAGATCGGCAGGCCGTTCGGGATGCCGGCGATGCCGCTGGTGGTGCCGAGGCGTGGGCCGAGGAAATAGTTGGTGGCGCCGGTCACGGTCAGGCGCGGACGCTCGCGAAGCGCCTGGTACTTGGCGCCGCCGATGGTCCAATCCCAGTCGAAGCGATCGGCGATGGTGCCGCGCAGGCCCAAGGCCAGATCGTAGGAATTCTCTTCGAATTTCTGGAAGGTGCCCTCGCTCCCGCCATAGGTTTCGGGCGTCAGTGCACGGATCGGGAAGATGCGCATGCCGAACTGCGGATCGTAGAAACTGGCGCCCGGCTGCGGGCCACCCTGCCACTGTTCCACGCCGCCGCCCAGACGCGAGCGGGAATTGAAGGCCATGGCGCTGGCCCAGCCTTCCAGATTGTCGTTGAAGTTGTAGGTGCCGTAGACGTAACCGGACAGATCGTTGTTGCCGTTCAATACGGTTTGTTCGGCCGGGAAACGGTCGTAACCGCAGCCAGGACCGAAGGTGGCGCCGGTGGCGCTGCTGGTATAGGTGTGCGGACGGTAGAAATCGCTGGCGCTGCAGTCGCGACCCGGAGCCTGTACGTAGCTGATGGTCGCGCCGGTGCTGCTGAGGCGACGGATCTGGATGCCGATCGGCGGCTGATAGCCACCCACGCCCACAGCGCCGTTGACGCCGGGAGGCGCCGGATTGTCTTCGGCCGAATCCATGAAGTCGCGTTGATAGCCGAACAGCGGCTCCGAGTTGAAGGACTCGAACGCATACGTGACGCTCCAGTTGTCGCCGGATTTGCCGCCGATCCACTGCAAGTCGCCGATGTCGCGACCGCCCTGGGTGCTGGTCTGGCCCTTGATCTTGAGCAGGTTGCCTTCGTAGTTGGTCTTGAGCACCACGTTGATCACGCCCGCGACCGCGTCGGAACCGTAGATCGCCGAGGCGCCGCCGGCCAGGATTTCGATGCGCTGCACCGCCGCTGCCGGAATGCTGTTGAAGTTCTGGAAATTGCTGCGACCGTTGTACGGGAACGGATAGTCGTTCGCGCGACGACCGTTGACCAGCAACAGGGTGCGGCCCGGACCAAGGCCGCGCAGGTTGATTACGCTGGCGTTCGGCGTGAATCCGCCGGCAGCGTTGAAGTCGTTCTGGGCGAAGCCGGTGTTCGCACTGATGGTTTCCAGCGCGTCGTAAACGGTATTGAAGCCTTCGCGTTCGATCTGCTCAGAAGTGATGACCGTGACCGGCGATGGCCCTTCGACGTCGGCGCGCTTGATGCGACTGCCGATGACTTCGATACGGTCGAGATTCTGCGACTGCTGGCCGCTGGCCTGGCTGTCCTGCTGATCGTCTTCGTTGTTGGTGCCGGTATTGGTGTCCTGGGCGAGCGCCATGCCCGAGATCAGGAACGTCGCCAGGATGGCGGAGGTCAGTTGGCTGCGTCGCAGCCTGAGTTGTGTGCGAGAAGTCATGGATTTCCCCGGTTGCAAGTTATCAAGCGAATAGAGACGGCAGATGGTCCCCCCGTCGTCCGTGGCTGAACTTAACATGACTTTAACGACGCTGTCATGTGAATCGGGTAGGTGCAGGGCATGATTTCCGGCGCCGGCTTGATGTTTTCCCGAGTGCGTCCGGGAAGGGACAAGATCGGCACATCGGGCGCCGTCTGGCTACTGGCGGGCGGGGCGGACACAATGGCGGGATGAAGACGACCACCACGCTCAGAATTCCGCCGCACGCCGTCCAGCCGGAGCTGTCTCCCTTGCCCCGGATCCGCAACATCATCGCGATCGGGTCGGGCAAGGGCGGGGTCGGCAAATCGACCACGTCGGCCAACCTCGCCGTCGCCCTGGCCGATCTCGGGGCCCGGGTCGGCCTGCTGGATGCCGATATCTACGGCCCGAGCATCCCGACCATGCTGGGGTTGTCGGGCCGCCCGGACAGCCCCGACGGCAAGTCGATCGTCCCGATGCGGGCCCACGGGATCGAAACCATGTCGATCGGGTTCCTGGTCGAACAGGACACCCCGATGATCTGGCGCGGGCCGATGGCGACTTCGGCGTTGACCCAGTTGCTCAACGAGACCCGCTGGGGCGGCGACGACGGCGATGGTCTGGACATCCTCATCGTCGACCTGCCGCCGGGCACCGGCGATATCCAGCTGACCCTCGCCCAGAAGATCCCGGTCGCGGGTGCGGTGATCGTGACCACCCCGCAGGACGTGGCCACGCTCGACGCCCGCAAAGCGCTGAAGATGTTCGAAAAAGTCCATGTCCCCATATTGGGGCTGATCGAGAACATGGCCCAGCACGTGTGCTCGAACTGCGGGCACGTCGAGCATCTGTTCGGCAGCGGCGGCGGCGAGCGCATGGCCGCGCAGTACGGAGTCCCGCTGTTGGGTTCGCTGCCGTTGGAGATCGCGATCCGCGAACAGGGCGACGCCGGCACGCCGGTGGTCCGCGCTGCGCCCGCATCCGCAGCCGCGCAGGCCTATCGCGATGTCGCGCAGCGGCTGCTCGCCGAATTGGACAAACGTCCGCGCGTGAAGGCCGAAATCGGCGCGCAGCTCGTCTGAGCGGATGAACCGATGGCATCCCGTAGAATGCCGGCCCTGACAATGACTGAAAACGGGCCCCGTGGCCCCGGGACGAGTGCATGAGCATCAAGAGCGACCGCTGGATCCGCCGCATGGCCGAGCAACAGGGCATGATCGAGCCGTTCGAGCCCGGCCAGGTCAAACATGCCGCCGATGGCCATCGGATCGTCAGCTACGGCACCTCCAGCTACGGCTACGACGTGCGCTGCGCGCGCGAGTTCAAGATCTTCACCAACATCAACTCGACGATTGTCGACCCCAAGCACTTCGACAGCGGCAGTTTCGTCGACATCACCGCCGACGAATGCATCATCCCGCCGAACTCGTTCGCGCTGGCGCGAACGGTCGAATACTTCCGCATTCCGCGCGACACCCTGGTGGTCTGTCTAGGCAAAAGCACCTACGCGCGCTGCGGCATCATCGTCAACGTGACCCCGCTGGAACCCGAGTGGGAGGGACACGTCACCCTCGAGTTCAGCAATACCACGCCGTTGCCCGCGCGCATCTACGCCAACGAAGGCGTGGCCCAGATGCTGTTCTTCCAGTCGGATGAAGTCTGCGAAACCTCGTACAAGGATCGCGGCGGCAAATACCAGGGCCAGACCGGCGTGACGCTGCCGCGGACGTGAGTCCCGGAGCGATCCCGTTCGCCGACAGGCTCGCGCAGGTTTATGCGCTTCTGCAGCAGTCGCGCCTGCTGGAAGCGGAGCAGGCGCTGACGCTGCTGGCGCATCAGGCGCCGCAGGATCCCGCGCTGCATCGCGCCCGCGCGGTCGCGGCGCAGATGGGCGGCCGGATCGAGGCTGCGATCGATGCGATGCGGACGGCGGTGGAATTCGCTCCCGATGCCGCGGCATTGCGGATGGAGCTGGGGCAGTTGCTTGCTTCGGCGGTGCGGATCAACGAGGCGATCGTTGCCTTCCAACAGGCGGCCACGCTGCAGCCGGATCTGGTCGAAGCCTGGTATTTCATGGGCATGACCCTGTACGGCGCACGCCGCGACGCCGAAGCGCTGCCGGCGCTGGCGCGGGCGTTTGCGCTCGCGCCCGGGCAACCGCAGATCCTGCGCGCCTACGCCGAAACCGAATACGGCCTCGAGCATCATGCCGAAGCGCTCGCGCTGTACGAGCGTATCGCTGCATCCGGTCAGCCTCATGATCCGGGACTGCCGCTGCGGCTGTCGCAATGCCGGCGTCGGTTGGGCGAGCCGCAGGCGGCGCTGACCATCGTGCGCGCCGGCCTTGAACGTTTTCCCGATGACGCGCCGCTGTGGATGGAACTGGGATGGGTCGGGGAAGACCTCGGCGATGCGGCGCAGGCGCAGGATGCGTATGCGCGTGCGCACGCGCTGCAGCCGGAATGGGGCGATCCGCTCGCCGCCTCCATCGCGCTGCTGCGCGCGAACGCACCGGGCGCGCTCGTGCGCGACGCCGAAGCGATGCTCGCGCAGGCCAAAGTCCCCGAGCATGAGCAGGCCTATCTGCATCACGTGCTGGGCAAACGCGACGATGCGCGCGGTGCCTACGCCGATGCCGCCCGGCATTGGTCGGCGGCGAACGCGCTGCGGCGGCGCGTGGATGGGGGATTCGATCGCGTCGAGTATTCCGCGAAGATCGAGGCAGCCATCGGAACATTCACGCTGGATCTGCTGCGGTCGCGCAATGCCGATGCGCTGCACGACGAGCGTCCTGTCTTCGTGCTGGGCATGCCGCGCAGCGGAACGACGCTGGTCGAACAGATCCTCGCCGCGCATCCGCAGGTGCATGGCTGCGGCGAATTGACCGGCATCGTCGCGATCGCGCAGGAAGCATTCGAGCGCACCGGGCTGCGCTGGCCGCAGGATGCCGCCCGTTTCGAAACCGAATGGTTGCGCCAATGCGCCGTCGATTATCTGGATGCTGCCGCGAAACCGGCGCCCGGCGATACGAAACGCCTGGTCGACAAACAACCCTACAATTTCCTGCATATCGGACTGATCGCGATGCTGTTCGCGGACGCGCGCATCGTCTGGTGCCGGCGCGATCCGCGCGATGTCGCACTGTCGATCTTCAGCGAAAGCTTTTCGCCGCTGTCCAGCTATGCCACCGATCTCGACGATATCCGTTTCTTCATCGACGGACAGGAACGCCTGATGCGCCACTGGCAGTCGGTGTCGCCATTGTCGATCCTCGAAGTGCACTATGAGGACGTCGTCGCCGATACCGAAACGCAGGCGCGCCGGTTGATCGATTTCGCGGGATTGCCGTGGGATGCAGCGTGTCTGGCGTTCCACCGCAGCGGCCGCTCGGTGCAGACGCTCAGCCGCTGGCAGGTACGCCAGCCGGTGCATACGCGTTCGGTCGGCCGCTGGCGCAATTATCCGCAGTGGTTCGGCGAAGCCTGACGGGTCTGGAGAGTACCGTCGAGATGAAAAAACGCCGCCCGGGCAAGGGGCGGCGTTCCGCATGACGGGTTACGACGCGCCCGTGATGTTCTCCGGCGCTTCGATGGTCTGCGCCAGTTCCTTGGCTTTGAGCGAGCCCATCAACGACAGCAGTGTGTTGAACGCATTGCCGCCATCGCCACCGAGCTGGATCTGCGGCACCAGCGGCACGCGCGACGTCTCGAAGGCTTCGGCGATGCGCAACATCACCGTCTGCATCAATTGCTTGTCGGCGCCTTCGCCCTCCAGCGCTTCGGATTTCGCCTTGATCGCGGAGGCTTCGGCCTCGCCGACCGCCTTGATCGCCGACGCACGGCCGCTGCCTTCCATTTCCTGCTTGAAGCGTTCGGCCTGCGCCAGCGCTTCGATTTCCTGCCGGCGCTTCTCGGCCGCCTTCACCGCCGCGGAACCCATGTTTTCCTTGATCGAGATGTCGACCAGCGAAGCGGTGAGTTCCTTCTGTTTGGACGCACGCTGCTCGGCTTCGTTCAGTTCTCGCTGCTTGTCCGCGGCGATCTGCTTCTGGGCGAAGGTTTCCACCTGCTCGCGGGCGATCTGGCGGTCGCGCAACTGCGCCATGATGTACTCGATCTGGGTGTCGCCCTGCTGCGGCTTCGGCGTGCCGATCAGCACTTCCTGGAATTCCAGCGAGTAGGCGAGGAAGCGCGTCTTCATGTCGACCGATGCCTGGGTCTGCAGCTCGCTGCGCGACTGGATCAGTTCGATGAAGGTCTTGGTCTGCGAGATGTTCTTGAAGTACGAGGACACCATCGGGTCGAGCGTCTGCTCGACCAGCTGGGCGACGTTGCCGAAGCGTTGGATCACCAGCGGCGCCTTGCGGTAGTCGATGTGCACGACCACCGACAGCGGCAGATTGGGCTCGAACGCGTCCTTGGTGATCAGCGTGATCTCGCGGAGGTTGGAATCGAAGCGCGAGCCGCTTTCGCCGGATTTCCACATCAGCACGAAGTTGGTGGTCGGCACCAGCTCGATCTTGCCCGCGTAGGTGTTGAACGCGTATTTGCCGGGCATCAGCGGGTCCTGCCAGACGCCGCGACAGCCGTTCTGGACCAGTTCGCCGTGGCTGTAGTCCTTGCCGGTGATGTCCTCGCCCTTGCCGCCGGTGTAGGACACGACCACGCCGACGTGGCCGACCGGGATGATCGTCTTCTTGATGAATTCGACGGTCGCGAACAAACGGTTGATGTAGTACGTGCCTTCGACCAGTACGCGTTCCTGTCGACCGCGCTTGCCGCCTGCGGCGAGGAATTTCTCGGGCTCCTGGAACGAGTTGTGGTCGTCGCCGACATCGGGCGCCAGCAGTTCGTCCTTCGGAAGGCCGGGGCCGTCCATCACGGTGACGATGGCGAGCTGGTCGGATTCGTGCGCGCCGGCGTCTTCCTTGATCACCACCGGCACGAACGCCGAGCGCATGTCGAGCACATCGCGCATCTTGGCGTAGTAGGCCTGTTCGTCGCTGGCGAGGGTGAGCGAGTAGGTGGCTTCCTCGGTCATGACCACGAACATCACCGGGTTGATGATGTGGGTACCTTCGCGCAGGACCTTGCGCTGCGGGCCTTTCTGCCCGTTGGCGGTCAGGAATGCGCGCACATCGCGGAAATCCGAAGCGAGCGCGTTGTCGGCGAGGGTCTGGCCGGCGGGCAGGTCGTGACCGTCGCGTGCGAACACGTAGCCGATCTTGCCCTGGGTGACCGAGACCATCGGATGGATGTGCACGCGATACTGGAACGGGAAGAAGAAATGGAAGCCGCCGCGCAGGAGGTCGGGCTGGTAGCCGGCTTCGCCGCCTAGGGCGAGCAGGCCGCTCTGCACGGAGCCGGATGCGCTCCACAGCTTTTCGACGACGCCGATCTTGTCGTTCGGGATGTATCGGATGACGCCGGAGAAATACAGCAGTGCGCCGATCGCGCACAAGGAAGCCAAAACGATGCCGGCCGCGAACAGCCAGCTCATATCAGAGGAGGTGCTGAACATGGATATGTTTCCTGGGAATAAGAGATGCGCGTTCGGCAGGCACGTCCGGAAGCTGGTTTCGACGTCGGCAGAGATGTCGCAACGGACACCGACGGACAGCAGCTTGATGTGTAAAGACGTTGGAGACGTGGCCGGAGAAAGGGATGAAACGCCGAACGGCATGCGCATTATGCGCTTTTCCAAGGGCGTGGGTGGGCCTGGGGTGGTACTCCGAGGGCGGTGCGGGATACCTCAATCGAAACAAGCACATGCCGATCCGCGACCGCGGAAAGGCGACGGCGGAGGTCGCTGACGGAGGCGCTGGCGCGAGGGCGGCTTGCGGCCCGGCCCGGAATGTGTGATTAATTGACGCCATCAATCAACAAGGACGTCCTCGGCCCCGGTCGATGCGGGTCGCCGTCACAGCGAGCCGACACCCGGGGGGAACGGAGGCCGCATGGGGGAGCATGTACGGAGTCATCTTCGATTTTCTGCGCAGCTATGTCATCGAGCGCCATGGCGGCCGGGCCACATGGGACGCGCTGCTGGCCGAGGCCGGCATCGGCTACAAGGTCTACTTCCCGGTGGCCCAGTATCCCGACGAGGAAATGGTCACGCTGGCGACCACCGCCGCGCGGATGCTCAACGTGCCGATCACTGCGGTGCTCGAGGATTTCGGCCAATTCGTCGGACCTTCGCTCGTCACGTATTACGAGATGTTCGTCAGGCCGGAATGGAAGACCTTCGATGTGCTGGAGAACGCCAGCTCGAAGATCCACGACGCGATCCACCGCCACAACCCCAGGCGGAATCCGCCGAAACTCATCGCGAGCCGGACCGGCGAACACCAGATGGTGTTGACCTACCAGTCGGATCGCAAGCTGTGTTTCGTCGCCAAGGGCATCATCTTCGGCTTGTCGAAGAAATACGGCGAAGACATCCAGGTCCGCGAGACGCAGTGCATGCATTCGGGCGCGGAACGCTGCCGTTTCGAGATCGAAAGGCGCGAGTGAGCTCGGCATGAGGGGGCCGGAACTCCTGCGGATCATGTAAGGTAGCGGGCCCATGTCGCCCGCCGCCCCCACCGTGTCCGCAGAACCCGCCGCCTACGATCCCGCCGCCCTTCAGACCGCTGCCCAGGCCTTCTGGCGCGACACGCGCGCCTTCGAGATCGCCGAGCATTCGGACAAGCCGAAGTATTTCTGCCTGTCGATGCTGCCGTACCCGTCGGGTGCGCTGCACATGGGCCATGTGCGCAACTACACGATCGGCGACGTGATCAGCCGCTTCCGGCGGATGACCGGGCACAACGTGCTGCAGCCGATGGGCTGGGACGCCTTCGGCCTGCCGGCCGAGAACGCCGCGATCAAGAACAAGACCGCACCGGCGAAGTGGACCTACGCCAACATCGACCATATGCGCGGTCAATTGCAGGCGCTGGGCTACGCGATCGACTGGTCGCGCGAATTCGCCACCTGCCGCCCGGACTACTACGTCCACGAGCAGCGCATGTTCACCCGGCTGATGAAGAAAGGCCTGGTCTATCGCAAGAATTCGGTCGTGAACTGGGACCCGGTCGACCAGACCGTGCTGGCCAACGAGCAGGTGATCGACGGCCGCGGCTGGCGCTCCGGCGCTGTCGTCGAAAAGCGCGAAATTCCGCAGTGGTTCCTGAAGATCACCGCCTACGCGCAGGAACTGCTGGACGGCCTGGATACGCTGCCGGGCTGGCCGGATTCGGTCAAGACCATGCAGCGCAACTGGATCGGTCGCAGCGAGGGGTTGGAGTTCTCGTTCGATGTGGCCGGCAGCGACGAAAAGCTGTCGGTGTACACCACCCGCCCCGACACCCTGATGGGCGTGACCTTCGTGAGCATCGCCGCCGAGCATCCGCTCGCCGCGCGCGCCGCCGAAGGCAATCCCGGACTGGCCGCCTTCATCGCCGATCTGCGCAAGGGCGGTGTGTCCGAGGCCGAACTGGAAACCCAGGAAAAGCGCGGAATGGCCACCGGCCTGTTCGCGGTGCACCCGGTCAGCGGCGAACAGATGCCGATCTGGGTCGCCAACTTCGTGTTGATGGGCTACGGCACCGGCGCGGTGATGGCGGTTCCGGGCCACGACCAGCGCGATTTCGAATTCGCGACCAAGTATTCGCTGCCGATCCAGCAGGCCATCGGCGTGCGATCGTCGCTGCCGCCGCATCTGCTGCCGGAAGCACTGCAGTACGACGCCACGCAGTGGAAAGACTGGTACGGCGACAAGACCCGCGACGATCTGATGTGCGTGAATTCTGGCGAACTCGACGGCATGGGCTACCCGCAGGCCTTCGAGCATCTGGTCGCGAAGTTCGAGCGCGAAGGCCGCGGCGAGCGCCGCATCAATTTTCGTATCCGCGACTGGGGCGTCAGCCGCCAGCGCTACTGGGGCTGCCCGATCCCGGTGATCTATTGCCCGACCTGCGATGCGGTGCCGGTGCCGGAAGACCAGTTGCCGGTCGTGCTGCCCGAGAACGTGGAAGACGCCTTCGCCGCCGGCGTGGTGCTGTCGCCGATCAAGGCCGATCCGGAGTGGCGCAAGACCACCTGCCCGCAGTGCGGCGGCGCTGCCGAGCGCGAGACCGACACCTTCGATACCTTCATGGAGTCGAGCTGGTACTACGCGCGCTACACATCGCCGGGCGCGACCGACATGGTCGACGAGCGCGCGAAATACTGGACCCCGGTCGACCAGTACATCGGCGGCATCGAGCACGCGATCCTGCACCTGCTGTACTTCCGCTTCTATCACAAGCTGCTGCGCGACGAAGGCCTGGTGGACAGCGACGAGCCGGCGATCAATCTGCTTTGCCAGGGCATGGTGATCGCCGAGACGTTCTATCGCGAAAACGCGAACGGCTCGAAAGAATGGTTCAACCCGGCGGATGTCGATGTCATCCGCGACGAGAAGGGTCGCATCACCGGTGCCGCGCTGCGCGAGGATGGCCGGCCGGTGCACATCGGCGGCGTCGAAAAGATGGCGAAGTCGAAGAACAACGGCGTCGATCCGCAAGCGATGGTCGACAAATACGGCGCCGACACCGTGCGCCTGTTCTCGATGTTCGCCGCGCCGCCGGAACAGTCGCTGGAGTGGAACGAGGCCGGTGTCGAAGGCATGTCGCGCTTCCTGCGCCGGTTCTGGCGCGAGGTGACCACCCACGCGCTGCAACCGGACCATCCGCAGGTCGATGCTTCGCAGTTGAACGCCACGCAGAAAACGATGCGCCGGCAACTGCACGAGACGGTCCAGAAAGTCGCCGACGACTACGGCCGCCGCTACAGTTTCAACACTGCGATCGCCGCGCTGATGGAACTGCTCAATCATGTCTCGAAGTTCGACGACATGAGCGAACAGGGCCGGGCGGTGCGTCATGAGACGCTGCAGACGATGGTGCTGCTGTTGAACCCGGTCACCCCGCACATCAGCCACCATCTGTGGCAGGTGCTGGGCAACGCCGAAACGCTGCTCGAAGACCTGCCGTTCCCGCAGGCCGATCCGGCCGCGCTCGCCCGCGATGCGGTGACGTTGGCGGTGCAGGTCAACGGCAAGCTGCGCGGGACGATCGAGGTCGGCGTGCAGACGCCGCGAGAGACGATCGAAGCCGCCGCGCTGGCCGAGCCCAATGTCGTCAAGTTCATGGACGGGATGACCGTGAAGAAGGTGATCGTCGTGCCGGGCAAGATCGTGAACATCGTGGCTGCCTGAACCGTACCGCTGCTTGCCCGTCGCTTCCGCCTCCGCCAGACTGCGCCCATGAAAAGTTTCCGCTCCGTCATCGTCCTGTCGTTGCTGCTGCCGCTGGCCGGCTGTGGCTTCCAACTCCGCAATGCGCTGGTGTTGCCGCCCGATATGGGCCCGGTCGCGGTGACCGCACGCGACCCCTACAGCCCGCTCGCCGATGCGCTGGCGCGTTCGCTGGAGCGCGCAGGCGCCACGCCAGCGGCGGCCGATGCGGTGCAGACGTCGACCAGGCTGGAAATCCTGTCCGAGAAATGGGTCGACCTGCCGATCGCGGTCGACACCCTTGGACGCGCGCAGGAGTACAGCCTGCGCTACGCGGTGGTCTTCCAATTGCGCAAGCCGGGCGCCGCGATGGCCGATGACGGTACCTCCGAAGACCGCATGCTGGTGCCGCAACAGGCTGTGGAGCTGTCCCGCGACTACATCGCGCCGGCCAGCGACTCGATCGGCCGCAACAGCGAACGCGAGCTGCTGGGGAGCGAAATGCGCAAGGACATGAACGCCGCGATCCTGCGCCGGATCGACGCCGCACTGCGCACCACCAAGGCTGCGACAGCGCCCTGAGCGGGCGATCGCCGTGGCTCGCACGACACCGCAATGGAACTGACCCCGGAACGTCTCGCCGCGCAACTCGCCGGTGAGCCGCTGCGGCCGGCCTATCTGATCGCCGGCCCGGAAACCCTGCGGGTACTGGAAGCCGCCGACGCCGTGCGCGCGCAGGCGCGCGCCGAGGGCATCGGCGAGCGCGAAGTGTTCGACGCCGACGGCCGCGATTTCGACTGGAACCAGCTTGCGCAAAGCGTCAACGCGCCCAGTCTGTTCGCGTCGCGCCGGGTGCTGGAAGTACGGCTGCCGTCGGCCAAGCCGGGCAAGGACGGCGCCGAATTCATCTCGGAGTTCTGTGCGCATCCGCCAAACGACGTGGTCCTGCTCATCACCGGCGAGGACTGGAGCCGCCAGCACGGCGGCAAGTGGAGCGAAGCCATCGCGCGCGTCGGCCACCACGCCATCGCCTGGGCCCTGAAACCGCATGAAATGCCCGAGTGGGTCGAGCGCCGCTTGCGCGCGCGTGGCCTGCGCGCCGACCGCGACGCGGTCGAGCGGCTGGTCGAACGTGTCGAGGGCAATCTGCTCGCCGCCGCACAGGAAATCGACAAGCTCGCGCTGCTGTCCGACGGCGAATCGATCGATCTGGCGCGGATGGAATCCTATGTCGCGGATGCCGCGCGCTTCGATATCTTCAGGCTGCTCGACGCCACCCTCAACGGCCAACCGGCACAGGCGCTGCGGATGCTCCACGGGCTGCGTGCGGAAGGCGAGGCGGTGCCGGCGCTGATGGGCATGCTGGTCATGGAACTGCAGCGCGCCGCCGCGCTGGCGCGGGTGCAGGCCAAGGGCGGCAACCTGGCCGCCGAATTCAAGGCGCAGCGTGTGTGGGACGCCAAGCAGGCGGTCTACCGCCGTGCGCTGCAGCGCCACGATGCCGCGCGCTGGGAGCGTTTCGTGGTCGAGGCCGGGCGCGTCGACCGCATCGCCAAGGGCCGCCCGCGCATCGGCGAGGAACCGGCCGATGCCTGGCTGGCGCTGGAACGCCTGCTGCTGGCCGTCGCCGATGCGCGCGGGAGTTCGCTGCTGTCGACGCGGGCGGTGGGCTGATGTCGCTGCCCCTGCGCGCGTTCTATGGTGGCACCTTCGATCCGGTGCACAACGGCCATCTCGCGATTGCGCTTGCCGCGCGCGAAACACTCGGCACCACGATCTGGATGATGCCCGCCGCGGATCCGCCGCATCGCGATGCTCCGGGCGCAGACGCCGGGGATCGCGCGGCGATGCTGGAGCTGGCGATCCAGGGACTGGCCGGACTGCGCGTGGACCGCCGCGAACTGCAGCGCGACACCCCCAGCTACACCATCGACACGCTGCGCGAATTGCGCGCGAAGCATGGCGATGCCGCGCCGCTGGCGTTCCTGATCGGCGCCGACAGCCTGCATGGCCTGGCGACCTGGAAAGAGCCCGAGGCATTGCTCGCCGGTGCGCACTGGGTCGTGGCCGAACGTCCCGGCAGTGCGCTGGACGAACACTTGCCGCCCGAGGTCGCCCGATTGGTCGGTGCGCGCTGGACCCTGAACGCGGCAGCGCTGCGCGAGAGCCCGGGCGGCAAGGTGCTGCGTCTGCGCCAACCGCCGCACGGTGAATCCGCGACCCAGATCCGGCGCCGGATCGCCGCTGGCGAGACCTGGCACCACCTGCTGCCGCTCGCGGTGTCGCGCTACATCGTCGAGCACGGCCTGTATGGCGCCACATCCCGGCCCGCTGTGGCGCCGGGGGTATAATTCCGGCATTCCAAGCGAGGATCGCTCTTGTCAAACTCGAAAAACGCGCACGTGATCAAAACCGTGCTGCCCAACCCGGCGCCGTCGGCCGAAGCGCTGCTGCGCCAGGTCCGCCTGGCATTGGAAGACCTCAAGGCCAAGGACGCCATCGAGATCGATGTCCGCGGCAAGACCAGCGTCTGCGATTACATGGTCATCGCGTCCGGCACCTCCACCCGTCACGTGAAGTCGATCGCCGACGAAGCCGTGCGCAAAGTCAAAGAGCTCGATGTCATGCCGCTCGGCGTCGAAGGCGAGCGTGAGGCCGAATGGGTGCTGGTCGACCTCGGCGACGTCGTGCTCCATGTGATGCTGCCGCGCGTCCGCGAGTTCTACGCGCTGGAGCGGCTGTGGACGGTGGGCGATCAGCCGCCGGGCGCCGAAGACTGACCGGCCCGACGCCACCCGCGCGTCGATGAAAGCCCGCCTCATCGCTGTCGGAGAGCGCGCACCCGCCTGGGTCGCGCAGGGTTTCAGCGAATATCAGAAGCGGTTGTCGCACTGGCTCCCGCTGGAGCTGATCGAAATCGAACCCGGTCTGCGCGGCAAAGGTCGCGACGCCGTGCGCGCGACCGCCGATGAAGGCGCCCGGGTGATGTCTGCACTGCCGAAGTCGGCGTGCATCGTCGCTCTGGACGGTCGCGGCAGGATGCACAGCTCCGAACAGCTCGCCCAGCGGTTGGAACACTGGCGCGGCGGCGGTCGCGATCTCGCCTTCCTGATCGGCGGTCCGGAAGGGCACGCGCCGGAGGTGCTGGCCCGCGCGGACGAATCCTGGTCGCTCGGCCCGTTGACCCTGCCGCATATGCTGGTGCGCTTGGTGTTGGCCGAACAGCTCTACCGTGCCGCCGCGCTGCTGGCGAACCACCCTTACCACCGCGCCTGATACGCGCGAGGCGGCGGAATGCGGCGCATGCGGGCGATGGAATGCTGCGCATTCGGCGGTTCCGATGCTTCGATCGACGCATTATCCGGCTTCGCGATGGCCCGAAAAATGTGAGCAAGCTCAAAAAAAGCCGGAAAAACAACGACTAAGCGTCTATCGAGGACCACCGTCACGGTTTATTCCCGACGAGCTTGCATAGTTCGTGGGCGTTCCGGCACCCGGCATCCCGTCGTCAACGCCTTGCAGGCCGGCACCGACTGCCTTGCAAGCCCATCCCCCATCGGCACTCTCACCGGTTCGCGTTCCCCCGCGCGACCGTGCAGCAGGAGATCCAATGCAAAGGCTTTACCCGTCCGTTTCCGTTTCCCTGGCCCTCGGCCGGTTCCTCGGCAAGTCCGTTCCGCTCCTTGCCCTCACGTTCGCGCTGGCCGCCTGCGACAGCAGCAATACACAGGTTCGGGTGTCGAGCCGTCCAGCAAAACAACCGGTCCAGGGCGAACCGCGCGATGGCGCTCTTGCGCAGTCGCGACAGACACCTCCGGTCGCGTCCGTCGCCCCATCCGCCGCGCCGCCGCTCACCACGAGCGCGGTCGGTACTGCGGTCAGCCCACGCGTCTCCAAACCGCTGATGCCCGCCGCCGAAACCATCGGCGTGGTCGATGTCCGCCTGCATCCGATCGAAGGCGTCGCCGCCGGCACTTCGCAGCTGGTGACCTTCGGTATTCCGTTTCCGCGCGATTCGATCACCGTCGCCGGTCTGTCGAAGCTGCGGGTGCTGAATGCCAAGGGTATCGAAATTCCGGCCCATGTCGAACAGCTCACCCCGTGGCGGCACATCAATACCCCCGCGCTCGACGGTACCTCGGTGCGCGTCGCGCGCGTGCAGATCCGCTACACCTTCACTGCGATCTATCCGAACTTCGAGACCGTGCGCATCGAATGGGGCTACAGCAACCGCACCCAGTCGCTGGCCACGCTGGAGAATCCGCGCAACGGTTGGCAGCCGGTCACGACCGGCAGCTTCGTCGCCGGCGACGGGGTGTCCGAGCCCAAGGTCTACGCGGTGCTCCCGTCGGCGACGCTGAGCAAGGGCGTGCTGAAAATCGGCCCGATGCGTTCGTTCGCGCAGGAGATCGCCGCTACCCGCGACTCACCGACATTGATGGACGCCACCGAGCATTACCCCGAGTTCAACGAACAGATGTACGGCGCGAAGAATTTCTTCTATGCGCACATCAACGAGGACGATCCGCTCGTCACCGCCGCCAATCAGATCCCCTACAAATCCGCTGAAGGCGAGCCCTGGCTGTACGACCGCGTGTCCGCGTTCTACGGCCTGTATTTCCGCAGCGGTTTCTTCAAGGTGCTGCGCGAATCGGTGCGCGCCTCCGAGTATTACCGGGTCAACCTGTATCCGCAGGGCACCACGCCGGACAGCGCGGTCGGTGCGTTCAAGCTCAAGAATCCGAGTCCATCCGCGTATATCGGCGCCAACGGCGCGATGTACAGCTATCCGGAGGGACTGGCCTATACGCATTGGCTGACCGGAGACGATCTGTCGAAGGACGGCGCCAAACTGGCGGCGAAAGCGCAGCAGGACGCCAACGATGAACCCGACCGCTGGTCGACGACCAGCAGTTACACGGAGCGTCATATCGGCATCAAGCTCTCGGGCCTCGTCATCGGCTACGAACTGTTCGGCGACGTGCCGTACAAGACCGGCGCCAGCCAGACCTATCGCGAGCGGGTCGTCACCCTCACCACCAATCTGATCTGGCACCAGAACGGCGGCGGCGGTGCATTGCCGGCGAACCGCGTGGATGGTGGACTGTGGAAGTACGGCGGCCAGGAAGGCAACGGCCCGCCCGGCACCACCAACCTGTTGGTGAGTTTCTGGCAGACGCCTTTCGTGATCGATCCGATGGTGCGCGCCTATGTGCTGACCGACAACATCGAGATCGCGCATTTCATCCGCCGCACCGGCAACGCGCTGAAGTTCGCCGGGAAGTCCTACACGCCCGCGCAGCGCGATTACTTCACCGATGCGCCGGAAAACCTGCGTCTGGTCGACTACGTCACCTTCATCGACGGATCGACCTATGCCGCCGACGGCGTCGGGCCGGAACACGTGCTGTCCGTGGCTGGCGCGATGGCGTGGGCGTATTACTTCAGCAAAGTCACGCAGCAGCAGGACGACACGCTGAAGCAGGCCGCGAACGAGCTGTATCGCACCTACGATTACGAATTGAACGAATGGATCCGTCCGGCAGGGCCGGCCAGCGGGCTCAGCGCGTACCGCAACAATCCGCCGCGCCGCTACAACTGGACCTACAAGTCCACCGGCAGTCTGTCCTGGTGTCTGTCGGAAGTGCGCTGGGTGCGGGACTGACGCCGCGGATGCGGCGCCAGCCCGGCGCCGCTTGGTTGGGTGTTGAAAAACGCACTCCGTGTGCGTTTGACTCGCCGCATCCGCGCGGCTCGCCCCTTCGGGGTCAGCTTCGCTGTTCGCGCCGGCTCCTGCCGGCGCAGTCAATCGCAAGTCCGGCACATGTCCGGACTTGCTCACGACGAATCAACCGCTTGCGCGCTTGTTTCGTCGTGGCGGCCATCCATGGCCGCCCTGACAGGCTGTCTTCAACAGTCTGTCTCCAACAGCCTGTTAGCCCGCGAAGCGCGGGTAGTCGGTGTAGCCCTTCGCGTCCCAGGTGTAGAACGTGCTGCGGTCGGCTTCGGCCAGTGGTGCGCCTGCGCGCAGGCGCTCGGGCAGATCGGGGTTGGCGATGAAAGGCACGCCGAACGCGACCGCATCGAGTTTGCCGTCGGCGATCGCGCTATCGGCTTCCTCGGCGCTGTAGCCCATGTTGCCGATCAGCACACCCTTGAAGGTTTCGCGTGCGGGCGTCATCGCGTCGCCGTGCTGCTGGCCGAGGAAATCGCCGCGCATCACGTGCCAGTAGGCGAGATCGAAATCGTTGAGCCGCTGCCCGAGCCAGCGCACGAGACCGATCGGATCGCTGTCGCGCATGTCGTTGTAACTGTTGAGCGGCGAGACGCGCAGGCCGACACGGCCGCTGCCCCAGACGCCGCAGACCGTTTCCAGCACGTCGAGCAGCAGCCGCGCGCGCTGTTCGACCGGGCCGCCATACGGACCGCTGCGCCGGTTCGAGCCGTCGCGCAGGAACTCGTCCAACAGGTAGCCGTTCGCGCCGTGCACTTCCACGCCGTCGAATCCGGCGGCCTTCGCATTGCGTGCCGCATGCGCGAAGCCGGCGACGATGTCCGGCAGTTCGTCGTCGGTCAGCGCGCGCGGCACGACGTAATCGACTTTGCCTTTCGGCGTGTACACCTGATCGTTGCCGATGGCGATGGCGCTGGGCGCCACCGGTTGCGCATCATCGTTGAGATCGGGATGGCAGGCGCGCCCACCGTGCCAGAGCTGCAATGCGATGCGCCCGCCCGCAGCGTGCACGGCGCCGGTGACGCGCTTCCAACCGGCGACCTGCGCCTCGCTGTGGATGCCCGGTTCGCGCCAGAACGCGGAGTTGCCCGGCATCGCCATCGTCGCTTCGGCGATGATCAGACCGGCGCTGGCGCGCTGTGCGTAGTATTCGGCCATCAGCGGCCCGGGCACGTGATCGTCTTCGGCGCGACAGCGCGTCAGCGGTGCCATCAGGATACGGTTGGGCAGGGCGAGATCGCCGGCCTGCAGCGGTGCGAAGAGATGCTTCATCGGAGTGCTCGTGTGAGGGCCGACGAGTGTCGCAGGTGGCTGCGGCGATCACTACGCGCGATTCCACGCACAGGCAGAACGATGCGGCGCATCCGATATGCGAAAAACCGCCGGTCGCTTCGACAGCGACCGGCGGCAACGTGTTGAAGCAGGTACTCGTTCGTAGCGCTATTGCAGACTCAGGCTGAAATTCACCGGCACGATGCCGTAGACCTGTACGGCCCGGCCATCGCGGATCGCAGGCCGGAACATCCACTTGCGCAGCACCTGCCGGCGCGCGGCGTCGTCGAGCCTGCGGTTGCCGCTGCTGCGCTCGATCTCCACCGACAGCGGTTTTCCGTCCACGTCCACCAGCACCTTCAACACCACCGTGCCCTGGATGCCGTTGAGCAGGGCTTCGCGCGGATAGGCGGGCGCCGGTGCGGATGCGTATTCGAGCCGCGTGCTGGGCAGCGGGTCGGGATTCGGCAGCGTCGGACCGATGTCCGGCATCGGGTCGGCGAGAGTGGGCGGAACATAGTCGGTGCCGTCGGGCACGATCACGTCCTGGTCCGGCATCGGCTGCGGTTTGGGTGGATTCGACAGCGTCGGCGCGGTGGCGCGGATCGTCTGCGGTCTCACGATCGGCACCGGCTCGGGCTCCACCGGCTTCGGTTTCGGCGGTTCCGGGAGGGTGAAGATTTCCTGGTCCGGCGGTGCGATCCGCATCGGCGCCGACACCGGCACCATCAACAGCATCAGTGCCGCGACATTGAGCGCGATCGCACCGGCGATACCGAGGATGCGGACGGGCTCGACCCTTGAGATCGCCTGCTGCAGACCTGCCGCGTGCGCATGTGGATGGCGTTGGGACAGCACCATGGGACACCTCCATCGGTTGGGGACGATGGTGGAAACGCGCCTTGGATTCCGCCGGGGTTAAGTGGGTCGAAAAAAATCCTGCGCAAACGAAAACACCCGCCGTGGGGCGGGTGTCGATGGGTCGAGGACGTCGGTTTTTGCTCAGCGGCCGAGTTCGAACACCACGTTGATCGTGGCCGACAGCGAGCTTTCGCCCGGCGACATCGGCGTGTCCGCGGCTTCCATGGCGGCGGCGCGCATCATCACCGGCATCGGCGTCGGTGGGGTATAGCCACCGCCTTCATTGATGCTGACGACGCGACGCACGCGCAGGCCGAGCGCTTTTGCGTAGAGTTCGGCGCGGTGCTGGGCTTTCTTGATCGCTGCGAGTCGCGCTTCGTCGTAGGCTTCTTCCGGGTTGTCGATCTCGAAGTTCGGCCCGTTCACCTGGTTCGCGCCCACCGCGACCATCGCGTCCAGCACCTTGCCCAGTTTCGCGATGTCGCGGACCTTCACGTTGAGTGTGTTGCTGGCCTGGTAGCCGATGATCGCGGGCGGCTGGTTTTCGGCGTAGCGATACTGCGGATTGATGCTGATGCCGGTGGTCTGCACGTCGCGTTCGGCGATGCCGGCGGCCTTGATCGCCGCGACCACTTTGCCCATCTGTTCGGTGTTCTGGCGGAGCGCGGCGTTGGCATCCGTGGCCTGGGTGACGACGCCGGTGGACAGGGTCGCGATGTCGGGGATGCGGGTGGCGCGCGCCTCGGCGCTGATCGACAGCAGGGTGCCGTCATTGGCGATCGTCGGCGGGGTCTGTGCGGATGCGGTCATGGCGAGGCCCGAGGCGAGGACAGTGGTGAAGATGGTGGCGAGCAAGCGGGGGAGGCGATGCATGTGAGGCTCCTGGTTGAGCCCTTGCGGGCCAGCGGGTGAACGCACTGTGAGCCCTGTCGGGGTTCGGGGAAGAACCGCGTTCAGGTAGCGCCGGTCCGCAATGTATCCTAGGCCGATGCTGCATCTTGCCTCGAAATCCCCCCGTCGTCGTGAACTGTTAAGGATGCTCGGCCTCGACTTCGGAATCCTCGACCTCGACCTTCCGGAAACGCCCGCGCCCGGCGAGCCGCCGGAAGACTACGTGCGTCGGGTCGCCCGTGAAAAAGCCGGGGCCGGCTTGCTGCGCGTGGTCGGTCAGCCCGATGCGGTGGTTCTGGGTGCGGACACCGAAGTGGTGCTCGATGGCCGGATCTACGGCAAACCTGTCGATGCCGACGACGCCGCGGCCATGCTGCGAAGCCTGTCGGGACGCACGCACGCGGTGATTTCGGCGCTGTCGATGGTCTCGGGTGGGCGCGAACTGCAGGCGGTCTCGGTGTCCGAGGTGACGTTCGCGCCGATGAGCGAAGCGGACATCCGCGCCTATCTCGTCACCGGCGAATGGGACGGCAAGGCCGGCGCCTACGCGATCCAGGGATTGGCGCAGAGTTTCATTTCGCATCTCTCGGGCAGCTACAGTGGCGTGATGGGCCTGCCTCTGCATGAAACCGCAGCCCTGCTGCGACAGTTCGGATTATTCCCCGCGCATCGCGCCCCTACGCCTGATGACGGCACCGCCGTGGAGCGCGCGACATGAGCGAAGAGATTCTGGTCAATGTCACGCCGCGCGAAACCCGGGTCGCGGTGGTCGAGAACGGCATGTTGCAGGAACTGCACATCGAGCGCGGCTGGCGGCGTGGCGTGGTCGGCAACATCTACAAGGGCAAGGTGCAGCGGGTGATGCCGGGCATGCAGGCGGCGTTCGTCGACATCGGCCTGGACCGCGCCGCGTTCCTGCACGCCAACGACATCTTCCGCGCCAGCGCCGCGCCGGCCATCGACACCACGCTGGGCGAAACCGGGCTGGACGGCGAAAGCGAGCCCGTCGCCGCGACCATCGCGCCGACGCTGGTGGTGCCTTCGATCACCGAACTGCTGCGCGACGGGCAGGAGATCGTGGTCCAGGTGGTGAAGGATCCGATCGGCAGCAAGGGTGCGCGCTTGACGACCCAGATCAGCATTCCGTCGCGCTATCTCGTGCTGCTGCCGCAATCCAAGGTCATCGGCGTGTCTTCCCGGATCGAGGAAGAAACCGAGCGCCAGCGGCTGAAATCGCTGGTCTCGGGCCAAGGCCAGAACGCCATCCAGGGCACCGGCCAGAGCGGCGCCCAGAACGGCCAGACGTCGCCCGGGTACATCGTGCGCACCAATGCCGAGGGACAGCCGGCGGAAGTGCTGGCCGAGGACATCGCTTACCTAGGCCGGGTCTGGGCGTTGATCGAACAGAACGTGCGCACCACCACGGTCGGCGAATGCGTCTACGAGGATCTCAGCCTGCCGATGCGCGCGGTGCGCGATCTGATCCGCCGCGACGTGGAGAAGGTGAAGGTCGATTCGCGCGAAACCTGCGACCGCCTGCGCACGTTCGCCGCGCAGTACATGCCGGGCCTCGCCGAAAAGATCGAGCACTATGTCGGCGCGCGTCCGGTGTTCGATCTCTATGGGGTCGAGGACGAGATCCAGCGCGCGCTGGAGAAAGAGGTTCCGCTGAAATCCGGCGGCTATCTGGTGATCGACCAGACCGAGGCAATGACCACGATCGACGTCAACACCGGTTCGTTCCTCGGCCAGCGCAATCTCGAGGAAACCGTCTACCGCACCAACCTGGAAGCGGCGCAGTCGGTAGCGCGACAGCTGCGGCTGCGCAATCTGGGCGGCATCATCATCATCGACTTCATCGATATGGTCGATCCCGAACACCGTCGCCAGGTGCTGCGGACGCTGGAGAAATCGCTGGCCCGCGATCACGCCAAGACCACCGTCTACGATTTTTCGCCGCTGGGTCTGGTCGAAATGACCCGCAAGCGCACCATCGAAAGCCTGCAGCGACAGCTCAGCGAGCCCTGCCACGAATGCAGCGGGCGCGGCACGCTGAAGACCGCCGAAACCGTGACCTACGAAATCTTCCGCGAGATCACCCGCGCGGTGCGCCAGTTCGAAGCCGCGCGGCTGTTGGTGATCGCATCGCCGAAAGTGGTGGCCCGCATCACCGAAGAGGAATCGCCCGCCGTCGCGGAGCTGGAGGAGTTCCTCGGCAAATCGATCCGCTTCCAGGCGGATGCGCAGTACACGCAGGAGCAATTCGATGTGGTCCTGCTGTAAACGTCCGGCGGCGTTGTGCGGAGCGTGCGGCTGATGCCGACCTCGCTCCGCCGTCGTCTGCGTCTTGCGCGTCGCGGGCTGTGGTACGTCACGGCGGTCTCGCTGGTGCTGCTGGCGCTGGTCGCAGGCATCGTCAGCCAAGTGCTGCCGCTGGCCGAACGTCATCCCGATCGCATCGCCGAGTGGCTGACGGCGCGGGCGGGGCGACCGGTGCAGTTCGATCGTGTCCAGACCGAATGGACGAGACGCGGCCCGCTGCTGCGGCTCGACGGTTTGCGCGTCGGCGAGGGCAAGGATGCGGTTGCGATCGGTGCGGCGGAAATCCTGGTCTCGCAATACGCCGGCTTGTTGCCGGGGCGTTCGTTCACCGAGCTGCGCGTGCGCAACCTGGCGTTGACGCTCGAACGCGCCGACGATGGTCGCTGGCAGGTACGCGGTCTGCCGGGGCAATCGCAGGGCGGCGATCCGCTGGGCGCATTGGAAGGTCTCGGCGAGCTGCAGGTGATCGATGCCCGGCTGGGCATTTCGGCGCCGTCGTTGCAGATCGACACCATGATTCCCGATGTCGACGTGCGCCTGCAGGTCAGCGGCGACCGCGTGCGCGGCGGTCTTCGCGCGCGGATCCGCGACGACGCCTCGCCGATCGATGTCGTGCTCGATTTCGATCGCGACACCGGCGACGGACATCTCTACGCGGCAGCGAAGAATGCCGACCTCTCGGCGTGGTCGCCGCTGCTGCGGATCGGTGGTGTGAGGATTGCGGCCGGTCGTGGACGCGCAGAAGTGTGGGCGACGCTGCGCAAGCGCCAAGTCGCAGCGATCAGCGTCGACGGCGACCTGTCGGGCGTTCGGCTGCGAGGCGCACCGTTCAAGGACGACAGGACTGCGCTCGCGCACGCAGCGGCGACGGCGATATCGACCGCAGCCGCGGCGCCGGTCGCAACGTTCGCGCGTTTGCAGACCGTCGCGCATTGGTCGGCCGACGCCAACGGCTGGCGTCTCGATGCGCCGAGCATGCAGGTGCATGCCGAGGCCGACAGCAAACCGCAGATCCTCGATGGCCTGGTGCTCGCCGGCGGCAAACATTACGGATTGCGCGCCGAACGCATCGACGCCGGCCCGCTGTTCGCGGTGATCGCGCTGAGCGACCGGCTCGATCCCGGGCTGCGACGTTGGCTGGCCTCGGCGAAACCCGGCGCGGTGCTCGAGCGCGTGCGCGTCGGCGGTCTGCGTGGCGGTGCGATGACCGCAGCCGCCACCGTGCGCGGACTGCAGTTCGCCTCCGTGGGCAACTCGCCGGGCATCAGCGGACTCGGCGGCGATCTGCGTGGCGATGGCGACGGTCTCTCCTTCGAATTCGATCCTGCATCGAACATGCGTTTCGACTGGCCGCGCGGCTTCGGTGTCGTGCATGCGGTGGGGCTGCGCGGCGAGGCGATCGGCTGGCGCGATGGCGACGGTTGGCGCGTGGAAACACCGGCGCTGCGCATCGATGGCGAGGGTTATGGCGCCGACGTGCGTGGCGGCCTGTGGTTCGAGGGCGACGGCACCGCACCGCAGATCGACATCGCGGCGGAACTCGACGATGCCGCCGCGCCCGTCGCCAAGAAATTCTGGCCGAAGCACGTGATGTCGAAGTCGTTGATCGACTGGCTCGATACCGCATTGGTCGCTGGACAGGTGCGCAACGGTCGTGCGCTGATTTCCGGCGATCTGGACGACTGGCCCTTCACGCCGGTTGCGGGCGTGCCACCGCAAGGCGTATTCGATGCCCGCGCGACGCTCGGGAACATGCGCGTCAAATTCCACGACGATTGGCCTGCCACGTCGGATATGGATGCCGAGATCGCTTTCATCGGCAATGGTTTTTCGGTCGGCGGCAAGGCGGTGCTGGCCGAGGTCGGCCTGCGTGCATTCGATGCGGGCATCGCCGATTTTTCGCAGGGCGCGCTTGCCATCGATGCGCACGCCGATGCCGATGCGTCCAAATTGCTGGGTCTGATACGGCAGAGTCCGCTGCGCAAGGATCATGGCGACATCCTCACCACCTTGGGCGCCAGTGGGCCGGCAGCGGTCGACTTCGCGCTCGACCTGCCGCTGCACGGCGGCCCGGCGCAGAAAGCACGCATCGACGGCAGCATCGATCTGCGCGGCGTGAGGCTGTCGGAATCGCAATGGAAGCTCGCGTTTTCCGGGGTGAACGGGCGCGCGAAGTACGACCAGGATGGTTTCAGCGCGAACGGTTTGCGCGCGCAGTACGACCGCCAGGAAGGCAGGCTGTCGCTGCGCGCCGGTCCCGGCCATGTGCGCGACAAGCGCCAGGGTTTCGAAGCGGAACTCGAAGCGTCGATGACCACCGACGATCTGCTCGATCGCAGCAGCGATCTGGATTGGCTGAAACCCTATGTGCGCGGGCGTTCGCGCTGGACCGCCGGGATCGCGATCCCCGCCGGCGGCAGCGCGCGTCCGGTACCGAAGTCCGCCAAAGCGCCGGTCGCGGCGCAGGTGACGCGTCTGCAGTTGCGTTCCGACCTGGTCGGCACCGCGTTCGATCTGCCGGCACCGATGGACAAGAGCGCAGGCGCCGTGTTGCCGACCACGATCGATCTGCAGTTGCCGCTGGGCAAGGGCGAAGTGGCGATCGCCTTCGGCCAGCGTTTCGCGCTGCGTGCGAAAGAGACCCAGGGACAGCTCGGGATTCGCGCCGCATTCGGCACCGACCGCGTCGCCGAAGCGCCACCCGCATCGGGACTCGTCGTCAGTGGACGCGCCGCGACGCTGGATGCGATCGGCTGGATCGCGCTCACCCGGGGCGATGGCGGCAACCGGCTGGTATTGCGCCGCGTCGATGCCAGCGCCGAACGCCTGCTGCTGCTCGGCGCGAATTTTCCGGACACGCGGCTGCAGATCGCGCCCGCCAGCGGCGGTCTCGCCGTGCAGCTCGACGGCCCCGCGCTTGCGGGCGCGTTGCTGGTGCCGGATGCCGCGGGCGGCACCGTCGCCGGGCGTCTGCAGCGGCTCCATTGGCGCAGCGCGGGCACGCCGGCGACATCGCCGACGAGCAATGGCGTCGCCGCGAACGGTGCCGGCAACACCGGCGCGGAGATCAATCCTGCGAACATCCCGGCGATGAATCTGCGTGTGGACGATCTGCGCATCGTCGATGCGGCGCTCGGCGATACCCAGTTCCGTTCGCGCGCCACCGCGACCGGCATGGAAATCCTGCAATTGCAGACCCGCGCGTCGAAGCGGCGGATCGATCTCACCGGCGATTGGAGCGGACGCGGCGCCGCAACGCGGACCCGGCTGTCGGCGACCCTCGCCAGCGACGATTTCGGTGCGCTGCTCACCGACCTGGGCGTCGGTGGACGCATCGAGGGCGGCAAGGGCGAGGCGCGTTTCGATGCGGGATGGACCGGCAGCCCGATGGCGTTCCAGATGGCCACGCTCGACGGCACTCTGAAGCTCGACGTCAAGGGCGGGCGCCTGGTCGAAGTCGAGCCCGGCGGCACCGGGCGCGTGCTGGGCCTGCTCAGCATCGCGCAGTTGCCGCGCCGCCTCACCCTCGATTTCCGCGATTTCTTCTCGAAAGGCTTCGCGTTCAACAAGCTGGCCGGTACCGTGCACTTCGGCGGCGGCAGCGCGCGCAGCGACGATCTGGCCATCGACGGGCCGTCGGCGCGGATCAATATCCGCGGCGCGGCGAATCTGCGCGCGCAGACCTTCGACCAGACCATCGAAGTGCTGCCCAAGGCTGGCAATCTGCTGACCGCTGTCGGCGCGATCGCTGGCGGTCCGGTCGGGGCGGCGGTCGGCGCGGTGGCGAATGCGGTGCTGCAGAAGCCGCTCGGCCAGGCCACAGCGAAGAACTATCGCGTCACCGGCCCGTGGAAAGATCCAAAGGTCGAAGTCATCGAACGTCCGAACGTCTCGGCGCGCGGTGCTCCCGCTTCGGTCGGCGGCCGGCCTTGATCGCGCCCGCGTCCGTCGCCATTCCTTCCACATCGCAGAATCCCACCGGAACCCCCATGCCCCAGATGTTGCAATTGTCCGAAGCGCGCCTGCTCGCACCCGCCGGGCTGGACCATGCCGGTCTCGAACGCGCCTTCGGCCTGCTGCTCGGCCCCGGCATCGATTTCGGCGATCTGTATTTCCAGCATTCGCGGCGCGAGAGCTGGATGATCGAGGACGGCATCGTCAAGGACGGCGTGCATTCGATCGACCAGGGCGTCGGCGTGCGCGCGATCTCCGGAGAAAAGACCGGTTTTGCGTATTCGGACGAAATCCAGTCCGATGCGCTGCTGGTGGCCGCGCGTTCCGCGCGTGCCATCGCGCGCGACGGCGAAACGCGCACGTCGTCGTCGCTGGTCGCGACCGGTGCGCGGCCGTCGGCGACGCTGTATCCGGCGCTCGATCCGATCGACGCCTACGCCAACGCCGACAAACTCGATGCGATGCGTCGCGTCGATCGCCTGCTGCGCGCTGCGGATCCGCGCGTGCAACAGGTCGTGGTCTCGCTGAGCGGCGTGGTCGACACGATCCTGGTCGCGCGCAGCGACGGCGTGATCGCCGGCGACATCCGACCGCTGGTGCGCATGAACGTGCAGGTGATCGTGGAGCAGAACGGCCGCCGCGAATCGGCCAGCACCGGCTTCGGCGGACGCTGTTCATACGAAGAACTCTTCGGTGGCGACAAGCCCGAGCGTTTCGCGCGCGAAGCGTTGCGCCAGGCGCTGGTGAATCTGGACGCGATCGATGCGCCGGCCGGCACCATGCCGGTGGTGCTGGGCAGCGGTTGGCCGGGTGTGCTGTTGCACGAAGCGGTCGGCCACGGTCTGGAAGGCGATTTCAACCGCAAGGGCACGTCGACGTACGCCGGCCGCATGGGTCAACGCGTGGCGTCGCCGGGCGTGACCATCGTCGACGACGGCACGCTTGCCGGCCGGCGCGGCTCGCTCAACATCGATGACGAGGGCACGCCGACGAGCTGCACGACGTTGATCGAGGACGGCATCCTCACCGGTTACATGCAGGACACCCTCAACGCGCGGCTGATGGGAATGCCCGTCACCGGCAACGGCCGTCGCGAATCCTTCGCGCACCTGGTGATGCCGCGGATGACCAACACCTACATGCGCGCCGGCCAGGATTCGCCCGAAGACATGATCCGCTCGGTCAAGCGCGGCCTGTATGCGGTGAACTTCGGCGGCGGGCAGGTCGATATCACCAGCGGCAAATACGTGTTCTCGGCCACCGAGGCCTACATGATCGAGGACGGTCGCATCACCGCGCCGGTGAAAGGCGCCACGCTGATCGGCAACGGCCCCGAGACCATGCAGCGGGTGAAGATGATCGGTCACGACCTAGCGCTGGACGATGGCGTCGGCGTCTGCGGCAAGGACGGGCAGAGCGTGCCGGTCGGTGTCGGCCAACCGTCGCTGCTGATCGACCAGCTCACCGTGGGCGGGACGAAGACGTGATCCGACGCGGTACGGAGACCCGGCGCTCAGGCTTCGTTGCTGTCGTCCGGTCCGGCGCTGGCTTCGGCGTCTTCGGAATGCCTGTCCGCCAGCAGCTCCCGCAATTCGCGGAACAGTTCGCGGAACGCATGGGGCGGCTTGTTGCGCAGCTTTTCCTCGTGCGCATTGCGCGCGAGTTGGCGCAGATGCTGGCGGTCGGCATGCGGGTATTCATCCAGCAGCTCGGTCAGCGCCGCATCGCCGTCGGCCATGAGCCGCTCGCGCCAGGTTTCGGCGCGATGGAGCATGGCGGTTTCCAGACGCGCCGCCTCGCCGCTGGAATCGAGCGCATCGCGGATCGCCTCCAGCGTTTCGTCGTCTTCCCGGCGCATCTGCTTCGCCAGAAACTGCAGCTGGCGCTTGTGCGCGCCGTGCGACGGAATCCGCCGGGTTTCGTCGATGTGCGGGACCAGACGCTCGGGCACCGGAAGCCGCGCGATCTGTTGCGCGGTCAGTTCGGACAGCTGCCGGGCCAGCTCGAGCACTTCCAGGGCCTCGCGCCGTTGCTGGCTGCGGCTCGGGGACAGGAACTCACCGGTTTCGAAATCTTTGCCTCTCATGACGACAGGATAATGCATTGAACGTGATCGCTTCTTCCCCGGTGTCCGCCGGACACGACGACAGCCAGGCCCGGCTCGACCGCCTGTCCGATCTTGCCCGCAACCTGTTGGCCCGCGCCCGCGCCCAGGGCGCGACCCAGGCCGAGGTCAGCTGCGATGAAGACCGGGGCCTCAACGTCAATGTGCGCATGGGTGCGGTCGAGAGCGTGGAGTCCACCCGCGACCGCTCCATCGGCGTCACGGTGTACTTCGGCCAGCGCAAGGGCAGCGCCACCACCGCCGATCTGCGCCCGGAGAGTCTTGAAGCGACGGTCGCCCAGGCCTGCGCCATCGCCCGGCATACCGAAGACGACCCGGCCTCGGGCCTGGCCGACGCGGGATTGATGGCGACCGACCCGCGCGAGTTCGACAGCTGGCACCCATCGACGATGGACGCCGACGAAGCGGTGGATCTTGCGCTGGCCTGCGAAGCCGCCGGTCGAGAAGCCGACCCCCGCATCGCCAATTCCGATGGCGCTTCGGTCTCCTGCGGACAGTCGGTCGGTGTCTACGCCAATTCGCACGGCTTCCTGGGTCGCGACCGCAATACCCACTACAGCATCAGCTGCGCGCTGATCGCCGGCGAAGGCGACGCGATGCAGCGCGACTACTGGTACAGCTTCGGGCTGGCCCGCGAGGATCTGGAATCGACCACGGCGATCGGTCGCCGCGCCGCCGAGCGCACGCTGGCGCGGATGGATCCACGTTCGCTCGCCACCGGCGAGATGCCGGTGCTGTTCCAGGCCGAAGTCGCGCGCTCGCTGGTCGGGCACCTGATCAACGCCATCTCCGGCAGCGCGCTTTATCGCCGTGCCAGTTTCCTGCTCGACAGCGTCGGCACGCCGGTGCTGCCCGACTGGTGCGCGATCCGCGAGCAGCCGTTCCTGATGCGCGGCCTGAGGTCCAGCGCGTTCGACGCCGAGGGCGTCGCCACGCGGGAGTCCGACCTGGTGCGCGACGGGATCCTCCAGCGCTACATGCTCGGCAGTTATTCCGCGCGCAGGCTGGGACTGCAGACCACCGCCAATGCAGGCGGCGTGCACAACCTCGATGTCGCCGCCAATGCCGGCGGCCTGCAGGACCTGATCCGCGGCATGGGCACCGGCCTGCTGGTGACCGAACTGATGGGGCAGGGCGTGAACGCCATTACCGGCGATTATTCGCGCGGTGCGGCGGGTTTCTACGTCGAGAACGGCGAGATCGCCTACCCCGTGGACGGCATCACCATCGCCGGCAATCTCAGGGGCATGCTCAGGAATATCGAGGCCATCGGTACGGATATCGACCCCCGGTCGTATATCCGGATGGGGTCGGTACTCCTCGGGCGGATGACCGTTGCCGGCGGATTTTGACGTTTGTGTATGCTAGAGCCTGCCCGCGTCGCGGGCTGAAGTGTCACCGAACGCATCATCCGAACGTAATGGGGAATCAAAAATGACCGATGGGAACGAATTCACCGCACCGCCGCCGGCACCGTCCGGGGCGCCCTCCGAAGACCAGAAGACACTTGCGCTGATCACGCACATCTCGGGCATCGTCCTCGGCTTCATCGTCCCGCTGATCATCTGGCTGATCAACAAAGACCAGGCCGACAAGGGCTTCATCAACGATCAGGCGAAGGAAGCGCTGAATTTCCAGATCACGCTGCTCTTCGTCTATGTGATCGGCATCGTACTGACCATCATCCTGATCGGCGCGTTGATCAATATGGCCGCTTGGGTCGCTTGCGTGGTGCTGAGCATCATCGCCGGCGTGAAGGCGCACCAGGGCGAAGCCTACCGCTATCCGTTCGCGATCCGCCTGATCAAGTAATCGTCCGATCCAGCGGTTCCTGCATAAGCCCCGGCGCGTTCTTCGCGCCGGGGCTTATGCTTTTCCGGGCCATCGGTGTCAACCATCCATGCTTCCAGGCGTTCCCGGTGAGGTCTTCCGGACCCTGGCGCATGACATGACGAATCCAGCGACAACCGCAGCCGTCAACCGTTTCGGTCTGGGTGCGATGCCGGGCGAGCTCGCCCGGGCGGGCGATGCGCGCGGCTGGCTGCAGGCGCAGTTGCGGGCGAAGCCCGATCTCGCGGCGTTCGCGAACCTGCCGGACAGTCTCGAGATCATCCAGCGCCAGACCGAGTACCGCCAGCAGCGCCGTCGCGCGCGCAATGAGGCCGGCAAGGGGCCAGGCAAAGCTGCCGACGCCGCGATGGCGCAGGAGATGCCGGCCAATCCTGCCGGCAACGACATCGAACCCACGTCGCTACAACAGGCGCTGCGCCGCGATGCGATGGCCGATCTCGCGTTGCGCTATCGGGTCGCCGCGACCACGACAACGCCGTTCGTCGAACGCCTGGTGCATTTCTGGTCGAATCACTTCGCGATTTCGATCGACAAGAACAGCGCGCGATTGCTCGCCGCGCCGATGGAGCGCGAAGCGATCCGGCCGCATGTGCTGGGCCGCTTCTCCGAGCTGCTGGCGGCGGTGGAAACCCATCCGGGCATGCTGCTGTACCTCGACAATGCCGCTTCGGTCGGCGACGACTCGATGCTGGCGCAGCGCGCCGAGCGCCGCGACGCCAAGCGCAAGCTCGGTGTCAACGAGAATCTGGCGCGCGAAATCCTCGAATTGCACACCCTGGGCGTCGATGGCGGTTACGCGCAGCAGGATGTGATCGAACTGGCGAAAGCGATCACCGGCTGGGGTACGCCGCTGCGCCGCGATCTGCGGAATCCGCAAGGGTCGGCGTTCGTATTCCGACCCGGCGCGCACGAACCCGGCGCGCGCAGCGTGCTCGGAAAGCGCTATGCGGAAGGCGGCGAGGCGCAGGGCCGCGCGATCCTGCGCGACCTTGCCGTGCATCCGGCGACCGCGCGCCATCTCAGTCTGAAACTCGCGCGTCACTTCGTTTCCGATACGCCGTCACCGGCGCTGGTCGAGCGTATGGCGGCAGCGTTCCTGCGCAGCGATGGATCGCTGCCGGCGCTGTACCGCGCGATGATCGACGACGATGCCGCGTGGTCGGACGATGCGCGCAAATTCAAGACGCCCGAAGATTTCGTGGTCTCGGCGATGCGTGCCGGCGGACTGCGGATCGATCGTCGGCCGCTGATCCTGATGCGCCTGTTGCAGCAGCTCGGACAGCCGACCTTCACCCCGCGCTCGCCAGCGGGTTTTCCCGATACCGCCGCCGATTGGGCCAGCGGCGACGCGCTGCGCAAGCGCGTGCAGGCGTCCGGCGTACTCGCGGAACAACTTGCGACCACGCGCAAGCCGGTCGAGCTTGCGGCGGACGTGCTGGGTTCCGAGGCGGTGCAGGGCCCGTTCGCTGAGCTGCTGCGTCGTGCCGGCTCGCCGCAGGAAGGTTTCGCGGTGTTGTTTTCCAGCCCTGCCTTCCAGTGGAGAGTGTGATGACGATGCCCTCGATCACCCGTCGCCGATTCCTCGCCGCGCTCGGCGGTACCGCCATGCTGACGCTGTGGCCCGGTCTGTCGCCGGCCGCATCGGGCGGGCAGACGCGGCTGGTGGTGGTGCTGCTGCGCGGCGCGATGGACGGCCTGCACCTGCTGCCGCCGCGCGACGATGCCGATTATCTGCGCGCGCGCGGCGAACTCGCGGTGCGCGATGCGTTGACGCTGGACGGCGGTTTCGGCCTGCATCCCAAAATGGTTTTCGCGCACCAGCTTTATCGCGAGAAGCAATTGCTGCCGCTGGTCGCGGTGGCGCCGCCGTACCAGCGGCGTTCGCATTTCGATGCGCAGGATTGTCTCGAGAACGGCACCGCAGCGCCCGGCGGCGCGCGCGACGGCTGGATCGGCCGCTGCATCCAGAGCATGGCGTCGTCCGAGGGCGTCGCCATCGCCCAGGTCATGCCGCTGGCGATGCGCGGTTCCGAGCGCACCGGGATCTGGTCGCCGCCGCTGCCGCGCGACCTGCCCGATGCCCTGATGCAGCAGCTGCAGCCCCTGTATGCGGCCGATACGCGGCTCGCACCGGCGTTCGCGGATGCGATGGCGGTGGCTGCGACCGAGATGGGCGACGCGCAGGGCAAGAATGGGCGCGGTGCGTTCCGTTTGCCGGACGCGATGGCCGCAGCCGCCAAGCGCATGCGCGGCCCGGATGCCGCGCGCATCGCGTTCGTCGAGGACAGCGGCTGGGATACGCATCGTGGCCAGCAGCTCGCGCTCGATCGCAAGTTCGCCGAACTCGACGCCGGCCTGCGCGCGATCCGGGATGGCCTCGCCGACGAATGGAGCCGCACGGCGGTCGTCGTGGTTACGGAATTCGGCCGTACCGTGGCGACCAACGGCAGCGCCGGCACCGATCACGGCGTCGGTGGCGTGTCGTTGCTGGCGGGCGGTGCGGTGCGCGGTGGGCGGGTCGGCGGCGATTGGCCCGGGCTCGCTGCCGGCGCGTTGCTGGAAGGCCGTGATCTGCGTCCGACCACCGATATGCGCGCGTTGTTCAAGGGCCTGCTCGCCGGGCATCTGGCGGTGCCGGAATCCGCGCTGGAGACGCGGATATTCCCCGACAGCCGCGCCGTCCGGCCACTGGAGGGCCTGCTGCGCGGTTGAGACGAGCGCCGCGCCATCGAGGTGCCGCGCGTATGTCTTTCGTTGGCTTGTTTACGCCTGCGGATGCCTCATCTTGTGCATGCGCCGGACGGTTCCGGACGCGCATTCCAAAGGTCCGCTTTGGGAGGATTCCGCCATGAACGACACCCTGAACACCACCGACACCGTTTCGGATATCGCCTCCAGCGACCGCAACTGGGCCGCAGGCGCGCATCTGGCCGCCTTGGTCGCCGCTTTCGCGACGTCGTGGTTCGCCGGTATCGCCGGTGCGGTCGGCGCGCTGGTTGTGTGGCTGCTGGTGCGCGACCGTTCCAGCTTCGCGGCCACGCACGCGAAGGAAGCGCTGAACTTCAACGTCAGCATGTTCCTGTACGCGGTCGCCAGCATCGTGCTGGTCGTGTTCACGCTCGGCCTCGGGCTGCTGATCGCGGTGCCGCTGTGGATCGCGCTGGCGATCGCGTGGGTCGTGTTGACCATCGTCGCTGCGGTCAAAGCCTATGACGGCGAGATGTATCGGTATCCGCTGACGATCCGGTTGTTCTGAATCCCGCCGCTCCGCCGAAAACAAAAGTCATCCCGAACGAGGGCGAAGCCCGAGGAGGGATCTGCTGTTGCTTGTCGAAATCAAGAAGCACAAGCAGGTCCCTCCGTCCGCTGTGCGGACGTTCGGGATGACAGATTTTTTCCGTAGAGCGGGCTGACCGGCCAATCGGCTCTTGAAAATCAGCCCGTTGGCTCGGTCACGAAGCGATGAGCACCAGGCGCTATGAAAAACCAAGTCATCCCGAACGAGGGCGAAGCCCGAGGAAGGGTCTGCTGTTGCTCGATCATGGACGAAGCAGAAGCAGGTCCCTCCGTCCGCTGCGCGGACGTTCGGGATGACAGATGTTTTTTTCTCGCTCGCCGCTTCAGCGGTCGCGTTCGATCACCTGTCGCGCCAGCGCGGCGAGCAGCGCGGCGCCATCGCCGAATGGCGCCAGCGCCGTGTGCATGACGTCGGCGAGTGCCGACAGTCGCGCGCGCGAGGCGTCGATGCCCAGCAGCGCCGGAAAAGTGGCTTTGTTCTGCGCGAGATCCTTGCCGGCGGTCTTGCCCAGCGTCGTGCTGTCGCTTTCGATGTCGAGCAGATCGTCGCGGATCTGGAACGCCAGGCCGAGCGCTTCGGCGTAGCGGTCGAGCGCAATGGATGCGGTGTCGTCGGCATGGCCGGCGATCGCGCCCAGGCGCACCGCGCATCGCAGCAGCGCGCCGGTTTTCAGCGCGTGCAGCCGCTGCAGTTCATGCAGCGAAATATCGCCGCCCCGGCCGGTCGCATCGATATCGAACGCCTGGCCGCCGCACATGCCGGCGGCACCGCTGGCGCAGGCGAGTTCGCGCACCATCGCGATCCGCGCGTCGGCCGGCAGCGGTGCGTCGGCGAGTTGCTGGAACGCCAGCGACTGCAGCGCGTCGCCGGCGAGGATCGCGGTCGCTTCGTCGAAAGCGACATGCACGGTGGGCTGGCCGCGACGCAGGGCATCGTCGTCCATCGCCGGCAGGTCGTCGTGGACCAGCGAATACGCATGGACCAGTTCGACCGCGCTGGCGGGGGCATCGAGTACGGCAACGTCAGCGCCGAGCAGATCGCCGGTGGCGTAGACCAGCATCGGGCGCATGCGCTTGCCGCCGAGCAGCGTGGCGTGGCGCATGGCGGCCTGCAGCCGCGAATCGTGGAGGGTGTGGTCGAGCAGTGCGCGTTCGAGCGCGGCGTCGACGCGTTGCCGCCAGTCTGGGAAGGCGGTGCTCGCGGAGGTCGGGGCGCGGATCGTGATGCGATTGGCCGAAAGCGGATCAGCCATGGTCGCTGGCGGTATCGCCGAAGGGTTCAGCCGTATCGGGCTGTTCCGGATCGCTGAGCAGGCGCACGCGCAGTTCGGCCTGTTCGAGGGCCTGCTGGCAACGACGGTAAAGGCCGACGCCGCGTTCGTAGGCGGCGAGGGAATCTTCCAGGCTCATCTGCCCTTGTTCCATCTTCTCGACCAGATGCTCGAGCGCATCGAGCGACTGCTCGAAGTTCGCCACGGGCGAGTCGATCCGGGACGGGTCTGCAGTGCTGTCGGACGCGGTCTTTTTGGCCATGGCGCGAGTGTAAGCCTTCGCGGTTTCAGCCGACAGGGGCCGGTCGCCGCGTCCATACCAGCCGTGCGCCC
Source organism: Lysobacter sp. (assembly GCA_013141175.1). NCBI lineage: Bacteria > Pseudomonadati > Pseudomonadota > Gammaproteobacteria > Lysobacterales > Lysobacteraceae > Lysobacter > Lysobacter sp. Next base: position 3,396,818 of record JABFRN010000001.1, read on the forward strand.
TGCGACTGCATCCAGTGTTCGAATCCGGCCGAACGGAGGCGGTCGGCCACGGCGAGCAGAATGCCGTTTTCGCCGGTGCTGATCAGCGGCATGCGCGCGCGTTCCCAGGGCGGGATGCCCTGTTCCTGCAGGACATGCTTGAGCGTGTGATGGTGTTCGCCGCGATCCGGCAGCAGGATGCGTTCGCCGCCGCGCCGCGCATGCACGAGCAGGGGCGAGGGGAAGCCGGAGGCACCAGCCAATTCCAGGCTGTCGCCATTGGGCAATGTCAGCATCGCGCATCCATCCCAGCGGCAGGACCATGCGGGATCGAGTGCGCGTCCGGTCTCGATCGCGTACAGGCCATCGCGCCAGCGCCGGATTTCCACGCTATGCCAGGCGAAGCTCGGCATGCGGTCGCGGGCAGCGCGGTCGGCTTCGATGCCGAGCAGATCGGTGTCGATCCGTGCGATGCCTTTCGCAGGCAGCGGCGGCCAGTCGAGGCTTGCGACCCAGTGTCGCAGCACCCGGGCACGGCGCGCGGCCGGCAAATCCCGCAGGGCAGGTACCGACAGCGCTGCGCCATTCCCATCGCGAACCGCCGCGAGCGTCCGGGCGTCCTGTTCGCTCAACAGCGCACTGCTCTGCGCAGCCAGCATCGCGGCGCGCGCGAACGCGGCATCCGCATCGGGCCAGCGTTCGCGCAGCATCGGAAGCACCCGGTGGCGCAGGAAATTGCGATCGAGCGCAATGTCGGCATTGCTGGAATCTTCGATCCAGGCCAGCGACCGCGCCCGCGCATGGGACAACAACGCCGCACGCGGCGTATCGAGCAGTGGCCGCCACATCCACCCGGCGGCGAAATGCCGCCACGGCCGCATCGAGGCCAGACCATCGGGGCCGGAGGCGCGGAGGGCGCGCAGCAGGAAAGTCTCGGCCTGGTCGTCGCGATGCTGCGCCAGTGCGAGCGTCTCTCCCGTGCGCAGAGTGCGCGCGAAGACTTCGCGCCGCGCATGCCGTGCCGCGGCTTCCGGGCCCAGGCCGCTATCGCGTTCGACCGTGACCCGCACGATGTCGCAGTCGATGCCCAGATCGGCGCAGACCCGTAGGCAATGCGCTGCCCAGAGATCGGCGTCGGGCCGCAGCCCGTGGTGGACATGGAGCGCGCGCAAACCATGCGCGCGGATCGCGGCGTCGTCCGCCAGAAGATGCAGCAGCACGCTCGAATCCACGCCGCCGCTGTAGGCGACCAGCACGGCCGACGATACGTCCGGGGCGATCAGGCGGATAGGCGGCGGGGGAGGCATGCCGTCATGCTAACGGCTGGCGATGCGGGTGAGCGGCGATCGTCAGGCCCGGCCTGGATCGTGTTCATGTGCATCCGGTTCACATGAATCCGTTTCACGTGGCTTCGCGGGTCGCGATGTCGATCCATTCGCGTTGCTCGCGCTGGTAATACTTCGGTGCCACCCGCGAGCGTTTCAACACCGTATTGAAGATATCGGACGCCTGTGTCGCGCGGCCTTCGCGCTTGAGCAACAGGCCAAAGCGCACGCGGGCTTCCTCGCCCGGGAAACCCGCCACCAGCGCCTCGTATTCGTGGATCGCCCCCGGGATATCGCCCAAAGCCTCCAGGCAGCGCGCATAGAGCAGATGGCCGTCGTCGGACCGGAAGTCCGGGTTGGCGGCGATCAGATCGTCCAGCGTCTGCCGCGCGTCGGTGTTGAGATTGAGGGCGAACTGGGAGCGGGCCAGGCCGAGCATCAATTCGGGGTCGGTCGCGTACAGGCCGCGCAGGCCGGATCGATACAGTTCCGCCGCCTGCTGGTAGTCGCCGCTGTTGAAGCTTTCCTGGGCCAGCCGGCGGCGGTTGTCGAGGGTGTCGGCCACGTCGAGCTGGCGCGTGGCCTCGCGTTTTCGCCGTTCGGGATCGATGCGGTCCTGTGCCCCGCGCAGGGCGCGTCTGGCGGTCCTGTTCTGCCCCAGCCCCGGCAGTACTTCCGCAATCAAATACGCGGCGATCGCGATGTAGGAACCGATGAACAGCAGAAAGATCCAGTACATCGGCCGGCCGGTACGTACCACATGCACCACGCACCCGATCTGCAGGATCGCGGACAGAATCAGCAACGGATGCATCGGCTTCCCCGGCCAGCGTGCCATGCGCACGCGATCGACCCAGTGTAGTCAGGCCGGTGCGGGTGCTCAACCTGTTGGCCGGCCTGTTATGGTTTGCGTCGATGACGCGCCGTGGAGCCATCGAGCGACGATGCACAACCATTCGACCATCGCCCTGCCTCCGATGCCGGAGATGACCGACGATGAGCGCGTCGCCGCCGCTTGCGCGTTCGCCGACGATCTCGCCCGCCGCCGCACCGTCCGCGATTACGCGCCGACGCAGGTGCCGCGTGCAATCATCGAGCATTGCCTGCGTGCCGCCGGTAGTGCGCCCAGTGGTGCCAACCAGCAGCCGTGGCGCTTCGTCGCGGTGCAGGATGCGCGGATCAAGCGCCGCATCCGCGAAGCCGCCGAGGCCGAGGAGCGGGAGTTCTACGCGCATCGTGCACCGGAGGAATGGCTCGGTGCGCTTGCGCCGCTGGGCACGGATGCCGACAAACCCTTCCTCGAAACCGCACCTTGGCTGATCGGCATTTTTTACGAGCGCTTCGGTATCGACGCCGCCGATCGCAAGGTCAAACGCTATTACCCGCATGAATCGGTGGGAATCGCCACGGGCATGCTGATCGCCGCGCTGCATCGGGCAGGGCTGGCCACCTTGACCCACACCCCAAGTCCGATGGGGTTTCTGAACGATATCCTCGGCCGGCCGAAGAACGAAATGGCCTATCTGCTGCTGGTCGTCGGCCATCCCGTCGCCGACTGTCGGGTGCCGGACATCCAGCGTTTCGCGCTCGACGACTACGCGAGTTTTGTCTGATGCCGATGGGCCGCGTCGATTGGGGTTTCGAAACAGACCGTGTTCGCGGGCGATTGGTGGCCGAGGGCGATGTCGATCTGTACGTGGGGCTGTATGCCGACGTTTCGGTGATGCGGCACATCGCCCAAGCCTTGAGCGCGGATGCCGCTGCCGACATGTTCGCCAAGGCGTTGAGGCACAACGCCAATCCGGCAGCACGGGCGCGCTATTGGCATCTCTCGCACCAGCGGACCGGCCAGACGCTCGGTTTGGCGGCGCTGGTGCGCGATGCGGCGGTGCCCTCCCGCGGCGAATTGGGATTGATGCTGCTGCCGCAGGCGCAGCATACCGGCGCCGGTATGCAGGCCCTGGAAGGCGTGGTCGATGGCGCGCTGTCGCAGCGCTGGCGGTTGGGAATCGACGAAGTCACGGGCAGGCATGCCGCAGGCAATATCGGTGCCGGACGTCTGATCGAACACCTGGGGTTCGATCCGTTCGACATCGATACGCCCGGTAGCGTCGGCTGGCGGATGACGGCCGATGCATGGCGTGCCCGGCTTGCCTCTCGCGCGTCCAACCCACACCATCGATGACTGCGCCTGTGTCCGGAACCGAAATGCAACCCACCAAAGGCAGTTATGTGGCCGTCGGCCTCGGCATGATGCTCGGTGCTCACGTCAGCCCGCGCTCGCGCAGCGAGATCGAGCATGCCGATATCGTCTTCGGCCTGGTCTCCGACGCCATCGTCGAGCTGTGGCTGCAGGGCATGCGCCCGGACATGCGCAGCCTGCAGCCGTACTACGCCGAGGGAAAGCGCCGCAACCAGAGTTATCGCGAGATGATCGAGGCGATGCTCACCGAAGTGCGTGCCGGCCACCGGGTCTGCGGAGTGTTCTACGGCCACCCCGGTGTCTTCGCCCAGGTGCCGCATCACACCATCGCCCAGGCCCGGGCCGAAGGTTTCGATGCCGGGATGCATGCCGGCATCTCGGCCGAAGACTGTCTGTATGCCGACCTCGGCATCGATCCCGGCACGTACGGCTGCCAGCACTATGAAGCCAGCCAGTTGCTGTTCTACCGTCGCCGGCTGGACCCGACCGCCTATCTGGTGCTTTGGCAGATCGGCGTGGTCGGCGACCGCTCGGTGTCGCGATTCGGGACCGGCGCGGCCTATCGACAGCTGTTGCTGGAGCTTCTGGCGGAGGAGGGATACCCGCCCGGGCACGAAGTCATCGTTTACGAAGCGGCCACCCTGCCGATCTCCGCCCCCCGGATGGAGCGGCTACCGCTGTCGGCGCTTGTGGATGCAAAGCTCAGCCCCCAGAGCACCCTCGTGGTGCCTCCGGCCCGGCCCATGGTCCGCAATGAGGCCATGCTGGCCAGAATCGCTGAGATCGATGCGGCATCTCATTGAACTTGTTGATATTTTTGATCGACTGACTTAGCCTGCTATGTGATGTCAATGGATTAACGTCGGGTTGGGCTTGGGGATAAGCCCGGGAACCGGGACCGCGTTCAATACGGACCTGTATGAAAGTTCAGGGTTTGGCCATGAAACCGCCTAAACCACGTCTACTCATAGATAATAGGGGGAGTTGTAATGTCGAATGTGATTCAGTTTCTTGAATCGATGGGTGCCAATGCCGCCATGGCGAGGATGCCCATCCCGGATTACGAAGCAGCTGTTGCGGCATTGAACGTCGAAGAAAACCAACGCGATAGCTTGCGTAGGGGAGATGCCAAGAGACTTGGCGACCAGCTCAATGGTCGGGACACACTGCTCTGCCTCGTTTTCAGTCCGTCTGAAGAGGAAGAAAGGAAGGCTCCGGATCAGGAAGAAGAATCGTCGGAAGAAGAGCCGAAAGCGGAATGACTTTTCGGCGTCATCGAAACGGAAACTAGGCTTGGGGTGAGTTGTGCAAAGGATGCTCCTGACATTGGTACTGGCGTTTCTGGCCATGGCATCGACCATGACTGCCCATGGGGCATCGCGCTACGGCGATCTGCTCGCCGAAGCCGACAGCATACGCAGCTCCAACCCCAAGCGCTTTCTGGAAATCATCGTCGTCCTCGAGAAGCGGAAATCCGAGGCGACGAAGATCGAGTCGCAGAAACTCCGGTATCTGCAGGCTTTCTCCACGATCTATCAGGATCGGTTCGCGGACGGCTTCAAACAATCGACACGGCTCTACAAGCAGGTTTCCGACGTCGATCTCAAATTCCGCACGGGCAGCCTCATCGCCAATCTGACGGCGATCAGTCGCGACTTCAGTACTGGCTTGCCCTACGTGCACAGCAACCTGGAAATGCGCGACAAGGTCAAGGACAAGAAGATCCGTCAAGACGGCATCGGCACCGCCGCGATGTTCTACAACCAGATGGGCCAGTATTCGCTCGGTTTGAAATACGCCGACGAAGTGCTCGGCGGATCTCCGGCGCCGCGCGTGAAATGTTTCGCGAGCAGCGTGAAGCTCGAAGCCCAACAGGTGCTCGGCAAGCTCGACGGCTCCAGCGATTCCTTCGATTCGGCTCTGGCGGATTGCCTCAAGCTTCCGGAGCTCATGGCGGCCAGCACCTTGAGGGCGACGCGTGCGCGTGAGCTGGCGAAATTGGGCGAGATCGAGAAGGCCGTGGCGCTGCTGGAGCAGGACGCGCTTCCGGACGTGCTCGCCACGCGCTATCCGCGCCTGATCGCGGAAATCCGCTCGCTGCTGGGTGAATTGAAGCTCAAGAAAGGCGATCTCACCGAGGCGCAAAAGCAGTCGGAGGAGACGATCGCGCTCGGCGACGCGATCAAATCGACGCAGGCACTGGTGACCGCATACGGCACGCTGTATCAGATCGCCGAACGCCGCGGGCAGACCGAGCAGGCACTCGCGCTGTACAAACAGTATGCCCAGGCCGAGAAGGCCTATCTGGGCGACGTGAAAGCGCGTGAAGTCGCGTATGAAATGTTTCACGAGCAGACGCAGCAGCAATCGCAACAGCTCGCGCTCGAGCGCGAGAGCACGCAAAAAGCACGTCTTGTGATGGTATTCCTGATGCTGTTGCTTGCAGGCATCATTTTCTGGGTCATTCAGATCAAGCGTCATCAGGGCCAATTGCAGCGTCTGGCGCAGACCGACACGCTGACGGGGCTGGGCAATCGCCATTTCTTCACGCAGAAGTCCGAGCGTGCGTTGATCGACGCGGCGCGTGCCGGTCAACCCGCGGCGCTGGTCATGTTCGATCTCGACCACTTCAAGGCGATCAACGACACCTACGGCCATGGCGCCGGCGACTGGGTGTTGAAACAGGTCGGCAAGACCTGTTCTTCGCATTGTCGCAAGGTCGACTATCTCGGCCGTATCGGTGGCGAGGAATTCGCGGTGTTGCTGCATGGCCTCGATCTGGCCACGGCTGCGCGTCTCGCCGAAGACTGCCGTTCGCAGCTCGCCCAGATCGACACCCGCGAATGCGGTTACTCGTTCGTGGTCACGGCGAGCTTCGGTGTCAGTTCGACCGCGCAGTCGGGCTATGACCTGTCGCGCCTGCTCTCGCACGCCGATCAGATGCTGTATCGCGCGAAGAACGAAGGCCGCAATCGCGTCTGCGCCTATACCGCTGAAACCGCCGCTGATTACAAATCGCCGAAACGCACGCCGACCCTGAGCGTGGTCGGCGGCGGTTGAGGCCGTCCATCGCTTGCCGGATGCAATGACAGCCGACGCGGGCCCATGCGTTGCCGAGCCGGCGGTCGACGGCCCGCTGATCCTTCCTGCCGCGCAGTGGCAATCGCTGCGCGCTGCCTACGCCGAACCGGCGCGTGCCTATCATCACTTCGGGCATGTGCGGGAAGTCCTGGCGCTCTACCGGGAGATCGACACTGGCCCCGGTTGGCATCGTCCGAACGAAATCTGGCTGGCGGTGCTGTACCACGACGCCGTGTATATCCCCGGGCGAAGCGACAACGAAGCCGCTTCCGCGCGACTCGCCATCGAGCACCTCGAGCGGTGGCCGCAGGCTGGGATCGATCCGCAACGCGTTGCTGGACTCATTCTTCTCACCGCCCGCCATGGCAGCCTGCGCGTCGAAGATGCCGGAACCGGCGAGGGGGGTGAGGACGCGCGCCATTTTCTGGATTGCGACATGGCCATCCTCGGGGCGTCGCCGGAGGCATTCGCTGCGTACGATCGGGCGATCGCAGAGGAATACTGCGCGGTGCCGCGATGGCTGTATCGCATCAAACGCCGGCAATTCTTCAAGAGACTATCCGTCTCCGATACGATTTTTCTCAGCGATTTCTTTCGCGATCGCTTCGAAGCGCAGGCGCGGCGCAATCTTCAGGCGTCGCTCAAGGCTTAGAATCGCAGCATGAATGCAGATACCCGGACCGGACAGGCCACGATCATGCCAGTCATCATCGAGCCGGCCATGACCAAGCCGACCATGAGCAATCCCATTACGATCAAGAACATCGCCGCATACCATTTCGTTCCGGTGATGGATCCCGATGCGCTCGCCGCCGGGTTGCAGGCGCGCGCGGAGACGGGCGGGCTCTCCGGCACCATTCTGGTGGCCCAGGAGGGCATCAATCTGTTCCTTGCGGGCGAAACGGCGGCGATCGACGATCTTGTCGCTGCCCTGCGCGACGATCCGCGGTTCGCGGAGATGACGGTCAAGGCCAGCGTTTCGTCGCACGTGCCGTTCTCGCGGCTCAAGGTGAAGGTCAAGCCGGAGATCATCAGCTTCCGCCAGTCCGATGCTTCGCCCGATGCCGGGCGGGCGCCGACGGTTTCGCCGGCATCGCTCGCGCGCTGGATCGGCCAAGGCGCCGACGACAACGGCCGTCGGTTGGTCCTGCTCGACACCCGCAACCGTGAGGAAGTCGAGTACGGCACTTTCGCGGATTCGATGGTGCTGCCGATCGACAACTTCACCGAACTGCCCGACGCCGTGCTGGCGCGGCGGGAAGCGCTGGCCGATGCCACCGTCGTCAGTTTCTGCACCGGCGGGATCCGATGCGAGAAAGCCGCGCTGTGGATGCGTGCGCAGGGCATGGAGAATGTCCTGCAGCTCGATGGCGGCATCCTCGGCTATTTCGAGGCGGTGGGCGGCCAAGGTTACGAGGGCGCCTGTTTCGTGTTCGACGACCGGATCGCGCTGGATCCTTCACTGACTCCCATTCCCGGCACGAACAGGTCAGAATCCGCGCATTCACCGAGAGGACATCGCGACCATGGCTGATATGGGCTGGATCGGACTGCTGTTGGCCATCGTCGGGGCGTACTTCGCCATCAAAGTGGTGAAGTTCGTCTTCAAGTTGTTCTGGTGGGCGGCGGTGCTGTTCGGCGCGTACTGGTTCCTGGCGCCGACGCTGGGGCTACCGCGCCCGTTCTGACCGCATCCACTCGCTCTGCGGAGGATGGCAATGACATCGCGCGACACGACATCGCTGGATCCACGCGTCGACGCCTACATCGCGCGTTCGGCCGACTTCGCCAAACCGGTCCTCGAGTACGTGCGTGCGCGGGTGCACGAGGCGTGCCCCGATGTCGAAGAGACGATCAAATGGGGCATGCCGACCTTCATGCATGCCGGCGGCATTCTCTGCGGCATGGCCGCGTTCAAACAGCATGCGTCGTTCGGATTCTGGAAGCATGCGCTCGTGGTCGGCGACGGCTCTCCCGTCGAGGGCATGGGGAGCTTCGGGAAGCTCTCGTCGGTAGCGGATCTCCCGGCGAAGCGGCAATTGCTGGCCTATCTCAAGAAAGCAGCGCGCCTGAACGAGCAGGGCGTCAGGACACCGGCTGCGCAAGGCCGCAACGCCCAAGCCGCTGCCGGAGGTCCCCGCCGATTTCGCAGCCGCACTGCGCGGCAATGCCACCGCGAAAACCACGTTCGAGCATTTCGCTCCGAGCCACCGTCGCGAATATCTCGAGTGGATTCTCGACGCCAAGCGCGAGGAGACGCGCGCGCGCCGGATCGCGCAGGCGGTGGAATGGCTTGCGGAGGGCAAATCCCGGAACTGGAAATACGAAAACTGCTGAAGCGGTTTCAGCGCAGCGTTTCGTCCGTCCGCATCACCGGATACAGCCCGAAACGTTCGTCCCACGCGGTGTGCAGGCGATAGAAGAACTCCAGCCGCGCCTGCGGATCGGCGGCGAATTCCGGGTCTTCCTTGATCCTGCGTTCGAAGCGCTCGCGCACCGCGGGATCGCGCGCGAGCATCTCGCGGGCCACGTCTTCGGCGACGTAATCCTCCATGTACTCCTTTTGCTCGAACGCATTGTTGAACAGCCCCCACGCGAGCAGCGAATCCGGCGCCAGCGGTTCGAGTAGCGACATCGCCAGCCGCGCCTTGGGCTGCGCGATCGGGACGAACAGCGCGCCTGTGCCGATGTCGTGGGTCTCGGCTTTCCATTCGCCTTCCACCGTCAGCCGTTGGTGGCTTTCCGAGGAAGCGGCGGCGAAGGTCGGAGTTTCATCGCGGAAAATGCCGACTTCCGCTTTCGTCAGCGCGTGGCCCAACCGTTGGTAAGCGATCCCGTGCGTGCGCAGTCTGGCGGCGACCATGTCGGCGTAGGCGGCCGGTACGAGATAGCCGCCTTTCGGTGCCGCGATGGCAAGGCCGGGTACGACATCATCACGCAACGGCAGCTTCCAGACCTGGGGTTTGCTGTCGTCGTACCGCGTCATCAGTGCGCCTGAGACATCCGACGGCGTGCGGGTATAGGCGTAGCCGCGGAAATCGATGGTGCGGACCTTGTCGCTGGCGGTCCAGGTCAGTGGAACCATGGTGCCGCCGAGTCCCTTCGCGCGCGAGTCCGCTTCGAGTGCGGTCCGGCGCCAGTCCGCGCCGTGCTTCGCCACGAGTTCCATTACCGCGATCACGCTGTTGCGCGTGATCCGGACCCGGGTCGGGTAGTCCTTCCACGAATGGGTTTCGACCAGCATCGCGATGCGATTGCGCAGGTGGAAATAGCCGGTCGAGAAGCGCGGCGGCGCGACGCCATCGACGAAGCCCGAGGCCGGGTTGTCGTTCTCGACGAAGGAGGGATAGAACGCCACCGGCAGCGAGCCCTGTTTGCGCAGTGCCGCCAGCGTGCCTTCCCGCAGTGCGAGACCGGCGGCGCGCAGAGGCTCGTCGCCGGCATGCAGCGGTTCCACCTGGATCGATACGTCGTGCTCGAATTTCGCCCCGTCGGTGACGTGCAGGTCGATCGTCGCGATCGGATCCCAGGCATTCTCCAGTGCCAGCATCGCCTGCATTTCGGGCGTGTCGGCCTTGGCGTAGTCGCGATTGAGATTGAAGTTCTGCGCGGTGACGCGCCAGCCCATTGCGGCCGGGCCGTTCTGGTTCGGGCGGTTCCATGCGCCGAAGCGTTCGTGGCCGTCGATGTTGAACACCGGCACGAAGATCAGCACGGTCTTGTCGAGCGCGCCGCGCGCGGCCTGTCCGTCCAGCATTTGCCGCAGCGCGAGGAATCCCGCGTCCTTGCCGTCGATCTCGCCCGCGTGGATCCCGCCCTGTATCAGCACGACCGGAAGGCCGGCACTCCGCGCCGCGTCAGCGGTCAGCGCGCGATTGCTGGCGACCAGCGCCTTCATCGGCCGGCCTTCGGGTGTGGTGCCGAAATCGATGCAGCGCACACGGTCCGGGTAGCGCCCCGCGAATGCGTCGCAGAGTGCGATCACCTCCGCGTAGCGGCCGGTGCGTGCGTAACCGCTGCGTTCTGCTTCGGTGGTGAGTCCTGCGGCGGCATGGACGGCGATGCTCGCGGTGAGCATCAGCAGGGGCAATGCGATCGACACGGCTGGGCGCATGGCGGAAGGGCTCGAAGGCGATCTCGCATTGTGCCGCGATCGGCCCTGCTGCGGGCATGTCTTTGGTCATGCGCGATCGCATCGGATGGCGTGCGAAGATTGGCGTCTTGGCATCTGGGTATTCGCATCTCGATACAGGAGTGGACATGAGCGCACCGCACTACACCCTTTATTATTCGCCGGGATCGGCCAGTCTGGTGGTTCACTGGATGCTGATCGAATTGGGCGCGCCGCATGCGCTGGCGCTCGTCGATACGGCTGCCGGGGCGCAGAAGCAGCCCGGATATCTGGCGCTGAACCCGAACGGCGTGGTGCCGACGCTGGTGATCGACGGTGCGCCGCACTATGAAGCCGCTGCGCTGCTGATGCATCTGGCGGATGCTTTCCCGGCTTCGGCGCTCGCCCCGCCGCTGGCGGACCCGCAGCGCGTCGACTACACCCAGTGGATGTTCAATCTCGCGAACATGGTGCAGCCGCTGTTCCGGCAGTGGTGGTATCCGCATGAGCCCGCGGGCGAGTCCCATGCCGAAACCGTGCGGCACTATGTGCAGCCACGGATCGAGGCGCAGTGGCAGCGCATCGATGCGCATCTCGCCGGGCATGGCCCGCATCTGCTGGGCGATCGCCTGACCGCCGCCGATTTCTATCTGGTGATGCTGATGCGCTGGTCGCGGAACATGCCGAAACAGGCGATCGATTGGCCGCATCTGGCCGCGTTGGCATCGCGTCTGAAGGCGCGGCCGTCGTTCACGACCCTTTACGAGCGCGAAGGGCTGGCCGAATGGGTTTGACAGGCGGCGCTCGATCGCAACAGCGCGGGATGTGGGCGCAAATGTCCCGCCTGCATCCCCGCATCACTCCGGCGGTGGTTGCTGCCGGCCCCGATTTCCCGACGAGGCGCTGATCCATGACGACCGCTACAGAAGCCAGCACGCCGGACTCCGGCGCGAAACTGCCCCGTCAGATTCCCTACATCATCGGCAACGAGGCCTGCGAGCGCTTCAGTTTCTACGGGATGCGCAACATCCTGGTGCAGTTCCTGGTCAGCAGCGTGATCCTGTCCTACCTGCCCGAAGCGGAACGGCAAGGCATGGCCAAAGAGGTTTTCCACAGTTTCGTCATCGGCGTGTATTTTTTCCCGCTGCTCGGCGGCTGGTTGTCCGATCGCTTCTTCGGAAAGTACCACACCATTTTCTGGCTCTCGCTGCTGTACTGCGTCGGCCACGCCTGTCTGGCGATCTTCGAAGGCAACCGCACCGGTTTTTATACCGGTCTGTTCCTGATCGCGCTCGGTTCCGGAGGCATCAAGCCGCTGGTTTCGTCGTTCGTCGGCGATCAGTTCACGCAATCGAACAAACATCTGGCGAAGATCGTTTACGACGCTTTCTATTGGACGATCAATTTCGGTTCGTTCTTCGCCTCGCTGCTGATGCCGATCCTGCTTCGCAACTACGGCCCGGCTGTGGCCTTCGGCGTGCCCGGCGTATTGATGTTCATCGCAACCATCATTTTCTGGATGGGCCGCAGCAAATACGTCAACATGCCCCCGAGCGCGCACGACCCGAATGCGTTCATGCGTGTGGTGATGACCGCGCTGCGCGGCGGAGCCAGCGGGCGGACGGGTATCGGTAGTGCAGTCGCGGCGAGCGGCGTGCTGATCGCTGCCGGCATGCTGCTGGGCTGGTGGCTGTCGCCGGTCTGGTGGCCGAAGGATTTCGGCTTCGTCATCTCGTTCTGTCTTGCGCTCGGCGCGGTTCTGCTGTTCGGTGGTGTCGGTACCGCGCTGCAACTCGACCATGCGCGCGGTGCGCATCCGGACGAAGTGGTCGACGGCGTACGCGCGGTGCTGCGGATTCTGATCATCTTTGCGATTGTCAGTCCGTTCTGGTCGTTGTTCGACCAGAAGGCATCGACCTGGGTGCTGCAGGGCAAGACCATGATCATGCCGAACGATCAGTGGTGGTGGCCCGGCTGGCTGATCAAGGAAGCTGGACAGATGCAGGCGCTGAATCCGCTGCTGGTGATGGCCCTGATTCCCTTCAACAATCTCGTGTTGTATCCGCTGCTGACGAAATTGGGCTTCAAAGTCACGGCGCTCCGTCGGATGGGCTTCGGAATCGCCTTTTCGGGCCTTGCGTGGGTCTTCGCCGGCATGATCCAACTGTGGATCGATGGCGGCGATCCGGTATCGCTGGCTTGGCAGATACTGCCTTACGCATTATTGACGCTCGGCGAGGTGTTGGTCTCGGCCACTGGTCTGGAGTTCGCGTACAGCCAGTCCCCGCCGAAAATGAAGGGCGTGATCATGAGCTTCTGGATGCTGTCGGTCACGTTCGGCAACGTCTGGGTGTTGCTGACCAACGCGGCGGTGCGCAACGACACCGCGATGGCGCAGATCGCGAGTACAGGATTGAGCGAGAACGCGTTCCTGATGTTCTTCTTCGCCGGATTCGCTTTTGTGGCAGCGCTGATCTTCGCCGCGTACGCCAGGCGTTATCCGCTGCAGGACCACTATCGTGCGGCTTGAGCCATATGTGATCTTTGAACCAGGCGCGTCATCTCGTCGGGAGAATGCATGAACGGCTACATCACGTTGGCGCTGATCGCAGTGACCGTGCTGGTGTCCTGGCAGGCCTGGGAGCGACCACGCTTGCTGGAGCGGCTGATCCTGTGGCCGCCGGCGATCGATCGCCAGCAGCAGTACGACCGGTTGCTGACGCATGGTTTCATCCATGCGGACGGGATGCACCTGATCTTCAACATGGTCACGTTGTATTCGTTCGGACAGATGATGGAGGGCTACTTCAGCGCACGCATCACGCCGATCGGCTATCTGTTGTTCTATCTGTCTGCAGTGGTGGTCGCGATCCTGCCGACGTTCATGAAACACCGGCACGATGCGAGCTATCGCAGTCTTGGTGCGTCGGGTGCGGTCTCGGCGGTTCTGTTCGCCTCGATACTGCTCGACCCATGGAGCGGGATCTACATGTTCTTCATCCCGATTCCCATACCGGCTTTCATCTTCGCGGGCCTGTACGTCTGGTACAGCATCTGGATGGACAAGCGCGGTGGCGACAACATCAATCACAGTGCGCACCTGTGGGGCGGGCTTTACGGAATGATGTTCACATTACTGCAGCAGCCGGAACTGGCGGGTCAATTCCTGCGGCGTCTGGTCAGCCCCGCTTTCGGTGGGGGCTGACCAGACGGTATCGCGTCAAGCGGCGTAGGCGGTACGGGTGATCTCGCCGCCGTAGGTCTGCTGCAGGCGCTTCTGGATCACGTAATCCAGAAGTTGGAACTCGCGGGTAGCAGTGTCGCCCTGGCGGGCGAGGTCGTACAGCCGCTCGACGACGGTGTCGTCGCTGACGTTGGCGGCGGGAGCATCGAGTTGCATGTGGACTCCTTAAGAGAAAAGGTGTCGCTATCGGTGGGACGGGGAACGCTGCACGGGTGTTTCAAGGAGTATTCAAGCATGAACCGTGCCAGCTGTTTCAGCGTCATGGAGGCGGCTTGAATCTGCCGCAATGTGTCAGCTTTCAACCGGATGCTGGTCGGCGATGACCTGTTGGGTCGCATGCCGCAAGTGGATGGCATGGGCAGGGTGGGGTGTCCTGATCCTTGAAAATGCGCTGTATTCAGGCGGGTTGAGCCGGGCGCTGGCATTGTGGTCCGCATGCGTCCTCGCCCTGCCCAGAAAACTTCGTCCCCCCACTTCCCAAATTGCCGGCGATGTGGTGTATGGTGGGCGCACTGTTCCAAGCGGGATCACGGTACATCGTGGCCCGATGCGGTAGATCCAAGGTTGCAAGCCGGCAGCGGCCCGTCCCGAACTTCCTCCATGAGGGCGTTCCCGACGGGGTTACACTCGGTCAAGCCCAGACGATCCGCTCATCGTTCGCGTTACCCCTGGCTAGACAGTCGCGGCGCCGCAAGGCTTCGTGTATCCACCAACTGTTTATGTTTAAGAGGAGTAACACACCATGTCCGATCGTCAGAGTGGCACCGTCAAGTGGTTCAACGATGCCAAGGGCTATGGCTTCATCACCCCGGAAAGCGGCCAGGATCTGTTCGTCCACTTCCGTTCGATCCAGGGCAATGGCTTCAAGTCGCTGAAGGAAGGCCAGCAGGTCACCTTCAAGGTTGTGCAGGGCCAGAAAGGCCTGCAGGCCGACGAAGTCCAGGCGCTCTGATACCGTACATACGAAACACGGCCCCGGGCGCCTGCGCTTGGGGCTTTCTTATTGGTTTCACCGGATACGGTCCCGGCCGATAGGCCCTGTATCCATCACCAGTCAATTCTCCAGGAGTAACGCAACATGTCAGATCGTCAGAGCGGCACCGTCAAGTGGTTCAACGATGCCAAGGGTTTTGGCTTCATCACCCCGGAAAGCGGCCAGGACCTCTTCGTCCACTTCCGTTCGATCCAGGGCAACGGCTTCAAGTCGCTGCAGGAAGGCCAGAAGGTCACCTTCAAGGTCGTGCAGGGCCAGAAGGGCCTGCAGGCTGATGAGGTCCAGGCGGTCTAATCACCGCTTGCGCAACAAGGCCCCGGGCGTTCGCGCCCGGGGTTTTTTTTGCCCGCGATTCCCATGGCCGGACATCCGGTGGGTCGATTCCGAAGTCGAACGACGCCTCCGATCTTCGGCTCACCGGCATCATCCGGTATCCTGATCACCCCGTTGTCGCCACGGCAGGCACCGCATTCCCATGAGTTACATCATGTCCAAAGCGCCCCGTTTTGTGCTTGTTGCCGCACTCGGCACCGCTGTTCTGTTGACTGCCTGCGACCAGAAAAAGGGCGCCGAGTCCGGTACGCAGACACCGGCTGCTGCGCCTGTCGCTGCACAGGCGCAGCCTGCGCCTGTCGAGCTGAAGGACGTCATCGAAAACGATGCCCGCTACATCATCGGCATCAGTTATCCCAAGCAGGCCGCGAAATATCCAGGCCTCGCGCAGGCGCTGCGCAGCTATGCGGACAGCGCGCGCGCAGAGCTTTTGAAGGCGATCGCTGCCGGTGATGCCGCCAAGCAGAATGGCCCCTACGACCTGACCTTGAATTTCACGCTTGTCGCGGAGACGCCCGAGGTGGTTGCGGTGGCCGCCGATGGCAGCAGTTTCACCGGGGGTGCGCATGGCACGCCGCTGGTCGCGCGCTTCGTGTGGTTGCCGCAACAGAATGCGCTGTTGGCTTCCGATACCCTGTTCGCCGACCCGCGCAGTTGGGGCGCCATTTCCGATTACACCCGCGAACAGCTTCACGCCGCGCTGTCGCAGCGCGTGGATGCCGACGAACTGCCGCCGGAAGAGCGTGCCGACGTCATGCGCTCGGTCGGCAAGATGATCGATGCCGGCACCGAGCCGGTCGCTGCCACGTTCGCTGCGTTCGAGCCGGTGCTCGCGCCCGAGGGCGACAAGCTGATGGGACTCCGCTTCGTGTTTCCGCCGTATCAGGTAGGCCCTTATGTCGACGGCGTGCGCACGGTCGAAGTGCCGACCGCTGTATTGATGCCGCATCTGGCGCCCGCGTATCGCGGCATGTTCGTGGCCGTCAACCCTGCGACGGTGGTCGACGCCGCCCCGGCGCAGACCGTGCCGCCGGGGCAATAACTTCCGCTGCCGCTCAATCGGTGGCGAACAAAGCGGCAAGCACCGCGCCGCAGTCGTTTTCCAGTTTCAGATCGACCAATCCATCAGCGCGCGTCTGTCCGCGATTGAGGATCGCGACGGGGGCGCCACGCTCGTGCGCCATCCGCGCGAAACGGAAGCCGGAATACACCATCAGCGACGAGCCGACGACCAGCATCGCATCCGCCGCTTCCAGTGCCTCCACTGCCTGCGCGTAGCGCACGCGCGGCACGTTTTCGCCGAAGAACACCACGTCCGGTTTGAGCAGGCCGCCGCAGAGCGTGCAGTACGGGGGCTCGAATTCCAGGACGGCGGCGGCATCGATGTCGGCATCGCCATCCGGCGCAACCGCCGCATCGCGGGGTCGCCAGTCGGCGTTGGCTGCGGTCATCCGCGTCTGCAGTTCCGTTCGTGGTCGTTCGTCGCCGCAAGCCAGACAGAGGACGCGGTCCAGCCGTCCGTGCAGATCGATGACGGCCCGGCTGCCGGCGCGCTGGTGCAGGGTATCGACATTCTGGGTGACCAATGCCGTGATGCGGCCGGTCTGCTCGAATGTCGTCAATGCGCGATGGCTCGCGTTCGGGGCTGCGGCCGAGAAACCGGGCCAGCCGACGTAGCTGCGTGCCCAATAGCGGCGGTAGGTGGCGGGATCGCCGACCAGCGCCTGATAGGTCACCGGCGGCGGTCGTTTCCACGCGCCATCGGTGTCGCGATAGTCGGGAATGCCCGATGCGGTGCTGACGCCGGCACCGGTGAGCACGAACACGCGGGCGTGGCGATCGAGCCATGCGCGCAACGCATGCGCATCGGCTGCGATCGATCCGGTATCCGAAGCTCGAAGCGAATGCGGCATCGGTCAAGCATAGGTCATGTCTGCGATCAGTGTGGGCCGAAAACGACATCGCCCGGACGAGCCGGGCGATGTCGGGAACGCGATGGCGGAGCGATCAGTGCGTGGTCAGACCGCGACGCTTCAGCAGCGGCTCGATCTGCGGTTCGCGACCGCGGAACTGCTTGAAGGTGCTGATCGCGTCTTCCGAACCGCCGCGGCTGAGCAGCTTGGCGCGGAACCAGTCGCCGTTCTTGCGGCTGAGACCGCCGTTCTCCTTGAACCATTCCACGCTTTCGGCATCCAGCACTTCCGACCAGATGTAGGCGTAGTAACCGGCCGAATAGCCGCCCATGATGTGGCTGAAATAAGTGGTGCGGTAACGCGGCGGCACGGCGTAGAAATCGGTGCCGTTCTTCTTCAGCGCCGCCGCTTCGAACGCGATCAGGTCCTTGCCGGCCGGCACCTGGTCGGCGCTCAGCTGGTGATAGCTCTGATCGAGCATTGCCGCACCCAGGTACTCGGTGGTGGTGAAGCCCTGGTTGAACTTCGATGCGGCCAGCACCTTGTCGAGCAGCGCCTTCGGCATCGGCTCGCCGGTCTGGTGGTGCTTGGCGTAATTGGCCAGCACTTCCGGCCAGTCGGCCCACATCTCGTTGACCTGCGACGGGTATTCCACGAAGTCGCGCGGCACGTTGGTGCCGGAGAAACGCGGGTACTGCACATCGGAGAACATGCCGTGCAATGCATGGCCGAACTCGTGGAACATGGTGGTCACTTCATCCCAGGTCATCAGCGTCGGTTCGCCGGCCGGCGGCTTCGGGATGTTGAGATGGTTGGCGACCACCGGCAGGTTGCCGGTCAGGCCGGACTGCGACACGTACTCGCTCATCCACGCACCGCCGCGCTTGGACGGACGCGCGTACATGTCGGCGATGAAGATCGCCAGCTGCTTGCCGTCGGCGTCGTACACGTCGTACACGGTGACGTCGGGGTGATAGACCGGCAGATCGGTGCGCTGCTTGAATTTCAGGCCGTAGAGCTGGCCGGCAGCGAAGAACACGCCGTTCTCCAGCACGTTCTTCATTTCGAAGTAGGGCTTGAGCTGCGATTCGTCGAAGTTGTAGCGCGCCTGGCGCACCTTCTCGGCGTAGAACGCCCAGTCCCACGGTTCCAGCTTGAAGCTCGGCTGTCCCTTGGCTTTCTGTTCGGCGTCGATCACCGCCTGCATATCGACGGCTTCGCGCTTGGCGTTCGTGACCGCCGGCGGCGCCAGTTTCGCCATCATCGCGTTCACCGCCTGCGGATTGCGCGCGGTTTCATCTTCGAGCACATAAGCCGCGTGGTTCGGGTAGCCCATGATCTTGGCGCGTTCGGCGCGCAGCTTGAGTACCTGCGAGACGATGGCGGTGTTGTCGAATTCGCCGCCGTGGCTGCCGCGCCCGATCGACGCCTTGTAGACGCGTTCGCGCAGGGCGCGGTTCTCGAGCTGGGTCAGCGTCGGTTGGCCGGTGGTGTTGAGCAGGGCGATGACGTACTTGCCTTCCAGTTTGCGCGTCTTCGCCGCTTCCGCCGCCGCCGCGATCTGGCCATCGGAGAGGCCGGCGAGTTCAGCCTTCGTGTCGACCACGACTGCAGAGGCGTTCACTTCCGCCAGCACGTTCTGGTTGAACTTCGTGCCCAGCGTCGCGAGTTCGGAATTGATGTCCTTGATCCGCGCTTTCTGGGCTTCGGTCAGGTTCGCGCCGGCGCGGACGAAATCGGTGTAGTAGCGTTCGATCAGGCGCACGCCTTCGGCGTTCAGGCCGAGCGACTGGCGTTGATCGTGGAGCGATTTGATCCGCGCGAACAACTTCGGGTTCAGCGAAATCGCGTCGCTGTGCGCCGACAGCTTGGCGGCATAGTCGCCTTGCAGTTTCTCGCGGGTGTCGTTGGTGTCGGCGCCGGTGAGGTTGAAGAACACGGTGGCTGCGCGGCCCAGCACCTGGCCGGATTTCTCCAGCGCGACGATGGTGTTGTCGAAGGTGGCCGGCTCGGCGTTGCTGGCGATGGCCTCGACTTCCTTCAGCTGGTCCGCCATGCCGCGGTCGAACGCCGGACCGAAGTCGCTGTCCTTGATCTTGTCGAACGTGGGGTATTTCAGCGGCAGCGTGCTTTCTGCGAAGAAGGGATTGTCCTGGGCGGCGGGTGCAGGCATGGCGGTCTTGTCGTTGTCGGCGTAGGCGGGCGGTGTGGTGGCGCAGCCGGCGAGGCCGGTGGCGATGGCCAGCGCGACAGCGCAGGCGAGCGGGCGATTCATGGGCGGTCCTCGGCGGGAGCGGGCGTGCGGAATTGCAGTGCTCAGGGTAGCGGATAGGGGCCGCTTCCGGCCCATGACGAAAGGCATGTTGCCTGCGGTGCGAAGCGGGGGGCGGTCTGTAACACACTGAATTGACGAATTGTTTACAATTTTCCGAACGGTCACCGGCGCTTTCCGCCAAACCACGCATCGCCGCCCCTCGGTTCTTCCCCACTCTCAGGATTCAATGTCATGACTCATTCCCATCGTCACGGCCGCCGCGCGTTGCGTATCGGCGGACTGGCCGCCGCCGTTCTTTTCGCTCTGCCGGCCATGGCCCAGGACACCGCCGCCCAACCCGGCGCACCCGAACTCGACGCCATCACCGTGACCGCGCAGCGCCGGGCCGAGAACATCCAGGACGTGCCGATGGCGATCACCACCGTCGATCGCGAAAAACTCGAAGTGCTGACTTCCGGCGGCGACGACATCCGCCTGCTTTCGGGTCGTCTGCCGAGCCTCAATATCGAATCCTCGTTCGGCCGCGCCTTCCCGCGCTTCTATATCCGTGGCCTGGGCAATACCGACTTCGATCTCAACGCCTCGCAGCCGGTGTCGCTGGTGTACGACGGCGTGGTGCAGGAGAACCCGATCCTCAAGGGTTTCCCGCTGTTCGATCTGGACCAGATCGAAATGGCCCGTGGCCCGCAGGGCACGCTGTTCGGCCGCAATTCGCCGGCCGGTGTGATCAAGTTCGAGTCCGCGCGTCCGGAGCAGGAGTTCGGCGGTCACGCCCGGATCGGCTACGGCAAATACAACACCATCAATGTCGAAGGCGCGGTCACCGGCGGCCTCAGTGAAACCGTCTCGGCGCGCCTGTCGGTGCTGCATGAGCGTCGCGACGACTGGGTCGACAATGCCGCGAACGGCCCGGGCGACGATCTCGAAGGCTACAAGGAAACGGCCGCGCGCCTGCAGGTGCTGTTCCAGCCCAGCGACACGTTCGAGGCGCTGGCCAATGTGCATATGCGCAAGCTCGACGGCACCGCGCGTCTGTTCCGCGCCGGTCTCATCCGTCCGGGCAGCAACGATCTCAACAGCGGCTTCTCCCGCGACCGCGTTTCGATCGATGGCCGCAATGAGCAGACCCTCGACCAGTTCGGCGCCAATCTGCGCATGCGCTGGGATCTCGGGCGCGTCAGCCTGTATTCCACCACCGGTTACGAAAGCGTCGAGACCTTCAGCCGTGGCGATATCGACGGCGGCTCGGTCTATGCCTTCCCGACCGGACCGATCGGCACCTCGTTGTTCCCGGCCGAGTCCGCCGACGGGTTGCCGGATCACCGCCAGCTGAGCCAGGAATTCCGCCTCGAATCGAACGAATGGGGTCGTTTCGACTGGCAGGCGGGGCTGTTCTGGTTCGACGAATCGATCGACGTGGACAGCTTTTCCTACGACGGTTTCGGCGGCCCGCAGAACGGCTACGCCATCCAGCGCCAGGACAACACCGCATGGGCGGTGTTCGCCTCCGGCGATTTCGATGTCACCGACAGGTTGAAGCTGCGCGGCGGCCTGCGTTACACCGACGACCAGAAGGATTTCAGCGCCGAGCGCGTCGTCGGTCCGTTCGGTCCGCCGATCGCGCCGATCAAGGTCAGCCCCAGCGACACCGATGTCAGCTGGGATCTCAGCGCGGTGTACGAAATCAACGATGACGTGAATGTCTATGGCCGGGTGGCCCGCGGTTTCCGCGCGCCGAGCGTGCAGGGCCGTTTGATGTTCGCCGATGCCACGCTGCCGGCGGACCAGTTGGTCACCGTCGCCGATACCGAAACCGTGCTGTCGTGGGAAGCCGGCGTGAAGGCGCAGTTGTGGGACAACCGCCTGCGTGTGGGTTTCGCCCTGTTCCGCTACACCGTGAACGATCAGCAGCTGACGGCGGTCGGCGGCGCCAGCAACATCGCCACATTGGTCAATGCCGACAAGACCATCGGCCAGGGCGCCGAGCTCGATGTGCAGGCCTGGTTGACCGACAATCTGTTCGTCACTTTCGGCGCCAGCTACAACGACACCGAGATCCAGGATCGCAACCTCACCGTGTTCGGCTGCGGCGGCGGCTGTCAGGTCAACGATCCCGCAGGCACCGTGGCCGGCACGTTCCGCATCGACGGCAACGCGCTGCCGCAGGCGCCGAAGAACGTCTACAACGTCACCGCGCGCTATGGCATTCCGACCAGTCGCGGCGAGTTCTTCGCTTACACCGACTGGGCGTATCGCAGCGACGTCAACTTCTTCCTTTACGAGTCGACCGAGTTCACCGGCGCCTCGCTGCTGGAAGGCGGCCTGCGCCTGGGCTACGCCTGGAACAGCGGCGATTATGAAATCGCGCTGCTGGGCCGCAACATCACCGACGAGGAAGCGATCGTAGGCGGCATCGACTTCAACAACCTCACCGGCTTCCTCAATGAGCCAAGGACGTGGGGCGTGGAGTTCAAGGCGAAGTTCTGATCGCACGACGCCTCGTGGATGACATCACCCGGCCTGCAGCGATGCGGGCCGGTTTTTTTGCGTCGGATCCGGATTCTCACCGGATGCGACGCGCCCGGTTACAGTAGCCACTGGCTTCCGACGCATCTCTGTTCCCATGAGCAAACCCGCTTCGAAAAACGCAGGTAAAGCCCGCACTGCCTTCGTCTGCGGCGACTGCGGGGCCGAGTCCGGCAAGTGGCAGGGGCAGTGCGGCGAATGCGGGGCGTGGAATACGCTCACCCAGATCGTATTGGAATCCGCAGCGTCGGCAGCTTCGCCGGCCGCGCGTCGCAGCAGTTGGGCCGGCAAGGTCGATCCGCCCAAGGTGACGCCGCTGAAGGACGTGCTGCATCACGAGGATGCGCGCACCAGCACCGGCATCGGCGAGTTCGACCGTGTGCTTGGCGGCGGGCTGGTCGAGGGCGCGGTGATCCTGATCGGCGGCGATCCGGGCATCGGCAAATCCACACTGTTGCTGCAGGCGCTGGCGGGCATGGCCGGGCGGTTGCCCGCGCTGTATGTCACCGGCGAGGAATCGCTGGCGCAGGTCGCCGGGCGTGCCTCCCGGCTCGGGCTGCCGCTGGATGGCCTGAGCGCGCTGGCCGAAACCGGCGTCGAGCGCATTCTCGAACAGGCCTCGCAGATGCGGCCGAAGCTGTTGGTCGCCGATTCGGTGCAGACGCTCTGGACCGAATCGCTGACCGCCGCGCCGGGCTCGGTCAGCCAGGTGCGCGAGAGCGCCGCACGACTCGTGCGTTATGCGAAGGAAACCGGCACCGCGATCTTCCTCGTCGGCCACGTCACCAAAGAGGGCGGCATTGCCGGCCCGCGCGTGCTCGAACACATGGTCGATGCGGTGCTGTATTTCGAGGGCGACAGCGGCAGCCGGTTCCGGGTGCTGCGCGCGTTCAAGAACCGCTTCGGCGCGGTGAATGAGCTGGGCGTGTTCGCGATGGGCGACAAAGGCCTGCGCGAAGTACCGAACCCTTCGGCGATCTTCCTCTCCGGCGGCAGCACGCCGCAGCCGGGCAGCTGCGTGATGGTCACCCGCGAGGGCACGCGCCCGCTGATGGTGGAAGTGCAGGCGCTGGTGGATTCCTCCCCGCTGTCCAACCCGCGCCGGGTCGCGGTCGGTCTAGAACAGAACCGCCTCGCGATGCTGCTGGCGGTGCTGCATCGCCACGGCGGGATCATGATCGGCGACCAGGATGTGTTCGTGAACGTGGTCGGCGGCATCCGCGTGCAGGAAACCGCCGCCGATCTGCCGGTACTGCTGGCGGTGCTGTCGTCGCTGCGCGACCGGCCGTTGGCGGACAAGACCATCGCGTTCGGCGAGGTCGGGCTGTCGGGCGAAATCCGCCCGGTGCCGAACGGCGAAGAGCGGCTGAAAGAAGCCGCCACCCACGGGTTCAAACGCGCCATCGTGTCCAAAGCCAACGCACCGAAAGCCGGTTCCTACAAAGGCATGGAGGTGGTCGCGGTCGAGCGACTTGCGGACGCGTTGAGCGCCGCCGCAGACTGATCGCGTTTTCCACTGACTCCGGAGCGTCGCCGATGACAGGTTTCTTCGCTGCAGTCCGTTCGTTGTTCGGTGGAGGCGCTGCCGAACCACGGATGAATCCCGCCGACTTCACCGAAGAAGTCGCGCGCCGCGTGCGTGCAGCCGCTCCGCGACTCGATGTGCGGGTCGTAGGCGAGCTGGAGCTTGCGATCGACATGAGCGAGGACGGCGGCAATCGCGCCTTCCTCAACAACGCCTATCAGATGTACCAGGGCGAATCCGCGCGCAATCGCAGCGATCTGATCGACCGGTTCGTGCGCTCTTTCGCCGAAGCCGCGGCAGGTCTGGAACGCAGTCGCGACGCGATCATCCCGATCGTCAAGGATCGCGGCTGGCTGGAGGAGATCCGCCAGTCGATGCGGCAGATGCACGGCACGGAAGGGCAGGACAAGGTCTACGAAGATCTCAACGACGATCTGGTGGTGGTCTATGCCATCGATACGCCCAGCAATATCGCCTATCTCAATCCGGATGAATTGGAACGGCTGGATGTGCCGCGCGAAGACCTGCGCGCGCTTGCCGTGCGCAACCTGCGTGGTTTGCTGCCGGGCATCGAAGTCCATCGTGGCGATCTGGTCAACATGATCACCGCCGACGGCAATTACGAAGCTTCCCTGCTGCTGTTCGCGGACCTGTGGGAGCGCGAGCGCGAAAAACTGCGCGGCGAACCGGTCGCCGCCGTGCCCGCTCGTGATCTGCTGCTCTTCGCCGACTCCGCCAACGCCGACGCGGTCGCGCAACTCAAGCAACTGGCATCGAAGATGCGCGCCGAAGCGACCTATGCGCTGACCGGTCGCCTGTTCGTGTTGCGCGACGGCCACTGGCTGCCGTTCTGACAGCGGTCGCTGGAATCGCGCTTAAAATCGGGTCATGCACGAGATCGAACCGCCGTCTGACGATGACGATGCGTCCGCTGCCCCAGCGGTCACGCCCGGCAAGCGACGCCGTCCGGAACTCACGCCCGCGCAGCGCGCGCTGGGACTGCTGGTCCGCCGCGAACATTCGCGCAAGGAACTGACGCGCAAGCTGACCGCACGCGGTGTGGAGGTGGACGACGCCAAGGCTGCCGTGGCACGGATGACCGCCGAAGGCTGGCAGGACGATGCCCGCTTCGCCGAACTGCTGGTCCGCAGTCGTGCCAGCAACGGCCATGGCCCGCTGCGGATCCGTGCCGAGCTGGGTACCCATGGTCTGGATCGCGACATCGTCGTCGCGGCAATGGACGCCTACGATGGCGACTGGACCGAAAACGCCCGCGATCTGGCCCGCCGCCGGTTTCCCGGACGGCTCGACGACCGTGCGATCCAGCGCAAGGCCGCCGATTTCCTGCTGCGCCGAGGTTTCAGCGGGGATCAGGTCCGCGCGGCGGTGCGGCTGGACGATGATGATTGAGCCCGCCAATTGTCATCCCGAGCGCAGCGAGGGACCTGCTTTTCGTTGTTCATGTTTCGCTTGTCGAAAAACAGATCCCTCGCTGCGCTCGGGATGACGGATCTTGTGTTTTCCCGTCGTCGAGCGCCGCCCAGTCGCCCTCCGCCTGTTAATCTAGAAGATCTTGGGTTGTTCGCTCGATTCCGCGTCGGCACATTGCCGTGCTTGCGGCGCGCGGACTGCGCCCGTCACACCGCCGATACCATGAAAACCACTGCTGACATCCGTCAAGACTTCCTCGAATTCTTCCGCTCGAAGGGCCACACCGTGGTGCCGTCCAGCCCGCTGGTGCCGGGCAACGACCCGACCCTGCTGTTCACCAATGCCGGTATGGTCCAGTTCAAGGACGTGTTCCTCGGCGCCGAGAAGCGCAGCTACACCCGCGCCGTGTCCAGCCAGCGCTGCGTGCGCGCCGGCGGCAAGCACAACGATCTCGATCAGGTCGGCTACACCGCGCGTCACCACACGTTTTTCGAAATGCTCGGCAATTTCAGCTTCGGCGACTACTTCAAGCGCGACGCCATCGCCTACGCATGGGAACTGCTGACCGGCGTGTGGGGCCTGCCGAAAGAGAAGCTGCTGGTCACGATCTATCACACCGACGACGAAGCCTTCGACATCTGGCACAACGAGATCGGCCTGCCGGCCGACCGGATCATCCGTATCGGCGACAACAAGGGCGCGGCGTACGCCTCCGACAATTTCTGGCAGATGGCCGACACCGGCCCCTGCGGCCCCTGCACCGAGATCTTCTACGACCACGGCGCGCATATTGCAGGCGGGCCGCCCGGATCGCCCGACGAAGACGGTGACCGTTACATCGAGATTTGGAACAATGTGTTCATGCAGTTCGACCGTCAGCCCGACGGCACCCTGCTACCGCTGCCGGCGCCGTGCGTGGACACCGGCATGGGCCTGGAGCGCATCGCCGCCGTGTTGCAGCACGTGCACAGCAACTACGAAATCGATCTGTTCCAGCATCTGGTCAAGGCCGCCGCCGCGATCACCAGCACCGCCGATCTCGAACACAAATCGCTGCGCGTGATCGCCGATCACACCCGCGCCTGCAGCTTCCTGATCGTCGACGGGGTGTTGCCGTCCAACGAAGGTCGCGGCTATGTGCTGCGCCGGATCATCCGCCGAGCGATTCGCCATTTGTGGAAGCTCGGTGCGCTCAGCGCCGAAGGCAACTTCTGGCGCATGGTGCTGCCGCTGATCGACGTGATGGGTGAAGCCTATCCGGAGCTGATCGAGAAGCGCGCGCTGATCGAACGCGCTCTCAAGGCCGAAGAAGCGGCATTCGCGCAGACCCTTGATGCGGGCATGGTCCGTCTCGAAGGCTATCTCGCGCAGAACAACGGCGGCATCGATGGCGAGCAACTGTTCCAGTTGCATGACACTTATGGCTGCCCGCCCGATCTGATCGCTGACATCCTGCGCGAAAAAGGCGGCGAACTGCCGCCGAGCGTGATGGCCGATTACGAACGGCTGATGGAAGAACAGCGTGAGCGTGCGCGCGCGGCCGGCAAGTTCGGTGGCGGTGTCGCGTTGCCGGCGGAACTGATTTCGCAACTGCAGCCCACGGGATTCCTCGGCTACGACGATCTCGAAGCCGATGGATTGGAGGTGGGCGCGATCCTCAAGGATGGAAAGCCGGCCGAGCAGATCCACGCGGGCGACAACGCCATCGTGATCCTCGACCGCACCCCGTTCTACGCCGAATCCGGCGGCCAGCTCGGCGATATCGGCCATTTGCTGGGCGAGGGCTCTGATTTCGCGGTTTCGGACACCCAGAAACTCGCCGGCCAATTCTTCGGCCATGTCGGTACGTTGAACGCCGGTACTCTGAAGCGCGGCGATCGCCTGAGCGCTTCGGTCGATGCCACCCGCCGCAGCGCCATCATCCTCAACCACAGCGCCACCCATCTGCTGCATGCGGCGCTGCGCAGCGTTCTGGGCACCCATGTGACCCAGAAGGGCTCGCTGGTGGCGCCGGATCGCCTGCGCTTCGATTTCGCGCATTTCCAGGCGATGAGCGCTGCGGAGCTGGCCGAGATCGAGCGTCTGGTCAATGTCGAGATCCGCGCCAACAGCGAGGCCGAAGTGCGTCACATGGGCATGCAGGAGGCGCTGGATTTCGGCGCGATGGCGCTGTTCGGCGAGAAATACGGCGAAAACGTCCGTGTCCTGCGCATGGGCGACACCTCCACCGAGCTGTGCGGCGGCACCCACGTGGGGCGTACCGGCGACATCGGCGTGTTCAAGATCGTTTCCGAAGGCGGCATCCAGGCCGGCGTGCGCCGGATCGAGGCCGTGACCGGGCAGGGCGCTCTGGATTACATCGCTGCGGAGGAGCGCCGACTCGATGAAGCGGCCGATCTGCTGGGCGGCAATCCGGCCGAGATCGGCGACAAACTGCGCGCGCTGCTCGATCGCCAGAAAAAGCTGGAACGCGAGTTGGAAGGCCTGAAAGCCAAAGCTGCCAATGCTGCGGTGGCCGATCTGGCGGCCTCGGCGGTCGACATCGGCGGGATCCGGGTGCTCGCCGCCCGTGTCGAAGGCCTGGACGCGAAGGCGTTGCGTGATGCCGTCGACAACCTGAAACAGCAACTTCGAGACGCAGTCGTACTGCTGGCCGGAGCTGCGGATGGTAAAGTAGCGCTCATTGCGGGTGTGAGCGGCGCAGCTCTGGGGTCGATCAAGGCCGGAGAACTGTTGGCGCACGTGGCCGGTCAGATCGGGGGCAAAGGCGGTGGCCGGCCCGATATGGCCCAAGGGGGCGGAGAAGATGGCCCCAACTTGCGTATCGCACTGGAAGGCATTCAGGAATGGGTGGGCGGGCGCTTGCGACCCGGGGCATGACCTTCGGCGCTTCCCGTTTCTGTATTACTCCGGTTATTCTTATCCATTGCGTTCGCGACGCAGGTTCCACCCCCGATTGATTCAGTCGCGGAACAACGACAGGGTGCCGACGAGGGGGACGTCGGCCATTGGAGACATGCAATGCTTATCTTGACTCGCCGGGTTGGCGAAACTCTGATGATCGGTGACGAGGTCACCGTGACGGTCCTTGGAGTGAAGGGCAACCAGGTGCGTATCGGAATCACGGCGCCTAAAGACGTCGCCGTGCACCGCGAAGAAATCTACCAGCGAATCCAGCGCGGCGAAGGCCACAATCCGAATTCGGGTTTGCCGCAGGGCGACTGAGCCAGTATCCTTTTCATCACGCGCATCGTCGCGTCGACGGAGAGTTGCCCGAGAGGCCGAAGGGGCTCCCCTGCTAAGGGAGTATGGGGTCAAAAGCTCCATCGAGGGTTCGAATCCCTCACTCTCCGCCATTTTTTCGCGCTTCATGCCGCTGATTCTTGAAGCGGTACGCAGAACGTCAGGATGGATGATCGACGCCAGCGCAGGATTGACCAAACCGATCAGGATTGGCACAATCCCGCTTCTTCACAACGCGCCCGTAGCTCAGTTGGATAGAGCACCAGGCTACGAACTTGGGGGTCGGGAGTTCGAATCTCTCCGGGCGCACCATCTGCATGAAAAAGCCGGCACTCGTTGCCGGCTTTTTCATTGTTGCGCATTGCCGCTTCGCTGCCGCTGTTTCAGGGGGCGTTTCCTTCCATCCGCTTGCGCAGCGACAGCGGACGCATGTCGGTCCAGACATCTTCGATGTGCCGCAGGCAAGCGGCCTTGTCGCCGCTGAAGCCTGCATCGTTCCAGCCGAGCGGCAATTCGCGATCCGCAGGCCAGATCGAATACTGCTCTTCGTGATTGATCACGACGCGGTAAATGCGGGTGTCTTCGGTGTCCATGGCAATCTCGATCTCCGTATAGCGATCGTCGGTTGTGCCGCTCTGGTTCGGGGCGACGATTCGCATCCTACGCCCGTGAATCGGACTTTCAATCGAGGAACTGCAATTTCGCGAGTTCCGCGTACAGTCCGCCCTGTGCCAGCAGTTCTTCGTGCGTGCCTTCGGCCACGATCCGGCCCTTGTCCATCACTACGATGCGGTCGGCCTTGAGGATGGTGGCGAGGCGGTGCGCGATCACCAGCGTCGTGCGCCCGCGCATCAGGTTTTCCAGCGCGTGCTGCACCGCGCGTTCGCTCTGCGCATCGAGCGCGGAAGTCGCTTCGTCCAGCAGCAGGATCGGCGCATCCTTCAACAGCGCGCGTGCGATCGCGATGCGCTGTTGTTGCCCGCCCGACAGCCGCACGCCGCGTTCGCCGAGTTCCTCGTCGTAGCCTTTCGGCAGTACGCTCAGGAATTCGTGCGCTTCGGCCGAACGCGCGGCGGTTTCGACTTCGGCGTCGCTCGCTTCCAATCGACCATAGCGGATGTTGTCACGCGCGCTGGTCGCGAACAGCGTCGGCTGCTGCGGCACCAGCGCGATGCGTTCGCGCAACTCGACCGGGTCGCAGTCGCGCACATCGATGTCGTCGATGGCGATGCGCCCGCTCTGCGGATCGTGAAAGCGCAGCAGCAGCGAGAACACGGTGCTCTTGCCGGCGCCGGAGGGCCCGACCAGCGCGACCGTCTCACCCGGTTTCACGAGCAGGTCGAAATCCTCGAGCGCGGGCAGTTCCGGGCGCATCGGATAGTGGAAAGCCACGTGGTCCAGCCGCACCTCGCCGCGCAGCGGTTTCGGCAGGGATTTTGGATGCGCGGGTGCGACGATCCCGGCGGTTTCCTGCATGAGTTCGCCGATGCGGCCCATGCCGCCGGCGGCGCGCTGCAGTTCGTTCCAGACTTCGGCCAATGCCGCCACCGATCCGCCCGCGAACAGCGCATACAGCACGAACTGGATCAGGGTGCCGGCGGTCATGCGGTGCGCGATCACGTCGTGCGCGCCGGACCACAACACCAGCGTGATCGCGCCGAAGAAGAGCATGATCGCGGCAGCGGTCATCACGGCCTGTGCGCTGATCCGCCTCGTCGCGGTGCGTACCGCGATCTGCACTGCGATGTCGAAGCGCCCGCGTTCGTAGATTTCGCGCGCGTGCGCCTGCACCGTGCGCACCGCGCCGAGCGTCTCGGTGGCCAGCGCATTGGCATCGGCGATGCGGTCCTGGCTGTTGCGCGAGATGCCCTGCATCCAGCGCCCGCCGATCACCATCGGCAATACCGCCAGCGGGATGCCGATCAACGCCCAGGACGCCAGCCGCGGGCTGGTCACGAACAGCATGACCAGCGAGCCGATCACGGTGATGCTGCTGCGCAGCGCCACGGACATGCTGCTGCCGACCACGCTGCGGATGAGCTCGACATCGGCGGTCAGTCGCGACACCAGTTCACCGCTGCGGTTGCGCTCGTGGAAGCCGGCGTCGAGCCCGATCAGGTGCGCATACAGCCGTTCGCGCAGGTCGGCGACCACGCGCTCGCCCAGCAGCGAGATGAAGAAGAAACGCGCCGCGGTGCTCAGCGCCAGGACCAGCGCGACTCCGAACAACAGCAGGAATGCGTGATCGATGTCGCTGCCGCTGCCGCTGCGGAAGCCTTCGTCGATCATGGTCTTGATCGCGAGCGGAAAGCTCAACGATGTGGCCGAGGACACGGTCAGCGCAAGCAACCAGGCCATGAACAGAACGCGATGCCGCCGTATGAAGGGCCAGATCGCGCGCAGGCTGCCGATGGGGGCTTTGGAATCGATCGGGTCTGGGTTGCTCATGGTTCGTTCGTCGGGAGAGGGGATGCATCGGCACCACGCGCTCGTCCGCGCGTCGCTGGGGACCCCGCGTTCAATCCTGCGTTGCGAACCGCACCCGGTCACGGGTGGTGTCGCGAAGGCGTGTTTTCAAGTCGTCGACGCGATCCGCGGGCAGCCGGACCCGCAGATTGACGCCGTCGGCATCGAAACGTTCGTCGATTTTGGATGCCTCGGCGGCGTTGAGCGCTGCGTGGGCATCGCCGAGGTTCGCGAACGGGCAGGCGAATTCGAGTTCGGCGAACACGATCAGCGGGCGTTTTTCGGCGCGACGCAGGCTTTCCGCCGCCGAGCCGCCGTAGGCACGCACCAGACCGCCGGCGCCGAGTTTGATCCCGCCGAACCAGCGTGTGACCACGACCAGCACCTGATCGCAGCTTTGGCCGTCGATGGCGGCGAGGATCGGCCTGCCGGCCGTGCCTGCGGGTTCGCCGTCGTCGCTGGAGCGGTACTGCGCGCCCACCCGCCAGGCCCAGCAGTTGTGGGTCGCGGCGGGGTCGCACAACGGCGCCAGGACGGCTTGCGCGGCGTCGGCGGAATCGATCGTCACGGCCTGTGCAAGAAACCGGCTGTGTTTGACTTCGAGCAGGTGCGAGGCCGGCGCGGCCAGCGTCCACAGGGTCATTTCACGGCGCGGGCAGGGTCGCCGCCAGTTTCCGCAGATCTTCAGGCAACTCGATATCGGGATAGCGCCGACGGAATTCCTGCAGGCTGTTCCGCGCCGCCTCCTGCTCGCCTTTGGCGATATGGTCGCGTATCCGCTTCAGCCACGCTTGGCGGAATTCCGGCGAATCGGCCGTCACCGGTGGGCTGGCATCGTAGGCGTCGAGGTCGCGCACTTTCCGCGCCTCCGCATCGCCTGCGGTGTTGTCGACGTAGCCGCGCGCCCGCTCGCTCTGCCGGGTCGGTGCGGGCGGTGGTGGTGAGGCGACCGCAGCAGGTCGTGCCGCAGCGGCGGCGCGATTGGCCGTCGATTTGGTCTCCGATTCCGAGAGCGCCTGTTCGCGGCGGTCGTTGAGCGGTGTGCGCGTGTATTCGGCGGCACCGACAGCGCGCTCGGCGGCAACGCGGGAACCGGTCACGCTGACCTTGTCGAGGGCGTCATCGGCCGCGACCGCGTTGGCGCTGGTGCCCGCAGATGGCGGCGAAGCGGCCGGAGCTTCCGTCGATACGACCGATTCCGCCATCGGCGCGTCCGCGACGAAATCGTGCTCGGAAGGTGCAGGCGCAGCCTTTGCCATGGGTGCCTGTGCCACATCGGCGCGACGCACGGCCGCATCCGCAGCACCGCCCAACGGCGGTGGTGGCGGTGGTGGGGTGCGCTCCATCGGCGGTTCCAGGATCACCGCTTCGGTGGCTTCTTCGTGGAAGACGGCTGCCGGAACGGATGAAGCACTGAAATCCTTCGAGCTGCCGTCGCCATCGCCCTGCAGACGCCAGCCGATCCCGGCGGCGAGCACCAGCGATGCGGCCAGACCCATGCCCAGCGGCCAGCGCGGCGTGGGTTTGCGTGGGCGCAGCGGTGTGACTTTGGGGTCGGCGGGCGTCGCTTCCCCGGGAGGCGCGGTCGTGGCTGCGGCGGGTTCGGACACCGCTGCGCGGGCCGCCGCCAGGATGATCGCATCGAGCGCAGGCGCAGGCTCGCGCCGGCCACCCAGACGCGCGAGGCGCTGGGCGAGGTCGCGTTCTTCCGCGGTCAGGGGTTCGCTCGGGCGGTTCATGCGTTCAATCTCTGGCGTAGTTTGTCCATCGCATAGCGCAAACGCGACTTCACGGTTTCCCGGCCGACGCCGGTCATTTCGCCGATTTCCTCCAGACTCAGGTCCTGTTCCAGACGCAGCAGGATCACCTCGCGTTGTTCGTCCGGCAATTCATCCAGCGCCAACTGCAATCTCCGCCGTTCCTCGAATTCAGACAACTGCCGTTCGGGGGTGTCGTGGTCGGGCATCCGCTCGGTGCGCTCGTCGGCATCGTCGGGCGTCGGCGGCCGGTGCTGCAGTGCCCGCCAATGGTCGGCGAGGCGGTTGTGCGCGATCCGGTACAGCCAGGTCGAAAACGCCGCGTCGGGCTTCCAGCTCTGCCGCGCGGTGATCACGCGCTGCCACACGTCCTGGAAGAATTCGTCGGCCAGTGCTCCGTTGCCGTGCAGTTGCCGGGCCAGAAACCGGTAGAGCTTGCTGCGATGGCGCTGGTAGAGGCGCTCGAACGCAGCCGCATCGCCCGCCGCGTAGGCGAGCATGAGGCTTTCGTCGCTGACCTCTGCCACATCGTTCATGGCGTGAAGGTTACGGGTTGCGGCCCGCTGCGTGAAGCCTGTCGCATATCGCGGGGTGCGCGAGCGACGGGCGACGGTGGTGGCAATGGCGGTGAAGGTAGGCATGACGGCGTGGACCGTGTCCGGGCGACGACGGCCTTACGGCCGCCGTCGGGTGCGGGTCAGTCGGCGATCATCCCGATCTGCGGCGTATCGCCTGCGGTGATCCGACGTGCGCTGTCCACCAGTTCGATGAACTCGGCGCGCTCGTGCCACGGGTCGCTGCCGGTGGCCTGACGCGCGGCCTTGGCGATGTCCTCCCATTTCCACTGCTCCAGGTGCGTACCGCCGCGCAGCGCATCGGCGTAGGCCGCGACCGCGGAGGCGAAGCGCATCGACGCGCTGGGGGCGTAGCGGCGCGGTTCGTGCACCGGCAGGATCGGCGTTTCGATCAGGCGGCTGTTGTCTTCGCCCGGACGCTTGTAGCGCAGGCGCAGATGCGCGAGTTCGCCTGCGACCGTGCCTTCCGTGGACTGTTTCTTGTCGCCGTAGCGCAGCGCGGACAGGCGCTCGGCGCCGGAGCCGACGAGGGTCAGTTCGTAGAGTGCGGTGACTTCATGGCCGGCACCGATGTCGCCGGCATCGACCTTGTCGTTGGCGAAGTCCTCATTGCGCAGCGCACGGTTCTCGTAGCCGATCAGGCGGTATTCCGCGACCCGCGCCGGATTGAACTCGATCTGGATCTTCACGTCCTTGGCGATGGTCAACAGCGTCGACTGCATTTCCTGCACCAGCACTTTGCGCGCTTCCTGCAGCGTATCGATGTAAGCGTGGTTGCCGTCGCCGACATCGGCCAGGCGCTCGGCCATCGCGTCGTTGTAGTTGCCGCGACCGAAGCCCAGCGTGGTCAGCGCGATGCCGTGCTTGCGCTGGTCGCCGGCCAGTGTTTCAAGCGCTTTCTGATCGGTGGTGCCGACGTTGAAATCGCCGTCGGTGGCGAGGATCACCCGATTCACGCCGTGCTTCATGTAGGCCTGCTTCGCCATCGCATACGCCAACTGGATGCCGGCGCCGCCGTTGGTGCTGCCGCCGGCACCCAGGTTGTCCAGCGCAGCGAGGATTTTTTCTTTCTGATCGCCGGGCGTGGGTTCCAGCACCAGGCCGGCCGAGCCGGCGTAGACCACCATCGACACGCGATCCTGCGGGCGCAGCTGTTCGACCAGTTGGGCGAAGGATTTCTTGAGCAGCGGCAGTTTGTTCTCGTCGCTCATCGAGCCGGAGGTATCGACCAGGAATACCAGATTCGCAGGCGGCAACTGCGCCTTGGGCACGTCGTAGCCCTTGATGCCGATCATCAGCAACTGGCGCTTGCCGTTCCATGGCGCTGCCGCGATTTCGGTGGTGACGCGGAACGGTGTGCCGAGCGCGGTCGGTGCGGGATGGCCGTAGTCGAAGTAGTTGATCATCTCTTCCGCGCGCACCGAGTCGGCCGGGGGACGCATGCCCTGGCGCAGCATGCTGCGGACGTTGGCGTAGCTGCCGGTGTCGACATCGATCGAAAAGGTGGACACCGGCTCATCGCTTGCGCGACGCACCGGGTTGTCGTCGCGATCGTCGTAGTGTTCGGTGTTGGCGAGCTCGGGCATCGGCTCGGCCGGCGCGATCATCATCAGGGGTGAAGGCGGAGGCGGCGCGGAGGCGTAACCGTCGGCGACGATGCCGTTGGCGGCTTTGCGCTCCTGCAGGCGCGCTATGCGTGAACCGGTGACCGCGATCTTGTCGACTTCCTGAAGGCCGCCAGCGGGTTTAGCGGCAGCATCGGCCCTGGGGCCTGTTTTCGGGGCTTCCTGACGCACTCGGCGCGCTTCGCTGCCGGTGGTCGCAACGGAATCCAGTGTCTCTTCGTCGGCAGCGGGCGCCGATCGGTCTTGTTGGCTGCCGACCCGGGCATCATCGCGCTTGTCGGCGAGGGTGGCACTGCGTTGGCAGCCCGCCAGCGCGAGCGCGCAGAGCACGGCGGCGGCGAGGACATGGCGGGGCATCTGGGCGGCGGAACGGTGCATGGCGGGTCTCCGTGAGTGGGCAGACCTGCAAACGCCCCATGCCGTCGAATGGGGTTGGCGGAACGCAAAACGGAGCGGACAGCCTTCGCCGACCGCTCCGTCGAGTCATCTCCGATGAATCATCTCCGCCGATTCATCTCCGCCGATTCATCTCTGCCGATTCATCGCGATGGATCCGCGATCAGAACCGGTAATCCACCTTGCCGTAGAAATACGTGCCATTGATACCGAAGGGCAGGGTTTCCCAGCCATAAGTGAAGCCGAGCTGCGGGAACGGGAACGCGTTGACCGCATCCCACTTGTCGGGATAGGTGTCGAAGATGTTGTTGCCGCCGATGCTGATCCGCAGCTTGTCGCTGACGTTCCAGC
Organism: Lysobacter sp.; assembly: GCA_013141175.1. Lineage (NCBI taxonomy): Bacteria > Pseudomonadati > Pseudomonadota > Gammaproteobacteria > Lysobacterales > Lysobacteraceae > Lysobacter > Lysobacter sp. Next base: position 3,432,171 of record JABFRN010000001.1, read on the forward strand.
CCAGCGCGGCATCGAACAGGGTCGCGCCATCCCAGGTCTGCTTGAAGCCGGGCGTGAAGCCTTCGCCCGCGACTGCGCCGTAGTAGTTCGCACGCAGCGTCCAGTCCCAGTCGCCGCGCGTCCACACGCCCTGCAGGACGTGATGCGCGCCCGGCTGGCCTTCTTCGATCAACGTGACCTGACTGTCGTCGAACAACTGCTGCGGCGAGAGGATCGCCGACTGCGAGCGGCGCGCGGTGACTTCGGTCTTGTTCCAGTGCAGCAGCGCGGTGAGGTCGAGCGTGCCGCCGGCCGCCTCGGTGCTGAACTCGCCGACGATATCGAGGCCGGTGGTTTCGGTGTCGATGGCATTGGTGAAGAACTGCGCCTGGGCGACGCCGAACGGCGCCAGGATCGCGCGGATCGGGCAGTTGGTGTTCGTCGGTGTGCACGGCAGGCCGTTGGTGCCGACGGTTTCCGGTGCGATGTTGCTGGAGAAGATGATGCGGTCGTCGATGTCGATGCGGAACACATCGGCGGTCAGGCTGAAATGTTCGCTGGGACGCCAGGTGAAACCGATGCTGCCGCTCTTCGATTCCTCTTCCTTCAGCGGATCGATGCCGAAGGCGCGGGTGACCGCGCTGTTCTGGCGGGCGGTGAGCGTGTCGGCGAGCAGGCCGGTCGCAGGGTCGATGTTGGTCGAGCGCTGGCTGTAGAACAACTGCTGCACGCCGGGCGCGCGGAAACCGGTGGAGACGGTGCCGCGCAGCGCGAAGGTGTCGGTGAAGTCGTAGCGCAGCGACAGCTTGCCGGTGGTGGTGTTGCCGAAGTCGGAGTAGTCCTCGAAACGCACCGCGCCGCCGACCAGGAACTTGCCGCCGAAGCGGGTTTCGGCATCGGCGTAGAGCGCGTAGTTGTGGCGGCCGTCATCGACTTCCTCGTTCGGCGAGAAGCCCGGGAAGCCCTGGATGCCGGGTGCGGCGAACCCACCGTTCTGGTCCAGGATCACGATCGCAGGATTGTTGGTGCGGCCGTAGGTGTAGGACACCGGGTCGCCGGCTTCGATCGCGTAGTTCTCGCGTCGGTATTCGCCGCCGACCGCGAGGCTCAGAGGTTCGCTGCTGCCGAAATCCAGACTGCCGCGCACGTCGAGATTGACCGTGGTCTGGTCGAACTTCAGCGTGCCGGTGTCTGCGGACGTGGGCGATGCGCCATGGATGCCGGCGCCGAGCGGTTCGTACCACCAGCTCACGTTCACCGAGTTGCGTTCGTGGAAGCCGAACCGGCTGCGGCCATGATTGATGGAGACGTCCCAGTCCCACGTGTCGTTCAGTGGGGCGCGATAGCCGACCGCCAGCGAGCCGTCGTCGACGGTGGTGATGATGTTCGGCAGGAAACCGTTCGGGTACAGCGCCGGCACGGTGCGGCCATCGCCTGCGCTGCGGAAGAAACCGGAGGAATCGCCTTCGCGCCGCGAGAGTCCACCGAACCAGTACAGCTCGCCGGCGCCGAGGCCGATGCCGATGCCGCCGTTGAGCCACAGATATGCATCGGTGGAGTCGGCGTCGCCGATGCGCTGCGTCACGCGCGGCGGGTTGACCCGCAAAGTGTCGGGGCCGGCGCGGTTGGTTTCGCCGCGATCGCGGTATTCCACGCTGAGATTGATGAAGCCGTTGTCGCCGAGTTCGAACCCGGTGTTCAGGCCGCCGTGCAGCACTTCGCCATCGCCCTCGCGGGTCTGGCCGGCTTCGAAGAACAGTTGGGTTTCCTTGGTCTGCTTCTTCAGCACGACGTTGATGACACCGGCGATGGCATCGGAGCCGTACTGTGCCGCCGCACCGTCGCGCAGCACTTCGACGCGATCGATCGCGGTCACCGGGATGGCGTTGATGTCGGTGCCCGCGGAGCCGCGCGCGATGGTCTGCTGCACGTTGACCAGCGCCTGCTGATGGCGGCGCTTGCCGTTGACCAGCACCAGCACCTGATCCGGACCCAGCGCGCGCAGCGTGGCCGGGCGGAGGATGTCGGTGCCGTCGGAAATGGTGGTGCGCGAGAAGTTGAAGCTCGGTTCCAGCATCTGCAGCAGTTGACCGAGTTCGCGTGCGCCGGTCCTCTCCAGTTGCTGGCTGTCGATGATGTCGACCGGCGCGGCGGTTTCGGCGGCGGTGCGGTTCCTGGCACGGCTGCCGAGCACCTGGATGGTGTCGAGATCGCCGGCCTGTTGTGCGGTCTGTTCCTCGGCCGGCGCGTCCTGGGCGAGGGCGGGCAAGGCGACGCTCAGGGCCAGCGCGAGTGCGGTGATTGCGGGCGCGATTGGGCGGCGGCGGGTGGACATCGAGTAAGACATGGGACCTCCTGATCCTTCGGGTAGTGGGCGGAACGCCTGTGACGACGCTCCCCTCTAGCGCCGGCCAGGCCGGTGAGGGCGTGGCGATTCGGCGGCATTGATAACATTTTTTTAGCGTATGGACCGGTCGAGCCGGCACAGAACGCGAACTTCGTGTCGTCGACGCTTGTGATGCTCGACCGCTAGCGTAGGCTGAACGCTTTCCGGCAGAAGGGGCTGTCCATGGGAACGACCGAATCCGATCCGTCCTCGGCCCGGGGAAGCCCGCACCAGCGGCTTGCGCGGATGGCCGGGGACTGGGAGGGTGTCTACCGGCTGTGGTTCGAACGCGACATGCTCGCGGCGGAATCCAGCCAGCGCGGCACCGTGCGGATGGTGCTCGGCGGGCGGTTCCTGTTGCATGAGTACAGCTGGGAATTCGATGGCCGCAGCTACGCCGGTATCGCGCTGTACGGCTATCACATCGACGAGAAGCGCTGGGAATGCGCCTGGGTCGACAGCTTCCACAGCGGCAGCTCGATCGTGTTCTCGCACACCTCGGGCGATGCCGACCCCGCGCATTTCGCGGTGCTGGGCAGTTACGGCGACGGCCAGACACCGCCCGGCCCGCGTTGGCGTTGGCGCACCGAGATCGAACAGAGCGACGACGACGGCCTCCTCATCACCATGACCAACATTTCGCCCGATGGCGAAGAGACCCGGGCGGTCGAAGTGGAGTACGTGCGCAAACGCTAATCGTCTTTTTCGACGCGTAGTCTCAATGGTCCATCGCGCAGCCGTGCGTCGAGTTTTTCGCCGTTCTGCACATCATGCACGCTACGAACGATGCGGCCGTCGTTGCGTTGCAATATCGCGTAACCGCGCGCAACCGTCGCCAATGGGCTGACCGTTTCCAGCGAACGCGCCAACCCGTGCAGATGCAGTGCATGCCTCTGCAGCGCGCGTACGGTCGCGGCCTGGGGGCGTGGCGCCAGCGATTGCAGACGATCGCGCAGCAGCGAGAGCCGCCGCTGCGGGCGCGATGCGTGCAGCACCGCTGCGGCGTGCCGCAGCTGCGCGCGACGACGCTGATCCACAAGCGTCCAGGATGCGTGCAATCGTCGCAAGGCATCTTCCTGACGGCGGCGCAACGCATCCAGTCGCGCCTGTGGGCGCAATGCCTGCAGGCGCAGGGCCGCGCGATCGGTGCGCTGTGCGGCACTGCGCAGCAGGCGTTCGTGGACCGCATGCAGGCGTCGCATCTGCGCGCGCAGATGCGCGGTGAGATCGGCGCGATCGGGCACCAGCAGTTCGGCGGCGACCGAGGGCGTGGGCGCGCGCAGATCTGCGGCGAAATCGGCGAGGCTGATATCGACTTCATGCCCCACCGCCGACACCACCGGCACCGGCGAAGCGGCGATCGCGCGGGCCAGCGCTTCATCGTTGAAGGCCCAGAGATCTTCCAGAGAACCACCGCCGCGGGTGATCAGCAATGCGTCGTAGCGACCGCTGCGGCCGGCAGCCTGCAGCATGCGCACGATCTGCGCGGCTGCGGTGTCGCCCTGCACCGGGACCGGCAGGATCTCGACATCCACCAGCGGGAATCTCCGGCGCAGCACGCTGAGCACATCGCGCACCGCCGCGCCGCTGGGCGAGGTGAGGATGCCGAGCCGGCGCACATGCGCGGGCAGTTCGCGTTTGCGCGCCTGATCGAACAGGCCTTCCGCCTGCAGCTTCGCCTTCAACTGTTCATAGGCGCGTCGCAGCGCGCCTTCGCCGGCATCCTCCATCGTGTCGAGGATCAGCTGGTAGTCGCCGCGCGCTTCGTACAGCGTCAAACGGCCGCGCGCGAGCACGCGCAGACCTTCGCGCGGGGTGAATTTCAGCCACTGGCTTTTCGGCTTGAACAGCGCGCAGCGCACCTGGGCGCGTTCGTCCTTCAGGGTGAAATACAGATGCCCGGATGACGGGCGCGACAGGTTGCCCAATTCGCCTTCGACCCAGATCAGCGGGAAGGCGTCTTCGAGCAGATTGCGGGCGAGGGCGTTCAGCTGACTCGGGGTCAGGGCCTTGCGGTCGTCGCTGGGGGGGAAGGCGGGCATCGGCACAGGATACGGGAGACGGTCGTTTCCGTAGGCGACCCTGTGGCCCGGGCGAAAGCGCAGCCACTGGTTTTCTCACTCCCTTCGGCCTTCAGACCGAGGGGGGCGGAGAGGGGGCTTTGCTCAACCCCCTCCCAACCTCCCCCTGCGCTGCGCGCAAGGGGAGGAGCAATAGCGGTCTTCGCTGACCAAGTAGAATGCACCCATGTCCGCACAGCCCTTGCCCTGCCAATCCGAAGCCGCAGCGCCGATCTTCGGCCCCGCATCGCGTCGCAGCACCCGCCAGGTCCACGTCGGCGGCATCGCCGTCGGCGGGGATGCGCCGGTGGTGGTGCAGTCGATGACCAATACCGATACCGCCGATATCGCCGGAACGACCAGACAGGTCGCCGAACTGTGGCGTGCGGGCTCGGAACTGGTGCGGGTCACGGTGAACAATGCCGAATCCGCCGCCGCCGTGCCGCGCATCGTCGAGAAGCTGGCGATGATGGGCATCACGGTGCCGATCATCGGCGACTTCCACTACAACGGGCACCAGTTGCTGACCGCCGAGCCGGCCTGCGCCGAGGCGCTGGCGAAATACCGGATCAATCCCGGCAACGTCGGTTTCGGCAAGAAGCGCGATACCCAGTTCGCGCAATTGATCGAATTCGCGATCCGCTACGACAAACCGGTGCGGATCGGTGCGAATTGGGGTTCGCTGGATCAATCGCTGGCCACGCGGTTGATGGACGAGAACGCACAGCGCGCCACGCCGTGGGACGCCGGGCGCGTGCTGCGCGAAGCGCTGATCCGCTCGGCATTGGATTCGGCGGAGCGCGCGGTGGAGATCGGACTGGCGCGCGAACGCATCATCCTCAGCGCGAAAGTCAGCGGCGTGCAGGAACTGATCGCGGTCTATCGCGATATGGCCGCGCGTTCGGATTTCGCATTGCATCTCGGTCTTACCGAAGCCGGCATCGGCAGCAAGGGCATCGTTGCGTCCAGCGCGGCGCTGGCGGTGCTGATGCAGGAAGGCATCGGCGACACCATCCGCATTTCGCTCACGCCCGATCCCGGCGCGTCGCGCACGCAGGAGGTGATCGTCGCGCAGGAGCTGCTGCAGACCATGGGCCTGCGCGCGTTCACGCCGATGGTCACCGCCTGTCCGGGCTGCGGTCGCACCACGTCGGAGTTTTTCCAGGAGCTGGCGAAAGTGGTGCAGGAGCATGTGCGCGCGAAGATGCCGGAGTGGAAGATCAGCCATCCGGGCGCGGAGAATCTCACCCTTGCGGTGATGGGTTGCGTGGTCAACGGCCCGGGCGAATCGCGTCACGCGAACATCGGTATTTCGCTGCCCGGCACCGGCGAGGCGCCGGCGGCGCCGGTGTTCGTCGATGGCGAGAAGAGCGTGACCCTGCGCGGCGACAATATCGCGCAGGAATTCCTCGGCCTCATCGACGGCTACGTCGAACGCAAGTTCGGGCGTGACGCGCACGCCGGCTGAAGTGACCGCGACGCTGCGCGGGCAGCTGCGCTTCGGCGTGGATTTCCTGCGCCGCCGGATGCTGCGGCTGGCGCTGCTGTTCGTCGGCCTGCTGTTGCCGCTGTGGGGCTTCGCCGAGCTTGCCGACGAAGTCCGCGAGCGTGAGCCGTTCGTCTTCGACGAACCGATCCTGCGCTTCGCGCATGCGTTGACCGGCGATGGCCTCGACCGCGTGTGCGTATTCTTTTCGGCGGTGGGCTACCAGTGGGGCGTCGTGCCTTTCGATATCGCACTGCTTGTACTGCTGGCGTGGCGTCGGCGGATGCGCGACGGTCTGTTCGCCGGCATCGCGATCATCGGTTCGGCGTTGCTGAATCTGTCGACCAAACAGATTTTCGCGCGCGACCGTCCGAGCCTGTGGGAGTCGATCGCGCCGGAAACCACTTTCAGCTTTCCCAGCGGCCACGCGATGGGCTCCGCCACGATCGCGTGGGTGCTGCTGCTGTTGGCCTGGCACACCTCTTGGCGCTGGCCGGTTGCGGTGATGGTCGCGGGTTTCGCGGGCATGGTGGCGTTTTCACGGGTGTACCTGGGCGTGCATTACCCGTCCGACATCCTCGCCGGTTGGGCGGCGGCATCGGTCTGGACGGTGTCGGTCTACGTGCTGGTGTATCGCAATGGCATCCGCCCCTGGCATCCCGCCTGAGCGCCGGCCCGGGACGCCGAACGGACGCCGAAGGTCGGTGTGATGACGCTTTCATGACGTCCGGTTATTTGTGCACCGCAAAATCGACGGGAAGAAAGCAGAATTGAGAATGTCTATCACCGGCATGTCGGATCGGTGCTCATGATGCCTATACAATCGGGGCTTCGACCGCCCCAGGGGCGTTTCGAATGGGGCGCCTCTTCTTGCCGAAGACGGCTGCTGTGCCCCACGGGGTACATGGATTGACTCAGGGGTTTCGAATCCAACCTTCGCTTACCGAATTTGTCCGGGGGACAGTTATGTCACGCATCAACAAGTGGGGCGTCGCGGCCGGTGTATCCGTGCTGATCGCTGCGGCAGCTGCGGCTGCCTATCAATACACAACGAATGGACCGGGCGCTCCGGTCGTCACCGACGACGCGGGTCTCTCCGCGTCCAACGCCACGAGCGTCCCGGCGGGTCCTGCCGCCGACAGCGTGGGCAGCAGTGGCGTCAACGCCGCGGCAGGCGCCGCCTCCGACGTTCGCCAAGGCCGTGGTACCTACATCGTGGTCTTCAAGGAAGCCGCGTTGGCCAGCTACAAGGGCACCATTCCCGGCATCGGTGCCCCCGAACGCCGTCGCGACAAGCAGGGTACGCTGCGACTCAATGCGCAAGGCGACAACGCGCAGGAATACGTCGGTTATCTCGAGGCGCGCCAGCAGCAGATGGAAGCGCGCATGTCGACGATGGCCGGACGCGACGTCACCCCGCGACTCACGATGCAGCACGCCCTCAACGGCATGATCGTCGATCTCGCCGAAAGCGAAGCCAGCGCCGTCCGTGGCATGCCCGACGTCAGGCTGGTCGAGGAATATCGCGAAATCCCGCTCAATACCGACCTTGGCCCGCAGTTGATCGGCGCGGGCCCGGTCTGGGCCGGTACCAATCCCGGCGCACCGGGTCCGTTCAATGGCGAAAACGTCGTGTTCGGCGTGATCGATTCCGGCATCAACTTCGGCAGCCCCTCGTTCGCGGGCGTCGGCCCGGCCGACGGCTACGTCCACAACAATCCGCTCGGCGCCGGCAACTATCTGGGTTCCTGCGATGTCGGTGGCGTGGATGCCGGGCGTTGCAACGACAAGCTGATCGGCGGCTACGATTTCGTCTGCGGTTTGCCTGCCAATCTTTGCGGCGGTACCAACGTCCGCGAAGAACCGGGTTTCGGAGACACCAATGGCCACGGCAGCCACACCGCGTCGACTGCGGCCGGCAATACCCGCGACGTGGTCTTCAGCGGCAACAACCTGCGGATTTCCGGCGTTGCGCCTCACGCCAACGTCATCGCCTACGACGTCTGCTACACCAACACCTCGACCGGCCAGGGACTCTGCCCGAACTCGTCGGCGGTCGCGGCGGTGAACCAGGCGGTCGCCGACGGTATCGTCGACACCCTCAACTACTCCATCAGCGGCGGTGCCAACCCGTGGAGCGAATCGATTTCGCTGGCGTTCCTGAATGCCACCGACGCCGGTATCTACGTCGCAGCCGCTGCCGGCAACGCCGGTCCCGGTGCGAATACGCTGGACCACAACGAACCGTGGGTGGGCTCGACCGCTGCGTCGCAGACCGGCCGCAACGGCTTCTCCTATGCGTTGATGGTCACCGGTCCGGCCCCCGTGCCGGCCAATCTGGCGCCGGTGCTGATCAATGAAGGCAGCGGCGGCGTGCTGCTGTCCGCCACGATCCCCGGCACCACCCCGCTGCGGATCAGCTCGGGCATCGGCGGCACATCCGACGGCTGCGCCGCATACCCGGCCAACACCTTCGCCGGTGCGCTCGCGGTCATCCGTCGCGGTACCTGCAGCTTCACCATCAAGGTCAACAACGCCTCGGCTGCCGGCGCCATCGGCGTGATCATCGCCAACAACGCGGCAGGCGTGATTCTTCCGTCGGTGCCCGGCACGACCATCCCGGTCTTCAGCGTCACCCAGACGGAAGGCGATGCGCTGGCCACTTTCGGCCAGACCAATCCGGCCACCGCGACCGCGCAGATCACGTTCCCGCCGCTGCCCGTTCCGAATACGCCGGACGCGCTGGCATCATTCAGTTCGCGGGGTCCGGCCGGCACCTACAACCTGCTGAAGCCCGACATGACCGCGCCGGGCGTGCAGATCCTGGCCACGACTTCGGGCACCACGGCGGTGACCGGCTTCGAGCAGTCGATCGGTCTGATCAGCGGCACCTCGATGGCATCGCCGCACCATGCCGGCGCTGCGATGCTGGTTCGTCAGGCGCGGCCGACCTGGACACCGCCGGAGATCAAATCCGCGCTGGCCATGACCGCCGCCCAGACCGTGTTGCTGGAAAACCAGGTCACCCCCGCCAACCCGTTCGCGCGCGGTAGCGGTCGCATCCAGGTCGACAGGGCGATCAACGCCGGTCTGGTGCTCAATGAAACCACCGCCAATTACACCGCGGCCAATCCCGCCATCGGCGGCGACCCGACCACGCTGAACCAGGCGAACCTGTTCAACCGCAGCTGCTATCCGACCTGCGTGTTCAACCGCACCTTCCGCAATACCGGTGCGACCGCGACCACTTGGCGGGTGCAACTGGTGGGCGTCAGCGGTTCGGTCACGCCGATCATCACCGTGCCCGGCAACGGTTCGCTGACCGTGAAGTTCACGATCTATGGCTACAGCCTGCCGGCCAACGGTGCCACCAGCTTCGGTACCGTCGTGCTGACTCCGGCGACGGGCACCGCGCCGGTGCTGCGTTTGCCGGTGGGCCTGTCGGTACAGCCGCCGGTGATCTCGATGCCGGCCAGCCTGTCGTCCTCGCTGTCGACCAATTCCGCAGGGTCGGCGTCCTTCACGATCGGCAATACCGGTGGTTCGACCCTGAACTACACCTTCATCAACAGCGGTTCGGCTCCGGGGACGCTGGTCAACACGACCGGCACCGTCACCGGCAGCGGCTTCCGCAGTACCAGCTACACCGATCCCGCGACCGCCGGAAACCAGGCCCAGTTCTCGGCCGACGATTTCGTGCTGACGCAGTCGACGCAGATCACGTCGCTGTTCGTGGAAGGCTTCACGCTGGTGGCGCCGCCGCTCTCGACGGTCTCCCCGACGCTGACCTGGAGCCTCTATCCGGATGCCGGCGGTTTGCCGGCGGGTAATCCGCGTTCGGCGCCGGCTGCGGCCGTGTGGACCTACACCGCAGGCGCGACGTCGGCGGGCGTGACCACCATTTCGGACGCGAACGGCGACAACATCCTGCTCAACCTCACCGCTGCGGGCCAGAACGTGACGCTGCCACCGGGCCGCTATTGGCTGGTGGTGAATGCCAACAGCACCTTCGCCAATCGCTGGCACTGGTTCATCACGACCCAGGTCAGCGGCACGAGCGGCATCGCGACGATCTCGGTCTCGACCACCGGCACCGGTGCCTGGGCTGCGAACGCCACGACCGGCCTGTCGATGCGCGTCAACGCCTTGCTGCCCTGCGGTGCCCCGTGGATCAGCGGCACCTATGCGACGACCGGTACCTTGGCGCGCGGGACCAGCCGTACGGCGTTGACCGCGATCAACAGCACCGGCTTGGCTGCCGGCGGCTATCTGGGCAATGTCTGTGTGCAGAGCAACGACCCGGCGACCCCGGTGTTGGCGGTTCCGCTGTCGTTGACCGTGACGCCGTAAGGTCAAGCGTCAGCGTCGATCGAGGGCCCGGAGCGATCCGGGCCCTTTTTTGTGACCGGTATCACTCTCTTTCAACGTTCAAGCCGCTGAGCACCCGCTTTGGGCGCACCCGAGACCACCCCATGTGTCCTATCGATCCGGCCGGCGCGCATGCCGATCTCCTCGACTTCCTGCGCGAACGACTCGAACGCGGCAACGACTGTCTGCTGGCGGGCAACGCGCGTGGCGCCATCGTCTATTACGACAGCGCGCTGGCGTCTTTTCATCCGAACAGCCAGATCCCGGTGTTGCAGCCGACCTACCGCGCGCTCTGGACGAACAAGGCGTTGGCGCACCAGCAACTGCGTGAAATGGTCAAATCGCAGGAAGCGACGATGTTCGCGAACAGCCTGCCGCTGTCGGGTTGATCCGCCGTACCGATCGGGTCGGGTTCAAACAAACGGCCGCCTCCCGGCGGCCGTTCGCGTCGTGCGTGCAGATGCGAAATCTCACCAGATCCGCACGCGCTGCTCCGGAGGCAGGTAGAGCTTGTCGGCGGGTTTCACGTCGAAGGCGCGATACCACTCGTCGAGGTTCCGCAACGGACCGTTGATGCGGTACTGCGGCGGAGAATGCGAGTCGGTCTTCAGCCGGTTGAGCGTGGCTTCCTCGCGGGACTTGGATTTCCAGACCTGCGCCCAGGCCAGGAAAAAGCGCTGGTCGCCGGTCAGGCCGTCGATCACCGGCGCTGCCTTGCCTTTCAGACTGAGTTTGTAGGCGGTGTAGGCCATCGACAGGCCGCCGAGGTCGCCGATGTTCTCGCCCATGGTGAGCTGGCCGTTCACGCACTGGCCTTCGATGGGGCAATAGCCGGCGTACTGCGCGCCGAGCGCCTTGGTCCGTGCGTCGAAGCGGGTGCGGTCCTCATCGGTCCACCAGTTGCGCTGGATGCCGGCGGAGTCCGACTTCGAGCCCTGATCGTCGAAGCCGTGGCCCATCTCGTGGCCGATCACGCCGCCGATGGCGCCGTAGTTCACCGCCGGATCGGCATTCACGTCGAAGAACGGCGGCTGCAGGATGCCCGCCGGAAACACGATTTCGTTGAACGAGGCGTTGTAGTACGCGTTGACCGTCTGCGGGGTCATGAACCATTCCTCGCGATCGGGTTTTGTACCGAGGCGGCGGTTCTGGTCGTCGATGGCGTAGCGTCGCACCGAGAGGACGTTCGCGATCAGGTCGCCCGGAACGATCTTCACGGTGGCGTAGTCGCGCCATTTCCGGGTATAGCCGATCTTCGGCAGGAACGTGCCGAGTTTCTTGTAGGCCTCCGCCTTGGTCGCCTCGCCCATCCAGTCGAGGTTCTGGATGTTCTGGCGCAGCGCGGTACGCAGATTCTCGACCAGGTCATCCATCGCCGCCTTGGCTTCGGGTTTGAAGTGGCGGGCCACGTACATCCGGCCGACCGCATCGCCGAGGCCGGCGCTGCCACCGACGGCGGCGACCGCGCGTTTCCACGACTCTTTCTGCGCCTGCTGGCCCTGCAATACTTTGCCGGTGAACGCGAATGCGGCTTCATCGATCGCGGTGCTCAGCAACGGCGCGTGGTTTCGCACGGCGTGGTAGGTCAGATAGTCGCGCCAGACCGGCAGCGGCGTCTTCGCGACCACATCGAGCACCGGGCCGACTGCGCTGGGCGTCGAGATGTTGACCTCGGCCGGCGTCGACAGGCCCTGCGCGGCGAAGTGCGCGGCCCAGTCGTAGCCGGGGAATTCCTCGCGCAGCTGTGTGAAGCTGCGCAGGTTGTACGTCTTGTCGCGGTCGCGCAGTTGCGCGCGATCCCAGAGCCGTTTCGCCAGCTCGGTTTCCAGCGCGATGATCGCTTCGGCGCGGGGCCCGGCATCGGCGACACCGGCGAAGCCGAGCATCGTCGTCACGTGTTCCAGATACGCGGCCCGGATCTGGACGAAGCGCGGTTCCGGATTCAGGTAGTAGTCCTTGTCCGGAAGACCCAGGCCGCCCAGGCCGACTCCGACCAGATAGCGGTCCGGATTCTTGCGGTCGAGGGTCACGTTGGCGCCGACCGGGCTGCTGGTGCCGTCCATGCCGGAACGGCCGAAGGCGGCGGTCAGCGTCGCGACCGAATCGATGCCGGCGATACGGGCCAGGGTCGGCTTCAGCGGCGTGATGCCAGCGGCGTCGCGCGCGGCGGTATCCATGTAGCTGGCGTAGAAATCGCGGACTTTCTGCTCGTCGCTGCCCGGCACCAGATCCTTCCGTGCCAGCAATGCCTCGATGATCGCGCGGGTCTGTTCCTCGGCCAGATCGCTCAGCGCGTTGAACGAACCGTAGCGGGTGTCGTAATCGCGCAGCCGATAATTGTCGAACCATTGGCCGTTGGCGTAGCGGTCGAAATCGTCGCCGGGCTTCGCCGACAGGTCGCGATTCTCGAGCGCGATCCCGAAGCTGCCGAGCTGCGGCGGGGCGTTGTCGCTGGCGAATGCGGTGGCGGACGCCAGCGCGAGGCCCAGGGCGACATTCAGGGCGGTGCAGCGGTATCTCATCTTCGGTTCCGGAAAGAGCGGGCGATCCGCAAGCCTAGCGCGCATCGCCGCTCCGGCATGTGCCGAAGGTGTTGGGGCGCGATGCTAGGGCGTCGGCGGCGGGCTCTGCGTGCCGTAGATCGATTGCCGCGCTTCCTGCAGGCGGACGCGCAGATAGTCGTCGCGGCTCATGCCGCCGGGATAGCTCGTCATCGCCAGCACTTCGTTGACGATCTGCGCCTCGCGCGCCTTGTACTTCTGGAACTGGGTGTCCCGGCGTTGCTGTTCCTGGAATGCCGCCTGCCGTTCGGCGGTCTGTTTGCGATAGCGGTCCACGATCGCCTGCGACTGGCGGACGCGTTCAGAGTCATCCAGGACAGCCGCCTGGATCAGGCCGATGCGCAACACCACGGCGTCGCCTGCGGAGAGTTCCCGCGCCTGTTCGCGCCGATCGATCTCGCGACTGATGGCGCGCGCGCGCTCCAGTCTTGCGTTTGCGTCGAGCTTGGGGGCGTCGCGCAGGAACGCACGCGCCTGCTGTTCGAATGCCAAACGGCTGCGGTACGCCTGGGCTTCCGGCGTCGCTTCCAGCGCCGCCTGCTTGGGGTCGGTGGAGACCGGCGCTGGCGCCGGGGTTTCGGCAGGGATGTCGAGGCTTTCGACGAATGCATCCTTGCGGTGCCGGGCCGACATCCAGAGCGTGAGCGTCAGTACGGCAGCGATCGCCAGGCCGATGTGAATGGGTTTGATCTTCATGATGGGCGGCGCAGGATTCCTGGAATTGAGGGCGTCTCCCGGCGAACCCGCAGGACGGGTCCGCCGGGAGGCCGCTTGGACGATTAGACCAGCTGGTCGATGGTCCAGTACAGCAGATTGAACGGTTTGCTGCGATCGGCGGCGTCGCTGGCTTCGGTGGCGTCCAGCACGTTGCCCGAACCGACCAGTACGCTGTCGATGAAGTTCTTCAGCTCGAGGCTCATGGTCTGGACGTCGCCGTTCTTGAAGTCGACGATCGTGGTGCAGTGGCTTTCGTTGAGCGCGCGATATTGCGGGAAGTAGCCGCCGAAGTTGCCCAGGCCGTTGAGTTTCGCCGACAGCCGCTGGGTGTCGGTGCCCCAGCGGGCATGGATCAACGCTTCCTTGGCGGCCTGGGTCGGTGCGTTCTGGATATCCGTGAAGAACCGCTCGTACGAATACGAGGAGTAGTTCAGATCCTGCCAGAAGTGGGTTTGGCCGAGGCGGTCGTTCGGATACTTCGCGGACAGCGCGTTGTAGAGCGTGCCGAGCTGGTTGAGGTCGAGCTGCGGCATCTGGCTGGCAAGGTAGGGCAGCGGCCCATTCGGCTTGTTCAGCCCCCACGCCTGGCGCATCAGGCCCTGCAGCGGCGCGGACGGGTAAACACTCGGATTGCCGCCGAGCGGGGCGTCGAAGACCGGACCGGAATCGTCGATCAGGAAGCCACGGGTCGGCGCGAGGTCGCGGCGCAGCGGTGCGTAGTTGGTCAGGCTGCCGGCGCCGCCGGCGCTGCAGCCGGTGGACAGCATCTGCGTCGGACGCTGCACGTTGTCCTTCAGCCAGCTCACCACGGCGCGCACGTTGCGGGTGCCGTTGTGGTGCCAGACCAGCGGCGGCTTCAGGCCGGCCGGATCGTTGTAGACAGCCACTTTGTCGCCGCTGTAGATATCGCCGGTGCAGTAGGGCACGTAGACGATGTTCCATTGCTGGGTCTTGACCGAATCGAACGGACTGATGCGGGTGATGAACGGGCTGACCAGGCTCGCGCCGGGATTGAGCAGGCTCATGTAGTCGTCGGGAATGCCATTGGGATTGCGCGCGCCGCGCACGCCGGTCTGGCCGGTGCAGCTCGGGTAATCCCAGCAGGCGCCGCCGCCTTCCATGTAGATGATGGTGTTGCGGGTGTTGGGCACGCGATTGAAGAAGAACTTGTACTGCGAGCCGTTGCCGCAGACCGCGCCGGTTTCGGGGGCGAGCTTGATGGTCTGCCATTGGCTGTAAGCGCCGGGGCTGAAACCGTCGGCATAGCCGCCCGGGTTGGACAACAGCGGATAGTCGCCGGTGCGTTGCGCAGCGGTGACCTTGTTGTCGGCTTTTGGCGGTGTCACCAGATTCGCCAGTGTCTGCCAGAACGAATAATCGCCTTCCTCGGCACGCAGCGGCGCTGCGACCAGGATGGTGGCGATGGCGGTTGCAAGCACGACAGGCCTGCGGATTGATGCGGTCATGACCTTCTTTCCTTTGGGTGATGGACTGCGTTGAGTAAGACGCCCGTGGATGGGCGCTGTGCGACCGGCGACGCCCCCTGCATCGCGCCGTGCGATCCGGGCGATGCCGCGGACCGAAGGCGTGATGTACACCGGCGCACTTGAGCGGTCAATCGTGGTTCGATGATTCCATCCATCGCGCTGCGGCGGCGCACCGGGATTATTGCGTTGCAGCATCATTCGCCGGGCTTCACCGCTTCGATCGGTGCATGGGTGGCATCGCGGCGTACGAGCTGCGATTCGCGGTGTGCGATATAGGCGTTGGCCACGAAGATCACGCCCGCGCCGAGTGCGGTCCAGCGGTCGAGCGGTTCCTGGAACAACAGCCAGCCGGCGATCGCGACGATCGGCAACTGCATGAAACTGATCGGCGTCAGCGCGGAAACGTCGCCGATCTTCAGCGCCCGCGTCCACAGCATGTGCCCGCCGGTGCCGAGGAAGCCGGCGGCGACCACCCATGCCCACACGACCCCCTGCGGCCACTCCCAGACCGTCAGCGCCGGCAGCAGCGACATCGGCACCCACAGCAGCGTGGTGTAGAACACGATGCGATCGGCAGGCTCCACCTTCGACAACTGTTTGATCTGGATCGCGACGATGCCGCTGAGCACGGCCGCGGTCAGCGCGACCAGGCTGCCGGCGGTGAAGCTGTCGCTGCCGGGACGGACGATGATCATCATGCCGACGAACCCCAGCGCGACCGCCGCCCAGCGACGTGCGCGCACCTGTTCGTGCAGGAAGACCACTGCGGCGATGGTGACGAAGATCGGCGTGGAATACGACAACGCCACCGCCTGCGCCAAAGGCAGATGGCCGATGGCCCAGAAGCCCGCCATCATCGACACCGCACCGATGACGCAACGGAACAGATAGCGCGGCAGCTGCGTGGTCCGCAGCAGGTCCGGGCCATGGCGCAACAGCAGCGGCAGCGCCGCGATCAGCCCGAAGAAATTCCGGAAGAACGCGATCTCGAAGGTGTGCAGCGTCGCGGAGGCCAAGCGGATCGCGACCGCCATCAGCGCGAAGAACACGGTGCTGCCAAGCATCAACAGGGCCGCGCGCAGAGGCTGCGACCGCGCGGCGTTCACCAGTGCGCGCCGACGATCCGTGGCTCGGGCTCGATCGCGACGCCGAAACGCGCATGGACGCTGGTGGAGATCCCGCGCGCCAACGCCAGCAGTTCCGTGCCGGTCGCAAGGCCGTGATTCACCAGTACCAGCGCGTGTTTGTCGGACACGCCGGCATCGCCGCTGGCGCCGCCGCGATGGCCTTTCCAGCCGCAGGCGTCGATCAGCCACGCCGCCGAAAGTTTGCGCGTCGTGGCGTTGCCGCCGGGAAAGATCGGCAGCGTGGCGTGTTCGGATTTCAGCGCATCGGCCTGCGCGACCGGCACGATCGGATTCTTGAAGAAGCTGCCGGCATTGCCGATCACGGCGGGGTCGGGCAGCTTGCGGCGACGCAGGCGGATCACCGCTTCGGCGACGTCGCGCGCGTCAGGCGCCGCGATGTCCATCGACGCCAGTTCATCGCGGATGCCGGCGTAGTCGAGTTTCAACGCAGTCGTTTCCCGCGTTGGCGCAAGCTTGAATTCCACCGCGGTCACCAGCCAGCGGTCGGGCTCGTGCTTGAACACGCTGTCGCGGTACGCGAACCCGCACGCCTGCGCATCGAGGCGCTGGAATGCGCCGCTGGCGCGCTCGAAGACCTCGACCGCATGGATGCGCTCGCCCACTTCCACGCCATAAGCGCCGATGTTCTGGATCGGCGATGCGCCGACACTGCCGGGGATCAACGCAAGGTTTTCCAACCCCGCCAATCCGTGCTCCAGCGTCCACATCACCAACCGGTGCCATTCGACGCCGGCGTCTGCGCGGACAATGCCGGCCTGCGCATCGAGCGCTTCGATGCGCTGCGAATCCAGATGCAGTGCGGTCGTCGGCGCTTCGACGATCAGCAGGTTGCTGCCGCCGCCGAGAATCAACAGTTCCGGAGCCTGCGGCGAGTCGGCGGCGAGTTCATGGGCGAACAAGCCCGGCAGATCGTCGGCATGGTCGGTTTCGATCAACAGATCGACGCGCGCATCGACGCCGAAGGTGTTGCGCACGGGCGCGCGTTCGATGCGGCGGACGCTCATGCGTTGTTCGACAGGTGCCCGCGGCTGGGCGCTTCCTTGCGGCGGCGGATCGCGTCCACGCAGTCGTGGATCAGCGTCGGTCCGCGATAGATCAGGCCGGTGTAGCACTGCACGAGGCTCGCGCCGGCCGCCATTTTCTTCACCGCATCGGCGCCGGTCAGGATGCCACCGACGCCGATGATCGGAATATGTTCCGGCAATCGCGTGCGCAGCATGCGCAGCACCGCGGTGGATTTCGCCATCAGCGGTTCGCCCGACAGGCCGCCGGCTTCCTTCGCCAGCGGATGCTGGTGCACCGCGATCCGGGAGACAGTGGTATTCGTGGCGATCACACCGTCGACCTGCAGCTCGCCGAGCACGCGCGCGGTCACCTCGATGTCTTCATCGGCCAGGTCCGGCGCCACCTTCACCAGCATCGGCACGCGTTTGCCGTGGCGTGTCCACAGGCGTTCCCGGGCTTCCTTCAGCTCGCCGAGCAGACGCCGCAGGGCCTGTTCTTCCTGCAGCTCGCGCAGGCCGGCGGTGTTGGGCGAGGAGATGTTGATGGTGACGTAATCGGCCAGCGGATAGACCTTTTCCAGGCAGTGGACGTAGTCCAGCGCGGCCGATTCGTTCGGCGTGTCCTTGTTCTTGCCGATGTTGATGCCGAGGATGCCGTTGCCCTTGCGTCGCGCCTTCTCGACATTGCGCACCAGCGCGTCCACACCGTCGTTGTTGAAGCCGAGGCGGTTGATGATCGCGTTGTTTTCCGGCAACCGGAACATCCGCGGCTTCGGATTGCCCGGCTGCGGCTTCGGCGTGACCGTGCCGACTTCGACGAAACCGAAGCCCAGCGCGAACATCGCGTCGACGTGCGCGCCGTTCTTGTCCAGCCCGGCGGCGAGGCCGACCGGATTGGGGAAGGTCATGCCCAGCACCTTGACCGGAAACGACGGCATGCGCCTGGTGAGCAGCGGATTCAGCCCGGTGCGATAGGCGACTTCCAGCATCGACAATCCGAGGCCATGGGCGCGTTCGGCGTCGATGCGGAAGAGGAACGGGCGGGCGAGTCCGTACATTGAATTACCGGCGCAGGAAGGGGTTGTGTCGCGTCATGTCTCGACGCTCCGGGGTTCCACGAAGAGGAACGACAGCGCCAATACGGTTTCGACCAGGACCGCTGGAAGAATGTATGCATTGGCGTGCCCGGTGACGTACTCGACCAGTCCCAGCACGGCGAGGAGGCAGCAACCGGCAGCAAGGCCGAGACTCATCGCCTTTCTCGCCGACGATGGCGCCGAATGCCGCGCCAACCACAGCATGACGCCGAGGCCTGCGAAGAGTGCCGCGCACCGCCGCCCGACGAAACCGCTCTGGTAGGACGTTTCGACATCCCAGATCGACAGCGGCAGATCGGGAGCGCACATCCAGATCAATGCCAGCGCACCACAGGTGGCGGCTGACACGGTGGCCAGAGTGGCGTACTTCAGGGCCATGGCGGTGCGGGGATCCGGTGGTTACAGATCGAACTTGATGCCCTGTGCCAGCGGAAGCGCGTCCGAGTAGTTGATGGTGTTGGTTTGACGACGCATGTAGACCTTCCACGCATCCGAACCCGATTCGCGGCCACCGCCGGTTTCCTTCTCGCCGCCGAACGCGCCGCCGATTTCCGCGCCGCTCGTGCCGATATTGACGTTGGCGATGCCGCAGTCGCTGCCCGAAGCCGCGAGGAACGCTTCCGCCGCGCGCAGGTTGGCGGTGAAGATCGACGACGACAGGCCCTGCGGGACCGCGTTCTGCATGTCGATGGCTTCATCCAGGGTCTTGAACTTCATCACGTACAGGATCGGCGCGAAGGTCTCGTGCTGCACGATTTCCGCGTCGTTGGTGAGGCCGGTGACGATGGCCGGGAGCACGAAGTTGCCCTTGCCTTCGATCGCCGCGCCGCCGGTTTCGACCTTGCCGCCGCTGGCCTTGGCCTTGGCGATGGAATCGAGATAACCGTCGACCGCATCGCGGCTGTTGAGCGGACCCATGAGGTTCTTCGGGTCGGTCGGGTCGCCGATCCTGGTTTCCACCTGTTTGTAGGCGGTGATCAGCTTCGCCAGCACATCGTCGTACACGCTTTCGTGCACGATCAGGCGGCGGGTGGTGGTGCAGCGCTGGCCGGCGGTGCCGACGGCGCCGAAGACGATCGCCGGAATCGCCAGCTTCAGGTCGGCGCTGGCGTCGACGATGATCGCGTTGTTGCCGCCCAGTTCCAGCAGCGAACGCGCCATGCGTCGCGCGCAGCGCTCGCCGACGATGCGGCCGACCTTGGTCGAACCGGTGAAGCTGATCAGCGGAATGCGCTTGTCGTCGACGAAATTCGAGGCCAGTTCGGTGCCGGCGTCGTTGAACAGGAAGAAGATGTCCGGGAAGCCGCCTTTCTTCAGCGCCTCGTTGCAGATCTTCATCGAAGCGATCGCCGAGAGCGGGGTCTTCGGCGATGGTTTCCAGATGGTGATGTCGCCGCAGATCGCTGCGACGAACGCATTCCAAGCCCACACCGCGACCGGGAAGTTGAACGCCGAGATCACGCCGACGATGCCGATCGGATGCCACTGCTCGTACATCCGGTGACCCGGGCGCTCGCTGTGCATGGTCAGGCCGTAGAGCTGGCGCGACAGACCGACCGAGAACTCGCCGATATCGATCATCTCCTGCACTTCGCCGTCGCCCTCGGGCTTGGACTTGCCCATCTCCAGCGCGACCAGCGAGCCCAGTGCGTCCTTGTGGGTGCGCAGCGCGTCCGCGCACAGGCGGATGGCCTCGCCACGGCGCGGCGCCGGGGTGGTGCGCCAGGTCTTGAACGCCGCCTGGGCGCGCTCGACGATCAGATCGTAATCCGCCTGAGACGATGCCATCACCCGGCCCAGCACCTCGCCCGTGGTCGGATTGATCGGCTCCAGCACCCCTGCGTCGCTGGTCTTGGACCACTCGCCGTGGCCGAGATAGGTGCCGGATTCGCTGGCGCCAAGGCCGAGGGCGGTGAGGACGTGATGGGTCATCGGGAACTCCTGAGTGCGGTGGGGCCGCCCATGCCTGCCGGCATGCGCGCTTGCGAGTTGAATGGTGCTGGTGGCCCCGACACGATTCGAACGTGCGACCTGTCCCTTAGGAGGGGACCGCTCTATCCAGCTGAGCTACGGGGCCAAGTCCGGGATTATCGCAGGCTTGGTCGGGGGCCGGCACCCCCGGAAGTCGCCCCTAACCCCGCATGCGTCAGTCCTGCACATCCTTCTCCCCATGCCAAGCATGGGGAGAAGGTGGCCGAAGGCCGGATGAGGGGCCGCTTTGGCTTTGCGTCTCCATGCGAGGTGTCTCTTGGGGAGTCGCGCGCCGGTGCGGAGACTGGACAAACCGCTCCGGCCTATGGGCATCATTCGGCACGGCCGGCATGGACCGGGAACGGATGTTCGACAACGACAGGGAGGCTCGTATGCAGACCGGCAACGGCGGTGGTCCGGGAGGGAGCGTCATCGAGGATGCATCCGATGGCGACAGGCTCGAAGTGATCCAGGACATCGCAGCGGTCCGCGACGCGCGACCCAACATCCTGCTGATCCTGGTGGACCAGCTGTACTACCCGAATCCCGGCTACGGCGACGCAGGCTTCGCCAACGATCTCAAGAAAATTCTTTCCTTCGTCGGCAGCCTCGAAGGCAACGCCTACGCCAAGCATTTTCCGGGCTTCTGCAAACTGCGCGAGTACGCGACGGTATTCACCGACCACACCATCGCCGAATCGGCATGTATCCCCAGCCGCGCTGCGATCATGACCGGGCAATACGGGCCGCGCACCGGCGTGACCCAGACCGACGGCCTGTTCAAGAGCGGCGATGCGCAGAATTTTCCGTGGCTGCGTCCCGACGGTGCCCCCACGGCGGGCGATTATTTCCGCGAGCTGGGCTACAGCACGCACTACTTCGGAAAATGGCATGTCAGCGAGCCGCCGGAGCACACGCTGAAGGGCTACGGCTTCGGCGATTGGGAACTGTCGTGGCCAGAGCCGCACGGGTCTTCGATCAACAATCTCGGCACCTTCCGCGATTACCAGTTCGCCGATCTGGCATGCAACTTCCTGCGCAATCGCGGCTTGGGCGTGCCCTACAACCGCGCACTGTCACAGCAGGGCATGGATACGCCGCTCGACACGCGCAAGCCGCAGACGCCGCCGTTCTTCGCGGTGTGTTCGTTCACCAATCCGCACGACATCGCGACTTATCCGACGTTGCCGCGCGGGCTGCAGCCGAGCTTCCCGCCGCCCAGCGAGCTGGCGCCGCCGTCGCCGGTGGGGCCGGGCGGTTCGGTGCCGATTCCGCCGCAGGGCACGGTCAGCGTGACGCCCACCGAGGGCACGTTCCAGGTACCGCTGAATCCGACCGGGCTGCCGCAGGACTGCGCTACGGCATCTCCGACGCAGAACGAAGACCTGCTGACCAACAACAAGCCGCGCGCGCAGTACGACACCGCGTACAAGGTCGCGCTGGGGCTGGCGTCGAAGACCGGCCTGAGCATCGGTCAGGCGGCCGGCGGCGATGCGCAGACGGTGCTGCAGAATGCGGTGAAGGCGACGCTGGGCATCGCGATCCCGTTCCAGTTGCAGGACGACCCCGACGGCGCCGCCACCGGCTTCCTGCAGTACTACGCCTACATGATCTCGATGGTCGATCGCCACATCCTGCGCGTGCTGGAAGCGCTGGAAGCCAGCGGCCTGCGCGACGACACCATCGTGGTGTTCGCGTCGGATCACGGCGAATTCGGCGCCGCGCACGGCATGCAGATCGAGAAGTGGCACGGCGCGTATCAGGAAGTGGTGCATGTGCCGTTCCTGATCAGCAGCAGGCGCTTCAACGAAGCGCGCGACACGCCGCGCGCGGTGCTCGCGCAGACCAGTCATATCGATGTCCTGCCGACGCTGTTGAAGCTCGCACATGCGACCGACGACCACATCGCCCGCGCGCGACGCAATCTGTCGAAAACCCATGCCGCTGCGCCATTGCCCGGCGCGGATCTGCTTCCGGTGATCCGCGCCGGTGGCGGCCCGGTGATCGGGCCGGACGGCCATGAGCGCGAGGGCGTGCTGTTCGCCACCGACGACCTGATCACCGAGCCGCTGCCGCGCGACGACGACCCGCACAACGTGCAGTCCTGGCAGCAGTACGCGGTGTTCAACGCCACCGTCGAACTGCTGCGCACGCCGCCGGTCGCAGGCGCCGCCACGCATGCGTATCTGCCCGATCTCGCGCCCGGGCCGGTCGTGCAGCCCGCGCACGTACGCGCGCTGCGTTCGCAGCAATGGAAGCTGGTGCGCTACTGCGACCCGTGGAGCGAACGGCCGGTGCCGGACCAGTGGGAGTTGTACAACCTCGCTGTCGATCCGATCGAAAACATCAACCTGCTGATCTACGACGGCGCGTTCCCGACCTTGATCGATACGTTGCCCGACGGCTTGGAAGCCGCAGTGGTGCTTGAAGTTGCCCATCGCCTGCGTGCGGAGCTGGCGCGGCAGGAACTGGCGCTGCTGTCGCCGTATCCCAGCCGCTATCCCAGCGCGAGCGTGTGATTTCCGGCGGAAGTGGTCGGCAAAAGAAAAGGGACCTTGCGGTCCCTTTTCCGTAAGCGGCTATCGCTTGCGCGCATCGGCGTCGCGATTATTCCGGACGGACATCCACGCGAACGCGGATATGGTCGCCGGGGTGGTAATCGGTGCGGGTGACGTACTGGCGTCCGGCGTATTCGTAGGTCACGTCGTACGCGGTCACGTTGCTGCCGGTGTTCGAGTAGCTGCCTTCGCGTACCGGGTCGCACACCGTGATGCGCGGCTTCGGCTGGCGATTGCGTTGGCTGGTTTCGTAGATGCCGCGTCCCGCCATGCCGCCGACCATCGAACCGACCGCAGCGGTCGCGTAGCGGGCCGAACCGCCCCCGACCTTGCTGCCGAGCGCGGCACCGACGATACCGCCGATCACGGTCGCGACATTCCGGCCGGTCTCGGTGCCCTGGGTGCTGGAATAGCGGCCATCGTAGCGGCGGTCATCATCGCCTCGGCTGTCGTAGCCGCGGCTGTCATAGCTGCGGTTGTCATAGCCGCGGTTGTCATAGCGATCGTCGTAACGACGGTCGCCGTAGCGGTCATCGTACTGATCGCCGCTGCCGGCGTAGACATCATCGCTGTAGCAACGACCCGAAGAAGTCTGGGTATTGCCGTAGCCGGATTGCAGCACCGGGTCGACGCGGATGACGCGCGCTTCGTCGTAATAGGGGCTTGCCGTCTGCGCGTAGCGATCGTTTGTCGACGCCGGGTATTGCTGGCCTTGCATGGTGCTGTTCTGTGCAGATGCGGTGCCGGTGGTGGCGACCAGGGCGACGGCGAGGATCGAAACGGCGAGGCGGTTCATGAGGGACTCCGGACGCCGGGATGGCGCGGTGTGAACGCTAGGGTCGGCCGGCTAACGCTTGGCTGAATATCGCGGTTCCCGCTCCCGGGGTGTCCAAGGGGTTTATCCCGCCGTCATCCGCACGCCTGGCATGGAAGCGGTTCCAGCGGACGGAAGGGGCGAAGCCGAGTGATCGTATCGGGATCCCGCGAACAACGTCGAACGCAATATCCGCACGAAGGATTTCCAGAAAATGCCTGCATCAGGATCTGCATCAGGGAATGTCCACATCAGCGCAATCGGTCTTTGCGGCGGGTGCGGGCGCCCAGCACGAGCAACGAAAGCATCGACGCGAACAACATCGCGAAGATCAAGCCGTAGCACCAATCCGCAGGCCCCGAGTGGCCGACCGACTCGATGCCGAAAGACGATTCGAGCCGTGACCAGACGGGGAACAACAGTACCGTGATCACCACGCTCAGCGGCACGGCCAGCAAACATCCCGCGGCGAAAACAAGAATGGTGCGCAAGTGATGCTTCATGACGATCCCGCGTCGCAGAAGGATGCCCGGACTGTAACCGATGCATGCAGCAAGGGCATCAAGGGTGATTCCCGCGATTCCCGCCTGTCCGGCATCGCCACGCTGTCATCCTGCTTGACTCCGCGCCGGGCGCGACACCGCCCGGCGCTTTCGCTGTCGCTCGCGGCATCTCCCGCATCAGAACTTGAAGTTGCCGTCGTTGCGCGTCGTCGGCGCGCTGCAGTTGGCGGGCGTGGCGAATTCGCGGTTGCCCGACGTCGTGGCCTGATTGCTCTCCCACGCGGCGGTCGCTCCGTTCCATTTCACGTACTTGTACTGGATCGCGGTGCCGGGCGGCAGCGTCACCGTGCCCGACCACGGCACATTCGCGCCGCTGCCCTGGATGGTCAGGGCGAAGCCTGTGCCCGCCGACCAATCGCCGAGCGCGGCGACATTGCCGACCACGTACAGGTTCTGGCCGACGACGGTGCTGGCGTTGGCGATGGTGAAGGTGACCTGGCAGCTGCTGGGTGCGGTCGTGGTCACGTTGCGGGTGGCGCTGCTCGCCGAGACGTTGCCTGCGGCATCGTAGGCCCGCACCGTATACGCATAGGCGGTCGCGGCGGACAGTCCGGAATCGGTGTAGCTGGTCCCGGACGTGGTGCCGATCTGGTTGCCGCCACGGAAGATGCGATAACCGGCGACGCCGACATTGTCGGTGGACGCAGTCCACGACAGCGTCGCCGAGGTCGCAGTCACGCTGCTCGCGGTCAATCCCGTCGGCGCGCTGGGTGCGGTGCTGTCGTCGCCCAGGCACGGATCGGTGGTGCTGATCACGTTGTTCGTGATCGATGACACGCCGGTGGCGACCGGATAGTTCGCGCCGTTGCGGCTGTCCCAGACGCCGCTGCCATTGTTGAACGTGACCTGCGCGCCGGTCGCGGCGCCGATATTGATGGCCTTCGTGAACCAGCCGCTGCAGGCCGCCGTCATCGCCACGCCGGGAACCGCCGTCCAGCTGCCGCCGTTCGGTGCGTAGTGGATATTGACCGTGGTCCACACCGTCGTCGGCTTGTAGTAGATCGTGGCCATGTTGTTGACCAGCGGCGGTGTGGTCACGCTCAAGGCCGCGCTGGCGGCGGACAGATTGCCCACCGCGTCCTGCGCCTTGACCGTGTAGCTGTAGGTCGTGCCGGCGACAAGTCCGCTGTCGGCATGGCTCGTCGCCGCCGTGGTTCCGATCTGCGTACCGTTGCGATAGACCAGATACGCGGACACGCCGACATTGTCGGTCGATGCCGTCCAGCGCACGGTGACCGAGGTCGAGGTGAGGTTCTGCGCATTCAAGCCTGCGGGCACGCTCGGCGCCTGCGTGTCGGCGCGCGCCGGCGTGGTGATCGATACGGCCGTGGGAGCGGTGGAAAGATTCCCCGCAGCGTCGTAGGCGCGCACGGTGTAACTGTAGGTCATCGACGGCTGGACGGTGTTGTCAATGTAGCCGGTGCCGGTGGCGACGGTGCCGATCTGCAAGGTGTTGCGATACACGCGATAGCCGGCGATGCCGACGTTGTCGGTCGCCGCATTCCACGTCAGGCTCACCGTGTTGGCGTCGATCGCCTGGCCGCTCAGGCCGGTGGGCACCGATGGCGCCTGGGTATCGAGCGTGCAGGGGTCGGTTCCGGTGGACACCGCGCCGTTCTCGATCACGGAAATGCCGGTGCCCAGCGCGTAATTCTGGCCGCCCTTGTTGTCCCAGATGCCGCTGCCGTTGTTGAACACCGCCGCCAGTCCGGTGGCGCCGCCGAGATTCGCGGAATAGCGGTGCCAGCCGCTGCAGGCGAGCGTCATCGGCACGCCGGGGACGGTTGTCCAGATGCCGCCGGTCGGCGAGAAATGCAGGTTCACCGTGGTCCAGCCGGCGGGGGCGCGGTAGTACACGTTGGCGACGTTGCCGGCGAGCGTGGAAGCGTTGAGCGCCGCCGATGCGATCGATTGATTGCCGGCCGCGTCCTTGGCCTTGATGGTGTAGGTGTAGGCGGTCGACGGTTGCAGATTGTTGTCGATGTAATTGGTCGTGGTGGATGTGCCGGCCAACGAGCCATTGCGATGAATCTGATAGTCGGCGACGCCGTAGTTGTCGGTCGCCGCTGTCCAGCTCAATGCGATCGAACTTGCGGTCCTTGTGCCTGCGACCGGCATGCCCGGTGCGCTCGGAGCGACGGTGTCCGCCGCACGGGTGGTGATCGCCAGCGCCGCGCTGCGCGCGGATTGATTGCCGGCGGCATCGAACGCGAGTACCTGATAGCTGTAGGCGGTCGACGCCGACAGGCCGCTGTCGTTGAACTGCGTGCCACTGCCGGTCCCCACCAGCACATTGTTGCGGAAGATCTGATAGCCCGCGACGCGGACGTTGTCGGTGGCCGGCGACCAGGCGATCGTCACCGAGCGATCGGTGAGGTTGCTCGATGCGAGCGCGCCCAGGAACACCGGCGCGGTGGTGTCGACGGTCAGGAACGGGCGCACGCCCGCGACCGTGCCGTTGGTGTCTTCGACATGGCCCGAGCCGGTGGTGGTCTTGCGATAGGTGCCCGCGCCGACATGGACCTGCTGGATTTCGCTGCGGGTGACATTGCCGCGGCTGTCGGTCGCTTCGATGTAATAGTCGAGCAACTGGTTGCGATAGCCGCTGAAATACGCGAAGTAGAGATTGCCGATTTCCTGCGCGGGCAGCACCTGCATCGTCGCCTGGGTGGTCGGCATCCACGACACGCCGTTCATCACCGGGCGCAGGTCGCGCATCTGCATCGGATACGAGGTCCACGCCGAGACGTTGGCCGGCGTGATCGACAGCCCGGGCTTGCCGACGTTCGCGGCCGGGTCGTAGACCTTGTAGGTGTCGTCGCTGGCGGCGATGTCGAGGGACGCATGCGTGCGCACCTTCACCCTGATGTCGGCGATGTTCGACAGATCGTAGGCGTAGGTGTAGATCGCGAATTCGTTGTTGTAGTGCTGGACGGTCCAGCCTTCGGCCTTCGATGCGTTGACCGAACCGGGGTTGTACGGATAGCGCTGCGGCCACCACACCGACGGCCCGGTGCGGTCCTTCACCAGGTTCGGCTGCACCAGCAGCTTCGAGAAGTACAGCGAATTGTTGAAGGCGAGGGTGGGTTTGACGTTGTCGTCCTTGTTCTCGTCGTAGTAGCCGAAACCCGAATCCATCGCCGGCAGCAGGAAATACCACGACAGCTCGGCCGGATTCGCGCCGCCCGCATAGCCATTGGCGGCATTGCCCTTCACCGGGTACGACATCATCCACGGATTGAGCTGATTGCCCGGATGGGTGATCTGCTGGTCCAGCGCGGTCGTCGGCGACCAGTGCGCCGGATGATCGTCCAGCCAGATCTGTTCGGCGGTCTTCGCGTAGTTCAGCGCCGCCTGCAGCAGCGCGAAATTGCGTTCGAGATAGTGCCAGCCGTATTCGAACGACACGGTCGCGCCTTCGGCCACGCCGGCGAGATTCACCTTCGGCGACAGATTGCTGCCGGTGGCGGCGTTGTAGGCCGGGAACTGGCCTTTCCAGATCAGGAACGGCAGTCGCCAGTGGTACCAGGTGGGGTCGGAAGACGAGTCGCGGGTGTCGATCCACGAACCGTCCTGCACGTGCTGGACATCGTTCGCCGGGATCGGATTGCGCAGCAGGTATTCGTCGATGCCCAGACAGCTGCCGCTCCCGGAACAGGTCGTGCCGTAGCCGTTCTGCCACGTCGACAGCGAGCCCGCGCGTCCGCCGGAGTTGTCGCCATCGTGGGCGATCACGTAGAACTGGCGCGGTTCCAGGCTCGCGTACGGCACGTATTCGTCGACCGTGACCGCGCCCTCCCAACCTTCCAGCCACGATCCGTTCTGGGAGACGGGAATGCCGGCGATCCTGCTGACCGTGCCGGTCGCCGGATCGACATGACGCACCCAGTGCGGCGTGGAGGCGAACGGATATTTGTTCACCACGACCTGTTGTTCGTGCGCCATCGGATTGGCGACCCAGGCACCGCTGGTCGATGTGTTGCGCAGGTCCGCGCGGTTCGGCGGCGAGGTCAGCGTGTCGCCGTTCGCATCGTAGGTCGCGTAGGGGTAGTCCTTGAGCGTGCGCGAAAAATGGTTGTTGCCGATCACCGACCACTGGATGCCGAGTTTCGACAGCACCGGGATCAAGCGGTCGGAAAAGCCGAGTTCGGTCGGGAAAAAGCCGCGCGACGATTTGAAGTTTCCACCGAGGAAATACGGCTGCGCCAGCGTCGCGCTCTGGTAGATCAGATCCTTGAGGAAATAATCGCTGCCCACCAGCGGGCCCATCGAGTGGTGGCCGGTGAAATGGATCAGGTCGAGGGTCTTGAAGTTGTTCTGCGTCGGCAGCCCGGTGTAGGCGCTGCGCCACGACGCGCCCCAACCGGGATTCGAGTAACCGGCGACATTCTGCGTGCTCTGCAGGTTGTCGACGTTGTTCACCACCGCGCCGGACATCGTGACGTGGATCTGGCCCTGCGATCCCGAATAATTGCGCAGCTCGTTCGCCACCTGTTGCGGCCAGTACTGGTATGCGCCGGTTTTCGCATCGTGGCTGTAGTACGTCACCAGATCGTCGTGCGGCATGATCGTGCCGCCGAGCGCTGCGGGCAGGTAGTAGCTGTAGCCTGCCGGCGGATTCTGCTTGAGCTTGATGACGTCGCCGTCGTAGAGGTAACGGATCGGCGCGCCGACCGCGGTCGCGTTGTATGCGTTGCCGACATCCACCGCGTAGAACGGCCAGAAGTTCGGCATGTGGTTGTGGTAGACGTGCGCGGATGGAATCGCTGCGGGCGCAGTCGAGCAGACCGATGCCAATACGAAAAGTCCGATCCCGATGGCGAGATGTGTCTTGCGAGCCTTCATCCTTGGTTCTCCCGATGGCGATTCGTGTGCAGCGCATCATCGCCGGACACCGCGTGCCCGTTGTCTGCGCGGCGACGTGCGTTGCGGATGCGTACTGTTGCGTCTTCCCCTGGCGCCGCGATTATTGGCCCGGCTGCGGGATCAAAGTCATTATTGAAAACGTATACATGCAATTCTTATTTGCTGCTGTGCAGCAATGCGGCGCCGACGATGCGTGCAAATGTGATGCGTGGCACGACAAGGATTCCGCCGTATCAACGATGCGCGTTCGACGACGCGCACGTGGTCGCGATCTGCCTCGATGCGCCGTAAACACTGGCGACACACACACGGCGGCGGAATG
Organism: Lysobacter sp.; assembly: GCA_013141175.1. Taxonomy (NCBI): domain Bacteria; kingdom Pseudomonadati; phylum Pseudomonadota; class Gammaproteobacteria; order Lysobacterales; family Lysobacteraceae; genus Lysobacter; species Lysobacter sp. Next base: position 3,461,558 of record JABFRN010000001.1, read on the forward strand.
GTCGACGGCTCGATGCATCGCCTGTCCGGACGTCACGGGAAGCATGCCCGCTTGCGGTCCTCGTGCAGCTCCGCGCAGCGGCCATCGGCACCGGGGTGCCGATGCAAGCCTGCATCGCAGGCGCCGTCAGGGTTGTCCCGGACGCGTGCGCCCATCTTCCAATTTCCAGCAGCCTGCTAGACTTGGGCCATGGCATCCGCTGTCCGATCCAAGGCGAGTCGGAGCCATCCTGTCAGGGGGGACAGGATCATCGATTTCAGAACGGGAGATGGAAATGAACCGTAGTGATGTCCTTGGCTTGGTCCTGATGCTGGTCCTGTTGCCCGGTATGGTCGGCGCCGCCGAGACGATCGAATACGTCGCGCTGGTCGATGGCGGCAAGCAGGCAGGTCATCAGAAGGTCGTCCTCGGCGACGACGGCGTGACCCGGGTCGACTTCCTGTTCAAGGACAACGGCCGCGGCCCCGAACTGAAAGAAGAATATGTGCTCGCCGCCGATGGCACGTTCGCGACCTATGCGGCAAAGGGCACCTCGACCTTCGGTGCGCCGGTCGACGAGAGTTTCCGCGTCGAGAACGGCGTCGCCATCTGGAAGTCGACTTCTGACGCCGGTGAGCAGCCGCTGGTTGCCGGCGCCGCCTATTCGCCGCTCGGCGGCTCGCCGCAGGGTCTGGCGGTGGCGTTCTCGGCGCTGAGCCGTCGCAGCGACGGCAAGCTGCCGCTGATCCCCAGCGGCACGCTGACCATGCGCACGGTCGCCGAAGTGGATGTCTCCAAGGACGCCGAGACCCGCAAGGTGCAACTGGTGATGTTGACCGGCGTCGGCTTCACGCCGACGTTCTTCTGGGCCACGGTCGGGCCGCAGCCGCGGATGTTCGCTTTCATCTTCCCGGGTTACCTGCAGCTGATCGAAGCCGGATGGCAGGCCAATGCTCCTGCGCTCGAAGTCCGCCAGGAAGAGGCGGAGGCCGAAGCGTTGTCCGACCTGCAGCGGCGACTGTCGCATCCGCTGCGCGGGACGACCCTGATCCGCAATGCCCGCGTCTTCGACAGCGAGCACGCGACCCTTGGACCTGCGTCCGACCTGTTGATCGCGAACGGGCGCATCGTCTCGATCTCCGGCGGTGGCGAGGAAACCGCCCGTGTCGATCGCGTCGTCGATGCCGGTGGCCGCGTGCTGCTGCCCGGGCTGTTCGATATGCACGGTCATATCAATGCCTGGCAGGGCGGCCTGCATCTGGCGGCAGGCGTGACCACCGTCCGCGACATGGCCAACGACAACAAGACCCTGCAGCAGCTGATGGCCGATGAACGCGACGGGCGCCGCATGTCGCCGAGCATCGTCGCTGCCGGTTTCATCGAAGGCGAAAGCCCGATGTCCGCGCGCCATGGATTCGTCGTCAGCGATCTCGCGGGCGCGAAGCAGGCGGTGGACTGGTACGCCAGGCATGGCTACCCGCAGATCAAGATCTACAACTCGTTCCCGAAGGAGATCCTGCGCGAGACCGTGTCCTACGCGCACAGTCGCGACATGCGCGTGAGCGGGCACATCCCGGTGTTCCTGCGCGCGCAGGATGCGATCGACATGGGCTACGACGAGATCCAGCACATCAACCAGGTGTTGCTGAATTTCCTGGTCGAGGACACCACCGACACGCGCACGCTGGAGCGGTTCTACCTGCCGGCCAAGCGCATCGCCGACATGAATTTCGATGCCAAGCCGGTGCAGGACTACATCGCGCTGCTGGTGAAGAACCAGATCGCGATCGATCCGACGCTCGCCACGTTCGATTTCATCCGCCAGCGTCCCGGCGAGATGTCGCAGGCCTTCGCTGCGGTCGCCGACCACATGCCGCCGGATGTGCAGCGCGGCTTCAAGGTCGCGGAGTTCGATATCCCGGACGACGCCACCGCCGCGCGTTACAACAAATCCTACGACAAGATGGTCGACTTCGTCGGCCGCATGTACCGGGCCGGCGTGCCGATCCTCGCCGGTACCGATGGTCTGCCGGGCTTCACCCTGCAGCGCGAACTCGAACTCTACGTGAAGGCCGGGATGACCCCGGCGCAGGCGCTGCAGGTCGCGACCTGGAACGGCGCGAAGTACGCGCGCGTCCTCGATGACCGGGGTTCGATCGCGGTGGGCAAGCGCGCCGATCTGATTCTGGTCGATGGCGACCCCACCGTCGACATCGCCGCCATCCGCAACGTCGCGCTGGTGATCAAGAACGGCACCGCCTACTACCCGGGCGAAGTCTACGAAGCGTTGGGCATCAAGCCGTTCGCTGCGCCGCTGAAGGTAGAGTCCACCGCGCAGCAGGCTTCGCAGCCGTAACCGCATCACACGCCGTACGAACCACACACGCCAGGAGTGCCGGGATGACCACCGCTTATGATTTTTCCGCTGTCGATATCGATGGTCACGATCAAGCGCTTTCCGATTACAGCGGAAAAGTGCTGCTGGTGGTCAATGTCGCCTCGAAATGCGGATTCACCCCGCAATACACCGGGCTGCAGTCGCTGTGGGAAACCTATCGCGACCGCGGCCTGGTGGTGATGGGGTTTCCCTGCGACCAGTTTTCCCACCAGGAGCCGGGCGACGAGGCGGAAATCAAGAATTTCTGCACGCTGACCTACGATGTCGATTTCCCGATGTTCGCGAAGATCGACGTCAACGGCGCCAAGGCGCACCCGCTGTGGAAGTGGCTGAAGGACGAGAAGGGCGGCCTGCTCGGTATCGGTGCGATCAAATGGAACTTCAGCAAGTTCCTGGTCGGTCGCGACGGCCGGGTCATCAAGCGCTATGCGCCGACCGATACGCCGCAGTCGATGACGAAGGATATCGAAGCCGCGCTGGGCTGAGCATGGCTGACAGGGGCATGCAACCGTGACGTCCGGATTCGATCCGCAAAAACCGGGTTTCCAACTGGCGTTGAACACCGAAAGCAGCGGGCTGGTGGCCAATGTCACCGGCCGTATCGACACCGTCGACGCGCTGATCGCGTTGTTCATGGCGATCGGCGCCGAACTGCAGCGCACCGGCTTGCGCAATCTGCTGGTGATCGATCACACCTTCGGTGCGGTGCCGCCGGAGAATCAGCTTCGCAGGCTGTTTTCCTCGGTCGAGGGACAGGGTTTCGCCGAAGTGCGCGTGGCCTATGTCGACGCCCGGGGCACTGCGGTCAGTCGCATGGAAGTAGGCGAGATCATGGGCCGCGAACACGGCTACGAATGCCGTGTCTTCGACAACGAGGCGCGCGCACGCATCTGGCTGCATTACGGCGAGTAGAACGGGCCTTGGCGCGGGCCGCAGGGCGGGCTTCGGCCCGCTGCCCTGTTCATTTCTCGACGAACGCGCGCTCGAACACGTATTCCCCGGCAGTGCCGATCCGCGGCGAAGCGGTGAAGCCGTGGCTGTCGAGAATCCGGCGGAAGTCGGCCAGCATCTGCGGACTGCCGCAGATCATCGCGCGGTCGTATTTCGGGTCCAGCGGCTCGATGCCGAGATCGCCGGCGACGCGACCGCTGTCCAGCAGATCGGTGATGCGACCGCGCCGATGCTTGCCGTGCCAATAGAAGTCTTCGCGGCTCACCGCCGGGTAATAGAGCAGCTTGGCCCTGATTTCGTCGCCGAGGAATTCATGGCGCGGCAGTTCGTTGACGATGTAATCGCGATACGCGAGATCCGGCTCGCCGCGCACGCCGTGGCAGATGATCACGCGCTCGAAGCGTTCGTAGGTGGCGGGGTCTTTCACCACGGCCATCCACGGCGCCAGGCCGGTGCCGGTGGACAGCAGATACAGATTGCGGCCCGGGTGCACGTCGGAGATCAGCAGCGTGCCGGTGGGCTTGCGTCCGATCAGGATGGTGTCGCCGGGCGCGATGTGCTGCAGGCGCGAGGTCAATGGCCCGTTCTGCACCTTGATGCTGAAGAATTCGAGCTGCTCCTCCCAGTTGGCGCTGGCGATGGAATACGCGCGCATCAGCGGTTTTCCCTCCACTTCCAGGCCGATCATCACGAACTGGCCATTGTCGAAACGGAAACCGTCGTCGCGGGTGGTGGTGAAGCTGAAGTACGCGTCGGTCCAGTGGCGGACGTCAAGCACGGTTTCGGTACCGTAAGGGGAGGCCATGCGTGGGGTTCGGAAGTATTAGCAGGATCTAATTATAGCGGACCGCGCGCGCAACCGTTTTTGACCCGGCTCAGAATGCCGATCCGGAAACGCAGAAGGCCCGGGCAGCACCCGGGCCTTCGTGCGCATCGCGCTCGCCGGCATCGTCGCGGATCTTCAAAGCATCAGCGTGTGCACGACCTGCGCCCGGTCGTCGGGGTCGCTCTGGGTCACGAAGCCCAGGTGATGCGCGAGATGCGCCATCTCCCGGTTTTCGGCGAAATCGAGCGACACCATCCGTTTGATCCCACGTTCGCGGGCGGCCGAGATCAGGCGCTGCATCAGCAGCGTGCCCAGGCCGTGACCCTGCCAATCGTCGAGCACGGTGACCGCGATCTCGCATTGCAGCGGGTCGCTGCACACGGCGTAACGGGATACGCCGACGATCCGGGTGTCGGCGCTGTCTTCGGACAGAGCGACGAATGCCTCGTCGTTGATGTGATCCACATCGACCAGTTTCGCGACCATCTCCTGGCTGGGTTCGCCGATCTGTTCCTGGAAGCGGTAGCGGCGCGACTGCGGCGACAGCGCGGTGATGAATTCGCGCTCGGCGTCGGCGTCGCCGGGATTCATCGGGCGGATCAGTACCTGGCGCCCGTGCGCGAGCGTTTCGAGGCTGTAGGGCAGGAAGTGGTCGGCTGGCTCGAGATCGGGACCGGGCACTTGGGAGAGGGTATTCATTGCGCGACTCCGGGAGGGGGTATCCGGGATTGTGCGCCGCAACAAACGGCGGTTTTCTGATTCCGATCAGTTTGGGCCCGCGTGCGCCCGCGGGAAGCGCGGACCGAGAGCCTAGAACCGATGGTCGAACACGCAGGACCCCGCTGTCGCGGGGTCTGTTGCGCGTTGTCGGCGGGCCGTTCTTCCTCCGCCTGCCGATGGTTCCACCGGTATCCGCTGCCGCAGACCGCCGTATCAGCGCTCGGCTGCGGCCTTCATCTTCGCCAGACCGGCCTCGAAATCCTTGCCGATCATCTTGTCCATGTTCATCACCGTGTCCATCACCTTCGTGATGTAAGGGCTGGGGCCATCCATGACCCAGACCACCTCGGTGGTCCCATCCGGTTTGGGCGTGAGGGTGAATTCGGCCGTGTTGTGGGCCTCGAAGGGCGCGATGAAATCGAGTTTGATCATGAGCTTGCCGGGCGCTGCGGATTCGGTGATCTCCATCCGCCCTTGGCCGACATCGCGATTGCCGCTCCAGGCATAGGTCGCGCCGATGCCCCGGGCGGGGCCGCCGAAGGTGCGGGTCATGCCCGGGTCGAGCTCCTCCCACGGCGACCAATCGCGCCAGCGGTGGAAGTCGTCGATCATTTCAAAAATCTGCTCCGGCGGCGCGGCGATCGTCGTCCGGCGTTCGACCCGGAACGTGTCTGGTTTGGTCGCGGCATAGCCCAGCACGCCCGCGATGGCGATCAACAGCACGATCAGGATTTTCTTGAGCATGACGGCTTCCCTCACGGAATGGACGTAGGACGATTGTCTGCCGATTCCCGCCGCATGCAAGTGTGCGCCCTGCGCGGCGACGCCCGGCGCGCGGTAAAATCCGGATCCCCACACGTCCCGATGGTCCGCCCGTGTCCGCCCACACCACTACGCTGCCCGTCGACCGCCGCCCGGTCTCGATCAGGCAGGAAGACCTGATCCAGTCGATCGCCGATGGCCTGCAGTACATCAGCTACTACCATCCGGTCGACTACATCCGGAACCTCGCTGCCGCCTACGAGCGCGAGGCCTCCCCAGCGGCGAAGGACGCCATCGCCCAGATCCTGATCAACTCGCGGATGTGCGCCGAAGGCCATCGTCCGATCTGCCAGGACACCGGCATCGTCACCGTGTTCCTCGAAGTCGGCATGGACGTGCGTTGGGACGACGCGACGATGGGCGTCGAGGACATGGTCCACGAAGGCGTGCGCCGCGCCTACAACCATCCGGACAACAAGCTGCGCGCGTCGGTGCTGGCCGATCCCGCCGGCAAGCGCACCAACACCAGGGACAACACGCCCGGCGTGGTCAACGTGAAGATCGTGCCCGGCAACACCGTCCATGTGATCGTCGCGGCGAAGGGCGGCGGTTCCGAGGCCAAGTCGAAGTTCGCGATGCTCAATCCCTCCGATTCCATCGTCGATTGGGTGCTCAGGACCGTGCCGACCATGGGCGCCGGCTGGTGCCCGCCGGGCATGCTGGGCATCGGCATCGGCGGCACCGCCGAAAAGGCGATGCTGCTGGCGAAGGAAGCCTTGATGGAACCGATCGATATCGTCGATCTGCAGGCGCGCGGCGCATCCAATCGCGCCGAGGAGCTGCGGCTCGAACTGTACGAGAAGGTCAACGCGCTGGGCATCGGCGCGCAGGGCCTGGGCGGTTTGACGACCGTGCTCGACATCAAGGTCAAGGACTACCCGACCCATGCCGCGAACCTGCCGGTGGCGATGATTCCGAACTGCGCCGCCACCCGTCACGCGCATTTCACCCTCGACGGCAGCGGCCCGGTGATGCTGGATCCGCCGTCGCTCGCCGATTGGCCTGAGCTCACCTACGACGCCAGCAAGGGGCGCCGGGTGAATCTCGACACCGTGACACCCGAAGACGTCGCCGACTGGAAGCCGGGCGAAGTACTGCTGCTCAACGGCAAGCTGCTGACCGGCCGCGACGCCGCGCACAAGCGGATGGTCGAGATGCTCGACAAGGGCGAGCCGCTGCCGGTCGATTTCAAGGGCCGCTTCATCTATTACGTCGGCCCGGTCGACCCGGTGCGCGACGAAGTGGTCGGCCCCGCAGGCCCCACGACGGCAACGCGCATGGACAAGTTCACCGAGCAGGTGCTGGCGCAGACCGGACTGCTGGGGATGGTCGGCAAGGCCGAACGCGGTCCCGCAGGCATCGACGCGATCAGGAAACACCGGTCGGTCTATCTGATGGCGGTCGGTGGCGCCGCGTATCTGGTGTCGAAGGCGATCAAGGCCTCGAAAGTCGTCGGTTTCGCCGATCTCGGCATGGAAGCGATCTACGAATTCACGGTCGAAGACATGCCGGTGACGGTGGCCGTCGATTCCACCGGCGAATCCGTGCACAAGACCGGCCCGCGCGAATGGCAGGCGAAAATCGGCAAGATTCCGGTCGTGGTGGAATAGCCCCGCCAGAACGAAGACTTGCGGTCCGGATCCGGGCGGATGCGGTTGTGCCGCGGAACGCTGCTTGGAAGCGAAAACCTGCAGGCAGTGCCGGCGAGCGGTCCAGCGCAGCCCCGGCTCCGGCAAGATCGGGATTTCAATGCGTCGCGCCCGCAGCGATGCGCTGGTCTTCGTGCGCGATCAACGCGGTTTCAATCATCAACCTGAGCGCGGCAACGACCGTTTCCAGCGGCAGGTCGGGTTCGCCGGGCCGGTCCTGCGTTTGTTCGGGCAGATACGGGATGTGGATGAAGCTGCCGCGTGGTCGTGCGCGCGTCGCCGCCAGTGCGCGCATCAGCGCGTAGAAGACGTGGTTGCACACGAAAGTGCCGGCGGTCTGCGATATCTCGGCCGGAATGTTCGCGGCCAGCAGCGCCGCGCGCATGGATTTGATCGGTAGAGTCGTGAAATAGGCAGCGGGACCGCTGCCGACGATCCGTGTGTCGATGGGCTGGACGCCGTCGTTGTCGGCGATGCGGGCGTCGTCGATATTGATCGCGATCCGCTCCAGCGAAATCCACGGCCGGCCTCCCGCCTGGCCGATGCACAGGATCAATGCCGGTGCATGCTCGCGTAGCGCCGCGCGCAGGATGCGCGGTGCGCGCGCGAACGAAGTCGGCAGTTGCACGCCGACGATACGATGCCCGGCGATGACTTCGCCGTGCAGGCGCTCTGCGGCCAGCCAACTGGGGTTGGGGCATCACCGCCGAACGGATCGAAGCCGGTCAGCAGCACGGTCGGCGACAACTGTTCGCTCATTGCGGCGCCCTCATCGAAACATGCTCTCGTCGGAGCAGGCGCTCATCGGAACACGACCACGTACATCAGCACGATGTTGCACATCAGCAGCAGCGCGCCGGTACGCCACTGGGCGCGGATCACGCCATGCGGATCCTTCAGTTCCAGCAATGCGGCCGGCACCAGATTGAAGTTGGCGGCCATCGGCGTCATCAGCGTGCCGCAGTAGCCGGAGAGCATGCCGATCGCGGCCAAGGATGCCGCATCGGCGCCGTGCAACTTCACGAGCAGGGGCAGGGCGATGCCGGCGGTCATCACCGGAAACGCAGCGAAGGCGTTGCCCATGATGATCGTGAAGGCGGCCATGCCCAGGGCATAGGCGACGACGACCACGAATGCGTTGTCCACCGGGATCGCTGCGCGCACGAGTCCGGCGACCGCCTGGCCGACGCCGGCGGCATCGAACACGCTGCCCAGCGTCGCGAGCAGCAGCGGCAGCAGCGCCGCCCAGCCGATGGCGTCGACGAGTCTTCGCGATTGTTCGATGGCGCTCCACGGCGATTGCCGGGTCAGTCTGCACGCGGCGGCGAGCGCGATCAGACAGGCGATGGCGAGCGATGTCAGGGTGACGGTGTTGGCGCTGTCGAACAGCGGTTGGCCATGCCATTCGATGCGTTTCAGACCGAGCGTGCCGGACAGGGTGATCGCGGGAATCAGCAGCGCCGGCCAGAACAGGCGGTTGTTGAGGCGTTTCGCCTCGCCGCGTTTGTCGTCGGCGCTGGTTTCCTGATAGCGCCCCATGCGCAATCCGCCGAAACCGGCGAGCAGGACCAGCGCGATCACGCAGATGCCGACCGCGCGTACAGGCATGCGGTCCGCCGCGAACAGCAGCAGCGCCAGCAGCGCCCAGAACAGCGCGGTGGTATGACGACGCGGATTGCCGGTATCGCGGAAGCCGCGCCATGCCAGCGCAGCGAAGTAGGCACCGAGCAGCCAGTAGACGACGGTCATCGAGATCATGCGCCGGTTTCCGGCGCTGCCTGCGCGGCGGTAGCTGCCGATGCCTGTCGCGCGGCCAGCGCGCGCTCGAAGCGGCGGATGCGCCAGGCGTGGATGATGAAGGCGCAGATCGCGGTGGGAATGCCCCAGAGCGCGATCTGCAACGGCGCCAGTTCGATGCCGTTGTCCTTGAAGAACGACTGCATCAGCAGCACCGCGCCGAAGGCGATGAAGATGTCTTCGCCGAAGAACAGGCCGACATTGTCGGTCGCTGCGGACATCGCGCGGATGCGTTCGCGCTCCGCCTCGGGCAGCGCGCCGTGCGTGGTTTCGGCGGCACCTTCGGCCATCGGCGCCAGCAGCGGACGCACCGCCTGCGGATGGCCGCCGAGACTGGTCAGACCGATGGCGGAACTGGCCTGGCGCATCAGCAGATAGGCGATCAGCAATCGCGCCATCGTCGCGCCGCGCAGACGTGCGATCCACGCCTGCGCATGTTCCTTCAGGCCGTGGCGCTCGAGCAGCCCGATCACCGGCAGTGTGATCAGGAACAGCAGCAGGAAGCGCTTTTCGGTGAACGCCTTGCCGAGGATATCGATCACGTCCAGCGGCGACAGTTTCGCCGCCAGTCCGGCCACGAAACCGGCGACGACGACCACCAGCGCGGTGTTGAGTCGCAGCAGGAAGCCGAGCACCACGGCGAGCACGCCGAGCAGGGGCCAGTAGTTGATCGCGGCGTCGGTCATCGCTGAGGCTCGAGGGAATGGATGCGCACGCCGGCCTCAGTGAGCGCGGTGTGCAGGGCGTGGGCGAAATCGGCGGCATCGGCGCGGTCGCCGTGCAGGCACAGCGTGTCCGCTTGCAAACGCAGCGTGCGGCCATCGTGCAGTGCGATGGCATTGCGCAGCGCGAAGCCCAGCGCCTGCGCGGTGGCGGCAGCGGATGCCAGCACCGCGCCCGGCGTGCCGCGCGGCAGCAAGCGTCCGTCGGGGCCATAACCGCGTTCGGCGAAAACTTCATGCGCGGTGCGCAGGCCTGCGGCTTGCGCGGCTTCGATCGAGACGGTGCCCGACATCCCGACCAGCAGCAGCGACGGATCGTGGTCGCGCACGGCCTCGGCGATCGCGGCGGCGATGTCGGGTTCGCGCGCGGACTGGTTGTACAGCGCGCCGTGCGGTTTGACGTGGCGCAGCGTCAGTCCCTGTTCGCGCGCCAGGCGATCCATCAGCGCGATCTGATCGCGCACCAGCGCGACCAGCTCGGCATGCGGCAACGCCAGTTCGCGACGACCGAAGTGTTCGCGATCGGCATAGCCGGGGTGGGCGCCCACGACCACGCCATGCACATGGCACAGGCGCAAGGTTTCGCGGATCGTCGCGTCGTCGCCGGCATGCGCGCCGCAGGCGATGTTGGCCGAACTGATCCACGGCATGATCGCCGCGTCGTCGCCGCAGCCTTCGCCGAGATCGCAGTTGAAATCGATGCGTGGCATGGCGGTATCAGCGTCCCGATGGGTCATGAAGGGCAAGGTCGATGGCCCAGTGTAGCCGCGCGACATCACCCTGTCGGCGCTGCGCCGCAGCGCGTGCGGCGATGGCATCGACCGCGACGAAGCGCAGCGCGTCGCCGGCACGCCACTGCGCGAGACGCGGCAGATCGGCGGCGATCACATGCCCGAGTCGCGGGTAGCCGCCGACCGTCTGCGCATCGGCGAGCAGCACGATGGGCTGGCCATCGGGCGGCCGTTGGATCGTGCCGGGTGCGACCGGCGCCGAGATCTGCTCGCCGGTCGTCGCAGCGATGGCATCGCCGACGCAGCGCAGGCCCTGGCGATTGCTGCGCGCATCGACGGTCCAGGCGCGTTCGGCCAGCATCGGCGCCTCGGGCGATGCGCCGGGCACGTAGCGGATCGCATCCTGCGCGGATGCAGTCGCGTCGAGCGCGATCCACCAGTTCGGCGATGTTGGCGCATCCACCTCGATGGCGGGGTGCGCGCCGAGCGGCAGGGCATCGCCAGCACACAAGGCGCGACCGTCGAGACCGCCGAAGCCGCCGCGCAGATCGGTGCTGCGGCTGCCGAGCACACGCGGCACATCGATGCCGCCCGCGACCGCAAGCCACGCGCGCAGACCGTTGCGGATCATCCCGAGTCGCAGCGTTCCCGCAGGCAACGTCACCGGCCGGCCGAGTGGGACGACATGGCGCTGTGCGCGGGCATCCTCGAAATGCGCGTCGATCCGCGCGCCGCAGAGTGCCATGCGCGTGGGCTGCGCGAATTCGAGCACGGGGCCGCGCAGCGTGAGTTCGAGCACGGCGGCATACGCAGGATTGCCGACCAGACGATTCGCGAGCGACGCCTGCGCAGGATCCAGCGCACCCGCATGCGCGACACCGAGATGACGCCAACCGCTGCGGCCGGAATCCTGCACGGTGGTCAGCGCACCGCCGTGCCGCACATGCAGCGTCATGCTTCGCGCTCCGATCGCGCGAAGGTGTCGGCATCGATCGCGACGAACCGCACGCGGTCGCCCGGTGCGAGCAGCGACGGCGGGTCGCGCCGCGCATCGAACAGACGCAGCGGTGTGCGTCCGAGCAATCGCCAGCCGCCGGGGCTTTCGCGCGGATAGATGCCGGTCTGCGCGCCTCCGATCGCGACGCTGCCCGCAGGCACGTGCGTGCGCGGTGTGGCGAGCCGGGGCAGGGCCAGCGTCGGGTCGAGCCCACCCAGGTACGGGAAGCCGGGTGCGAAACCGATCATCGCGACCGTATACGTCGCTTCGCCATGGCGTGCGATCAGTTCGGCCGGTGCGATGCCCAGTTCGGTGGCCGCAGCCTCGAGGTCTTCGCCATGGGCACCGCCGTAACAGACCGGGATTTCGACGGTCCGGGATGGCGGCGCTGTCGTCGTTTCGATATCGGCGAGGCACTGCGCACGCAGCCAATCCCGTGCGCTGTCGGCATCGATGCTGCCGTCGAAAAACACGCCGAGGCTGGTGTAGGCGGGGACGAGGTCGCGCAGCCACGATGGTGCCGTGGCACGGATACGCGCAACGATCGCGTGGACGTGCGCATTGGTGGCGGTGTCCGCTGTCGTGCCGAGATGGATCAGCCAGGCATCGCCGGCGAGCGCTTCGAAACGTGGTGTCATCGCATGCGTGCTGTGTTCAATCGAAGCCCGGCCAGCGGCCGTTGTTGCGATCGACCCAACGGATCACCGCCCAATACCACCAGGCGCCGATGAAGTTGAATGTGCCCAGCAATGCCCATGGAAATACCACGGCGACCAGCATCGACAGCAAGCCCAAAGCGATGCAGCTCCAGAAAAACGCCAATGCCATGCCGCGCGAACTCAGTCCCCACATGCCCAGTTTGATCAGCGGGGGCGGTTGCGGCGGTAGGCGTGGTGGCATGGCCATGCAGTGTCCTCGATGTGGTTGGTGTCGGGATGGAGTCCGTGCGCGGTCAGTGCGCTTCCAGCGCATCGCGCAGCACTTCGACGCGCGCGATCAGCAGTTCCGGCGAGTACGGTTGGGCGCTGGCGGTACCCCAGACCGGGCGCGGCCAGGCGATATCGTCCTGGAAGCGCGCGATCACATGCACATGCAGTTGCGGCACCATGTTGCCCAGCGCGGCCACGTTGAGTTTGTGCGGTTTCACAGCAGCCTGCAGCGCGCGGCTGGCGCGGTCGATTTCCTGCATCAATTGCGTCTGCTGCGTCGTATCCAGATCGACCAGTTCGATCGCATTCTCGATCCTTGGCACGAGGATCAGCCACGGATGATTGGCGTCGTCCATCAGCCGCAGTTCGCACAGCGCGAACTGGGCCAGCGGGTGGGTGTCGTCGGCGAGCTGCGGATGCAGATGCCAGCCGTGGACTTCATGATGCGAATGGCGGCTCATCGCAGGTGCTCCTTCAGGAAAGCGGTGGTGCGTTCCCAGGCCAACGCGGCGGATTCGGGGGCGTAGTCGTGGCGCTCGTCGCAGTTGAAACCGTGGCCGGCCGGGTAGATGTGAACGGTGGCGTCGGGATGGTGCTCACGGTGCTTCTGCACGTCTTCGGGCGGAATGAGTGAATCGTTTTCGCCGAAATGGAACAGCATCGGCGCGCGTGCCGGTTCGCCCAGGAACGGCACGCTGCGTCCGCCGTAGTAGGTCACCGAGGTCAGGCCCTGACGGGTGTTGGCGAGCATCGCCACGGTGCCGCCCCAGCAGAAACCGGCCACGCCGACGCGGTGCCCGGACTCGCGCAGCCAGCGCGCGGCTGCCGAGACGATCTGCAGCGCGCGCTCGAAACCGAGGCTGGCGGCATGGTCGCGCCCCCGCGAGACGCCGGTGTCGTCGTAGCCAAGCTCGACATCGGGCTGCACGGGATCGAAAAGCGCGGGCGCCATCGCAGTGAAACCGGCCTTCGCGAACCGGTCGGTGACCCGGCGGATGTGCGGATTCACGCCGAAGATTTCCTGAACGACCACGACCGCGCCGAGCGGGGGCTGTTCAGGCCGAGCCAACCATCCGCGAACCGGGCCGGCAGGCGTCGTCAATGGAATCCACTCGCCCATGGGTCGGTCTCGCGGTCTCGGGGCTTCCATCCTAACGCCGCCATCGCGAGACGTGGGCAACGGGGGCGGCAAGGGGCAGGAGGCTATACTTCGCACCCGTTTTTCAACTTGCGGAGCCCGTTCGCGGCTCCCGGACCGTGCCCATGTCTCCACCCGAAGTGTCTTCCAGCGGTCGCAAGGTCGGTTTCGTCAGTCTCGGTTGCCCCAAGGCGCTGGTCGATTCCGAACGCATCCTCACCCAGCTGAAGGTCGAGGGTTACGACATCGTCCAGACCTACGACGATGCCGACGTGGTGGTGGTGAACACCTGCGGTTTCATCGACTCGGCGGTGACCGAGTCGCTGGACGCCATCGGCGAGGCGATGGCCGAGAACGGCAAGGTCATCGTCACCGGCTGTCTGGGCAAGCGCCCTGAACAGATCCGTGGAGTGCATCCGGGCGTATTGGCGATCACCGGTCCGCAGGATTACCAGAGCGTGATGGCGGCCGTGTACAAGGCGCTGCCGCCGCAGCACGACCCGTTCACGGACCTGGTATTGAAGCGTGCGGACGACAATGACATCGGCATCAAACTCACGCCGAAGCATTACGCCTACCTGAAGATTTCCGAAGGCTGCAACCATCGCTGCAGTTTCTGCATCATTCCGTCGATGCGCGGCGATCTGGTCTCGCGCCCGGTCGACGATGTGCTGCGCGAAGCCGAGAAACTGGCGATGGGTGGCGTCAAGGAACTGCTGGTGATTTCGCAGGACACGAGTGCTTATGGCGTGGACGTGAAATACGCCGAGCGCACCTGGCGCGGCAAGTCGTACCAGACGCGGATGAAGGCGCTGTGCGAAGGTCTGTCCGAACTCGGGCTGTGGACACGCCTGCACTACGTGTATCCGTATCCCCACGTCGACGACATCATTCCGCTGATGGCAGACGGGAAATTGCTTCCTTATCTCGACATCCCGTTCCAGCACGCCAGTCCGCGCGTGCTCAAGCTGATGAAGCGTCCGGGTGCGGTCGACAAGACCCTCGAACGCATCCAGCGCTGGCGCGACATCGCGCCGGACATCACCATCCGCAGCACCTTCATCGTCGGCTTTCCGGGCGAAACCGAAGCCGAGTTCGAGGAACTGCTGGATTTCCTCGACGAAGCGCAGCTCGACCGCGTCGGTGCGTTCGCCTACTCGCCGGTGGACGGCGCTGCGGCGAATGCGCTCCCCGGTCCGGTGCCCGATGAAGTGAAGCAGGAACGCCTGGCGCGTTTCATGGAACGCCAGGCGGATATCTCCGAAGCCAAGCTCGCCGACAAGATCGGCAGCGTGCAGCGCTGTCTGGTCGATGCGGTCGACGGCGATCTCGCCATCGCCCGTTCGATGGCCGATGCGCCGGAGATCGATGGCCTGGTGCAGATCCAGAACGGCCTCGAAGCCGGTCTGCGGCCCGGGCAGTTCGTCGATGTGCGGATCATGGGCAACGATGAGCACGATCTGTACGGCGAAGTCCTGATCGACGATTGACCGGTTCCGATCGGCATGGCGAAACGCCGGTTCATCGCGCCATCGCGAAGCGGGCTGGATGCCGCGGTCTTCGCGCATCCGGTCTTCGCGGGTCTCTCGCGCTTCCATGATTGGCTGGCATCGCCGGATTGGCCGATGTTGGCGCGGTTGAACGATGCGATGCCATTCGCACACGAAAGATTCGTACAGCAGGACCAAAGCCTGCTCGACGACGGCCTGCACTATGAAGTCCGTATTGCCGAACGCCATGCCATCGCGACCCGCGCGGAGAATTGGCACGACCTGTTCAACGCGATGATCTGGTGCCGTTATCCGGCCATCAAACAGGTGCTCAATGCGCGGCAGGTCGCGCATATCGCCACGATGGGCGCCGTACAGCGCAACCGCGCGCAATATGCGCTGACCCAGTTCGACGAAGCCGGCGTCATCGTGCGCGTGCGCGATCCGGCACTGCTCGCGCTGTGGGACCGGCACGATTGGTCAGCGCTGTTCCACCGGCATGCATCCGCATGGCGATCGGGCGATCTGCGCATCGCCGCAGTGATCGGCCATGCGCTGCTGGAGCACGCGCTGGTGCCGGAATTGCTGCTCGTCGGGAAATGCCTGGTGGTGCAGGGCGATGTCGACGACGAAACCTGCATCGCTGCGATTGCGCGCGCGATCGCCGAAGGACGTGTGCTGAACGACCCGCAGGAACTGCGTCCACTGCCGTTGGCCGGCATTCCCGGCTGGTATCCCGGACAGGATGCCGCGTTCTACGCCGAGGCCGAATGCTTTCAGCCGGCGCGCGCGGGGCGGGTGTATCCGTCGCCGCTGTGATCGCGACCCGCAGATATTCCGCAACGGCCCGACGCTGAGCCCGGAGTGATGCCGGGACCATCGATGCGGTCTGCCAGAGTGATTCGCACAATCACGACAGGGAGTAGCGACATGGTGGAATCGACTGTTTCGGAAGAACTGAAGTTCGGCGGCGCGATGTGGATCGTGCTGTTCGGGCTGGTGGTGATCGGTTGTCTTGCGTTCTTCCTGACCGGCAACGGCGCATGGGAGCCGGCGGACATCACCGCCCTCATCGGTTCGCTGACGACCTTCCTCGGCACCGTGGTCGGCGCGTTCCTGGGCGTGCAGGTCGGCGCGACCGGAAAGGCGAATGCCGAAAACGTCGCCAGACGCGCGCTCGCCGCGCTGCCGCCGGAATCGGCGAGGCAGGTGCTGGGGGATTGAACTGACTAGCGCATCGATCACGAAGAGGTTGCCATCGGTCCCGCCGCAAAGCGTGCTGCCTTGGCGGACCGCTTGATTTCCAGTCTGTGCGGGCCTTGGCTTTACAGGGCTACGACTAAACGCTTCATCAGTGAGCGTACTCGCCCCGCCTCAACGCGGCGGATCAACAAGCTCCATCGGTTCGATCACCACGCGTTTCAGATGCAGGTTCGCGACGTGTTCGGACGGTTTGCCGCCGTCCCAGAACTGCCAGCGTGTGGTCAGTTCGTCCGGGCCTAGGAAGGTGAAACTGGCGTCGTGCATATGCCCGGCCTTGGCGGGGTCGAAATTGATTGCGCCGTCGTAGTCGAACACCACGCGATCGCCGCCGGTATCGCGGGCGCGCATTTTCGGGTGATGGCCGCTGGCGCAGAAGTGCACCAGCACCACGTCGTCGCCGTCGCGCACGTACAGCGTGCGCATTTCGTGCGAGGTGCCGGGAAAGAGCAGTTCTTCCACTGCATTGCCGCCGGCGGTGACGGTGTAGCTGACGTTGGTGTCCGGCATCGAATTGCCGTCGAGACCCGCGCCGCTCCATTCGCCGGCCAGCGACTTGAAGCGTTCCAGGAGATGCGGTTTTGCGGCAGCTGGAGCAGTGGGCGCATCATGCGCTGACACGGGCAGGGCGAGTGCTGCGAGCAGGACGGTGGCGATCAGACGGCGCATGGCGGCGACTCCGGCGGTGGTGGCGTCGATCCTACGCCGTGGGCCTGCCTTTGCAACATGCACAATCCGGTGTTTGCGTCTTCAGGCGAGGTATTCGACTGCGACGATGAAAAATCTTTGCGGCCCATCCGGCAACTGCGCCTCGAAGTCGTCGTCGATGCGCTTTTTCAACATGGCGCGCGCCAGCGGCGAGTCGATGCTGATCCAGCCGAGTCTGGCGTCGGTTTCGTCGGGGCCGACGATACGGTAGCGGCTGCTCTCGCCGCTGACCGCGTGCTCCACTTCGACCGTGGCGCCGAAGAACACCGCCTCCGGGTCGCTGGGCGCGGTGTCGACCACGCGCAGCGCTTCGAGGCGTTTGGAGAGGTAGCGCACCCGGCGGTCGATCTCGCCGAGCTGCTTCTTGCGATAGATGTATTCGGCGTTCTCGGAGCGATCGCCCTCGGCCGCAGCGGCGGCGAGGGCTTTCACCACATCCCGGCGACGCACGCGCCAGAGATCGTCGAGTTCGGCCTTGAGCCGGGCATGGCCCTCGCGGGTGATGAGGGCCGTGCTTTTTTCGGCCGGAGGCCGCCAGCGCGACATGCTGGGCGCGTATCGAGGGGCGCTTACTTGGCGTCGGCCTGGCGCTTGAGCGTGGCGCCGCCGACGATCTTGACGCTGTCGTTGGACTCGATATCGAGCTGGCGATCGGTTTCGCCCTTGCTGTTGGGATCGAGCGTGACTTTCTTGCCGCCCTTCTGCAGCGTCCAGGTACCGTCGGTGGCGTTCCCGTCGATGCTCAGTGCGTAGGTGCCGTCGGCATTGATGTCGAGGGTGGTGTTGTCGGCGACATAGCGGCCGTCGAAGGCTTTTGTATCGAAGGTGGGCGCGGCGGCGATCGGCGTGGAGTGATCTTCGATGATCGCGGCATCGGTGCCCGGGACCGGCGCCGGCGGCGGAGGCGGCTCGACGGTACGGGCATCGAGGCCGGGGTCGGCGGCCGGTTCGACCGCGGTTTCCGCGGCGACTTCGGTGGCCGAAGCCGCTTCGGCTTCTTCGGCGGCATCCTTCTGGCAGCCGGCAGCGAACAGGACGAGGGGCAGGGCGAGCCACAGCAGCGGAGCGGACGTTCTGGAGGTCATCGTTGGGATCTCGATTGGTCGGAGGGTGAATGGATGAATCGCGTCAGCGCTTGCCGCCGAAAATGCCGCCGAGCAGGCCACGCAGGATCTGTTTGCCGAGCTGGTTGCCGACGGTGCGCGCGGTCTGTTTGGCCATGGTTTCGACCATGCCCTGGCGACGGCTGGTGCCGAACACCGCATCCTTGACCGATTGACCGAAACCACCTCCCTCTGCATCGTCCTGCGCGCGGGTGCGGGCAGGCGGGGCCTTGGCCTGTTCGGGCGCGGCTTCGATCTTTTTCGCCAGCATTTCGGCGGCGGACTCGCGGTCGATGCGGGTGTCGTAGCGGGTGCCGACCGGGCTGCCGGCGCGTACCTGGGCGCGTTCGGCTTCGGTGATCGCGCCCATCCGGCAGCGCGGCGGTGCGATCAGCGTGCGTTCGACCGGCATCGGAATGCCCTTGTCCTGCAGGGTCGATACCAGCGCCTCGCCGGTGCCGAGTTCGCCGATGGCCTTGGCCACGTCCAGCGCCGGATTGGCGACGAAGGTCTGCGCTGCGGTCTTCACCGCTTTCTGGTCGCGCGGCGTGAACGCGCGCAGCGCGTGCTGGAAGCGATTGCCGAGCTGGCCGAGGATATCGTCCGGCACGTCGTCGGGGAACTGCGAACAGAAGTACACGCCGACGCCCTTGGAACGGATGATGCGCACGACCTGCTCGATGCGCTGCCGCAAGGCCGGCGGAGCATCGTCGAACAGCAGATGTGCTTCGTCGAACACGAACACGAGCTTGGGTTTTTCCAGATCGCCGACTTCCGGCAGGCTCTCGAACAGCTCCGACAGCAGCCACAGCAGGAAGCTCGAATAGAGTTTCGGCTTGAGGATCAGCTGGTCGGCGGAAAGGATGTTGATCACGCCGCGACCATCGGTATTGGTGCGCATCAGGTCGTTGAGTTCGAGCGCCGGTTCGCCGAAGAACATCTCGGCGCCCTCCTGCTCCAGCCGCAGCAGCGCGCGCTGGATCGCGCCGATCGACTGGGTGCTGACCAGGCCATAGCTGGTCGAGATGTCCTTGCGCTCCTCGGCGACCAGGCCGAGCAGGGCGCGCAGGTCTTCCAGGTCCAGCAGCAGCAGGCCGCGGTCGTCGGCCAGCTTGAACACGATGTCGAGCACGCCGGCCTGGGTGTCGTTGAGTTCGAGGATGCGGCCGAGCAGGGTCGGGCCCATTTCGCTGACCGTGGTCCGCACCGGGTGGCCGAGCTTGCCGTAGATGTCCCAGAACACCACCGCGTTGGCCTCGTTGCGGTAATCGGGGTTGCCCATCAGCGCGAGGCGCTGCTGGATCTTCTCGTTCATGGCGCCGGCGGTGGCCAGGCCGGCCACATCGCCCTTCACATCGGCCAGGAACACCGGAACGCCGATCCGCGAGAATCCTTCCGCCAGCGTCATCAGGGTCACGGTCTTGCCGGTACCGGTGGCCCCGGCGATCAGGCCGTGGCGATTGCCGAACTTCGGCAGCAGATGCACGTTGCCGCTGGTGTCGGTGGTGACGGCTTTGCCGACCAGGATGGGGTCCATGAAGGGTCCTCGGAGTGGATCGTGGAATTCTATTCGGGATCGGGTCGATGCGTGCGTGCGATCGCATCGATGTGGTGCCGGGCAGGTGCCGGGCTTCGACACTGAACCTCGATGTGGCCCCCGACTTCGGCGGGTTGCCCGCATCGGCCCCGGGGGCTACCCTGCAGCTCCCCGCCGGTGTCGCTGTTGTTCATGTCCGAATCCGCTGCTGTTTCCGGGCCTTTGGCCCGTCTCTCCCCGTGCCTGCGCTTGGCCTGCCTGTTCGTATTGATGGTGCTGGCGGTGTTCCCCCATCGCGACGCGCAGGCGCAATCGCGCCGCGAACGCGATCTGGACGCCATGAAGATGAAGATGGCGGCTGCCGAGGGCCGGTATCGCGACGCGCTGATCAAGATCGACAACAACGACCCCACCGGCCTGCTCGAAAGCAACGCGGCGCTTGAGGATATGGAGGATGTGATCGCCGCCTGCGTCAAGGTCAAGAACTGTCCGATGTCGCAGTTGCTGACCAGCTACAAGCGCCTGTTGAAGACCGATGTCGACGCGCGGGTCGCCAGCGAAGGCGGCGACGAAGACGGCCAAGCGCTCATCGATACCGAGCTCGCCACCGGCAACGTGCCGAGTTCGGCCGAGGCGGCGGCGCTGTTGAGTGCCGATGGCCAGCGCTTCGTGAACATGGTGCAGATGAATCCGGCGGTGCAGGCGGGCATCCGCCGCTGGCTCACCGACATGCGCGTGTCGCTGGTGCAGAGCCATGAGAACTACCAGTACCTGCGTCATCTCATGGCGCCATCGTTCCAGCGCAACGGCCTGCCCGAAGCGCTGCTGTTCGGGATCATGGCGAAGGAATCCACCGGGCGTGTCCACATCGGTTCGCGTGTCGGCGCGGTCGGCCTGCTGCAGTTCATGCCTGCGACCGGGCGTCGCTTCGGCTTGGGGCCCGATGGCACCGGCTTCGATACCCGTTACGACCCGCGCGCTTCGGCCGATGCGGCAGCGTCGTATCTCAATGAGCGCTATTCCGAACTGGGCAACAACATCGAACTCTGGCTGGCCGCCTACAACGGCGGCGAGGGCCGTGCGCTGCGAGTGTTCCGCGCCTATCCGGACCGCAGCTTCTGGGACGAATCGGTCTACAACCAGTTCCCGGCAGAAACCAAGGACTACGTGCCGATGGTGATCGCCGCGGCCTGGCTGTATCTGCACCCGAAGGAATACGGCCTGAGCTTTCCGAAGATCGACGCCAAACCGGCGACGATCCGCCTCGTCCGCGCCACTTCCATCTACGAGCTCACGATCTGCCTGGGCAACGGCGGCACCCGCGACGGTTACATGCGCGCGCTGCGCAACCTCAACCCGCGCTTCGAAGCGGACGGCTGGATCTCCAGCGGCACCACGCTCAATGCCACGGTGAAGATCGCCGGCCTGTACAACCGCTATTGCGTCCAGGGCGAGCGCGCCGAGCTGGCGAAGCGGCTGGTCGAGAGCGAAGTGAGCGCGGCCATCGTCAGGGTCGGGCCGCTCGAATCGGTCGTCGCCACCGCCACCGGCGTGGACGGCACCGTGGCCCCTGCCGAAGCGCCGGCGCAGGGCAAACCCAAGCCGAAAGACACGCCGAAGCCCAAAGCCGCGCGCCAGCACAAGGTCGAACGCGGCGATACGCTGGTGTCGATCGCGCGCAAGTATTCATGCGATCTGGGCGATCTGGCCAAGGCCAACAGCATCAAGGGTCCGCGCTATACGGTGCGGCCGGGCCAGCGGTTGAAGTTGCAGGGCTGCGGCGGCTGATCAGGACGCGAACTGGTAGCGCACCAGCGCCATCGCCAGCGCGAACAGATAACCGTAGCCGAAGCGGTCGATGCGCAGACGCGTGTCGCCGCGTCGCGCACGCCAGCGACCCATGGCCATCATCGCCAACCCCGCCGCCAGCGGAGTCAGGACGATGTTCGCGATCCGCCATGCCTCCGGCACCAGGTTGTGGGGAAGGACCAGCAGGCTCAGTCCGCCGACGACAGCGCCGAACAGCGCATAGCCGATCGCGGCGATCCAGGGGTTCGGTGGTTTCCTGAGCGGCTCTGCGATCGAATGGATGCCCAGTTCGACCAGGAATTCAACGACGATCTGGATCAGCAGTTCGCCGAGCAGTTCCAACAGGAATTCCATGCCGCGCTCCAGTGTGGTGTAGAGGTCTGTTGGGCGTCATCGGTTTGATGCCGCCGCGCACGATCAAGCGGGCGCCACGATCCCGGCATCGGCGACCAGCGTCGATCCATCGCGGTTGCGACGGCTATCGCTGCCATCGAGGAACTGCAGGCACGCCAGTTCTTCGTACAGCCCGCCCTGCGCCATGAGGCTCTGATGCGTGCCTTCGGCGACGATACGGCCGCGATCCATCACCACGATGCGATCTGCCTTGAGGACGGTGGCCAGACGATGCGCGATCACCAGCGTCGTGCGTCCGTGCATCAACGATTCCAATGCGCGCTGCACCGCATGTTCGCTATGGGCATCGAGTGCGCTGGTCGCTTCGTCCAATAAAAGTATCGGTGCGTTCTTGAGCAAGGCGCGCGCGATCGCGATGCGCTGTTGCTGACCGCCCGATAGCCGCGAGCCGCGCTCACCCAGATCGGTATCCAGGCCTTGCGGCAACGCGGCGAGGAAATCGGCGGCTTGCGCCGCCCGCACCGCCGCCTCGAACGCAGCCTCATCGGCCGCGAGATTGCCGTAGCGGATGTTGTCGCGCGCCGAAACCGCGAACAGCGTCGGCTGCTGCGGCACAAGCGCCACCGCACCGCGCAATTCAGCTGGATCCAAGCGCGTCAACGGCACGCCGTCCACGCGGATGAGGCCTGCGCCGGGATCGTGGAATCGCAGCAACAACGAGAACACCGTGCTCTTGCCGGCGCCGGAAGGGCCGACCAACGCCACGGTTTCGCCAGGACGCACTCGTAGACTGAAGCGTTCAAGCGATGGCGTGTCCTGGCGCTGCGGGTAATGGAAAGTCACATCTTCGAAAACGATGTCGCCGCGAACCGGCTGCGGCAATCGTTCCGGGTTCGTTGGCGCGACGATCGCGGCGCGTTGCGCCAGCAATTCGGTGATTCGGCTCATGCCGCCGCTGGCCCTCTGAACGTCGTTCCAGACTTCAGCCAAGCCGCTCACCGCATCGCCACCCAGCAACGCGTACATCACGAATTGCGTCAACGTCCCCACGCTCATGCGTCCGGCCGCGACATCGTGCGCGCCGAGCCAAAGCACGAACAGAATCGCACCGCTGCCGAGAACGCCCGCTACCACCGTGAGCGCGGCCTGCGCCTGGATACGACGGCGCGCGGCCGATAGCGCGGCTTCCAACATGGCGGCGAAACGGCCGTGTTCATGATCCTCGCGCACATGCGCCTGTACCGTGCGTACGGCAGACAGTGTTTCATTGGCGAGCGCGTTGGCATCAGCGATGCGGTCCTGACCTGTGCGCGCAAGACCGCGCAAGCGACGCCCGCCCAGGATGCTGGGCAATACCGCCAGCGGGATTGCAAGCAACGCATAAAACGCCAATTGCGCGTTGGTCGCGAACAGCATCGCGATCGCACCGATCGTCATCACGGTACTGCGCAGCAGCCCGGAGATCGCAAAGGTCAACAAGAAACGCAGGAATTCCACATCGGACGTCAGTCGCGACACCAGCTCGCCGCTGCGGTTGCGGTCGTGGAAAGCGGCATCCAGCGTGAGCAGTCGCACGTAGAGGCGCTCGCGCAAGCTGGCGACCACGCGTTCGCCAAGCAGCGCCGCGAAGATATAGCGAGCGGTGCCGGCCAACGCCAACACCAGAGTGATGCCCAACAAGGCGAGGAAATCGCGATCGATCCGGGACGGGTCGCCTTGCGCGAAGCCACCATCGATCAACTGCGCCGAAGCCACCGGCAAGGTCAGCGTCGCGATGGTCGCCACGGCGAGCGAGATCAACCAGATCGCGAACAGCCAAGGATGTCGATGGACCAGTGGCCACAGCGCGCGTAGATCGCTTGTGGCGGTGGGCGTCGCCTGCTGCGTCGTGATGGTGTCGTCGTTGGTCATCGCATCCTGTGTTGCCAAAGGGGAGTACGAAGTGTGGCGCGGTCGCCACGCACACTCAAGCACCACCGTCATGCCCTAGGGCGCACCATGTTGCGTTGCGGCAATGGTGGACGTTCGAAGCTGGGCGCGACACCGGCGAACCTTGCACGCTTTGGCGAACGACCGGCTCGACCATAGCGCGCCGATCATCACGTTTCCATCGGCTGCAACGCCATCAGGACCAGCCTGCACACTGAACGAACGTGCGCGGGTATTGAATCCGCGGATAAGGGAGTTGACCTTATCGGTACAGCATGTTAACAACCAGAATAGAGTTGTCGGCGGTGGCAACCGGAATGGATAACAGCATCGGGGCAAGGCCCTGCCGCTTACGTCGCAATCTTCAATTTGTCTAAGGAACTGCCGTCATGCAGAACAATCAGGACGTTACGCTTTCCCAATTGGCCTCGTTGCAGAAGGTCGACACGAAGGCCGATCACAAGATCTTGCAGGCCCGTGTTGGCGTGGCTGCGGCAGGCTGCGCCGACCCGACCAACCAGGCCTTGCATCGCGTCCATCGATGCTGGCGCGGTTCCGATAGGAGGTATTGGCGCTGAAAACACGCAACGGGCCCCGACGCGGGCCTATCGCATTCACGTTAACGCTGCGTCGACGCGTGCTATGCGAATGTGAGGTTGCTCCCTTCCCTAGGGAGCCTCAGAACAATTCGGAGGCTCCGCGCGCCAGGGATGGCGCGCTCGCGGATCGATCGCGCAAGTGATCGATCCGGCGGGAGCAGACTCGGGCTTGGCCTGAGTCTGCGACGTCTGAATCACTCCAGGATGAAATATTCAGACCTTGCCTAGCAACACCCAAAAAACCAACAAGGAGTGACTTCATGCAGAACAAGAAGACGTTCGCTTTCCAACTCGCCTCGACCCAGAAGACCGAGGCGAAGGCCGATCAGAAGCAGTGGCAGGTGCGTGATGGCGTCGCGGTCGCCGGTTGCACAGACCCGACCCGTCAAGGCGATTTCCGTGAATCCTACGATATCTGGGGCACCTATCGCGGTCGCGACAAGGGCTACTGGTGCTGACTCGGCCGGCTTGAAGTTCCGGCGCCGCCGTCGCGAAAACGGCGGTCTCGAACGAACCATCGTTCACCACATCGATTCGACCCATAACACCATGAACATGGAGAAAGACATGCAAACGGACAACAAAACCAAGTCGTTCGCGTTCAAATTGGCTGCGGATACGAAACAGAAGACCGATAAGCAGCAGGCCTGGCAAATGCGCGACGGCGTTGCGGTCGCCGGTTGCAGCGGCCCCGACGCGCGCGCCGACAGGGCCTTCCCGTATCGCCGGGATGGCGGCATTTATTGTTGAGACACCATGTGCGGCCGAGCGATCCCCACACGCCGGCAACCGGGCCCCGCATCGCGGGGCCCGTGTTTTTTGCGCGAGATCGCTATCGCGCTTCACGATTCGCGACGACACATCCCCCAGTCCATGCATGAATAAACATATCCTGGTCATCACCCACAGCGGCGATCTGCATGCCGATCTGGTCGTTGAACGATTGCTCGCGCGCGACGCGGGCGTCTTCCGTCTCAACCTGGACCAGTTTCCAGCGCATTACCAATTGGATGTCCGCCAGATCGATGGCGTCTCGATCGGTGTCATGCGCCATCTGCCTACGAAAGCCGTGGTATCGATGGCCGACATCGGCAGTGTATGGACGCGCAAGTCCGGCGATTTCATGTTCTTGAGCGATGGCGAACTCGGCCCGCAAGAGCGCGCTTATGCGATCGAGGAGACCAAGCACATCCTCACTAGCCTGTTGCTGACGATCGACGGCTATTGGATGAATCATCCGATGGCGTCGCAGGCCGCGATGTGGAAGGGCGAGCAACTGCGCCGCGCGGCGCGACTTGGATTCCGCGTGCCGCTCTCGCTGGTGACCAACGATGGCGACGCCGTGCGCCGCTTCCGCAGCGCGGTCGGCGGTGAGATCATTTTCAAACCGCTGTCGTCGCCGTCGTTGGGCGCGGACGACGTCGATGTCGCCGATCGCATCGTGCCCAATCTCGCAACGACCATCATCACCGATGAGCACGAGGACATGCTCGACGCCCTGCGCGAGCTGCCTGGTTTTTTTCAGCAATATATCCCCAAACAGCACGAGCTTCGGGTGACGGTGATCGACGGCCACGTGTTTGCGGCACGCATCGACTCCCAGGGCGACGAACGCACACGCACCGACTATCGCGATTTTTCGGCGGAAATCGATTACAGAGCGGAACGGCTGCCGCCGGAGATCGAACGCCGCTGTCGCGACTTCATCCACAGCTATGGCTTGAAGTTCGGCGCCATCGACTTGATCTTCACGCCCGGAGGCGAGTATGTGTTCCTCGAGAACAATCCTGCCGGGCAATTCCTCTTCGTAGAGCAATTGGTGCCCGAGCTGCGCATGCTGGATGCGGTGACCGATTGCCTGGTCGACGGCGCGCAGCGCAAAGGCTGAAACCATGTCGGCATTCCCGCAACTGCAACTGTTCGAGCGCGATGGCCAGAGTCGCGCGCTGATTTTCGGCGCGACCCATTTGGACGCCGAACTCCTCCCCATGCTGTACGACACGCTGCGCAACATCGGCCACTCGCCTCGCCTCGATGTGATCGTGTATTGCCGCGGCGGTGAGGTCGCGGTGGCGCGGCGGATCGGCCTCCTGCTGCACCGGTTCACCGATCGTCTGCGTTTGATCGTGCCGCACCACTGCCAATCGGCGGGCACGGTGATGGCGCTCGCCGCGCATGAGATCGTGACTGGGCCGATGGCGATGTTCTCGCCCATCGATCCGCACCTTCACGGTAGCGATGCCCAAGGCGAGGTGACCGCGATGTCGGCGCAGGACATCCGCATGTTTCCGAAAATGGCGCAGGATTGGTTCGGTCTGGATGAATCCGAAGCGCGTGAACGTGCTCTGCCCCTGCTCTGCGACAGCATCGCACCGGCAACGCTTGCTGCGTTTTATCGCAGCACGCTCGCTGTACGTCAGATCGGCGAGGAGTTGCTTTGTTTGCATATGTCGCAAACGCCTGAAGCGCAACGCACCGCTGTCGTTGAGACATTGCTGTTCGGTTATCACGCGCACGATCACACTTTGACCGGAGAGGACCTGGCCTCGATCGGGCTGAACGTGCGCAACGATCCAACCCTGACCGATGCGGCGTGGGAGATCGCGCGCGAATTGCGCACACGCATGGGCCCGGAAACGCGGAAAACGAATGCGCGCGGCTGGTGCGATGCGCTCATCGCCACCCGCAACGGCGGCTGGGTACGCACGCGTCAACAGGACATGTTGCCCGGCGACTGGGACGTGTTCGAGGTCGCGTGATGAGCGTCGAATCCTATCTTGCGGAATGCTGTCGATGGTACGTGGTGATCGCGCTGCTGGCCGCAGCCGTCGGCAAGAGCATGGGCTTCGGGAGTTTCCGCAACAGTCTGGACGAATCGTTCCCGCCCTTGAAGGCCGGTGGAAGCCTGCTCGCCGCAGCTTCTATCCTGGTCGGCGAGTGGTCGGCGGCGCTGCTGATGCTTGCTGGCGGCGTGTTGTCGCGCGCGGGCTTGATGCTGGCATTCGGTTTGTTCGTGTTCCTCACCGCGGTCGTCGTGCTGGTGCTGGCGAAAGGCCTGTCAGTGCGCTGCAACTGTTTCGGCGCGTCGCAGCAACGCATTTCCGTTGTCGACCTGATACGCAATCTGCTGTTCATCACGGCTGCAGGCTTCGGTTTGTACGGCGCTTCCGCCACCGGTATCGCGAGCGCTTCTGGCGGTCTCGATGCGCCCGCCTCCGTGGCGATCGTCATGGTGGCCATGATGTTCTTCCTTCTTTCGATTCATCTGCGCGAGATCGCAGGTCTGCTGCGTATCCGTGGCGAGGATTTGTGACGATGTTCGACAGCGTCTTCGTTCCGCTCGATTCCACCTTGCTCAGCTTGCTGGTGGTCGCATTGGCCGTGCTGGTCGCGATCAACTTGTTCCTTAGCCTGCGCCTGACTACGCTGGTCGGCGCACTGGCTCATGCGCGATTGCCGGACACCGTGCCGATCGGTGTCGCCTTGCCGGACTTTCGGGCGCGGATGCTCGATGATGGCCGCCGTGTCGATGCGGATACTTTGCTGGCCGAACAGGCGACGGTACTGGTGTTTCTGAGCCCCGGCTGCAAATCGTGCCTGGAGCGTTTGCCGGAACTGCGGCGCATGCAGCCGCTGATGGAAGAGACTGGCGTGGCTCTGTGGGTGATCAGTAGTGGCCGCGAGCGACGTCTGCGCGCTTATTTCGAATCCACCGGCTTGCTATCGCGGGCGCTGCGCGTGAGCGACAGTGACATGCGCATGCTCAACCCGAAATACTCGGCACCGTTCTATATCTTCGTCGATGCGACGCGGGTCGTGCAGGCCAGCGACCTGATCGGCGATGCGAACTGGTTGAGTTTCCGTGACCAGATCGGCGATGCGGAATCGATTGATGCGGATGTTACCGGTACGAATTTATCGGCGACTTGAAACCGGCCGCGACGCATGCCTGCGGACGAATCAACCGCTCTTCGATGGCGACGTATCGAACGCGCCGGTTTCGATCAACTTGTCGATCACTGCGTCCATCGTCTCGGGGCGCGCGGCGCGGCAGACGATGCGACCGCCGGTCATCGCAGGGGTGACGAGAAACGTGCAGGTTTCGATGCGATCGGCGACGACGTCGTGATGTGCGTCGTGCAGCAAGCAGGATGGGCATCGCTACGTTCAACCCATCCTGCTTGCTGGGCTGCAACCTCGTTGCCGTTGAGTCCGGCCGTGATTCTTGGGAACACTGCCTCCAAGCAAGGCTTGGCGGGGAGACGTTCAACAACCTGTCGGGTCTCGTGCTTCGCGCCGTGGCTCAGAAGGCGGCCATCTCGATGCCCGACAACTTCCACAACAGAAGTTTCTCGCGTTTGAAGATCAAGGTCGAAGGCGGGATGGCATCGTCGTCGGGATGGAGCCTGACCGCGAACGTATTGAAGTCCTCGTAGCGCATTTCGGCCTGCCATTGCGGTAGATGCCTGCTGCTCTCGCGGTTGCCGTCCGCATTGCGGATGCCGGCGGTCGCCAATCCGTCGAGGGCGAGCCCGCCTCCCGTGAACATCATCGACAGCGCCTGTGGCGACAACATCGCATCGATCATCGGGTCTGCGATCGCGGTCGCCAGGCGGGCGCCCAGCTCACCGAATGCGTCGGCGCCATCGCTACCGCCGATGCGTTCGCCCATGGCGTCGGCAAGCTGGCGTTTGACGCTTTCGCGCAGTGCCGGGAAATCGATATGAGCGGCCAAGGCTTCAGCGTCGCCGCGCTCTGCAGCCAGACGCATCGAGCGCACGGTGAGATGCGGCGCGAAATACATCCACACGCAGAACGCGACGCCGAGGGCGACGATGGCGAGTCGGGCGATCCGGTTCATGCGCGGCTCCGGCGCGACGGGCGCCCACGCAAGTCTAGCGGCAACGACGGCTCGATGCCCCGACCGTTACCCGAACTGCAACCGAAGCGACTGTTCGCTCACCTCGTGATTCTGGACGAAGACATCGCCGCTCGTTCCCTTGCTCACGTTTTCGTAGGTCTCGAAACCCAGGCCGTCGCCGTTGTCCCACTCGATCTGATCGCCGATCTCGACCGACCAGTCGGGGTCCAGTTCGATGATGGTGTAACCGGAATCCGCAGTCAGGATCGCGGCGGCGCCCTGGTCGGGATCGATGATGCTGATGGTGCCCTTGCGACGCATGTCGTTCTCCTTGTCGTGCGACCCTTGCGGATCGCGTCGCCCCTGCGCGACGGGTGTCGCGCTCCCTGGTCAGCCGTCAAACATGTCGGCCGGCTGATTGGAACTTAAGCGCTATGGCAGGACAAGATCAATCGGCACAGGCTATAAGAAGTGACAGGTTTTTGGCAGCGACCGCTGCCCGTTCTGGAGCTGCGTGTCCGATGTGCGACTCAGTTCACGCTCGCCAGCGTTTGCCCGAGTCGCACCGGCGTTTCGGGTTTCAGGATGTCCGGCAGTTTCGCCACGCCCTTGGGCAGCAGCACGATGACGGTAGAGCCGTAGTTGAAGCGCGCCATCTCGGCGAAGCGGTCCAGCGCGATGTTCTGGCCGCGCCAGTCCTTGCGGGTGATGCGGTCGCCGTAGGCCGGGATCTCGACGCCGCTCCATACGGTTTCCACGCCCGAGACCAGCAGGGCGCCGACCATCACCTGGCACATCGGGCCGAAGTCGGTATCGAAATGGCAGACGAGGCGTTCGTTGCGTGCGAACAGTCGCGGCACCGATTTCACCGCATCGGTGCCGACGCTGAACAGCCGGCCCGGGACGTGCACGGTTTCGCGCAGCGTGCCGGCCCAGGGCATGTGCACGCGGTGGTAGTCGCGCGGCGAGAGATAGACGGTCGCGAAGACGCCGTCGGCGAACGGCGCGGCGGCGGCTTCGTCGCCCAGTAGTTCGGCGACCGTGAAGGATTGGCCCTTGGCCTGGAAGATCCGGCCTTCGACGATGTCGCCGCACTGGCTGATATGGCCGTCTGCCGGCATCAACAGCGCGCGCGGATCGGCGTCGGGCGTGCGCGCGTCCGGTTTGAGTGCGCGCGTAAAGAAGGCGTTGAAGGTCGGATAGGCGCGGGGGTCGGGTTCCGCGGCTTCATCCAGATCGACCTTGAACTTGCGGGTCACGGTATCGATCAGCCACTGCTTGATGGCCGGATTGCGCGAATACGCCAGCCGGCGTGCCGCCGAAGACATCCATCGATGCGGGAGGACGTAGGTGAGAGTCGTGATCAGCCCCACTTATTTGCCTGCCCCGGTGAGCGCGATCAGGTCCTCGGCGATGGCCTTGGGCTTCAGCGGCGGCTGGATCACACCGGCCATCCGGCCCTGCGGGTCCAGCACCACCACGGCGGCGGAATGGTCGATGGTGTACTGATCGGGCGGGGCATCCTTGCCCAGCGGTACTTTGGCGAACACCAGCGACAGCGATTTCGCGAATGCCTCCAGCGTCGGCAGGTCGGCGGTGGCGGCGAGGGTGTCCTTGTGGAAGCCATGGGCGTATTCGCCGAGCTTCTCGATCGAATCGCGCTCCGGATCCACCGAGACGAACAGGACCCGCGGTCGCGTGGTTTCCGGCAGCGCCGCCCAGCGCGCCTGCGCCTGCGCCAGTTCGCCGAGCGTCGTCGGGCACACGTCCGGGCAGTAGGTGAAGCCGATGAAGACCAGTGTCCAGTGTCCGTGCAGCTCGCCCGGGACCATTTGGGTCCGATCCGACTGCCGCAGCGTGAATCCCGGCAGCTCGCGCGGAGTCGTCAGCAGGCGGACGGTCTGCAGCTCGGGGCCTGCGGCGGTACGGCTGCCGAGAAAGTATTCGGCGGCCCAGAGCCCGGCGCCGGTCGCCAGCGCGACCAGCAGGATCAGGAGAGTGGTGCGGTTGAACATCGTGGCGATGTCTCGAGGGATGGCGACGGGTACGGCCATGATAACCGCGCGGCCGTTATACTTCGCGGTCACGCCGCGCGACCCCCAAGCCCAGACCCCGCCATGACCGACGAGCTGCAGACGATCATCGACCTGATCCGGTATGGCGCCAGCCGTTTCAACGCGGCCGGACTGACCTTCGGCCACAGCTACGACAACGCGCTCGACGAGGCCACCCAGCTCACCCTGCACGCCCTGCACCTGCCGCACGACCTGCCGCCGGTCTACGGCCAGTCGCGGGTCACGCTGGCCGAGAAGGAAGATGTGCTGAAACTGTTCCTGCGCCGCATCGAGGAACGCATTCCCGCCGCCTATCTCACCGGCGAGGCCTGGTTCGCCAGCCTCAGCTTCAAGACCGACGCCCGTGCGCTGGTGCCGCGTTCGCCGATCGCCGAACTCATCGAGTCGGGCTTCGAGCCCTGGCTGGGCGGCAGGGAGGTTCGCCGCGCGCTGGATCTGTGCACCGGTTCCGGCTGCATCGCCATCGCCATGGGCCACCACAATCCGGATTGGCAGGTCGACGGCATCGACATCAGCGACGACGCCCTCGCGCTGGCATCGGAAAACAAGGCGCGCCTGCACGCCGAAAACGTCCGTTTCCTGACCTCTGACCTGTTCGCTGGTCTGCAGGGCGAACATTACGATCTGATCGTCACCAATCCGCCCTACGTCACCAACGCCGAAACCGACGCGCTGCCGAAGGAGTATTCCTTCGAGCCCGAGCTGGGCCTGCGCGCGGGCGACGACGGCCTCGATCTGGCCCTGCGCATCCTCCGCGATGCGCCGCTGCATCTCACAGAAGACGGCGTGCTGATCTGCGAAGTCGGCGAGTCCGAGCGCGCACTCGGTCGCCTGCTGCCGGAACTGCCGCTGGCCTGGGTCGAGTTCAAGGTCGGGCAGATGGGCGTGTTCGTCGCCGAGTGTCGCGATCTGGTCACGTATCACGCGCGCATCCGTCAGCTGGCCGATGCGCGCGATCCCGCGCTGCGTACGCCTCCGGCACCGGCATCCGCCGGTTTGTTCTGAGGCCGGCCGCGTGAGCAACAGTTTCGGTCAACTGCTCCGCGTCACCACCTTCGGTGAATCGCATGGGCCGGCGATCGGCTGCGTGATCGACGGCTGCCCGCCGGGTCTGGCGATCTCGGAAGAAGCATTCGCGCAGGATTTGCAGCGTCGCGCCACCGGGCGCACGCGACACACTTCGCAGCGGCATGAAACCGATGCGGTCGAAATCCTCAGCGGCGTGTACGAAGGTCGTACCACGGGCACGCCGATCGCACTGCTGATCCGCAATACCGATGCGCGCAGCAAGGACTACAGCGACATCGCCGCGCAGTTCCGCCCGGCGCACGCCGATTACACCTACTGGCAGAAATACGGCCATCGCGATCCGCGCGGTGGCGGGCGCAGCAGCGCGCGCGAAACCACGATGCGCGTGGCCGCTGCCGTGATCGCCAAGCAATGGCTGGCCGAGCGCTACGGCGTGACCGTGCGCGGCCATCTGTCGCAGCTCGGTGAGGTGTTGCCGGATCACGCGCTGGGCGCGTTCGACTGGAGCGCGGTCGAGGACAACCCGTTCTTCTGGCCGGTCGCCGCACAGGTGCCGGCGCTCGAAACCTACATGGATGCGCTGCGCAAGTCCGGCGATTCGGTTGGCGCGCGCGTCACCGTGGTCGCGGATGGCGTGCCGCCGGGTTGGGGCGAGCCGGTCTACGGCAAGCTCGATGGCGATCTGGCCGCAGCGATGATGTCGATCAACGCGGTCAAGGGCGTGGAGATCGGTGATGGTTTCGCAGCCGTCGCGCAGAAAGGCAGCTTCCATCGCGATGGGATGAGCCGCGAGGGTTTTCTGTCGAATCACGCCGGCGGCATTCTCGGTGGGATCAGCAGCGGCCAGCAGGTGGTGTGTTCGGTGGCGTTCAAGCCCACGTCGAGCCTGCGCCTGCCGGGACGCGGCATGAACGTGCTGGGCGAGGAGGTCGAAGTGATCACCACTGGTCGCCACGACCCCTGCGTGGGTATCCGCGCGACGCCGATCTGCGAAGCGATGATGGCGCTGGTGCTGATGGATCAGGCGCTCCGCCATCGCGCGCAATGCGGCGATGTCGGCGAGATTTCGCCGCGAATTCCCGCGACCGCGAAAGCGGACGAAAAACGATAGCGGCCAGTCGCCGAATCCCGCCCCCCACAGGCACCGACTGCGCCGCAGCGACATCCGAAACGAATTTTTTCTGTAGGAGCGGCGCAAGCCGCGATACGCGCCCTGCAAACGGCTGATCGCGGCTTGCGCCGCTCCTACACCAGACCATAGCGAGCGAATCGAATGAGCAAGCAATTCAAGGTGGCGGTGGTCGGCGCGACGGGCGCCGTGGGCGAGGTGATGCTGACGGTGCTGGCCGAGCGCAAATTCCCGATCAGCGAGATCCATGCGTTGGCGAGCGAACGCTCGGCCGGCGAGTACGTGAAGTTCGGCGACGACGAAGTGATGGTGCGCGACCTCGCGACCTTCGATCCGGCCGGCATCGACATCGCGCTGTTTTCGGCCGGTGGCTCGATTTCGAAGGAATACGCGCCGAAATTCGCGGCTGCCGGCGTGGTGGTGATCGACAACTCCTCGGTCTTCCGCTACGACGACGACGTGCCGCTGGTGGTCAGCGAAGTCAATCCCGAGCAGATCCGCAACCGCCCGCGCGGCATCATCGCCAATCCGAACTGCTCGACCATGCAATTGATGGTCGCGCTGGCGCCGATCCATCGCAAAGTCGGGATCGAACGCATCAACATCGCGACCTACCAATCGGTCTCCGGTACCGGCCGGCGCGCGCTGGAGGAATTGGGCAAGCAGACCGCCGCGCTGTTGAACTTCCAGAGCGCCGAACCCGAGGTCTACCCGGTGCAGATCGCGTTCAATGTGATCCCGCATGGCGGCGATTTCCTCGACAACGGCTACACCAGCGAAGAAATGAAGCTGGTGTGGGAGACCCGCAAGATCCTCGCCGACGACAACATCCAGATCAATCCGACCGTGGTCCGGGTGCCGGTGTTCTACGGCCACTCCGAGGCGGTGCATATCGAAACCCGCGACAAGATCACCGCCGCCGAGGCCCGCGCGCTGCTGGAGCAGGCGCCGGGAGTGGAAGTCGTCGATGAACGCCAGGCCGGCGGTTATCCGACGCCGGTCACCCATGCGTCGGGTCGCGACCCGGCCTTCGTCGGCCGCATCCGCGAGGACATCTCGCACCCGCGCGGGCTCGATCTGTGGGTCGTCTCGGACAATATCCGCAAGGGCGCGGCGCTGAATGCGGTGCAGATCGCCGAACTGGTCGCGGCCGAAGGCTGACGGCAACCGTTGCGAACCCCGGGACAGATGGCTAGAGTCTCGGGGTTGGCTCTGGGGACAAGCGTGATCAAACACTTGCGCATCACAGTTAGTGTGCTACTGGCAGTGGCGGCCTTGTTGTCGCCGCTGTCGGCGTGGGCGCTCGGGCTGGGCCAGATCAATGTGATCTCGCAGCGCGACCAGCCGCTGTTGGCCGAAATCCCGATCATTTCCACGGATACCTCCGAGCTGGAGGCCCTTCATGCGCGTTTGGCTTCGCCGGAAACCTTCGCCCGGATCGGCCTGTCGCCGCCGCAGGGCATCGTCTCGGATCTGCAGTTCTCGGTCGCCCTGGACGCCCGTGGTCGTCCGGTGATCCGGGTGACCAGCGCCGTACCGGTGCAACAGTCGCTGTTGACCTTCCTCGTCGAGGTCGATTGGGGCAAAGGCCGTCTGGTGCGCGAATACTCCGCGCTGCTGGAGACCCCACAGACCGCCGCCGCACCTGCGCAGCCGCCGATCCAGGAAGCGACGGTCGATCCGGGCAATGCCGTCGTCCGACTCCCGGACCCGCCGCCAGCGCCCGCCAACCCCCTGGAAGCCGCCACGCCGACCGCTGTGCCGCTGCCGCCGACGCCCACCGGGCAGCAGACCGCGTCCGCCCCGAGCGACGTGCTCAGTTCGCCGGTCCCCATGCCGATCCCGCTGCCGGCCGAACCCGACGAAGTGGCGACTGCTGCGCCGATCGAAGTCGTCGCTGGCGGCGATACCCGGGCTGTGCGTGCCGGAGAAACCCTTGGCGGCATCGCCGCGGGTCTGGGGCGCGGCCACAGCCTCGACCAGACCATTCTCGCCTTGCTCCGCGCGAACCCGGAAGCCTTCATCGATGGCAATGCCAACCGGCTGAAGGCCGGCGCGGTGCTGCGCATCCCCGACGACGCCAGCATTGCCCAGTACACGCCCGACGAGGCCGCCGTCGTGGTGCGCGAACAGGCAGCGCAGTGGCGCGGCACCGGCCGTGCGCTGCCGCAGCCACCGGCAGTGGTGGGTGCGCCGACTAGCGATCCGGTGCCGGTCGCGACGGCGGCAACGCCAAGGCCTCCCCGCGCCGCGCGCCCGACCGCGCAGGCACGACTCGAAATTGTTCCGCCGTCGGCCAGCGACGCGCGGCGAGCAGGAACGCGATCCGGCGTCAGCGCCGGCGGTGAGGGCGAGATGTTGCGACAACAGGAACTGCAGCAGACCAAAGAAACATTGGTGGCGCGCGACGCCGAAGTCCAGGAGCTCAAGGCGCGCGTCGCCGAGCTCGAACAGCTGAAACAGCAGCAGGACCAGCTGGTCGCGCTCAAGGACAGCGAACTGGCGGCGGCGCAGCAACGCCTCGCCACGACCCAGGCGGCCGATGCCGGGACACCCGTGAATTTCGGGCCGTGGCTGGGTGTCGGCGCCGGTCTGCTGGTGATCGGTCTTCTGGCCGGATGGTGGTTGCGCCGTCGTCAGGCGGTCGCGGATGGGATCGGGCTGGATCGCCAGCGTGTCGCCCCGGCCATGCCCGAGTCTGCTGATGCCGACCTGGAAGCGCAGGGCGCGTTCGCCGAAGACGAGATCCCGCCGCAACCCGAACCCTTGCCGGTCGAGCCGGCATGGAACCGCCTGGCCAAACCCGTCGAGCCTGAGATCGAGACACCCGCGCCGCCCACGCGTGGCGTGCCGACCTGGCATTCCGGCGATTTCGAAGTCGGCCCGCTCAATCCGGCACCTCCGGGTCAAGGACGCCTCGATCTGGCGTGCGCCTATCTCGAGATGGGCGATCGCGACACCGCACGCAGCCTGCTGCAGGAAGTGGCGACCCGTGGCGACAACATCGATGTGCGCCGTCAAGCCGAGCAACTGTTGCGGGAACTGGGCTGACAGGATCTGTCGATGCGATATGCCCTTGGCGTCGAATACGACGGCAGCAATTTCAAAGGATGGCAGCGGCTCACGCCTTACGGCCAGGAAGGCGGGCCGCGCACGCTGCAGGTCACGCTGGAAGACGCCCTGTCGGGCGTCGCCAGCCACCCGGTTGAAGTGACCTGCGCCGGGCGTACCGACGCGGGCGTGCACGCCGAATGCCAGGTGGTGAATTTCGACAGCGATGCGCGGCGCGATCCGCGCGCGTGGGTCCTGGGCACGACCACGCGTCTGCCGCCCGCGATGCGCGTGCGCTGGTGCGTGCCGGTGAGCGATGAATTCAATGCCCGGTTTTCGGCACGGGCGCGGCGTTACCGCTATCGTCTGCTCAACCATCAGGTACGGCCGGCGCTGGGCAGGCAATACCTGGCCTGGGAGCGCCGCAGGCTGGATGCCGATGCGATGCATCGCGCGGCGCAAAGCCTGCTGGGCGAGCAGGATTTCACGACCTTCCGCACCGTGCATTGCCAGGCCTCGCATCCGCGACGGCACCTGCAGTTCATCGAAGTCGTACGGGAAGGCGATATCGTCACGGTGACCGTGCAGGCCAATGCGTTCCTGCATCACATGGTCCGCAATATCGTGGGTTCGTTGCTGATGATCGGCGCCGGCGAACGGCCCGAAACGTGGATGACCGAATTGCTGGCGGCGCGCGATCGCAGCGTCGCGGGGCCGACGGCCTTTGCGCAGGGATTGGTGTTGATCGGTCCGCGTTATCCCCGCGAATGGCCGTTGCCCGAAGAAGTGCTGCTCGATGCATGACCTGCGTCGCACCCGGATCAAATTCTGCGGACTGACACGCGCCGAAGACGTGGCCGTGGCTTGCGCGCTCGGTGTCGACGCCATCGGATTCGTGTTCGCCGAACGCAGCAAGCGCCGGTTGTCGCCGCAAGCTGCCGCCGCGCTCCGCGAGGAACTGCAGCCGTTCGTCGACACGGTCGCGCTGTTCATGGACAACGATGCCGACACCGTGCGCGACAGCGTCGCGATGGTGCGACCGACCTTGCTGCAGTTCCATGGTGGCGAGGACGATGCGTTCTGCGCCGGTTTCGGCCTGCCCTACCTGAAAGCGATCGCCATGGGCGGCGATGCAGGTATCGATGCCGATACCGATGCTGCTTCGCTGCTGCGCCGCTACCCGCGTGCGGCGGGCTTCCTGTTCGACAGCAACGCCAGCGGCCAGGCCGGTGGCAGCGGCCACACGTTCGACTGGTCGCGCATCCCTGCGGACTGCCCGCGACCGTATCTGCTTGCCGGTGGATTGAATCCGGACAACGTGTTCGAGGCGATCCGCGCCACCGGCTGCTGGGGCGTCGATGTCTCCAGCGGCATCGAAACCGCGCCCGGCGTCAAGAATCATGAGCGGATGCGGCGATTCGTGGCGGAAGTCGGGCGCGCAGACGGTATCCTGTGAACCTGCGCGCAGCGGATCGCGATCCGGGCGCTCCCCTTCCAGGATGCAGTGATCACGTCATGCTCGACACGCACACCGACTACAACGCCTTTCCGAACGCCGAGGGGCACTTCGACCGTTTCGGCGGACGCTTCGTCGCCGAGACCCTGATCGGCCCGCTGCAGGAATTGGCGGCGGCTTACGACACGGCCCGGGTCGATCCGGCATTCATCGCCGAGTTCGATCGCGATCTCAAGCACTACGTCGGTCGCCCCAGCCCGATCTACCACGCCGAACGGCTGAGCGCGAAAGTCGGCGGTGCGCGCATCCTGCTCAAGCGCGAAGACCTGAACCACACCGGCGCGCACAAGATCAACAACACCATCGGCCAGGCGCTGCTCGCCAGCCGCATGGGCAAGCCGCGGATCATCGCCGAAACCGGCGCCGGCCAGCACGGCGTGGCTTCGGCCACGGTCGCCGCGCGCCTCGGGCTGGAATGCGTCGTGTACATGGGCGCGACCGACATCGAACGCCAGAAGATCAACGTCTACCGGATGAAGCTGCTCGGTGCGACCGTCGTGCCTGTCACCAGCGGATCGGCCACGCTCAAGGACGCGTTGAACGAAGCGATGCGCGACTGGGTGACGAACGTGCACGACACGTTCTACATCATCGGCACCGTCGCTGGCCCCGACCCGTACCCGCGCATGGTCCGCGACTTCAACGCCGTGGTCGGCCGCGAAGCGCGCGCGCAGATGCTGGCCGATTACGGCCGACTGCCCGATGTGATCACCGCCTGCGTCGGCGGCGGCAGCAACGCGATCGGTATCTTCCACGCCTTCCTCAACGATGCCGGCGTGCGCCTGGTCGGCGCAGAAGCGGCGGGCGAGGGCATCGACACCGGTCACCACGCCGCGTCGCTGGCGGCAGGCCGTCCCGGCGTGCTCCACGGCAACCGCACCTACGTGCTGTGCGACGACGATGGCCAGATCATCGAAACCCACTCGATCTCGGCCGGCCTCGACTATCCCGGCGTCGGCCCCGAGCATGCGTTCCTGAAGGATCGCGGTCGCGCCGATTATCTCGGCATCACCGACGACGAGGCGATGGAAGCTTTTCATCTGCTTGCGCGCACCGAGGGCATCCTGCCGGCGCTCGAATCCGCCCATGCCATCGCCCAGGCGATGAAGCTCGCCCGCGAATTGCCGAAGGACGGGCTGGTGCTGTGCAATCTGTCCGGTCGCGGCGACAAGGACGTGCATACGGTCGCAGCGCGCGAAGGCATCATCTTCTGAACTGGGCACGCCTTGGCGCACCGTTCAAAAAACATCGCACTTCGGTGTGCCGAATGTAAAGCAACGGTGCGCCAAGGCGCACCCTATCGAATGAACCCATGAACCGCATCGACACCCGTTTCGCCCAGCTCAAATCCGTCGGCCGCAAGGCATTGGTGCCGTTCATGACCGCAGGCGATCCGTCGCGCGAAGCCACGGTGCCGGTCATGCATGCGCTCGTCGATGCCGGCGCCGATGTGATCGAGCTCGGCGTGCCGTTCTCCGATCCGATGGCCGACGGTCCGACCATCCAGCGCAGCTCCGAGCGTGCGCTCGCGCGCGGTGCCGGATTGACGTTCGTGTTCGAAGCGGTGCGTGAATTCCGCACGGTCGATGCCGATACGCCGGTGGTGCTGATGGGCTATCTCAACCCGGTCGAGATCCGCGGCTACGCGCGTTTCGCCGAAGAGGCCGCTGCCGCAGGTGTCGACGGTCTGTTGGTGGTCGATCTGCCGCCCGAGGAAGCCGACGATCTGCGCATCGCGATGCGAACGCACGGACAGTCGCTGATCCTGCTGGCCTCGCCGACCACTCCGGACAAGCGCCTGGACAGGCTCTGCGCCGACGCCGAGGGTTATCTCTATTACGTCAGTTATGCCGGGGTGACCGGTGCCGATCGCCTCGACGCCGGCGACGCCAGCGGACATCTCGACACCATCCGCTCCCGTGCCGGAGTGCCGGTCGTGGCCGGTTTCGGAATCAAGGATGCCGCCAGCGCTGCGGCGATGGCGCGCTCGGCCGAAGGCGTCGTGGTCGGCAGCGCGCTGGTCGCCGCCCTCGCGGAGGCGACGGATCCGGCCGATGCGGCGGCGCGCGCGCGCACCTTCCTCGCGCCACTGCGGGCGGCGCTCGACGCGGGTTGATGTGGCGACATCGTCTGCAGCGGAAGGCGGCACCATGCGGCAGCGTACGGAATACGAGGGGCAGTCTTGCTAGACTGCAGCGCTCGGGCCGATCCGGCCTGAGCCCTGTCCACACCTGAAGACGACACTCGAACGCATGTCCTGGCTGAAGAAATTGATGCCCGTTCGCATCCGCACGGAAAGCGGAGCCTCCCGGAAACGCAGCGTGCCCGAAGGGCTCTGGGAGAAATGTGATGGTTGCGGTGCGGTGCTGTACCGGCAGGAGCTGGAGGACAACCTCGAGGTCTGCCCGAAATGCGCGTTCCACATGCCGATTCGCGCCCGCGCCCGACTCGCCGGGTTTCTGGATGCCGGCGCCGGCCGTGAGATCGGTGCGGAACTCGGCCCGACCGATCCCCTGAAGTTCAGGGACCAGAAGAAATACATCGATCGCATCAAGTCGAGCCAGAAGGCGACCGGCGAGCGCGACGCGCTGATCGTGATGGAAGGCGCGCTCCGCCAGCGCCCGATCGTGGCCGCCGCGTTCGATTTCGCTTTCATGGGCGGCTCGATGGGATCGGTGGTCGGCGAACGCTTCGCCCGTGGCGCCGAACGCGCCCGAGACATCGGCTCGCCCTTCGTGTGCTTTTCCGCCAGCGGCGGCGCACGCATGCAGGAGAGCCTGTTCTCGCTGATGCAGATGGCCAAGACCTCGGCTTCGCTCGCGCGCCTGCGCGCGGCGGGTCTGCCGTACATCTCGGTGATGACCCATCCGACCACCGGCGGCGTGTCCGCGTCGTTCGCGATGCTCGGCGACATCAATATCGCCGAACCCGGCGCACTGATCGGTTTCGCCGGCCCGCGCGTGATCGAACAGACCGTGCGCGAGACGCTGCCGGAAGGTTTCCAGCGCCCCGAATTCCTGCTCGACCATGGCGCCCTCGACCAGATCTGCGACCGCCGCGAACAGCGCGAACGCATCGCACGGCTGGTCGCGCTGCTGATGCGCCAGCCGGAACCCGAAGACGAAGCCGTGGTGGAAGGCTGAGGCCGGCACCGCGGTATCCGTAATGCAGAATCGAGAAGCGAAGTGTCGTTGTCATCCCTCGCCCGCGGATCGGGGCGACGGCGACACGGGACGTTCACATTTTCCATTTCCCTTTTTCGATTCCCGGTTGTTCCAATGACAAGAAAATACTTCGGCACCGACGGCATCCGCGGCAGGGTCGGCGAGGGTGCGATCTCGGCGGATTTC
Organism: Lysobacter sp.; assembly: GCA_013141175.1. Taxonomy (NCBI): domain Bacteria; kingdom Pseudomonadati; phylum Pseudomonadota; class Gammaproteobacteria; order Lysobacterales; family Lysobacteraceae; genus Lysobacter; species Lysobacter sp. The sequence continues at coordinate 3,503,017 of JABFRN010000001.1, forward strand.
GTGCTGCGCCTCGGCAACGCCTACGGTCATGCGCTGCGCCGCGCGGTACGCCATATCGACGAGAAAAACGGCGACGAATGGCGCAAGCCCGTCGTCGTGATCGGCAAGGACACGCGCATCTCCAATTACATGTTCGAGGCGGCGCTGGAGGCCGGGCTGGTGGCGGCCGGCGTCGACGTGCAGTTGATGGGGCCGATGCCCACGCCGGCGGTGTCGCACCTGACCCGTTCGCTCGGCGCCGATGGCGGCATTGTCATCAGCGCATCGCACAATCCGCACTACGACAACGGGATCAAGTTTTTTTCGGCCGAGGGCGAAAAGCTCGACGATGCGACCGAGCTGGCGATCGAAGCCGCGCTGGAGAAGCCTTTCAGCACCGTGCCCTCCGACCAGTTGGGCAAGGCGGTGCGCACCCGCGACACCATCGGCCGCTATGTCGAAGCCTGCAAGAGTTCGGTGCCGCGGCGTTTCGATCTGGGCGGCATGAAGATCGTCGTCGATTGCGCGCACGGCGCGACCTACCAGATCGGCCCGCTGGTGCTGCGCGAGCTGGGTGCCCAGGTCGAGGCCATCGGCGTCGATCCCAACGGCCTGAACATCAACGATGGCGTCGGCTCGACCCATCCGGAAACGCTGGTTGCGCGCGTACTGGCGAGCGGCGCGGACCTGGGCATCGCCTTCGACGGCGACGGCGACCGGCTGATGTTCGTCGACAGCGACGGCACGGTGCGCGATGGCGACGATCTCCTGTATGTGCTCGCGACCGACTGGCAGGCCAGCGGCCGTCTGCGCGGCCCGGTGGTCGGCACGCTGATGACCAATTACGGATTGGAACGTGCGTTCGCCGAACGCGGGATCGAATTCCTGCGCACCAAGGTGGGCGACCGCTACGTCCATCAGGCGCTGATCGAGCGCGCTGCGGTGCTCGGTGGCGAAACCTCCGGGCACCTGCTCTGCCTGGACCGGGTCAGTTCGGGCGACGGCATCATCAGCGCGCTGCAGGTACTGGAAGTGCTGCGCCGGCGCGGTCTGACGCTGCAGCAGGTGCTGGCCGGTTTCGGCAAAGTGCCGCAGAAGACCGTGAACGTGAAAATCGATGCCGGCAGCAAGCCCGCCGAAGCCGACAGCGTCAAGGCGGCGCTGGTCGAAGCCCAGGCAGCGGTAGCAGGGCGGGGAAGGGCGTTCCTGCGGCCTTCGGGTACCGAGCCGGTGGTGCGGGTCACCGTGGAGGCCGACGATGAGGCGTTGATGCGGGGTATCCTCGACCGCCTCGCCGAAGCAGTCCGCGCCGCCGCTTGATCGCGATCAAAGCCAACCAGGCCTCGCTGCAGGCAGAATTCCGCACTTCGCATGCCGGCCGGGCCCGGCAGCGGTAATCTTGACGACGACTCTCAGGACGATAGAACGACATGAGCGACCAGCCTTATATCCCGACCCTCGACATCCGCCGTTTCGATACGGACCGCGATGCTTTCGTTGCCGAACTCGGCGCGGCCTACCGCGAATGGGGCTTCGCCGGCATCCGCGGCCACGGTATCCCGCAGGAACTCATCGACGGCGCCTACGACGCCTTCCTGCACTTCTTCGCGTTGCCCACCGGAACCAAGATGCAGTACCACATCGCCGGCGGCGGCGGCGCGCGCGGCTATACGCCGTTCGGTGTGGAAACAGCGAAGGATTCCAAGCACTTCGATCTGAAAGAGTTCTGGCACGTCGGCCGCGAAGTGCGCGATGCCAAATACGTGGATGTCATGGCGCCGAACGTGTGGCCGTCGGAGGCCCCTGAATTCCGCGAGCGCGCGCTCGCGTTGTACGGTGCGCTCGACAGTCTCGGTTCGCGCATGCTGTCGGCGCTCGCGCTGAATCTCGGCCTGGCGGAGAACTACTTCGCCGACAAGACCGACAACGGCAATTCGATCCTCCGCCCGATCCATTATCCGCCGATCACCACCGACGACGTTCCGAACGTCCGTGCCGGCGCGCACGAGGACATCAACCTGATCACCCTGCTGGTCGGCGCCAGCGCTGAAGGCCTGCAGGTGCTGTCCCGCAAGGGCGAGTGGGTGCCGTACACCGCCGCCGCCGACACCATCGTGGTCAACATCGGCGACATGCTCCAGCGCCTGACCAATCATGTGCTGCCGTCGACGACCCATCGCGTCGTCAACCCGCCGGGCGAGAAGGCGCGTCAGCCGCGATACTCGACGCCGTTCTTCCTGCACCCGAATCCGGATTTCGTGATCGATGTGCTGCCCAACTGCGTGACTGCCGACAATCCGAACCGTTATCCCGAAGCGATCAGTGCACAGGGCTATCTCGAGGAACGGCTGCGCGAGATCGGACTGATGTGATCCGTGCGGGCGACCGGTGTTCCGGCGCTCGCGATTCCCGATGCCCCATCGATGAAAAGGGCCCCCGGTCGCTCGGGGGCCCTTTTCCGTTTGCAGGAAGCGGTCATGCCGCCTGCGGTCCGGTGCGAAGCATCAGCAGCCGATGGCGTTGCAGATCGGCACGATGTTGTAGCTGCTGAAGCGGGCGCCGACATAGGCGGTGCCGAACGCTCCGATATGCGGCCCGCTGACGACGCTGTTGACGAAATTGCCGGCGTGCGAGTTGTGGGTGAACTCGCGCAGCCATGGCCCGCCGCTGCTGCCATAAGTCATGTCGCAACCCTGCACCAGCACGTCGGAGCCTTCGGATGGTGCGTAGTAAGTCCATCCCGCGCAGACATTCGTGTACTGGGTGCTGAAGTTGCTGGCGTAACCATGGGAATAGGTCCACTGCTCGTAGCCCCAATCCCAACTGCGGCCCAGCCAGCCGACATAATTCACTACCGGCAGGCCGGTGGAGCTCTCGCCGGTGAGTTTGATCGCGGCGACATCGTCGCGGCGCCCGCCGACGTTGATCCAGCTGGTCAGGATCGTTGCCGTCTGCCAACCGTAGCTGCCGTAGGGCGCGGCGCCGTAACGGTCGGCCGGCACGAACACGAAGTTGTAGTTCCAGCCGGCGCCGCGGGTGTAGACGCAATGTGCCGCAGTGAGGATCACCGAATTGCCGCTGGCGACGCTCGCCGTGCAGTACGAACTGCCGCCGCCGGGCACGTTGAAATACAGCTTGCCGATCTTGTTCCACGGCGGGACCGTCCACTGCGAGGTGTAGTAGTTGCCCAGGAAGCGGGTGAAAGGATAGTGGGCGCCATCCTGCGGCGTGATGTCCCGGGTGCCGGCGGCACCGTTGTTTTCCTGCGCGGCGACCTTGTCCACGACATTCCATGCGCCCGGGAAGTCGTTGCGGGCCATGTAGTCGCCGAAACTGGGAGCGGTGCCACCGCTCGCCAGATCGGGGCGTGAAGCCCGGGTGCCGACGGTGGGCGCAGCAGGGCCGGCGTTTGCCACGGTGTCGTTCCAGATCATCGGTTTCACGGCCGCCCGCTGCGCCATCGTCGAGAAGGGGCGGACTGCGGTTGCGGATCGTTGCGCGGCCGGTGCGGCGATCTGCGCGATCTCGCCCGGTGCTGCGCGAAGGTTTTTCTCTGCGGAGAAGGCTGGGGCGCAGAAAGCGCCGAGTGCGATCGTGCAGACAGTGGCCATGCCGATCAAATGGCCGAGTGCACGGGAAGATCTCGATGCATCGTTCATGACGATTTCCTTCTGTTGATTGTGAAGAAACGAGCCACCGTCATCCGGACGGTGTGGGGCTGCATGCCGTGTTCGTACTGCGCGCAGCATCGCGTCGAGTCGCTCGTTTTATCCCGACGCGATTGTTCTATCGTGCTTGCATGGCGTGGATGGGACGTATGGCATCCCGCCGGCGGGTTCGTGGGCGAATGCTGGCAGGTGGTCGAATGCCGCCTCTGCGGAAGCGAGGGCGCTCCGGCCGGATGCTGGTCGATGTGGATGTCTGTATGGCATCCATGGAGACGCACGCGTCGGCATGCGCGCCCACCCGTCCGGTTCCGGTCCCTGCGGCGAGGCGGTATCGCCGCCTGCCCGGTACTTCCGTGCCCGGTACTTCCGTGTACGGTACTTCCGTGTACGACATATGCAGAACTCCTGTGCTGCAAATGATGATCCCGCTGCAATCATCGAAAACTTTTAATGCGTTGGCCGCAAGCTGTCATATCCAACAGCCCGTCATATCCAACAGCCCGTTTGCGGCGATGCTCGGGAAGCCACTGGCGGTCGTCCGGGCACGCGGAACGATCCGATGTGCGGCCGGTCACGCTCAGTCGCTGTCGCGGAATTCCTTGCTGCGGCTCGCCACCAGTGATCGTGCCAATCCATCCGGCAGGTATTTCGAAATCCCGGCGATCACCCGGTTGGCGCGTCCGGTCACGTAGCGGGTGCGACCCCGTTCCACCGCGTCCAGTCCCAGCCGGGCGACGCTGTCGGCGTCGAGCCACAGCAGCTTCGGCAGTTTCGACACCCGTTCGCGCATGCCGTTGACATCGTGGAACTCGGTGTAGGTGAATCCGGGGCAGAGCGCGCACACGTGGATGCCCTTTGCCCGTGTTTCCAGCGCCAGGCATTCCGAGAACCGGATGAGGAAGGCTTTGGTCGCGCCGTACAGCGTATGGCCCGCCGAGGCTGGAACGAGCCCCGCGAGCGAGGCGACGTTGATGATCCTTCCGTAGCCGGCGGCTTCCATTGCCGGCAGGAAGCGATGGGTCAGCTCGCAGACGCCCGTCAGCATCACCTGCAACGAATCGGCATGGGTCTTCCAGTCGGCGGACAGAAAGCGTCCGGGCACCCCATAGCCGGCATTGTTCACCAGATGCGCCACATGCAGGCCCCGGGATGCGATCTCTGCCTGCAGCGCCGCCGGGGCGCCGGGATCGGCCAGGTCTGCCGCCAGCACCACCACATCGACCTGCTTGCCGAGCTCTTCGGCCAAGGCCTGCAGGCGCTCGATCCGGCGTGCGGTCAGGATCACCGGCACGCCGCGACGGGCGTATTCCCTGGCGATCGCGGTGCCGATGCCGCTCGATGCGCCGGTGACCAATGCATGGCCTGCCACTGTGCTCGCCTGGTTTTTCGGGCTCATCCTGTTCTCCGTCGATCGGGGCCGCCAAGCATACCTGTGCCCCGACGACGCCCCGCCATCGGCTATCCTGTCGCATCTCGCTTCGGAGCAGGCCATGCGTCGCAAAATCGTTGCCGGAAACTGGAAGCTGCATGGCAGCAAAGCGTTCGCGGCGGATCTGGTCACTGCGATCGTCGCCGGCATGCCGGCGGACGGGGTCGATGTCGTGGTCCTGCCGCCGCTGCCTTATCTCGGTGAACTGATCGAAAGCTTCGAGGCCCGCATGCTGTCGTTCGGCGCCCAGGACGTCAGCGCCAACGAAAAAGGCGCTTACACGGGCGAGGTTTCGGCTGGGATGCTGGTCGATATCGGGGCCCGTTACGGTCTGGTGGGCCATTCGGAGCGCCGCCAGTACCACGCCGAGAGCGATGCCCTGGTCGCCCGCAAATTCATCGCGGCCAAGCACGCCGGGCTGGTTCCGATCCTCTGCGTCGGCGAATCGCTGCATGAGCGCGAAGCCGGGCAGACCGAATACCGGATCGAGACCCAGCTCGCCGCGATCTTCGAGCTTGCGGGCGCGCAGGCCTTCGCGGGCGCCGTGATCGCCTACGAGCCGGTCTGGGCGATCGGCACCGGAAAGACCGCGACACCTGCCCAGGCGCAGGCGGTCCATGCCTTCATTCGTGGCGAAATCGCGGCACGCGATGCTACAATCGCCGGCTCGCTGTCCATCCTGTACGGGGGCAGCTGCAAGCCGGACAACGCGGCCGAGCTGTTCTCGCAGCAGGACGTGGATGGCGGGTTGATCGGCGGCGCCTCGCTGGTGGCGTCCGATTTCCTCGCGATCGTCACGGCCGCACGGGCCTGATGTTTCCGGTTCCGCGCGGGCCGTGCCGGCGCCCCGCATTCCATTTCTGACGAGCGCCAACGATGCTGTTGATCCTCAATGTTCTCTACGTGCTGGTCGCGATCGCCATGATCGCGCTGATCCTCATGCAACGCGGCGCGGGTGCGCAGGCGGGTTCGGGCTTCGGTGCCGGCGCATCGGCCACGGTGTTCGGCTCGCGCGGTGCGTCCAACTTCCTGTCGAAGTCGACCAAGTGGCTGGCGATCGTGTTCTTCGCGGTGGCCCTGTTCATGGCCTGGAACGCGACCCACAGCGCCAAACCGAAGGCGGTGTCCGAACAGGATCTCGGCGTGATGTCGCAGACCGCGGTGCCGAAAGCGGACCAGAAGGCGCCTGCGGCACAGCCTGCTCCCAAAGCGGTTCCGCAAACGATCCCGGCCGCGCCAACGCAGTCGGTTCCCGCAGCGCCGACGCCTTCGCAGTCGGCACCGGCTGCGACGCCCCCCGTCTCGCCAGCGCCGAAGGGAGGCTGATCGCCAAGCGCTTCAGATATGCCGGGCGGATCCTTGTCATTGCCCGGCGCTGCCGACATTCGTCGCATGGCGGATGTCCCGGCGAACAGTGATGATCCGCATCCGGTTCTTGTTTGCTCCGGTCCTGCGATTCGGATCGATAAGGGTGCGACTTTCACTCGGCATCCTTTACAATATCCCGGCTTCGCGAATGCAAAGACGCGGGACCGCAGCACTGCCCAGATGGCGGAATTGGTAGACGCACTACCTTGAGGTGGTAGCGACGTAAGTCGTGGGGGTTCGAGTCCCCCTTTGGGCACCAATACGAAAGCTCGTGCATGGAAGCATGGGCTTGTCAGTCAGGGACGATGGACGTCAGCGATGGCGCCCGACCATGGCTCTCCGTGAGATCCGCACCTGTCGAGCGGCTCTGCGAAAGGCCAATGGGCCAGGAACGGCGCATTCGCGGTCGTTTCCGGCAACAGTCGTGGAGACGCGGCTATGTTTTTTCACGATCCGTCGACACAACTCAACGCCGAGAGAACTGAAGTGCTGGCCGAATATCTGCCGACCCTGCTGTTTCTGATCGTTGCTACCGGCATAGGCATCGCCCTGATTGTCGTTGGCAACTTCCTTGGCCCCAAGCGCTTCGATCCCGATAAGCTGTCGCCCTATGAGTGCGGATTCAACGCATTCGAGGACGCACGCATGCGTTTCGACGTCCGCTACTACCTGATCGCGATCCTGTTCATCGTCTTCGATCTCGAAATCGCCTTCGTCTACCCGTGGGCGCTGGTCTTCCGCGAGCTGGGCGTGTTCGGACTGATCGAGATGGGCGTGTTCCTGGGGCTGCTGCTGATCGGTTTCATTTACGTCTGGAAGAAGGGTGCGCTGGAATGGGAGTGATCCAAACCGTCCAGAAGGTCGCGGACTTCGCGAACAACCCGATCCCGGAAGGGAGGGTCGACGACATCCTTCGCCCCGAAAGCCTGCTCTCGACGGACGGCAATCCGCTGCTCGAGCATGGTTTCGTCACCACCAGCTTCGACGTGCTCTGGAACTGGGCACGTACCGGTTCCATGTGGCCGATGACCTTCGGCCTGGCCTGCTGCGCCGTGGAAATGATGCACGCCGGCGCTGCGCGCCTCGATCTCGACCGCTACGGCGTGGTGTTCCGCCCGTCGCCGCGCCAGTCGGACGTGATGATCGTCGCCGGCACGCTCGTCAACAAGATGGCCCCGGCGCTGCGCAAGGTCTACGACCAGATGCCCAATCCGAAGTGGGTGATCTCGATGGGCAGCTGCGCCAACGGCGGCGGTTACTATCACTATTCCTATTCGGTGGTGCGCGGCTGCGACCGTATCGTCCCGGTCGATGTCTATGTGCCCGGTTGTCCGCCGACCGCCGAAGCGCTGGTCTACGGCATCCTGCAACTGCAGAAGAAGATCCGTCGCGGCACCAATTTCGGCGACAACATCCAGGGTGTCCGCTGACATGGCTGAAACCGCCTTCGTCGAGCGCCTGCGCGCGCACTTTCCGGACGCCACCGTCACTGTCGCCGAGCCGCGCGGCGAAGTCGGCATCGAATTTCCGAATGGCGACTGGCATGCCGGCTGTGCAGCGCTGCGCGACGAGTTCGGTTTCGAGTCGCTGGTCGATCTGTGCGGTGTCGATTATCTCGGCTATGGCAGCGACGAGTGGGATACCGACGTGTCTTCGGAAGGTTTCAGCCGTGGCGTCGAAGGTCGTGGCGTAGGCCGTTTCAAGTACGGCGAAACCACCACCCGGCAGACCCAGGGGATCGAAGGCCAGGCCATCGAGCCCGTGCCGCACCGCCGCTACGCTGCGGTTGCGCAACTGTTGTCGGTGCAGCACAACCGCCGCGTGCGCGTGAAGGCCTTCGCGCAGAACGACGACCTGCCGGTCGTGGCCTCGCTCACCGGTCTGTGGCCGGTCTCGAACTGGTTCGAGCGCGAAGCGTTCGATCTGTTCGGCATCATCTTCGAAGGCCATCCCGACCTGCGCCGCATCCTCACCGACTACGGCTTCGTCGGTCACCCGTTCCGCAAGGATTTCCCGCTGATCGGCAACGTCGAAGTCCGTTACGACGAAGAGAAGAAGCGCGTGATCTACGAACCGGTCACTTCCGTCGAACCCCGCGTCGGCGTGCCGCGCGTGATCCGCGACGACGCACGCTACGCCACCGCCTCGGGCGAGTCGGCTGCGCGCAAGGCGGAGGCGACGAAATGAGCACTGCGCATCCGGCCAATGAAGCCTTCGCAAGCAACGCTGCGGAGTCGAAGCAGGAAATTCGGAACTACACCCTGAATTTCGGTCCGCAGCATCCGGCCGCGCACGGTGTGCTGCGCCTGATCCTGGAAATGGACGGCGAAATCGTCCAGCGCGCCGACCCGCATGTCGGGTTGTTGCATCGCGGCACCGAAAAGCTTGCCGAATCCAAGCCATTCAACCAGTCGATCGGCTACATGGATCGCCTGGACTACGTGTCGATGATGTGCAACGAACACGCCTACGTCCGCGCGATCGAAACCCTGATGGGGATCGAAGCGCCGGAACGCGCGCAGTGGATCCGCACGATGTTCGACGAGATCACCCGTATCCTGAACCACTTGATGTGGGTCGGCTCGAACGGTCTGGACCTCGGCGCGATGGCGGTGTTCCTGTACGCCTTCCGCGAGCGCGAAGAGCTGATGGACGTGTACGAAGCCGTGTCCGGCGCGCGCATGCACGCGGCCTACTACCGTCCCGGCGGCGTGTATCGCGATCTGCCGGAAAAAATGCCGCAATACCGCGAATCGCCGTGGCGCAAGGGCGGCAAGCTCAAGCGCTTCAACGAATGGCGCGAAGGCTCGATGCTCGATTACCTGGAAGCGTTCACCCACGACTTTCCGGCGCGCGTCGACGAATACGAAACCCTGCTCACCGACAACCGCATCTGGAAACAGCGCACGGTCGGCATCGGCGTGATTCCGCCGGAACAGGCGCTGGCCTGGGGCATGACCGGCCCGATGATCCGCGGTTCCGGCATCGCCTGGGACCTGCGCAAGAAGCAGCCGTACGCGAAATACGCCGAAGTGGATTTCGATATCCCGGTCGGCGTGAAGGGCGACTGCTACGACCGTTACCTGGTCCGGATCGCGGAAATGCGCGAGTCCAACCGCATCATCCAGCAGTGCGTGAAGTGGCTGAAGGCGAATCCCGGCCCGGTGATGATCGACAACTACAAGGTCGCACCGCCGAGCCGCGAGTCCATGAAGGACGACATGGAAGCGCTGATCCACCACTTCAAGCTGTTCACCGAAGGTTATTGCGTACCGGCCGGCGAAACGTATTGCGCGGTCGAAGCGCCGAAGGGCGAGTTCGGCTGTTACCTGGTATCCGATGGTGCGAACAAGCCGTTCCGTGCGCATCTGCGCGCGCCGGGTTTCGCCCATCTGTCGTCGATGGACGCGATCGTGAAAGGCCACATGCTGGCCGACGTGGTCGCGATGATCGGCACCTACGACATCGTGTTCGGCGAAATCGATCGCTGAGGCGCAGAGAAGAATGAAAGCGACTGGAAATTTCGAAGCCTGCCGCAACGTCGATCCGATGGTCGCGTTGTCCGACAAGACACGGGCGCATATCGATCACTGGCTGGCCAAGTTTCCGCCGGATCGCAAGCGTTCGGCGGTGCTGCAGGGCCTGCACGCGGCGCAGGAACAGAACGGCGGCTGGTTGAGCGACGAGCTGATCGCTGCGGTCGCGAAGTATCTCGACCTGCCGCCGGTGTGGGCGTACGAAGTCGCGACTTTCTACTCGATGTTCGAGACCGAGAAAGTCGGCCGCCACAACGTGGCGTTCTGCACCAACATCAGCTGCTGGCTCAACGGCGCCGAGGATCTGGTCGCGCATGCCGAGAAGAAGCTGGGCTGCAAGACCGGCGAATCCACCGAGGACGGACGCATCTTCCTCAAGCGCGAGGAAGAATGCCTGGCCGCGTGCTGCGGCGCGCCGATGATGGTCATCAACGGTCATTACCACGAAAAGCTCGACGTCGCGAAAGTCGACGAGCTGCTCGACGGTCTGAAGTGAGGCAGGGCGACGAGATGGCTCATCACGACACCAATCCGCACGCCACCGGTCCAGTCGGCCCCGCGCCGAAGGAACATCAGGTCGTCTACACCACGCTGCATTTCGACAAGCCGTGGTCGTACGAAAACTACCTGAAGACGGGCGGCTACAGTGCGCTGCGCAGGATCATCGAAGAAAAGATCCCGCCGGAACAGGTGATCGAAATGGTCAAGGGTTCCGGGCTGCGCGGCCGTGGTGGCGCGGGCTTTCCCACCGGCCTGAAGTGGAGCTTCATGCCCAAGGGCACCGGCATGCAGAAATACATCCTCTGCAACTCGGACGAATCCGAGCCGGGCACCTGCAAGGACCGCGACATCCTGCGTTTCAACCCGCATGCGGTGATCGAAGGCATGGCCATCGCGTGTTACGCGACCGGTTCGGCCGTCGCTTACAACTACCTGCGCGGCGAATTCCATCACGAGCCGTTCGAGCATCTGGAAGAAGCCACCGCCGAAGCCTACAAGCACGGCTGGCTGGGCAAGAACGTGCTCGGCAGCGGCCTCGACATCGATATCCACAACGCGCTCGGCGCGGGCGCCTACATCTGCGGCGAAGAAACCGCGCTGATGGAATCGCTGGAAGGCAAGAAGGGCCAGCCGCGCTTCAAACCGCCGTTCCCGGCCAACTTCGGCCTGTACGGCCGCCCGACCACGATCAACAACACCGAAACCTATGCGTCGGTGCCGGCGATCATCCGCAACGGCGCCGAATGGTTCCTCAATCTCGGCAAGCCGAACAATGGCGGCCCGAAGATCTTCTCGGTCTCCGGCCATGTCGCCAAGCCGGGCAATTACGAAATCCGACTCGGCACTTCGTTCGCCGATCTGCTGGAGATGGCAGGCGGCGTGCGCAATGGCCACCAGCTGAAAGCGGTGATTCCGGGCGGCTCGTCGATGCCGGTGCTGCCGGCCGAGACCATGATGGGCCTGACCATGGATTACGACGCGATCCAGAAGGCCGGTTCCGGTCTTGGCTCGGGCGCGGTGATCGTGATGGACGAAACCGCCTGCATGGTGCGCGCCTGCCAGCGCATCGCACGCTTCTATTTCAAGGAAAGCTGCGGCCAGTGCACGCCGTGCCGCGAAGGCACCGGCTGGATGTACCGCATGCTCACCCGCATCGTCGAGAAGCAGGCGACGATGGACGACCTGCACATGCTGAAAGCGGCGGCGGGCCAGATCGAAGGCCACACCATTTGCGCGTTCGGCGAAGCCGCCGCGTGGCCGGTGCAGGGTTTCCTGCGCCATTTCTGGCACGAATTCGAATACGCGATCGTGAACCGGCGTTTCCTGGTCGATGATCGGCGCGCGGGCACGGTGGTCGAACAGGCAACGGCCGAGAAGGTGACGGCATGAGTACCGAAACCGTCAACGCGCCCGTCGTGCCGGTCGTCCCCGAGGGCCACGTCGCGATCGAGATCGACGGTCAGCCGCTGTTCGCGCCGAAAGGCTCGATGATCATCCACGCCGCCGACAAGGCCGGCATTCCGATTCCGCGCTTCTGCTACCACGAGAAGCTGCCGATCGCCGCGAACTGCCGCATGTGTCTGGTCGACGCCGAAATGGGCGGACGGCCGATGCCCAAGCCGCAGCCGGCCTGCGCCACGCCGGTCGCCGACGGCATGAAGATATTCACGCGCAACGAGAAAGCGCTGAAAGCGCAGCGCAACGTGATGGAATTCCTGCTGATCAACCATCCGCTCGACTGTCCGATCTGCGATCAGGGCGGCGAGTGCGAACTGCAGGACATGTCGCTGGGCTACGGCCGTTCGGTCAGCCGGTTCTCGGAGCGCAAGCGCACCGTGGCCGACGAGGACATGGGGCCGCTGGTCGCCACCGACATGACCCGCTGCATCCAGTGCACGCGCTGCGTGCGCTTCACCGCGGACATCGCCGGCACCTACGAACTCGGCGGCATGCAGCGCGGCGAGAATCTGCAGATCGGCACGTTCGACGGCAAGCCGTTGACCACCGAACTCTCCGGCAACGTCATCGACGTGTGCCCGGTCGGCGCGCTCACCAATAAAGTGTTCCGCTTCCGCGCGCGTCCGTGGGAACTGATCGCCAAGGAATCGCTCGGCTATCACGATGCGCTGGGCAGCAACCTGTTCCTGCACGCGCGTCGCGGCGACGTGCTGCGTTCGGTGCCGCGCGACAACGAAGCGGTCAACGAGTGCTGGCTGTCGGATCGCGACCGTTACTCGCATCAAGGCCTGGGCGCCGAGGATCGCGCGACGAAGCCGCTGATCAAGGAAGGCGACACCTTCCGCGAAGCAAGCTGGGAAGAGGCGCTGGCCAAAGCCGCCGACATCCTGCGGGCCAACCGTGGCGACGCGCTGGGTGTGCTCGTGCATCCGGCGAGCTCGAACGAAGAAGGCGCGCTGCTCGCCCGTCTCGCCGGAGCGCTCGGCACCGGCAATCTTGATCACCGCATCGCCCAGCACGACCTGTCCGATGGCGCGACCGCCGCGCAGTTCGGCATGTCGGTCGCCGATCTCGAAACCGCCGATGCGATCGTCATCGTCGGCTCGAATCTGCGCCATGAAGTGCCGTTGCTGCATCAGCGCCTGCACAAGGCGGCGAAGCGCGGCGCGAAGATCCACGTCATCAATCCGGTCGATTTCGATTTCACCTTCAAGGCGGCTTCGAAGACCATCGTGCCGCCGTCGCAGTTGGCGTCGTCCTTGGCCGGCTTCAAGCTGGACAACCTCGCGAAAGCCGCGGTGATCGTCGGTGCCGTGGCCGAAAATTCCATCCACGCCGCTGCGATCCGCAGCGCAGCGGCTGCGTTCGCTTCCGCGAACAATGCCGCGCTGTGCCGCATTCCGCAGGGCGCCAACGCGCTGGGTCTTTCGCGCCACGGTGTGCTGCCGACCGCGCTCGATGCGCAGGCGATGCTCGCCGATCCGCGTGCCGCGTACGTGCTGTACGGCATCGAACCCGGCCTCGACTTCGCCGACCAGGCGCGCGCGCTCAAAGCGCTGGGTGCGGCCAAGGTCGTGGCGTTCAGCCAGTTCGCCTGCCGTTCGACGCGTGCGGTCGCCGACGTGATCCTGCCGATCGGCGCGCTGCCGGAAATCGACGCCACGCTGACCAATCTCGATGGTCGAGACCAGCGCGCGATCGCCGGCGGCAAGTTGCCGGGCGATGCGCGCCCGGGCTGGCGCGTGCTGCGTGCGCTTGGCGGCGAACTCGCTGCCCCCGGCTTCGAATTCACCGATCTCGCCGGCCTGCGTGCAGGCATCAGGACGCGCGATGTCGCGGTCAAGGTCTCGATGTCACCGACGCCGACCGGCGAGGGCATCGAACTCGTTGTCACACAGGCGATCTATCGCGTCGATGGCGTGACCCGTCGCGCCGCCGCGCTGCAAGCGCATCCGCTCAATGCCGGTCCGCGCATCGTGCTGCATCCGCAGGATGCCGCTGCGGCTTCGCTCGTGACGGGTGCGATGGCCAAGGTCGACAATGGTGTCGGCACTGCAACGCTGCAGGTCGTCCTCGACGATCGCGTCGCCAAGGGGGCCGCCTGGGTCGAATCCGGTTACGGCCCGACCGCAGCGCTGGGTGCGGGACGCGTTCGCGTCGCGGCGGTCGCATCGACGGGAGCCGACGCATGAACATGCTGTTCGACGTCCTGCGCGACTGGATCCTGGCCATGGGCACCACCGGCGCGGTCCTGTGGATCGTGCTGAAGATCCTCGCGGTCGCGATGCCGGTGATCATCGCCGTCGCGTTCTACGTGGTCTGGGAGCGCAAGCTCATCGGCTGGATGCATGTCCGTCATGGGCCGATGTATGTCGGCTGGGGCATCCTCCAGGCGTTCGCGGACGTCTTCAAACTGTTGTTCAAGGAAGTGATCCAGCCCAGCAGCGCGAACAAGCCGCTGTTCATCCTCGCGCCGATGATCGCACTGGTTCCCGCATTGGCGGCCTGGGCGGTGGTGCCGTTCGACGCGAAGCTGGTGTTGTCGAATGCGAACGCCGGCCTGCTGTATCTGCTGGCGATGACCTCGCTGGGCGTGTACGGCATCATCCTCGCCGGCTGGGCCTCGAACTCGAAGTACGCGTTTCTCGGCGCGATGCGCGCTGCCTCGCAGGTCGTGTCCTACGAAATCGCGATGGGCTTCGCGCTGGTCGGCGTGCTGATGGCCGCCGGCAGTCTGAACATCACCGACATCGTGGTCGCGCAGTCCGGCAACGCCGGCCCGTTCGAGTGGTTCTGGCTGCCGCTGCTGCCGCTGTTCGTCGTCTACTTCGTGTCCGGTGTGGCCGAAACCAACCGCGCGCCGTTCGACGTGGTGGAAGGCGAGTCCGAAATCGTCGCCGGCCACATGGTCGAGTATTCGGGTTCGCAGTTCTCGCTGTTCTTCCTGGCCGAATACGCCAACATGATCCTGGTCAGCTTCCTGACCGCGCTGTTCTTCCTCGGTGGCTGGCTCAGCCCATTCCAGGGCGTTCCACTGGGCGACGTGTCGCCGTGGGTCGACTGGATCTGGAAGGGCGGTTGGCCGTGGCTGTTGATGAAGGTGTTCCTCTTCGCCAGCCTGTTCATCTGGTTCCGCGCATCGTTCCCGCGTTACCGCTACGACCAGATCATGCGTCTGGGCTGGAAGGTCTTCATCCCGATCACCCTCGTGTGGATCTTCGCGACGGCGTTGATGGTGTTCTTCGGCGTGTTCGAGGCGGGGCAGTGATGAACAAGGCGATGTCCTATCTCAAGAGCCTGCTGCTGCTGGAACTGTTCCAGGGCATGTGGCTGACGCTGAAGTACCTGTTCCGTCCCAAGTACACGCTGATGTACCCGATGGAAAAGACCCCGCAGTCGCCGCGCTTCCGCGGCCTGCACGCCCTGCGCCGCTATCCGAACGGCGAAGAGCGCTGCATCGCCTGCAAGCTGTGCGAAGCGGTCTGCCCGGCGCTGGCGATCACCATCGATTCGGAGCAGCGCGCCGACGGCACCCGCCGCACCACGCGCTACGACATCGATCTGTTCAAGTGCATCTTCTGCGGATTCTGCGAGGAATCCTGCCCGGTCGATTCGATCGTGGAAACCCATCTCCACGAGTACCACTTCGAAAAGCGCGGCGAGAATATCGTGACCAAAACGCAGCTGTTGGCGATCGGCGACCGTCTCGAAAAAGAGATCGCCGAACGTCGCGCCGCCGACGCCAGCTACCGCTGAACATGCATCGTCGAATGAACAAGTCTCCCTGAGGGCCGCCGTGGAATTCACCACTCTCGCATTCATGGTTTTCGCCACGGTCGCCGTGCTTTCGGCGGGCGCGGTGATCACCGTGCGCAATCCGGTGCACGCCGCGCTCTGCCTCGTGCTGACCTTCTTCACCGTGGCCTGCACCTGGATCCTGGCCGGCGCCGAGTTCCTTGGCGTTGCGCTGATCCTGGTCTACGTCGGCGCGGTGATGGTGCTGTTCCTGTTCGTGGTGATGATGCTCGACGTCGATACCGCGCCGATGCGCGAAGGCTTCGTGCGCTATCTGCCGCTCGGGCTGCTGGTCGCGGTGGTGATGCTGATCGAAATGCTGACCCTGATCGGCGTGGAAGCGAAGTTCGCCTCGACATTCGGCGAGGATCCCGCCGCCGCAGCCGGCCTTTCGAACACGGCCTGGCTCGCCAATGCACTGTTCACCGATTACATGCTGCCGTTCGAGGTCGCCGCGGTCATCCTGACCATCGCGGTGGTCGCCGCCGTGATGCTGACCCTGCGTCGCCGCGTCGGCGCCAAGCATCAGAACCCGGGCGAGCAGTCGCGCGTTCGTGCGCAGGACCGGGTCCGTCTGGTCAAGATGGATGCGGTACGCCCGGCGCCGGTCGGCGACGCCGTCGCAGCCGATGAGGTGAAATCATGATGGGACCGTTGGCCCTCGGGCACTATCTGGCGTTCGGCGCGGCGCTGTTCTGCATCAGCCTGGCCGGCATCTTCCTCAACCGGAAGAACGTCATCATCCTGTTGATGTCGATCGAGCTGATGCTGCTGAGCGTCAACATCAACTTCGTCGCGTTCTCGCGCCACCTCGGCGACGCCGCCGGTCAGATCTTCGTGTTCTTCATCCTGACCGTGGCCGCTGCGGAGGCTGCGATCGGCCTGGCCATCCTGGTCACCCTGTTCCGCAATCGGCGCACGATCAACGTCGCCGAAATCGACACCTTGAAAGGCTGACGGGACCCGGTATGGAACCTGCTGTTGTGGAACATGTGATTTCCAAGTCCATCCTGGTCGTGATCGTCCTCGCGCCGCTGATCGGCGCGATCCTCGCCGGGCTGTTCGGCCGTCGCATCGGCCGGGTCGGCGCGCACAGCGCGACCATCCTCGGCGTCGGCATCAGCTGTGCATTGTCGTGCTATGTCCTGTGGCAACTGGTCGCGCAGGGCGTTTCGCCGTTCAACCAGAACCTGTACACCTTCTTCGATGTCGCCGGTTACGACGCCCACGTGGGTTTCATGGTCGACAAGCTGACCGCGATGATGATGGTCGTGGTGACTTTCGTCTCGCTGCTGGTGCACGTCTACACCATCGGTTACATGGCCGAAGATCCCGGTTACCAGCGCTTCTTCAGCTACATCAGCCTGTTCACGTTCTCGATGCTGATGCTGGTGATGAGCAACAATTTCCTGCAGCTGTTCTTCGGCTGGGAAGCGGTGGGCCTGGTGTCGTACCTGCTGATCGGTTTCTGGTTCAAGCGGCCGAGCGCGATCTTCGCGAACATGAAGGCATTCCTCGTCAACCGCGTCGGCGACTTCGGCTTCCTGCTCGGGATCGCCGGCGTGCTGTTCTGGTTCGAGACCCTCGATTACGCGACCGTGTTCGCGAACGCGTCCAGCACGATCGGCGGCGGCCAGACCGTTGCGATCTTCAGCGGCCACGAATGGTCGGTCGCGACCGTCATCTGCATCTGCCTGTTCATCGGTGCGATGGGCAAGTCGGCGCAGGTACCGCTGCACGTGTGGCTGCCGGATTCGATGGAGGGCCCGACCCCGATCTCGGCGCTGATCCACGCCGCGACGATGGTGACCGCCGGCATCTTCATGGTCGCGCGCATGTCGCCGCTGTTCGAGCTGTCGGAGACCGCGCTGAACTTCGTGCTGTTCATCGGTGCGACCACCGCGTTCTTCACCGGCCTGATCGGTATCGTCCAGAACGACATCAAGCGCGTCGTTGCGTACTCGACCTTGTCGCAACTGGGCTACATGACCGTGGCGCTCGGCGTGTCGGCCTATTCGGCGGCGGTCTATCACCTGATGACCCACGCCTTCTTCAAGGCGTTGCTGTTCCTCGCGGCCGGCTCGGTGATCATCGGCATGCACCACGAGCAGGACATGCGCAAGATGGGCGGCCTGCGCAAATACATGCCGATCACCTTCTGGACCAGCGTCATCGGCACGCTGGCGCTGGTCGGCACGCCGTTCTTCAGCGGGTTCTACTCGAAAGACACGATCATCGAGGCCGCAGCGCATCACGCGCACGAGTCGGCGACATGGGTCGCGAACTATGCTTACCTGGCCGTGTTGCTGGGCGCGTTCGTGACGTCGTTCTACAGCTTCCGCCTGCTGTACATGACGTATTTCGGCGAAGAGCGCTTCCGTCACGCGCACGACGCGGATGGCCATGATGATCACGCGCATCACGATGCGCATGCCGGGCATGCGCAGGACGACAACGGTCATGACGCGCACGGCCACGATGATCACGGCCATCACGGCGCGCATGAGCCTCACGAATCTCCATGGGTGGTGACCGTTCCGCTGATCCTGCTGGCGATCCCGTCGGTCGTGATCGGTTTCCTGACCGTCGGGCCGATGCTGTTCGGCACGGACTGGAGCGGCCATCACCAGCAGTTGCCGTTCTTCCTCGGCGCGATCGACGTAAGCGGGGCCAACGACGTGATCGGCAAGCTGAAGGAGGAATTCCACGGGCCGGTCGCGTTCGCGCTGCACGGTTTCATGGCCCCGGCGTTCTGGCTTGCGTTTGGCGGTTTCGCGCTTGCGACCCTCATGTATCTGATCAAACCGGAGCTGCCGGCGAAGTTCGCGGCGTTCCCGCCGTTCGCACTCGCGCGCCGGATCCTCGAAAACAAATACGGGATGGACGATCTGTGGATCGGCGGCTTCGCGGGCGGTGGTCTGCTCGCCGGCAAGCTTTCGCGCAGGAACGATGAGAAGGTCATCGATGGCTTCTTCGTCAACGGCAGTGCGCGGATCGTCGATCTGGTCTCCGGCCTGCTGCGCAAGACCCAGTCCGGCTATCTCTACCATTACGCCTTCGCGATGATTCTCGGCCTGATCGCTTTGCTGGCCGTGTTGATCAAGTTCTGGCGCTGAACTTCGATGTCGATCGAAACGAACTGACGGATACCGAATCGCGATGCAAAATTGGCCTCTTCTCAGCACGCATTTACTGAGCACGTTGATATGGCTGCCCATCGTTGGCGGCGCAGTCGCGCTCGCGCTCGGCAATCAGCGGGCGCAGACCGCGCGTTGGCTGGCGCTGACGGTCGCTTTGGCGACGTTCGCCCTGAGCATACCGCTGCTGACCGGGTTCGATCATGTCACTTCCGCGCTGCAGTTCATCGAGCAGCGCGAGTGGATTCCGGCCTACGGTATCCAGTACCACCTCGGCGCCGACGGCCTCTCGGTCGCGCTGATCGTGCTGACCACGCTGGTCACCGCGCTGGTCCTGATCGGTGCGTGGGGTTCGATCGACAAGCGCGTGAACCAGTACGTCGCTGCATTCCTCTTCCTCGAAGGCCTGATGATCGGCGTCTTCGCCGCCGTCGATGCGATGCTCTTCTATGTGTTCTTCGAGGGCATGCTGATTCCGATGTTCATCATCATCGGCGTCTGGGGCGGTCCACGACGCGTGTACGCATCGGTGAAGTTCTTCCTGTACACCTTCCTCGGCTCGGTGTTCATGCTGGTCGGGTTGATCTACCTGTACCTGAAGGCGGGCAGCTGGCAGTTGCCCGATCTGTACGCGCTGCCGCTCGGCGCCAGCGAGCAGATGTGGCTGTTCTTCGCGTTCCTGATCGCGTTCGCGGTCAAGGTGCCGATGTTCCCGGTCCATACCTGGCTGCCCGACGCCCATGTCGAAGCGCCGACCGGCGGCTCAGTGATCCTGGCGGCGATCATGCTGAAGATCGGCGGTTACGGTTTCCTGCGCTTCAATCTGCCGATCGTTCCCGACGCCAGCCACGAATTCGCCTGGCTGGTGATCGCGCTGAGCCTGATCGCCGTGGTCTACATCGGACTGGTCGCGCTGGTCCAGGAAGACATGAAGAAGCTGATCGCCTATTCGTCGATCTCGCACATGGGTTTCGTCACGCTCGGCATCTTCATCGCGATGATGCTGGTGCGCGATGCCGGCAACCCCGAAGCCGCACGGCTCGGCATGCAGGGCGCGATGGTGCAGATGGTGTCGCACGGTTTCATCTCCGGCGCCATGTTCTCCTGCGTCGGCGTGCTCTACGACCGCATGCACAGCCGCATGATCAAGGATTACGGCGGCGTCGCCAACGTGATGCCGTGGTTCGCCGCGTTCATGGTGTTCTTCAGCATGGCCAATGCCGGTCTGCCGGGCACCTCGGGCTTCGTCGGCGAATTCATGGTCATCCTGGCCAGCTTCCAGGCGCATCCGCTGCTGGCTTTCACCGCTGCGATGACCCTCGTCATCGGCGCCGCCTATACGCTGTGGCTGGTCAAGCGCGTGGTGTTCGGCGACATCGGCAATGCGCATGTCGCCGAGCTCGAAGACATCAATCCACGCGAATGGATCGTGCTCTCGGTCTTCGCCGCAGGCGTGCTGCTCATCGGTCTGTATCCGAAGCCGTTGACCGATCTGATGGAACCCGCCATCGCCCAACTCGCCAGCCAGCTGGCGATCAGCAAGCTCTGAGACCATCATGATTGCAAACAGCGTCACTCCCGCCGATCTGATGCCGTTGCTGCCCGAGCTGGTGCTCGTGGGCGCTGCGTTCGCCTTGCTGCTGCTCGATCTGTTCGTCAGCGAGCGTCAGCGCGGCATCGTCCACATGCTGGCCATCGCCACCCTGATTGCGGTCGCGGGCATGCTCGCGCTCCATGTGGGCGGGCAGGGCACGGTGCTCAACGGCATGTTCATCCGCGACACCATGGCCGATGTCCTGAAGTGGGTGGTCTGCGTGGTCAGCGCGCTGGCGATGGTCTACACATGGTCGTTCCTGCGCGAGCGCGGACTGTACAAGGGCGAGATCGCGGTGCTGATGCTGTTCTCCGTCGCCGGCATGATGCTGCTGATCTCGGCCGGCAACCTGGTGATGGTCTATCTCGGCCTCGAAATGCTCGCGCTGTGTTCGTACGCGCTGGTCGCGATCGACCGCGACAGTCCGCTGGCGTCGGAAGCGGCGATGAAGTATTTCGTGCTGGGCTCGCTGGCCTTGGGCATGCTGCTGTACGGCATGTCGCTGATCTACGGCGCCACCGGCAGCCTCGACCTCGCTGCGATCCATGCCGCGACCACCTCCACGCCGATCCTGTTGACCGGCATGGTGTTCCTGGTCGCGGGCATCGCGTTCAAATTCGGCGCCGCGCCGTTCCACATGTGGCTGCCGGACGTCTATCAGGGCGCGCCCACGCCGATCACCCTGTTCATCGGCGCCGCGCCCAAGCTGGCGGCGTTCGCGATGGCCTACCGTCTGCTCGAAGCCGGTGTCGGCCCGCTCGACGAACAGTGGCGGACGCTGCTGTCCGGGATCGCGGCGCTGTCGCTGGTGGTCGGCAATCTGATCGCGCTGGCGCAGACCAATCTCAAGCGGATGCTCGCGTATTCGACCGTGTCCCACGTCGGCTTCCTGCTGATGGGCCTGGCCGGCGGCGGCGCGGTCGGCTATGCGGCCGGCATGTTCTACGCCATCAGCTATGCGGTGATGGCGGCGGCGGCCTTCGGCACGATCGTGGTGCTGTCCCGGCAGGGTTTCGAAGCCGACCGTATCGAGGACTTCAAGGGCCTGAATGCCCGCAGCCCGTGGATGGCAGGCCTGGTGCTGTGCGTGATGGCGTCGCTGGCCGGCGTGCCGCCGTTCCTCGGCTTCTGGGCGAAGCTGGCGGTGCTGCGCGCGGCGTGGGAAGGCGGCCAGATCTGGCTGGTGATCGTCGGTATCGTGTTCGCGGTGATCGGTGCGTTCTATTACCTGCGGGTGATCCGTGCGATGTATTTCGACGAACCCGAGGGCGAGCCGATGATCCAACGCGAAGACTTGTCGCTGCGGGTGGTGTTCGCGGTCAATGCGCTGTCGCTGCTGGTCCTGGGCATCGCCTGGAACCCGATCATTGCGTGGTGCCAGAAGGCCTTCGCTTGAGCTGAATCGGCCGCGTCCGGGTCCACGGCAGTCACTTGCATCCGCTTGGACCGCATAACAATGGCTTGCATTTTCATGACTCTGTCACCATAATTCCGCTCCTGATGCGGGGTGGAGCAGTCTGGCAGCTCGTCGGGCTCATAACCCGAAGGTCGCAGGTTCAAATCCTGCCCCCGCTACCAGCTTTCGAGTTCGGAAATCGCCATGTTTCGTGGTGGTCGAAGAGCTAGGGAAGTCGGGCTTGGTCGAAGCATGAGCTGCGCTTCGACGCCGAAATCCAGCGGTATTGGACAAGGGGCCCGCAAGGCCCCTTTTTCATTCCGGAAATTTTATGGCGGACAAGGCCACCGACATCTCGAATCTGCTGTCACCGACGGTGCAGGCCCTGGGCCTGGAACTGCTCGGTGTCGAGTATCTGCCTTCGCAGGGCGGCGCGTTGTTGCGGCTTTACATCGATATTCCGCAGGATGCGATCGGCGATGCGGAGACACCGCGCATGGTCGGTATCGAGGATTGCGAGTCGGTCAGCCGGGAAGTGTCCGCACAGCTCGATGTCGAGGATCCGATCAGCAGTCACTACACGCTGGAAGTTTCGTCGCCGGGCGTGGATCGCCCCTTGTTCACTCCCGCGCAATTCGCGCGTTTCCTCGGTGAGCAGGCCAAGATCGGCCTGAAACTCCCCCAGGACGGGCGCCGCAAGCTGCAGGGGAGGATCGTTGCGGTCGAGGGCGAGCGGATCGACGTCGAACTCGACGCCAAACCCGAACCGCAGCGCGTTTCGATCGCTTTCGAGAATATCGAGAAGGCGCGTCTGATCCCCGATTGGGCTGCGCTGGGCTTCGGCCCGGCGAAGCAGGAACCCCCGGCGGGACCGGACAGGAAGAAGAAGCCGGCCGGAAGATCGGCAGGCAAGCCGAAGGGCAAACCGAAGGCCTCGCGGCCTTCGGGCAGTTGAACGGGATTCCGGCGCTTCGTTCGCGGAGTGCTTCCAGCGCAGACATGGCATCACGGTCCGCGCTTCCAACCAAGACACGACATTCAAGTTTTAGAGGCGTAACAGAATGAGTAAGGAACTCCTGCTTGTCGTCGACGCGGTCGCCAATGAAAAGGGCGTGCCGGAGTCGGTCATCATCGAGGCCCTCGAGGCGGCGCTGGCGACGGCGGCCAAGAAGCGGTATCACGAACAAGACGTCCTGACCCGCGTGTCGATCAATCCGAAGGACGGCAGCTACGAGACCTTCCGTCGCTGGGAAGTGGTCGCCGATGACGTGGTGATGGAGTCGCCCGACCGCCAGACCCGTCTGATGGATGCCGTCGACGAAGTCGAAGGCGTGGAAGTCGGCGACTACATCGAAGAGCAGATCGAGAACCCCGAATTCGGCCGCATCGCCGCGCAGGCCGCGAAGCAGGTGATCGTGCAGCGCGTGCGCGAAGCCGAGCGCAATCAGGTCGTCGATGGATGGAAAGATCGCGTCGGCGAGCTGGTGACCGGTATCGTCAAGCGTGTCGAACGCGGCAACGTGTACGTCGATCTCGGCGGCAATGCCGAAGCCTTCATTCCCAAAGACAAGGCGATCCCGCGCGACGTCGTGCGTGCCGGCGATCGCGTTCGCGGCTATCTGTTCGACGTGCGCAGCGAACCGCGCGGCCCGCAGTTGTTCATCAGCCGCGCCGCGCCCGAATTCATGATGGAACTGTTCAAGCTCGAAGTGCCGGAAGTCGGCCAGGGCCTGGTCGAAATCAAGGCCTGCGCCCGCGACCCGGGCGACCGCGCCAAGATCGCGGTCATCGCCTACGACACCCGTACCGACCCGATCGGCGCCTGCATCGGCATGCGCGGCTCGCGCGTGCAGGCGGTGTCGAACGAACTCAATGGCGAACGTGTCGATATCGTCCTGTGGTCGGACAACCCGGCGCAGTTCGTGATCAATGCGATGGCCCCGGCGGAAGTGCAGTCGATCATCGTCGACGAAGAGAAGCACTCGATGGATCTGGCGGTCGCCGAAGAGCGCCTGGCCCAGGCGATCGGCAAGGGCGGCCAGAATGTGCGCCTCGCCAGTCGTTTGACCGGTTGGCAGCTGAACGTGATGACCGCCGACCAGGTTCAGGCCAAGAGCGAAGCCGAGCAGACCGCTGCCCGTCAGCTGTTCATGGCGAAACTCGAAGTCGACGAGGAAATCGCCAGCATCCTGGTGGCCGAAGGCTTCAGCACGGTCGAGGAAATCGCTTACGTGCCGGTCGGCGAGCTGCTGGCGGTGGAGGGTTTCGACGAAGACATCGTCGAAGAACTCCGCTCGCGCGCCCGCGACGCTCTGCTGAACGAGGCTTTGGCGGTCGAGGAAGAGCTGGACGAGCACCAGCCGGCCGAGGAACTGCTGGGTCTGGACGGCATGGACAGCGATACCGCGTATGCCCTGGCCGCGCATGGTGTCCGCACCGTCGACGACCTGGGCGAGCTGGGCGCGGACGAAGTGGCGGAGTTCGGCATCGAAGGTCTGGACGAGGCCCGCGCCGCGGCGCTGATCCTGGCTGCCCGCGCCGAGGAAATCGCCCGTCTCGAACGTGAAACCTGAGCCACGCAACACGATTAGAATCCAACGTTTACCGAGCATGAGCCCACCCGAGGCCGGTCTGCCTCCAGTCCAGCCTCACGCGAGCCCAGTTGTACAACCAGCAGCTTCACAATAAGCAGCCCACGCGCGACACCGTCGATCCATCGCCGGCCGCGCCTCAGGATACGGACACCGAATGTCGCAGCAAACCACCATCCGCACACTGGCCGAACTGGTGAACACGCCGGTCGAGAAGTTGCTGAAGCAGTTGGCCGAGGCCGGCATGAGCTTCAGCGGCCCCGATCAGACCGTGACCAGCGCCGAGAAGCTGAAGTTGCTCGGTTTCCTGAAGCGTTCTCACGGCAAGGGCGAAGCCGCTGCCGAAGAATCGGCCGGGCCGAAGAAGATCACGCTCAACCGCAACCGCAAGCAGGAAATCACCGTGGGCGGCGGCAAGAACCGCCAGACGGTCGATGTCGTGGTGCGCAAGAAAGTCACGCTGGTCAAGCCGCAGGACGGACGCCCCGCGCCCGGTAGCGACGACGAGCGTGCCGACATCATGCGCAAGCTCGAGGAATCGCGCGCGCGCAATCTCGAAGAACAGCAGCGCTTGGCCGAAGACGATCGCAAGCGTGCCGAAGCCGTCGCCGAGCGCAAGCGGCTCGCCGATGAAGTGGCTGCCCGCGCTGCCGCTGCGGCGGCGCCCAAGGTCGCAGCGGCCGGGGAAGAATCCACCGCGGCCACGACGGCGGCCCCCCGCCCGAAGACCGGAGCCCACGGCCACGCCAAGCCTGCGCGTACCGAACCGGCCCGCGTCGACGATCGCGCTGGCCAGAAAAACAAGCCGAACCGCGGTTCGCACGCGATGGTCGCCGACGTCGAGGACGACGACAGCACGGCACGGTTCGCCGGCCAGTTGCATCTGTCCGCGACCGAGCGCGACCGCCGCACGACCGCGCGTACCAAGCCCAAGGCCAAGCGTCAGCTCGAGCAGAGCCGCAGCGGCGGCGGCCAGCACGGCTTCACCCGTCCGACCGAGAAGGTCGTTCGCGAGATCGCCATCGGCGACGCGATCACCGTCTCCGATCTGGCGCAGAAGCTGGCGCTCAAGGGCGGCGATGTGGTCAAGGCCCTGTTCAAGATGGGCGTCATGGCCACCATCACGCAGTCCATCGATCACGATACAGCGGTGCTGATCACCGAGGAGCTCGGCCACAAGGCGATACGCGCCGGTGGCGACGACGCCGAAACCGAACTGATGGCGCATATCGAAGACCAGCAGGGCGAGCGGACTCCGCGTCCGCCGGTGGTCACGATCATGGGCCACGTCGATCACGGCAAGACCTCGCTGCTCGATTACATCCGCCGCACCAAGGTCGCGGCTGGCGAAGCCGGTGGCATCACCCAGCATATCGGCGCGTATCACGTCGAAACGCCGAAGGGCGTGGTCAGCTTCCTCGACACCCCGGGCCACGCCGCGTTCACCGCGATGCGCGCCCGTGGCGCCAAGCTCACGGATATCGTGATCCTGGTGGTCGCCGCCGACGACGGCGTGATGCCGCAGACGGTGGAAGCCGTGCAGCATGCCAAAGCGGCCGGCGTGCAGCTGGTGGTGGCGGTCAACAAGATCGACAAATCCGGCGCCGATCCGCTGCGCGTCAAGAACGACCTGCTCGCGCACGGCGTGGTGGCGGAAGAATTCGGCGGCGAAACCCAGTTCATCGAAGTGTCGGCCAAGACCGGCCAAGGCGTCGACGAACTGCTCGACGCGATCCTGTTGCAGGCCGAAGTGCTGGAGCTCAAGGCCGTATCCGAAGGCCACGCCACCGGTGTGGTCATCGAGTCCGCGCTCGACAAGGGGCGTGGCCCGGTCGCGACGGTGCTGGTCCAGGGTGGCAGTCTGCAGAAAGGCGACTATCTGGTCTGCGGCGTGCAGTACGGACGCGTCCGTGCGCTGTTCGACGAAACCGGCACGCAGGTGCAGTCCGCAGGCCCGTCGATTCCGGTGCAGGTGCTCGGCCTGTCCGGCGTGCCGGATGCCGGCGACGACTTCGTGGTCGTGGCCGACGAGCGCCTGGCGAAGGAAGTCGCCCAGCAGCGCGATACCAAGCGCCGCGAAACGCGCCTGGTCGCGCAGGCGGGCAACCGCATGGAAGACATCATGGCCCAGATGGGGCAGGGTGGCTCCCAGCTCAGTCTCAACCTCGTGGTCAAGGCGGACGTGCAGGGTTCGGCCGAAGCGCTGCGTCAGGCGCTCGTTGGCCTGTCGAACGATCAGATCCGCATCAACATGATCGTGTCGGGCGTGGGCGGCATCACCGAATCCGACGCCAATTCCGCGCTGGCGGCGAAAGCCACCATCATCGGCTTCAACGTCCGTGCCGACGCATCCGCGCGCAAGGTCATCGACGCCAATGGCCTCGATCTGCGCTACTTCTCGATCATCTACGACGTGATCGACCAGGTGAAGCAGGTCGCATCGGGTCTGCTCGGTGTCGAGATCCGCGAAGAGATCATCGGTACCGCACAGGTTCGCGATGTGTTCCGCAGCTCGAAGTTCGGCGCCATCGCCGGCTCGATGGTCATCGAGGGCGTGGTCAGGCGCAACAAGCCGATCCGCGTGCTGCGCGACAACACGGTCGTCTTCGAGGGCGAACTGGAATCCCTGCGCCGCTTCAAGGAGAACGTCGACGAAGTCCGCAACGGTACCGAATGCGGTATCGGCGTGAAGGCCTACAACGACGTGAAGCCGGGCGACCAGATCGAATGCTTCGAGCGCATCGAGGTCCAGCGCACGCTCTGAGCGTGCGTTGACCCGAAGAAGATCGACCGTGAAGAAATCCTTCCATCGCACCGATCGCGTCTCCGCCCAGCTCCGCCGCGAGCTGGGCACGATCGTGCACGCCATGGTGCGTGTGCACGGCCTGCCGTCGGTCAGCGTGTCCGATGTCGAGGTGACCCGCGACATGGCCCACGCCAAGGTATTCGTGACCGCGCTGCAGCCCGAGCGCGCGAAGGAAGCCATGAAGGGGCTCAAGGAACTGGTGCCGGAAATCCGCCACGAGCTGTCGCGCGCGGTGAAGATGCGCCATACCCCCGAACTGCATTTCCACTACGACGATTCGGTGGATCGCGGCGAGCGCATCGACAATCTCCTGCGCGATCTCAACACCGAGTCATAGGGTGCGCCTTGGCGCATCGGCTTTTTCCCATGCGATGGCGCGTCAGGGCGCACCGGCTGTTTTCCGATGCAATGGTGCGCCAGGGCGCACCCTATACACCGGCCGATTAGGACATATCATCCCCCGATGGCCGAGGCTCCCCGCAAACAATTCCGCAAACTCGACGGCATCCTGCTGCTCGACAAGCCGCAGGGGTTGAGCTCGAACCAGGCGCTGCAGCGCGTGCGTCATCTGTTCCGCGCCGACAAGGCCGGCCATACCGGCAGCCTCGATCCGCTGGCCACCGGCCTGCTGCCGATCTGTTTCGGAGAAGCCACCAAGATCGCCGGCAATCTGCTCGGTTCGCGCAAGGCCTACGACACCGTGGCCAGGCTCGGGATGGTCACCGATACCGACGACGCCGAGGGCGTCCTGCTGCGCGAACGTCCCGTCCAGCGTTACGACATCGACACCATCGATGCCGCGCTGCGCGATCTCACCGGACGCATCATGCAACGGCCGCCGATCTATTCGGCGCTCAAGCGCGGCGGGGAACCGCTGTACGTGAAGGCGCGTCGCGGCGAGGCCATCGAGATCGATCCGCGTCCGGTCGACGTCCACGCCTTCGAGCTGCTGTCCGAAGCCGATCTGCTCGATGGCGACGAGCCGCGTCTGCGCTTGCATGTGGAGTGCGGCTCGGGCACCTACGTGCGCAGCCTCGTGCGCGATCTCGGCGAAGCATTGGGCTGCGGCGCGCATGTCGCCGAACTGCGGCGGCTGTGGGTGGACCCGTTCCGCGATCCGCGGATGTGGACGCTCGAATCGCTGCAGGCACTGGCCGAGCGCGACGCGCACTGTCTCGATGCCTGCCTGTTGCCGATCGAAGTGGGGCTGGTCGGCTATCGCCGGGTCGATCTCACCGATGACGGCGTGCGCCGGTTCGAGCACGGCCAGCGGCTGCAGGTGAGCCATGAAATCCCCGGCGAATGCGCGGTGTTCGATCCTGCCGGCCGCGCGCGCGGGCTTGCCCGGATCGACGAGGAAGGCAGCCTTGCGCCGCAGCGGTTGTTCCACTGCCCGCCTTCCGGAAAACACTGAACTCACGGAGCCATTGCATGCCCAGTTTCCGCTTCCTCCGCTTTCTGTCGCTGTCGCTCGCGCTGCAGTGCGCAGGGCCGGTCGCTGCCGCCGAACTGACGGTCGACATGCTGCCCGAGCAGGTCGCGCGCGAGGCCTACAGGCGCATGCAGGCCGCCGACTGGGTCGCCGCTGCCGAGACCTTCGATCCCGCCGCGCTGAAGCGTTTCCGCGAATTGCTGCTGCCGGTGCTCGATGCGGTCGGCGCGGCCGGCAAGGATCCCGCTGGCAGTAAGCAGGCCGGCAAGGATCAGGACAGCGCGTCCGCCGGTGCGCTCATGCTGTGGGTGCTGTTCGCGCCCGCGACCTCGGTCGAGGAGATCAAGGCGCTGTCCGATCGCGAGGTCTTCGCCCGGATCATGGCCAATACGATGTCGCTGGCCAGCGCGAAGCTGGAAGGCCAGGACGTGATCGGGAGCGTGGCCGAGGGCACCGACATGGTGCATGTCGTCACCCGGAATGTCGCCAAGGTCGAAACGATGACCATGACCAAGGTCGAAGCCATCACCCTGCATCGCACGCCGCAAGGTTGGCGGCTTGCGCTCACCGGCGATCTGGAAGGGCTGGCGGAAACGCTGCAGGCTTCGATCGCGCCGCCTCGAGACGCCGCAGCGGGCGACGATTCGCCTTCACCCTGAACGATTTTTTGCGGCGCGGATCCATGCGCATCCCGCCTCCGACCCTTGTTCGAACCGGGGGGCGGGGCTACAATTCCGCTGCTGTCCGGGCCGGATTTGATCCGATCCCCGGACAGCGTCCTTTCTGCGGTTCCACTGTTCGTTCCATCAATCCATTTCATTCAGGCGGATTCTGCGGTGCGCCGTGCCGGTCGAGACCGGTGCCGTTCCTGCCGATCACGCGTCCAAGAGGCCTTTCATGTCCATCGATTCAAACACTGTCATCGAAGCGCACAAGCGCAGCGAGAACGACACCGGTTCGCCGGAAGTCCAGGTTGCGCTGCTCACCGCGCGCATCACCCAGCTTACCGAACACTTCAAGATGCACAAGCAGGACCACCACAGCCGTCGTGGTCTGTTGAAGATGGTCAACAACCGTCGCAGCCTGCTCGACTACCTGCATCGCAAGGATGCCGAGCGTTACAAGGCCCTGATCGAAAAACTCGGTCTGCGTCGCTAAGCATCACCCGACCGCGGCGCAGCAATGTGCCGCGGTCTTGTTTTTGGGCCCGCGAGGCCCGGTTTGGCAGATTCAAGGCAATCCGCTTTCAAGGCAATTCGCTGCAGCGCAATCCGAATTTTCGTATTGCCCGGCCGCATCGCGCGGCCACCCGGACCGGGGCAGGGGCTCCGACCGGTTCATCGACAAAGATTTTCGAGGACATTCCAACGTGGCAAAAGTGACCAAGCGTTTCCAGTACGGCAAGCACACCGTGGTGCTCGAGACCGGTGAAATCGCCCGCCAGGCCGGCGGCGCAGTGATGGTGTCGGCCGAAGGCACCGTTGTGCTGGTGACGGCCGTCGCCGCGAAGACCGCGCGCGAAGGGCAGGATTTCTTCCCGCTCACCGTCGACTACCAGGAAAAATTCTATGCCGGCGGCCGTATCCCGGGCGGCTTCTTCAAGCGCGAAGGCCGTCAGACCGAAAAGGAAACGCTCACCTCGCGCCTGATCGACCGTCCGATCCGCCCGCTGTTCCCGGAAGACTTCAAGAATGAAGTCCAGATCATCGCGACCGTCATGTCGCTGAACCCGGAAGTCGACGGCGACATCCTGGCCCTGCTCGGCGCATCCGCTGCGATGGCCCTGACCGGCGCGCCGTTCGACGGCCCGATCGGTGCCGCCAAGGTCGGCTACAAGAACGGCCAGTACATCCTCAACCCGAGCACGACCGAACTGGTCGACAGCGAACTCGAACTCGTCGTCGCCGGCACCAGGAGCGCGGTGCTGATGGTCGAATCCGAAGCGAAGGAACTGTCGGAAGACGTGATGCTCGGCGCGGTGATGTTCGGTCACCAGCAGATGCAGATCGCGATCGACACGATCAACGAACTCGTCGCCGAAGCCGGCAAGCCGAAGTGGAACTGGCAGGCTCCGGCCAAGAACGACGCCATGATCGCTGCGATCAAAGCGGCGGTCGGCGACCGCCTCGGCGGCGCCTTCCAGGTGCGCGACAAGCTCGAGCGCAAAGACGCGATCTCGGCGCTGAAGAAAGACGTGATGGCCGGCCTCGCCGGGCAGATGGAAGCGAACGGCTGGAATACCGCCGACGCCTCCAAGGAATTCGCCGAACTCGAATACCAGACCCTGCGCAATTCGGTGCTGAGCACCAAGATCCGCATCGACGGCCGTGCGCTCGACACCGTGCGCCCGATCACCTCGAAGGTCACGGTGCTGCCGCGCGTCCACGGCTCCTCGCTGTTCACCCGCGGCGAAACGCAGGCGATCGTGGCGGTCACCCTCGGCACCGCGCGCGACGGTCAGGTCATCGACGCGGTCGGCGGCGAGTACAAGGAACACTTCCTGTTCCATTACAACTTCCCGCCCTATTCGGTCGGTGAAGCCGGTCGCATGATGGGTCCGAAGCGTCGCGAAATCGGCCACGGCCGTCTCGCCAAGCGCGGCGTGCTCGCGGTGATGCCGACGATGGAAGCCTTCCCGTACACGATCCGCGTGGTCTCGGAAATCACCGAGTCCAACGGCTCCTCCTCGATGGCTTCGGTCTGCGGCAGCTCGCTGGCGCTGATGGATGCCGGCGTGCCGATCAAGGCGCCGGTCGCGGGCATCGCGATGGGTCTGGTGAAGGAAGGCAGCGACTTCGTGGTGCTGTCCGACATCCTCGGCGACGAAGACCATCTCGGCGACATGGATTTCAAGGTCGCCGGCACCGAGAAGGGCGTCTCCGCCCTGCAGATGGACATCAAGATCCAGGGCATCACCGAAGAGATCATGAAGACCGCGCTGGCCCAGGCCAAGCAGGGTCGTCTGCATATCCTCGGCGAGATGGCCCATGCCATGACCGCCCCGCGCGCCGAACTGTCCGAGTACGCGCCGCGTCTGATCACCATCAAGATCCACCCCGACAAGATCCGCGAAGTGATCGGCAAGGGCGGCTCGGTGATCCAGGCGATCACCAAGGAAACCGGCACCCAGATCGACATCCAGGACGACGGCACGATCACCATCGCGTCGGTCAGCGCCGCGGCCGGCCAGGCCGCCAAGTCGCGCATCGAGCAGATCACCTCCGACGTCGAGCCGGGTCGTATCTACGAGGGCAAGGTCGCCAAGCTGATGGACTTCGGTGCGTTCGTCACCATCTCCCCCGGCAAGGACGGTCTGGTCCACGTGTCGCAGATATCCAACGACCGCGTCGAGAAAGTCAGCGACGTGCTCAAGGAAGGCGACATCGTCAAGGTCAAGGTGCTCGAAGTCGACAAGCAGGGCCGTATCCGTCTGTCGATGAAGGCAGTCGAGGAAGGCGAAGGTTAAGCTGCTGACTGTCGCATAGCGACGGGACAGGCCCGGAGTTCATCGGGCCGCGAAGGGTGGGAGTTGTCGGGTACGCCCGATGGCGCCCACCCTTTTTCGTTGGCGCGGGTCGTTGCGCCTGTCGCGTGCAGGACGCCAAAACAGTGTGCTAGGGTTTCGTATCCGTCGCGATGGTATGCGGCGTGTGGGCCGCAGGAGCGGTCCGCGTGGATCAACAGGGGCGTGTTGCAGCTATGGACGGCACAGGATCGGGCGAAGCCCGGCAGGCGGTACCCACATCGTTGTTCGTACTGTCGTTGCCCCGTTCGCTGTCCACGGTGGTCTATCACGCCGCGTGCATGTCGCTTGATCTCAGCCAGCCGGCATGGACGACCGACGGCGAACTGCTGAATTCGGATCGTTTCGCACGATCGCCCGGCGACGATGCCGGCGAACCGGGCACCAAGTACACGCAGCGCGGGCACGCGCCGACCTTCTTCGACGATCTCGGCCGTTTTCTCGACCGCACCGTCTCCCTGCAAGGACATGGTTACAAGGATGTCGTGCATCCTTTCGTCTGCGCGGCGTGGTTGGCGGACGGTCGTTTTCCCACTCTAAAGCTGCGTCGCGACCCGGCCGAAGTGGCGATGTCGATGCTGGCGCGCGGATGGCATTACCCGGCGACGGTGGCATCGCCCGGCCGCGCGCTCGACGTGGCCGTCATCGAAGGTTTGCTGCGTGCCTGGCGCGCGATCGATGCGGTGCCCGGCGTGACGCTGGACTACGACGCCGTGATCGCCGATGAAGACGCGCTGCATGCGGCGCTCGCCGAACTGTATCCGGAAGTGCCGCTGCGCCGCGTCCGCTTCATCGACAGCGCGTTCGGCAACGATCGCGACCATCAGCTCGCCCGGCGCGAAACCGACGAATACCGCCGGCTGTCCGCGATTGTCGATGCGGTGGCAAGCGATCTCGACGCGGTGCCGCATTCGAACGGACCGGATCCAAAGACGGCAGGAGCATGAACCGACCACGATCATGACCACGACAAGGGGGTGTCGCCGCAGAAAACCATGCAATCGGATCTTGCGATAAAGGAACGTCCATTCAACCAACAGGAAAGGAAAGATCATGAA
Organism: Lysobacter sp.; assembly: GCA_013141175.1. Lineage (NCBI taxonomy): Bacteria > Pseudomonadati > Pseudomonadota > Gammaproteobacteria > Lysobacterales > Lysobacteraceae > Lysobacter > Lysobacter sp. Next base: position 3,536,288 of record JABFRN010000001.1, read on the forward strand.
GATCATCAACAAGACCAACGACCGGCTGTATTACCTCGTGACCCCGAGCGGAACCACGCTCTCCGGCTCCAAGGTCATCGCATCGGGCGTGGTCGACAAGGGCAATGCGCTCGAGTTTCCGCTGCCGGCGGGCAAGAGCCCGATCGTGTACGTGAAATCGATCGGCCAGTACGACCAGGGCTATTTCTCGGCGCAGCCCGCGGACGGCAACGGCACGGTCACGATCGCGCTCATCACGTCCTGACGCGCGGTGGCTGCGGTCTGCGGAGCATTCGCAGGCGCAGCGATCGTGCGTGGAACGCAGCCCGCTGTCCGGGCTGCGTTCTCCAGGAAAACCGCAGGAACCAGCGCAAGGATCAGCATGAACGCAATTCCATCGGCGGCATCCCGTCCCCCGGTCCTGTTCGTCGGCGATGCCGTGGCCGCCACCGGCTTCGCGCGCGTGATGCACAGCCTGTGCGAAACGCTGCAGTCCGATTACGACATCCATCAGATCGCGATCAACTACCACGGCGATCCGCACGATTGCGCCTGGCGGATCTACCCCGCGAAACTCGGCGGCGACGCGTTCGGCGTCGGCCGTTTGCTGCCGCTGGTCGAAAGCGTGCGTCCGGCATTGATTTTCCTGCTGAACGATCTGTGGATTCTCGCCGACTACATGGCGCAGCTGCGGACATTGCCGCGGATGCCGAAGGTCGTGATGTACTGCCCGGTCGATGCCGGTCCGATCGAACCCTCCGCCGTCGAACGCATCGAGGGCGTCGACAGATTCGTGGTCTATACCGAGTTCGCCAGGCGCGAGATAGAAGCGGCGTTGGCCGCTCTGCGCCGCAGTCGTCCGGACTTCGTGTTTCCGCAGATCGAAGTCATCGCCCACGGTGTCGATACCGCATTGTTCCATCCGCTGTCGTCCGATGACGTGGGCGAATTCGCGTCGGCGGGTCGCCGGCATGCGATCCGGTCGATCTTCGGCGACGATCCGGAGATGGAGGATGCCTTCATTGTCCTCAACGCCAACCGCAATCAACCGCGCAAGCGCATCGACCTCACCATCAAGGGGTTCGCGCAGTTCGCCTCGGGCAAGCCGGCGAACGTCAAACTCCATCTGCACATGGGTGTCGAGGATGCGGGTTGGAACGTCGTGCATCTCGCGCGCCGCTACGGGATCGACGAGCGGATCATCCTCACCACAAACGGCGACAATCTGCCGTCGGTGCCGATCGAACAGCTCAACACGATCTACAACGCGGCTGCCGTCGGCATCAATACATCGATCGGAGAGGGCTGGGGTCTGGTCAGCTTCGAACACGCGGCCACCGGCGCCGCGCAGGTCGTGCCGCGCCACTCCGCCTGCGAGGAGCTGTGGCAGGACGCCGCGTTTATGGTCGATCCGGTGATGAGCCTCACCACCGAAGGCATGCTCACCGAAGGCCATTATGTTTCGCCCGAAGGCGTGGCCGCGGCGCTGCAGCGGCTGTACGAAGATCGCGCGCTGCTGCGCGACCTGTCGCAGGCGGCTTATCGCAATGCGACCCGGCCCGAGTACCGATGGTCGGTGATCGCGGGACAGTGGCACCGGTTGTTCGACACGGTGCTGAAGTCTCCGGTCTGATCGGATCGCAACGCGCGTCACGCGCAGCACGCATGCTGCGTGTGCAAGAATCGACGCATGCGATGCTGTCTTCTCACGATCATGCTGTGGTTGCCGGCCTTCGACGCCTGCGCGCAGGCATCGGTATCGGATCCTGTCGACGACGCCGAAACGCTCGACACCGTGACGGTGACCGGCGCTGCACGCAGCCTGCGCCGATTGCCGGGCAGCGTTTCGATCGTCGATACCGATACGCTGCGCGATGGCCAGCGGCAGGTGAATCTTTCCGAATCGCTGCAGCGGGTGCCCGGATTCACTGCGCTGGACCGGCAGAACCACGCGCAGGATCTGCAGATCCAGTCGCGCGGTTTCGGCGCGCGTTCGACGTTCGGTATTCGCGGTGTCCGGCTGATCGTCGATGGCATTCCCTCCAGCGCTGCGGACGGGCAGGGGCAGGCTGCGGCATTTCCGCTGTCGTCGCTCGATCGCATCGAAGTGCTGCGCGGACCCTTGGCGCTGCAGTTCGGCAATGCGGCGGGCGGCGTGATCCTGGGCATCAGCGACTTGGGCGATGCGCGTGGCATGTCTGCGGAAGTGTGGGCGGGCGAGCATGACAGCCGGCGAGCGAGCGTCCGTGTCCACGGCGGCGATGACGACAACGCATGGCGCTGGCGCGCGAGCGGCAGCGCGTTCGCGACCGTTGGCGCGCGCCCGCACAGCGCGGCGCGACGCACACAGGTCAACGCCATCGGCGAGTGGTCGCGCAGCGAAGGCGAGCGTCTGCGCGTGGTCTACAACGGTCTGCGCCAGCCGCTCGCCGAAGATCCGCTGGGGCTGACGCGAGAGGCCTTCGCGCGCGATCCCGGAAGCACCGATCCTGCGGCGCTGTCGTTCGATACCCGCAAAACGGTGCAGGAGGATCAGCTCGGTCTGCGTTGGCAGCGCGACGCGGGCTCGGGCGGCGGGCGCTGGTTGTCGGCGTATCGCGTCGAGCGTGCGATCGAACAATTCCTTGCGGTGCCGGTCGCGGCGCAGCGCGCAGCGGGCAGTGCCGGTGGTGTCGTCGATCTGGGGCGCGGTTCGACCGGCGTCGATGTCGGCCGGCGTTGGGCGAATGCGCGCGGCTCGATCGCGTTGGGCATCGAAGCCGTACGCCTCGACGAAACCCGTCGTGGTTACGAGAATTTCGTCGGCGACCGGCTGGGCGTGCGCGGTCGTCTGCGTCGCGACGAACGCAATCGTGTCGATGCCATCGATCTGTACGCTGCCGGCGATGTTCGCTTCGCAGACGATTGGACCGTGTCTCTGGGCGCGCGCCGCGCCGCGCTGCGCTTCGGGAGCGACGACCGCCATCTCGCCAATGGCGACGACAGCGGCGCCACGCGCGATGCGCGGTTCGCATGGTCGTTCGGCGCGATACGCGCGTTCCCGCAGGGCGAAATCCATGCGGGCTACGGTCGCGGTTTCGAGACGCCGACGTTGAACGAGCGGGCGTACCGGCCGGATGGTGCGTCGGGATTCAATCGCGAGCTGCGTGCGGCGGAGCTGGATTCGTTCGAAATCGGTGCGCGCTGGCGCGGCGGCTGGGGCGATGCCTCGCTGGCGTTGTATCGCGTCGATGGCAAGGACGACATCGTGCCGGCGCTCAATCGCGGTGGCCGCGCCAGTTTCGCCAATGCAGGCGCGACGCGTCGCGAGGGCATCGAGTTCGGTGTGTCCGGCGGGATCGGCGCGCACTGGGGCTATGCGCTGGCGGCGAGCTGGATCGATGCGCGCTTCGTCGACGGCTTCACGTTCGCGGTCGCCAGCGGGCCGTTGATCGAAACCCGGATCGTCGACGCCGGCAATCGCATTCCCGGAATCCCGCGCGCCGATGCGTTCGCCGAATGGACATGGCGTTCCGGCGATGGTCGCTGGTCGAGCGCATTGGAATCGCGTTGGCTCGGCGAGATCGCGACCGACGATCGCAACACCGACGCCACGCAGGGCCATGCCCGTTTCGCATGGCGCGGGCAGTGGCGCGCGCGACGCGACCGGGGCTGGTATGCGTTCCTGCGCATCGACAATCTGTTCGATCGCGACGATGCGGGGTCGGTGATCGTCAACGAGGCCAATGGCCGATACTTCGAACCCGGCGCCGGCCGCAGCGCGACCCTTGCCGTCGGCTGGTCGGGGCGGCGTTAGATCGCCGCCCTCGTTCCGACGGTCAGGACAGGCCGAGCGCAGCGAGCAACCGCTGGATCCAGTTTTGCTCATCGCGCTGGCGCGCGCGGATCGCACGCGAGCTTTCGCGCATCGATTCGCCGTACGCGGGCTGCGGATTGGCCGGCAGATTGGCCATGATCCGGGCTTCGTCCGTGGCCAAGTACTGCGGCGTGAGATCGGTGCCCTGGAAAACGCCCATCGGCGTGTAGCCGGTGTAGCCGGGGAAGACCGTGCCGAGTTTGTTGTTGCCCATGCGCCGGATCAGCAGTTCCGAGAACACGCGGCGGAAGTCGGTGGTCACCGGCACGTCGCCGAAATACGGCGACAGGACCTGCGGATCGAGACCCAGCCACTGGCCGTAGAACTTCCGTCCGTTCACCGGTCCGCCGAGGACCAGCATCGGATTGCCGTAGCCGTGGTCGGTGCCGCTGCTGCCGTTCTGGCGCACGCGACGGCCGAATTCCGACTGCACGATCACGGTGACGCGCGCGGCTTCGCCCCCGGTGTTGAGGTCGTTGTAGAACGCGGTCAGCGCTTCGGAAAGTTCGACGATCTTGTTCTGGTAGTAGTGGTAGCCGCTGCCGGCGGTGCCTTGGCCGTCGTGGGTGTCCCAGCCGCCGAGGTCGAGCGTGGCGATCCGCAGGCCGAGGTTGAAGCGGATGGACTGCGCGACCGTCCACAGTTGGCGGGCGAAGTTGGTGGTGGGCCATCCGGCCGGAAGCGTCGAGGTATACGCCTGCTGGCCGATCACGCGCAGCGCGGAATCGGCGCGCAGGCCGCCGACTTCGACACCGGTCTGACCGGTCCACAGCGACGCCAGCGTCTCGTTGAGACCCTTGGTGCCGGCAGGCATGCCGCTGCGGAACTTCTGCCACTGCCAGGCACCGGTATCGAGCGAAAAATCGGTGGGGCTCGGCATCGACAAGGCTTCGGTCGAGCCCAGCAGGTTGGCCGGCTGACGGCTGTTGACGGCAACGACCGGCATCACCGGGTTGCCAGTGACGCCCGGTTGGGTACTCCAGGCGCGGGTGAGCCAGCCGCTGCCGCCGCCCTGCTGTCCGGGGGTGCCGAGATCGAGGTACAGCTGCGCGTCGAAGTGGCTGCGGGTGACCACTGTCGGCATGCCGCAGCTGTGCACGATCGCCAGCTTGCCGGCGTCCCACAGGCCTTTCAGTCCCGTGGCGGCCGGATGCAGGCCGAAGCCCGTGGCGGCGCCGCTCGCCAACGTCAGCGGCAGTGCGCCGTAGGTGCCGCTGGCGGCGATGTTCAACGAGGGGCGCGCTTCCTCGTAAAAGGTGCGGTCGTTGCCGGAGACGGGCGGCACCAGATTCAGCCCGTCCATGCCGCCGCGCAGGAAGACCAGGACCACGGTGTCGTAGGTGTTGACCGCAGCCTCCGCTTCGCTGGAGAACAGCAGGCCGGGGCCGGCGGCGCCGACGGCGGCGGTGGCGCAGGCGCCCTTGATGAATTCGCGACGATCGATGTGGAGCTCGGACATGGTTCAGAGCCTGTTGTTGGTCTCCCCATGTTCCGCGCTGACCCGGCAGGGGCGCGGAGCAAGGAGGAGTGAGTGAATGGATGTCGATCCACGACCGAGCGAGGACGCGGCGCCGCGCCCCTGCCGGGACAGCCCTGCGGGTTGTGCCGCAGAGCGGCCCTGACGCCCGCGCGTCGCTTGACCAGACCGCCTGTCTGGCGCTGCGCGACGCGCGGTCACCAGAACCGCTCTGCGGCACAACGCGGAATATGGGGAGACCAACAACAGGCTCTCCCCTCAGCGGCTCATGAATTCGGGGGACATCAGGATCAGCGCGACCATGCTGCGCAGGCGTTGCTGGTTGTAATGCGCCTTCGGATTGCCGGCTGCCCAGGTATCGGTATCGGCGATGACCTCGGTCGCGGTGCCGTTCTGGGCCATGAACGCGACCAGCGTCTGCCGGCGCGACGCGACCGGCAGCGCGCCGAGAATGCGCTGGCACCAGAAATCGACGAGATTGTTCGCGGTCCAATTGCTCACGTTGCTGCGCGTCAGGTCGAGGATCGGCGCCATGAACACGCTGTTCTCGCTGGTTTCGCTGATCCAGTTCAACAGCTTCCAGCTCATCGCGTAGCTGTTGGACCCCGACCAGGCGACGCCGGTGTCCGGGTAGCCGTTCGGCGCCGGCCATTCGTAGGGCATATTGCCGGTGAAACTCATGCGCCAGAACAGTTCATCGCTTTTCGGGTCGCCGACGCGCGTCGTCCAGTCGGATCCCAGCGCGCGCAGCGTGGCGGCGGCGAGCTCGAACGGACGGCGGTTCTTCTGGCCCCAGCTGTGGATGAAGGCGTTCGACAACAGGATATGGCGCAGGGTCAGCGCGATCTGGTTCGGGCTTTGCCAATTCGCGCGGAAGATCGCTGCGGCGCTGTCGATCAGCGCCTGATCGGGTTTGTCGGAGATGAAACGGCGGATCAGCTTCTTGCAGATGAATTTGGCGACGCGCGGATGGCTGGCGAGGCGGTCGAGGATGTCGCGACCGTCCTTCATCGACGGTTGTTCGGGATTGAGGAACTTGCCGAGCACGAATTTCGGGCCGGAGTCGTGCCACGCCTGACGATAGACGAAGGTGCCGTCGTCCTCGGTCGGATATTGCCAGTGGCCGTCCTTGACCGACCAGCCGGTGAATGCGGAAGCGGTTTCGTACACATCCACATCGGTATAGCCGATCGGATACGTGGGGTCTTCGGGGCAGGGCGGGACCTGGAACGGATCGACGAATCCGAGATAGTTCTCGGCGCCCAGCGTGTGCAGTTCCAGCAGCTCGCGCGCGAAGTTTTCGTTGGGGCCCGAGCGCGTGTTGGAAGCGTTGTCGAGGAAGTACATCATCGATGTGCTCTGCGCGACCGCTTCGAGCATCGTGCGGAAGTTGCCGAGCGAGTTCGCGCGGATCACATCGCGGTTGTAGTGCACATACACCGGACCACAGGAGAAATCGGTGACAGTGACGTTGAAGTGGTTGTGCCAGAAGCCGACCATCACTTCCTGCAATTGGCGCTTCGAATGCACCGCGCGCACCAGCGCCGATCTCTGCACTTCCCAGGCGGGGCGCATGCGGATGTCGTAGACCGGATCCGGTGCGACATGGTCGGCCCACAGTTGGGTCAGACTCTTGCCGAGCGTGGTGTAGCCGGCGCTGGCGAGACGGGTGTCGAGCGCACTGTCGTCGATCGCCGCTGGATTGAGCTGCTGGTCCACGAAGGCGGTCAGTCGCGCGGTGTCGTTGGCGCCCAATGCGTTGAATTGCGACACCAGCGTCGGCGTGACGCCGTAGGTCAGATGATTCAGGGCGCGCACCGCGAACGGCGCGCGCTGCAGGGTCAGCAGTTCGGCCTGCGAAATATTCGCCGCCGATGGGCCGGACATGCGCGGGGTGCGCTGGGACACGGCGACCGCGTCGGGAGTCGCGGCTTCGGGCAGGCGGTTCGGCGGAGACTTGAAGCGGAGAGGACCTGCAAGCCCGTATCGACGGGCGATCACGGTTTGCATCGCTTTGCGGCGTGAATTCGAGAGCGGTCTTGCCATCGGTGGACTCCAAGTCATGCCTCGTGAACAGGCAACCACAGCACTATAGGCCGGATTTCCATGGCAGATCGGGAAGCCTCAGCAGCCGATCTGTGACGGAGGCCGCGATCCCGTCATCCCGTCGTTCCCGATGTCGGAGACGTGGAGGCGCCATGTCCGCTGCGGCGTCAAAACAGGCCGTCGGAACGGCCTGGGTTGTGCGGCACGCAGATCGATTACGACAGGCCCAACGCGGCCAGTAGACGCCGGATCCAGCTGCGGTCGTCGCGTTCGCGGGCGCGCAGCGCCCGCGACGTTTCGCGCAGCGATTCTCCGTACACCGGCTGCGGATTGGCGGGCAGATTCGCGATGATCTGGCTCTGTCCGGATCCGGCGATGTATTGCGGGGCCAGATCGGTGCCCTGGAAGACGCCCATCGGCGTATAGCCCGTGTAGCCCGGGAAGATGTCGCCGAGCTTGTTGTTGGCCATGCGCCGGATCATCAGTTCGCTGAAGACGCGACGGAAATCGGTGGTGACCGGGACGTCGCCGAAATACGGCGACAGCACCACCGGATCGAGCCCCAGCCACTGTCCGAAGAGCTGACGGCCATTGACCGGCCCGCCCATCACCAGCATCGGACTGCCATAGCCGTGATCGGTGCCATTGCTGCCGTTCTGACGCACGCGACGCCCGAACTCGGATTGCACGATCACCGTGACCCTCGCGATTTCGCCGGTCTGGTTCAGTTCGTTGTAGAACGCGGTCAACGCCTGCGACAGCTCGGTGATCCTGTTCGAGTAGTTGCTGTTGCCTGTCGTGCCCTGGTTCTCGTGCGTGTCCCAGCCGCCAAGGTCGATCGCGGCATAGCGCAGGCCAAGATTGAAGCGGATCGATTGCGCCACCGTCCACAGCTGGCGTGCGAAGGTCGTCGTCGGCCAGGCGACCGGTGCGGTGGGCAGGGTCGAGGTATAGCCCTGCTGCGCGATGAGCCGCATCGAAGCATCGGCGCGCTGGCCGGCGACTTCGACGCCGGTCTGGCCGGCCCAGAGACTGGCCATGGTTTCGGTGACGCCCTTGGTCCCGACCGGCATGCCCGAACGGTAGGCCTGCCACTGCGGAGCGCCCGAGGTCAGCGCGAAATCGCCCGGGCTCGGCATCGACAGGGACTGGGTGGAGCCGCGCATGTTGTTCGGCTGGCGGCTGGCGACGGCCAACAGCGGCATCGGACTGCTGATGCCGGCACTCTGTGTCTGCCAGGCCCGGGTCATCCAACCGGTGCTGACGTTGAGATTGCCGGGTGTCCCCAGATCGAGATAGGCCTGCGCATCGAAGTGGCTGCGCGTCACCACGGTCTGCATGCCGCAGGACTGGACGATGGCGAGCTTGCCCGCATCCCAGATGCCGTGCAGCCCGACCGCCGAAGGGTGCAGACCGAAACCGGTGGCGGCTCCGGAGGCGAGCGTCAACGGCAGGGCGGCATCGGTGCCGGTCGCGGGGATGCGCAGTGACGGGCGCGCTTCCTCGTAGAAGCCCCGATCGTTGCCGCTGACCGGCGGGACCAGATTCAGGCCATCGAAGCCGCCGCGCAGGAACACCATGACCACGGTATCGAACGGATTGACCGCCGCATGCGCATCCTGCGAGAACAGCAGGCTCGGGCCGCCGACTGCGCCGACCGCTGCGGCGGCACCGCAGCCTTTGAGGAATTCGCGTCGATCGAAATGGAGATCGTTCATCGGACAGTCCTCAGCGGCTCATGAATTCGGGGGACATCAGGATCATCGCGACCATGCTGCGCAGGCGCTGCAGGTTGTAATGGCGCTTGAGATCGGTGGTCGCCGAAGTGTCGGTGTCGGTGATGACGTAGGTCGCGGGGTCGCCGTTCTGGGCCAGGAATGCCACCAGCACCTGCCGGCGCGAAGCGACCGGCAGATAGCCGAGAATCCGCTGGCACCAGTAATCGACCAGGTTGTTCGCGGTCCAACTGGCGACATTGGCGCGGCTCTGCGCCACGATCGGCAGCAACGGCGTCAAGGCGGTATCGGTGTCGAGCGTTTCGGTCAGCCAGCTCAGCATCTTCCACGTGGTGACCATGTTGTTGGAACCCGCCCAGGTCACGCCGACATCCGGGTAGCCGTTCGGCGCCGCCCAGTCGTAGGGCGCGTGGCCGGTGGCGGCGAGGCGGTTCATGAAATCGTTGCTGCGGGTTTCGCTGATGCCCTTGATCGTCCAGTCGCTGCCGCAGGCGCGGACTGCTGCAGCGATCAACTCGAACGGGCGCCGGTTCTTCTGTCCCCATGCGTTGATGAACGCGTTGGACAGCAGGATGTGGCGCAGCGTGAGCCGCAGCTGGTTCGGATGCTGCCAGTTGGCGCGGAACACCGTCGCGGCGCTGTCGATCAGGGCCTGGTCCGGCTTGTCGGACACGAAGCGCCGGATCAGTTTCTTGCAGATGAACTTGGCGACGCGCGGATGGGTGGCCAGACGGTCGTAGATGTCGCGCCCGTCCTTCATCGCCGCCTGCTCGGGGAAGATGTACATGCCCAACACCTGCTTGGGACCGGCGTCGTGCATGGCCAGGCGGTAAACGAACGTGCCGTCGTTTTCGGTCGGAAAACCGTTGCCCCCGTTCTTCACCGTCCAGCCGGTGAACGCTGCGGCGGTGTCGTAGACGTCGAGATCGGTGTAGCCGATCGGATAGCTCGGGTCCTCCGGCGCGGGCGGCACCTGCGCCGGGCTGACGAAGCCGAGGTAATTTTCCGCGCCCATCGCATGCAGTTCCAGCAGCTCGCGCGCGTAGTTCTCGTTGGGGCCGGAGCGCGAATTGCTGCGGTTGTTGAGGTAATACATCATCGCGGTGCTCTGGCCCACCGCTTCGAGCATGGTGCGGAAATTGCCGAACGCGTTGGCGCGGATCACGTCGCGGTTGTAGTGGACGTAGACCGTCGAGGCGGTGCCGCTGTTGATGGCGACATTGAAATGGTTCTGCCAGAAATCGACCATCGTCTCCTGCAACTGGCGTTTCGAATACGCCGCGCGCACCAGCGCGGCGCGCTGGGTTTCGCGTGCCGGCGCCGAACTGTCGGTGTTGACGAGGGTATGGTCGGCCCAGAGCTGGGCCAGCGACTTGTTGAGCGTGGTGTAGCCGTTGGCGGTGGAAAGCCGGGCCTCCAGCGCGCTGTCGTCGATCGCGGAAGGATTGAGCTGCTGATCGACGAACGCGGTGAGCCGCGCGGTATCGTTCGCGCCCAGCGCGTTGAACTCGGCGATGGACGTGGCGGTGGCGCCTGCGGTCAGGTTGTTCAGCACGCGGACCGGGAACGGTGCGCGCTGCATCGTCAGCAATTCCGGCTGCGAGATATCCGCCGTGCCCGGGCCGGCCATCCTGGGTATGCGTGGCTGATCGTTCGACGCTCCCGGCAGGGCGGAATCGGCCAGCGGTTCGAGGTCGGATGTGCCGAAACGCTCCGGCAGCGGCTGGAAGCGCAAGGGCCCTTTGATGCCATTGCGGCGGGCGATCTCTGACAGCAGCTTGCGTTGGCGCGTGGTGGGAGCGATGGGTCTGGGCATCTGGCAAACTCCGTTGCGCCCGCGCCTGTCGGCCGCGTGCGTTGGCTTTATGACTCCGGATTCCCCTCTGCCAGCATGCGCGATGTCATGGCACCGGGAATGTGACCGGGCTCAAGTTCCATGAACGTCCGACCGTGGGATGCGTTGACCGGCCGGTACGATTCGACGCCCAACTCGGCGCGCCGCGATGCCGCCCGCTACTGCGCGGTCCAGCCGCCATCGATCGGGAAGGAGGCGCCAGTCACGTTGTGCGCCTCGCGCCGGCACAGCCACAGCACCATCGAAGCGATGTCCCCGGGCAGCGACATGCGCAGGCTCGGCTGCTTTTCCGAGAGCAGTGCGCGGACACCGTCGTCGCGGCTGCCGCCATCGCGGCGCGCTTCGATCTGCGGTTCGATCAATGCGGTTTCCACCCAGCCCGGGCAGATGCAGTTGACGGTGATGCCGCCGCTGTCGCGGGTCCCGGCGGCGGCGTATTCCAGTGCCGCGACCTTGCTCAGACCGACGATTCCGAATTTGCTGGCCACGTAGGGCGCCTTGTTCGCCGAGGCGACCAGGCCGTGTACGGACGCGATGTTCACCACGCGGCCATAGCCACGCGTCGCCATGCCCGGCATCGCCAGACGCATGCTGTGGAACGCGGAGCTGAGGTTGATCGCGAGAATGTCGTTCCACTTCTGGGTCGGCATCTCGGCCAGCGGCACCGCGTGCTGGATGCCGGCGTTGTTCACCAATACGTCGAGCGGCGACCACGCATCGATCGCGGCCATCATCGCTTCGATCTGGTCGGGGTCGCGCAGGTCGGCGCCGAAGTGGCGCACATCGCCCGCGCCCGCGTCGCGCACCGCTTGCCGTGCGGCTTCGATCTGCTCCGGCGTGCCAAGCCCGTTGATCGCGATCTTCGCGCCCGCTGCGGCCAGACCGCAGGCGATGGCCAGGCCGATGCCGGAAGTGCTGCCGGTGACGAGGGCGGTGCGCGAAGCGAGGAAGGTGTCGGACATATGAGGACTCGGCAGAAAGATCGAGTAAAGCGCAATTGCGCTGAGGGGATTATGCGGCTTCAAGCGTAGGGCGGGCCCTGGCCCGCCGTTGCGATGTTTCCGATCGCGGCGCGCGATGATCGAAACCGCTCTCGATCATTGCTGCTTTCAACTGAGAGTTGGCAATGGCGGGCCAGGGCCCGCCCTACGAGGTTGGCACCACCCGATCACACCAGTCCGGTCAGATAGAACGCCGCGATGACGACGAATACCGCAGAGGTCTTGATCAGGGTGATCGCGAAAATATCCTTGTAGGCCTGGCGGTGGGTCAGACCGGTCACCGCGAGCAGGGTGATCACCGCGCCGTTGTGGGGCAGGGTGTCCATGCCGCCGGATGCCATGGACGCGATGCGATGCAGGACATCCATCGGAATCTGCGCCGCCTGGGCGTTGGCGATGAAGGTTTCGGCCATGGCCGCCAGTGCGATGCTCATGCCGCCGGATGCGGAGCCGGTGATGCCGGCCAAGGCGGTGACGGTGATCGCTTCGTTGACCAGCGGATTCGGAATCGCGTGCAGCGCGTTCGCGACCACCAGAAAGCCGGGCAGGGCCGCGATGACGGCGCCGAAACCATACTCCGAGGCGGTATTCATCGACGCCAGCATCGCGCCGCCGATGGCGTTCTTCGCGCCCTCGGCGAAACTCGCGGTCACCGGCTTCCACGCCAGCACGATGACGCTGGCGATGCCGACCAGCAGCGCGCCCTGCACGGCCCAGATCGCGGCCACTTTCGACACTTCCTGCACCACCGGTGCGGCGTTTCCGATCACCGCCGGCACGAACTCGTGGCTGGTGCCGTAGACCTTCGGAATCCACAGGGTCAGCAGTTTGTTGACGATGCCCACCAGCAGCAGCGGCGACAGCGCCAGCAGCGGATGCGCGAGCTTGCTGTCGGCGAAGGGCGCGGGTTCGTTGCTGAGCGTCGCCGGGTCGCCGTAGCCTTCGCCGTTGCGCTTGGCGGCGCGGCGGCGCCATTCCAGATAGCTCATGCCGACGATCAGGATGAACACCGCGCCGATCGTGCCCAGCCACGGCGCCGCCCAGGTGGTGGTGCCGAAGAACGAGGTCGGAATGATGTTCTGGATCTGCGGCGTGCCCGGCAGCGCGTCCATGGTGAAGGTGAAGGCGCCCAGCGCGATGGTGCCCGGGATCAGCCGTTTCGGGATGTCGCTCTGGCGGAACAGTTCCGCGGCGAAGGGATAGACCGCGAACACCACCACGAACAGCGACACGCCGCCGTAGGTCAGCAGCGCGCAGACCGCGACGATCGACAGCATTGCGCGCTCCGCGCCGAACAGCCCGATCACCGCGCGGACGATGGATTTCGAGAACCCCGACAATTCGATCAGCTTGCCGAAGATCGCACCGAGCAGGAACACCGGGAAGTACAGCTTCAGGAACCCGACCATCTTGTCCATGAACAGGCCGGTGAACATCGGCGCGACCAGCGAACTGTCGGTCAGCAGCACCGCCCCCAGCGCCGCGATCGGCGCGAACAGGATCACGCTGTAGCCGCGATAAGCCACGAACATCAGGAAGCACAGCGCCGCCAGCACGATCAGAAAGGACATGTCACCGTCGCCATGAAGAGTTTCTCGGGAAGACCGCGATCGGGCGCCGTGGAGACGCGCGTGCTGGCCGTCGGCCACGGAGCGGCCCTGCGCAGCCGCAGTTGGGGCCGCCAGTGTCGGCAGCCGGCGCTGCGCGGCCCATTGTCCGAAGGTACAAGTGCCCGGGCCGGCGTCACTGCCTAGTCTTGCCACCATGTGGCCGCCGAGCGTCGGCAGCCTGACCGTTTGAGGAAAGATCGATGAGTCGTGCGAATCCAACCGCCTTCCCGGCCAATGCCGCGCGCAAGCGTGGAGCGTTGCCGTACAGCAGCCTGAGTCTCGCCGTCGGGACGGCGCTGGCGCTCGGCATGTTCGCGCCGATGGGGTATGCCCAGGACGCCGCTGCTGGCGCCGAATCCGATCGGAACACCCTGGATACGATCACTGTCACCGCGCGCAAACGCGAGGAAACCCTGCAGGACGTGCCCGTCGCGGTCACCGCGTTCACCGCCGATTCGCTCGACAAACTCAACGTCGAAGACCTCAGCGACCTCGACGCGCAGGTGCCCAACCTCACGATCTACGCCGCGCGCGGCTCCAGCAGCACGGTCACCGCCTACCTGCGCGGCGTCGGCCAGTCCGATCCGCTGTGGGGCGTCGATCCGGGCGTCGGCATCTATCTGGACGATGTCTACATCGCCCGTCCGCAGGGCGCGCTGCTCGATGTGTTCGACGTGAACCGGGTCGAAGTGCTGCGCGGACCGCAGGGCTCGCTCTACGGCAAGAACACCATCGGCGGCGCGATCAAATACGTCTCCAAGCCGCTGCCGGAGCAGGTCGACGGCTTCGCCTCGATCACCGTCGGCAACTACAACCAGCTCGATACGAAGGCTGCCATCGGCGGTCCGTTGTTCGGCGAGAACAGCGGCCTGCGCGCGCGGATCGCGGTCGCCAACCTCAACCGCGACGGCTTCGGCGAGAACGTCAACACCCACCAGCAGGTGAGCGACAAGGAAATCAACGCGTTGCGCTTCAATCTGGGCGCCTATTCGGAGGATGATTTCGATGTCCAGTTCGCCTTCGACTGGGTCGACGACAAGTCCGGCGTGCGCGCCGCGCGGATGCTGGCGCCGAACCGTTTCGCGCCGACCGCGCTGCCGCTGGACGATCGCTACGACGTGCGCAATGGCATGCTCAACACCAACAACACCGAGTTGAGGGGCGCTTCCGCGACCGTCAACTGGCGCCCGAGCGACAGTTGGGCCTTCAAATACGTGGTCGCCAAGCGCGAATCCGACACCGAGACCAACATCGATTTCGACACCCTGCCGAACAAGATCGCCGACGTGAAGGCGTTCTATACCGACGAGCAGACCTCGCACGAGATCCAGGCGAACTACGATGGCGGCGGTCGCTCTCGCGGCGTGTTCGGCGTCTACAAGTTCGACGGACGTGCCGGCGGCCAGGTGCTCAACAACTTCTTCAACCTGCTGTTCGGCGATACCCAGGGTGACGTGTTCACCAACAGCGTGGCCGTCTACGGCGACTGGACCTTCGATCTGACCGACCAGCTCAAGCTCGATGTCGGCATCCGCTACACCGACGAAGACAAGCATGCCGTGGTGCTGAACCGCTTCTACACCGACGCCACCTACACCGTGCTGCGTCCGGTCGCGCCGATCGCTGCGAACTTCGACAAGACCATCAACTTCAAGAACACCTCGCCGAAGATCTCGCTGGACTACCAGTTCAACGACAACATCATGATCTATGGCCTCGCCAGTCGCGGCTTCAAATCGGGTGGTTACAACATCCGCGCGCAGGCGGTTGCGGTGCCGCGCTCGGCCGAGCCCTTCCAGGACGAGTCCGTGGACAGCTTCGAGATCGGCAGCAAGATGTCGTTCCTCGATCAGCGCCTGTTCGTGAACCTGTCGGCGTTCCACAACACCTACAAGGACATCCAGCTGTCGGTGTTCACCGCCTACGACAGCAACGGCGACGGGACCGACGACGCGTTCTTCGGCGACTTCACCAATGCCGGTGAAGGCACCGTCAACGGTTTCGAAGCCGAATACCAGTGGCTGCCGTCCTCGCACTGGGCGATCTCGGGCAACCTGGCATGGCTCGATGCCAAGTACGACCGCTACATCTTCAAGAACGTCGATATCTCCGGCCAGCAGGAATTCACCAACGCACCGGAATTCTCGGGCGCGCTGAATCTCGAATACCGCACGCCGGTCGGGGCGATGGGCAATCTGTCTGCGCGAGTGGGCTACAGCTATCAGACCGATGTGGTCGCGACCACCGAAGTGGTCCGCGATCCGGTCACCGGCGCCACCGCGACCCCGATCACCCAGGACGGCTACGGCCTGATCAACGCCGGCGTGATCTGGAAGCTCAACGATGCCTGGAGTTTCTCCCTGCAGGGCAGCAACCTCGCCGACGAGGAATACCTCACCACCGGCTACAACCTGGTGTCGGCGCTCGGCGTGTTCACCGGGTTCTACGGCCCGCCGCGCCAGTACACGCTGTCGGCGCGCTACGATTTCTGATCGCAGCACAAGTCGGGCAGAGATCTGAAACAGCGGCGGACGTAAGTCCGCCGTTTTTTGTAGGAGCGGCTTCAGCCGCGAAGCCCGCATTGTTTCCGCTGCAGCGCAATTCGTCATCCGGATGAGATGCCTTGTGCTAGATAGCGGGCATCATTGTCTATGCAAGCCTATGGGCTTCGCGGCTGAAGCCGCTCCTACAGAAAGCCAAGGCGTCCGCACTCCCGTGGTGTATGTCCATCTGCGATATCCTCCCGATTCGAGAGAGACCAGTCCGCATCGGGGATATGCCGAAGACCGCCATCCAGCGTAGACCCACGAGCGCAGCGTCATGCTGAGCATCGGTGTCGTGATCCTCGCCAGCCTCGGTTGGCTCGGGATCATGTTCGCGGTCGCGGTCTACGGTGAACGCCGACCGCAGGCCCTGGCCCGGCGCTGGCCGGACATCTACGCGCTCTCGCTCGCGGTGTATTGCACCTCGTGGACGTTCTTCGGCACCGTCACCCAGGCCGCGCGCTACGGCTGGCCGCTGCCGCCGACCTTCGTCGGCACCATCCTCCTTTACGTCTTCGGGATCGGCCTGTTGATGCGGCTGGTGCGGCTGGTGCGCGAAAGCAACAGCACCTCGATCGCGGATTTCGTCGCCAGCCGGCTCGGGCAGGATGGTTGGCTCGCCGCTGCCGTCACCTTCGTCGCGGTGCTGGGCATCGTGCCGTACATCGCGCTGCAGCTGAAAGCCGTGGCGATGAGCTTCGCGCTGCTGGTCCACGACGATGCGGCGCAGGTGCCGGCGTGGCAGGACAGCGCGCTCTACGTGGCGCTGGTGATGGCCGCGTTCGCGATGCTGTTCGGCACCCGCAGCGCGAGCGCCGCCGAGCACAATCGCGGACTGATCCTGGCGATGGCGTTCGAGGCCCTGCTCAAGCTGGGCGCGATGCTGGCGATCGGGGTATTCGCGTTCGGATTGCCGGCGGCACCGTCCGCGACCGAATTGCTGCGCCCGCAGGCAGGCGATCTTTCCGGCTTCGCGCCGCTGGTGTTGCTGGGCATGCTGGCGATGTTCACCCTGCCGCACCAGTTCCACGTCGGTGCGGTCGAATGTCGCGACGAGCGCCACGTGCTGCGCGCGCGCTGGCTGTTTCCGCTGTATCTGCTGCTGATCGCGATTCCCATCCTGCCGCTGGCGCGCGCGGGCGATGCCCTGCTCGGTGCGCAGAACGTGCCGTCCGACCTGTACGTGCTGGCGCTGCCGCTGTCGCAGGGCCGCGAGGGGCTGGCGCTGCTCGCGTTTCTCGGCGGCTTGAGCGCGGGCACCGGCATGGTGATCGTCAGTACGGTCACGCTGAGTCTGATGATCGGCAATCATTGGCTCACGCCGCTGTGGCTGCGCGGGGTGTGGGCACCGCGACGCGGCGATCGGGCCACGCCATCGGAGCAACCCGACCTGCGCGGCGCGGTGCTGGTGCAGCGCCGGATCGGCATTCTGGTCATCGTGCTGCTGGCCTGGGGTTACAGCCGTCTGATCGCCGGCAACGATGCGCTGGCCGATGTCGGTGCGCTGTCGTTCTCGGCGTTGGCCGCGCTGGCGCCTGCGCTGGGCTTCGCGCTGTGGCGACCGCAGACGCCGCCGCGCGCGGTGCTGCTCGGTATCGCCGCAGCGGTCGCGCTCTGGGTATGGCTGCTGCTGGTGCCGGCGCTGGTCGAAGCGCGCGGCCTTGAGACGCAGTGGTTGCGCGAGGGGCCGGGTGGCTGGTCGATACTCGCGCCGGACGCGTTCTTCGGGCTCACCGGCTGGAGCCGGCTCGGACGTGCGGTGACGATGAGCCTGTTCGCCGGCGTGATCGTCACATTGTTCGCATCGACGCGCGCGACCGCGTGGTGGCAGGCGGGCCCGCGCCGTGCGGGCGCGCGCGGACTCGCACTCGATACCTTGCGCGATGCCGGACGCCGATTTCTTCCGCGCGAGACCGTCGATGCCGCGCTGCTGGGCGCACCCGCCGCCGGTGCGGTGCCGGTGCTGCAGGAGACGCGGCTGGAGCGCGAGCTCGCGGCGGTGTTGGGGTCGGCGTCCGCACGCCTGCTGCTGGACGCCGCGCGTCGCGAGGCGGGCCGCGATTTCGATACGGTCGCCGCGATCGTCGGCGAAGCCTCGCAGGATCTGCGCTTCAACCAGCGCCTGCTCGAAGCCGCGTTGGAGAACATGAGCCAGGGCATCAGTGTCGTCGATCGCGATCTGCGCCTGGTGGCATGGAACCACCGCTACGCAGAACTGTTCGGTTATCCGGAATCGCTGCTGCGCGTGGGCGTGCCGGTCGCCGATCTGGTGCGCTACAACCTGCGCAATGGCTGGAACGCGAGTTCGATCGAAGAGGAAGTCGAGAAACGCGTGCGCCACATGCATGCCGGCACACCGTACATCAGCGAGCGCGTGTTTCCCGATGGCGGTGCGGTCGAAGACGGCGTGATCGAAATCCGCGGCAATCCGATGCCCGACGGCGGTTTCGTCGCGACGTTCACCGATGTCACCGCGTTCCGCCATGCCGAGGCCGAACTGATCCGCAGCAACGAAACGCTGGAGCAGCGCGTGGCCGACCGCACCGCGCGACTCGATCAGGCGCGTGCCGACGCCGAGCGCGCCAACGATGCCAAAAGCCGCTTCCTCGCCGCGATCGGCCACGATCTGCTGCAGCCGCTGCATGCGGCGCAGTTGTTCACCGACGCGCTGGTGGAACAACTGCCCGCCGAAGCGCAGCGCGCGACCGCACAGCAGATCCGCGGTGCGCTGGATTCCACCGGCGACCTGCTGTCGGGGCTGCTGGACATGTCGCGGCTGGAAGCCGGTGGTCTGGTGCCGCAGCCGCGCGTATTTCCGCTGGCCGACGTGCTGGAACCGCTGGCGTCGGAATTCCGCGCGCTCGCCGCGGAGCGCGGCCTGCGCTTCCGCTATCGCGCCACCCGCGCCTGGGTGCACACCGATCCGCAGTTGTTGCGGCGGGTGTTGCAGAACTTTCTCGCCAATGCCGTGCGTTACACCGAACGCGGCGGCGTGCTGCTGGGCGTTCGCCATGACGGCGGCCGACTGCGGATCGAAGTACACGACACCGGCCCCGGCATTCCCGAATCGCAGCAACGGGTGATCTTCGAGGAATTCCGGCGTGGAGACGGCGCCGCAGGGCAGGGGCTCGGTCTGGGCCTGGCCATCGCCGATCGCATCGCGCGTCTGCTCGATGCGCCGCTGCGGCTGCGCAGTCGCCGTGCGCGTGGAACGGTGTTTTCGCTGATGCTGGCTTCGATCGCCGCGCCACAGCAGGAAGCGACGCCTGCCGCGGCGGGTCTCGAAGGGTTGCGCGTGTTGATCGTCGACAACGATCGACACGCGCTGGCGGCACTGCGCACGATTCTCGAAAGCTGGCATTGCAGCGTAGACGCCGTCGCCGATGGCGCGGATGCCGAAGCGCTGCTCGCTGCGGGCGCGGATCATGCGCTCTGGCTGTTCGACTATCACCTCGACGATGGCGATACCGGCGTTGCGGTGCAGGCCCGGCTCGCACAGCGTTTCGGCACGCGTCCGACCTTGATCCTCAGCGCCGACGACAGTGGCGATGTGCGTCGCGTCGCGCTGGAGCATGGCCTCGGTCTGTTGCCGAAGCCGGTCAAAGCGCTGGCGCTGAAATCGATGCTTCGAAGGATGTTGACCGCGCGCGCGGCGTGATCGGCTGCGCGATGTCGTTTCACAGGGTGTGCGTGTCGCGCACCGGTTTCGAGATCATCGCGAAAAGCCGATGCGCCAGGGCCTGATGCATCCCCACACTTCGTGCAGTTCAAGAAACGTCGTTATCCCCACGAATGTGGGGATCCAGCGACTTCAAGCTTCTGCGCAGCATAAAGACACTGGGTTCCCGCGTTCGCGGGAACGACGGGTAAAAAGAGCGGTGTCTGCAGATCAGGTGACTGCCGATCAATCGATCCGTTCGATGTCCATGGGGAAGAAGTGGGGACGCCCCAGGCCAAGGCGCCCCCTATAATCCGTTCGTTCGTACAGGAAGCTTCGCATGCCCTACACACCGATTGTCGCCACACTCGGCTACGTGCTGTCGCCGGATCGCAGGCAGGTGCTGTTGATCCACCGCAATGCGCGGCCCGACGACCAGCATCTCGGCAAGTACAACGGCCTCGGCGGCAAGCTCGAAGCCGACGAGGACGTGGTCGCGGGCATGCGTCGCGAGATCCACGAGGAGGCCGGCATCCACTGCGATGAACTCGTCTTGCGCGGCACGATCAGCTGGCCGGGTTTCGGCAAACAGGGCGAGGACTGGCTCGGGTTCGTGTTCCTGATCACGGCTTACAGCGGTACGCCGCACGCGACCAATGCCGAAGGCGTGCTGGAGTGGGTGCCGGTGGAGCGCATTCTGGATTTGCCGCTGTGGGATGGCGACCGCCGCTTCCTGCCGCTGGTGTTCGACGACGACTCCCGAGGCTTCCATGGGGTGATGCCGTATCGCGATGGCAGGATGGTGTCGTGGGCGTATTCGCGGGTGTGAGCGATGACGCGATGTCCACTCCCGCTCATGTCCGGGCTAAAGTGGGCCGCCGATTTGACACTCGATTTGACAGGGGTACTGCATGAAACAATTCGTCATCACCCTGATCGCCGTGCTCGTCGGCGGTTTCCTGGCGCTGTTGGGCTACGACCGTTTCATTGTCCAGCCGCGCGAGGCTGCGGCGGCCGAGGCCGCTGCCAAAGCGCAGGCAGGACCCGCGAATCCGCAGGTTGATCTGGGGCGCGCCCGCGCCGAAGCGCAGCAGGTCGCCGCCGAGGTCGAAGCTTCGGTGCAGCGCAGCGTCGACGGCGCCCGCGAAGCGATGGATGCCCAGGCCAAGGTGATGGACCGCCGTGCGCTGATCGCGGATGCCGCCAGCCGGGCGACGATGTTCCGGGTGTCGCTCACCGAGTATTACCAGAGCAATGGTCGCTGGCCGCGCGATGCCGATGAGGCAGGACTGCCGGCCCCGACCGAGATGCGCGGCGGCGCCGTGCGCGAGATCAGGCTCGGGACGCAGGGCGTGGTCACGGTGAAGATGGACGAACGCTTCCCCGAGGGCAGTGCGATCGTGCTGCGTCCTGCCGTGAATGCGGCATCGGGAATGGTCGACTGGACCTGCGAGGTCAAGGGCGATGAGTTGAAGCAGTCCCTGCCGAGATGCAAAGGCTGAACATGGACAGCCGCCGCAACCTCAATTGCGGCGGACCAGCACCACGGTGATGTTGTCCGAGCCGCCGCCGTCGAGTGCAGCTGCAACGAGACCATCGACGCATTCCTGTGCGCTGCATTCGATATGCGAGAGCACCTGCGACAGGTTGCCGTCGTCGACTTCCTCGGTCAGACCGTCGCTGCACAGCAGCAGTTGCATGCCCGGGCGCAGCTCCCCGGACAGGGTCTCGACATTGAGGTTCTGCGGGTCGGTCACGCCCAATGCCTGGGTGACGACGTTGCGATGCGGATGGCTGCGCGCCTGATCGACGGTGATCGCGCCCTGCGAGATCAGTTCCTGGACATAGCTGTGGTCGTGCGAGAGCTGGGCCAACTGGCCGTCGCGCCACAGATAGGCGCGGCTGTCGCCGACCCAGGCCACTTCGAAGCGGTTGCCGAGGACGCGCAGGGCGACCACGGTCGTGCCCATCGGCAGGGCGTCGCTGCGCTGGCGAGAGACACGGATGATTTCCTCATCGGCGGTGCGGATCGCCTGGGCGAGGGATGCGCCCTGGCGGATCTCGCGGACGATGGTCTCGCGGGCGAGCGCGCTGGCGACTTCGCCGTACTCATGGCCGCCCATGCCGTCGGCGACCAGCCACAGCCCGAGGTCGCTGTCACCGTAATAGGTGTCCTCGTTGAGCTCGCGGCGCAGTCCGGCGTGGGTCAGGTGCCCGAATTCGATCATGCAACGGCCATGGGGGAGGGAGTCAGCCATATCCTCGGGGATATACGTAATCGAAGGATGAAACCGGACGCGGACGAAAAATCGATCGCCGATCCGAACGCTGGCATCCCGGCCTGTGTCGCTTCCATTCCCGCAGATACGCAAAGCGCCCCGCAAACATCAGGGGGATTCACTCGGCACATCCATGTGCCTTTCCGGCCAGCGCTCGCGCGCTGGCGTTCGGCGGCGCGCGGACATGCCGCGCGATGATCCGCCTCACCCCTGCGGGCGGCTTCGCCGTGCCGATCGGCAATCCTGCCGATCGGTCGAACCTGGGGTCCTCATCGAAGCCCCCTCTCCGCCAGATACGCAAAGCGCCCCGCGAGGGGGCGCTTTGCGTATCTGGCGGAGAGGGGGGGATTCGAACCCCCGGTGCGCTATAAACGCACGCCTGATTTCGAGTCAGGTACATTCAACCGCTCTGCCACCTCTCCGAAGGGGCTCGCGACGATGGATTGCGGTCCACCGCTGCGGGGGCGTCATCATAAGGGGCGAGGCGCCCGGGGACAAGGCGCGTACACTTCCCGCCTCACTTCCCGCCATTCCAGATACGCCGCCATGTCCGAAATCCTCGCTCCCGTCTCGTTCGGCGAACTGCTCGACAAGATTGCAATCCTCCAGATCAAATCCGAGCGGATGAGCGACCCGGCCAAGCTCGCCAATGTCCGTAACGAACTGTCGGCATTGGAGAACAGCTGGATGGCGCATCCGGCGGCGGGTCACGACATCGCCCGCCTGCGCGCGCAGCTGAAGGCGGTGAACGAGCGGCTTTGGGTGATCGAAGACGACATCCGCATCAAGGAAAAGGCGCAGGCTTTCGACGAGGAATTCATCCGCCTCGCACGCAGCGTCTATTTCGAGAACGACGAGCGCGCGCGGATCAAGAAGGACATCAACCTCGCGCTGGGTTCGGCATATGTAGAAGAGAAGTCGTATCAGGATTACCGCGCTGGCGCGACGCCCTGAGCGTCATGTGACCGATCCGGCCCTCGGCAGAGGGTATCCACGCATTTCGTATCGCCCGGGCGGTTGAATCCGCACCGTCGCCGGACGCCGTGTGCGCCGACGATGGCCGCTGCCATGCGATCGCCACGGCGATTCTCGGACTGGACTTCGTGGACCTCCGGAATGCGGAAGGGCGGCTTCGCATGTCCGGCGGAGAGGATGGCGTGAAGGCGCTGAAACTGGGATGCCTTCCACATTCCGGGGCATCAAGCGGAAATGCTACTAATGGTATCCCTGCCAGCTATATTCACATAGCACTGTTCACTATCGGTAGCGGGTTCCGCAAAGCTTTCATGGAAATCCGGTGTTTTTGACTCATGGCTACCAGAATTGGCCGAATTCCCGGTGTCCCCCATCTTCCCTTCCTCATCGCTTGCGCTTACGTTTCACCTGCACGTGAAGGATCGCAGTCGAAGCGCAAGCGGCTACTTCGATCCCGGAGCTCCCGGCCTGCCGGGCACTTCGCAGGCACATGGATGTGCCGCGTGCATTCGCCCCTCAGGGGGCGCGCGATATCCACGGATGGGTGTCGTGTGTGTTCGGTGCAGGATGCACGCGATTGCCTGGAGGGACCCGACATCGTACGGAAACGATGGGCAGAACCAAGGTCGTTGCGCGGGCCCCAAGGAGGGGGCTCGCCCCGGCTGACCCGAGCATGGCCGTATCAACATGGGTCGTATCAGGGACGAGACGGATCGGGATTCGGACATCTCGAAATCGAAGGCATACGGACGAACCCTCGCGATGCATCATCGCGGGGGTTTTTTGTTGCCCATCGCGCCTGCAGGGTCGGTATCGAGCGCTGCAAACGCGCGAATCGGGAAGGGCATCAGCCGCGCGCCGGGTTCTGCGCCTGTTGAAGAGGATTTCTGTCGGAGAGGATTTCCTCTCGGGTTCGCTGCGCCCATGCGCTTTTTTTGGAAGCGCGCTTCAGCATGGGAACGTCTATCAGGATGACGAGGATTTCTGGAATTTGAATTTCTGGATCGGCTCGCCGGATACGGTGATGGGCGGTGGTTCCAACACTTGGCGCGCGCTGGCCAAAGTGAAGTAATCGGCTCTGCGATCCGACTGTGGACGCCCTCCGGTCAAAGCCGGAGGGCGTTCGTGCATGGCGAGTGCAATTCCGACTTCGCCGACGATGTCCGGAAATCGTACGAGGAGGCTTGTCTCCGCACTGGGTTATCGGCAGGCGTCGACATATCGTTCGAACGCCGCGATGCCATCCTCCACCGTCACCAGATCCATCACTCCATCGTGCTCGATCTTGGCACCCCATTTGAGTTCGCTGGCGGGCTTGCCGAGGTATTTCCGCGCTGCATCGTCGTAGCGATCGACGCAGAAACGGAGATCCGAATACGGCCCGCTGCGGCGCGGATTGCTGGCCGCGTGCAGGCCCAGCACCCTGGTGCCCATCGCATTGGCGATATGCATCGGCCCGGAATCCGGCGTCATCAGCAGGTCGGCGCGTCCCAGTAGCGCCGGCAGCTGTTTGAGCGTGTCCTTGCCGACCAGATCGAGCGCTGGCGCCTGCATCGCTGCGAGGATCGCGTCGCTGGTGTCGCGTTCAAGCTGGCTGCGCCCGCCGAGCAGCACGACCCGCCAGCCCCGCCCAGCTGCGTGGTCGGCGACTGCGGCGTATCGCTCCGGTGGCCAGTTGCGCAGGGCGTGGCTGGAGCAGGGCGAGATCGCCAGGGTCGGCACGCCGTTGTCCGGCCATTGCGCACGTGCCCACTCGCGCGCCGCGTCGGGGACCGGCAGGTCCCAGATCACCTCGGTCTGTTTCAGGCCCAGCGGTTCGCAGAAGCTGCCGATCGCATCGAGTACATGGATGCCGGGCCGGTCGGGGATACGTTCGTTGATGAAGAGGCCATGCAGGTCCTTCGAGCGCGATCGGTCGTAGCCGATCCTGCGTGTCGCCGGCAGGAACGCCGACAGCAGATTCGCCCGCGCCGCCACCTGCATCTGCAGCAGTGCGTCGAAGCGCCGGCCCTGCAGTTCGCGGCGCAGCATGCGCATCCCGGCCAGACCGGTCTTCTTGTCGTAGACCAGGAATTCGACTCCCGGCAGACCCTCCAGCAGTTTCTGCTCGCCCTTGCCGATCACCCAGGTCAGTGCGACTCCGGGCCAGGCCTGGCGCAGGGTGCGGATGAGCGGCAGGACATGGGTCACGTCGCCCAGTGCGGACAGGCGCAGCAGGCAGATCGACTGGGGGACGTTCAAAATATTTTCTTCACTTGCAGTTGATAGACTCGGTCAATGGCCGCCTTCGATGCCACCGAAAGCCTGACGCCGTTCCGCGATGTGCGCGGAGCGGGGGGAGGGGCGATTCTGTTCGACGCGACCTGCCTGCGGCAAGCGGGCGGGCGGGCGGCCGATCCTGTCTGGTTCGATCCGGCCTGGTGGGGCGACCGCGCCGAACCCGTCGGAAGCGGTGGCCGCGGCGGCGCCTGGTTCGTCGACGGCGCGCCGTCGGGAGGCGGTTTCGGCCCGGCGGTGCTGCGGCACTATCTACGCGGCGGTGTCGCTGCCCGGTTCAGTCACAACCGTTTCATCTGGCGCGGGGTCGGTCGGATCCGCAGCTTCGATGAATTCCGCCTGCTCCGCGAGCTGCTGCGCCGGAAGTTGCCGGTGCCGCGTCCCATCGCCGCGATCTACTGGCGCGACGGGATGTCCTATCGTGCCGGCATCCTGCTCGAACGTTTGCAGGGCGTGACATCGCTCGCCGATCGCGCCACCGCTGCCGGCAGCGCTGCGCCGTGGAAGGAGGCGGGGCAGATGATCGCCCGCATCCACCGCGCGGGGCTCGATCACGCCGATCTCAACGCTCACAA
Organism: Lysobacter sp.; assembly: GCA_013141175.1. Classification (NCBI taxonomy): domain Bacteria; kingdom Pseudomonadati; phylum Pseudomonadota; class Gammaproteobacteria; order Lysobacterales; family Lysobacteraceae; genus Lysobacter; species Lysobacter sp. Next base: position 3,562,155 of record JABFRN010000001.1, read on the forward strand.
CGTGCTGTTCGAGGACAGCGGACGCGGCTGGGTCATCGATCTGGATCGCAGTCAGCTGCGGATCCCCGCCACGCCGTGGCGCGAGGCCAATCTCGCCCGCCTGCAGCGCTCGCTGCTGAAGCTGCGCGGCGCACGCAGCGAGGTCGAGGTGGAGAAGGATTACGCCGCGCTGCGCAACGCGTACGATGCGCTCTGGCAGCGCGGGACCTAGGCGACAGCACGATGAGTTGGGCTTTGCGGTTTCATGGCGTCGGCAACGCGGCGGCGGTCGAATTGGGTTCGGCGATGGCGACCATCGAGCGCGATGCGCGGCCGTGGCTGACCATCGACTGCGGTGCGGAAGGGCTGAGCGAATACCTTGTGCACTACGGCGAAGCGCCGCGCGCCCTGTTCGTGACCCATGCCCATCTCGATCACATCGGCGGCTTCGAGCGGTTGTTCATCGATGCGTTCTTCGACCCGGCGCGGCGCGGGCGCACTCGCGTCTATGTGCCGGCCCGCGTGGTACCGCTGCTGCACCAGCGCGTCGGCGATTATCCGAACGTCCTCGCCGAGGGCGGCGCGAATTTCTGGGATGCGTTCCAGGTCATCCCGGTCGGCGACGCCTTCTGGCATGAGGGCGTGCGTCTGGAAGTGTTCGAAACCCGCCACCATTGGCCGCAGACCAGCTATGGCCTGCGCCTGCGCGGCAGCGTCGTCTGGACCAGCGACACCCGGCCGATCCCCGAAGCGCTGGCGCGATACGCCGATGCCGACGAGTTGATCGCCCACGACTGCGCGCTGCACGGCAATCCTTCGCATTCCGGTATCGACGATCTCGAGCGCGAGTATCCGCCTGCGCTGCTCGATCGCTGCATCCTCTACCACTACGCCAGTGCCGCCGACGGCGAAGCCCTGCGTGCGCGCGGACGGCGTGTCGCCCATCCCGGCGAATGCATCGCACTCGCCGCGCCGACCGCGCCGCAGGCGGAGCCCTTCGGCGCAACCGAAACCGTGGATGCCGCCTCTGTTCCGGCATCCGCCACGTAACTGGAAGCCATGAACGCCGTTCCGCAACCCCTCGATCTGCCGCGCGATGCCCTCGGGCGCCCGCTGCACGACCTGCGCTTGTCGGTGATCGAAGCCTGCAATTTCCGCTGTCCGTACTGCATGCCGGCGGAGCGCGTGCCCGACGATCATGGCCTCGATGCCGCATCGCGGCTGTCGTTCGACGAGATCGAACGCCTGGTACGTGGTTTCGTGCGCGTGGGCGTGCGCAAGCTGCGCATCACCGGCGGCGAACCGCTGTTGCGCAAGCGGCTGCCCGAGCTGATCGCGCGGATCGCGGCCATCGAAGGCCTCGACGACATCGCCTTGACCACCAACGGCAGCCTGCTCGCCGCGCAGGCGCGCGCACTGCGCGACGCTGGCCTGCATCGGGTCACCGTGAGTCTCGATACGCTCGATTCCGCGCAGTTTTCGACGCTGTCGGGCGGGCGCGGCGATCTCGCCGAGGTCCTGCATGGCATCGACGCGGCAAAGGCCGCCGGCTTCGCGAAGATCAAGCTCAACTGCGTGGTGCAGCGCGGCGTGAACGAGGACCAGGTCCTGCCGCTGGTCGAGTTCGCCCGCGAACACGGCCACACCCTGCGCTTCATCGAATACATGGATGTCGGCACCTGCAACGACTGGAAGATCGAGCGCGTCGTGCCTTCGGCCGAACTGCGCGACCGGATCCACGCACGCTGGCCGCTGCATGCGCTGGGTCCGCAGTATCGCGGCGAAGTCGCCGCGCGCCATGCCTTCGACGACGGTCGCAGCGAGGTCGGTTTCGTCAGCTCGATCAGTGCGCCGTTCTGCGGCGACTGTCATCGCGCTCGCGTTTCGGCGGAGGGCCGCCTGTACACCTGCCTGTTCGCGGGCGAGGGCACCGATTTGAAGCCATGGCTCGGCGGCAGCGACGCCGATGTCGTCGAACGCCTGACCGGTCTGTGGCAGGCACGCGGCGACCGTTACAGCGAATTGCGCAGCGGTTTGCGCGACCCGCGCAAGCGCGTCGAAATGTATCTGGTCGGAGGTTGAGCGCATGTCGCGTGCGATGCTGGCCGAAGCAGGATGGCAGCGCGTACCCTCGGGTTTGCCGCGCGCGTGGCTCGGCGCGCTGCCGATGGATCCCGCGCTCGATGCCGGCGATGCCGGTTCGCGCAATCTGCTGGCGGAAGCCTGGTGCTCCGATCTCGTCGCGCCGTTGCGCAACGGCCTGCAGTCGCTCGGGCTGCTGTCGAACGACGCGGTCGCCGTGCAGTGCACGCTGTTCCGCAAGACGCCGGACTGCAACTGGAAGGTTCCGTACCATCAGGACCTGTCGATTCCGGTCGCCGGACGCGTGGAACATCCTGCATTGTCGGGCTGGTCGGTCAAGGAGGACGGTCTGTACGTGCAACCCCCCGTCGAACTGCTGGATGGGTTGTTGGCGGCGAGACTGCATCTCGATCCGTGCGGCGATGACGACGGTGCGCTGCGCGTGGTCCCGGGGACGCACCGTCTCGGCCGTTTGAGCCCGCAACGGATCGCGGCGATGGACAAGCGACGCGACGAAGTCGTGTGCGTCGCCGATGTCGGTGACGTGCTGTTGATGCGTCCACTGGTGCTGCACGCATCATCGAAAGCCGAACGGCCGAAGGGTCGTCGCGTCTTGCATTTCCTGTTCGCGCCGCCGGATCCCGGCTGCGGGCTGCAGTGGAGGATCGCGGTTTGAAAAAGAATCCAGGGCTGACCCATCTCGATGCGCAGGGCCGCCCGGCGATGGTCGATGTCTCGGCGAAAGCGGTCGCCGCCCGCGCCGCCACGGCCGAATGCCGGGTGAGATTCCCGGTTGCCGTCGCTACGCAGCTGCGCAAGAGCGGACTGAAAAGCGCGAAGGGCGGGGTGGTCGAAACCGCGATCGTCGCCGGCACGCTGGCGGTGAAGCGCACGCACGAGCTGATCCCGTTCTGCCATCCGCTGCCGATCGACGGCATCCGTTTCGCCATCGATTGGCGTGGCGAGCGGGAGCTGGAGATCGTGTGCACCGTCAACGCCACCCACCGTACCGGCGTCGAAATGGAAGCGCTGACCGGCGCCACTGTCGCCGCGCTCACCGTCTACGACATGTGCAAGGCACTGACGCACGCCATCGTGATCGGTCCGGCGAAGCTGCGCGGCAAACGCGGCGGCAAGCGCGACTTCGGCGCGATCATGGAGAAGACTTGATGGCAGTGGCCACCGTGCTGTATTTCGCCAGCCTGCGCGACGCAGCGGGCCGCGACGGCGAGCACGTCGATCATGACGGCGATCTGCGTTCGCTCTATCTCATGCTGCAGGCGAAGCATGGTTTCGCGCTGCCGGTCGGACGCCTGCGGGTCGCGATGAACGGCACATTCGCGCGTTGGGAAGACGTGCCGGGCGAAGGCGCCGAGATCGCCTTCATTCCGCCTGTCAGTGGCGGTTGAGATGGTTCCGCGCTTCGCCATCGCCGACGCGCCCTTCGATATCGCCCCGCTGCGTGCGCATCTGCTGCGTGCGGAGGCGGGCGCCTACGCGAGCTTCGAGGGTTGGGTGCGCAATCACAACGAGGGCCGCGCCGCGCTCGGGCTGCGCTACGAAGCCTACGCCGCGCTGGCCGAAGTCGAGGGTGCGAAGATCGTCGAAGAGGCGTTGGCGCGCTTCGATATCGCCGATGCCACCTGCGTGCACCGCGTCGGCGATCTCGACGTCGGCGATCTCGCGGTCTGGGTCGGCGTCAGTGCGGCGCATCGCGATGCCGCGTTCGCGGCCTGCCGCTGGATCATCGACGAAGTGAAGACGCGGGTGCCGATCTGGAAGCACGAGCGCTACGCGGAAGGCGATGCCGCGTGGCTGCATCCCGATTGAGCCCGTTGTCTGAATGGCTCTGCTCGAAGTCGCTCTGGTCGAGACGGCTCAGGTCACGCTGTCGAGCAGCCGCTTCGCCGCCGCGCGCGCTTCCTTGCTGACTTCCACGCCGCCGAGCATCCGCGCGAGTTCTTCCTGGCGTTCTTTCGGCCCCAGCCGCTGCACGGCGCTCTGGGTCATGCCGGCGGCTTCGGCCTTGCTGACGCGGTAGTGGGCGTGGCCCTGCGCGGCGACCTGCGGCTGATGGGTCACGCACAACACCTGCCGGGTTTCGCCCAGCGCACGCAATTTCTGGCCGACGATCTCGGCGACCGCGCCGCCGATGCCGGAATCCACTTCGTCGAAGACCATCGTCGGCACCGCGTCGAGGCCCAGCGCGGCCACTTCGATCGCCAGCGACACCCGCGACAACTCACCGCCCGAGGCGACCTTGCGCAGCGAGCGCGGCGGCTGTCCGGCATTCGCCGAAACGAGGAATTCCACGCGCTCCGCACCGAGCGGATCGGGGCGTTCGACGTCGTTGGGCTCCAGCGCGATCTCGAAACGGCCGCCGCCCATGCCGAGATCGGCGATCAGTTCGGTGGTCGCTTTCGACAGCGTTGCCGCCGACGCGCGGCGCGCGGCGCTGAGCGCTGCCGCAGCCTCGCGCCAGCGATGCGTGGCGCCGACGATTTCGTCATCGAGGCCGATGAGGCGGGTGCTGGCATTGCGCAGGGTTTCGAGTTCGGCCGCCAAACGGTCGCGGACTTCGATCAGCGCTTCGGGCGCGGCACGGTGTTTGCGGCCGAGATCGTGCAGGCGGGTGAGGCGGTCTTCCAGCGTTTCGAACTGGTCGGGATCGACTTCCAGATCGTCGCGGATGCGCTGCAGCTGCCGGGTGGCTTCGTCGATCTGGATCGCGGCGGCGTCGAGCATGCCATCGACTTCGCCCAGTCGCGGTTCGTCGTTGCGGGCGCGGGCGATGTCGCCGCGCAGCTGTTGCAGGGTCTGCAGCAGCGAGGGCGCGTCGTCGCCTTCGAGCCGGGTCAGTGCGTGCTCGCAGGTTTCGATCAGGGTCGCGGCGTTGGCGTGGCGGCGATGGTTCGCGAACAGATCGAGGATCGAGACCGGCTCCAGGGTTTCGCGCTCGAGTTCGCGCCACTGGTGGTCCAGCAGGTCGATGCGATCGGTGACATCGCCCGCGCGCGACAGCGCATCGCGTTCGCGCAGCAGTGCGGACCATGCATCCGCGGCATCGCGCACCGCTGCGAGCGGTGCGGGGTAACGACCGAAGGCGTCGAGCAGATCGAGCTGACTGGCTTTCGACAGCAACGCCTGGTGCTCGTGCTGGCCATGGATTTCGACCAGCAGGCCGGCGAGTTGCGCCAGCTGCGTCACCGTCACCGGCCGGCCGTTGATCCAGGCGCGTGAACCACCGTCCGAGCGCAGCGTGCGCCGCAGCTGGCAGCCGCCCTCGTCGTCGCGGCCTTCATCCGACATTTCCTGTTCGCGCAGCCACGCCAGCGCTTCGGGGCGGTCGGCCAGGTCGAATTCGGCGTTCAGTTCGGCGCGTTCGGCGCCGTGGCGGACCATGCCGCTGTCGGCGCGCAGGCCGGAGAGGAAGCCCAGCGCATCGACCAGCAGGGACTTGCCGGCGCCGGTTTCGCCGGAAATCACCGTCATGCCGGGGCCGAATTCGAGCTCGGTGGCGGCGACGACGGCGAAATCGCGGATGGAGAGATGGGTGAGCATGGGTCGGAATTGTGCCTGAACCTGTCTCAATGTCCGAGACGGCATCGTGCGCCGGCTTCGATTCGGGCCCGCTTCCGCGTCCGCGCGCCCCTCGATCGGTATGATCGGCAGGTATGCACCGTCCCATCGACACCGGCTTCGATTCGCGCGCCCTCGACCCGCGCGCGCGCCTGCTGTTGCGGACATTGATCGCGCGCTACATCCGCGATGGCGAGCCGGTCGGTTCGCAGACGCTGGCCCGGCACGCTGGCCTCGATGTCAGTTCGGCCACGATCCGCAACATCCTGTCCGAGCTGGAAGACGTGGGCCTGCTTTCGGCGCCGCATACCTCATCGGGGCGGGTGCCGACCTCGCAGGGCTACCGGGTGTTCGTCGACAGCCTGCTGCAGATCCAGCCGCTGGCCGAGGGCGAAGTGGCGCGGCTGCGTTCCGAATTGGCGCCCGGTGCCGGCACCAACAGTCTGCTCGGCAGCGCGTCGGAGCTGGTGTCGGCGATGACCCATTTCGTCGGCGTTGTGAGCGTGCCCAAGCGCGAGCAGTTCGCGTTCAAGCATGTCGATTTCGTGCCGATGGACGGCCAGCGGGTGCTGGCGATCCTGGTTTTCGCCGACAACGATGTGCAGAACCGCATTCTCCACACCCGCCGCAGCTACGATGCCGGCGAACTGGAACGCATCGCGAACCATCTCAACGCCCACTACGCCGGCCGGCCGCTGGCGGAGGCGCGGGCGCTGCTGCTGGCCGAACTGCGCAACGCCAAGCAGGAAATGGAGGCGCTGATGGCGCAGGCGCTGGAACTGGCCGATCAGGCCCTGGCGACCGACGCCGAGGACATGCTGGTGGCCGGGCAGACCCGGCTCATCGGCATGCAGGGTCTGTCCGATCTGGACCGCCTGCGCGAACTGTTCGAGGCCTTCGCCAGCAAGCGCGAGATCCTGCAGGTGCTGGAACGGACGCTGCGCGCACCGGGCGTGCGGATCTTCATCGGCGAGGAAACCGGCATGGCGCCGCTGGACGGCGTGTCGCTGGTCACCGCGCCCTACGGCGTCGGCGGGCGGACGCTGGGCGTGCTCGGCGTGATCGGACCGACCCGGATGGCCTACGAGCGGGTGATCCCGGTGGTGCAGGCGGCGGCTTCGGTGTTGACGCAGGCGCTGGGGTCCGAAGAGGTCAGGTAGAGCGGCCTTCAGGCCGCTGTCTACCCCATCCCGCGGACACGGCGGCCTTGAAGGCCGCTCTACCCTTGATTCCATTCCGGATGGTCCCCATCCATCGGCGGTCGGCGGGGTTCTCTCCCTTTGCCCGCCTCCGGACCGAGTACGCATGAATCAGGAACAGACCCCGCAGGAAGACCAGATCTCCACCGCTGACGGAGTCGTCGCTGAAGACACCCCGCAGGCGATCATCGAACAGCTGAAAGGCGAGCTGGAACAGCTTCGCGCGGACGCCCTGCGCGAGCGTGCCGATCTCGACAACCAGCGCAAGCGGCTCGCGCGTGAAGTCGAAATGGCCCGCAAATTCGCCAATGAACGCCTCCTGGGCGATCTGTTGCCCCTGTTCGACAGCATGGAGGCCGGTCTGGCCGCCGCCGCCGAGGGCGACCCCCTGCGTGCGGGCATGGAGCTGACGCTGCGCCAGTTGCACCGCATCGCCGAGGCCAACGGCTTGCTGGAAGTGTCGCCGGCGGCCGGCGAGACCTTCGACCCGGAACGCCACCAGGCGATGAGCATGATCGATGCCCCGGGCGTGGCCCCGGGCGCGGTCGCACAGACGTTCCAGAAGGGTTACCTGCTCAACGAACGCCTGCTGCGGCCGGCGCTGGTGGTGGTGGCGAAGCAGGATTGAGGCGGCCCGTTCTCCCGTAGGAGCGACTTCAGTCGCGATTGCCGCTGCGGCGAAGCCTGATCGCGGCTGAAGCCGCTCCTACAAAAGCTTTGCCGGCCGCAGGGTAGCGCTTGAAACCTCCGCGCCGGCCCCCACAAACAGACCATCGGCGGCCGTGAGCCACCACCAATCTCCAACGTTCCAGAGGACAACATCATGGGCAAGATCATCGGCATCGATCTGGGCACGACCAATTCGTGCGTCGCGATCATGGAAGGCGGCAAGGCCAAGGTCATCGAAAACAGCGAAGGCGACCGCACCACGCCGTCGATCGTGGCCTACACCAAGGATGGCGAAGTCCTGGTCGGCGCCAGCGCCAAGCGCCAGGCGGTCACCAATCCCAAGAACACCTTCTACGCGGTGAAGCGCCTGATCGGCCGCAAGTTCACCGACGCCGAAGTGAAGAAAGACCTCGATCTGGTGTCCTATGCCATCGTCGAACACAACAACGGCGACGCGTGGGTCGCGACCAGCGACGGCAAGAAACTGTCGGCGCAGGAAGTCTCCGCGCGCATCCTCGAAAAGATGAAGAAGACCGCCGAAGCCTATCTGGGCGAGACGGTCACCGAAGCGGTCATCACCGTGCCGGCTTACTTCAACGACAGCCAGCGCCAGGCCACCAAGGACGCCGGCAAGATCGCCGGTCTCGACGTCAAGCGCATCATCAACGAGCCGACCGCAGCCGCGCTGGCCTATGGCCTCGACAAGGGCGACGGCGGCAAGGACCGCAAGATCGCCGTGTACGACCTCGGCGGCGGTACTTTCGACGTGTCGATCATCGAGATCGCCAACGTCGACGGCGAGAAACAGTTCGAAGTGCTGGCCACCAACGGCGACACCTTCCTGGGCGGCGAAGACTTCGACAAGCGCGTCATCGATTATCTGGTCGAGGAATTCAACAAGGACCAGGGCATCGATCTGCGCAAGGATCCGCTCGCCCTGCAGCGTCTGAAGGATTCGGCCGAACGCGCCAAGATCGAACTGTCGTCGTCGCAGCAGACCGAAGTGAACCTGCCGTACATCACTGCGGACGCCTCCGGTCCGAAGCATCTCAACATCAAGCTCACCCGCGCCAAGCTCGAAGCGCTGGTCGAGGAACTCGTGAAGCGCACCATCGATCCCTGCCGCACCGCGCTGAACGACGCCGGCCTGCGCGCCAGCGACATCAGCGAAGTGATCCTGGTCGGCGGCCAGACCCGCATGCCGAAAGTGCAGGCCGCGGTCACCGAATTCTTCGGCAAGGAACCGCGCAAGGACGTCAACCCGGATGAGGCGGTCGCGATCGGTGCCGCGATCCAGGGCGGCGTGCTGGCCGGCGACGTGAAGGACGTGCTGCTGCTCGACGTGACTCCGCTGTCGCTGGGCATCGAAGTGATGGGCGGCGAGTTCAACAAGGTCATCGAGAAGAACACCACCATTCCGACCAAGGCGACGCAGACCTATTCGACCGCCGCCGACAACCAGAGCGCGGTGACCGTGCACGTGCTGCAGGGCGAGCGCGCGCAGGCGGTGTACAACAAGTCGCTGGCCCGTTTCGATCTGGCCGGCATCGAAGCCGCGCCGCGCGGCGTGCCGCAGATCGAAGTCACTTTCGACATCGATGCCAACGGCATCCTGCACGTGTCGGCGAAGGACAAGAAAACCGGCAAGGAACAGAAGGTCGAGATCAAGGCCGGTTCGGGCCTGTCGGACGACGAGATCCAGCGGATGGTGCAGGACGCCGAGTCGCACCGCGAGGACGACAAGCGGTTCCACGAGCTGGTCCAGGCCCGCAACCAGGCCGACGCCCTCATCCACGCCACCCGTTCCGCGATCAAGGACAACGGCGACAAACTGCCGGGCGAACTGATCGGTCGCGCGGAAGGCGCGATCGCCGAAGTCGAAACCGCGATGAAGGGCGACGACAAGGTCCAGATCGAGGCGAAGTCGAAGGCGCTGGAGGAAGTCGTGCAGTCGCTGATGGCCGCCACCAACGCCGGCCAGGCGCCGGGCGGCGATGCCGGCCCCGGCGCGTCTTCGACCAAGAGCGATGACGTGGTCGACGCCGAATTCACCGAAGTGCGCGACGAAGACAAGAAGTGATGCAAACCGGTGCCGCCGTACGCAAATGCGGCGGCACCTCGTTATCGATCCCTCGATCGTCGAAGGTCAAAGGTCAAAAAGAGCGGTCGCGTTCTTTTTGACTTTTTTGCTTTCGACTTTTGACTTGCCGGCAGCAGCAGACCTGTGAGCAAACGCGATTACTACGAAGTCCTGGGCGTCGCCCGCAACGCCAGCGAGGACGAGCTGAAGAAAGCCTATCGCCGGCTGGCGATGAAGCTGCATCCGGACCGCAACCCGGACGATGCCGGCGCCGAGGCTGCGTTCAAGGAGGCGAAGGAAGCCTACGAAATGCTGTCCGACGCCAGCAAACGCCGTGCCTACGATGCGCATGGACACGCCGCTTTCGAGCATGGTACGGGCGGCGGAGGTGGCGGCCAGGGACATGCCGACATCAACGATATCTTCGGCGACATCTTCGGCAATATCTTCGGCGGAGCCGGCGGCGCGCGCGGCCCGAGGCGCGGCGCCGACATCGGTTATGTGATCGAACTCGATCTCGAAGATGCGGTCGCGGGTGTCGACAAACGCATCGAAGTGCCGACGATGGTCGGCTGCGGCCCGTGCAAAGGCAGCGGTTCCGAAGATGGCAAGATCGAAACCTGCAGCACCTGCCAGGGACGCGGACAGGTCCGTTTCCAGCGCGGTATCTTCGCGATGCAGCAGCCGTGCCCCACCTGCGGCGGGCGCGGCCAGAAGCTCAGCAATCCCTGCAAAGCCTGCCACGGCGCCGGGCGTGTCGAAGAGGAGAAAGTCCTGTCGGTGAAGATTCCCGCAGGCGTCGACAATGGCGATCGCATCCGTCTGGCCGGCGAGGGTGAAGCGGGCCCGGCCGGCGCCGCTGCCGGCGATCTGTATGTGGAAATCCGGGTGCGCGAACACGCGATCTTCCAGCGCGATGGCGACGATCTCCATTGCGAAGTACCGATCCGATTCTCTCAAGCAGCACTCGGCGATACCGTGCGCGTGCCGACGCTCGGTGGCGAAGCGGAAATCCGCATCCCGCTCGAAACCCAGACCGGCAAGGTCTTCCGCCTGCGCGAGAAAGGCGTGAAGTCGGTGCGCAGCCGCAGCACGGGCGATCTGTATTGCCGCGTCGTGGTCGAGACGCCGGTGAACCTGACCTCGCAGCAGCGCGACTTGCTGCAACAGTTCGAGGCGACGTTCGTCGGCGAGAGCGCGCATCGTCATTCGCCGCGTTCCAGCACCTTCATCGATGGCGTGAAGAGTTTCTGGGAGCGGATGACTTCGTGACGGCCTCGTGGTCCGGGCGGCGTTCGCGCCGCCGATAGGCCCGTCGGTAGCGTTCCCACGTTCCGCGCCCGATGTTGCGGCGCGGTTTGACATCGTCCATGGCCGGTAAGACGCTTGGCGGCGACGGTGCATCGTGCGCCGTCGCGCGCGCTTGTCAGCGCGCGTCCAGGAGATGTGGGCACCGATCCGACGTTGCCGGTATCGCCGGCCGTGGTTCGGGTTCGCCCCCCAGGATCAAGGAGAATCCCCATGTCGTTCGATTCACGTCCTGCCCGCCGGCTTGCGCTCGCTTCCGCGTTGTCGGCAGCCGCTTTGGCGGCCCCCGCATTCGCCGCCGGGCGCGTTCATCTGTCGCCTCTCAGCGAATACGATCCCGCCGACGGTTTCATCGTCGGTTACCGCAGCGGCAGCCTGCTCCGATCGGATTCGGCGCTGGTGCAGCGTTCGCTCAGCGGCGCGGTGGCATCCGTCTTCGGTCGCAGCGCCGCGCCGACGCTGCGTCGCGAACGCACGCTCGGCATCGGTGCCGAACTCATCGCCGTGGATCGCAGGCTCGGTCGCGCCGACGCCGAACGGCTGATGCGGCAGATCGCGCTCGATCCCGACGTGGAGTACGTCGAACCCAACATCCGGCTGCGCGCGGATTTCACGCCGAACGACACCTACTTCAACCTGCAGACCAATCTCAGCAGCGTGGGTGAGAACACCTACGCCACGCAGGCGTGGGATACCGGTTATCGCGGCCAGGGCAAGATCATCGCGGTCATCGATACCGGAATCACCAATCATCCGGATCTCAACGCCAACGTCATCGCGGGCGGTTTCGATTTCGTCAGCAATGTGTTCATGGCCAACGACGGCGGCGGACGCGACAACAATCCGGCCGATCCCGGCGATTGGGTCGCCGCGAATCAATGCTATGCCGGCTCGCCGACGCTGGGCTCCAGCTGGCATGGGACGCACGTCGCGGGTATCGCCGCAGCGGTCACCCACAATGCGACGGGCGTCGCCGGCATGGCGTTCAACGCGCGCATCCTGCCGGTACGGGCATTGGGGCGCTGCGGCGGCACGCTCGCGGATATCGCGGACGCGGTGACCTGGGCTTCGGGCGGCGCCGTGGCGGGCGCTCCGGCCGTGGGTGGGAACCGCGCCAATGTCATCAACATGAGTCTCGGTGGTGCCGGTGTCTGCAGCGCGGTCATGCAGAATGCGATCAATGGCGCGGTCGGCCGCGGCACGGCCGTCGTGGTCGCGGCGGGCAACAGCAACGCCAACGTTTCCGGTTTCACCCCGGCCAGTTGCGCGAATGTCATCGTGGTCGCGACGCACAGTCATACCGGCAGCTTTTACGGACAGAAAGAGCCCTTCTCGAACCATGGCAATGGCGTGGATCTCTCGGCGCCCGGCTACAGCATCGCATCGACCTACAATACCGGCGCATCGTCGCCCGGCGCGGCGACCTATGCCTATCTCAGCGGCACATCGATGTCGGCGCCGCATGTCGCCGGCGTGGTCGCGATGATGATGTCCAAGCCGAGCGCCGACTGTACGCCGGCGGCCTGCGAATCGATCCTGAAAACCAATTCCGACCTGTTCATGGGGCCGGTGCAGTACTACATCGGTTGGGGGCGCCTGAATGCATGGAAAGCATTGAACGCGACGCCTTGATGTCGGAGTGATCGACGCTGCATGTGTTGCTGTTCCGTTAAAGCGTCGGCTGGCCGATTCATTCGGCCGGCCGATCGCCGTTGCATCGATCATGTTCGCGCGAGAGCTGTTTTTTTAACGGTTTTTTTCTGTTTGCATATTTGGATAGCCGATCGGTTTTGTTAATGTTTTTTGATCTGCTGATCGTCGTCACGCAATCGAATGCGATTTCGGATGCGGCTGTATTGACGCGGTCATCTGCGAGTCGCAAGGTATGCAGCAGGCACGGAACGTGCCTGTATCGTGTCCGACCCGGGCTCCAGCGTGACGTTGGGGGCAGGTCGCCCAGGAAATAGGACATTTCTGCCGCATCCGCGGCATTCCGATTGAAATATGGAGATTTCGCAATGTCATCCAAGAACTCGCGCCTGCATCGTCGGGCGCTCGCACTCGCTGTGTCCGCTGTCTTCCTCTCCGGTGCGGCGATGGCTGCCGACCGCGTCAGCATCAGTGGTCTGAGCAACAACGAACCCGTCGATGGCTTCATCGTCCGCTATCGCGACGGCAGTGCAAGCAAGCTCGACCTGGCCACGCAGCAGCGTTCGCTGGATCAGGCCGCGTCGACCGCGTTCGGCCGCGCCCAGGCGCTCACCCTCAAGCATCAGCGCACGCTCGGTATCGGCGCCGAACTGGTCCAGGCCGATCGCCCGCTGGATCGCACCGAAGCCGAAACCCTGATGCGCCAGATCGCGACCAATCCGGACGTGGAATTCGTCGAGCCGAACATCCGGCTGTATGCGACGTTGACTCCGAACGACACCTTCTACAACCTGCAGTACGGCTTCCAGAACGGTGTCGGCGGCAGCAACGCCAACCTCGCTTGGGATACAGGCTTCCGCGGCGCTGGCAAGATCGTCGCTGTGCTGGATACTGGCTACCGCCCGCACGTCGACCTCAACGCCAACATCATCAATGGCTACGACTTCATCAGCAGTACCTTCTACTCCAACGACGGCAACGGTCGCGATAGCAGTGCGCTGGATCCGGGTGACTGGTCCACGGCAGGCCAGTGCTACGCCGGTTCCCCGGCCAGCAACTCCAGCTGGCATGGCACCCACGTTGCCGGTACGGTCGCAGCGGTGACAGGTAATGCTGCTGGCGTGGCCGGCATGGCCTTCAACGCGAAAGTGTTGGCGGTACGCGTGCTGGGCCGTTGCGGCGGTACGCTCGCCGATATCGCCGACGCGATCACCTGGTCGTCCGGCGGTGCGGTCGCTGGTGTACCAGCGGTCGGTGCCAACAAGGCGCAGGTCATCAATATGAGCTTGGGCGGCGGCGGCGCGTGTACGGCGGCGTCGGCGATGAATGTCGCGATCAACGGCGCGATCGGCCGTGGTACCACCGTGGTGGTGGCGGCCGGCAACAGCAACGCCAACGTGAGCGGTTTCACGCCTGCGAGCTGTCCTGGTCCCGGTGGCCTCGTCACGAACGGTCTGATCGTGGTCGGCGCGACCGATTCGGCGGCGAGAAAGGCATCGTTCTCGAACTACGGCGCGCGCGTCGATGTGTCGGCTCCGGGCGTGAGCATCGCTTCCACCCTGAATGCCGGCACCACTGTTCCGGGCGCCGACAACTACGTCTACTACAGCGGCACCTCGATGTCGTCTCCGCACGTGGCCGGTCTGGTTGCGCTGATGCACTCCAAGCCCAGCGTCGACCGTACGCCGGCGCAGGCCGAGACCATCATCAAGGCCAACATCAAGCCGTTCGGCGCGGTGCCGGTGCCGGGCCCGCTCGGTACCGGCATCATCAATGCGCAGACCACGCTCAACGCCACACCGTAATCGCGGATTCCATCCCGTCGCACCATGGACCCCGGCTTCGGCCGGGGTCTTTTGTTTTGCGTGGCGTCAATCGGCCGCAGCAGGCGCTCCGGTATGCTGCCCAGCCTGTCCATCGCCCGTATCGCCGAGGTCTGCATGCCCGTCCCCGTCCGAGTCCTGATCCACGGCGCCAGCGGGCGCATGGGCCAGACCCTGCTGCGACTCGCCGCCGAGCGCGAGGATCTGACCATCGTCGCTGCGGTCGCGCCGCCATCGGCCGATACCGCGCTGCTCGGGCAGCCGTTCCACCCGTCGAGCAACATCGAGCACGCGCCGGGCTTCGATGTCGCGATCGACTTCAGCCTTCCGGCCGGCGTCGACGCCATTCTGTCGCTGTGCGCGGCACGCGGTGCGGCCTTCGTGTCCGGCACGACCGGGCTGGCTTCGCAACAGCGCGCGATGCTGCGCAGTGCGAGCAGCCAGATCCCGGTGCTGTGGGCCGCCAATTTCAGCCTCGGCGTGGCCGTGCTGGAGGATCTGGTCGAGCGCGCCGCCGCCGCGCTGCATGCCTGGGACTGCGACATCGTCGAGTCCCACCACATCCACAAGCTCGATGCCCCTTCGGGCACTGCGCTCGCGCTCGGTGGGGCCGCGCAGCGCAAGGGCGCCGAACCGCGTTACGCCAGTCTCCGTGCAGGCGATATCGTCGGCGAGCATCTGGTGCAGTTCACGGGGCAGGGCGAGCGGATCGAATTGATCCACCGCGCCACCAACCGCGACATCTTCGCCCGGGGTGCGCTGCATGCGGCCGTCCGGCTCGCCGGTCGTGCGCCGGGCAATTACCGGCTGCGCGATCTGCTCGATTGAACCTGCACGCGACCGCCGCAAGGGAGAGGATGCGATGACGCGACACCCTGTGATCGGCATCGTCGGCAGCGAAGGCGCCTATGGTCGCTGGCTGCGACGATTCTTCGAAACGCGCATGCGGTTGCAGGTGCTGGGCCACGATCCGGCGGCATCGGACAGCGACGCGTTGGAACGCCTGCTGAGCGATGCCGATGTACTGCTGTTCGCAGCGCCGATCCGCAGTACCGAAACCATCATCGACGACTGCCTGCATCGATCGGCGGGCCGCGAGCGTGGCCGGCTGTGGCTGGACATCACCTCGATCAAACAGGCGCCGGTGGCCGCGATGCTGCGGTCGCGGGCGGAAGTCGCGGGCTTGCATCCGATGACCGCGCCGCCCAAGGCGCCGACGCTGAAGGGCAAGGTGCTGGTGATCTGCGAAGCGCGCCTCGATGCCTGGCGCGGTTGGCTGCAGGTGTTGTTCGATGCCTTGCAGGCCGAATGCGTGCGGGTCGCGCCCGAGTACCACGACCGGGCGATGGCGCTGATCCAGGCGATGGTCCACGCCACCCATCTCGCGGAAGCCGGCGTGCTCCGCAGCCATGCGCAACACCTCGGACCGCCGTCGGCGCTCCTGCCGCTTCGTTCGGCGTCCTTCGAACTCGATGTCGCGGTGATCACCCGCATCCTGTCGCTCAATCCGCAGATCTACGAGGACATCCAGTTCGGCAACCCGTATGCGCTGGAGATGCTGGACAGCCTGGTCGGCGAACTGTCCGCGCTGCGCGAGCTGATCGCACGCGGCGACGATGCTGCGCGGGCCTGTTTCCGCGCGCGATTCCTGCACGACAACCGCGCGCATTTCGACGCCGGCACGTTGGCCGACAGCAATCACACGTTCGAGCGCGTCGGTTACCTGCTCGCGGATCTGGTCGAGCGCGTATCCATCAGCGTGCATCTGCCGGAAGACAGCCCGGGTGCGCTGAGAGCGCTGCTGCAGGTGTTCGAGCGGCATGGCATCAACCTGTCGTCGATCCACTCGTCGCGCACGCCCGCCGGAGAGGTGCATTTCAGGATCGGATTCGACGCGGGCCTCGATGCCTGTGCCTGCGCCGCAGTGATCGCCGAGATCGACGCCAGCCGGATGGGCAGGGTGCTGGCGTCGTCCGCGCCATGATCCGGTAGCGCCCGGGAGCCCGTCGAAGGCCTCGCAGCCGCTGCCCGGCCGCATGTGCGCCGCAATCTGCGGGCCATGCGGGTCGCGTGTTCAGGTTGCTCCGGGCGCCGGGACAGCGCACAAATTTCGCTGGCGAAGGGTGGGGTGCGTCGGTACAATTCCCGCTCGCCTGATTCCCTCACGCCCCGGACCGGTTAGACACCGCGCCCGAGGCTTTGTGCAACCTGATGTAGCCCGACATAGGCGAACCACGTGACCGAAACCGCAATCCTTGTCCTCGAAGACGGCACCGTATTCGAGGGCGAATCCGCAGGCGCGCCCGGCCTGTCCGTTGGCGAGGTCGTGTTCAATACGGCCATGACCGGATATCAGGAAATCCTGACCGATCCGTCCTACGCCCGTCAGCTGGTCACGCTGACCTACCCCCACATCGGCAACACCGGCTGTACCGACCTCGATGACGAGGCTGAACGGGTCTGGGCGTCCGGCCTGATCGTCCGCAACGTGCCGCGCCGCCCCAGCAGCTGGCGCAGCCGGGTCGCGCTGCCGGAATGGCTGAAGGCGCGCGGCATCGTCGCCATTTCCGAAATCGACACCCGCAAGCTCACGCGCCTGCTGCGCGATCGCGGCAGTCAGAACGGTGCGGTGATGGCGGGTGAGATCGATATTGATAAAGCCCTCGAAGCCGCGCGCAAGTTCCCGGGCCTGAAGGGTATGGATCTGGCGAAGGTGGTCAGCACCGGCGAACGCTTCGCATGGCGCGAAGGCCAGTACGATCTCGACCGCGATACCTTCGTCAGCGCCGCACCGAAGTTCAAGGTCGTGGCCTACGACTTCGGGGTGAAGCGCAACATCCTGCGCATGCTCGCCGAACGCGGTTGCGACGTGACCGTGGTGCCGGCGCAGACCTCCGCCGCCGAGGCACTGGCGCTGAATCCTGATGGTGTGTTCCTGTCGAATGGACCCGGCGACCCGGCACCCTGCGATTACGCGATCGCAGCGATCCGCACGTTCATCGATCGCAGAATCCCCACCTTCGGCATCTGCCTCGGCCATCAATTGCTGGGTCTGGCCTCCGGCGCGCAGACGTTGAAGATGAAATTCGGCCATCACGGCGCCAATCATCCGGTGATCGAACTCGACAGCGGCCGGGTGATGATCACTTCGCAGAACCACGGTTTCGCCATCGACGAATCCACCCTGCCGGCGAACGTCCGCGTGACCCACCGCTCGCTGTTCGACGGCAGCAACCAGGGCATCGCGCTCGCCGATGCGCCGGCCTTCAGCTTCCAGGGACATCCGGAAGCCAGCCCCGGCCCGCACGATGTCTCGCCGCTGTTCGACCGGTTCGTGGCGATGATGGCTGCTGCGTAATGCCCATCCCCACCCGCCGCCGCTGGTTGCGCAGGACGATCGTCGCGATCGGCGTCTGCGCGCTGTATCCGGCCTTCGTGCTTGCAACCGTGTATGCGGCGACCGCGCAATCCGATCTGCCCGGCGGGCGCCACGGTCCGCGCGACGCCTATCGTCACAGTCTCGCCAGCGCGACCGTCGCCTACACCGGTTCGCCGCACTGGGTGCAATGGGTGACCGCCGTGATGGAGGACGGTGGGCGTGGCGACGACGCGCGCGCGATGGATGCGCACAACAATCTGCTCGGCGCGCGCATCGGTGCCGACGCGCACAGCTGGGCCGGGATGCGCGCTGCAGTCCTGGCGGCGGTCAAAACCGGCGATATCGATGTCAAGGATCCGAACCGCATCACCTGGTTGCCGCAGACGCGCTGGCGGGAACGCGCGTACTGAGCGTCATGCCCCATCTCTTCCAACAACTCCCAGACCCGACCGGACACAGCACAATGAAACAGTTTCCCTTCCTCGATCACGTCCGCCTGTGTTGCGCCGCGCTGTTGGCGCTCGCCGCGCCTGGCGTTGCGCTGGCTGCGGAAAGCAGCGCGCCGGCGGTGTCCAGCGCGGTACGCATGACCGATCTGCAGGTGCGGATGATGCCGTTCGGCGCGATCTTCGATTCGCTCGCCAGCGGAAATCCGGACTGGCCGATGCAGGAGAAGCCGGACGCGGTCACGCCGAAGCAGCGGGCCTGCCTGCGCGATGAGCTCTCCACGCCGGGATTCCGCCGCTACAAGCTGGCGCAGGTCGAGACGTACATCGCCGCCAATCCGTCGCGCGTGGATGCGGAGATCGCGCTGCTGGAGCAGGGTGCGGCCGATCTCTTCGGCACGCTGGTGGCTGCAGGCGCCGAAAGCGAGCGCACCGGCGTCGAGGCCGATCCCGCGGTCGTGCTCAAGAACGCCTCGCCGGAACAGATGCTGTCGTTCGTCACCTTCTTCAGCGATCCGAATTACGCCGAACTGCGCAAGCTCTCCGGGCTCGGCGATGCGCTCAGCATCGACAAATCCGCCGAGGAAAACGAATCCGCAGGCGAGAAAGTCGGCTCCACCCTCACGATGCAGATCATGCTGACCGCGATGTCGACCTGCAACGTGCCCACCACGGTGCTTTTCGACAAGTAGTGGATCCGCGATCCGCGACTGCTCCATATTCCACACTCCCACATTTCCCGAGTAACGAGATGCCCAAGCGCACCGACATCCAGACCGTCCTGATCATCGGCGCCGGCCCGATCGTGATCGGCCAGGCCTGCGAGTTCGATTATTCCGGCGCGCAGGCCTGCAAGGCGCTGCGCGACGAGGGCTATCGCGTGGTGCTGGTGAACAGCAATCCGGCAACGATCATGACCGACCCGGAGATGGCCGATGCGGTCTACATCGAGCCGATCAACTGGCGCACGGTCGAGAAGATCATCGCCAAGGAAAAGCCCGATGCGCTGCTGCCGACGATGGGCGGCCAGACCGCGCTGAACTGCGCACTCGACCTCGCCGACAACGGCGTGCTGGAAAAATACGGCGTGGAACTGATCGGCGCGTCGCGCGAAGCGATCCGCATGGCCGAAGACCGCGAGCTGTTCCGCATCGCGATGAAAGAGATCGGCCTGGAGTGCCCGAAGGCCGAGATCGCGCGCACGCTGGAACAGGCGCTGGATATCCAGTCGCGCGTCGGCTACCCGACCATCATCCGCCCGAGTTTCACGCTCGGCGGCAGCGGCGGCGGCATCGCCTACAACCGCGAAGAGTTGATCGACATCGTCAAGCGTGGCCTGGAGCTGTCGCCGACCACCGAAGTGCTGGTCGAGGAATCGGTGCTGGGCTGGAAAGAGTTCGAGATGGAAGTGGTCCGCGACAAGGCGGACAACTGCATCATCGTCTGCTCGATCGAGAACTTCGACCCGATGGGCGTGCACACCGGCGACAGCATCACCGTCGCCCCGGCGCAGACGCTCACCGACAAGGAATACCAGCGCCTGCGCGACGCCAGCATCGCGGTGCTGCGCAAGATCGGTGTCGATACCGGCGGCTCCAACGTGCAGTTCGGCGTCAACGCGCAGACCGGCCGCGTGGTGGTGATCGAAATGAATCCGCGCGTCTCGCGCTCGTCGGCGCTGGCCTCGAAGGCCACCGGCTTCCCGATCGCCAAGGTCGCGGCCAAGCTCGCGATCGGCTACACGCTCGATGAGTTGAAGAACGAAATCACCGGTGGCCTCACGCCGGCCTCGTTCGAGCCGAGCATCGATTATGTGGTCACCAAGATTCCGCGCTTCGCATTCGAGAAGTTCCCGGCTGCCGACGCGCGTCTCACAACGCAGATGAAGTCGGTGGGCGAGGTGATGGCGATCGGCCGCACCTTCCAGGAATCGCTGCAGAAAGCGCTGCGCGGTCTGGAAACCGGCAAGGTCGGCCTCGATCCGACCGATCTGGACCTGCGCACCGATGAAGGCATGGCGCGGATGCGCCGCGAAGTGAAGGAAGCCGGCCCGGAGCGCATGTTCTATCTCGCCGACGCGTTCCGCGCCGGCCTGTCTGTGGAAGAGGTGCATGCGCTGTCGTTCGTGGACCCGTGGTTCCTCGACCAGATCGAAGAGCTGATCGCCTGCGAACGCGAAGTCGCTGCGGCGGGTCTCGAAGGCCTTGATGCCAAGCGTCTGCGCGCGCTCAAGCGCAAAGGATTCTCCGACGCGCGTCTGGCCCAACTCGCCGGCACCAACGAAACCGCCGTGCGCGCGCTGCGCAAGGCGTTCAATGTGCGCCCGGTGTACAAGCGCGTGGATTCCTGCGCCGCCGAGTTTTCGACCACCACCGCGTATCTGTATTCGACCTACGAGGGCGAATGCGAAGCCGCGCCGACGTCGCGCGACAAGATCATGGTGCTGGGTGGCGGCCCGAACCGGATCGGGCAGGGCATCGAGTTCGACTATTGCTGCGTGCATGCGGCGTTGGCGCTGCGCGAGGATGGCTACGAAACCATCATGGTCAACTGCAATCCGGAAACCGTCTCCACCGATTACGACACCTCGGATCGCCTGTACTTCGAATCGCTGACCCTGGAAGACGTGCTGGAAATCGTCGAGCTGGAACAGCCGAAGGGCGTGATCGTGCAGTACGGCGGGCAGACGCCGCTGAAACTCGCGCAGGCGCTGGAAGCCAACGGCGTGCCGGTGATCGGCACCTCGCCGGATTCGATCGATCTGGCCGAAGACCGCGAACGCTTCCAGAAGCTGGTCGAAAAACTCGGCCTGCTGCAGCCGGCGAACCGCACCGCGCGCAACGCCGACGAGGCGCTGGCGCTGGCGCGCGAAATCGGCTATCCGCTGGTGGTGCGCCCCAGTTACGTGCTCGGCGGACGCGCGATGGAAGTGGTCTATTCCGACGCCGACCTGTCGCGCTACATCCGCGACGCGGTGAAGGTCTCGAACGATTCGCCGGTGCTGCTCGATCGTTTTCTCGATCACGCGGTCGAGGTCGATATCGATGTGATCGCCGACAAGGACGGCCATGTGCTGATCGGCGGCGTCATGGAACACATCGAGGAAGCCGGCGTGCACTCGGGCGACTCGTCGTGTTCGCTGCCGCCGTATTCGCTGTCGGCGCACACGCAGGGCAGGCTTCGCGAACAGGTGGTGGCGCTGGCCAAGGCGCTGAACGTGGTCGGCCTGATGAACACCCAGTTCGCGATCCAGCAGGAAGCCGACGGCACCGACGTCATCTTCCTGCTCGAAGTGAATCCGCGCGCCTCGCGCACCGTGCCCTTCGTGTCCAAGGCCACCGGCATGCCGCTGGCGAAGATCGCCGCGCGCTGCATGGCCGGCATGACCCTGGCGGAGCAGGGCGCGCTGAAGGAAATCGTTCCCCACTACTATTCGGTGAAGGAAGCGATCTTCCCGTTCGCGAAGTTCCAGAACGTCGATCCCATCCTGGGTCCGGAAATGCGTTCGACCGGCGAAGTCATGGGCGTCGGCCGCAATTTCGGCGCAGCGTTCGCGCGCGCGCAGGAAGCCGCCGGCATCAAGGCGCCGCCGGTCGGCAAGGCCTTCATCTCGGTGCGCGACCCCGACAAGCAGCGGGTGCTGGCGGTGGCGGAGGAACTGATACGCCGTGGCTTCGGCCTCGTCGCGACCCGCGGCACCGCGGCATGGCTCGGTGCGCAGGGCGTCGCCTGCGACGTGATCAACAAGGTCGTCGAGGGCCGTCCGCATATCGTCGACCTGATCAAGAACGGCGAGATCACCTATATCGTCAACACCACCGAGGGCAAACAGGCGATCGCCGACTCGTTCTCGATCCGGCGCGAGGCGCTCCAGCACCGCGTCACCTATTCGACCACGATTGCAGGCGCGAAAGCCTTGCTGCATTCTCTCGACTTCCGCGACAGTGGCCCGGTCTGGGCGCTGCAGGAATTGCACAAGGAACTGGATCCATCATGAGTCGAGCCCCCCTGACCCTGAAAGGCGCGCAGCGCCTGCGCGCCGAGCTGGAACAACTCAAGAGCGTGCAGCGCCCGGCGGTGATCAGCGCGATCGCCGAAGCCCGCGCCCACGGCGATCTGAAGGAAAACGCCGAGTATCACGCCGCGCGCGAGCAGCAGGGCTTCATCGAGGGCCGCATCAAGCAGCTCGAAGCCGAGCTGTCGCATGCGCAGGTCATCGATATCTCAACGCTCAACGCCGGCAGCCGCGTGGTGTTCGGCGCGACCGTGACCCTGGCCGACGTGGAGACCGAGGACGAGAAGCGCTACCAGATCGTCGGCGACCTCGAGGCCGACATCAAACTCGGACTGATCGCGATTTCCTCGCCGATCGCGCGTGCGCTGATCGGCAAGCACGAAGGCGATGTGGTCGAAATCGACGCACCCGCCGGCCGGCGCGAGTACGAACTGATCCAGGTCGCGTACGAAGGCTGACGGGGTCGCTACGATGGCGCGTGCCATCTTCCTGCTGCCCGCGTGGTCGAGCTTCGGTCGTCAGGGTCTTTCGCCCGAACTTGCGAAAGCGTTCGGTCGCGCGGATGCGCCCGCCCCCGGCCACAGCGGCGGCGATGCGCAGTTGATGCGTCATTTCACCGCCACGCCCGCGCAATGGGCGCCGGCCGCGATCACGCGTCAGGCCGATGTCGGCGATGCCGCCGGCGCGGCGTGGCTGCGTGCCGATCCCGCGCACGTGCGGCCGGAGATGACCGGTGCGCGCCTGCTGGGCATCGGCGAGCGCCTGTCGCTGTCGCAGGACGATGTCGATGCGCTGCTGCCGGCGCTGAAGCCGGTGTTCGGCGACAGCGGCTTCGCACTGGACGCGCCGACCCCGGCGCGCTGGTATCTGCGCCTGCTGCGCGAAGCGAAATTTCCGGCCTTCAGCACGCCCGACGAAGCGCTGGGCGAGGATCTGTTCGAGCACCAGCCCGAGGGTCCGGAAGGACGCCGCTGGCGCGCATTGCTCAACGAAGTGCAGATCGTGCTGCACAACCATCCCTGGAACGCGCGGCGCGCCGAACGCGGGCTGGTGCCGATCAACGCACTGTGGGTCTGGGGCGGCGGTGTTCTGCCGGATCGTATCGCCGCCGATGCGACCCATGTGCACTGCGACGACGATCTGCTGCAGGCGTTGATTGGGCTCGCGGGCGGTACGGCGCAGCCTTTGCCGCAGGATTTCGGCAGCGCGTCGTCGAATCGCAGCGGGATCGCGCTTCATGACCTGCGCCGATACCGCGATTTCGCCGTATTGCAGCGCGATTGGCTGCTGCCGGCGTTGCGGGCACTGCGCGTGGACGGGCTCGCATCGCTTGTTCTCGACGCGGCGGACGGCACGCAGTTGAAACTCGCGCGCTCGCAGCGCTGGCGCTTCTGGCGCGGCGTGTGGGCGATGCCCGCACCCTCTCGACCGCAGGCTGCGGATCCGACATGACTCGTACGATCCGGCGCCGCGACGCTGCGGATGCACCCGACGCGCAGGGCGACTGGCCGCCGCAGCTGTCGCCGCTGCTGCGTCGCGTCTACGCCGCGCGCGGCGCGCACAGCTACGCGCTCGCACAGCCGCGCCTGAGTCAATTGCTGCCGCCGGATGCGCTGCTCGGCATCGATGCCGCCGCGCGTCTGCTGGCCGATGCGATGGCGGCCGGGCGACACATCGTGGTGGTCGGCGATTTCGATTGCGATGGCGCCACCGCCTGCGCGGTCGCGGTGCGCGGGCTGCGCATGCTCGGTGCGCAGCAGGTGTCGTATGCGGTCCCCAATCGCATGGTCCACGGTTACGGGCTGTCGCCGGCGCTGGTCGAAGACCTCGTCGGCATGCGTCCCGATGTGCTTGTGACGGTCGATCACGGCATCGCCTGCCATGCCGGCATCGCTGCGGCGAAAGCGCACGGCTGGCAGGTGCTGGTCACCGATCACCACCTTCCGGGCGAACTGCTGCCGTCGGCCGATGTCATCGTCGATCCGAACCTTCCGGATGATCCATTCCCCAGCAAGGCGCTGGCCGGCGTCGGGGTGATGTTCTACGTGCTGCTCGCGCTGCGCCGCCATCTGCGCGATGCCGGTCACTTCGGCGCCGATCCGCCCGATCTGTCGGTGCTGTTGGATCTGGTCGCGGTCGGCACGGTCGCCGATCTGGTGCCGCTCGATGCGAACAACCGCACCCTGGTCGCGGCCGGTCTGCGCCGGCTGCGCGCCGGTCGCGGCTGCGCCGGTCTGCAGGCGCTGATCGAGGTGTCGCGCAAGCAGGCGGCGACGCTGACTACCAGCGACATCGGTTTTTCGATGGCGCCGCGCATCAACGCCGCCGGTCGTCTGGAGGACATGGCGCTCGGCATCGAATGCCTGCTCTGCGACGATCCGCGCCGCGCGCGCGAGCTGGCCGAAGTGCTGGACGGCATCAACGCCGAACGTCGCGGCGTGCAGCAGCAGATGGTCGGCGATGCCGAGGCCGCACTGGCCGGACTCTCGTTCGACATCGACTCCGGCCGCGCCACGGTCTGTCTGTATCGCGAGGACTGGCATCCCGGCGTCGTCGGCCTGGTCGCATCGAAGATCAAGGAGCGTGTGCATCGCCCTGCGATCGCGTTCGCGCCCAGCGATACCGGCAGCGATCAGTTGCGCGGCTCGGCGCGTTCGATCGCCGGTTTCCATATCCGCGATGCGCTTGCGGCGGTCGATGCGCGACATCCGGGATTGATCGAGAAATTCGGCGGACATGCGATGGCCGCCGGGCTCAGTCTGCGACTGACCGATCTGCCGCGTTTCCAGGCTGCGTTCGAGGACTGCGCGGCGGCGATGCTGTCGCCTGAACTGCTGCAGGACGTGATCCTCAGCGACGGTGCGATGCCGCCCGAAGCCTGCGACATCGGCACTGCGCTCGCGCTGCGCGATGGCGGACCGTGGGGGCAGGGCTTCGCGGAGCCGCTGTTCGACGATGTCTTCGAGGTCGTCGACTGGAAGATCCTGGGCGGGCAGCACCTGAAGCTCGAACTGGTCCGGCCGGGCATCGCGACCAGGCGTTTGAACGCGATCCACTTCGGCGGTTGGACCGGCGAAGCGCCGGCCCCGCGTTCGCGCATCGCCTACCGGCTGCAGCCCGACGATTGGCGCGGCGGCGATGCCGTGCAGTTGGTGGTCGTGCATCGCGAGGCGGCGACCGCTGCGTAAGAACTGCGGCTTCGATCGTTGGTTCGATGCTGTCATCCCGAACGAGGGCGAAGCCCGAGGAGGGACCTGCTTGTGGCGCGTACAGCCACAACAGCAGGTCCCTCGGCCCGTTGCACGGGCGCTCGGGATGACAACGACCTGGTCCATCTACGGCCGAGGAAGATTTGAACAGTCGGCTATGTTTTTTGTTCAGATCGTTGCTATTCCTCTTCGTGCCTCGGTTTGTAGGCATCGACCAGTCGGCTCTGCACCTGCGCCGGCACCGGTTCGTAGTGGCTGAAGTCGAGCGAATACCGCCCACGACCCGCGGTGACCGATTTCAGCTCCGCCGCATAGCCTTCCAGCTCCGACAGCGGCACCTGCGCCTTGACCAGGATCTCGCCGCCGCGCACCGAGTCGGTGCCGTTGATGCGCGCGCGCTTCGACGACAGACCGCCGCTGATATCGCCCATATGCGATTCCGGTGCGGCGACTTCCAGATCGACGATCGGTTCGAGCACCTGCGGACGCGCTTTCGCGATCGCGTCGAGGAAGGCCTTCTTGCCGGCGGCGACGAACGCGACCTCCTTGCTGTCGACCGGATGATGCTTGCCGTCGTAGACGATCACGCGCACGTCCTGCATCGGGTATCCGGCGACCGCGCCGGTGCCCAGTACCTGGCGCACGCCTTTTTCCACGGCGGGCATGAATTGCCCGGGAATCGTGCCGCCCTTCACTTCGTCCAGGAACTCGAAACCGGCGCCGCGCGGCAGCGGTTCGATGCGCAGGAACACTTCGCCGAATTGACCGGCACCACCGGTCTGCTTCTTGTGGCGATGATGGCCTTCCGCGTTCGCAGCGACGGTTTCGCGATAGGCGATGCGCGGCGGGCGGCTGGTCACTTCCACGCCGTAACGGTCCTTCAATCGCTGCAGGTTGATGCGCAGGTGCAGGTCGGAGAGGCCGCGCACCACGGTTTCGTTGGTCTCGATCTCATGCTCGACGTGGAAGCACGGATCCTCCTCGGCCAGCTTGTGCAGCGCGATCGACAGTTTCTGCTCATGGCCTTTGCTCGCCGCCGCCACCGCAAGGCCGAACATCGGCTTCGGGAAATCCAGCGGCGCGAGATGGATCTGGTCCTCGTCGTGGCTGTCGTGCAGCACGGCGTCGAAATGCAGCTCGTCGATCTTGGCCACGGCGGCGATATCGCCGGGAATCGCCTGTGCGATTTCGACGTGCTCCTTGCCCTTCATCTTGAACAGATGCGCGACCTTGAACGGCTTCTTGCCGTCGTCGACGAACAGTTGCGTGTCCTTCTTCACCGTGCCCTGGTAGATCCGGAAGATGCCGAGCTTGCCGACGAAAGGATCGTTGACGATCTTGAACACGTCGGCGATCACATGGGCGGCGGCATCGGGCGTGGAGACGATCGGCGCTGCGGTATCGCCCATGCCCTTCACGAACGGCGGCGGATTGGCTTCGCCCGGATGCGGAAAGAGTTTCTCGGCGACATCGAGCAATTCCTTCACGCCCACGCCGCTGCGCGCGGACACGAAGCAGACCGGGACGAGATGACCTTCGCGCAGGCACTGCTCGAAGGCATCGTGCAACTCCTGACCGCTCAGGCCTTCCTCGCCGACTTCGAGGAAATGGTCCATCACGCCTTCGTTGATTTCGACCACCTGGTCGATGATCTTCTGGTGCCAGTCGCCGACCGGGCCCAGGTCGCTGTCGCCGGTGCGATGGCCGAAACAGTCGATGACCGCCTTGCCGCCGTCGGCGGGCAGATTCAGCGGCAGCACTTCATTGCCGAAGGTCTCGCGCAGCTCGTCGAGCAATGCGCCGAGCTTGGTGCCGTCGTGATCGATCTTGTTGACGACGATGACCCGGCAGAGTTTGCGCGCCTGGCCGTACTCCATCATCCGGCGCGTGCCGTAGCCGATGCCGGCGTCGGCATCCACCACGACCGCAAGTGTTTCCACCGCCGCCAGCGCCGACAGCGTGGGGCCGCGGAAATCCGGATAACCGGGCGTATCGATGAGATTGACGTGGATCAGCGGTTGACCGGGCGCGGTGTGGTCGATGCCGGCGATGGCGGCATCGATGGAATGTCCGCGTTCCTTTTCGATGGCGTCGAAATCGGACACCGTGCTGCCGCGTTCGATGGTGCCTGCCGTCTGGACTGCGCCGCCGGCATGCAGCAGGGCTTCGAACAAGGTAGTTTTGCCGGCGCCGGGGTGGCCTGCGAGGGCCACGTTGCGGATGTGTTCTGTGGAGTACGACATGAGCGACTCTCCTTTCGCGAAAGGCGTTGGGGTGAGCCGTCATGGCTGTCCGCGTTCGGGAAGCCTGCCGTCCGAGCAGGCGCTCGGCGGGCGGTCATGGCGGTACGTCCTGAGGACGCCCGCCAAGGATCGGAACTTCGGCGGCGCGGGTCAAGCCGCATTGCGGTACGGCGATGCGGGTATTTGATTTCGGTCAATCGCAGCGCTGCACCCAGTCTGCGGATGCGCGCGCACAGGCACATTTCCAAGCCGCGGCGAGCGCGTAGACTCGGCCGCTCAGCAACGGATGAGGAGTAGTCGTCATGGCTTTGAAACGTATCGCGACCGCGCATTGGGAAGGCGACATCCAGACCGGCAAGGGCGGGATGAGCACGCCGCAGAGCGGACTGTTCGCCGATCAGAATTATTCGTTCAAGACCCGCTTCGGTGACGAGAAGGGAACCAACCCCGAGGAGTTGCTGGCCGCCGCCCACGCCGGCTGCTTCAGCATGGCGCTGTCGGCGGTACTGGGCCGCGCCGGGTTCACGCCGACCCGGATCGACACCCGTGCCGAAGCGACGATGGAGCCGGGCATGGATCCGGGCCCGACCGTGACCGGTGTGCATCTGGTCGTGAGCGCCGTGGTGCCGGGTATCACCGCCGCGCAGTTCGCCGAGATCGCCAATGCCGCGAAAGCCGGCTGCGTGATCTCGCGAGCGCTGGCGGTGCCGGTGACGATCGACGC
This sequence comes from Lysobacter sp., assembly GCA_013141175.1. Classification (NCBI taxonomy): domain Bacteria; kingdom Pseudomonadati; phylum Pseudomonadota; class Gammaproteobacteria; order Lysobacterales; family Lysobacteraceae; genus Lysobacter; species Lysobacter sp. Next base: position 3,590,540 of record JABFRN010000001.1, read on the forward strand.
GACACTGGTTTGATCGCTGCCGCTTGATCGGCCGTGCCCGGCATCATGCGGGCACGGCCGGCGGCGCGTGGCTGGCGGACAACCCGGGACAATGGCGGAGAGGCGGTGGATGACCTTGCCAGTGTGGAGATCCGATCAATACCCGGTGCTGTAAATAAATTGTTAATCCGTGGCGCGGCTCGAACGCAAGCAGGATCCCACGGGCGATGAAGCTACCGCGCCTTGTTCGCCGTCGGCTTCCTGCAGGGTGCGGAGGCAACATCGCCTGCAGGCCTGAGCTTGTCCGGCGCCTGAGGGCGCCACTTCCCACCTTCGCCCGGAGTTGCTAGCCTGAGCCGGAACGCGTCCGGAGCGCGGCCTTGCCGGCCGCCCGGAAACATCGAATCGGGAGATCGGGAATCCGGATGGAACATGCATCGCCATCGACGCTGAAGGGTGCGCCTGCGCCGGCCGCGTGGATTTCCGCCCTTGGCTTCGATGTTGCGCACGATTTCGACATTGCGCCCGATGCAGTGCGGACCTCCTCTACAACGATCCGGAGCCCCGCGTCGATCTGGGGGGCATCCGCTCCCGCGACCCGCGACCCGACCCCTTCTTTTCTTCGCAACAGACCCGTCATGGAAAATCGATGTCGTAAGGCATAACCACCGCTGAGCGACACTCGTTGAATATCCATTTGGAGCAGCTTGATGGCTGATATTCGACAACAGGCAGTGGCCACTGCCCATGAATACCGACAAGGGAATATCGCGACATTGGACGACGCGATGACCCGCAGGCTGATCGCCTCCACCGTGATGAGCGAAAGCCACGGCGGCGATCCTGCCGCGACGAATCGTCTCGGATTCGTCGGACGCTACAAGGCCGGCGCGGAATTCCTCGCCGAAGCCGGTTACGTCGACAGGGACAAGCTCGGCCAGGCGATGGCGGGGCAGAAGTCCGAGTGGGCGTGGGCGAAATCCGGCGGCATGGCCGCATTCCTCCAAGACGCTTCCCACTGGACCAGCGGGCTCAGCCTCGACGCCTACAAACGCTCGCCGGAGCTGCAGGACAACGCGTTCAAGCTCAACGCCGAGAAGCATCATCAGCGCGCCTTGGAACAGGGGTTCCTGGGCGAGGACGAAAAACCCGGGCGCGTCGCCGGCTTCCTCAAGGCCGCGCACATCGTGGGTTTCAACAGCGCCCGTGAAGCCATGACCGGCGGTCGCGCCTATCGCGACGCCAATGGCGTCAGCAACTACGACCGCATCCACGACATCAGCCGCAATGGCGATGGTCTGGACAAGTTGATGACGGCCATGCGGCCCGATGCATCGGAAACATCGGCCGGAAAGACGGCCGCGATCGCTTCGGTCGCGCATCCGGATCACCCCGAGCACGGGCGGTATCGCGAGATGTACGCCGCCCTGGCGTCGGTGCCCGGACTGTCCAGCGATCAGGAACGGCAGCGGGCGGCAGCCTCGATGATGGTCGCGACCATCGTCGCCGACATGCCGCGCGTCGATCACGTCGTCGCCGGTCCGGGCGGTGCGGTGTTCGCGGTACAGGGCGATCTGCGCGACGTCTCGCACAAGATCCTGCCGCTCAACCTCGCGCAGCTCGCTTCGCAGCCGATCGAAACATCGACGGCGCAGCTTGGCGTGCTCGCGCCGCCGCAAACCTCTCCACCCCGCAATCCACACACCGACCCACAGTCCGACCCACACGTCGACGCTACGCGCCAGGAGCGTGCGCGCGCCGTCTGATTTCCGCCACGTCGCCACACCGATCCGTGGCGTTCCATTTTTTCTTTTTTTCGAGATGAGGAAGCACGTATGCGTTATCGAAGTGCATCGATCCTGACATTGATGTTGTTGGTGGCCGCGTGCAAGCCGACCGCGCCGGCGGCCGAACCGGCGGCAGCGGCACCACCCGCCGCCGTCGCAGAGCCCGTGACCGCGCCGACGCCTGCTCCGGCACCAGCGGTGGATGCCGCGTTCACCAGGGAGATGCCGTATGCGGATCTGCGCAAGCGACTGACCGATGCCGGATGGTTGCCTTTGAGAGATCCGATGTGCCGCGAAAACGTCGGCGGCGCAGCGCTGGTTTGCGGCGAGCTGCCGGAAGTCGAAAGCTGCAGCGGCGACGGCCATTGCGTCATGTATTTCGCCAATGCCGCCGAAGGCAAGCGCATCCGCGTGACCGCGTATGGACCTTCCGAACGCTGGAACGTCGCGGGCGAAGAAGCCGCGTTCGCGGTGACGTCGTGGGATGTTTCCGCGCTCGACCCTGCCGCGAAGTCGATGGATGGCGCTGTGCCTGCCTGTCCTTCGCAGGATTTCGACGCGTTCCTCAAGGCGTTCGCTTCCGACGATCGCGTCGAGCGGGCGTTCACCGCGTCGATGGTCAAGACCGCGGAACTCGGCGGCGGCGAGGATGGCGACGACACTGTGCTGGTGTACCAGCCTGCGGCGGGTTACGCCGACTTCAACGTCAAGTACACGGACAACGCGTTCCACTTCATCGACGCAAACGGCAAGAAGGATGCCGCTTCGCTGGATCTGAAGGTGGAGCCGCAAGGCGATGACGTTCGCATGGTCCGTTACCAGTACGGCATGTCGGAAGGCAATTCATACAAATTCGAGAAGAAGGCGGGCTGCTGGTATCTCACCGAGGATCCCGATCCGCCGAGTCCTTGAGTCGGAACAGACCGCGGCAGGCGTCCCGCGCTTGCTGTATTCCACGTTTCATGAGTGAAGACATTGACATGAGCGGGAAGGGGGCCGGTTTCGCATTGCCCCCGCCGACTGCTCTTCCCCGAGATCATGCGTCGAACAGGAGATTCCGGAAATGGCCAAAATCAAGATCTACGAAAGCGTCGGCGGTAATTCCGACCCCGTCAGCAACTACCGCGATCTGGAGAATCATCATCCCAGCAAAGGGCTGCAGGAGAGTGGGCGCGTGTATGCCCGCGTCGGTGGGGAGTCGGAAGAAATACTGGGCAACTACAAGGGCGGCGCGGTCCTGACGCCGGGCGGCGAATACATGGTCAGCAAGGACATGGTGCTGACCGCGCCCGGGCTTTCCAACGGCAACGTGCCGATCCCGTCCCCGGCTGCCGGCGTGATCGGCAAGATCGATCGCACGGATGGCGTCATCACCATCAACGACCCCAAGACCGGCGACACGATGTTCCAGATCCGTCATGCCCAGGTCGATCCGAATCTCAAGCCCGGCGACAAGATCGAATACGGCCAGTCGCTCGGGTTGCAGCACGGCTACAACAACGGCAATCCGAACGCATTTCCGAATCACGTCCACTTCGATGTGAACACCAGGTACATCGCCCAGGCGGACAAGTGGATCAAGGACATGGACAGCGGCGCGCTGACCACCGACAAGCGCCCGGCGCAGACCGAAAACCTCGTGACCGAACGCCCCAGTTTCGTGCCGATTTCCGGCAATTTCCCGAAGCCTGCCGATCCGCCGCTGGCCGATGGCAAGCTCAGCATCGGCGAAAAGGGCCCGGAAGTGGAAAGACTGCAGCTGGCGCTCAAGGCCGCCGGTGCGCTCGATGCGAAGGGCAATGCGCTCAATCCGGACAAGGATTTCGGCGAGCGGACGCGTGAAGCGGTCATCAATTACCAGAAGACCCATGGCCAGCCCGAGACCGGCGTTGCCGACCGGAAGATGCTGACCGATCTGGGCGTGATCGCACCGCAGCAGAACCAGACGCCGCCGACGCAGACGCCGACACAGACGCCTCCGCAGGATCAGACGCAAACGCCCCCGCAGCAGCCGACGGGCAACCGGGTTCCGGGCGGTCCAACCGACTTCGGCTCGACCAATCCGCTCGGTACGCTGATTTCGAGCGGCGAAGGCGGTTACGGCTCCTACAACCGCGGTCGTGCAGGCGACGCCAACGGTGCGCAGATCGACTTCTCGCAGATGACCGTGGGCGAAGTGATGCGCCGTCAGGATCTGGCGAAAGGCGATCCCGACCGTCTGTTCGCGGTCGGCAAGTACCAGATGATCCCGGGCACCTTCGAGGAAGCGGTGAATTCGTTGGGGGTCGATCGCAACGCCAAGCTCACGCCGCAGTTGCAGGAACGGATGTTCGCCGATTACCTGGTCGACGAAAAACGTCCGCAGGTGAAGGCGTACATCACCGGTGAGACCAGCGGCGCGCAGGGCCTGCAGGGCGCGCAGCTCGCGCTGGCGCGCGAATTCGCGAGCGTCGCCGATCCTCGGACCGGGCGCAGCGTCTACGACGGCGATTCGGCCGGCAACAGCGCATCGATCACGGCCGCCCAGGTCGGTACCGCGCTCGATCAGATGCGTGGCCAGTACCAACAGAACATCAAGAGCGGCATGAGTGCGGACGAAGCCTATCGCGCGCTGAGCGGCGACCCCACTCAGACCCAGGGCGGCCAAACCAAGGGCCAAAGCGGCAGCACCAGCGATACGCTGCTGATCAAGGAAGAACGCGGCGAAGGCGTGAAAGGCCTGCAGGAAGCACTGAACAAGGCGGGCATCCGCGATGCGCAGGGCCAGTCGCTGCCGACCACCGGTTATTTCGGCGACAAGACCGAAGAAGCGGTGCGCAAGTATCAGGAGCAGAAGGGGTTGGAAGTCGACGGCAAGGCCGGCAAGGACACGCTGACCGCGCTGGGGATCTATCCGGGCCAACAGGCGGAGCGCGCCACGGCCACGCAAAACGCCACGACGCCCGTCAGCAGCAGCGAGCAGCGCCCGTCATCGACCACCGCGCCCGAAGGATCGAAGTCGTCGCAAACGCAGTCGCCAGCGACATCGACCGAAACCCCGCCGAGCAATGTCGCCCCGCAGCAGATGTCGCAAACGGACAAGCCGCTCATGTCCAATCCCAACCATCCCGACAACAAGCTGTACCAGCAGGCCTTGTCGAATCTGGAACAGTTGGGCCCGAGCGGCGGCTTCAAGTCGCGCGAAGACATGGAGAAAGCAGCCGCAGCGGTCGCAGCGGACGCCAAGGCGACCGGCTTGCAGAGCATCGACCATGTCAGCAAGACCTCGGCGCCGAATGGCCAGAATTATCTGGTGGCGGTCCAGGGCGACCCGACCAGCGCGGCGTCGAAGAATTCCTATGTCGACTACAACCAGGCGGTGAACCAGGGCGTCGACCAGAGCACGAAGATGGCCGAAGCGACCAAGCCTGCGGTACAGCAGGCGCAGCAGGTCGATCAGAACCAGCAACAGGACCCGAACAAGCAGGACCAGAACAAGGTGGCCATGGGCGCTCGTTGATCGAACGCGACGATGCGATGAGGAACGCCAGCGGGCCATCGGGAGATGGCCCGTTTTTTGCGCGTTTCGAGCGCCATCGTCGTGGATATCAAATTCCAAGGCTGACGCCGATAGCGGTTGCTTTTTTGTAGGAGCGGCGCAAGCCGCGAAACCCGCAGCCCATCCCCCCGGCAACTTTCGCAATCAGGGCACAGCCCCGCAATCCATCACAGCATTCAGCCGATTAGTGCTAACTGCAAGCAGTACAGCGTCGAAGACAATTCAAGGCTTACTGCTCTGCGCGGGAAGGGCGATCCAACGGAGCCGCTGGAGTGTCGGCTCAGTGTCGAATGGCACTTACTTAAGCACGGCATCCAGATTTTCGTCATTCCCGCGTAGGCGGGAATCCAGTGACTTCAGGCTTTCTTGACCAAGCAAAGGCGCTGGATCCCCGCTTTTTGCGGGGATGACGGGGCTTAAGTAAGCGCCATTCAGCTCAGTGTCCCTTTCTTTTTGGTAATGCGGCGTCATAGGCTGTGTCGATTCCGCGCGTGGTGCATATGGACAAAGATCCTGGATTCTCTGAATGGTTAGCTGAAACCATGCGGCTTCGAGGTCTTGGTGATCAATTGCCATCCCGTATGTATAAATTTTTGTCGCCGGAGTCGAAATTTTTTTCTTCAACGATGCAAGAAATAATGCTCAATAGCCGTGTGCGGCTTTCGTGCCGAAGCGAGTTCAACGATCCGTTCGACACAAGCTTCGGCCTAGAAGAGCCAGATTCAAGGATTATTTCTTCGTTCCTGCAGGGGATATCTACTCGGCAAGGCAATTTTTCTGCTTTGCCCGATGAGTATATTCAAGGCGCCGCGAGCAACCCATCAGCATTCAAGGTCAAGGCGCACGCAAGTATCTCCGAATCTCTTGATCGCTTTGGCATTTTCTCGATGACAGAGAGCATCGCCCAGCCATTGATGTGGGCCCACTACGGCTGTTCTCATAGGGGAATTGCCTTGGTGTTTCGCCACGCGCTTTCGGAAAACAGCCTTGGAGGTTTTCCGATTCGCTACCAGGACGAGTACCCTCGCTCCACCTTGGCACCCGAAGGGATCGAGATCATCCACGTGTTCGTCAAGGGCCGAGCGTGGGAATATGAAAAAGAATGGCGTCTCGTGTATGGCAATCGGGCTCGAGAATGGTTGGACATTCCGCCGGCGTCGCTTGTGGGGTGGTGTTCGGCATTCACACAGAGCAATCGACCTATGACTGTGTCTTTGAATTGGCCAAGCAACGGCGGGAACTGAACTTGCCACCGATATGTCTTTTCCACGCGTTCGCTGGGGAGTCCTACGACCTCTCTTTTGCGCAGTCCGTCGGAAATAACCAGTGGAAACCCGCCGACCTTCCCTGAGCTAACAACTACTCTCGACAGCAAAAATGAATTTCAGTACGACGGACAGTACAACGGAAAAGGCCATCCGTTTCCGAATGGCCTTTCGCTAAAAAAACCCCTATAAATCATAGGCTTGTTTGGTGGGCGGTGCAGGGTTCGAACCTGCGACCCTTGCCGTGTGAAGGCAATGCTCTACCGCTGAGCTAACCGCCCGGAGATCGGGTTGATGATTGTACGGAGTGAGCGAAACCGAGGCAAGCCGGTAGAGGCCCGGTGCTTCGGAGGGCTTACTCCAGTTCGGATTTGGCGTAGGCGGCGTCCAGGGCTTCCATCGCATCCAGCGGTTTGCAGCTGGCGGCTTTCTCGTAGGCGGCAGCGGCTTCGTCTTCTTTCTTGTCGCCGTGCAGCAGCATCAGCAGGTTGCCGTGCTCGATATTGGCGATGGGGGAGGCCGGGGTGAGCTTCAGCGCTTCCTTGATGTGCTTTTCGGCCTCGGACGCCTTGGCGCCGTAGGTCAGGCCGCCGATCATCGCGCCGATCTTGTTGATGATCTCGCCGTGGTAGATCGCCAGCGCGGTATGCGCTTCGGCGTGTTTGGGCGCCAGCGACAGCGCGGTGTCCAGCGAGGCGCGGACCTTGCCGGCGATACCGTCCTTCAACGCCTTGGCGATCGACAGCCCCTGGCTGTAGCGGCCGAGCGCGAAGGCATGGCGGTAGTGGCTGTTGGCTTCATCGGGAAGCGCCTTGATGGCGGCTTCGGCCAGTTTCGCGGCCTGTTCGAAACGCTTGAGCTTTTCCGCGTCGTTGTCGACCAGATAGGTCGCGTGGATGCCGATCGCTTTGGCCGCGACCGAGGCGCCCACTGGACCAAGCGCTTCGCCGGCCTCGAATGCGGCCTTGAAATCGCCGGCGTGGAAGCTGCGCCAGGCATCCTGCAGCGCATCGGCCAGCGCGTTGGCGTCCATCCCCTTGGGCGCTGCTTTTCCGGCCGCTTTGATCAGCGCTGCAGTGTGTTTCGCATCCGGGAAGGGTTCGCAATCGCCGGCATGCAGCTTGGGCCAGGCTTTCTTGAGCGCATCGCCGGCATAGGCGAAGGCTTTGGCGTCGTGGGGGAAGGCGGCCCAACTGGATTTGGCCATGTTCGAGTCCTCGCAATGGAAGCCGCCAGCATCCCGCGAGTCGCGATGCGTGGCAAGTCCTGAAGCTGAGGTATCCCCACATTTGCGTGCATCCAAAAACATCGTCGTCCCCGCGAACGCGGGGATCCAGCGACTTTCAGCTTCTGTGCAGCGCAAAGAGACCGGGTTCCGGCGTTCGCGGCAACGACGGGTAAAAGATATGGTGATGGCCGATCAATCGATCCGTTGATGTCCATGAGGAAAAAGTGGGGCACCTCGGGCCCCGAAGGCCTTGCAGCATGGGCGGCCCTAGTGTGTTTGCTCTGCCGTGCGGAGCCATGCTGGCCGTGTCCCAAGCCGGGTCCCCCGGCATCCCCGCAACGGAGATCACTCATGGCACGCAAGAAAATCACCGGCAAGACCCGTATTTCCACGCCCACCGCGACGCCCCGCCACCTGTGGCTTGCCGGTCTGGGCTTGGCGTCGATCGCACGCAAGCAGAGTTTCGCTGCGGTCGGTGGCGCCGCCGACCGTGTCGTCGAAGCGCGCCGTCAGGCGACCGCCGCCGTCGGCCAGATGCAGTCCAATCTCACCACCGCCGCTGGCGAATTGCGCACCCGCATCGAAGCCGGTGCCGCCCAGTTGGGCAATACGCTCGAAACCACGCTGTCGCCGCTGGTCGCCAGGTTCAAGCCGGCGAAGGCCAAGCGCACCGCCCGTCGCGGTCGCAAGCCGGGCAGCAAGAATGTCCGCCGCACCACCGCGAAGAAAACGGTCAAAGCCGTGAAGCGCGCGCGCAAGGCCTGATCGTTTCGGGCTGCAATCGATAGTGCAAAAAACAAGGGCGCCATTGGCGCCCTTGTTCGTTTCCACGGCGCGATGGGCTCACGGAATGGGGCCGCATCCCTTCTGCGCCATGCATACTTCAAACCGGAATTGGCAGATGTCCGGATGGGTGCCTCTGGCGATGCATCGCACCAAGCCGTCGTCGCACTCCCGATATGCATGTGGTGGGCATGCAGCGTCGGCGATGCCGATATCGAAATATCCGCGACAAAGCACGCGCACGAACACGGACGATGCCTGCCGTATGTATGGCAGGCATCGTCGACAAGGACAGCGTTGGTTTCCGAAATCGCGGCGTGGATTCCGGAATCAGTAGCGACGATCGCCGGGAATCATCTGCGCTGCCGATTTTGCTGGCAGATAACCGTACTTGCAGAGCCATAACTGGTCCCTGCAGATATCGATATCGATTCCGGCAGCCACGCAAGCACGAAACTCCGATACGCATCCATAGGCTGCTGCTGCGTTGCCGGAAGACACCGTGAGTAGAAGTCCTGTCACAAGTGTGCCGATGGTTGTTTTCAGTATTGTTTTCATGGGCAATTCCTTTTTTCCGTTTAAAAAATCCCCTGCGTCGACAGACTACTGCGGCAGCTGGATGGTTGCAATTCCGCGCCTGCCCGGCGAATGCGCGATGCGTCAAGGATCGCGACCGTCCTGATCGCCCATGCGCTCATTCCCGCTGGGGCCCATCAAAGCGAAACGATCCCTCGCCCGATCGACCGCGCATGCCGGCGATTGTCGTGAGCAGGTGAATGGGGATCGCGATCCGCTCGGGATATACGACAAAGGGATATGCGGCAAAGAGAACGCATTCAGGCCCGCGGCCGGTAAAATGCCGCATGACCCGACCGACGCCCACCATCACCGACGTCGATGCCCTGCGCCATCGCCATGCCGAGGCGAGCGAGCGGCCGACCCGGATCCATGTCGATCTCGATGCGCTTTCGCACAATCTCCGTGCACTGCGCGCGCATGCGGGCGTGCCGGTGATGGGCATCGTCAAGGCCAACGCGTACGGGCACGGGCTGGTGCCGGTGGCCTTGCATCTGCAGGCGCAGGGGGTTGAACACTTGGGTGTGGCTTTCCTTGAGGAAGGCATCGCGCTGCGGCAGGCAGGCGTGGACGTGCCGATCCTGGTGATGGGCGGCATCTTCGGGCCGCAAGTGGCCCGGTTCATCGTCCATGACCTGGACATCACGGTGTCGTCGCTGGACAAGCTGCGCCAGGTCGAGCGCGCGGCCGAGGCGCTTGGTCGCAAAGCCACCATCCATCTGAAGATCGACACCGGGATGGAGCGTATCGGCGTGCACAACTACCGTGCCGGCGGTTTCATCGAAGCGGCGGTCGCGTCGCCGTGGTGCGTGGTGAAGGGCATCTATTCGCATCTGGCCTGCGCCGACGATCCCGCATCGCCGATGACCGCGCTGCAACTCGAACGCTTTCTCGAGGCCTGCGCGCATTTCGACCGCATCGGCGCACCGATGCCGCTGCGCCATCTGGCCAATTCCGGCGGGGTGCTGCATTTCCCCGAAACCCATCTGGACATGGTCCGTCCCGGGATCGCGCTGTACGGCGTGCTGCCCGACCCCGCGTCCCGGCCCACGGTGGATCTCCGGCCCGCGCTTTCGCTGGTGTCCCAGATCGTGTACTTCAAAGTGGTCGAGGCCGGGCATCCGGTCAGCTACGGCGCCACGTGGGCTCCGCAGCGGGACACGCGCGTGGTGACCATTCCGATAGGCTACGGCGATGGCTATCCACGTTCGCTGTCGTCGCGCGGCGAAGTGCTGATCCGTGGACATCGCCACCCCATCGTCGGCCGGATCTGCATGGACCAGTTCATGGTCGACCTCGGACCACAGGGCACCGCCTACAACGAAGACGAAGTGGTGTTGATCGGTCGCCAGGGCGATGCCGGGATCCGCTGCGAGGCGGTGGCGCAGGCCGCGGGGACCATCCCGTACGAGATTCTGGTGGGCCTGAACGATCGCATTCCCCGCGAATACCGGGGCGGCGCTTTGTCGCGGATCTGACGCATGATCGGTGCCGGGAGCACGAGGACGCGAGTGCGGTTTGCTCGCAAAACAGGCGGATGGCCGCAGTGGTGCGGCAGAAGGAGATTCACCATGTTCACAAGGATGTTCGTCCGCATGGAGACGATGTGATGGCCAATGCGATCGTCTGGTTCCGCAATGATTTGCGCCTGTCCGACAATCCCGCGTTGCAGGCCGCGCTCGACGCTGGCTATGCACCGATTCCGGTCTATATCCATGCGCCGGACGAAGAGGGCGCATGGACGCCCGGCGCGGCGGCCGAGGCTTGGCGGCACCACTCGTTGGCCGCGCTCGACGCCGCGCTGCGCAAACGCGGCTCGAGGCTGCGTTTTTTCCATTCGCCGACCTTGCAGACCCTGCAGTCGCTAGCAGCCGCCTGCAACGCCGAAGCGGTGTTCTGGAATCGCCGCTACGAGCCTGCGATCGAGAAGCGCGACACCGCGATCAAGGCCGCGCTGAAGTACCAGGGCCTGCGCGCCGAGAGTCACAACAGCGCACTGCTGTTCGAGCCCTGGCAGATCGCGACCAAGCAGGGCGGCCCGTACAAGGTCTTCACCCCGTTCTGGCGCGCGTGCCAAGCGGCGCTGCATTTGCCGATGCTGCACGACGCGCCCGCGACCCTGCCGAAGGTCGACGATGGTCCGCATGGCCTGCCGTTGGAGGCGTTGAAACTGTTGCCGTCGCCGGGTTGGGACACGGATTTCTGGGCGCATTGGCAGGCCGGAGAATGCGGCGCGCGCGCGGCGCTGGATGTCTTCGCCGAAGGCGCATTGCGCGATTACCGCAAGGAGCGCGACCGTCCCGACCGCGTCGGCACCTCGCGGCTGTCGCCGCATCTGCATTTCGGCGAGATCGCGCCCTGGCGGATCGCGGCGGTGTTGCTGTCGCTGCGTACGCCGCGTTTGGCCGAGGAGATCGACGGCTACCTCCGGCAACTGGGTTGGCGCGAGTTCGCCTATCACCTGTTGCATCATTTTCCGCAGACGACCGAACAGAATCTCAATCCGCGCTTCGCCGATTTTCCATGGGCGAAGGTCAGCCCGTCCATGCGCGATGCCTGGCATCACGGCCGCACCGGCGTTCCGATCGTCGATGCCGGCATGCGCCAACTGTGGCAGACCGGATGGATGCACAACCGCGTACGGATGATCGTCGGCAGCTATCTGTGCAAGCACATGCGCTATCACTGGCGTGAAGGCGCGCGCTGGTTCTGGGACACCCTGGTCGATGCCGATCTGGCCAACAACACCCTCGGCTGGCAGTGGATCGGCGGCACCGGCGCGGATGCCGCGCCGTATTTCCGCATCTTCAACCCGGTGACCCAGGCCGAAAAGTTCGATCCCGATGGTGCGTACATCACCCGATGGTTGCCGGAGCTGTCGCCATTGCCGCCTGCACTGCGATTCGCGCCGTGGACCGACCCGCTCACGCTGGCCCGCTACGCCCCCGACTACCCGCGAAAGCCCATCGTCGATCTCGCCCGCGGCCGTCTCGCGGCGCTGGACGCCTATCGCAGGATCGGTGGCGGGAGCGACTGAGCGATCCACGGCTCGCGTTGACCGCGGCTGTCGCGCGTGATTCACTCGCGGCACGACGGGGAGACACGTATGACCGATGAAAAGTCCGCAGGCACACCGGCGTTCAAGCGTCCGCGCCGCGAATCCATGTCGCGGGTCGACACCGCATGGCTGCGGATGGAGCGGCCGACCAACCCGATGATGATCACCGGCGTGCTCATGTTCGATGAGCCCATCTCGCTTGTGAAACTGAAGAAGGTCATCGAAAAGCGTTTCCTCGATTATTCGCGGTTCCGGATGAAACCGGTCGAGACGCCTGCCGGCATGGCGTGGCAGACCGACGATGATTTCGATCTCGACTGGCACGTGCGGCTCTCGGCGCTGCCGGGCCGCGCCGACCAGAAAGCGCTGGAACGCTTCGTCAGCGCGCTCGCTTCCAGCCCGCTGGACAAGACCAAGCCGCTCTGGCAATTCCATCTGGTCGAGAAATACCACGGCGGTTCGGCGCTGGTGTCGCGCATCCACCACAGTTATGCGGACGGCATCGCGCTCGTGCAGGTCCTCTTGTCGCTGACCGACACCGCCCGCGAACCGGGCAAAGGCGCAGATCTGGGCAAGGCCTGGCTGAAGCAGGACGGCGCCAAGGTCGCGCGCCGCGTGGGTGCGGTCGAGCGTTACGCCAAGCTCGGTACGAAGATGCTCGAAAAGGGCATGGACATGTACCGCGACCCCACCTTGGCCGGCGTACTGGCGAAGGAGGGCGGCGATATCGCCCGCGAACTCGTCCAGGCCCTCGCGCTGCCCGACGATCCGCCGTCGCTGCTGCGCGGCAAACTGGGCGTGAGCAAGCGCGTCGCCTGGGCGCCGCCGCTGGATCTGGAGGAAGTGAAGGCGGTCGGCCGCGCTTGCGGCTGTACCGTCAACGATGTCCTGATGGCCACCGCCGCAGGCGCTTTGCGCGATTACATGATCGAACGCGGCGAGCATGTCGACGGCATGACCCTGCGCGCCACCGTGCCGGTCAACCTGCGTCCGCTGGAGCACGCGCGCAAGCTCGGCAACCATTTCGGCCTGGTGTTTCTCGACTTGCCGGTAGGCATCAGCAACCCGATCCGGCGCCTGGAGCACGTCGCCGAATGCATGCACCAGCTGAAGAATTCACGGCAGGCGATCGTCGCGTACGGGCTTCTGGCGGCGCTCGGCATGGCGCCCGCGCCGGTGCAGGAACTCGCGCTCGAGATGTTCAGCCGCAAAGCGACCACGGTCGCGACCAACGTCCCGGGCCCGCAGCAGCCGCTGTACCTGGCCGGCGGCAAGATCCGCGAAATGATGTTCTGGGTACCGCAGACCGGTTCCATCGGCATCGGCATGTCGATCCTGAGCTACAACGGCAAGGTGCACTTCGGGTTGATCGCGGATGCCAAGCTCGTCCCCGATCCGGATGCGGTGATCCGCCGTTTCGGCACCGAGTTCGAGAAGCTGCTCTACCTCACCCTGATGGGCAGTTGGGAGCAGACCATGGATTCGGTGGCCGCCGAGGCCCTGCTCAGCTGAAACGCACCCCATGGGGTGCGGCTTGGCCCGAGGTATCCCCACACATCGAACATTTCAAAAGACGTCGTCATCCCCGTGAACGCGGGGATCCAGCGACTTCCCGCTTCTGTGCAGCGCAAAGACACTGGGTTCCCGCGTTCGCGGGAACGACCGGTGGAAGAACGGCGACTGCCGATCAATCGATCCGTTTTATTTTCATGCGGAAAAGCGGGGATGCCCCAGGCCAAGGCGCATCGGCATGTCCGATGCGGCAGTTGCGCAAAGGCGCACAGGCATTTCCGATGCGGCGGGTGCGCCAAGGCGCATCCCATGGGCGCGGGAAAGGATGCAGGTTGCATGCTGCGCCGCGCAATTCGCATAGACAGCCCGGTGTCAGCTTCCCGAGCCTAAGGTGACTCCGCCTACCGGCGCCCTATGCCGGTCTACAGGAGTTCCTCATGTTCAAGTCCTCCCATACCTCGGTCGCGATCGCCATCGCGACCAGTCTGCTGCTCACCAGTTGCGCCACCTACACCGGCCAGACCAATGCCCCGGACGATCCCAACCGCACCCGCAATGGCGCCCTGATCGGCGCGGCCATCGGTGCGGTGGCCGGCATCCTGAGCGGCGACGACGCGCTTGAGCGTCGCCAGCGTGCGCTGGTCGGTGCCGGTGTCGGCGCAGTCGCCGGCGGCGCGGTCGGCGTGTATCAGGACCGCCAGGAAGCCGATTTGCGGCGCCGCACCGCCGGTACCGGCATCGAAGTCACCCGCGATGGCGACGTGATCAAACTCAATCTGCCCGATGGCGTGACCTTCGATTTCGGCAAGGCCAATCTCAAACCGCAGTTCTACTCCGCACTGGATCAGGTCGCCGCGACTATGGCCGAGTACAACCAGACCGTTGTCGAGATCAGCGGCCACACCGACAGCGTCGGCAGCGACGAAGCCAACCAGCGTCTGTCCGAGCAGCGCGCAGGATCGGTCTCCAATTACCTCGCCGGCAAGGGCCTGATCCGCGAACGCTTCGAAGTGGTCGGCATGGGCGAACGTTATCCGGTCGCCAGCAACAACTCCGATTCCGGTCGCGCCATGAACCGTCGCGTCGAGATCCGCGTGGTGCCGCTGACCCAGGGCGGCTGAGTTTCCACCATCGCAATCCATCGACGGGCCGCATTGCGGCCCGTCTTCGTTTGTGGAGCGTGCTGGCGCGAAACGACTCGCATTCAAGAGTCGTCGCAATCTGTTTCGGGATGCAGGGAATGAAATGTGATTCCGATCACCGAAGGCGCTGGTCGAAACGTGGCCATAATCCGTCGTGATCGCGGGCGGGGCAGGATGCCGAGCGCTGGCGGGTCGCGAACAGGGGGTTTCCTTCGGACATCATAACGAGCCCTGTTCATGTCGAACCCATTTCCGTTTCATCATCATCTCCTCACGATCTGCCTCGGTGCCGCAGCAGCAGTCGCCACGTGCTCCTGTACCGATACGAACAACGACGCGCGCAGCCGACGATCGACCGCGACGCTTCTTGCGCAGACCGAGCGTGCGCCCGTGGGCTCGCCGAGAATCAGAAGCCGACCACTGCCGCCGCTCTTGAGCGGCCCACCCGCAGGCAGTCTTGATACAGCCTTCAGCAATGACGGTATCGTCGCCCATCACAATGCTGCTGGCGGCAACGGCAGCGACAACGGCGAGGCCGTCGCGATCGACAGCAACGGACGCATCGTCGTCGCCGGCTACAGCACGAATGCCAACAACGCACTGGTCATGACCCTGTGGCGGTACACGTCGACCGGTGCGCTCGATACCACTTTCAACGGCACCGGTCATGCGACCCATGCCGGCGGTGGCGGCGCGAACGCCAACGATCAGGCGATCGCATCGTCCGTTGCGATCGACGCCAGTGGCCGCATCCTCGTTGGCGGTTACAGCATTGCGGCGAATGTCTGGGGCATGGCGATGTGGCGGTTCAATGCGAATGGCACGCCGGACGATACGTTCGGTGCGGCCGGCAGCGATGGCATGGTGCGTTTCCCCAGCCCGCAGAGCGGCGGCACGGTCGCGACGATGGCGCCGAACGGGCACATCCGCGCATCGGGTTTCACCTGGAACGGCACCGACTGGGATTCGGCGCTGTGGCGTTACGACGCCAACGGCGCTTTCGATGCCGGCCGCGCCTACATCTATTCGAATTACTCGACCGGCGGCAACAACGAAGACATCGCCGTCGACGTTGCGCATGACACCAATGGCAGAGTCGTGATGACCGGCTATCGCACGAATGCGGCCGGCAACCAGGACATGACCGTGTTCCGGTTTTCCGATGATGACGGAGGCCCCCTCGACGACAACTTCGGCACCGGCGGCATCGTCAGCCACGACAATGCTGCAGGCGGGCAGGGCAACGATGTTGGCCGCGCGATCGCGTTCGACAGCGACGGCAAGATCGTGATCGCCGGTTGGAGCCCGCGCGGCAGCGGCGACACCAACGGCGACATGGCGATCTGGCGTTTCAACGGCAACGGCACGCTGGACGCCACGTTCAAGAGCAGCGGTTACGTGACTCATCATGCGGCGGCCGGTGGCGACGGTAACGACTGGGGACGAGCCGTGGTGATCGACGGCAAGGGGCGGATCGTGGTCGCCGGGCAAAGCGCGAATACGGCCGGCGATGCCGATATGGCCGTGTGGCGCTATCTGGCAAACGGCGAACTCGACACCGCGTTCGGAGGCAAGGGCTGGATCGTCAATGCGGCTGGCGCCGGTGGCACCAGCGGCAGCGACGGCGCGCGCGGCATCGCGATCGATGCGAACGGCCGGCTCGTCGTGGTCGGGCGCAGCGCCAACGCGAACGGCGATATCGACATGACGATCTGGCGCATCCTGCCCTGAGCAGGTGCGGCTCTGGACAGGTGCGGCTCTGAGCAGGCGTGAATGCGTTGGAACCCGCCGACTTCAGCCCACCGCAATCAGGAAAGACGCGGGATCCACGCGTTCGCCGGGGTGACGCGATTGGACGTCGCGATTGCCGGATCCATCGCGGATACGCTTGTATCTGAAAAACGGCTGTCCTAAGATCGCCTGCTGGCAAAGGAACAGGGAATGGGTGCGATGCCTAAGTTCGATGCTCAACATCATGCCGTCGGGCGGGTTGCTCGAAAGCGCATGCACTGCGCGCTGGGCAGCGCGAAACACATCAATCGCAACGCACATCGACTGAAGCCCGTCGGCGACGGACGGTCATAGTCATCGCTGGCCTGCGACAGGGCCGGTACGCGTCATTCTTCAGCGTCATGGATCAGCGATGGTCCGGCATGCACCTGCGCAACGTGGGGGCGGGGCTGTCGGGCGTAACAGGGCGTTGGCCGCAGACGGGACAGGGATCCAGCGTTTTTTTCGAAAAGCAGGCCACTGCAGGTCCTGGATTCCGTTGATGGGGTGTCTGTCGAGAGTGTGCTGGGGCGACGCGTTCGCGCCCGTCATGACGATCTAAATATCCGGGGGGGTACGATGGAAGCGTATTCACGATTCAACTTGATAGGCTCATCCGAGCAGTTCCAGAAAGTCCTCGCGCGCATCCAGAAGCTGGCGTCGCTCGACGCGACCGTGCTGCTGTCCGGGGAAACGGGGACAGGCAAAGAGCTCGCGGCGCGGGCGATCCACTACCGCAGCGCCCGGTCCGACAAGCCGTTCGTGCCGGTCAACTGCGGTGCGCTTGCCGAATCGCTGATCGAAAGCGAGTTGTTCGGCCACGAGCGCGGCGCATTCACCGATGCCAAGACCGCCTCCAATGGATTGATCGGCGAGGCCGCTGGCGGCACGCTGTTCCTGGACGAGGTCGACACGCTGAGCGCCAAGGCGCAGGCGGCGCTGCTGCGTTTCCTGCAGGATCGCACCTATCGACGGGTCGGCGGCGGCACGCTGCGGCAAGTGGACGTGCGCGTGCTGGTGGCCAGCAACGCGGACCTGCCCGAACTCGTGCAGAAGCGTCAATTCCGCCAGGATCTGCTCTATCGCCTGAATGTGCTGTCCCTGCACTTGCCCGCGCTGCGCGACCGCGAGGGCGATGCTGCGGTGCTCGCGCGGGCGGCGCTGCAGCGGTTGAGCCATCAATACCGTTTGCCGTTGAAACAACTGCATGCCGATGGTCTCGCGTTCATCCAACGCTATCGCTGGCCGGGCAATGTCCGCGAGTTGGAAAACATCATCCATCGCGAATTCCTGATGAGCGACGATACCGAACTGCATCTGCGCGAATCCTGCGAAGCGCTGATGGGCCCGGCCGTACTGCTCGCCGACAGCGATACAAAGGCGCCTTTCCGCGATGCCAAGGCCAATGCCCTGGCCGAGTTCGAACGCAGCTATGTGCGCGCGATGCTGGCGCGCACCGGTGGCAACATTTCGCAGGCGGCGCGCTTGTCGAAGCAGGAGCGCAGTGCCTTCGGCAAGCTGGTGCGCAAGTACAAGCTCGGCGGTTTCGAAGGTCAGGTGGCCTGACCGTTGCTTGGAATGCGCGCATCGCGTGCGTTCGATCCGATGCGTCCGCGCGGCTCGCCCTTCCGGGGCGGGCCCGGCGAATGGCGCCGGTGTCCGACGGTGCCGTCGAATCGCCATCCGCTGAATCGCGCGCGGAATCCGCAAGGCGGCGCGCGCCGACGAACCCCAGGTTCTCCTGCGTGCGCGCAGGTGGGGCCGGCTCGCGCAATTTTGAGTCAAATCATGCCGAATCCACCGGAGCGCGCGGTATTCTTGGCCCACGATCCGGTGACACATCAACTTCAAATCCGCACCTATGGATGAGCAACTCGTTGTATTCGCTGAGAATGCCATCCGCGCCTACCTGGCCGACCGCCCGGACAGCGCGGATACGCTCGATGGCATCCATTGCTGGTGGATTCTCTGGCCCGGCTTGTCCGAGTCGCCGGTGGTGACCCAGATCGCGTTGGAGCGGCTCGAAGCCGCGGGCGAGGTGGAGCCCGTCAGCGTCGGCAATCAGATCCTGTGGCGGCGCCCGCGCGCACAGCATCAAACGGTTTGAATCCACGCACCGCATATCGCCGTCACCGGCGATTTTTTTCGTCTCGATGCCTTCACTGCGATCGCCCCGCCATGGTGGGCGTCTCCGTGCGGCCGATGAGGTGAAAATCCACCCACCGGGTAAAAAACGACTCGATCCGACCCGATCCGCAGCGGAGTCTCGAAAACACCCGTGATCTGTCGATTCTTCGGCGATCGTGCCTGCAAGCGCGGATGGTCGGCGGTGTGGCGCGCATCGGCATGAGGTCGAAAAGCACCTCGTGCGCGGCGTCCGGATGCGGGGTTCGTATCGCAAACAATTGTTTTTCATGGTGCTTGCGGCCGGATCTTCCGGTGGCGCGGAAATTGCTGTGCATCGTTGCAAGGCGTGCGATCGGCATTCGATGGGGCGCAGGCCGTGCCCGTCCGTGTGGCGGGGAACGTTTTACAGGGGCGTCGCGCCGAGGCCGGCGTAGGCGATGCGCTGCAGGGATCGAAGAAGAAGGGGTGGCGATGAACTGGTTCGGCAGCGGTGGCGGCAAACCGAAACCCGGCGGTGGCCAGTGGGTGGAGATGCAGGAGTACGTGCACAAGCGACCCGGCGTGGACGGCCAGCGCGGCGAGATCGAAAACCCGCAGGGCAGCGCGACCTACGATCGCAATCCCACCGACCTCACCGTGCACGGCATCGTGTCCGAGAAGCCGGGCGGTGGGACGTTCCTGATGCAGCAGATCGCCCTGGACGCGCAGCAGATGGGCAAACCGTTCGTGCGGACCACGATGACAGCGCCCAGCGCGTTCGGTTTCTACCATCGCATGGGCATGCTGCCTTCGCAGCAGAGCAAGGCGATGGGCGAGCTGTCGATGGCGCGGACCCATCCGGAAGGCGTGAGCTTCCCGATCGGACAGGTGGGCAGCAAGCCCGGGCGTCTGAACCAGGAGTCGCTGGACGCGATGGACCTGCGCATCAAGACCTCGCGGATGCAGTGGGAAGCGCCGACCGAGACGGTGGTGCGCAAGTCGTCCGGACGTTGAGCGGATGCGCGATGCCCCGGCCCGCACTTTCTTGATCGTACCTGCTTTGATCGTACTTTCTTCGACCGCGCCGTCTTGAATCCACGGTCGACGCGGATTGCCGATATCGGAACTGTTCCGCTCACCCTGCGAGACAACGATGGATGAACCCAAGCGACAGGTGAAACACCAGAATCCCTATCCCGAGGGAACCGAAAAGCACGCGCTGTTCGAGGAAGCCTGGTCGAAGAAAACCGCGTTCGGCAATTTCACCGGGATGTGGGATTCGGGCCGCAAGAAACGCGAGGCGCGCGTGCAGCAGCGCGTGGAAAGTTTCACCGCGAACCGGGATGCCTTCGTCAGCGACAATGGCCTGCCTTTGCAGCCTTCGTATCATCCGGAGCGGGATCAGCCCGATCATCCGTACACCGGTTTTCACGGCAAGGGAGAGTCGGTCAAGTACCTCGATCACAGCAAGGACGACCGGCAGGGCTTCGCCGTCAGCTTCGATCAAGGACGTCTGCAGCAGAAAGGCATCAAGAATGCGCAGGGCGAGGTGGTTCCGCCCGATCGCGTGGGCGACAAGGTGATGTTCACCCGACGGGCGTCCAACGCGGGTCAACTGCTCGCCATGATCAAGAGCACCAGGCCCGAGCGGGTGCAGCACAGCACGTTCAACGAAGGCATGGCGGTGGCCAATGCGGGCTTCATCAACCTGGATCAAACCGGTCAGGTGGACAGCTTCAAGTTGAGTTCGGGTCACTACGCGCCCGATGTCGAGAGCGGCGTGAAGCTTGCGATGTGGAGCGAGCAGCATGGCGTCTTTCAACAGGGCCAGGCGCGCATCCAGGACCACAGTGGCAAGCCGATGGACACATCGATCCAGGCGCGCATGTTCGCGGTGCAGTCGTGGGCGTCACGGCAGAACCACTGACGACCCGGCGCTCGGCGCCCCGACACCCTCCAGGCGCGCGGACCAGGTTCCGTGGCGCGGTCTTCACGGGAATCACGACAACAGGAAAAAGATCATGGAGGGTGGAAATGGAGGGAGAGGCAGGGGTTATGCCAGCGGTGAGCACAGGGGCGCGATGGAGTTCCTGAGTGCCGAGAACAGAGGGCGAAGCAGACGCAATTCGCTGCAGCAGGCGGACCTGATCCATCAAGCCGGATTGGAACAGGATCCGTTGATGCCACCCAGGGCGTTCGGCCGGGACAGCTTCGAGGCGCTCACGGACCCGCGTGGAAGCATCGATGCGCGCGCGCTGCTGAGCCAGATGCATCCGACCCAGGAGCAGCGATGGAATCCTGATCTGGGAGGCGGGCGGCGTCAGATCCGGACAGGCCGGAATTTCAGGGTTCCGGACCGGGACGATCCCAATCGCCATTTCAATGTGCGCATCCATACCAACGACAACCACCGGGAGAATCCCGAAGAGAACGCGTTCGGCCACGCCATCGTCCGGGTCGAGCACGTCGAGCGGGTGATGAACGCCGCAGGCGTTGAAGTGCATCACGTCAGGGGTGCGCTGATGGGGCTGCCGCCCGTGGGACATGTCGGCGGCCCGTGGGTCGCGCACCCGAACGATGACCAGGCCAATGCCGCGCATATCCCGGCGAGATTCGGCCGTCGTCTTCCCTGATGCGATGGTCGGAGCGGACTTTCCGATGATCGACCGCCGCTGGACAAGGAGTCGTGCGTGCATGCAATAGCGGAGATGAATGCGGCGGCGCAGCTCGAACCGGCGGACGAATCGCCTGCCGGCCTGTCGCTGTCGACGCTCTGGGATGCGCTGGCGTCCGCGCAGTGGTCGCTGCGCGCACAGCAGCGGTGGCTGCCCGAAGTGCTGGCTCGCGCGCACGAACTGGTGCCGGAATCGCGCATCGCATGGCTGCTCCGATTGCGCGAAGCGTCCCACTCCGCGTGGGCGGCGCCGGCATCCGTCCGGCAAACGATGCTGCAACTGGCGTCTGCATGGTGCGATTGGCCCTTGCTGTTGACGAGCTGCGAGCGCATGGACGCCGCAGGCGAATTGCCGGCCTGGGCCGGCTCCCTCATGGCGACAGCGCAACTGCGGTTGGGCGAGTCGCAAGCGGCATTGAGCCGCTGTCGGGCGATGGCGTTGCTGGATCCGCAGGATCGTTGGGCGACCGGGATGCACGATGCGCTGCAACAGTGGATCGCCTTCGTCGAGCGCGCGCCACCGATCCCCGGCGACGGATTGCGGCTGGAACCCCTGGGACATCATCACGCGCAGGACTTCGCGAACCAGTACTTCGACCCCGCCATCGCCGAACGCTGCTGCCTGCCGACCTTCGCCGATCACGCGCACTGGCATCGTTGGCTCGACCAGTGCTGGGGCTACGGCGATCAGCGCCTGTATGCCGTGATCCATGCCGAATGGGGCTTCGTCGGCAGCGTCAGTCTGATCCTGCACGACGACATCGGCCTGTTCTACTACTGGCTGGGCCGCGATTTCCAGGGGCATGGCCTCGGCCCGGCCGCGGCGCAGCTGCTGTTGGAAGACGCACGCGTGCAGCGTCGCATGCGCACCTGCTATGCCAAGGTCTTCGAGTACAACACGCCTTCGCGCCGCGCATTGGAAAAGCTCGGTTTCGACGCGCTCGATTTCCGCCCGGCGCCACCGAACGCGGATGAAATGCTGTATCGGCGGGGCCCGGCGCAGACGCGGCAAGGCAGCGTCGAAGAACTGCGCGCCCTGTTCGTGCGCATGGGCCTGGACACGCGGATCGCGGTGCCGTTGCCGGAAGCGCCAACGACGCGATCGATGCGCTTCGATCGGTAGTCCCGACCCTGAAGTCGCTTTTCGCCGGCCCTGTGGCCGGTGACGCTTTGGATCCTGTCCCTGAGGTATCCACACTCTTTCGAGCATTTCAAAAAAACGTCGTCATCCCCGCGAATGCGGGGATCCAGCGACTTCAAGCTTCCGATGCTTCCGGCTTCTGCGCAGCGCAAAGGCACCGGGTTCCCGCGTTCGCGGGAACGACGGGCAAAGGAACGGTGACTGCCGATCAATCGATCCGTTTGATGTTCTTGAGGAAAGAGTTGGAATACCTCAGATCCGGTTCCGGGTCCGATGCGTCTCCCGTGCGCGGCACGCGTTTCCGCCCCGACGGCTGCGCCGAGACTGCCGCGAACGGTTGCGGTGTCGGTGTGCAGGCGATATCGGCGCTTAGCTTCTGCCGGTGGAAGCGCTGCGACCTGCTCATCGTCGGAACCGTCGGAGACCTGCTCCACGACGGTGCCCGGTACGGGCGTGACCGGCGCCGCGTCGGTCATGACATCGCAACGCGATGGTTTTTTTCTTCAAGCATCGCGCGGTGGGTGGAATTGCACCCGTATGCGGTTTTTTTCGCTCATCGCGCATCGCGATCGTTCCAGTCGTCGCAAAGCTGGCGTATCGCCTTGATCCGACAGGCTTTGCGGCGCTTCGCCGGGTGTGGATGCCGACTGCGGTTCGCATGCGCACCGAGTCGACAAGTACTCGGTACGTTGCGGGTCGGGTTGCGGAAATACCTGGAAACGCAGTGATATCAACGACTTCATCGATTCCGGGAAGTTGGCACGCAACTTGTTATCGATATCCTCGAAACAGCTTCGGCGGCCGTCGAAATCGCAGGCGCAATCGCGAACGATCGAGCCGATGTTGTTGAAGGTTGCATGCAGTCCGGCAGCCGCCACGGGTCCGCAAGTCGGACGCATCGAACATCAACACAACCCAGGGTTGGGGCAAGCGAATGAGCGAAAGCATTCAGAAGAAGCTGTTGCGAGTGCGTCCACCACGTGTACGCATCACCTACGACGTGCATACCAATGGAGCCATCGAGAAGCGGGAACTGCCGTTCGTGGTCGGGATCTTCGCCGACCTGTCGGGCGACCGCGATCCGAATCCGGCAGATCCCAAGGCGGCGCTGCCGGAGTACAAGGATCGCAAGATCGTCGACATCGACCGCGATAACTTCAACGAAGTGCTCAAGCAGAGCGTCCCGCGCGTCAACCTGAAGACCGTGAACAACGTGCTGCCGGGCGGCGACGGCAGTCCGCTGAAAGGCGCGCTGGTGTTCGAATCGATGACCGACTTCGAGCCGATCAATATCGTCCACAAGGTGCCGGTGCTCGACAGGGTCTTCCAGCAGCGCAAGCTGCTGCGCGATGCCCAGGCCCGCGCCGAGGTCAAGGACACGGCCGCCAAGGCGCTCGACGATGCCGTGGTCGCCATGGAAAGCACCGGCGCGCATTGGGCGTCCACGGCCAGGTCCGCACTGACGGTGCTGGCGGATGCGCTCAAGGCGGTCAACGACGCGAAACCGGCCGCCGCGACCACCGCGCAGATCCATGCGGCCAGCGACGCCTTGAAGAACAAAGCCGTGCCTGCGTTGAGACATGCGGCCGACCATCTCAAGGTGGAAGACGAGCGTCAGGACAGGATCGCAACGGCCGGTGGTGCGACCACCGGCAGCGATGCGGCGCGGACTGCGCTGAAAGCGGCGGTCGCGCCGTTCGAAGCCGCTGCCGTGGCCGCCGAAAATGCGGTCAAGGAACTGGTTGCATTGGCCGACCCGAACACCGCCAAGGTGTCCGATGCCACCGCAACGGCGCTTGAAACCAACAGTACGACGACGCTGCCGCCGCTGGTCGCCGCGATCGAAACAGCGACGCCGTACAGCGCGGTCGACAGCCAGATCACGGCGACACTGACGACGGCGTTTCCAGCGCCTGCGGATTTCGCGGCCGGCGTGTCCGCCGCACTGCGGGATCATGTGTTTCCGGTCGTGAGTGCCGGCGGCGGCAGCGGCGTCGGTCGCGGCTCGGCGCTGTCGATCGATTTCGCGGTGGCCGCCATCGATGCTGCGCTCAGCAAGCAGCTCTCGGCGATCATGCACAGCGCGAAGTTCAAGGAAATGGAAGCGACCTGGCGCGGGCTGTTCCATCTCGTGTCGCGCACGGAAACCGGCACGCGACTGAAGTTGCGCATCTTCAATGCCACGCTCAAGGAACTGCAGGACGACATGTCCAAGGCGGTCGAGTTCGACCAGAGCAAGCTGTTCAAGCTGATCTACGAAGCCGAATACGGCACGTTCGGCGGCTTCCCCTACAGCATGCTGCTGGGCGGCTACGA
The DNA here is from genome assembly GCA_013141175.1 of Lysobacter sp. Taxonomy (NCBI): domain Bacteria; kingdom Pseudomonadati; phylum Pseudomonadota; class Gammaproteobacteria; order Lysobacterales; family Lysobacteraceae; genus Lysobacter; species Lysobacter sp. The sequence goes on from JABFRN010000001.1 coordinate 3,615,415, forward strand.
AATCGGCCCGGGCGCGCCGGACATGACCTTCATCAACGCGATGTCCAGCGTGGCGTCGGCGGCGCACGCGCCGTTCCTGGCGGCCACGGCGCCGGCGATGTTCGGCCTGCCTGATTTCGGCGATCTTGCCAAGCCGCGCGATCTGGCCAAGATCTTCGAAGGCGCCGATCTGACCGCGTGGTCGGAGTTCCGGGGCACCGAGGATTCGCGCTATGTGTCGCTGGTGTTGCCGCACGTCATGCTGCGCCTGCCGTACGGCGAGAACACGCTGCCGGCCGATGGCTTCCGCTTCGAGGAAGCGGTGCTCACCGAAGACGGGGTGCCCGACAACCGGAACTTCCTGTGGGGCAATGCCGCGTATTTCCTGGCCGAGCGCATCACCAATGCGTTTTCGCTGTACAGCTGGACGGCGGCGATCCGCGGCGTCGAAGGCGGCGGCCTGGTCGAAGGCCTGCCGATCTACACCTTCAGCAGCGGCGGCGACGACGGCATCAAGGAAATCCTCTGCCCGACCGAAGTGGCCATCACCGACCGGCGCGAGAAGGAGATCAACGATCTGGGCTTCATCGCGCTGTGCCACAGCAAGGGCAGCGGCAAGGCGGCATTCTTCGGCGGCCAGACCACCAACCGGCCGAAGAAGTACATCAATGCCGATGCCAACGCGAACGCCGCGCTGTCTTCGCGCCTGCCGTACATCATGGCGGCTTCGCGATTCGCCCACTACATCAAGGTGATCGTGCGCGACAAGGTGGGCGGATTCCTGACCCGGGGCAACGTCGAAACGTTCCTCAACACCTGGATTTCGCAGTATGTGCTGCTCGACGACAACGCATCGCAGGACGTGAAGTCCGCGTTCCCGCTGCGCGAAGCGTCGATCGTCGTGGTGGATGTGCCGGGCGAGCCCGGAGCGTACAAGGCGACCGTGTTCCTCAAGCCGCATTTCCAGCTCGAGGAGCTGACCACGTCGATCCGGCTCGTGGCCGATCTGCCGAAGTAGGCATTCCGAAGCTTATCCGGCGAGACATCGCCCAATACATCCCATACGAGGAACCAAAGCAATGGACCTGATCATTTTGCGGCCCGGGAAATCGGACATCATCGGCGAGGACAGTTCGACCTATATCGACAACGACAAATGGCGCGATCCGATCTTCAAGTTCGACAAGTGCCTTGAACTGGTGTCGATCCACCAGGGCATGAAGCAGCAGATCACCACCGACGTCAGCAACAAGGCCCGCACGTCGGGCCGGCCGGTGATCACCGAGTTCACCTGCGTGAAGTACGTCGATCAGACATCGGTCAAGCTCTACGACTATTGCCTGCGCGCCGAGACGCTGGGGTCGGGCAAGGACGAGCCGACGATGCTGTACATCGCCCGCAACTCCGGCGACCGGACCGGCAACATCATGACCTTCGCGCTGCGCGACGCGATCATCAGCGAGATCCAGTTCCAGTCGCACCCCAACGACATGCCGACCGAGCAGTTCAAGCTCAATTTCACCGAAATCCTGTGGACGTACACGATCCAGGACGTCGACATGTCGACCAAGGGCAGCATCCACAAGGGCTGGAGCGTGATGCACAACAAACCGATCGGCAGCTTCACCTGATCCGACGTGCGTCCGGGCCGTCGACGCCTCGTGTCGGCGGCCCGCCTGCCAGTGCATTGCCCAGTGCGGGGTCTCCATGCAGTTCCTGTTCGAGCGTCTGAGTGTTCTTCCCCGCAACCTGGATGGCCGATCCGAGCCATTCGACCAGGTCGCTGCGGTCATCGCGCAGATCCAGCGCATCGCATCTACCGCGCGCAGCGTCGGCGATTCGGTCGCAGTCGTGCCGTGGGGAATGCGCTCGGTTCCCACCATGGGTGCGAGCGCGACGCTGCAGATCGAGGCGTTCGCGAAGACGCTCGGCGATGCCATCGCGCGCTACGAGCCGCGTTTGAAATCGGTGCAGGTCAGCGTCGAGCGTCACGACGATCCGCTCAGCCCCTACGGTCTGCTGGTCAGCGCGATCTTTCCCGATGAAGACCAGCCGCGCAATGTGCGCGTCGCTGCGCCGTTCTGAAACCGGGCAGGAGCGCGCGCATGCATTCCCCGGCGGATCGCCTCAAGGACTTCTATCAGCAGGAGCTGACGGCCCTGTGCGAGGAGGCCAGCGAATTCGCCAACGATTATCCCGAGCAGGCGAACATGCTCGGACTGCAGCGTGGCCGCTCGTCCGATCCGCAGGTCGATCTGATGATGCAGTCGTTCGCTTATCTGACCGGCCGCCTGCGCCATCAGCTGGAGATCGACCAGGCCGACCTGCCCAATGCGCTGTTGGGCGATCTGTATCCGCATCTGGAAGCGCCGCTGCCGTCGATGGTGATCGCCGAGATCGGCGTGCAACCCGATGGCGTCGCGGTGATCGAGCGCGGGCGCAGCGTGACGGCGACCGTGCCGATCAAGGGCGGCGGCAGCGCCATCTGCCGGTTTCGCACCTGCTGCCAGACCGTGCTGTATCCGTTGACGGTCACCGAACTGGGCATCGTGTCTCCCGGCGACTATCCGCTGCTCGCCCCCGATCCCGATGTGCGCGGCATCCTGCGGGTACGCCTGCGCAAGCACGGTCGCGCGTCGCTGGCGCAGATGCAGCCGCGGAATCTGCGGTTGCACCTCAACGCCGAAGCCGGCAGCGCGGCGTATGCGCTGCAGCACCTGCTCGGCGCGAGTCTGCGCGGTATCGCGGTGGTCGAGGATGCCGGCAACGACCGGGCGCGAGGATCGACACCGCACCTCCTGCCGGCCGACAGCCTGCGCTGGGTGGGGTTCGAAGACGACGAGGCCGCGTTGCCGTCGCATCCGCAGGCGCATCCGGCGTTCCGGATCCTGCAGGAATACTTCGCGTTCCCGGAAAAATTCCTGTTCTTCGATATCGCATCGCTGCATTTGAAGACCGCCAGCGATACGGTCGATCTGCTGTTCCTGCTCGATGTGCCGCCGAATCCCGCGCTGCGGCTGGCGCCGGCGATGCTGGCGACGAACTGCGTTCCGCTGGTCAATCTGTACCAGCAGCGCATCGATCCGCTCAATCTGGACCACTCGCGCTACGAATACCGGCTCAGCGGAGACGCCTCGCAGCACGACAATTGCGAGATCTACCGGATCGACCGCCTGGATGCGGTGCGCGCAGGCGCCAAGCCTCGGGTGGTGGTGCCGTATTTCACGATGGACGATTTCCAGCACGTCGAAGGACAGGATTACTTCTACATCACCCGGCGCGAAGCGAGCCAGCGTCCCCGGATCGGCGGTACCGAACTGTACGTCTCGTTCCTCGATGCGAAATTCATGCTGACCGATCCGGCCGAGGATGTGATCGGCGGCAGTGCGCTGTGCACCAACCGGCGCATGCCGGAGCGTCTGCGCGTCGGCGACTTCCTGCAGATCGAAGGCGCCGCGCCGATCGCCGAGATGCGCGTGCTGGGCAAGCCGACCGCGCACCAGACGCCGCCGATGACCGGCGAGCGGCCGTGGCTGCTGGTGTCGCAGCTCGCGCTGAATCATCTGTCGCTGGCGAACGGCCCGCATGCGCTGGCCGCGCTCAAGGACATCCTGCGCCAGCATGTCGGCCCGAGCAGCACGCTGGGGCATCGTGCGATCGACGGCATTCTCCAGATCAAGAGCCGTTCGCTGGTGCGCTGGCAAGGCCGGCCCGGCGGATACGCGCAGGGTTTCGAGATCGATCTCACGCTTGATCATTCCCGCTTCGAGGAGACCAGCGCGGTGCTGTTCTGCGCCGTCCTGCGCCAATTCTTCGCCCTGTACGCCGCCGTCAACACGGTGGTGCAGGTGCGCCTGTTCATGCCCAACAACAAAGGAGTCGTCAAGGAATGGCCACCATTGGCAGGCAACCAACTCCTCCTTTGAACGGCGCCGCCAATCGGGGTTCGTTGAACCAGGCGATCATCGGGCAGTACGCGCGCTTCAATGTGTTCCAACTGGTGCGCCTGCTGCAGCAGAAGCCGGGCGCGGATGCGCACGACGCCTGGCCGGTCGGGCTGCGCCTGCGCTTCCGCGCAGACCTGCGCGCGAACTTCACCGGGCACGAAGTCACCCGGTTGACGCGGGCCAAGGCCATGCCTGCGTTCCGTCACGAAGCGCGGGTCGGGCACAGGATGCCCGCACGCATCGAACTGCGCACGCCGAATTACTGCGTGGCCAGCGAATTGGGCCCGCTGCCGGAGCCGTTCCTGGAATGGGTGCGCGATCAGGAACGGGCCGGTGCCCATGCCATGGCGGCATTCCTCGATGCGTTCAACCAGCGCGTGCACGTATTGCGACACGAACTGAAGCGACGCTCGCTGCGGGCGCTCGACCCCGCGCAGCCCGAGCGGACGCGCTATGCCGGGCAACTGGCCGCGCTGATGGGCGTGGCTTTGCCGATGCAGCAGGCGCAGATCCCGCTGCCGATGCGCGCCTGGCTGGGCCTGGCGGGCGTATTGGTCAACACCCGCAGAAGCGCGACGGTGGTGGCCCAGGTGCTGACGGCTTACCTCGGCGTGCCGTGCCGGCTGCAGACGATGGTGGGGCGCTGGCGCGACATCGAACCGAACGACCGCATCGCATTGGGACGCCAACGCCATGCGCTGGGACAGCAGAGCCTGCTGGGCAGCCATACCTGGGATGCGCACGCATCGGTGCGCCTGCACGTGGCGTGCATGCCTTACGACGCCGCCTGCGCACTGTTGCCGCTGCGCCCGATGCGCATCGGCGACGCGCAGCCGGACGCCGCGCATGAGGGCCTGGTCGCGCTGGTCCGGATGCTGCTGGATCGTCGCTTCGATTGCGATGTCGAATTGACGCTGGATTCGACCACCGTACCGCCCTCGCGCATGCAGTTGCCCTGGCGCGGCGGCGGTCTCGGCCTGCGGCTGGGGCAGACCGCCTGGCTCGGACGGCACACCGGGCGGCGCGTGCGCTTCACGATCGATGCCTTCGATGCGGGAGCCGCCGCATGAATCTGCCCCTGGATCCGATCGATGGCACCGCAGTGCAACTGGTCGAGCAGCCGCAACTGTTCCAGGGCTGTCGCATCGATATGCCGGGCGGCAAGGTGCTGGGCGACAGCGCCCTGCGCCTGGTCCAGTTCCAGGGCCAGGAGAGCGTTTCGGATCTGTTCGAATACCAGCTCGAACTGCATGGCGACACCATCGCGGCGGGAGGCGGCGAATCGCTGGTGTTTTCGCAGCTCATCGGCCGACCGATCACCGTGGGTATCGGCAACACCGCGTTCGAGGATCGCAGCGCGGGTCAGCAGGCGCTGTCGTTGGCGCTGGGCGGCGGCGACGGGGGCGAGTTCTCGCTGTTCAACGGCATCGTCGCGTCCTTCGCGATCGAGATTCCCGGGGTCTACCGGGTGACGATGCGGCCGGCCGCGTGGCGGATGGGGCTCACCAACCGCTATCGCATCTTCGGCCAGAAAAGCGTGCGCGAAGTGCTGGAGCAGTTGTGCCGCGAGCATCGCGTGGAAGCGTCCTTCGACGGCCTGACCGGTAGCGCCAACATCGCGTCCACGCGCATGCAGGACTGGCTGCAGGCGGGCGAGACCGATCTGGAATTCATGCGCCGGCTGATGGGCAAGGCGCATGTGTTCTATTACTTCACGCACAGTGCGGGCCGGCACGTGATGGTGTTCGACAACCAGCCGGCGTATCCGCCCGCGCTGAGCGGCGACAGACCGCTGCGCTACACCTCCACCGGCATGGACGAGCTGGGCATGCACCAGTGGGATACGGTGTCGCAGTACAGCTATCAGCAATCGCTGGGCATCAGCGGCGTGGACGGCGTGTTCACCCTGCAGAGCGAAGCCTGGGACGTGCAGCAGCCGGTGCATCCGTTGGCCAGCTTCAGCAGTTTCCGCGCCAACAGCCGCCCCGACACGGGCGATCTGCCGTTCACGCAGTACAAGATCGTGCAGTACGGTTTCAGCGACAACGAGGTGCGCGATTTCGCGCAGTCCACCGAGTTGGCGATGCATACCGCGAATGTGCAATTCAGCGGGGCAAGCCGCTGCTCCGCGTTCCGGGTCGGGCACAGCTTCCGCATGCAGCCCACGCCGTCCGACTACAGCGGGTCCGAAGTGCGTCCGGAACTGAAGGACGTCGAGTTCGTGCTGACCCACGTGCAGCACAGTTCGAGTCTGGATGGCGATTACAGCAACCAGTTCTCCGCGACCTTGGCGAGCGGACTGGTGTCGATGGTCGGCATCCAGGACACCCAGCAGGGCATGGTGCTGGCGCATGTGACCACGCCCGGCGGCAGCGATGTGGTGAAGGACTGGCCGTACTACGTGCCGGATGATTTCAGCCTCGGGCGCCAGCTGTTGCAGGACAGCCAGGGCGTGCACCGCAAGCTCAACGCGAAAGGCGTGTACGTGCGTTTTTCCTGCGACGGCCCGGATGCGCCGCCGGTGTGGGTGAAGCTCGCCTCGCACATGCAGACCATTCCCGAAGTGGGCTGCAGCGTGTGGGTATCGCGCGCCAACGACGAGTCCGAGCTGCCGGAAATCCAGAACATGGTCCAGGCCGACGGCAGCAAGACCATCACCGATTCGACCTGGACCGCGCATACCCAGGTCGGCAACAGCTATTCCACCAGCTTCGGCGACAGCCGCAGCGTCCGCTTCGGCCAGCCGTGGAGTCGCGGCGACGTCAGCAAGGCGGTGACGCTGGTGGAGGACGCGTACGCTACCGGGCAGTTCCGCGATGCGTCGTATTCGCGCGGCGGCAACTACGGCTATTCCACCTCGGAGACCGCCGAAAAAGGCGTGTTGAACGAATCCTGGTCGTACGGTTCGAGCTACAGCTACTCGTGGAGCCTGGAACAGAAGAGTTTCAGCGCCGCCGGCAGCAGCCATCATCAATCGGTGGTCGGCAAGAGCGATCCCGCGCAGGTACAGCCCGAAGCGCCCGATGCCGACACCCTGGCGGCGGTGCAGTCCTCGCGTTCGGTGGTGTGGGGCAACACCTATTCCAGGAGCGACAGCCACGGCGATACCAAATCGGTGGTGACCTACGAAGGCGATGTCGAGAACGACAGCACCCACACCGGCGATGTGCTTTCCAACACCACGATCAGCGGCGCCACGACCAACAACAGCACCCATCACGGCAAGGTCAGCAGCAAGAGCGACATCTTCGCGGATTCGGAAAACGTCTCCACCATCACCGGCACCAGCACCAACCGCAGCACCCACAACATCGTCCACAACGTCACCACGGTCGCTGCGCAGAGCAGCTCCAGCGCGATCGGCGCGACCAACAGCAACGACGTGGTCGGCGTGAGCAATTCCAACTCGGCGACCCTCGCCAGCAACCGCAATTCGCTGGTCGGCGCGAACATCGATCTGAGTCTGCAGGGCACCGGCAACGCGGTGTCGATCACCGGCATGGAAAACCGCATGTCCATGACCGGGATGAACAATACGCTCAGCGTCACCGGAGAATCCAACACCCTCAGCGTGACGGGTTCCAGCACCACCATCGAAGTGGCCGGTCCGGGCGTGCACGTCTCGGTGAAGTCCGACCAGGCCAGCATCGACCTCAACGGGCCGGTGATGCAGATCCCCGTGATCATCCTGGTGCTGTGACGATGAAGCTTACCCGATGAAAATCATCAAACCGCTCACGCTGGGCATCCTGCACCAGCCCTATCGTTTCCAGGGCCGGCACCGGCTGTCGATCGCAGCGCTGGGGTTCTTCGCGCTGGGCCGCAGCGACGAGCGCTTCCTGGTCGACAACCTGCAGTGGCCGAAGGTACTGCCGCAGCTGCCGGCGGGCCTGCCGCTGGATCACGTGCTGCCCAAGGCGCATGCCGAAGTCATGCTCTGCGGCGCGGCGCATGCGCCGAAGCCGGTCGAATCGATGCAGGTGCGGCTGCAGTGCGGGCCGGTGGACAAGCGGCTGCGGGTGATCGGCGACCGGCGCTGGGACCGCACCTGGACGCGCTCGATCTGCGTGCATGTGCCCACGCCGTTCACGACCATGCCGCTCACGCTGGATCGCGCCTACGGTGGTGCCGATCACGACAATCCGCTGGGCTGCGGGCATCTGCCGCCGCTGTCGTGGCTGCAGGCGCAGGCCGGCAGGATGCCCAATGTCGAATACGCCGACCGGCCGGTGACGCCGGGCCGGAGCGATCAGCCGTACGCGGGTTTCGCGCCGCAGTCGCTTGCGCACGCCGAGCGCAAGCGGATCGCCAGCGGCACCTACGACCAGCGCTGGCTGAGCGAGGATTTTCCGGGGCTGCCGCGCGATTTCGATTTCTCGCTGTACAACCTGTCGCCGATCGATCAGCAGTTCCACGGCCGTTTCGCCGGTGGCGAAGCGTATCGACTGGAAGGGCTGCATCCCATCGAACCGGTGCTGGCCGGCAGCCTGCCGGCGATGCGGGCGCGGGCGTTCGTGCTCATGCAAGGGCAGGGTGCCGACGCTGCGCAGGACATCGCGCTGCAGTGCGACACGGTGTGGTTCTTCCCGGAAATAGCGGTGGGCCTGATGGTGTATCGCGGCGAAGCGCCGGTCGACGACAGCGATGCGCTCGACCTCGACACGCTGATGGTGGCCTACGATCCTGCGGCGCACCCGCGCGGCACGGCGCACTATCGCGAGGTCATGGCCCTGCGCCGCGACCCGAAGACCGCAGCAATGCACGCCTTCAACGAATCCCAGCTGGCGCCCGAACGCAGTCCGCAGCGGCAGGCCGAACGCGATGCGATGCGCGCGCGGCAGGCGCAGGCAGCGCAGGCGCATCGCCAGGCGCTGCTGGACGAAACGATGGACGAGTTCTGGCAGCGCAGCGGCATGGCCAAACCGAAGGATGACCAGGCTGCGCAGGCGCCCGCACCGCTGTTGCCGGCGGTGTCGGTGCATGCGATCGAAGAGGGCGATTTCGATCTGGCCGAACTCTTCGCCCGTGCACAGGTGCTGGCGGATGAAGCGCGTCGCGATGGCGAAGCCAAGCTCGCCGCACTGTCGGCGCAATTGCCCGTCGCGCCGCCGACGAAAGAGAACACCATTGCGGAGCAGATCGATGCCGCATTGGCCCGCGCGGCCAAACCCGCGTACGACCTGCTGACGCCCGCGCAGCAGGCCCCTTTGCCGTCCGAACTGGCGCACGCGCTGGCGCTCGCCGAACAGGCAGCCCCCGGCGCGGTGGATCCCGTGCAGTTGGTCGAGACGCGCGCAGCGTTGGCCCGCGTACCGGCGCTGCAGCGCGCGGCGCGCGCAGCGGCGCCGCTGCCGACGACCTTGCAGGCAGCGCTGCCCGATCCCGTCGCGCAGGCGCTCGGTGCGCAACTGCTTGCGATGCATCGCGCCGGCGAATCGCTGGCGGGGCGCGATTTCGCCGGTGCATGGCTGCGCGGCGCCGATCTGCGCGGCGCCGATCTGCGCGAGGTGCAGTTGGAGCGCGCGGATCTGAGCGGCGCCTGCCTGGCCGATGCGTATCTGTCGGCGGCTGCACTCACGGCCGCATGTCTGGACCATGCCGATCTGTCCGGTTGCCGTTTGCAGGGCGCCAATCTCTGCGGCAGTTCCGCGCGCGGCGCTTCGCTCGTGCGCGCCAATCTCACTGGTGCCCGTGCCTTCGATGCGTGCTGGCCCGCGGCCGACCTGCGCGGCGCGCAGCTCGACGATGCGCTGCTGATGCGCATCGATCTGAGCGATGCGCAGCTCGACGACACCCATCTGACGCGCACGGTGCTGATGCAGGCCAAGGCGCCGCGCAGCCGCTGGGTGGGCACGCGCTGGAGTATGTGCGTCGCGCCTTCCGTGGATTTCGGTCGCGCCTGCTTCGACGGCGCCACGCTCAGCCGCAGCGTGCTGATGGATGCGTCGATGGCCGGCAGCTCGTGGCAGGGCGCGACCCTCGATACGGTCTATGCCGGCGGCAAATCCGACTGGCGCGACAGTCGTCTGTCGCTGCTGCGCGCCAACAAATGCGGCTGGCGCGACAGCGCCTTGAACGGTGCGTGTCTCGATGGTGCGGTGCTCGCCAGCTGCGATTTCGGCGGGGCCGATCTCAGCGACGCCAGCCTGCGCGGCGCGCAGTTGCATCGCTCGCTGTTCATGCGCACGACCCTGCGCGGGATCGACGCGGCGAACGCCAGTTTCTTCCAGGCGCTGTGCCGCAAGGCCGATTTCACCGACGCCGGGTTGGAAGGCGCGGTGCTGGTGCAGGCCGACATGAGCGAAGCGGCGATGCAGGGCGCACGCATGGCCGGCGCACGCGTGGACCAACCGGCGAGGTTGTCATGACTGCTTCCGCCATGAGTGCAGCCGTGCATACCGCCCCGGGCTGGGACGACATCGCGCGCCTGCTGCGGCTTTCGCGGCCGGTGAGCGGCCTGTCGCTGCAGGCGCTGTCGCTGCGCGATCGCGCGCTCAACGGCGGCGTCTTCGAAAAGTGCGGGTTGGCCGGTGCGGATTTCGCCGGCAGCGATCTCGCCAACGCCTGCTTCATCGACTGCGATATGCAGGGCGTCGATCTGCGTGCGGCGGCCTTGACCAACACCACCTTCGTGCGTTGCCGGATGGCGGATGCGCGCATGCCGATCGGCGCACCCGCGCAGCTCGTGCTGGTCGATTGCTCGCTGACCGGGTCCGACTGGCAGGGCGCGCATCTGGCGCGCAGCGCGGCCAGCGGCTGCGATTTCGCGGCGTCCGCGATGCGCGGCGTGCGCCTGGAGCGCAGCGTGCTGTGGAAGGCCGGGCTGCAGGGCGCGGACATGCGCGGTGCGGTGTTCGACCAGGCTGCGCTGTGCGACACCGACCTGCGCACGACCGCGCTGTCCGGCCTGCAGGCCAGCCTCAGCGCGCTGATGAACAACGATCTGCGCGGACAGCAGCTGGCGGGCGCCCGGATCCAGCGCTGCCAACTGCTGGGCAGCGATCTGCGCGATGCCGATCTGCGCGGCGCCGACCTCGGCGAGTCCGGCTGCATCCAGGTGAATTTCGAGGGTGCGAATCTGGACGGCCTGCGCGCGCAGCGCGGCATGTTCCTGTCCGCGCGGCTGGCGCACTGCAGCGTGCGCGGCGCCGATCTGCACGGCGCGCTGTTCCACGCCGCCGTGGTCGATGGCGTCCGCTTCGAGCACTGCGCGATGCGCGAGAGCAGCTGGGAAAAGAGCCGGATGCGCGATGTCCGCTTCGCCGACTGCGATCTGCGCGACAGCCGTTTCGACCACGCCGGCATCAGTGACGGCGAATTCGTCCGCGTGCAGCTGCAGAACAGCCGCTTCCACAACACCCGTCAGACCGATGTCCGCATGCGCCGCGTGCAGCGCAAGGGCCTGCGCGGCACCAACGCCGCGCTGCTGGACATCGAAGCCCCCACTCTGGAACTGGAGAACCTCCCGTGCGCACCCTGAATGCAGATCCCATCGCGCCAGTCGCCCCGGCCGCGCCCGTGGCGCTCGCGGACACGCGCATCACCGTCCTTTTCGAGGACGGCAGCTGCCTGCTCGGCAACGGCATGCGCGCGCTGCGCGCGGTGAGCTGTCTGGTCGAACCGCAGATCGGCGACCGGGTCCTCGCCAGTACATCGATCGATGGCCCGTGCCACGTGCTGCACATCCTCGCCCGCAGCGAAAGCGGTACTGCACGCGTCAGCGTGCCCGACGCCGAGGGCATGGCGCTCTGCCAGTCGCGCATCGCCCTGCACGCCACCGAGAGTCTGCACATGGGCAGTGCCGGCGACGCTTCGCTGAGCGCGGCCGGTGGCACGCTGTCGTTGAACGGACGCAATCTGTTCGTGACCGTGACCGACACCATCGTCGAACAGGCCAATCACTACGTCGGCAAGATCGGGCAGTACCTGCTCGACGTGCGCGCGCTGCTGCGCCTGCACGGCAACGACGCTCTCATCACCGCGGCGCACGACATCAAGGTCGACGCCGAACGCATCAGCATGGGCTGAGCCATGTTCGCCAACAACAATCTCGGCGTGATGAGCCTCGGGTTCCCGGATGTCTGCATCGTCGGCATCATCCCGGTGCCGGAGGCGAACATCGATTTTTCGATCACCGATATTCCGACCGTCTTCAACGTGCTGTACGGCGGCGGTCTGGTCGAGAACCTGATCACGATCAGCACGCTGAGCACGGCGGATGTCGGCGTCGGCGTGGTCTCGGGGATGTGCATGGGGCCGAAGCGCTCGATCCTCGGCAGTTTCAAGCTGCTGGTGGGGGCGATCTTCGTCTCGCGCCTGACCTCCATCAACGGCCAGAACGGCCTGTTGCCCAACACGGTCGGCATCTGCCTGCTGCCGACCCAGTTCCGCGTGCTGGTGCTGTCGTGACCGGCGCGCGCCTTGGCCTCGTGCTGCTGCTGGCGCTGTGCGCGCTGGGCGGCTGCGGTTCGATCAAGAGCAAGCTCGGGATCGGCCCGCCGCATGCGTCCCTGCGCAGTCTGAGCATCTCTGCGGACCCCGGCGCCAACAGCGGCAGCGGCACGCAGTTGGACATCGTGGTGGTCTACAGCAGCAGTGCTGTCGCCATGCTGCCCAAGACCGGGCCGGACTGGTTCCGCCAGCGCGACGGGCTGCGGAAAGCGCTCGGCAAGGACATCGAGGTGGTGTCCGTGGAAAGCGTTTCGCCCGACGAAGTCTTCGCGGTGGACCTGCCGCGCCGGACCCGGAAGAAAGGGCTGGCGGTGTACGCGTTCGCCAACTACGTGGCGCCCGAGGGCTGGCCGCCGATCGCGTTGACGGCGTACAGGAAAGTCGCGCTGCGCCTGCAGGCGAAATCCATCGAGCTTTCAGAGCAATGAGGAGCGACACATGACCGACAATGAATTCCTGCCCGATGCGGTCCAGTGGTCCGAGGGCATGCTGCTGTCGCCCCAGCATTTCCAGCAGAACGATATCCATGCGCAGGCCATGCTGCACCAGCGGCTGGCGAGCCTCACGCCGCATGCCTGGGGCGTGCGCCGCCTGCAGCTGGACGCCACGCGCCTGGCCGATGGACTGATCAAGGTCACCGAATGCGATGCGGTGATGCCCGACGGTCTGCCGCTGGTGTTCCGCGCCAGCGCCTCCGGTCCCGATCTGAGTCTTGCGGTGGAGGCCAGATACGGCGCCGACGGCGCGCCTGCCCCGGTGCGCGTGTTCCTCGCCATTCCGCCGCGTGCCGGTGCGGCGCAGGGCCCGATCGGTTCGCGCACCTCGCAGCGCCGCTACGAGAGTCTGTCCGGCGTCGAAACGATGGACGAGGTGACCGGGATCGGCGACGTGCTGGTGGAGCGGCAGCGCGCGCGCATCGAACTGTTCGCCGAAAAGGACCTGCCTGCAGGCTATCCCGCGCTGCCGTTGCTGGAAATCATCCGCGATGCCTATGGCGCGGTGTCGCTGACCCGCTATCACCCGCCGATGTTCCGTATCGGTGCGTCGGCCTTCCTCGGTGCGCAGGGCCTGCAATTGCAGTTCGCCGCGCTGCGCAACGACCTGTGGGAAAAATTGCGCGAACTCGCCGGCACCAGCGAGGACGATGCGCCGGAGTCCATCGCGGTGTTGAGCGGCGAGGCGAGGATGCACCTGCGCATCGCCCGCGAGATCGCGGCCTGCCTGCCGCTGATCGACACCATCCTGTACGACCCGCTGTGCTCGCTCCAGCAGGCGTGGTGGGCGATGGCGCAGATCGTCGGACGCATGGCGGCGATCGGCGGCAATCCGCGTCCGTTGAAGATGGATCCTTACCGCCATGACGATTGCCAGCCGCAGTTCCAGGCGGCGCTGGCGTTCGTGATGCGCAAGCTGGCGCTGGTCAACACCGATTGGGACAGTCCGGAATTCGTGCGCGTGGGCGACGGCACGTACCAGCGTCTTCTGTCCGAAGACAGTCCGCAGACGGTCTATCTCGAGCTGCGCAAGCGCGAAGGGCAGAGCGCGGGCGAACTGCAGGCGTGGTTGGGGCAGGCGCGCATCGCCAGCGGGGATCTGATGCCCGTGCTGCGCCAGCGGCGCTTGCCCGGCGCTTCGGTGCGAGTGCTCGGCGCGCGCGAAGTGTCCAGTCTCGGCCTGCGCGCCGATGCGCTGATCTTCGCGGTCAGCAGCGAACGCCTGGAGATGCCGCAAGGCATGGTCGAAAGTTTCCGCCCGGGGCTCGCGATGGTGGTGCAGGGCGATGCGCAGCATGCGCCCGCGGCGATCATCCTCCATCACCGCAAACAGGCGGGCGGCGCATCGGTGGCGCCGCCGTCGACGACGGCGTCGGAGTCGGGACATGCCTGAGCGCATCGGCGCCCCTTTGTTCCTGCTGGCCCGATTCGCCGAATTCTTCGCGGCGGTGGTGGACAGCAAACAGGCGATCGCCGAAGGTCGCCTCGGTGCGGTGCTGTCGGTCGGCGACGAACCGCAGCCGACCGATCCGGGCGATCTCGCCGCACGCCTGAGCGCCAGACTTGCGGCGGTCTTGCGGCTGCAGGAAAAAGAGGTGTCGCGCAGCGGCAAGCCGGACGAAATCCATGCGCATCGCAAGGCGATGTACATCATGGCGGCGGTGACCGACGAGGTCTACATTCTCGAGGTCGATTGGGCGGGACGCGATGCCTGGATCGACGTGTTGCTGGAATACAATTTTTTCCAGTCGCGCAATGCCGGCACCCGCTTTTTCGAGATGGCCGACGAACTGCTGGCCGCGCAGATTCACGATCCCCTGCAGGTCGATCTTGCGGCGGTGATGGTGATGGCGCTGCAGTTGGGCTTCAAGGGTCGCTATCGCGGCACGGTCAGCGATGCCGAACTGGATGCGCTGCGGAACCGGCTGTTCCGGCTGGTCGAGCGCGAGCACGGCGCGCTCGCCACCGGGATGGCATTTCCGCAGACCACGGATGCGCTGCAGGCGGGCGGTACGCCGGAGCGGCTCGCACCGCTGTCGCCCTGGTATACGGCGGCGGCGATGGTGTTGATCGTTTACCTGGCGATATCCAGCGTGATGTGGCTGTGGCTGCTCGAACCCTTCCGTCGCGCTGTCGGGAGCGGTGAATGACCCTGGCTGCCGCCACCGCATCGCCCGCTCCAAGCGCCCCGACTTCTGCTGCGCAGGATGTCGCCGCGCAGGGCGCAAGCGCGCAGAGCGTTGCCGCCGACAGCGCGAACGCCCAGGCCGCTGCCGGCCATGGTGCGCTCGACCTCGATGCGTTGGGTCTGGGCTCGATCGACTTCACCAGAATCGATCTGCTGAAGACATCGCTGGCGGGAAGCGGCGTGTTGATCGGGCTGCTGCTCGCGTTTCTGGTCGTGCGGCGCCTGCGCAAGCCCGCGATCGTCACGTTGGGCAATGCCGAGGGAAGCTGCGGCATCTGCGCGCGGGTGCGGGCCTGGCTGCAGCGGATGCTCGGCGCCATCGATTACCTCTCGACCCGGCGCGAGTGGCGCTATGCGCAGCCCTGGCTGCTGGTGCTGGGCGAGCGCAGCGCCGGCAAGAGCAGCCTGATCGCATCGGTGTCGGAGACGTGGCGTCACCACGCGCCGAAGCATGCCGACCAACTGCACGCCGAGGGCATGCGCTGGTCGTATTTCCGCTACGGCGTGTTGATCGATGGCGACGGCCTGCTGGTGGCTGCGGATGAGGGCGAACCCGAGGCCAAGCAGTGGGACCGGGGGCTGAAGGCGCTGAACGATCTGCGTCCGGAGCGCCCGCTCGACGGCATCGTGCTGTGCGTGTCGGCGAGCACGTTGCGCAATGCGAAGCTGTCGCAGCGCATCGCGCTCGCCGAGAACGTCAACCGCCAGATCAGCCGGCTGCAGACCAGCGTCGAATTCATGCTGCCCGCCTACGTGGTGGTGACGCAGTGCGACAGCATCCCCGGCTTTGCGTCGTTCTGGCAAAACCAGGCGCCCGAGCGACTCGGTGAGATGGTCGGCTATTCCGCCATCGCCCAGGATCAGACCCGGCTGCCTTCCGACTGGGCCGACAGCGCGTTCGACCGGGTCGGCGCGCGGATGCGCGAGATCCAGACGGATGTCGCCGCACTCCGCGAAACGATCGACGATGTCGACGGCTTCTTCCTGTTTCCCACGCACTTCGGCGAGTTGCGCGATCCCTTGGCGCAGTGGCTGGAAACCGTATTCCGCACCACCGCCTGGCAGAGCGGCTATCTGTTCCGCGGCCTGTATTTCACCGGATCGGTCGAGGCCGACGGCACCCGCGCCGAAGGCGTGCGCGGCGATGTCGATTTCGTCGATGCGCTGGTTTCGGAGAAGGCGCTGCGCGAGCCGGCACTGGCCAAGCCGACACGGCAGGGCATCTGGTCGCGCAATCGCCTGATCCATCAGCTGCAGGTCGCTGCGGTCGCTGTTGCGGTCGGCCTGTTCGTCGCGCTGGGCATCGCCGGATACAAGGTGTCGAAACAGGTGTCGGCGGTGGTCTCCGCCATCGATTCGCTGGACAAGATCGCGCCGCGCGTGCCGGCTGCCGAAAGCGGCGAATGTCTGGCGCGCGAAGATGTCTATCCGCTGTTGGCGCAGGTGTCGCGGATCGACACCCGGTCGCGTTACCTGGTGATTCCGCTGTCGTGGGTGGACGGCCGCCTGACCAGCGGCAGCGCGGCGGCCATCGGCAACTCGGCGGTGCGGAAGGTGCTGTTGCCGACCTTGTCGTGCCTGCTGGAACAACGTTCGCGCGATCTGTTGATGTCCACGCGCATGCCCACCGCCGCAACCGGGAACGCGCTGTCGCGCGAACGCAGCGATTTCCGGCAGCTCGTGGTCGATGCCCGCGATTTCGAGGACAACCTCGTGCGCTTCCGGACGCTGTCGAAACAGAACGATGCGCTGGACGAGCGTCGATTGATCGCGATGCTGGACGCGCTTTCGTCCTACGCGTTCGGCGAAGCCCTGCCGAAGGACGTGTGGCGCAAGGGTGGAGTGCTGGACGACGCGTTCCGCGAGATCGACGATGTGCGCGAGCCGATCATGCCCAACGGCCTGCATGCGCGCCTGGCCGCTGCGATGGACGCGCGCAGCGCCAGCCTGCGCGCGGCGCTGACTCGCGAAGTGTCGGTGGGCGACGATCTGCTGGCGCTGTTGAACGAAGGACAGCCGCCGATCCTCGACAACACGCGTCGCATGGGGATCTGGCTGTCGTGGGTGCAGCGGTCGTGGCTGGGGTCCTCCGCCGAACGCAATCCCTGCCAGGACATCGTCAATGCCAACAAGGCCGATGTCGAAGCGCTGATCGCCTACTACGGCAATCTCCCGGTCATGACCGGCATGCTGCAGCGCTTCGGCGCCAAGCAGTGCCACCAGCCGGAGATGCAGACACTGGTGACGATGACGATGGCGCCTTACGGCCCGATGTTCATCGCCGGCAAGGGCGGATTGACGCTTGCGCCGGAGTTGCAGGGCGAACTGTCCGGTCTGCCCGCGCTGGTGGAACTGCCCTATATGCAGCTCACTTCGGCACGACCATTCGCGTGCGTCGGCGCGGCTGCGGACTGGCGCGCGAACGAGCTTGCGGAAGCGGCCGGTTATCTCCGTCAATACGAGGCCTTCGCCAAGTCGCGGAAACTGCCGCCGCTGGCGGACGGCGGACGGCCGCTCTACGACAGCCTGGCCCGGGAATCCCTGGCGCACGCGCTGGACGACGCCCTGCGTCGCGCCCAACGGGTGGCGGACGATTCGCAGGCCGGTCTGGAAGCGGCCAATCGCACCGATGCGCAGTTGACCCGGGTCGGCGACGAGCTTGCGCAGGGCATGGACGCGCTCAAAGCGGTGCTCAATGCGTATGCGACCTACGGTTTTTCCGACGGCGGCACCGAGGTGCGCCAGTGCGCGCGCGGTTTCGCTGCGGACAATCTCGGCGGTGTGGATGCGCTGGCGGACGGCAGTCGCCTGTACGCGCCGCCGGTCGCGGTGGGCACCGACACGATGTTCACGCTGGGCGGATTGCCGGTGACCAGGGATTTCCTCGCCCGCCAGGTGGCGCGCGCGCAGGTGCTGGCCGGCTATGCCGATCCGTTCCTGTCGGTGCTCAGCGACACGCCCGGCGTCGACGACGCCTGGCGCGACACCCCGCAGACCGCCGCGTTCTGGCGCAACACGCGCGACGAAATCGACCGCTACACGAAAGGCAAGGAGCCTGCGGGCCAGATCGCCAATCTGGATGCGTATTTCATCGCCCAATTGACCGGCATGACCTATGCCAACTGCGCCAGCCTGCTGGCGGCGTATACCTCGCCCGAGTATGGCAACGACCTGTTCTCCGATCGCCGTCGCAAGCTGGAGCGGCAAGTGCAGTTGCGCTGCACGGACCAGCGTCAGGCGCAGGCGGAGTCGGTGTACGACGCGCTCGCGACACGGTTCAACCGCGATCTGGCAGGCCGTTATCCCTTCGGTGGGATGAGCTCGCGCGATGCCGGCCTGCCGGCGGTGCGGGCATTCTTCCTCGACTACGCCGATCAGCGCGAGGGCATCGTCGCCGCCCTCGATGCGATGGACGGCAATCGCTGGCGCGCTGCCAAGGGTTTCGTCGCCGAACTCGATGCGGTGGCCGCATTCTTCTCCGGCAACGTCGGCGCCCCGGGGCAGATGGGCATGGTGGGGTTGAGTACGGTGTTTCCGGCGGAGCCCGCCAGAACGGTCGGCGGCGATCAACTGCTGACCTGGCGATTGAAGGTGGAAGACACCGAGTCCACGTTCCCGAACGGCTTGAAGCCGCTGCAGTGGATGCCCGGCGATTCGTTGGCGCTGCAGTTGCGCTGGGCGACGCGCTCGCAGTGGCGTCCGCTGGCCGATCCCGCCCAGCCGGGGCTGGACGCACAGGACGTGACGGCGACCTTCAGCGCGAACGGGGCCTGGGCGCTGCTGCGCTTCATCGACACCTACCGCATGCCCAATACCCGGTCGACCGTTCCCGGCCAGACCCTGCTGGGCTTCCGTGTGCCGGTGCAGAGTCTTGTGGTGGGCGAAGACGGCAAGCCGGCGCACAGCGAAGCCAGCGTGTTCATGACCTGGGTCCTGACCACGGTCGATCCGAAGACGCAGACAGGGAAAACGATCGTGTTGCCCGGGACGTTCCCGCGCAGCGCACCGGTGGAGTAGCGCGCGGAGGCTGCGGGTGCGGCATCCGGACGTGGGAATTCGAGAGTACAGAAGCGATATGGGAGATCAGCGCATGACCCGAAATGCAGAAGGCAATGTCGAAGCAGCGGACCGCTACTTCCGCACCACATTGGGCTGCGCCTGGGAGGAACTGCTCGCTCCGGTGTCCGCCGACGCGCCGGTGGGTGTGCCGGCGGCGCAGGACGAGGCCTACCGCCGCATCCGCCACGAACGCGAGGAGGAGGATGCCAGCCTGCCCCTCGGCGCCTGGGAACGCGAACTCAAGCGCGCGAACTGGGTGGCGGCCAGCGAACTGGCGGCGGCGGCGCTGACTGGCCGCAGCAAGGACCTGCAACTGGCGGCATGGTTGTTGGAAGCATTGATCGCACGCAGCGGTTTCCAGGCGTTGGCGCCTTGCCTGCGCCTGATCGATGCGCTGCTTCTGCAATACGGCGACAGCCTGCATCCGCAGGACAGCGAGCATCGCATCAACCTGTTGCTGTGGATCGGCCAGAAATTGCTGCCGCCGCTGCGGCGGGTGATGATCACCGCCACCGGCAGCGGACACGATTTCGCCTGGAACGACTGGGAGCAGGCGCAGCGCAACGAGCAACTGCGCGCCAGTCTCGGCAAGCAGCGCGAAGGCGAGATCGAAGGCGCCACGCTCGCCGATGTCGGTGCGGCGCTGGCCTGTACCCCGGATGCGCGCATCGTGTTCCTGCGCGACTGTCTCTGCGACGGCATGGCGGCATTGCAGGCGCTCGAATGCACGCTGGATGCGCAACTGGGGGGCGATGCGCCCGGCCTGAGCAGCATGCGCAATCTGCTGGAGCGCATCGAAGTGGTCGTGGTGGCCGAAGCGCGTCGCCGCGGCGTGACCACGCCGACCCGCAGCGGCGACGGCGTGCCTGTATCGCAGGGCGGCGGCGGGGACGGTGGCGATGCCGCGATGGAGCCGCTGGCCGGATGGCCTGGAGGATCGCCGGGTGGGCCGCCGGGTGGACCGCTGGATCGGCGCGAGGTGTATGCCGCCTTGGCCGAGATCGCGCACGCGCTCGAAACGATCGAGCCGCACAGCCCGGTGCCGTATCTGATCCGGCGCGCGGTGGCGTGGGGCGGTTTGAACACCGCGCAGTTGTACAGCGAGGTGTTCGTGCGCTGCGGTGGCCAGATCAACATCTTCGAACTGCTGGGACTGGGCGATCCGGCGGCCGGACACGAGAGTCGGGCCGCCTGATCATTCGTCGCGCTTGCGCCGCAAAGGAGTCATCGCATGAGTACACCATCCCGCAATGGACCCGCCGCAAGACCCGTTGCGCTCGTGATCGCAGCGCAGATGCGTCTGTCGATGCCGAAGACGGCGCAACCGCATCATCAGGCGCCCGTGAACGTGAAGCATGCGCTGAAGAACGCGGCTAATTCATCGCCCGCCGCGAAAGCGGCCTTCAAGCGCGCCGCGCCGTCGGTCAAGGCGGCGACGCCGCATATCAAGGCGCTTGCGCAGCCCGGCAAGGGGCTGCTGTCTTCGCTGCGCCACGGGGTTTCGGCGCTGCGTCCGCTGCGTCAGGTGACGCGCGAAATGCGCAAGGAAAGCACCGATCCCAAAGCGACCGTCGCCTCGGCATTCAAGGCGGCTGCCAATGCGTCGCCAGCGGCAGCCGCGGCTTTCCAGCACGCCGCGCCAGCAGCCGCCAAGGCGCAACAGCATGTCGAAGCCTTGAGCCGGCTGCAGCAGGGGCCGAAGTCCGGCCTGCTGTCCACGCTGGGTCATGGGGTCCAGGCGATGCGATCGCTGCGCCAGGTGACCAAGGCCATGCCGCGTACGCCCGGATTCGCACCGATCGAGTCCGCGCACGGCGTTTCGCATGCGTTGCAGTCGCCCGAGAATCCGCATGCATCGCAGGGCCAGGCGATCGATCACCGCGAGCTGCTGGCGCAGTTGCGGCAGCACATCGCTTCTGCGCAAACGACGCCTGCGCAGGGTGGCGGCACGGCTCCGGCCGCTTCCGACCGGCAGGCGCCCGTACAGTTCGCGGCGATGCTGATCGTGCGCGGAAAATCCGCCGCGCTCTCCGCCTTCAAAGATCGCGGGTGAACACGCATGCGCACCCGGACAACGCCATCGCAGACGCACGGGGGGCGCTGTCGTGGACGGCGCAGCGCGGCATGCTGATCGAATCCGACGCGATGCTGCCCCACGACCAGGTCCGTTGGCGGCCCTTCGCCGGTGCCACGCGTCCGTCATGGATACCGGGACGCCTGCGTGCATTGCGCGAAGCCGAGGACGACGCGCAGACCGTGCTGGCGTTCCTGCTGACAGGGCTGGCGACGCATGCGATCGATCCCGCCGAGGTGGTCTGGATCGTCGATCTTGCCCCTGGAGAAGGCGAGCGCGCATGGCGGGTATTGCGGGCGCTGTCCGGCCGCGCGCCGCGCGCGCCGCCGATCCGCTACCTGGCACGCAGCTTCGATGCCCAGCACCATGCACGCCTCGCGGCGCATCCTTTGCTCAAGCCGCTCCTCGCCAGCGGCGACCTGCTTCTTGATCGCGAGGGCCTGGGCATACCGCCGCAGCGCATCCGCAATCCCATCGTGGTATTGGCCCACGAAGGCGCGTCCGCGCAATCGCAGCGTCTTTACGCTTCGCACGCAGGCGAATTGCGTGAAGCCTGGAGCGACCCGGATGGCAATCTCGACTGGCGGGCCACCACCCAGCGCGATGGCGTGATGCGCCTGCTCTCGGCGTACCGGCAGTCGCTCGACGGCGCCGAATTCACCTTGCCGCACGGCGCGATGGCGACACTGTCCACCCTGTTGCGGGCCAGCGGCGGGCGGCTGTTGTTGCGCGCATCGGATCATGGCGCCAAGGACATCGCGCAGATCCGCATGGGCGCGTTGCGGTACGGGACGGAACGCGCAAGCGTCCGGCACTCCGGCGCCGTGCTGCAGGTGAATTTCGAGGCGCTCGCGCGTTGGCATCGCGCCCATGGGGCCAGCATCCATCAGACCCAGCGCGACGACGACGGCCGCGTCCTGCATGTCGCACTCCACGACGTCGCCGGTGGTCGACTGCAGGAGTGTCTTCCCGACGTGATCGGGCTGCCGCATCCGGACGATCACGTCCAGATGTTGCTGGCGTTCGAAACACTGTCCGCCGTGACCCCGGCGCAGGGTCTGGCGCTGTTGCATGCGCAGGCCGGCGACCCGCGCGCGCTGCGTGCCCTGTCGCGGCACATCCCCCGCAATGGTCCTGTCGCCGGGGGCGCCGCCCTGTGCCAATGGCGCGACATGCTTGCGTACTGCCGTGCGCTCCACTACCCGTGGTGCGATGGCGGCGAAGAAGACGACGAGATGTCGGCCATGTTCGCGACGGTTTCCCGTGACCTGGAGGCGTTGCCCCCGGCCGGTCGCGGTCACGATCTTCCCGCGGAAAAATAACGACAAGGAGCGGTCATGTCAGCCAGCAAAAAGAGAACGCTTGCCGATTTCCTCGGCGCATCGAATACCCCGAACCCCGTGCCCGAATTCAATGTCCCGCGCATCACGGTCAGGGAGCAGGCATGGTCGGAGATCAGCAGCGAGGCGTCGGCCAGCCGCGCGCTGGTCACGCACAACCAGTACAGGAACGCGAACACCTGGAAAAAAGGGTATGTCGATCTCTCGCACACGCACGGCGAATTCAAGAAAGTCGTCAGCGACAAGTACAAGATCCAGAAACACAATGTCTCGACAGCCGAGTTGGGATCCGGCGCGAAATCATTCCCGAAGATCGTCGATCGATTGTCGGACGCGCATGGGGCGAAGGATGCGCTGCGCGTGCTCAAGGGCACGCACCTGGAGCATGGCCTGCTATCGACGACAAAAGACCAGCGCAGGGCCGCCGTGGAGCTGGGGACCGAAATCGGAGTCTCCGAATACCTGCGCGGCGGCACCGTTGCCCTGACCGATGCCAGCATCAATCTCTACAGGGTGAAGCATGGCAATCTGGCGAAGAGCGATTTTTCGGATCATACGAAAGGATATTCCGGCGCCGGAGAGGGCGGGGCCGAGCGGCTTCGAACCATCAAGACCATCGTCGATGTGTTCAAGCCTTACGACGGACCGCTGAAAAGCATCTACGACACGCACGCGTCGCTGAAGCCGGACCGGCCCTGGGAAACGGGACTGTCGGGCACGCCCACCACGCAGGAGAAATACGACGCTTGGCGCGGTTACAAATTCCAACGATGGACACGTCGCGAGTAACGGTGCGCTGCGTGCCCGCGCGAATGCTGCGTAAAGCGACCGCTCCGTCGTTATCGCCGATGTGAGGTACGCCGTACGACACACGGAAATCCGCATCCCCCAGTCACGTAAAGGAAGACAGGCATGGACACGAACGACAGACGCCGCATGAGCGGCGACTTCGGCGGCAGCGGCGGCAACAGCGGCCGATCCGACAGCGATCATTCGCTGTCGTCGATGTCGCAGGTCAAGCGCACGCCGATGTTCCAGCAGGACTACGCACGCATCGATGCATTGATGCGGGACAAGCATGCGGTCATGGGCCATCTGAGCGGCTTGAACGAGCTGGTCGGTCAAGGCGTCAAACTGAAGGATGCGCTGTACCGCACCGAACAGCAGCATGGCTTCGCGCCGGAGATAGAGCGGCTGCAGGGCGGGCTTTACAGTTCGGGCGAGTTCATGGGCATCGTCGGCAGCGGCCGGATGTTCAAGGATCGCAGTGCAGCGCCGGATCACGGCGAATACACCCATCGCCTGCAATGGCATGCAGTGGCCAAGGACATGGAGTCCAATCCGCAGCACTACACGGCGAAAACCGCTTCGGATCTCTATCGTGGCCTGGCCACGCGTTACCAGCATGGACAGACAGCCAAGTACAACTGGATGTCGCTGTTCGATCACAACGACAACACCGGGGATTACCGGCAGGCGGAAACGCTGACCTCCGACCTGAAGCAGAACATGCAACTGCCGGCGCTGCAGAAATCCCTGCTGGTCGAGCATTCGAAGCGCCAGAAGCTCGGGATGCTGGGCGCCTACAAGAAGGGGGCGGATCGAAATCAATACGTGCAGATGATGCAGTCGATGGAGATCCACAAATACGATGCTTTCCTGGCCCCCGAGCACATGCCGTCGCCAAGGCAGGAGGGGCAGCAGCCCTCGACCAAAGCGTTCGCGCCGATCGCGCTGGTCAAAGGCAGCCTGAAGAAAACCGATCTCTGATCGATGCCGGCAGACGATCCGTCGCGCCGCTGAAGCGCCGTCTTCCGGAAGCTCCGGATCGGACCGTTCCGTCGAAACGGTGCTGTGCTACAGCTTCAGATCCAGCGCGATGCCATGCTTGCGCGACGCCGGCATGGCGTCGGTCACGTCGCCGTTGATCGCATGGCGCACGTCTTCCGGGACGCGGTAGGACAGGATGGTCTGGGTGCGCGTCGGCAGCGGTTCGTCGATGGTGGCGGGCGCTTCGATGCGGGTGGGCTGTTCGACCCAGCCCCAGTGGCCCGGAATCGAGGTACGCCGGGTATCCTCCTGCGGATGCGCGGTGCCGAGTTCCGGTCGGAAATGCCCGGCGCGATGGATCACGCTGACGCGTTCGCGATCGTTGCGCAGGTTCAGCAGGATCTCCAGCAGCATCGCCCGTGTCCGTTCGAGGGAATGGGCCGAGTATGCGAGCCGCTGCCGGCAGGGGCAAGGGTCGTCGACAACCGTTGAGGGCTGGTCATGGAGAGGGCGTAATGGCGAGGGTGTACCAGACCGAACACATGGGCGAGGCGCATGTGCGCGTGGCCATCGTCACCGCGCGAGGCGAGGCCGATCTGCTGGTGCATCGGGTCGGCAGTTGGGGCCTGGCGCACGGCGACGGCCTGTGGTTCATCACCCGCGACAAGCAGGACGCTTCCGTCTGGATCCATTCCTGCAGCATCGGCATGGCGGAGGTGAAGGTCTGCTTCGTCGACGGTTATTCGGAAGCCGGATGGGTCAGGCCGCATCGTCTGCAGGGCCGGTTTTCGCGCTGAGCCCGCAGCACCGGGCAAGCGGTCCAGCGGCCTTGATTCATCAATCCAGACCGATCACTCGCCGGTCATCGCCAAGGCCAGCGCCTGCGCCACTTCGATGCCGTCGATCGCGGCCGAATAGATGCCGCCGGCATAGCTGGCGCCTTCGCCGGCGGGATACAGCCCGCGCGTGTTGATGCTCTGGTAATCGGCGCCGCGGGTGATGCGGATCGGCGATGAGGTGCGCGTCTCCACGCCGGTGAGCACGGCGTCGTGCATGGCGAACCCCTTGAGCTGGCGATCCAGTGCGGGAATGGCTTCGCGGATCGCGGCGATGGCGTAGTCGGGCAGGGCGGTGGACAGATCGCCCAGGCGCACGCCGGGCGTGTACGAAGGCTGCACGTCGCCGAAGTCTTTCGATGGTCGGCCGCGTACGAAATCGCCGACGAGTTGCCCCGGCGCCCAGTAATCGCCGCCGCCGAGCTTGAACGCCTGGCGTTCCCAATGCCGCTGGAACGCGATACCGGCGAGCGGGTCGCCCGGGTAATCGGTCGGACCGATGCCGACGACGAGGCCGGCATTCGCGTTGCGTTCGTTGCGCGAATACTGGCTCATGCCGTTAGTGACGACCTGCCCGACTTCCGAGGTGGCCGCCACCACGGTGCCGCCGGGACACATGCAGAAGCTGTAGACGCCGCGTCCGTTCTTGGCGTGATGCACGAGGCGGTAGTCGGCGGCGCCGAGCAGCGGATGCCCGGCGGACGCGCCGAAGCGCGCGTTGTCGATCAGCGACTGCGGATGTTCGATGCGGAAACCGATCGAAAAAGGTTTCGCTTCGATGTACACGCCGCGCCTGTGCAGCATCTCGAACGTGTCGCGCGCACTGTGGCCGATCGCCAGCACCACGTGTTCGCAGGGCAGTGCTTCGCCATCCTTCAGCACCAGGCCGCGCAGCCGGCCGTCTTCGATGCGCACATCCTCGACCCGCGCGCCGAAGCGGATCTCGCCGCCCAGCGATTCGATGGTCGCGCGCATTTTCTCGATCATGCTGACCAGGCGGAACGTGCCGATGTGCGGCTTGCTGACGTACATGATTTCTTCCGGCGCGCCGGCCAGCACGAATTCCTCCAGCACCTTGCGCCCGTAGTGGTGCGGGTCCTTGATCTGGCTCCAGAGCTTGCCGTCCGAGAACGTACCCGCGCCGCCTTCGCCGAACTGCACGTTGGATTCGGGATCGAGCACCGCCTGGCGCCACAGGCCGAAGGTGTCGCGCGTGCGTTCGCGCACGGCTTTGCCGCGTTCCAGCACGATCGGCCGGAAGCCCATCTGCGCAAGAATCAGCGCCGCGAACAGGCCGCAGGGCCCGAAGCCGATCACCACCGGCCGCGATTCCAGCGTGCTTGGCGCATGTGTCACGAAGCGATAGCGCATATCCGGACTGGGCGCGACGTGCGCAGGCCTGCGTCCGGCAACGCCGGCTTCGAGCGTATCGCGCAGCTCGACGTCGACCGTGTAGATCAGCGCGATCGCACTGCGCTTGCGCGCATCGTAGCTGCGCTTGTGGACGGTGAACCCGACGATGTCGCCGTCCGCGATGCCCAGCCGCTGCACGATGGCTGCGCGCAACGCCGCCTCGGGATGGTCCAGCGGCAGTTTGAGTTCGGTCAGGCGCAGCATTCGGCGATTCGGGGCAGGCGGAACCGCAATGCTCGTTGAGGTCGGGGGTCGGGCGCAAGGCGGGCGGCAATGCAGCGCCTACAATGCATGTCCGATCGCCCTCCGGACGCCGCCATGCCGCCAACCACGACCGCTGTCGCGACGGCCGATGTCATCGTCATCGGCGGCGGCGCTGCGGGCCTGATGTGCGCGCGCGTCGCGGGTCAGCGTGGTCGCCGCGTGCGCGTGATCGAACACGCCAACCGCTGCGGCAAGAAGATCCTGATGTCGGGCGGCGGTCGCTGCAATTTCACCAACACCGGCACCACCGCCGCCAATTTCATCTCGAACAACCCGCATTTCTGCAAATCGGCGCTGGCGCGCTACACGCCGCAGCACTTCGTCGAGATGGTCGAGCGCCACGGTATCGCGTACCACGAAAAAGAACTCGGACAGCTGTTCTGCGACGAATCCTCGAAGTTGATCGTGAAGATGCTGCTGGACGAATGCGCCGATGCCGGCGTGCGCATCGAGACGGGATGCAGCGTCGGGCGCGTGGAAAGCATCGATGGCGGCTTCCTCGTGCGCACCACGCAGGGCGAGCTGCGCGCGCCGTCGCTGGTGGTGGCGACCGGCGGACTGTCGATTCCCAGCATGGGCGCGACCGGTTTCGGCTACGAACTGGCACGCCAGTACGGCCACACCGTGCTGTCGACCCGCGCCGGCCTGGTCCCGTTGACACTGACCGGCAAACACCAGGAGCGCCTGGCCGACCTCAGCGGCGTGGCGTTCCCGGTGACCGCGCAGTGCAAGGGCCACGAGTTCAGCAACTTCATGCTGATCACCCATCGCGGCGTCAGCGGCCCCGCGATCCTGCAGATCTCGTCGTACTGGAATGTCGGGGACGCGCTGCATCTGGATCTGCTGCCGCAGGGCGATGCGTTCGACCTGCTCGTGGATCTGCGTACGCGACGTTCAGCCGCGGAACTGCGCAACGCACTGGGCGAGCTGTTCTCCAAACGCTTCGCCGAGCGACTTTGCGAGCTGGGGTTTTCGAGCCGCCCGATGCGCCAGTTCAACGATCCCGAGTTGCGCGCGATGGCCAACCAGTTGCAGCACTGGCCGCTGGTCGCGAACGGTACCGAGGGTTATCGCACTGCGGAAGTGACGCTGGGCGGCGTCGACACCGACGAGTTGTCATCGTCGACGATGCAATCGAAACGGGTGCCGGGACTGTATTTCATCGGCGAAGTCGTCGACGTCACCGGCTGGCTGGGCGGCTACAACTTCCAGTGGGCGTGGGCGTCGGGACATGCCGCCGGAACGGTGGCGTGAGGAAATCCGGGCATGCCCGCGCGCCGTTTGCACGACGCGCGGGCGCGACACGATCGAAGCGAAGCGATCAGGGGATCTGGCAGCCGTTGCGGATCAGGCAATCCTCGTAGGCGCCATAGCAGACGGCGAACGGCGTGCCGGACGCGCGGCACTGGTTGTACTGCTGGTAACAGGTATTCCTGCGACATGCCGCATCCGCGAACGTGGATGCAGTGAGCAGGACGAGTGCGGTGGCGGCCAGGGCGGTTCTGAAAGACTTGCGTTTCACGAGAAGCTCCTTTCTCTGGGATTGTCCCCTGTGGCGTTCACGGTAACGCTGTTCCGCGAACCGATTCCTTGCGCGGGCGCACGCTTCGGCACGATCGTGCGCGTACGACCATCGCTCAATCCTGATAGGCGCGGATCAGCGTGTTCAGATGCACGCGTTCGGCATCGCGCAGGAACGGCGCCAGCAGCATCATGACCTGGATGATGCCCTGACGGATCGCGATCTGCTCGTCCTTGTCGCCACGGGCGGCCGAATAGTTCAGCCAGAACGTGGACAACACCAGCACATTGGTGGCGGCGGCGTTCAGTTCATCGGCGGAACCGCGCATGATCCCCGCCTGCGACAATCCGCGCATCACGAGGTGGGCGCGTTCATCGGCGCGCTTGAGGATGCGTGCGAAGCGCAGGCGCATGCGACGGTTGCGGCTGAGGATTTCGACAAGGTCGCGATACAGAAAGCGATAGTCCCAGATGCATTCGAACACCAGATGCAGCTGCAGCCAGATGTCTTCCAGTTCGGGCAACCGACCGCTGGGCGCGGCGAGCGCGTTGTCCATGCGCTCCTCGTAGCGCGCGAACAGCTGCTCGATGATGTCGTCCTTGTTGCGGAAGTGGTAATAGAGATTGCCGGGGCTGATCTCCATCTCGTCGGCGATGTGGTTCGTCGTGACGTTGGGCTCGCCCTGCGTATTGAACATCGCAAGCGAAGTGTCGAGGATCCGTTGTCGGGTCTGTCTTGCCATCGAGGGGTGGGGCAGCGGCCCGGGCGGGTCGGCCTCAGCCGGCCAGCTTCTTCACCATGTCGACGTATTTTTTCTTCGCATCGTCCTGCGCGGTGCCCTTGAGCTTGGCCCAGGCTTCGTACTTGGCAGTGCCGACGAAATCGAAGAAACCGGGTTTGGCGCCGCTGACATCGCCCTCGGAACCCTGTTTGAACAGCGCATAGAGGCGCAGCAGGGTGTCGTTGTCGGGGCGTTCGGCCAGGCTCTGGATATCCTTCGCGGCTTGTTCGAAGCTCTTCTGCAGATCGGACATGGTTCTAACCCTCCCGTGGAGGCGGCATGACAGCATGGCGCGGGGGGCGGGTCAATACGACACTGGGGTATGCGCCCGGCCCGGGTCCGCTGCCGGGAAGCATGCGGTGGGGAGGTCACCCTACGCCCCCGGATTGTTCTTGAACGCCGGCTCTGGCAACTTAGCTGCTTCGGACTGCGCCGCAGTCCCGGAACCTGGCTCGGGATTCTCCATGTCAGGCTCTATTCTCATGAGGGCGAGGACATGAGTTATTTCGTTACCGGTGCCACCGGGTTTCTGGGGCGCTTCCTGGTGGGCAACCTGTTGAAACGGAAGGGCACGGTCTATGTGCTGGTGCGCAAGGATTCGCAGAAGAAATTCGATGCGCTGGCCAAGAAGATGGCCTGGGACATGAAACGCGTGGTGCCGGTGCACGGCGACATGACCGCCGCGAAGTGCGGCCTGACCGCTGCGCAATTGAAGACATTGTCCGGCAAGGTGAAGCACTTCTTCCATCTGGCGGCGATCTACGACCTGACCGCCGATGCCGAAAGCCAGCGCAAGGCGAACGTCGATGGCACCCAGAACGCCCTGGACCTGGGCGTGGCGATCGGTGCCGGTTGCTTCCATCACACCAGTTCGATCGCCGCCGCGGGCCTCTATCAGGGCGTATTCCGCGAGGACATGTTCGACGAGGCCGAGGGTCTGGACGACCCGTACCTGCGCACCAAGCACGATTCCGAAGGTCTGGTGCGCAAGGAGAAGCGCATCAAATGGCGCATTTATCGCCCGGGCATGGTCGTCGGCCACTCGCAGACCGGCGAAATGGACAAGATCGATGGTCCGTACTATTTCTTCACGTTCCTCAAGAAGCTGCGCGAAATGCTGCCGCCGTGGATGCCGATGCTGGGTCTGGAAGGCGGTCGCATCAACGTGGTGCCGGTGGATTTCGTGGTCGACGCCATGGATCACATCGCGCACAAGCCCAAGCTCGACGGACACTGCTTCCACCTCGTGGACCCGGAACCGATGCGCGTCGGTGAGGTGCTGAACACCTTCGCCCGCGCCGGTCATGCCCCCGAAATGACCATGCGCCTCGATGCGCGCATGTTCGCGTTCGTCCCCAGCGGCGTGCGCGGCGCGGTCGGCAGCCTGCCGCCGGTGAAGCGTTTCATCGGCATGCTGCTGCGCGACTTCAAGATCCCCAAAGGTGTCTTGAAATTCATCACCTATCCCACCCGATTCGACAACCGCGAAACCGAGCGCGCCTTGAAAGGCAGCGGCATTTCGGTGCCGAAGCTGGACGATTACGCTTGGCGTCTCTGGGACTACTGGGAGCGTCACCTCGATCCCGATCTGTTCATCGACCGCAGCCTGAAGGGCAAGGTCAAAGGCAAGGTCGTGGTCGTGACCGGCGGTTCGTCGGGCATCGGCCTGTCGACCGCTCAACGACTGGCGGAAGCCGGTGCGACCACGGTGATCGTCGCCCGCGGTGAAGAAGAACTGTTCAAGGCCCGCGACGAGATGAAGAAGGGCGGTGGCAAAGTCTTCGCCTACACGGCGGATCTCGCCGACATGGCCGATTGCGACCGGCTGGTGGCCATGATCCTCAAGGAGCATGGCCATGTCGATATCCTGATCAACAACGCCGGCCGGTCGATCCGTCGTTCGATCGAGCTCAGCTACGACCGCTTCCACGATTTCGAACGCACCATGCAGTTGAACTACTTCGGCTGCCTGCGGCTGATCATGGGCGTCATGCCGACGATGATCCAGCGTCGCAAGGGTCACATCATCAACATCAGTTCGATCGGTGTGCTCGCCAGTTCGCCACGGTTCTCGGCCTATGTCGCCTCGAAAGCGGCGCTGGACGCCTTCAGCCGCTGTGCCCAGGGCGAGTTGTCCGGCAAGGGCATCAGCTTCACCACCATCAACATGCCCCTGGTGCGTACGCCGATGATCGCGCCGACCAAGATGTACGAAAGCGTGCCGACCCTGAGTCCGGACGAAGCTGCGGATCTGGTGGTCAAGGGCATCATCGAGAAGCCCAGCCGGATCGCGACCCGCCTGGGTATCTTCTCGGCGGTGCTCAACGCAGTCGCACCGAAGGCGTACGAGGTGATCATGAGCACCGCGTTCGAGCTGTTCCCGGATTCGGCGGCGGCGAAGGGCGACAAGAAAGCGCTGAAGGAAGACCAGCCGAGCCAGGAGCAGATCGCGTTCGCTTCTCTGATGCGCGGTGTGCACTGGTAACGTCTGGCGACCCTGTCGCCGAGCTTGAAATGCAGAAGGCAGCCGAAAGGCTGCCTTCTTTTTTGCGACTGCCAATGAAGTCTGTCGGGCCAGACGTGCGGTCAGAACCCGCTGGTACGCCTTTCTCGAGACAAAAAGAAACCCGCCTACCTGAAGCCGTGAGGGGAGGGGAGCTACGGTCTTCTCAGCTGGTTGGCGGGTTGAAGAGCGGCTTGAGGCCGCCGAAACTTGCCTGTGGAACTCGCGTCGCGGAGGCAACGCGATGACATCCGAACTTATCAGATGAACGATCGGGCCGGGCGTCGAGGGCGAGTCTCCGCGCGGTTTCGTTCATTCATGATTTGGCACTACCGTGGTTCAGGCCTTCGACGCTGCCGGCTTACGGCCGCGTTTTGCTGGAACCTTCACGGCCTTGGCCACTTTCTTCGCAGCCTTGCGCGGCGCAGCGGCCGGCTTGCCGCCCTGGCGGCGCAGTTCGTCGGTCAACGCTTCGACGCGGCTGCTGAGATCGGTGAGGTCTTCGCGGCTCGGCACGCCGAGCTTGACGAGGGCGCGCTGGACGCGGTCTTCGAAGACCTTTTCCAGCTTGTCCCAGGTATCGGTGGCGCGCTCGCGGGCCTGGCCCACGCGGTTTTCGACCACATCGCGCACCACTTCGGCGCGACCGCCGGCGAACTTGCGCATGGTCTGTTCCAGACCCATGCCTTCCTTCACCAGGCCTTCGAACAGCTTGGTGCCCTCGGCCTGCGCGCGCGAGAACGCGCCAACGCCAGCGAGCCAGACCTGCTGTGCGGATTCGCTCAGCGACTTGGAGAGGTGCTCGGCCTGTGCCTGCGCATCGGCGGCTTTGGCGGTGGTCTTCTTTGCAGCGGCTTTCTTGAACTTGGCCATGATGCCCTCCCAGCGGGCGCGTGATCGATTGCGCAGCAGAGTGCGGGAGTTGTCTAGAGTATTCACACGAGGAATCGCGATGGCGCGTCGTGCGGCCATCGCGGTGCTCCGTGGGGGATGCGCACGACGGCGCGATCAACCGCGATTGCGGCGCTTGATCAGGTGCTCGGTTTCTTCCAGCGCGCGCCGCAGCCGTGCGGTGGTTTCGGTGCTGCGGGGAGGGGCTTTGCCCATCCCGCTCAGCACGGTGCGGTGACGGTCCGCAAGGACTTCATCGCGCAGGCGGATGCCGTGGGCAGCCAGCACCGGTCGCAGGGTTTCGGCGCGATTGCGCAGGTCCTGCAGCGTGTTGCGGTAACCCAATTGGCATACACGGCGGCGATTCGAGAAGCTGAAGGCATTGGTGAAGAACATTTCGCCGTCGTTCGAATTCGGTTCGAAGATCAACTGGTCGATGTCCGGGTACTGTTGGGCGTATTTCGCAAGACCGACCTGCATGCGCGACTGCAGCAGGGTGCGAAACGTCTGCGACATCACCGCCGGAAGGCCACCCTGCCAGATCCGGTGCGGGTCGACCTCACCGCGACGACCTGCGTCGCTGTCCACCCGGGTCGAATCGAACGGCACCAGCGGATTGATGCCGATCAGCAGGTCGATACCGCGTTCCAGCAGCACGGATGCGTGCATGGTCCGGCGCAGCGCGCCATCCACATAGTGACGTCCGCGGACTTCGACGGGTGGGTAGAGACCCGGCAGCGCAGCGCTGGCCTGCACCGCCTTGGAGATCGGAATGTCCATCCAGTGCTCGCCGCCGAAGCGGACGGCTTCGCCGCTGTCGAGATCGACCGCGACCACATAAAGCTCGCGATCGAGTTCGCGGAAGTCGTTGCTGCGCCCGCCGCGGCTGAAGATCTCGCGCAGGAAGCGCTCGACTTCGGTGTTGTCGAACAATCCGGCAGGCACCAGTCCGCCAAAGCGGAGGATCAGGTCGGACAGCCGCGATTCGCGCGGATTGAGCAGGCTGCCCCACCATTCCAGAGTGAGCCTCGGCAGTGCCGATGCGCGGCGCATGTATTCGAATACCGCCGGGCGCAGGAAGGTTTCCGGCCGGAAGCGCACATCGTCGCTCTCGCCGGTGATGAAGATCCGGCACATTTCGGTGGTCGACATGCGGTTGACCAGCCCGGCGGCGAGGAATGCGCCGCTGCTGACGCCGACATAGCAGTCCATCCGGGTCAGATCGATCCCGTCCAGCGCATCGTCGAGGGCGCGCAGCGCGCCGAGCTCGTACATCGCGCCGATCGGGCCGCCGCCGGCGATCGCGAGGCCGATGCGGGCGGACGTCGGAGCGGGAGTGCGTGAGGTCGGCTTGCGCTTGCCGGACTTGGCTTGAACGGGTCGGCTGGCGGCGTGAAGTGAGAGCATGCAGAAGGCACTTGGGGAACTGATCGAGTGTAGCCGAAAGGCGTGCATGCGGCGTTCGTTCGATGGTCGTATGTTGCGCAGTCCTCGCTCACCCGGATTCAAGCCATTGATTCCGTGGACGAATCACGGTCGGTCTTGCCTATTGCAAACGCGTCCCGGCTCGACACGCTTGCCGATCGCTCGCACGACGCCGATCATCTGCATCGATGAAGATCGTCACTCCAGATTCTGCGCATGGCCGGCGTCGGCTCGACAAACGGGCGTTGAGCGTACTGCTGGCCCGTCGATTGGCATGGCATCAGGCGGTGCATGATCCAGCGCGTGAACCGCGCAACGATTCGCGTTGGCTGCCCGAACTTCGGCGCTGGCAGGCGGCGCGGCTGGCGGCAAGCTTCCAGGGCTTCATGCAGGACCCGAAGCGCAAACCGGCGGCGGAATTCTTCCTGACCGATCTCTACGGCGACCGCGATTTCAGCCGCCGCGACTCCGACATCGCCCGGGTCGCGGGGAAAATGCAGCGACTGCTGCCGCAGACGCTGCTGGAAACGCTGGCGGATGCGATCGAACTGGGCGCGCTGAGCCACGCCTTCGATCTGCGCATGGCGGAAGCCTTGGAGCACTTGGCGCCCAGGCGCAAGACCTTGGACGACGAACTCTATGGTCGCGCGTATCGCGAAGTGGGACTTCCGCGACTGCGCGGGCATCAGGTCGACCTGATCGTTGTGGCCGGATACGGTCTTGGCCACGCGCTGCGTACACGGGGCGTTTCGACGCTGCTGGGTGTGCTGCGCGGGCCGGCGCGTGCGGCCGGCTTCGGCGAACTGCAGTCGTTCCTGGAGCGTGGCTTCGGCGCCTATGCCAAGTTGGATGACGTGGGCGCGTTCATCGCCGACATCGAGCGCAGCGAACGCGAAGTCGCGCGCCGCCTGTTCGCAGAGCATCCGGAGCCGTTCGCGCCGCTGCCGGATGCGCATCCACCGTCAGGCAACAAGCGGAAGCAGATCCGCGACCGCTAGCCACAGTGTCCCGTTGTCGCGGGGAAGCCCCTTGGTCTGTCCCCTGATTCGATACTCAGCGCTGCACGAAGCGCCACAAGAAACGCCGGGTCCCGATTTGACCCGCCTGCCGGCTGTTGAAAGCCGCCGGGATGACGATGGCTTTGCTTTGGCTGTCTTGAATGCGGGGTCTTGAATGCTCGATCCCGGGTACAGGACCCGGACCATGGCTCAGCCGAAGCGTTCGTCCAGCACGCGGCGGATTTCGTTCTCGATCGGGCCTTTGAAGGCCGATACCAGAAAGCCGAGCTTGGCGGTCACATGCAGCGATTTGGGCGCCAGTGCGATCTTGCCGTCCACGCCGGAGCGGTTGAAGTTGAGGGTATCGCCGTCCCATGCGTAGTCGAAGTCGAAGCGCTCCGCAAGCTTCTCGGCGACCTCCTCGACGGCTTTGCGCGCCTTCGCATGCGGCAACGAATGCGAATGACGGATATCGATGGACATGGGCATCTCCTTTGAGGATGGCCGGTATTGTGCGCACTGCCGGCCGCGGTTCCAAGGCCTGCGGCCCGGTCCCATGATAAATTGCCGCCGCATGGAAGGTCTGAAACTCCGATTCCCCGAACATCACCACCCGGAAATGCCGCTCGGCGCGGGCGTCCATGCCATCGGCCGCATCGGCGACACCGTCGGGCTGGTGTCCGATCTCGACGCACCCTCGATCCGCTTGTTCGTCGACCGTCGTGGCGTGTGGATGACCGTGGCCGACGGCGCGCGCGGCATCCATGTCAACGGCCGCCCGGTGCAGCGCATGGCGATGTTGCGGCTGGGCGATGCGATCTATCTCGATGGCGTGGAGATGCTGTTGGTGTCCTCGCGCGCGGTCGAAGCGCTGCCGGACGCGTTGCGCCATGTCCCCGGCGAATTCCGCGGCGATTGCAGGGTGGTGGTGCGAGGCGTGGGTGGTCGCCACCACGGTCGCAGCTTCACCCTCGAGGCGCCGCGCCTGGTCGGTCGCAGCGACGAGGCCGATATCCGCATCGAAGACGCGGCGTTCGCCGAACGCCATGCGCGGATCGAGATGATCGGGAATCAGGTCGTCCTGCGCGACCTCGGTAGCGGTGAAGGCAGCATCGTCAACGGCAACCCTGTACGGGACGCGCTGTTGTCGCCGGGGGACCAGATCGTGTTCGACGTGCACCACCGCTTCGTGATCGAAGCGCCGGCCAGCAGCACCTCGCTGTTGACCCGGGTCGTCGAAAACGACGATGCCAGCGAGACGCTGCCGCCCCAGCGCGGCCGTGGACGGCGGTTGCCGTGGCTGCTGCTGGCGGCGGTGCTGCTGGCGTCGGTGATCGCTGCGTTACTGCTGCTGGGCGGCGACTGAGCGCAGCGCCGAGGTTCGCCGTCGCTGTTGCCATTTCCAGAGTCGCCAGCCGAGCAATGCGGCGAGAATGCCGGCGTACAGCGCCGGTTCGCGCACGTCGGATTTCACCAGCCACCAGAAATGCAGCACGGCGAACACGCCGATGGCATACACCAGCTTGTGCAGCCGGCCCCAGCGACGGCCGAGTCGGCGCATCCAGCCCTGGGTCGAGGTGATCGCCAGCGGCAGCAACAGCAGCCAGGCGGCGAAGCCGATGGTGATGTAGGGACGTTTCACGATCTCCTCGAAGATCTGCAGCCAGTAGCCGCGCAGATCGAGCCCCAGATAGGCAGCGAAATGCAGGGTGGCATAGGCGAATGCGTACAGCCCGAGCATCCGCCGGAAACGGATGAGCACGGCCTGTCCGCTCAGCTGGCGCAGCGGCGTGATCGCGAGCCCGATCATCAGGAACCGCAGCGCCCACAGGCCCAGGCGATGCTCCACCTCGGCCACCGGGTCGGCGCCCAGGGCGTCGCTGCCGGTGTTGAAGACGTCCCAGAACTGCCAGGCGAGGGTCGCCAGCGGCGTCAGGCAGAGCAGGTGCACGAAGGTTTTGGCGGCGATGATGCCTCGGGAGGTCGATGCCATCAGAACCACTTTTTCAGATCGAGGCCTTTGTACATCCCCGCGACTTGTTCGGCGTAGCCGTTGAAGATCCGGGTCGGGATGCGTTCGGCGAACAGCTTGCTGGCGGTGCCGCTGATCCGCCGCTCCGTCTTCTGGCTCCAGCGCGGGTGGTCCACGTTCGGATTGACGTTGCTGAAGAATCCATATTCCGATGGCTGCAGATCGTTCCAGGCGGTCGGCGGCATCTTCTCGACGAAGCTGATCCCGACGATCGACTTGATGCTCTTGAACCCGTACTTCCACGGAATGATCAATCGCACCGGTGCGCCGTTCTGCTGCGGCATCGGTTTGCCGTACAGACCCGTGGCGAGCAGCGTGAGCGGATGCATGGCTTCGTCGATGCGCAGGCCTTCGCGGTAGGGCCAGTCGATCGAGTCATAACGT
Source organism: Lysobacter sp. (assembly GCA_013141175.1). Classification (NCBI taxonomy): domain Bacteria; kingdom Pseudomonadati; phylum Pseudomonadota; class Gammaproteobacteria; order Lysobacterales; family Lysobacteraceae; genus Lysobacter; species Lysobacter sp. Next base: position 3,652,766 of record JABFRN010000001.1, read on the forward strand.
ACGCCCGGCATCTGCCGGGGGTCGGCGAGGCTGGTGAAGGCCACGTATTTCGCCTTCGAGTTCGGCTCGAAGCGCTTCAGCAGCGCTCCCAGCGGCACGCCGAGCCACGGAATCACCATCGACCAGCCTTCGACGCAGCGCAGCCGGTAGATGCGTTCTTCGGGTTTGAAGCCCTTGAGCAGGTCGGTGAGGTCCAACTTGCCAGGTTTCGCGCATTCGCCGGACACCGTGACCGTCCATGGCTTGGTTCGCAGGGTCTTGGCGGCCTGCGAAGGGTCGGTTTTGCCGGTCCCGAACTCGTAGAAATTGTTGTAACCGGTCACATCCACCAGTCGGGTCAACTCCTCGCCGGTGCGGAACCCCGACTTCAGCTGCGCCGGAGTCAGGGCGGTCTTCGGTGGCGCGGGAGGCTCGGCCTCGGCACAGCCGGACAGGCCGAGGGCCGGAGTGGCGGCGAGCAACCCGAGCAGCCGGCGGCGGTCGTGGTAAACGGCCTCGTCGGTGATCGCGGCGGCGGGGATGCGCAGTGCGTCGCGCAGGGAGGCGGGGAGGGACATGGCGGAGATCCGTGTAACTAAGGGGTCGACTATAAGACGAAGGTAGTAGGCATTCGGTTGCGCGGCATACGCAAATTTCCTTCCGTGATCGCGTCCGCCTCCCCAAACGATGCTGCGCTGCGGCATACTCGACGGCCAACCCACGTCCATGGAACAGAACGATGTCGCGCGCCTACAATTTCAGTGCCGGTCCCGCCACCCTGCCCGAGAGCGTCCTCCGCCAGGCCCAGGATGAGATGCTGGAGTGGCGCGACTCGGGCGCGTCCATCGTCGAACACAGTCATCGCGGCCCCGAGTTCATCCAGGTCGCCGCCGAAGCAGAAGCCGATCTGCGCACGCTGATGTCGATTCCCGACGACTACGCGGTGCTGTTCCTCGGCGGCGGCGCCACCACCCAACAGGCCTTGATTCCGCTGAATTTGGCGGCGCCGGGCCAGACCGTCGATTACGTGATCAGCGGCCACTGGGGCAAGACGGCGATCAAGCAGGCCAAACCCTATGTCGATCTGCGCGTGGCCGCCACCAGCGAAGCCGGCGGCTTCCGCGACATTCCGGCGCGCGACACCTGGCAGCTCTCGGCCGATGCCGCCTACGTGCACATCACCGCCAACGAAACCATCCATGGCGTGGAATTCAGGTCTTTGAATGGGATGGACACCCCGGACGTCGGCGACGTGCCTTTGATCGCCGACTTCAGCTCCAGCATCGCTTCGGAGCCGGTCGACATCTCGAAGTACGGCGTGATCTACGCCGGAGCCCAGAAAAATCTCGGCCCGGTCGGCATCACCGTCGTGATCGTGCGCCGCGATCTGCTCGAACGCGCCGGCCAGCCGCGTGCCGACATCTTCAACTACGCCTCGCACCTCAAGGGCGAGTCGATGCTCAATACGCCGCCGACCTGGAACTGGTACATGCTCGGCCTCAACGTGAAGTGGATGCTGGCCGAAGGCGGCGTCGCCGAATTCGCCCGCCGCAGCACCGAGAAATCCGCGCTGCTGTATTCGGCGATCGACGCGTCCGGCGGCTATTACCGCAACGAAGTCGCCGCCGCCGTGCGTTCGCGCATGAACGTGCCGTTCTTCCTCCACGACGAAGCGCTGGACAAGCCGTTCCTGTCCGAAGCCAAGGCCGCCGGCCTGATGGCGCTGAAGGGCCATCGCGCCCTCGGCGGCATGCGCGCCTCGATCTACAACGCGATGCCGGTGGCGGGCGCGAAGGCGCTGGCCGATTTCATGAAAGACTTCCAGCAGCGTCATGGCTGATAAGCCCAAAAGCACCGGTGCCTCCAAGCCGGCGAAGCGCGCGGCGAAGAAAACCGCGACGAAAGCGGCGACCGCCCCGAAGTCGTCGGTGGAGATTCCCACCGACGCCCAGGGCAAGCCCGATCTGCTCGCGGTCCGTGCGCAGATCGACGGCATCGATCGCGAGATCCAGACCCTGATCGCCGAACGCGCGATCTGGGCGCACCAGGTCGGCAAGGCCAAAGGCAAACTCGCGGCAGCGGTCGATTACTACCGCCCCGAGCGCGAAGCGCAGGTGCTGCGTCGCGTCGTCGACCGCAACGAAGGCCCGCTGTCGGACGAAGTGCTGGTGCGCCTGTTCCGCGAAATCATGTCCGCGTGCCTGGCCCAGCAGGAGCCGCTGCGGGTCGGTTATCTCGGGCCGGAAGGCACGTTCTCGCAGCAGGCGGTGTACAAGCATTTCGGTCACTCGGCCAAGGCGTTGCCGCTGGTCACGGTGGAAGAAGTGTTCGATGAAGTCGCCGCCGGCAACGCCGATTTCGGCGTCGTTCCGGTCGAGAACTCCGGCACCGGCACCATCCAGTCCACGCTCGATCTGTTCCTGACCTCGCCGCTGATGATCTGCGGCGAAGTCGAGCTGCGCGTACACCAGTACCTGCTGTCGCGCACCGGGCACATCGAAGACATCGAACGCATCTATTCGCACACGCTGTCGCTGGCGCAGTGCAAGGGTTGGCTGCGTCAGAATCTGCCGAAGGTCGAAAAGCACGCGGTCGCCAGCAACGCCGAAGCCGCGCGTCGTGCGCGCAATGCCGACGATGCGGCGGCAATCGCCGGCGAGAACGCCGCGCATGTCTACGGCCTGAAAGTGGTGGCCGGCCCGATCGAGGACCGCAGCGACAACACCACGCGCTTCCTGGTGATCGGCCGCGCCTCGTTCCCGTCGTCGGGCAACGATCGCACTTCGCTGCTGGTCTTCATCCGCGACCAGCCCGGCGCGCTGTACAAGATCCTCGAACCGCTGGCGCGGCGCTCGATCAGCATGAACCGGATCGAATCGCGTCCCGCGCACGGCGCCTTGTGGCAGTACGCCTTCTTCATCGATGTCGCCGGCCATGCCGAGGAATCGCCGCTGAAGGACGCGCTGGCCGAGATCGACCGGTATGCGGGCGACGTGCGGGTGCTGGGGTCGTATCCGGTGGCGGTGCCATAGGACTTGCATGACGGACGAAGCATTTTTTTCGGCGCTCGCACAGCCCGGTATCCAGAAGCTGCGCGCCTACGATCCCGGCCACGATCTGGTCGCATTCCGGCGCCGCTTCGAAGGGCGACATCTGATCGAACTGGGCTCGAACGAGAATCCGTACGGCCCCAGTGCGCGTGCGAAGGAAGCGATCCTCGCGACGATCCACGACAGTTTCCGTTATTCCGATCCGCTCGGCGGCGATCTCAAGCGCGCGCTCGCGGCGAAGCACGGTGTCGATGTCTCCTCGATCCTGCTCGGCAACGGTTCGCACGAATTGCTGATGCAGTTCGCGCAGGTGTTCGCCGGCCCCGGTGTCGATGTGGTCGCGTCGCGGTTCGGTTTCGCGGTGTATGCCATCGCTGCGCAGTGCGCCGGCGCCACGCTGCGGGTCGCGCCCTGTAATGCCGACGATCACGCGATGCCGCGCGGCCACGATCTCGATGCGATCGCAACTGCAGTCACGCCCGCGACGCGTCTTGTGTATCTCGCCAATCCGAACAATCCCACCGGCACCTGGTACGGCGCCGACGCTTTCGCCGCGTTCATGGCGAAGGTGCCGGCGGATGTCGTGGTCGTGGTCGACGAGGCCTACGCCGAATTCGTCGATGCGCCGGAATGCGCGTCGGCGCTGACGCTGCAGTCGGCGTATCCGAATCTCGTGGTCACCCGCACCTTCAGCAAGGCCTACGCGCTGGCGGGGCTGCGCGTCGGATTCGCCATTGCGCATCCCGGCCTGATCGCGGTGATGGAGCGCGTGCGCGAAAGTTTCAACGTCAACAGTGCCGGTCTGGCTGCGGCCGAAGCCGCGCTCGGCGACGTCGAACACCTCGATTGGGTGGTCGCGCGCAATGCCGAGCAGCGAGGAATACTCGCTGCGGCACTTCGCGCGCGCGGCCTGACCGTATTTCCGTCGCAGACGAATTTCCTGCTCACGCAATTCGCCGGCTTCGATAAAGGTGACTCCGGCGACAACGCGCGCGTCGCGAAGATCGAAGCCGCCTTGTGCGAAATCGGCGTCGTGCTGCGGCCGATGGTCGGTTACGGTCTCGGTCATTGTCTGCGCATCACGGTCGGCAATGCCGACGAAAACCGCCGGCTGCTGGCCGCGCTCGACGAGGTGCTGGCATGAGCGGCGCGAACAGACTCGATTGGATCGTCGGTGCGGGCAAGCCGCTCGCCGGCCGTATCCGCGTGCCCGGCGACAAATCGGTGTCGCACCGCGCGGTCATGCTGGCCGCGTTGGCCGAAGGCGTGTCGCGCATCGACGGTTTCCTCGAAGGCGAAGATACCCGCGCGACTGCGGCGGTGTTCCAGAAGCTTGGAGTGAAGATCGAAGCGCCGTCGCCGCAGTCGCGGATCGTGCATGGCGTGGGTCTGCGCGGCCTGCGCGCCAGCGCCGAGGCGCTGGACTGCGGCAACGCCGGCACCGGCATGCGCCTGTTGACCGGCGTGCTGGCGGGGCAGGCGTTCGGCAGCGTGCTGGTCGGCGATGCTTCGCTGTCGAAGCGGCCGATGCGGCGGGTGATCGATCCGCTGGCGATGATGGGTGCGATCATCGACAGCGAAGCCGGCGGTCTGCCGCCGCTGCGTATCCGTGGTGGATCCGCGCTGCAGGGCATCGACTACACCTTGCCGGTCGCCAGCGCGCAGGTGAAATCCGCCGTGCTGCTCGCGGGCTTGTATGCCGATGGCGACACCACGGTGCGCGAACCGCATCCGACCCGCGATTACACCGAGCGGATGCTGTCCGCATTCGGTTGGCCGATCGAGTTCTCGCCGGGTCTTGCGCGCGTGCGCAGCGGTGCGGACGGACAGCATGCGCTGCGCGCGACCGACGTATCGGTACCGGCGGATTTCTCGTCGGCGGCGTTTTTCCTGGTGGCGGCCAGCGTCATTCCGGGTTCCGACCTCACGCTCGAAGCGGTCGGCATGAATCCGCGCCGCACCGGCCTGCTGCAGGCGCTGCGGAGGATGGGCGCCGATATCGTCGAAACCAATGCACGCAATCAGGGCGGCGAAGCGGTGGCCGATCTGCATGTGCGCGCGACGCAACTGCGCGGTATCGATGTGCCGGAAGAGATCGTGCCCGACATGATCGATGAATTCCCGGCGCTGTTCGTGGCCGCCGCCTGCGCCACCGGCAGCACCCGCGTCAGCGGTGCCGCCGAGCTGCGGGTGAAGGAATCCGACCGCCTCGCCACGATGTCCTCGGCGCTGCGCGCGCTGGGCATCCGCGTCGACGAGTTCGACGATGGCGCGACGATCCACGGCGGCCGGTTCGCCGTCGATCCCGCCAAGCCGGTCGTGATCGACAGCCACGGCGACCACCGCATCGCGATGGCGTCGGCGATCGCCGGGCAGTGCTGCGACGGCGAGTTCACGATCGGCGACATCGCGAATGTCGCCACCTCGTTTCCGGGGTTCGATGAACTGGCGAAGCACGTCGGGTTCGCGATGCGGAACGTGGCGATATCGGTGTGATACGTTGATCCGCCGTCGAATCCAATGACGTTCATTGCCGGAGAAACATCGGGATGTCCGCATCGCGCCTTGTGCAAGGAGTCTTGGCGCTGCTGTTGTCCGCCGCCGGGATGGCGTCGGGCATGAGCGGCGATGAGCGCGTGATCACGGCGTATCCGCATGTCGCGGCTCCGGAACGCGCCGCGACGATCCGCGCCGGCTACGTGCGTATCAAGCCGGGCATGTCGTCTGCGGAGGTGCGCAACCTTATGGGTGAGCCCGATGAGATTCGCCCGCTGTATGCGCCGATGGCGAAAAAACCGGATGCGATCGGGCAGACCTGCTGGTACGTCCTTCAGCGGTTGGCCGAACACGGCAGCCAGAACGAACGACAGGAGTCCGCCGTCCGCGTGAGCTTCGACCTCCAGGGTGTCGTCACCGCTGTCGATGCCTGGGGACTCGAATAACGCGTCGCCCGTTCAGCGCCCTTCGAGCGTGAACGCGATCGGCACTTCCACCGCTGCGGCCACCGCGCGACCATTCTGCTGCGCCGGGCGGAAGCGCCAGCGTTTCGCGGCCTGTACGGCGGCACGATCCAGCGAGCGCGAACCGCTGCGGCTGACCACGGTGACGGCGGTCGGCTCGCCGTCGGCACCCACTTCGATCCGCACCACGACCTTGCCGGTTTCGCCGTTGCGCAGCGCGTCGGCGGGATATTTCATCGCCGGTTTGGAAATCGGGACCGGCACGCTGCCGGGGGCCAGATTCGGCGCAGGGCGGTCGGTCTGCGAAGCCGTCTCCGTGCCCGCTTGTGCGGCAGGCGTTTCGACCGGGCGGGGAACCGCGACCGGCGGAGGCGGTGGGGGCGGGTTGCGCATGGCTTCCTCGGCCGCTTCGGACATGCCGCTGGCGCTGCGTTCGCCGCCGGCCATCGGTGCGGGCAGGGGCTCGAACACTTGCCCGTCCGCATCCCCGGTCTTGCCTTCGGGGCGATAGAAATCGCCGTCGTTGCGCATGTCCAGCCACAGCAGCAGGAACAGCAGGAAGCCGGCGCCGAATCCACCGGCCACCACGTACCACGCCCGGCGGGACAGACCGAAGCGCGGCTTCGACGGCGCGTCACGCGATGGCGATCCCTGCGGAGGCTTGGACTGGACAGTCGACATGCGGGCGATGATGGGCACGGAGGAGGCCGGATTGTGGCATGGCTTGTGCAGCCGGAATCCATTCATCCATGCCGCATCGGCGCGGATTGGGCGGCAATTCAGGCGATAATTCGCGTCCCGTCACGCTTCGCGATCCGTCCCCCATGCTCGATCCCGCCCTGCTGCGCACCCAACCCGCCGAACTGGCCGCCCGCCTCAAGGACACCCGCGGTTACGATCTGAACGTCGCCGACCTGCTGCTGCTCGAAGCCGAGCGCAAGCAGATCCAGGTGCGCACCCAGGAACTGCAGAATCTGCGCAATACGAAGTCCAAGCAGATCGGCATGCTCAAGGCCAAGGGCGAGGACGTGTCGGCGGTGATGGCCGAGGTGGCGGCATTCGGCGAAGAGTTGAAACAGTGCGAGGCTGACCTGGCCGATCGGCTTGCGAAGATCAACGCGATCGCTGCGGGCCTCCCGAACCTGCCGCACGACTCGGTGCCGGCCGGTAAGGACGAACACGACAACGTCGAACAGCACCGCTGGGGCACGCCGCGCGCGTTCGATTTCGAGGTCAAGGATCACGTCGCCCTCGGCGAGCGCCACGGCTGGCTGGACGGCGAAACCGCCGCCAAGCTCAGCGGCGCGCGCTTCACCGTGCTGCGCGGCCAGCTGGCGCGCCTGCACCGCGCGCTGGCGCAGTTCATGTTGGATCTGCATACCGGCGAGCATGGCTACGAAGAGACGAATGTGCCGCTGCTGGTGAATGCGGATTCGATGCGGGGGACGGGGCAGTTGCCGAAGTTTGAGGAGGATTTGTTTTCGACTGTTGAAGTTAAACCAGCTATTGGGGAAATTAAATCAGCTGTAGACAATAGATCCGCTCAAGAGCGATTGATTAATCAGACTCTGGATGTCATGCGGCTTACAGAATCCTTCCAATCTGGTATTGATCTCTATGAAAATCTAAAGAACTTTGTCAAGTCAAACGTTCAGTACTACCTCATCCCCACCAGCGAAGTCCCCCTCACCAATATCGTCCGCGACGAAATCGTCGACGCAGAAAAAATGCCGATGCGCATGACCGCGCATTCGATGTGCTTCCGCGCCGAGGCCGGCAGCGCCGGGCGCGATACGCGCGGGATGATCCGCCAGCACCAGTTCGAGAAGGTCGAGCTGGTGACCATCGCCAAACCCGACGAGAGCGACGCCGAGCACGAGCGCATGACCCGCTGCGCCGAGACCGTGCTGGAAAAACTCGGCCTGCCGTACCGCAAGGTGCTGCTGTGCAGCGGCGACATGGGTTTCTCTGCGCGCAAGACTTACGACCTCGAAGTCTGGTTGCCCTCGCAGAATACCTATCGCGAAATTTCTTCCTGCTCGAACTGCGGCGATTTCCAGGCCCGGCGGATGCAGGCGCGCTGGCGCAATCCCGCGACCGGCAAACCGGAACTCGTGCATACGCTCAACGGCTCCGGCGTCGCCGTCGGCCGCGCGCTGATCGCGGTGATGGAGAACTACCAGAACGCCGATGGCTCGATCACCGTGCCCGAAGCGCTGCGCGGCTACATGGGCGGCGCCGAGCGCATCGCCTGAGGCGATCGTCCGCTTCCCTGTAGGAGCGGCGCAAGCCGCGAAGAACAACGGAAAGATTGTCCGCAGCCTATCGCTGCTTGCGCCGCTCATACAGGGAGAACCAGAGATCTGAAAACACGGGCCGCCTACGCGGCCCGTGCAGTATTCGGATGGAGCATGCGCTCAAGGCGTCTGCACCGGCAGCGTGTCCCGACAGTGCTGCCAGACGATCTTGCAGCTGCCCAGCGCACCGGCGTTGCCGCAGCGGGCCGACAGGCTGGTGAGCGGCGGCAGCTCGGTGTAGGGGCCGGTGTCGCGCGGATCGTTCGGATTCAGGCTGCTCAGGGTTTTCTGGTACACGGTCTGTGCGCCGATCTTGCCGTAGATGGTGACGGACTGGACCGGGTTGGAAATGCCGCAGACGCTGTCGGTGGCGGTGCACAGTTTCACCCGGATCACCGATGCGCCAGCGACCGGGCTGAGCGACAGCGATTCGGTGTCGGCATGATTGATGGCGTTGTCGCAGGGCTGGCCTGCCGCAGCGCAGTTCGCGACGGGAGTGCAATAGGCGAGCGTGGCGGAAGCGGGTGCGCTGTGGGCGCCCAGCGCGAGCGACACCAGTACGGATGCGGTCAAACATTTCATGGGATCGATTCCTTTGCTTTCGGGGATGGGCCAGCGCGCCGCTGTCGGCAGCGCGCCGGAGTTGCGTGAAGTCGTTTACTTGCGCCAGATCGCTGCATAGCGCGCGTCGTCGCCTGTGGCATACCCGGTCACCGCGCGGGTGAGAAAGCCCGATCGACCGGCGCTGTTCCACTCGGACTGATACTGCTGCGCGCTGAGGCCATGACGCGCCTTGATCGCACCCGCTGGCTTCGCGCTCCAGATCGCGGAGAACCAGACCTTGCCGTCGAGGCCGTAGGCGTTGAGATAGATCAGCTTCAGGCCCTTGGCGTCGTTCTCGACCACGGCCTGTTGATACGCATCGGGGCTGAGCCGCGATTTCGCCGACCAGTTGCCGTAGTCGGCTTTTTCGTACAGCGCGGTGTAGCGCGGTTGGCCGTTGACCGCGCTGACCGCGATGTTGCGCGGCCGGAATCCCGCCGCTGTCCAGTCGTCGAAGCGCTGCTGGTGTTCGTTCGCCGAAAGCCCGTGATAGGCGCGCGCCTGCGGGCCGTTGTCCTTGCGGAAAATCACCGCATAGCGCACGTCGTCGCCGCTCTTGTAGCTTTCGACCAGGGTCGGCCGGAATCCCTTGCCGGTGAGTTCGTCGAAGCGCTGCTGATACTGCGCCGCGCTCAGACCGTGGAAGGCCTGCCATGCGTTGTTGCCGGCAGGCCGGAAGATCGCGTTGTAGCGCACATCGCCGCCGACGCTGAAGCCGTCGATCCATTCCGGCGCATAGCCGGCGAGCGCCGCCTGTTCGACCACGCACTGGTAATCGCGTGCGGGAATGCCGTGGCGCGCGTATTCCTTGCCGCCGGGTTCGACCACGCCCGGAACCGTGCGCGCGGTGTAGGTTTTTCCAGTCTTGAAGCGGCCGTCGTCGATGCCGCAGATGCGCGGGATGCGGTTGCGCTTGCTGCCGTCGTTGTCGCTGAGGAATCCACCGGTGGCGCTGATGCCGTCGTTCGCTCTGGGCACGCCGACTTCGAAATGCAGATGCGGCCCGCTGGCGCAGCCCACTTCGCCCTCGTCGCCGAGATACGTGCCTGCATTGACGAACTGGTTTTTCTTCAGGCCCGCCTTGCCGCTGGACGAACCCTTGCGCATATGCGTGTACTTGGTCCATTCGCCGTTGGCGTGTTCGATCCAGACGTAATTGTTCTTCTGTTCGCTGACCGGTTTGCCCTTGCAGTCGAGGCGATCGTCGAAGCCGTCGACGACATGGCGCACGAAGCCGTCGGCGGCGGCGACGATCCGGTAGGTGCCGCCGCCGCGACCGTTCATGTCGATGCGTCCGGGCGGGCTGTGGTCGATGTGATCGCCGCCGACGCGGATTTCGGTGCCGTTGGCGTAGGGAATGCGGTACAGGCCTTTCGAGGGCTCGATGGCGGATGCGTTCGCGCCGAGCAACAGCAGCGCGGCCCCGGACAGTGCGATGCGTGATGCGTTGGACATGGGTGTCTCCGATGGGATGCGAGGATGGCGATGGGCAGGGCGGTGTCGTTGGGCGTTCGGGCCGTGTACGTGCCGTCTTCGGGTCCGCTCGTGGAATCAGTCGCGAGCGGCGGCGGAAACCCGCCAACCGTTCGTCGGCCGGCGCGTTCGCACGGCCGAGTCCGCCGAATGCCGTGTTCGACGTTATGGAAGTCGTGCACAGGTCCGAATGCGATGGATGGCGGGATCGGACGGCTTTCCGCGACTCAGGGATCGAGGCGGTGCGTGTCCCGCACCGCCGGTCGCATCATTCATCCCGGAGGAGTCGCACCATGTCGAAACCCTGTCTGCCGATCGCCATCGCACTGCTGTGCACCGCGTCCGCCCATGCCGCGCAACCGCCGGTCGGTGCGGACGACCTGCTCAATCGACCCGATCCGCAGATCGAGCGTCCCGGCTCGTCCGGACCGGGACAGGGCGAGCTGGAAATGGAACAGGAACTGCAGCTCGCCGGCATCCGCATTCCCTGGGGCGGAGATGCCGATGTGCCTGCCGGCCGCGCCGATGGCAAGCGCGACGGCCTGTGCGTGTTCCGTTACCGTTACGTCACCCGCAACACCGATAGCACAGCGTCGCATCCGACCAGCACGCGCATCACGCTCGGTGCGCGCAATGGTGCCGTGCTGCACGGCACGCTGTTGCCGTCGATCGCGAGCGTCGGCAGCGTGGCGTCCAGTGGGAAGATCGCACTGGCACCGGGACACTGGGTGCTATACGTGCAGATCGATGCCACCGACCGGATGATCGAACGCGACGAAACCAATAATCTGCGCCGGGTCGGCGTGACCGTGCGCGGCGATTGCGGCGCGCGCGCGTTGCGGGCATCGCCTTATTGATTCGGTCAAGTGAAGTTTGAACGTGTGGGAGGGGCTTCAGCCCCGACTGTCGGCCGAAGGCGTCGGGGCTGAAGCCCCTCCCACAGCACAACATGAGTTCAAAATTTTTCTAGCCGGATCAATAGTCGAGGTCAGCCGTTGTCGCGTGCGCGGGCCAATGCCTTCGCTGCATCGACGGTCTTCGGATCGTTGTCGCCGAGTGCGTCGCGCCGCACCTGCCAGGCCTCGCGCAGCAGCGCTTCGGCTTCGCGATTGCGTTTGCGGTCGATCAGCAGTTCGCCCAGTGGCAGCAGCACCACCGCCAGGCGTTGATGCCCCGCCGGCAGGCGTTCGCGATAGATCGCCAGCGCCTGCCGCATCGAGGTTTCGGCCTCGTCGAGCCTCCCCTGGCGATGCAGCACGATGCCGAGCCGGTTGAGATCGGCGCCGACGCGGTCGTGGGTTTCGCCGTAGTCCCTGCGCTGCAGCGCGAGCGCCTCACGATAGCGATGTTCTGCGGTTGCGTATTCGCTGCGGTTTTCGGCGAGGCGACCCAGATTGAATACGGTCGCACCGCGTCCCTTGTGACCGGGTGGGTAGGCGTCCAGCGCGCGCAGATAGAAGCGTTCCGCTTCTTTCGCATCGCCGCTTTCCGACAGCAACAAGCCGATGTCGTTGAGATTTTCCGCAGTCATCGGATGATGTTCGCCGAACACGGCAAGGCGGATCCGCAGCGCATCCTCGAACAGGGCGCGAGCACCTGCGTAGTCGCGCCGCGATTGCAGCAGGCGGCCCAGATTGGCCATCACGATCGCGGCTTCAGGATGCGCCTTTCCCAGCGACGCCTGCATCCCGGCCAGCGCTTCGCGATAAAGGCTTTCGGCGGCGTCGTATTCGCCGAGATCGCTGCGGATCATCGCGAGGTTCGACAGACTGGTGCGCAGATCGGGATGCTGCGCGGGCAGGATCTGCCGCCGCAGCGTCAGCGTCTGTTCCAGCAGCGGCTTCGCACCGGCGTAGTCGCTCTGCTGGCGCAGCGTCATCGCGAGCAGGCTGAGCGCTTCGGCGACCAGCGGATGGCGTTCGCCGTACAGCCCGCGACGCATCGCCAGAACGTCGCGGAACAGGGCTTCGGCGCCGCGCTGGTCGCCACGCCGCGCGCGCAGTTGGGCGATATCGATCATGGTCGTCGCCACCTCTTCGTGCCGCGCACCGAAGAGACGACGATAGCCGTCGAGCGCAGCCGTCAATTCCGCATCCGCTGCGCTGTACTCCGCCAATTGGCTCAGCGCGCGGCCGTGCCCGCGCTGCGCGCCCGCGAGCAACAGCGGCTGGGGCTGCGGCAGCTTGCGCAAGGTCGAGAGATTGCGCTCGAACAACGCGCGCGCCTGTTTGAAATCGCCTGCCCGGCCATACGATTCGGCGACGACGGCAAGGACTTCGACTGCAATCTCCGGATTCTTGTCGAGTTCACCCTGCATGCTCTCCCAGCCCGCATCCAGCGCCTGGCGCGCGCTCAGCGGCACGCCGCCGGTTTCGCGCGGGTCGCTCAGCAGGAACACGCGTTTCAGCAGTGCAAGCGTCTGCCGGGTCTTTTCCGCTTCGGCCTGCGCACGGTCGCGCTCGCGGGCGATGGCCTGCGCCTGCAGCGTCGCGGTGATCGCGTAGCCGGAGAGCAGGGCGAAGATCGCGATGCCGGCGGCCACCGCCCACGCATTTCGCTTGAGGAATTTGCCGCTGCGATAACGCCAGCTTTCCGGGCGCGCAAGCACCGGCAGGCCGGTGCGCCAGCGTTCGAGGTCGTCGATCAGCGCATTCGCCGATGCGTAGCGGCGTTCCGGCGCCTTGCGCAGGGCCTTGAGCACGATGTTGTCGAGATCGCCGCGCAATTTGCGGCGCAGTGCGCCCGGTGTCGTATTGCGCGCGGCGTAGCGCTCGCTGTCGTCGTCGGCGATGCGTTCGCTAGGCCGCACCGGTTCGCTGCGGCAGATCGCGTCTTCCAGCGCACGCTGAGAAGCGTCCGGCGCATGCTGCGCGCGATGCCCGGTCAGCAGTTCGTACAGCAACAATCCGAGCTGATAGAGATCGGTCGCGGTGGAGGTCGGTTGCCCCAGCACCTGCTCCGGCGTCGCGTAGTCGGGCGTGAAGGCGCGGAGTGCGGTGCGTGTGTCCGGCTGTGCGTCGGGCTGCGGTTCGCCGGAAGTGTCCGTGAGCGCCTTCGCGATGCCGAAGTCCAGCAGCTTCGGTCTGCCGTCCGCGCCGACGAGGATATTGCCGGGTTTCAGATCCCGGTGCGCGACCAGATTGCGATGCGCGTAGGCCACGGCTTCGACGATCTGCACGAAGAGCGCGATGCGCGCGTCGATGTCGAGCCGCTGGCGGTCACAGGCGCGGTCCAGCGCTTCGCCTTCGACATATTCCATGACCAGATACGGGCGGCCGTCGCGGCTGCGTCCGCCGTCGAGCAGACGCGCGATGCCCGGATGGGTCAGCGACGCCAGGATCTGCCGTTCGCGCGCGAAGCGTTCGAGAAATGCATCCGACTCGTCGCCCGGCCGCAGCAGTTTCAATGCACCGGTCTGATGGAACCCGGCGTCGTTGCGTTCGACCAGATAGACCGTCCCCATGCCGCCATGGCCGATCCGGCGCAGCGGCTGCCATACGCCGATGCGTTCGGGCAGCGCGTCATGCGCGTCTTCGGTCGGCGGCGAAGCCTCGAACAGGGAACGCCAGCGTGCGTGTCCGGTCTGCGGCGGCTGCAGCGCTTCCGACGCATCGGCAGCGAGTCGCAACAGGTCGCGCAGCGCGTGACCGTGTACGGCGTCCTCCGCATCGATCGCGCATACGAACGCCTCGCGTGCGTCGCCGTGCAGATCCAATGCGGTGTCGAACAACGCATCCAGGCGGACGCGGGGGTCCTCCGCATCGGGTCCGGTCGCGGTGGGTCCGCTCATGGCGGATCCATCGCCTGCAGCAGCCAGGCCCGCGCCCGCATCCAGTCGCGCTGCACGGTGCGCAGCGACGACTGCATCGTCTCGGCGGTTTCTTCTTCTGTCATGCCGGCGAAGTAGCGGCATTCGACCAACTGCGCCAGACGCGGATTGAACGCGGCGAGTTTGCACAGCGCATCGTCGATCGCCAGCAATCGTTCCGGTTCGCTCGCGTCCGCCACCACATCAGCGTCCAACGTCGCGTCGACCGCACCGCCGCCGCGTTTGCCCGCGAGCCGTCTGCGGGCGTCGTCGATCATGATCCGGCGCATCGCCCGCGCGCAGATCGCGAAGAAATGCCCCCGGTTCTGCCAGTCCACGCCGTCCTCGTCGACCAGCTGCAGATACGCCTCCTGTACCAGACTGGTGGTGTCGAGCAGCGGGCCACGCTGACCGTCGCGGGCGAGCTGGCGATGGGCGATCGCCTTCAGCTGGTCGTAGACCAGCGGCACCACCCGGTCGAACGCCTCGCGATCGCCGGCATGGTGGCGCTGCAGCAGTCGGGTGATGTCGCTGGGCGGATCGCTGGGCATGGCGTGATGGAGCTCCGATCCGGTCGAGGGCCCGTGACTCGGGCGATGCGGCTCCCCTGCGACCTCAAGCGCAAAAAGCGGCCACGATCGGCCACCCCCGGGGGCGCGCATCCGCATTGCATGGGTGAGATAAACTTGGTTCAATGCGCCCCACTGTTCCGTGGATGGAAATATCGCCGTGAACGATCTCAACGACCTGTACTACTTCGCGATGGTGGTCGAGCACTCGGGTTTTGCCGCCGCCGAGCGCGCACTGGGTATCCCGAAATCGCGCCTCAGCCGCCGCATCAGCCAGCTCGAAACCGACATGGGTGCGCGCCTGCTGCAGCGTTCGACGCGTCGTTTCGCGGTCACCGACGTCGGCCAGAGCGTCTACCGCCACGCACAGTCGATGCTGGCCGAAGCCAGCGCCGCCCGCGAAGTGGTCGACCGGCTCAGCGCCGAACCCCGCGGCCTCGTGCGGGTGAGCGTGCCGGTCGGCATCGCCCAGGAGCTCATCCCGAAGCTGCTCCCCGATTTCCTCGCCCGCTACCCGCTGGTGCGCGTGCAACTGCACGTCAACAACCGCCGCGTGGACGTGATCAACGAAGGCTTCGACGTGGCGATCCGCGTCCGCGCGAAGCTCGACGACGACGGCAGCCTGGTGATGCGCAGCTTCGGCCAGATCCAGGAACTGCTGGTCGCCAGCCCGAAATACCTCGATCGCGCCGGCCGACCGCGCGAGCCGGAAGAACTGGCCAGCCACACCACGCTCAGCATGAGCGAGGACGAGGCCCGCCAGCGCTGGGAACTGCAGGGCGCGGGCGGCGAAGTCCGCCGCGTCGAACTCAAACCCCGGGTCTCCGGCTTCGATTTCCCGATGCTGATGGCGCTGGCCAAACAGGGCCTGGGCGTGACCCTGCTGCCGGAAACCATCTGCGCCGACGCCGTGCGCAACCGCGAGCTGGAAGTGGTGTTGCCCGCTTGGCGCCTGCCGATGGGCATCTGCCACGCGGTGTTCGCCTCCCGCCGCGGCCTGCTGCCGGCGGTGCGGATGTTCATCGACTACCTCGCCGAAAGCCTGCCGCCGCTGCTGGAGGCCTCGCGCCTCAACTGCCTGCACTGCCCGGGTGGGATGGCGCCGACGAAGCAGGGTAAAATCGCCGAGCCGGCGTGAGCCGCAATGAGTGACGGCTCGGGGTGTTGAGCTTGTCATCCCGAGCCGAAGGCGAGGGACCTGCTGTGCGCTTCAGGGCACAGCCAAAAAACAGGTCCCTCACCCGATGAAGCCGGGATTCGGGATGACAACAGTTTTTTTTTGCCGCAGTTGAAAAAAATACGGAAGCGTGGCCGAGTGGTTTAAGGCAGCAGTCTTGACTGCGTAGGCCGAAGGCCGGAGCGAACATCGACCGCAGGTCGATGGTCAAACTGCCGATTGTCGAAGATGCACACAATTTAAAACGGAGAGATGGCCGAGTGGTTTAAGGCAGCAGTCTTGAAAACTGCCGTGGGTTTACGCCCACCGTGGGTTCGAATCCCACTCTCTCCGCCATCACACAGAGACGAATGCTGATGTGCGATGCACTTGTATGGTCCTTTGACGCAATAAGGGACATCAGTTGGCTTGAAGCTATGAAATCTATCGCTTCCGTGGCGATGGCAATCATTGCTTTTTTCGCATTAAAAAACTGGCAGCGGCAGGATAAAGCTAAAAGAAATGCGGAATTTCTTGATTCTCTGATTGAGGCTGCTCATGTCTACATTGTGGAAATAGATAAGCCGATAGCGCTCTTTGAGATGACAAAGATCGGCATGGAAAGTTATGCGCCACTGAATGAAAGCGGTGAGGATGCAGACACGGCTATCAAGGGTGCGATCGCCTATATCCAGAAAAATGGGGAGAGGGAAGCTAAGCGTCTTCTAGAGATGCTACAAGCCGCCCAGCCGTCAATGATTAAGCTTAGATCATTGGCAGCAAAAGGACAGGTATTCAAGTTCAAAGATTATGCAAAATGCCAGAATGCAATTGCCATGCTTACATGGAATTATGAAAAGATTGAAGCCTTCGCTGCTGTTGTTGGATCTTCTACATGGAACTGGGAAAATCCTGAGGTAATGAAGAGTTTGAAGGGCGTAATGGCAATTGACGGAAACGAAGTACGTAGCAGTGTTCAAGAGAACAATGTTGCTCTTCTCGAATTCACTCGCGACACATACGAGCGTATATACGGTTAATGCCATGGCTTGTCTATTTGTAGCGAGATTTGGAAGAGTTATTGAGACATCTTGCTTACTACAAACTTGATTCTTCTAAATGGTTTCAAATGGTGAATTGACGACACATGCCTTCCTGAACCAGCCCTCCTGGCATCGATGCTTTGTCGATTTTTTCTTTGCGTGTTCACGCTTCGGCGCGTACGGTGCAGGCACACATCGTCGGAAGGGGAACGAACATGTCGCATCTGAAACTCACGAGTGCCTGCGCTTTGGCTCTGCTGCTGGTCGCAATGGATGCGAGTGCCGGGAAAACCCGCACCAAAAGCAACAACTCGAACGACCGCGTTGCCCCCGAGGGCGTGGTGCTGCAAGAGACCGCAGTCGGGGCCAATGCCTGCGCCACAGGGACCGGCAGCTGGTCGTGGGCAGTATCGTCGGTCAGCACGATGGCTGGAGGTGCCGGGGGCGGTGCCGCAGCCGCCAGCTACGCGCGCACGGCGGATGCGCAAACCGACATCGGCGCGGTCTGCGATGCCGCGCAGTCGGCCATCGATCGGATCAATGCGGACCCCGCCAAACTCGATGCCTTGAATGCCGCGATCGAAGCCCAGGACAACGCTGCCATCGAGACGCTGTTGACCGGCAACGGGCTGTCGAAGCCGCTGGTAGCAGGTGCGCAGTTCCATGCCATCAATACCAAGGGCACCGGAGCCACGAACGGCCGCATGGCCCAGGACATGCCCAACCGCATCAGCATGAATGTCACTGTCGCGCGCGTGGAGGGAAGCCTCAGCATCACCGTCTCCCACAACAAGACCGGCCACGTCACGCTCAATCGCTGAGTCGAAAAAACCGCAACAAAGCCGGATGGGCGGCGGCAGGGGCGACCCGGCTGCGCTAGCACGCGTGCCGCGCATCGATCATGCAGGAGGCTTTGCCGCACCGCTCCCGTTAGAATGTCGGATGCCTATCCGCCCCGCATCCGCAGCCACCTCCCCACTGACCCTGATCCGCAACGCCTCGGTGTTCGCACCCGAGGCCTTGGGGCTGCGCCAGCTGCTGATCGGCGGTGGCCGGATTCTGTGGATCGGCGCCGCTGACGAGATCGCACCGAGCATTGCCGGCCTTGAGGTGATCGATCTGGGCGGCAACCGCCTGATTCCCGGTTTGATCGACGGCCATGCCCACGTCACCGGTGGCGGCGGCGAGGGCGGATTCGCGACCCGGGTACCGCCGGTGCCGTTGTCGCGATTCACCACCGCCGGGGTGACGACCGTGGTCGGGGTGCTCGGTACCGACGACCTCGCACGGACGCCAGGAGAACTGCTGGCTTCCGTTTACGCGCTGCGCGAGCAGGGCCTGGGCGCGTTCGCCTGGTGCGGCGGCTACCACATGCCGCCGGTCACGCTGACCGGCAGCGTTCGTGGCGACATCGTTTATCTCGACCCGGTCATCGGTGTCGGCGAATTGGCGATCAGCGATCACCGCTCCAGCCAGCCCACCTTCGACGAATTCGTCCGCATCGCGTCCGAGGCGCATGTCGCCGGTTTGATGAGCGGCAAGGCCGGCGTGCTGCATCTGCATCTGGGCGATGGCGTGCGCGGCCTCGAACTCGTGCGTCGTGCGCTGGACGACACCGAACTGCCGGCGCGGGTGTTCCATCCCACGCACATCAACCGGCGCAAGGCGCTGTTCGAGGAAGCGCTGGCGCTGGCGCGGCGCGGCTGCACGGTCGATATCACCGCATTCCCGGTCGAAGATGGAGAGGACGCTTGGTCCGCCGTCGAGGCCTGGGAGCGCTACCACGCCTCCGGCGCGCCGGCAGAGCGGCTGACCATCAGTTCCGATGCCGGCGGCTGCCTCCCCACCTTCGACCACGACGGTCGCCTCTGCAAAATGGATGTCGGCAGCGCGCACGCGCTGCTCGACGCCGTGCGTGAACTGCTCGCGCGCGGGCATGCGCTGGATGCGGTGCTGCCGGCGTTCACCCGCAACATTGCGCGCCACCTGCGTCTTGCCGGCAAAGGTGAAATCGCGGTCGGCGCCGATGCCGACCTCGTCGTGCTCGACGCCGACAGCCATGTGTCCGATGTCATGGCGCAGGGCGCCTGGCATCTGCGCAACGGCGCGGTGCTGCGGCGCGGCCTGTTCGAGGACAGCGCCGACCATGCGCGCGGATGACCGGTCCTCCACGAAATCCCCTTTCAGAAAGAATCCCAGGAAGCCAGATGTGTCCCAGTAAAGTCCCCGACGGGGAAGAACGCGGTTGGATCATTCCGATCGGTGGCGCCGAAGAAAAAGAGAACGACCGCGCGATCCTCGCCCGTTTCGTCGAACTCTGCGGCGGTGCCGATGCCGATATCGTGGTGATACCCACGGCGAGCCGGCTCAATGCGACCGGTCCACGCTATGTCGAGATCTTCAACAGCCTCGGCGTCGCCAAGGTCACGGTGATGGATTTCGATACCCGTCGCGATGCCGACGAGCCGCGCCGGGTCGAGCGCATCAACGAAGCGACCGGCGTGTTCTTCACCGGCGGCAATCAGCTGCGGCTCGGGACCCTGCTCGGCGGTACTGCAGTGGCGAAGGCGATCCGGATCTGCAACGCAAGCGGCATGCACGTGGCCGGCACCAGCGCCGGTGCGGCGTTTCTGAGCGAACACATGATTGCGTTCGGCGAAGAGGGCCCGACCCCGATCGCCGGCATGGTGCGCTTGGCGCCGGGTCTCGGCCTGACCAACCGGTTCGTGATCGACCAGCATTTCCGCCAGCGCGACCGTCTAGGCCGGCTGACCGCAGCGCTGGCCTTCAATCCGTTCGCGATCGGCATCGGTCTGGACGAAGACACCGCCGCCTTCATCTCACCGGACAACACGGTGGAAGTGCTGGGCAGTGGCGGGGTGACGGTGGTCGATGCCGCCGGGCTGCAGTTCTCATCGATGGCCCAGGTCAACGAGGGCGAACCGGTCTGCCTGCTGGGCCTGAGCTTCCACATCCTCGTCGCCGGTGCTACGTTCAACCTGCACACGCGCAAGGCTTCGGCAGGCGCGCTGCTCAGGCCCAAGGAATAAACAGGAGAGTCCACCCGTCATGCGCATTCTCGATCGTTCGGTATTCGTCGGCCCCTCGCTGTATGCGCATTTTCCGGTGATCCGGCTGGAGCTGGACCTGGAACGGCTGGAAGCCTGGCCGACCGGAAAGCTCGGCCCGGCCTTCGTCGATGCGCTGGTGGAAGCGCTGCCGGGGCTGGCCGAACACGGCTGCTCCTACCGCACCCCGGGTGGTTTGATCCGGCGGATGAAGGAAGGCGAGGGCACCTGGCTGGGCCACGTGCTGGAACACGTCGCGATCGAACTGCAGAACATGGCCGGCGAAGACGTGACCTTCGGGAAAACCCGCAGCATCGACGACCGCCCCGGCGTGTACTCGGTGGTCTACGAATACGCGCAGCGCGAGGAGGGCATCGAAGCCGGCGAACTGGCGCTGAAACTGCTGCGCTCGCTGCTGCCGCCGGAACTGCGTTCGGCCGATGCGGTACCCGACGACTGGAACTGGCCCGACGCGCGCGACACCTTCATCCGTTACGCCCAGCGCCGTGCGCTGGGGCCGTCGACGATGTCGCTGGTCAAGGCCGCCGAAGACCGCAATATCCCGTGGCTGCGCTTGAACGAACAGTCGCTGGTGCAGTTGGGCCACGGCAAATACCAGCAGCGCATCCAGGCGACGGTGACCGGCAAGACCTCGCACATCGCGGTGGAGCTGGCCAGCGACAAGGAAGAAACCAACAAGATCCTCGGCTCGCTCGGACTGCCGGTGCCGCGCCAGGAACTGGTGCAGAGCGAAGGCGCCGCGCGCCGCGCCGCGCGCAAGATCGGCTTCCCGGTGGTCACCAAACCGTACAACGGCAATCACGGCCGCGGCATTTCGATCCGCCTCCGCACCGATGAGGAAGTGGTCGAAGGCTTCCTGAAGGCGAAGGAGATTTCGCGTTCGGTCATCGTCGAGACCTATCTCGAGGGCGACGATCACCGGCTGCTGGTGGTCAACGGCGAGCTGGTCGCCGCGACCCGGCGCACGCCGGGGCATGTGGTCGGCGACGGCCAGCACTCCGTGCGCGAACTGGTCGATATCGTCAATCAGGATCCGCGTCGCGGCGTCGGCCACGAGAAGGTGCTGACCCGCATCGAACTCGACGCGCAGGCCGAAATGATGATGGCGCGCGAAGACGTGACCGCCGACAGCGTGCCCGAAGCCGGCCGCATCATCTATCTGCGTTCCACCGCCAATCTGTCGACCGGCGGCACCGCGACCGACGTGACCGACATCATCCATCCCGACAACCGCGAAATGGCGGTGCGTGCGATCAAGGCGATCGGTCTGGACGTGGGCGGCGTCGATTTCCTCAGTACCAACATCGCCGAGAGTTACAAGAACATCGGCGGCGGCATCTGCGAAGTGAATGCCGCGCCGGGGTTCCGCATGCACGTGTCGCCGAGCGAAGGCAAGTCGCGCGATGCCGCCGGCCCGGTGATCGACATGCTGTTCCCGCAGGGCACGCCGTCGCGCGTGCCGATCGCGGCGATCACCGGCACCAACGGCAAGACCACCACCTCGCGCATGCTCGCGCACATCGCCAAGATGACCGGCTTCACGCCGGGCCTCACCACCACCGATGGCGTGTACATCGATGGCCAGCGTACGGTCGAAGGCGATATGACCGGGCCGGTGTCGGCGCGCATGGTGCTGGCCGATCCGCAGATCGATTTCGCGGTGCTGGAAACCGCGCGCGGCGGCCTGCTGCGTGCCGGCATGGGCGTACCGAAGGTCGACGTGGGCGCGGTGCTCAACGTGCAGTCCGATCATCTCGGCATGAAAGGGATCGACACGCTGGAGCAGTTGGCCGAGGTCAAACGCATCGTCATCGAAGTGGCCGAAGACTGCGCGGTGCTCAACGCCGACGACCCGAACGTGCTGAAGATGGGCGGCTACACCGACGCCAAAGTGCTTTGCTACGTCACGCTCAATCCTTCGCACGGGCTGGTCCGCGAACACATCCGCGCGGGAGGCCGTGCCTGTGCGCTCGAAGCGGGCGTCAACGGCCAGATGATCACGCTGTACGACAAGGGCAGCCATATCCCGCTGCTGTGGACGCACCTGATTCCGGCGACGCTGGAAGGCAAGGCGCTGCACAACGTGCAGAACGCGATGTTCGCGGCGGCGATGGCCTTTTCGATGGGGATCAAGCTCGATGCGATCCGCCAGGGCCTGCGCACCTTCGACAGCACGTTCTTCCAGGCACCGGGCCGGATGAACGTGTTCAACGAGCATCCGTTCAAGGTGCTGTTCGACTATGGCCACAACGCGCACGCGGTCGCGGCGATGGCCGATCTCGCCCAGCGGCTCGAAGTGACCGGTCGCCGGATCGTGGTGGTCGCCGGTCCCGGCGATCGTCGCGATGAAGACCTGCGCGAGATCGCCAAGGCCGTGGCCGGCGGTTTTGATCACTACATCTGTCGCCGCGACGACGGTCTGCGCGGGCGCGCGCCGGACGAAGTGCCGAAGCTGATCGCCGCGACCCTGCGCGAACAGGGTGTCGCCGATCACCAGATCAGCATCATCCCCGACGAACAGGACGCGATCGACGCCGGATTGCGCATGGCCCAGGCCGGCGACGTGCTGCTGGTCTTCGCCGATACGCTGGTGCGCTCATGGAAGCAGATCATCAAGTTCAAGCCCGAGGGCGTGGCCGAGAAAGTGGCGGTCGTCGCTGCGGCGAACGTCGATGCGGAGGAGACGACGGAGCCGCACTTCTCGCCCGAACAGTGGGAAGGCGTGAGCCGCGACGAGCGCGGCATCTTCATCTCGCGGGAGAGCGACGACTGAGCGCCGTGATCGGATTGTCGGGCGAGCCGCCGTTCGAGGATTCGCGGCGGCTCACCGGATCGAATGTTTATTTCGCAGGCTGCGGCGCTGCGCTGGAAACCATGGGCCCGCAGGCGCGCGATCCGGTCGCCCTCGCGGCGTGGTGGATGCGCGCCAACGCGGCGCGCGAAGCGCTGGGCTGGGCGGCCACCGAACCGGTGGTGCGCGTGCACCGCACGGCGACGTCGCTGGCCTTCACCGCCCCTGCGGATCAGCTCTACACCGCGACCGAAATCAACGAATGGGCGTGGTGCGCCAGCGTGGCCTTCCACGACTTCCACGCGCCCGGGCATCCGTCCACGCACGACACCGCGTCCGCGCTGCATACCTTGCAGCGTTTCGCGGCGGAAGAGCGCTGCCCGGATGCGATCGCATTGCTCGATGCCGCGCGGGCGCACGGCGTGCCGGCGCTGCACGACGACGATGCCCTGAGCCTCGGCCTCGGTAAGCATGGGCGGACATGGCCGATCGACGCATTGCCGTCGGTGGGCGATGTGCCGTGGACGACGCTCGGCACGATTCCCGCCGCGCTGGTCACCGGTTCCAACGGCAAGACCACCACCGTGCGCCTGATCGCGGCGATGCTGCGTGCGCAAGGGCTGCGCACCGCGCATTCCTGCACCGACGGCCTGTTCGTCGGTGGCGGCGCGAGCGATGCCGCCGATGTCGAACGCCTCGAAAGCGGCGACTATTCCGGCCCGACCGGCGCGCGCCAACTGCTGCGACGCACCGACGTCGAAGCCGCCGTGCTCGAAACCGCGCGCGGTGGCCTGCTGCGCCGCGGCCTGGCGCTGGCCGACGCGGATGTCGCGGTCGTCACCAATATCAGCGCCGATCACTTCGGCGAATACGGCGTGCATTCGGTCGAGGATCTGGCTGCGGTCAAGCTCACGGTGGCGCGCGCAGTCGCAGGCGAGCGCGCATCCGGCGGTTGGCTGGTGCTGAATGCGGACGATCCGCTGCTCCGCGCGCAGGGACCGCAGACGGCGCCGCGCATTGCGTGGTTCGCGGTCGACGATCAAGCGTTACCGGCGGATGCGATGGCGCTGCCGCGCTGCGCAACGCGCGATGGCCGCCTGTTGCTGGACGATGGCGTCGAAACGCTCGATCTCGGCGCCATCGCCGCGATGCCGCTGACGCTCGGCGGTCGCGCTCGCCACAACATCGCGAACATCGCTGCGGCTGCGCTCGCAGCGATGCTGATGGGCGTGTACGTGGAGACGATCCGCAAGGTGCTCGCGGAGTTCGGCCGCAGCCATGCCGACAACCCCGGCCGCCTGCAGCACTGGGCGTTCGCGGGCATCGAAATATTCCTCGACTACGCCCACAACCCCGATGGCATGACGGCGCTGCTCGACATCGCACAGGCGCGACGCGGCGATGGGCGGATGGCGCTGTTGCTCGGCCAGGCCGGCAATCGCGGCGACGAACAGGTGCGGGAATTGGCGGCGGTCGCCGCGCGTTACGCGCCGGATCTCGTGGTGGTGAAGGATATCGACGGCTACCTGCGCGGGCGCGAAGCAGGCGAGGTCGCGCAGGTCATCCGCGATGCATTGCTGCGACACGGCCTGTCCGAATCCGCGCTGCCGGTGCGCCTGCGCGAAGCCGATGCCGCGCGCGAAGCCCTGGCCTGGGCGCGGCCGGGCGATGTGCTGGTGCTGCCGGTGCACAGTCTCGACGCGAAAACCGAAGTCGCGGGTCTGCTGGATGCGCTGCAGGCGAGCGGCTGGCTGCCGGGACAGGCATTGCCCGACGCCGGCTGAGCGGGAGTGTACTTACTGCGTCTGCGCGTCCCACGCGCGGATCGCGGCTTCCACGGCATCGATGCCTTTCGCCGCCGCCGCATCGTCGATATGCGCCATGGTGTCGTTGTCGGTATGGATCACCTTCATCGCTTTCGGCACCCGCAGGGGCTTCCGTCCCTCGAACATGCCGATGATGCCCGGGATTTCGTCGCCGCCGACCAGCGAGTAGGAGACTGCCGGCCAACCTGCCTTGAGAAACGGGATGTGGTCGCTGGGTGGATAGCGATCGCCGGCAACGATCCGCATCCGCTGCGCCTGCGCAGCGTCGTGGCTGGCGGCGACCAGCG
This sequence comes from Lysobacter sp., assembly GCA_013141175.1. Classification (NCBI taxonomy): domain Bacteria; kingdom Pseudomonadati; phylum Pseudomonadota; class Gammaproteobacteria; order Lysobacterales; family Lysobacteraceae; genus Lysobacter; species Lysobacter sp. The sequence continues at coordinate 3,677,697 of JABFRN010000001.1, forward strand.
GATGCGCGGCATCGCGGCGCATCAGCCATAGGGTGTCGCCCCAGCCGAACACGTCGAAGTTGATGTAGAGCGCGGGCTTTCCGGCGTTTTTTTTCATCGTTCTGTTCGATATACGCATGGGCGCCGAGCAGCCCGCGTTCTTCGAGGTCCCAGAACGCGGCCTTGACCCGATGGTGCACGAGCGGCCGACGTTTCAGACGTTCGGCCAGCGCCAGCACGGCAGCGCTGCCCGTAGCGTTGTCGGTGGCGCCACGACCGGCATGGACACGGTCGGAGTGCGCGCCGATCAGCAGCAGCGGCGCCTCGGCAGGACCGCCGACATCGGCGATCAGATTCTCGCCCTGCAGATTGCCGGACACGAACGGCTGTGCGGCGACCGCCATTCCGGCGTTGAGCAGACGCTGATGCAGATACGCGCGGCGTCCGGCGTTGTCCTCGGCATCGGCCATGCGGCGGACGTCCATATGCCAGGTGCCGTGCGCGGTGTTCTTCGTGATGTCGCGATGAGCGGGCGCGCGTGGTTGGCTGGACGCGCAGGCGGCGACCAGCAAAGCCGGGAGTGCGATCGTACCGATCAGTGCGAGGCGGCATACGGACATGTTGATCGGGACCAGCAGGCGAAAGGCAGGAGCGTGCCAGAGAAACCGGGCGGGGTGCGGTGCCGGAAGTCACCGGCCCCGGATGCGCCGACCCGGGGTAGGCATTTTCCTACCCCGTAAAGCGGCGAAGTCCGCTTGTCCGCATCGGCGGCCTTGCCTAGTCTGTGCGCAGGACGACTCCACAGGGACCGACATGACGATCCGCGTATTCCTTCTCGACGATCACGCGCTGGTGCGCAGCGGCATGCGCATGATGCTCTCGGCCGAAACCGATATCGACGTGGTCGGCGAAGCCGACACCGGCGAGATCGCGCTGCCGATGATCCGCAAGCTCATGCCCGACATCGTGTTGTGCGACCTGCATCTGCCCGGCATCAGCGGCCTCGAAGTCACCGAGCGCATCGTCAAGGGCGACTATGGCTGCAAGGTCGTGGTGGTGTCGGTGCTGGAAGACGGACCGATTCCGAAACGATTGATCGAAGCCGGCGCGTCCGGCTATGTCGGCAAGGCCGGCGACGCGGCCGAGCTGTTGCGTGCGGTGCGCGATGTCGCTCGCGGCAAGCGCTTCCTGGCCAACGGTGTGGCCCAGCACTTGGCGCTGGCGGGTATCGGTGGCGGAGCGTCGCCGTTCGACAGCCTGTCGCCGCGCGAGTTGGAAGTGGCGATGCTGTTGGCGCAGGGCCTGCGTCAGGAAGAGATCGCGAAGCGGCTCAGCCTCAGCGCCAAGACCGTCAACACGCACAAGGCGCGTCTGTTCGAGAAACTGGAGATCCAGGACAGCATCGCGCTGGCCCGGCTGTGTTCGCAATACGGGTTGAGCGATCCCGCGCGCGTCGTGTGACGCGCGCGGGGCGACCCATCAAGCTTTGAGGCTGTCGGTGTCGTCGCTGGAGGCGTCGTCGGTGCCGGAAACCGCCACCGTGGCATCCGGTAAAGGATCGAACAACTGCAGACCGATACCGTACTGCGGCGCCGCGATGTCGTTGGCGAGTTCTGCCGCGACTTCCGGCGCAGCGACGATCACCGCAGGCTCCGCAACGGGTGTCGCAGCTGGCGCAGAAACGAATTCCACGACCGGTGCTTCCACGGGGACCGCCGCGACCGGAACCGCTTCGGCAGCGGGTGCGTCGATGATTTCGGCGGCGTGGGGCACGACAGGTGCCGTCTCGGCAATGCTTGTTTCGACAGTATCCGTCTGGATTGCGGCTGTCTCGACAGCGGCCAGTTCTGCGGGGGCAGGCTCAATGGCGGCGATGGTGCGCTCGACCGGTACGGTTTCGATCACGGGCTCTGCTTCGATCCGCGCGGGCGCGGGCGCCATCGACGTCTCGGCTGCAGGCGCAGGCGGTGCGACTTCGACGGCAACGGGTGCAGTGGCGACGACAGGCGCGCGCTCCGCGACAGGCAGATCGTCGAAATCGAACTCGGGCTGATTGCGATCGACGGCGGACTGGGGCTCGTCGCTGGTCAACGCATCGTCGGCCATGACTTCGCCGGCAACGGCGCCTTCGCCATTGCCACGACGACGACGGCGACCGCCACGACGACCGCGACGACGACGGCTGCTGCCGTCCTGTGCGGCGTCATCGCCGCCGTCGGCTGCGAATTCCTGATCGCCCATCTGCGCATCATCGGTCGTCGTCGCTGCGGTATCGATCTCACCGGTCGACAACATTGCTGCAGTCGTCAACGGTACGACCGGCTGCAGCGCAATCGCTTCGATCGGCGGCAGTGCCTGTGGCTTCGGCGCTTCGGCCGCAGCGGCCACCGCACGCTCTTCGCGACGGGGTTTGTCGGGATTCGCGGCTTTGGGCAGCTGTTGTTGCGGCTGCGGCTGCGGCGATGGCGGTTGAGGCGGGTTTTGAGGTGGCCGCGGCTGCCCTTGTTTCTGCTGCTGCGGCTGCTGCTGACGTGGCGCTTGCGGCTGGCGCGGTTCGCCTTGCTGCGGCTTCGGTGCCTGGCCCTGTGGCGCGTTGCGCCGCTGATCGTCGCGGCGCTCATCCCGGCGCTGATCGCGCTGGCCTTTTGGACCACGCTCATCCCGGCGCTGATCGCGACGCGGACTACCGTTGCGGTCCGGACGTTCGTTGCGATCGCGACCCTGCTGAGAACCGGACTGCGGACGGCTGGGGGCCGGAGCGGGCGATGGCTCACTGCCGAACAGACCTTTCAACCAACCCATGAAGCCACCGGGCTTGGCGGCCGGGGTGGGCTGCGCGAACGCAGGTGCGGGGACCGACGCCTGTTGCGGCTGCGCTTGCACTGCGGCTGCGCGGGGCGCTTCCTCGCGCTCCTCCCGGTCTTCGCGCATCGGTGCGGGACGCGCCGGTTTGACGTTGGTCACGGCCGGCGCTGCAGGCACATTGAGGTTCGCCTTCGTCAGCGCGATCGTCGCCAGCTTGCGCGGCGTGCCGCGCTGGTAGCTCGGCTTCGAAGTCTCTTCGGTCAGCTCGTTCTCGCGGATGCGGGTGACTTCGTAATGCGGCGTGTGCAGCGATTCGTCGGCGACGATCACGATCGGCGAGTCGTGGCGCTTCTCGATCTCGCTCAGTGCGCGGCGCTTTTCATTGAGCAGATAGTTGGCGATCTCCACCGGGACCTGTACCAGCACCTGGCCGGTGTTGTCCTTCATCGCGTGCTCTTCGGTGAGCCGGATGATCGACAGCGACAGCGATTCGATGCTGCGCATGCGGCCATGACCGTCGCAGCGCGGGCAGACGAGCTGGCTGGATTCGCCGAGGCTCGGGCGCAGGCGCTGGCGTGACATCTCCATCAGGCCGAACTTGGAAATGCGGCCGAGCTGGACGCGGGCGCGGTCGTGCTTCAGCGCCTGGGCGAGGCGGTTTTCGACGTCGCGCTGGTGCTTGTTCGACGCCATGTCGATGAAGTCGATCACGACCAGACCGCCCAGATCGCGCAGACGCATCTGGCGCGCGACTTCATCCGCCGCTTCGAGGTTGGTGTTGAACGCGGTCTCCTCGATGTCGCCGCCCTTGGTGGCGCGCGAGGAGTTCACGTCGACAGCGGTCAGCGCTTCGGTCTGATCGATCACCAGCGAACCGCCGGAAGGCAGGCGGACCGAGCGCTCGTAGGCGTTCTCGATCTGCGATTCGATCTGGAAGCGGTTGAACAGCGGGGTGTCGTCGGTGTACGTCTTGAGCTTGCGCAGGTTCTGCGGCATCACCTGCTCGACGAACTCTTTCGCTTCTTCGTACATCTCCGGCGTGTCGACCAGGATCTCGCCGATATCGGCGCGCATGTAGTCGCGCAGCGCGCGGATGATCAGGCGCGATTCCTGGTAGATCAGGAACGGAGACGGTTTCTTCAGCGCGGCTTCGGCGATGGCTTTCCAGACGCTGAGCAGGTAGTCGAGATCCCACTGCAGCTCTTCGGCATCGCGACCGACGCCTGCGGTGCGGATGATGACGCCCATTTCATCGGGAATCGCGAGCACATCCATCGCCGCCTTCAATGCGGCGCGGTCGTCGCCTTCGATCCGGCGCGAGACGCCACCGGCGGTGGGCGAGTTCGGCATCAGCACCATGTAACGGCCGGCCAGCGAAATGAACGTGGTCAGCGCCGCGCCCTTGTTGCCGCGCTCTTCCTTGTCGACCTGGACGACGATTTCCTGGCCTTCGCGCAGGAGTTCCTTGATGCCGGCCTTGTGATGGTCCACACCGGCCTGGAAGTAGTCGCGCGAAATTTCCTTCAAAGGCAGGAAGCCGTGCTTTTCCCCGCCGTATTCGACGAAGGCCGCTTCCAGCGACGGTTCGAGCCGGGTGATCCGGCCTTTGTAGATGTTGGACTTCTTCTGTTCCTTGGACGGCCGTTCGATATCGATGTCGTAAAGCGTCTGGCCGTCGACGATCGCGACGCGCAGTTCTTCTGCCTGCGTCGCATTGATCAGCATGCGTTTCATGGTCTTGCGTTCCTCACGCGCATCAACCCCGCTCGAGAGCGGGCGCGCGGAACGCCATGGGCGTTTTCGCCTCTGGAGACTGCCGGCGGCACCGTCGCGCGCTTGTCCCGTCCGGAGGCGGGCCTGCCGATCGGCAGGCGCGCGGCATGCGCCGCTTGAAGTATTCCAGCGCTGCAACACCACGGCGAACCGCGGGAGCGCTTGTTGTTCTCAACGTGTTACAGGCCGGCTGCCTGCGTCGGCTGCGCTTGGGGCGCGACGATGCGGCGGCACGGGACGTGTTCAGCACGAGTGTCTGACGCACCCGGCGATAACCGGCTTTGCCGACAAGCCGCTAACATGGCCGCCCCGAGGGCGGTGGTCGCGTACTGCATCGGATATCGCGGAGGAGGCGGGCTTTCGGCCCATTCGAGCGACGAGACGCCAAAGCGTCTTTGTCGCTAACTCCCTGCGAAATCAACCCCTTATATCGCGCGGCGAGTGTAACAGATCACCACCCCGGATCACGACCCCATGACTGAACCAGCGCATTCCCCACCACCGGCGGGCAAGGTCCGCCTTGTCCGTATCGACGAGGACCGGGCCGACCAGCGGCTGGACAATTTCCTGTTCGGTCAGCTCAAGGGCGCACCCAGGTCATTGATTTACAAGATCATCCGCAGTGGTCAGGTGCGCGTGAACGGCGGTCGGGCCAAGGCCGAAACCCGGTTGGAGGACGGCGACGAGGTACGGATTCCACCAGTGCGGTTGGCCGAGCCGGGCGAAAAGGGCACGCCGGCGCGCGGCCTGCTGGATGCCATGGCCGCCAGTATCGTGTTCGAGGACGCCCGGCTTCTGGCGATCAACAAGCCGACCGGCGTCGCCAGCCACGGCGGCAGCGGGATCAGTTTCGGCGTGATCGAGACCCTTCGCGCCCTGCGCCCGAAGGAAACGCTGGAGCTGGTCCACCGGCTGGATCGCGATACTTCCGGTCTGATGATCATCGCCAAGAAGCGTTCGGCCCTGCTCGAGCTGCAGGCGCTGATGCGCGAAAGCGATGCCGACGACGGCCGCGGGATCGCCAAACGCTATCTGACCCTGCTGGTCGGACGGATGCCCGACGGCACCATGAGCGTCGACGCGCCGCTGCATATCGGCCTGCGCCAGGGCGGCGAGCGCCATGTCCAGGTCCACGCTGGCGGCAAGGCTTCGCTCAGTCATTTCCGGGTACTGGAGCGTCGCGGCGGACATTCCTATTGCGAAGTGCGGATCGAGACCGGCCGGACCCATCAGATCCGCGTCCACGCGCAGCACATCGGCCATCCGGTTGCGGGCGACGACAAATACGGCGACCCGGAAGTCAACAAACGCCTGCGCGAACAGCTCGGCCTGAAGCGGCTGTTCCTGCATGCCGCATCGCTGGAATTCGCATTGGACGGCGGTCGCGTGCCGTATGCGCTGGACGCGCCGTTGGCGACGGAGCTGGTGGATGCGTTGGATCGGTTGGGGTGATGCGGGGGGCGGCATCTGAAAACGGTGCGTCTGTAAATGCAACAGTTGTCAGGCGACAAGGTGACAATGCCCAAGAGGACAATCATGGAAGAGCATATGCATTCTGAAGAACAGCTGTTTACTGTCGATCTGGGAGGCAACGGCGGCATGCTGGAGCCATACGGCTGCCTAGAGCTCCAGGCCTGGTTGAACAAAGAGATCGAATATTGGCGGGCGTTCGGAATGCCCGGCTTTCACGACTTTCCCGGCTATCTGGGTGGAATTTCCGAGAAGATTGGTGGCTTGCGTGAGGCATCTCATTTGTCCATGCGCCTCGCTGAACTTGGAAGAGAATCGAAGCTCAGTCGCGATATTCCCGGAGAGCAAAAAGATATCAGGCGAATCCAGTCGCTGATCGGTCAGATTTACCTGCTCGATGCGGACAAAGCGGACAAAAAACCTTTGCCGCACAGCTCGAGCGCCATAGCCAAAGCGATCGACCACATTCGGGAGCAGTATGGAATGGATGCGGCCCGTTACTTCGCGGCATTGCAAGTGCCATCGGATCGCAGTCCTCCTCACCCTAAATCGATCGAAGAATGGTACGGCGTGTTTGCGGGACTGATGTTCATCGATGCGAAGTCTGCGGTCGCAGACCTGAGTATCGGTGCGAATCAGCTCGCCTTCGATGCGCTTCGCGGCGACATGTCACGGCTGTTCGAAGGCAATACACAACGTCTTGTGCAGATGGAGCATGATCATCGGGTTTGGGCCGGACGAGGCGAGGTGCTCGTTGATAAAATCAATACGGCATTCGAGTCGTCCCAAGCGATGCGCGAGCAGCAATACGGCGCATTGATTTTAGCCCATGAAGAGAAAATGACGCATATCCGGGAGATATTCCGCAACGAGTCCGCGTTGCACGCACCGGCTGAGTATTGGAGTGTGAAAGCGTTGATGCATCGTCGTGCGACCAAGTTTCTCGGGGCGCTGTCATTCGTCGCGATCTTCGCTTCCGCATGGTTCGTAGGCACCAATGTGCACGACATTCTTAGCAATACGAAGAGCGGTGAACTTCCCGAGACTTGGCGGCTCGGTCTTTTGGCCGTGCTGGGCGTATTCTCGGTGTGGGCGGTTCGGTTGGTGGTACGGATGTTCCTGAGTCATCTTCATCTGGCTGGAGATGCAGAAGAACGTGTCGTCATGCTGAAGACCTATCTGTCTTTGTTACAGGATGGAAAAACCGATTCTGCTGAAGATCGCCATCTGATTTTGCAGGCGCTCTTCCGCCCTGCTACGGACGGTATCGTCAAAGACGAAGGTGTGCCGACGTCAGTGTTTGAATTGTTGACCCGGAATTCGAAATAGGTGAAGCACTTTTCTGTTGAGAACATGGTCGAGAACGGACCTGGACTCTCGTTCCACGGTGCGCTCCCGGTTGCTGCAGGCCGACTTGTCGGATGTCGCTGGCGAAGGGATGCAGGGGCCGTGGAAATCATGCACATGCACATGAATCGGCATTTTTATACCAAGCTGCCGACAGTGGTGTGTCGAGCCAAAGTAGCCACTGGCGAACCATTTTTCCTTCGCTCGCAGCTTGCGTCGATGCATTGAGCAGTTGCGAAGACTCCGTCCATGAGGGGTCTTCGGAGGCCATGTGCGACGCGAATGGCCGACTCGTAGGCGAGCTCATTTGCGCTTTCCTTGAATCTGGGCTTGTTACTCCCGGTGTGGTCGTTATTCGCAAGTGCCTTTGACAGGTTCGGATTGTGGTTAAACCACCGGAATCGCTCCAACTCCGCCTGTTGATCCGTGCAACTCCGCACCGATCATCGTCAGCAGTTCGGCCTCGTGCGTGAGATGGAAAAGATGCCCGGCTTCGATCGGCAGCAGGCGGACATCGGCGCTGCTTTTCGTCCGCCAACCGTCCATGTCCGCAGGGTCGACCATCCGGTCGTCGTTGCCATAATAGACGACGATGGGGCGATCCAGCGGCGCCCGCTCACGGTAAGCGTAGGTTTCGACCAGCGAAAAATCCCCACGCAGCATCGGCAACAGCATGGCCATCAATTCAGGCGAATCGATGATCGATTGCGACATGTTGCCATAGCGGCCCAGTCCCTTCACCAGATCGGCATCGGCGAGTGCGTGGAGTTGCGGATGCGGGGATTTTCGGTCCGGCGAGCGGGTGGCGCCGATCAGCAGCCGCTCCGGCTGGCGCAGCCCCATTTCGCGCAGGCGGTGGGTCAGCTCGAATGCGATCAGGCCGCCGAGGCTGTGGCCGTAGAACACGAATGGACGGTCCAACCGTGTTGAAATCTGTCCGGCAAGCGCGTCGATCAGTGGCGCCATCGACGTATACGCCGACTCGACGATCCGCGATTCGCGGCCCGGCAGGCGTGTCGCCAGCACATGCGCGCCGGGCAGGGCTTTGTTCCATTTGCCGAAGACGCTGGCGCCTCCGCCGGCATGGGCGAAAGCGAACAAGCGCACCGGTGCATCGGATCCTTGTCCGAAGTCTGTGAACCAGATGGGGGCGGTAGAGGACATGAGCGATGGGCTTCCGGTGCGGGTGCGATGCTTCCTGCTGGTCACTGCAAGGGCGAGTGGATCTAGCGGCGCGCTTCGCGGTGCGCAAGCATCCTCGCATACAGCGCCAAAGCCAACCCCGCGAAGCCGGCAAACAGCCAGCCCCAGGGGATGTCGCCTGTTTCGCCGTCGACACGCACGTGTTGCGGATCGCCTTCGACGTAGCGCACCGGGATGCGCTCACCTTCGGCCAGTCGCCGGGCCTCGTCGCCCGAGACATGCTTCGCCGGCACCGCGACTTCGCCGCTGGCGGTGACGTACTTCACATTGATGGTGCGGGCCTGGTAATTGCCGTCGCGGGCGATCAGCCATTTCGGCGGATCGGTGGCGACCATCAGTGCATCGTGTCCCTTGAACCGGAACATCGCATTCTCGTAAAGCGTCATTCCGCCCATCATGAAACCGGTGCCGGAGAGAATGAACAACAGCGCTATGAACGTGTATTTGCCGGTCGGACCCTGCATGCTCATTCCATCAATGGATCAGTGCGTCGGCTTTCGCCGCGCAGATGAAGTCGTTTTCGCTGAGGCCGCCGACATCGTGGGTCGAGAAGCGTACTTCGCAGCGATCGAAGTGCACGCCGAGGTCGGGGTGGTGGTCCTCGCGGTGGGCGATATGCACCAGCGCATTGACGAACGACATCGTGCGGTAGTAATCCGGGAAGGTGTAGGTCTTCACAAGCGCATGCCCGTTCTCGGCCAGTGTCCAGCCGGGCAGTTGCGGCATCAGCTCGGCGATCTGGGCGGGCGGCAGGCGATGCTCATGGCCCCGACGCGGGATGCAGTGGGCCTGGGCCAGTGGAATGAGGTCGGACACGGCAAAACTCCTGGGTGGGATCGGGCCAAGCTGAACGCTGTTCCGCCAGCGTAACGAAAGGCCGACGAGCACGAGCGGATGGGGCCGCTAGAATAGCCCGATGATCCAGATTTCCGAATCCGCCCAGTCGCATTTCCGCCGTTTGATCGAACGCGAGGCCCTGCCGGGGCTTGGCGTACGCTTGAGCGCCATGCATCCCGGCACGCCGCGTGCGGACGTGCGTCTTGAGTTCGCCGAGCCTCATGACCTGCAGGGCGACGAATGGGCGGTGGATTGCGAGGGTTTCACGCTGTGGTTGGATGCAGGCAGCGTGCAGTATCTCGATGGTGCCGAGATCGATTACACGACGCAGGCCACCGGCGGGCAGTTGCAGATCCGGGCGCCGAAGATCAAGGGTGAGGTGCCCACCGAATCGGCATCGCTGGTGGAACGCGTGCGCTGGCTGGTCGAACACGAGATCAATCCGCAACTCGCCCAGCACAAAGGGCATGTTTCGGTCCAGGAAATCACCGCCGATGGCGTGGTCCTGCTCAACTTCGGCGGTGGTTGCCACGGCTGTGGGATGGCCGATGTGACTTTGAAGCAGGGGATCGAGAAAACCCTGATGGAGAAAGTGCCGGGCGTGACCGCAGTACGCGACGCGACCGACCACGCCAGCGGAACGGCACCCTACATCGCGCGTTCGTCGAACTGACCGGCTGCGCCGCGTGTTTTCCGCCGCGGAACTGATCGAGACCCTTCACGCTCGTGACGGGCGTCGTTGGCCATTGCATACGGATCGTCCGTTCGGCACGTTTCCGCCGACCTGGCGGGCCTGGTTCCTGGCGATGAACGAGCGCCCCGGTGCCGTCATGGGCGCACCGGTGGTCGATTACCTCAATGTTCTGCTGACCAGAGCTCCGGGCAGAGCGCCTGCTGCGAGCGTCGAACTGGGCCGTTGGAAGGCGTTCGCGAGTCTTGCCCGTCAGCAATGGGATCCGGCGCCGCGCGATCAGCGTGGCGTTCGGCGCATCGCCGTCGTGACTTCGGGCCTGCTGCACCTGTTCTTCGCGCTGATGCTGCTTTGGGTGGGCTACGTGGCGATCGGCGACGCCCCGCCAGAGGCGCGCGAAGCGGGCGAATCGGTACAGGTCGAATACATCGGGACAGGCACACCCGCCGAGACGGGTGCTGCACCGGCGCCCGGCGAGACGGATGCGCCTGCTGCGGCAAGTGCGGGGGCGCCATCACGGACGGCCGCCGCCTCGCCGCCGCCGACAGCCTCCTCGTCCGCCCGGCAGGAAAACAGCAACGATCAACCACCGCAGCCAGCACAGGCGGTCAGCGCCCAATCCCTGGTGGTGACCGAAACCGCCCAGCCCGATATCGATTTCACCCTGCCGGCGCCGGTTCCGCGCGATCTGTCGCTGCCGCAGCTGGAGATTGCGACTCCGGAACTGACCACCGAGATCGCCAAGGTCGAAACCTTCGAGCCACGTCCTTCGGTGCGTGTGCTCGAACGTCCGACGCCACAGTCGCCCACGCCGACCGTGCCCACGCTGCGTACTGGAATCGCGGAGATCGAAGTGCGGCAGCCGCTGCCGCAAGTCGAGGTGCGCGCATTGCCGCAGACGCCAGTACGCGCGCCGCAATTGCGCGAGCCCACGCTGCGGGCCACACCGAGTGAAATCCAGGTGCGGGCCCGCCCGGCGCCGACGGCCGCGCCAACCGCTGCGGCTTCGCCGACGCCTGCGCCTTCTGCGCCGGCAAACACCGCAGCAGCGGGGCGTTCGCCATCCACGGCCACGGCAAGCGTTCCAGCGGCGGGTGGTAGACCGCAGGCGCAGGGCACCGGGCGTCCGGCCAGCGTCGCGCCGTCGGGTGCGGGGCCATCGCCATCGCCGCGCCCGGGCACTGCCGCCAGCCCGACCCGCAGCGATGACTGGGGCGACTCCAATCGCAATGTACCCGGCAACAGTACCGCCGGCCGCAATCCGGGCCTGTTCAACAGCGATGGCACCGTCCGCCTGCCCGGCGATGGCGGTCGCGCGGGCGGCGGGTTGCCGCCGGGTACGGTCATCGAGGACTTCGAGAAGATCGATCGCATGGGCACATGGCTGAAGCGCCCGCCATTCGACTACACGCCCACGCGTTTCGACCGTTTCTGGGTGCCCAACCGTTCGCTGCTGGAAGAATGGGTGAGCCGCGGGATCAAGAAAGTGGCGATCCGGATCCCTGGCACCACCAAGCGGATCGAATGCACGGTGTCGCTGCTGCAGGCGGGTGGCGGCTGCTCGCTCTACGACCCCAACCTGCAGGATCAGGAAGCCATCGCGCGTCCACCGCCGGATGTGCCGTTCAAACCGGAGCTTCAGGAAGACAAGGACAGCCTGAAAAAATAATCGCGTGCCTACGTAAAAGGGAGCCTCTCGGCTCCCTTTCGATTTGGAACGCACGGCTTCAACGTGGTCAGCGGTTGTGCAGATCGCCCAGCGGACCTGCCTGCGAAGCGAAGTATGCGGCGAGGTCGGCGATCCCCTGATCGTCGAGCTTGCCGGCCTCGGCCGCACCCTTGATCTGGACGGACATCAACGCATGGTCACGACCACCGTCGCGATACTGCTGGATCGTATGGAAGAGGTAGTCCTGGTATTGACCGGCAAGGACCGGATAGGTCGCATCGATCGGTTTGGCACCACCAGCGCCGTGGCAGTCGACACACGCCTGGCCGGTCGTGCTCAATGTCTTGTCGACCGCGATCAGTGCGCCGCGGGCCCCGTCGCCATCGTAGGCACCGATATGTTTGTGTGCAGCCTCGTGGGCCTCGCCTCCTGCCGCCGGTGCTTCGGTTTTCGAGCAGGCAGCAAGGACAAGGCCGATGGCCAGGGTTAAGGCGATCGCAAGGGGGCGTTTCGTCATGCGGGCGGCGCTCACTTCTTCAGACTCGAAAGGTAGGCGGCAATGTCGGCGATGTCCTGCTCGGAAAAGCTCTGCCCCTGCGCCTGCATGGTCGGGTGCTTGCGTCCACCCTGCTTGTAGGCGGTCAGCGCATTGACCAGATACTCGGGCGTCTGCCCGGTGATTTTCGGGACCTGGTAGTTCGGGTAGGCATTCTTGTAGCCGGTGACGCCGTGGCAACCCTGACAGGTGTAGGTCAGTTGCTTGCCTCTCTCGGGAGAGCCGGTAGCGGGAGTCTGCGCATGCGCTGCGAGCGAGGCGAAGAGAAAAAGGCAGCCGGCGAGCAGCGGAAAACGATTCGGCGATCGGATCATGTCTGGCGTCATGTCAGGGCAGTGGTGTCGGGCTTGACTACGGATCGGGGCACAGGCTTCGCACTGCTTGGCATGTCGTTTGAGGTCCACACCGAGCACCGTCGCGAGCGTGCAATCCGAACAGTATAGCGTGCGCCCAAAGCGTGTCATGTCCTTTGTCGCGGTCTCGCCCGGGACGGGCGGTCGGCCGGGCATCATGGTGCGCGCCGCCGATGCCGTTGGACTCGCGCGCATGACACGGGTCACCATGACCTCTGGCCGATGCTGGTCGCTGAAGGGTGATATACCTTGATACAACACCTCACAACCATCCCGACGATGCCCACAATGCCTGCTGATCCCTCATCGCGTCCACCGGTCAGCAAGATCGCCCATGCCCGTGTTTTCGGCATTGCGATCCTGGTCAGCTGCCTGGCCCTGACGGCCTGTAAATCCGGCGCTGACGGCGATGCCGACAAAGCCAAAGCCGAGGCGGAGGAGAAGAAGGCCCAGGACGCCGTACCTGTGGAAGTAGCCCGAGTCTCGCGCCGGGCGATCGCCGCCAGTTACACCGGCACCGCGCCTCTGGAAGCCCGGGGCGAGTCGCAGGTCGTCGCCAAGACATCCGGCGTCGCGCTGCAGGTGCTGGTCGAAGTGGGCCAGCAGGTGCGGGCGGGGCAGGTGCTGATCCGGCTCGACTCCGACCGTGCCGCACTGCAGGCGGCGCAGAGCGCGGCGCAGATGCGCAAGCTCGAGGCCAACTACCACCGTTCGCTGCAACTGTCGAAGCAGCAGCTCGTCAGCGCCAACGATCTCGATCAGCTCAAGTTCGACCTCGAGAACGCGCGTGCGGTGAACCGGCTCGCGAATCTCGAAATGTCCTACGCCAACGTGACCGCGCCGATTTCAGGTGTGATCGCCGAGCGTTCGATCAAGGCCGGCAACTTCGTCCAGATCAACACGCCGATTTTCCGCATCGTCGACACCTCGCGACTGGAAGCGACGCTCAATGTCCCCGAGCGCGAATTGGCCACGCTCAAGGCCGGTTTGCCCGTGCAACTCCAGGTCGATGCCTTGCCCGGGCGCCCGTTCCAGGGTCGCGTCGATCGCGTCGCGCCGGTGATCGATTCCGGCAGCGGTACGTTCCGGGTGATCTGCGCGTTCGAAAGCGGCGGCTTGCTGCAGCCGGGCATGTTCGGCCGGATCAAGATCGACTACGACCAACGCGCCGATGCGCTGGTCGTGCCGCGCGTCGCGCTGCTCGACGATGAGGGCGACCCGGCGGTATTTGCGGTGAAGAGCGGCAAGGCCGCGCGCGTGCCGGTCAAACTGGGCTATATCGACGGGCAATGGGCGGAAATCCGTTCGGGATTGGCCGAAGGCGCCCAGGTCGTGGTCGCGGGCAAGACCGCGCTGCGCGACGGCACGTTGGTCCAGGTGCTCGGCGCGCCCGGCGCGAAGCCGGCGGTCGCAGCAACTGCGGCAAAGCAGAACTGAGCCTGGGGGCCACGTGAGCAAGGACAACGCAGTGCACGGCTCGACGGGCCCGTTCAATCTTGTCGAGTTCTCGACCCGGCGTCGCGTCACCATTGCGATGATGACCATCACGCTGGTGCTGTTCGGCGTGATCGCGCTCGGAGACCTCAAAGTCAACCTGTTGCCGGACTTGAGCTATCCGACGCTCACGGTACGCACCGAATACACCGGCGCGGCGCCCTCCGAAATCGAAACCCTGATCAGCGAGCCGGTGGAAGAAGCCGTGGGCGTGGTCAAGGGGCTGCGCAAGCTGAAGTCGGTCTCGCGGACCGGCCAGAGCGATGTCGTGCTCGAGTTCGCATGGGGCACCGACATGGACCAGGCCAGCCTGGAAGTGCGCGACAAGATGGAAGTCGTGCAGTTGCCGCTGGAAGCCAAAAAGCCCGTGCTGCTGCGCTTCAATCCGTCGACCGAGCCGATCCTGCGCCTCGCGCTGTCGCCGAAGGTCGCTGGGGACGAGGCCGATGCGATCCGTCGGTTGACCGATCTGCGTCGTTACGCAGACGATGATCTGAAGAAGAAACTCGAACCGGTCGACGGCGTGGCGGCGGTCAAGGTCGGCGGCGGCCTGGAGGACGAGATCCAGGTCGATATCGACCAGCAGAGACTCGCCCAGCTCAACCTGCCGATCGCGACGGTCGTGAGTCGCCTGCAGCAGGAAAACATCAATATCTCCGGCGGTCGCCTTGAAGAAGGCTCCCAGCGTTATCTTGTGCGAACCGTCAACCAGTTCGCCAGCGTCGCCGAAATGCGCGAGATGCTGGTTACCACGCAGTCCGGCGGCAACAGCGCAGCCGACAGCGCGGCGCAGCAGATGGCCCGCGTCGCCGCCGCCAGCGGCGATGCGGCCTCGATGGCCGCCGCTGCATCGGTGCAGAGTTCGAGTTCCGGATCGTCTTCGGCAGTGGCCGGCGGCATGCCGGTGCGGTTGAAGGATGTCGCCGATGTGCGTCAGGGCTACAAGGAGCGCGAAGCGATCATCCGTCTGGCCGGCAAGGAAGCGGTCGAACTGGCGATCTACAAGGAAGGCGACGCCAACACCGTCGCCACCGCCGACGCGATCGCCGCGCAGCTCAAGCGGATCGAGGACCAGATCCCCGACGATGTCGAGCTGACGACCATCGACGACCAGTCGCAGTTCATCCGCAATGCGATCAGCGACGTCAAGAAGGATGCGGTGATCGGCGGCCTGCTCGCGATCCTCATCATCTTCCTGTTCCTGCGCGACGGCTGGAGCACGTTCGTGATCTCGCTGTCGTTGCCGGTCTCGATCATCGCGACCTTCTTCTTCATGGGCCAGTTCGACCTCAGCCTCAATGTGATGTCGCTGGGAGGATTGGCGTTGGCGACCGGTCTGGTGGTCGACGACTCGATCGTGGTGCTTGAAAGCATCGCCAAGGCGCGGGAGCGCGGCCTCGGCATTCTCGAAGCCTCGATCCAGGGCACCCGCGAAGTCAGCATGGCGGTCGTCGCGTCGACCCTGACCACGATCGCGGTGTTCCTGCCGCTGGTGTTCGTACAGGGCATCGCCGGCCAGTTGTTCCGGGACCAGGCACTGACCGTCGCGATCGCGATTGCCATCTCGCTGGTGGTGTCGATGACGTTGATTCCGATGCTCAGCGCACTGAAAGGGCGCCCGGCATCGGGTTATGCCGACGAGCCGGCGCATCCGCAAAACGAGGAGATCGCGGCTGCGCATCGCGATGTCCTATCGCTGGTGAAGCTACCGCTCGGGCTGCAGATGCCCGTGGCCATCCGTTGGTTGTTGACCATCGCAGCCTTTCCGATCATGTTCCTGCTCGGCAGTCTGCTGTCGGTCAGGAATATGAATTTGTTGTTCGTTTGGCCGCTCGGATTGACATGGTCCGCTGCAGCAAGATGGATGTTGTGGCTTGTTCTGTTGGCTCTCAGGATTGTCGTCTTCCCGATGTGGATGATCTTTCTGTTCTTGTCCTTGTATGGCGCGCCGATTTGTTATGGGCTGGCGCGATTCGTGATTGCGGCCTGGCGTCTCGCGTCCAAGATTGTCGGGCCGGTCATGCGCAAGCTCAGCGATCTGGCGATGGCGCCGTACTCGCGCGCCGAACGCGGCTATCTGCGCCTGCTGCCCGCAGCGCTGACCCGGCCGGCGCTGGTGCTGTCCGCAGCGGCCATCGCGTTCGCCGGGACGCTGGCGCTGGTGCCGATGCTGGGCGCGGACCTGATTCCGCAGTTGGCCCAGGACCGTTTCGAAATGACGGTCAAACTGCCGCCCGGCACGCCGCTGCGCGCGACCGACGCATTGGTCCGCGATTTGCAGCTCAAGCACAGCAAGGACGATGGTATCCGCACGATGTTCGGCGTCAGCGGCAGCGGCACGCGGCTGGACGCCAACCCGACCGAGAGCGGCGAGAACATCGGCAAGCTGACGGTGGTGATGGCCGATGGCGGCAGCAAGGACATCGAAGCGGCGCAAACCGATCGCCTGCGCAAGACGATGGAGGAGACTCCGGAAGCCCAGGTCGATTTCGCCCGCCCCGAGCTGTTCAGTTTTTCGACGCCGCTGGAGATCGAATTGCGCGGACAGGATCTGGCGTCGATCGAACGCGCGGGCCAGCAGATGGCGGCGATGTTGCGCGCCAATCCGCACTATGCCGACGTCAAGTCGACGGTGGAGCAGGGCTTCCCGGAGATCCAGATCCGCTTCGACCAGGATCGCGCCGGTGCGCTCGGCCTCAGCACGCGACAGATCGCCGACGCGGTGGTGCAGAAAGTGCGCGGTGAAGTGGCCACGCGTTACAGTTTTCGCGATCGCAAGATCGACGTGCTGGTACGCGCCCGGGAATCGGATCGGTCATCGCTGGAAGACATCAAGCGTCTCATCGTCAATCCGGGCAGCGATCGCCCGGTGACCCTCGACGCGGTGGCCGAAGTGGTCGCCACCACCGGCCCCAGCGAGATCCATCGCGCCGATCAGGTGCGCGTGGCGATCGTGTCGTCCAACCTGCGCGATATCGACCTCGGCGCCGCGGTTCGCGAAGTCGATCAGATGGTCGCGGCGAAGCCACTGGATGCGGACGTGCGCATGCACATCGGCGGCCAGGGCGAAGAGCTGAAAGAGTCGATCAATTCGCTGATCTTCGCTTTCGCACTGGCGGTGTTTCTCGTCTACCTGGTGATGGCCTCCCAGTTCGAATCGTTGCTGCATCCGTTCGTCATCCTGTTCACCATCCCGCTGGCGATGGTCGGCGCGGTGCTGGCCTTGTTGCTGACCGGTTCAACCGTTTCGGTCGTGGTGTTCATCGGTCTGATCCTGCTGGTCGGTCTGGTGACCAAGAACGCGATCATCCTGATCGACAAGGTCAACCAGTTGCGCGAGGAAGGCGTCGCCAAGCGCGATGCGCTGGTCGAGGGCGCACGCTCGCGCCTGCGCCCGATCATCATGACCACGCTGTGCACGCTGTTCGGCTTCCTGCCGCTGGCGCTGGCCTTCGGCGAAGGTGCGGAAGTGCGCTCGCCGATGGCGATCACGGTGATCGGTGGCCTGCTGGTGTCGACGCTGCTGACGCTGGTGGTGATTCCGGTGGTCTACGATCTGCTCGATCGCCGGACCGACGGTTACTACCTCGAACGTGGCCGCCGTGCGCGTCGCGAGGCGCTGGAAGCAGCCGATGCCATCGATCATGAGGCCGGTACGGTTCCGGGCGAGGGCACGGCATGAGCATCGCGGAACTCAGCATCCGTCGACCGGTCACGGCAGTGATGCTGTTCGTGTCGCTGTTCGTGATCGGCCTGATCGCCGCACTGAGGCTGCCGCTGGAGGCGTTTCCGGAAGTGTCGCCGCCTTTCATCTTCGTGCAGATGCCGTATTCCGGCTCGACGCCGGAGGAGGTCGAGCGCACGGTGCTGCGTCCGGTCGAAGAAGCGATTTCGACGATGTCCGGCGTCAAACGCATGGATTCGTCGGCGCGTGCCGACGGAGCCAATGTGTTCCTGCAATTCTCGGACTGGGACCGGGATGTGGCGATCGCCGCGTCCGAGGCGCGCGAGCGGATCGACGCGATCCGCGACGACCTGCCGGACGATCTGCAGCGCTATTTCGTGATGAAATTTTCGACCACCGATCAGCCCGTGCTGCGGGTGCGCCTGGCGGCGCAGAGCGATCTGACCGGCGCCTACGACATGATCGAGCGCGAGTTCAAGCGCAGGCTCGAACGCATTCCCGGTGTCGCACGCGTCGAGATTTCAGGGGCGCCACCGAACGAAGTGGAGATCGCCGTCGACCCGGACCGGCTCACTGCGCACGGCGTCGGTATCAATGACCTGAACATGCGTCTGCAGGCGGTCAATTTCTCCGTTTCCGCAGGGCAGATCAATGACGGTGGCCAACGCATGCGCGTGCAGCCGGTCGGAGAGCTCGGCGATCTCGATCAACTGCGCAACCTGGTGGTCGACGGAAAGGGCACGCGCCTGCGCGACATCGCCGATGTCCGCTTCAAACCGTCGCGGATGAACTACGGCCGCCGTCTCGACGGCAGGCCCGCAGTCGGCATCGACGTGTTCAAGGAGCGCAACGCCAACCTCGTCGAGGTGTCGCGCAACGCGCTCAACGAAGTGGAGAACATCCGCAAGGAGCCGGCGCTGCAGGATGTGCAGATCAAGGTCATCGACAACCAGGGCGACAATGTCACCACGTCTCTGCTTGAACTGGCCGAAGCCGGCCTGATCGGATTGCTGCTGTCGATCGCCGTGCTGTACTTTTTCCTGCGGCACTGGGCATCGACCCTGATGGTCACGTTGGCGATCCCGATCTGCTTCGTGATCACCCTCGGCTTCATGTATTTCTCCGGAGTCACGCTCAACATCCTGTCGATGATGGGGCTGCTGCTGGCGATCGGCATGCTGGTCGACAATGCGGTCGTGGTGGTCGAGAGCATCTATCAGGAGCGCGAAAAGAATCCCGGCAATCCGCGCCTCGCATCGATTCTGGGCACGCGGCACGTCGCCATCGCGCTTTCGGCCGGCACGCTCTGCCATTGCATCGTTTTCCTGCCGAATCTGTTCGGCGAAAGCAATTTCATCAGCATCTACATGTCGCAGATCGCGATCACCATTTCCGTCTCGCTGCTGGCCTCCTGGCTGGTCGCGGTGAGCCTGATCCCGATGGCATCGGCGCGGATGAAGACGCCTCCGGTGGTGCGCAGCGCGAGCGGCATCATTCCGCGCCTGCAGCACCGCTATGCGCAGCTGTTGCGTTGGTCGCTGGAGCATCGCGGCAAGAGCATCCTCGGCATCGTGCTGATCATCCTCGTCAGCCTGATTCCGATGAAGATGACAAAGGTCAACATGTTCGGCGGCGATGAGGGCGGCGAGGCCAATGTCTACTATCAGTTCAAGGGCAGCTTCACCAAGGAACAGATGTCGGACGAAGTGCTCACGGTCGAGAATTTCCTCAACGCCAACCGCAAGCGTTTCCACATCGAACAGTTGTACTCGTGGTACAGCGAGGATGGTGGTGCATCGACCAAGATCACGTTCGACACGGAAAAGGCCGAACGGCTCAAACCATTGATCGATACCCTGAGCAAGGAGCTGCCGAAATCCGCGCGCGCGACGATCGGGATCGGCAACAACGACGGTCCGGGCGGTGGTGGTGGCGGTCCCAACGCGGAGAGTCTGCAGGTGCGTCTGGTCGGCGATTCGACCCAGGCGTTGCGCGAGCTCGCGGATGACGTGATTCCGATTCTCGCCAGGACTCCGGGGTTGCGCGACGTACGCATCGATTCCGGCGACCAGAACAGTGAATTGTCGATGCGCGTCGACCGCGAGCGGGCGGCGGCTTTCGGCTTCAGTGCGGAGGACGTTTCGCGCTTCGTCGGTCTTGCCCTGCGTGGCGCCCCGCTGCGCGAATTCAAGCGCGGCGAGAACGAAGTGCCCGTATGGGTACGCTTCGCCGGGGCCGAGAAGTACGGCGTCGCCGATGTTGCGGCCTTCACGGTGCGCTCGCCGGATGGCCGGATGGTTCCGCTGCTGGCGATGGTCGATGTCACCGTGAAGCCTGCCGCCACCGAGATCACGCGCGCCAACCGGCAGACCGCATTGACGATCCAGGCGAACCTGGTCGATAAAGTGACGCCGGAGGAAGCACGCAAGTCCATCGAAGAAACGTTGAAGAAAATCTCGTTTCCGGCGGGCTACAGCTTCACCTTCGATCAGAGCAACGGCTTCGACGACGGCGAAGCGATGCAGCAGATGATGTTCAACCTGATCATCGCACTGGTGATGATCTATGTGGTGATGGCGGCGGTCTTCGAGTCTCTGATGTTTCCGGCAGCCATCATGTCCGGCGTGCTGTTTTCGGTGTTCGGCGTGTTCTGGTTGTTCTGGCTGACCGGCACGGAGTTCAACATCATGGCCTTCATCGGCATCCTGGTGCTGATGGGCGTGGTGGTGAACAACGGGATCGTGATGATCGAGCACATCAACAACCTGCGACGACGCGGCATGTCGCGCACCGATGCGCTGGTCGAAGGCAGTCGCGAGCGCCTGCGCCCGATCCTGATGACGATGGGCACGGCGATCCTGGCGATGGTGCCGATCGCGATGGGCAACACGCAGATGGGCGGCGACGGACCGTCGTACTTCCCGATGGCCCGCGCCATCGCCGGAGGCCTGGCGTTCTCGACGATCGTCAGTCTGCTGTTCCTGCCGACCATCTACGCGATTCTCGACGATATGCGCGCCGCCACCGCGCGCACGATCCTGCGGGCGAAGGGCAAGCAGGGCGTGCCGGCAGCGGCGGTTGTCGCGATCAACGCCGAATGATGATCCGCGAGGCTGGGCCTCGCGGGTTGTTTCAAGACATCAACTTGCCGAGGATTCTTGCGCCACCGATCCAGATGCCGGCCATGCTTCCGAAGTTGGTGAGCAGGAAGTTCAGCAGCGTGCGCGAGACCCGGTTGCGATACCAGCCGCGCAGGGTCTGCACATCGTCGCGCAATCCCAGGAAGTCGGCATAGGTGGGTTTGCGGATGCGGGCTTCGACCAGCGCGCTGAAGGTGCCGGTGGGCACGCCCATGCGAAAGGGCTTGAGCGGTGCCAGCAGGGCGGCGGTCAGGATGCTGAGCGGATGTCCGCCCGCGATCAGGCAACCCAGCGCCGCGAGCGAGGACGTGAACATCACCCACTGTTTCAGCAGTTCGGCGCCCATCTCGAAACCGCCGTGCCAGAAACCGAAGCCGATGCCGCCCACGATCAGGCAGGTCAACGCGATCTTGAACCACGGGATCCTGCTCTTTTTGTGCACGTACTCGAGGCCCGTGCGGATCGATCCGGGCGACTCGGTGTCTTCACGCAGATGCTTGGCCAGCCCCTGCAGATGTCCGGCACCGACCACCGCCAGCACTTCACGGCCGCTGTCCTGCGTCTGTATTTCGCGCAGACGCGCGGCCATGTAGGCATCGCGTTCGGCGATGACGGTGTCGTAGAGCGCCGGACTGTCGGCGGCGAATTCGCTGAAGCTCGCCTCCAGCATGTCGCCTTCCTTTAAGCCTTCGATCTGTTCGTCCGAGACTTCCTCGTTGCCGAACAGCGAGGCCATCAGCCCGACGGAGACTTTCGCGCGCCCCCACCAGCCCAGGCGCTGCATCGCGCGCCTGAAGGTCAAACCGACATCGCGATCGATCAATTCCAGCGCCAGCCCGCGTTCCCGCGCGTCGAGCACAGCGGCCTTGAGTTCGGCGCCGGGCTCGATGCCCAACTGTTCCGCGAGTCGCCGCTGGTAGGCGGCCAGCGCGAGATTCGCGGCGAATACCGCGGTCTTGCCTTCGCGCAGCACTTTCACCAGGTCAAGTTTCGCGAGCGCATCGGGATCGGTCAGCGCCTGTGCGCGCTGTGGGTCGAGTTCAACCGCGATGGTGTCGTAGTCGCCGGTTGCGATCGCCGCCCGCACCACGTCGACGCTGGTTTTCGATACGTGAGCCGTGCCCAGAAGGGTGTAGCGGATGCCGTCGCGCTCGACGATCGCATGGGGTTGACCATGGAGTGGGCCAACGTCGACGGGATCCTCTGCGGCGGGGGAAACGTCGGTGGTGTGGTCGCTCATCGTCATCCGGATGTGGGGAGGAAAGAACCGGCGCTTCCGGCGCCGGGTGTGCCTGCGTTTCGAGCAACGACATCGATCAGTCGCGATAACGCTTCAGCAGATCGCCGTAGGCGTCGATACGGCGGTCGCGCAGGAACGGCCAGATCCGGCGCACGTGTTCGCTTCGGGCCATGTCGAGCTCGGCCATCAGGATCGTCGCTTCGGTACCGGCTTCGGCGAGGAACTCGCCCTGCGGGCCGAGGATATGGCTGCTGCCCCAGAAATCGATGCCGGCGGTGCCGAGTGGAGAAGGCTCATGACCGACGCGATTGCACGACAGTACCGGTATCCCGTTGGCGACCGCATGACCGCGATGGCTGAGGAGCCATGCATTGCGCTGGCGATCCTTTTCCGCCTGTTCGTCGCTGGGGTCCCAGCCGATGGCTGTTGGATACAGCAACAGTTCCGCGCCTGCGAGCGCCATGAGCCGCGCCGCTTCCGGATACCACTGGTCCCAGCACACGAGCACGCCAAGCCGGCCGACCGAGGTGTCGATCGGCGTGAAGCCGAGATCGCCGGGCGTGAAGTAGAACTTTTCGTAGAAGCCCGGATCGTCCGGGATATGCATCTTGCGGTACTTGCCGGCGGTGCTGCCGTCGGCGTCGAACACCACCGCGGTGTTGTGGTACAGCCCGGCGGCGCGGCGTTCGAACAGCGAACTCACCAGCACCACCCCATGGAGTTTCGCCAGCGCGGCAAGACGCTCGGTACTGGGGCCGGGAATCGTTTCGGCGAGATCGAATTCGTCGACGGACTCGTGCTGACAGAAGTACGCGCCGTTGTGCAGCTCCTGCAACAGCACGAGCTTCGCGCCGCGCTTCGCAGCTTCGCCGACGCGAGCCTCGATCGCCGACAGATTCGCCTCGGCGTTGCCATCGCCCTGATCGATGACCGCCTGTTCCTGGATCAGTGCGACCGGCACATGGGTGCGCTTGCTCATGCGATGAGCCCCTCGGGTAATTGCATGGTCAGGCAATGCAGACTGCCGTTCTGCCAGATCAGCGGCCGGCAGGGCACCGGCACGATCGCACGACCGGGGAAGGCTTCGGCCATCGCTTCCTGCGCGCGCGCATCCGCGACATCGCCGTAGGACGGGATGAGTACCGCAGCGTTGATGATCAGGAAATTGGCGTAACTCGCGGCCAAGCGACGCCCCTCGTCGAAGACGGGTTTCGGCCAGGGCAGTGCGAACAATCGATACGGCGTGCCGTCGCGCGTGCGCAGCGAGGCCAGCTCGGCGGCCATCGCCTGCAGCTCGGGGTAATGGGTGTCGGTGACATCATCGCAAGCCTGGTAGACGATGACGTCCTCCGCAGCGAAGCGGGCGAGGGTGTCGATATGCGCGTCGGTGTCGTCGCCTTCCAGATAGCCGTGGTCGAGCCAAAGCACACGGTCCTGGGCGAGCCAGCCGGACAATCGCGTGGTCAACGCTTCGCGCGAAGCATCCGGATGACGTTCGTGCAGGCAGCGCCAGGTCGTGAGCAGGGTGCCGGCGCCGTCGGTTTCGATGGCGCCGCCTTCGAGCGCGAAGTCGATCTCATGACGTTGCGCATCGGCGAAGACGCCTTGCGAGACCAGCGCTTCGATCAAACGATCGTCGCGGCCGGCTTCGAATTTGCCGCCCCAGCCGGTGAAGCGGAAATCGAGCAACCGGAAGGATCGGGATTCGCTCGAACGCAAAGTCACCGGCCCCGAGTCGCGCAGCCAGGTATCGTCGTATTCGACGGTGATGAATCGCACGCGATTCATATCGACGCGCGCCGAGCGCAGTCGGGCCTCGGCGTAAATCTGCAGGTCATCGTCGGCGATGCAGATCACCGCCGTCTGGAATGCGGTAATCGCCGCAACGAGGGCGATATAGGTTTCCTCGACATCGACCAGACGCAGGGCCCAGTCGGTGCCGTCGTGAGGCCAAGCGATCAATACTGCGGATTGTGGTTCCCATTCCGCAGGAAAACGATACGTTCCAATCATCGTCAGCGGATCGGCGGTTTCGGTCCGACTTCGTTGGCGCCGGCACGGATGGCGACGGCATCGATCACGCGATCCTTCTCGAAATAGACGACGAAGTTCGAATAGGTCCAGCGGTTGATCGTCGGCCACTTGCGGCTTTGACCGCCGCGTGGTGCGAGACGCTGTGCGGGCGCACCGAATTTGCGTTCGACATCGGCCATGCGCATGCCGCGTGCCGGGAGTGTCATGCCAGCCTCTCCGTTCACGCGCTCGATCAATAGCGTCTCGGCGAAAGCCTGTGGGGCGGCCACGAGCAGCGCGGCGGCGAGGATGGCAATGGAGAGATGGCGCATGGGGGAATCTCCTCAAGCGGAATGCGGATGGCATGCGGAGGCGGGCGCCCACGCGGTCCGGTCGATTGTAAGCGCATCGCCACGAAGCGCGCGATCATCCCGGGCCGGTGCCCAGACGCGACAAAGGCCGCGAGAAGCGGCCTTTGTCCGGAACTGCGATCGAGGCGCGATATCTCGACGCCTGATCGAAAACCGCTGGATCAGCGCTGACGCGCCTTGAAGCGGGGATTCGACTTGCAGATCACGAAGACCTTGCCACGGCGGCGGACGACTTTGCAGTCGCGGTGACGGGCCTTCGCCGACTTCAGGGAGGACAAGACCTTCATGTGGAACCTCGGCGATAACGCAGTTGGGTGAATGGGAATGACGCGAAAGGTGACGCAGCCGCCTATTCTGCCGACATTTCGCAGGTGATTCAAGTGGTTGCATCCGCAAGGCCCCGGTCGCAGGACAAGGGTGCCGGCTACAATGGCCGTCCCGCAACCTTCGCCGAGACCCGACATGCCCGATCCTGCCGTCCCGACGCCAAGTACGGACAACCGTGCTGTCGCTGTCCTGACCATCGATGGCCCGTCTGGATCCGGCAAGGGCACGATCAGCCGGCTGATCGCGTCCCGGTTGGGTTGGCACTACCTGGATTCGGGCGCTCTGTATCGCGGTGTCGGCGTCGCGGCCAGTTGGGCAGGTCTTGATCTCGCCGACCCGGCAGCCTTGGTCCGCTGTGCTTTCGATGCCCAGATCCGTTTCGAGGAAGCCGCCGACGGCGAGCTGCGGGTGATCGTGAACGGGGTCGACGCCACCGACGAACTGCGTACCGAAACCGCCGGTGCGGCGGCGTCGGCCATTGCCGCAGTGCCCGAAGTCCGGTCGGCATTGAAGGAGCGGCAGCGCGCATTTCGACGCCCGCCGGGACTGGTTGCCGACGGCCGCGATATGGGTACGGTGATCTTCCCCGATGCTGCCTTCAAGGTGTTTTTGACCGCCAGCCCCGATGAGCGGGCCGAAAGGCGCTATAAGCAGTTGAAAGACAAGGGGGTTTCCGTTATCTTCGACGACCTGCTGCGGGAAATCCTCGCCCGCGACGCCCGCGATGCCAATCGCGCGGTGGCGCCCTTGCGACCGGCCGACGACGCCGTTTGCATCGACACCACCGGCCTTGGCATCGACACGGTCGTCGAACGCGTGTTGGCACTCGTGACCTGACGCGCGGGGGTCGTTTCGGCGACCCGAACGAGAGGTTTCATGCGGCAGGCCCAAGGTCCGACGTATCCGGTGCGCACGCATCGGGCGGCGGTTTTTTCACTTCTCACTCTTACGGCCACAGGCAATCCCGCCCAGGCCCCTACGGGTGGACCGGTGCTCGACATGGCGTTCGGCGGATTCGTTCGACGCGCATGCGCTCCGGTCTATGTCATCTACAGAGCAATCAATCCATGACCGAATCATTCGCAGAACTGTTCGAACAGAGCGCGGCAGCCAATCTGTCCAAGCTCAAGCCCGGCTCCATCGTGATCGGCACCGTCGTCGATGTCCGCACCGACGTGGTGGTCATCAACGCCGGCCTCAAGTCCGAGGGCATTGTCCCGATCGAACAGTTCCGTAACGACGCCGGCGAGATCGACGTCGCAGTCGGCGACACCGTGAAGGTGGCGCTGGACTCCCTCGAAAACGGCTTCGGCGAAACCGTCCTCTCCCGCGACAAAGCCAAGCGCGCGATGGTGTGGGACGAGTTGGAAGAAGCGCTGGAAAAGAACGAAACCATCACCGGCCGCATCAGCGGCAAGGTCAAGGGCGGTTTCACCGTCGACATCAAGGATGTCCGCGCATTCCTGCCCGGCTCGCTGGTCGATGTGCGTCCGGTGCGCGACCCCGTGTATCTGGAAGGCAAGGAGCTCGAATTCAAGCTCATCAAGCTGGACCGCAAACGCAACAACGTGGTCGTTTCCCGGCGCGCCGTGGTCGAGAGCGAGCATTCGGAAGAGCGCGAGCAGTTGCTCGAGAAGCTGGTCGAGGGCGCCAAGCTCAAGGGCGTGGTCAAGAACCTCACCGATTACGGCGCGTTCGTGGACCTCGGCGGCATCGACGGCCTGCTGCACATCACCGACATGGCCTGGAAGCGCGTGCGCCATCCGTCCGAAGTGGTCGAAGTCGGCCAGGAACTCGAAGTCCGCGTGCTCAAGTACGATCGCGAGCGCAATCGCGTCAGCCTCGGCCTGAAGCAGCTGGGCGAGGATCCGTGGGACAACATCGCCCGCCGTTATCCGTCGAACATGCGCATGTTCGGCAAGGTCTCCAACGTCACCGATTACGGCGCGTTCGTCGAGATCGAGCCGGGCGTCGAAGGCCTGGTCCACGTGTCCGAAATGGATTGGACCAACAAGAACGTCAACCCGTCCAAGGTCGTGCAGGTCGGCGATGAAGTCGAAGTCATGATCCTCGACGTGGATGAAGAGCGTCGCCGCATTTCGCTGGGCATGAAGCAGTGCTCCTCGAATCCGTGGGAAACCTTCGCCGCGATCCACAAGAAGAACGACAAGGTGTCGGGCCAGATCAAGTCGATCACCGATTTCGGCATCTTCATCGGTCTGGATGGTGGCATCGACGGCCTGATCCACCTCTCGGATCTGAGCTGGAACACCACCGGCGAAGACGTGGTCCGCAACTTCAAGAAGGGCGACAACCTCGAAGCCGTCGTGCTCGCGGTCGATCCGGAGCGTGAGCGCATCAGCCTCGGCGTGAAGCAGCTTGAACAGGATCCGTTCGGCCAGTTCATGGCGACCAATCCGAAGGGTACGAAGATCACCGGTACGGTGAAGGAAGTCGACGCGAAGGGTGCCATGATCGATCTGGGCGACGGCATCGAAGGTTATGTCGGCGCGCGCGACATCAGCTACGACCGCGTCGACGACGCCAGCCAGCATCTGAAGGTCGGCGACAAGATCGAAGCCAAGCTGATCGGCATGGACCGCAAGGGTCGCACCCTGCAGTTGTCGATCAAGGCGAAGGACGAAGCCGAGACCCAGGAAGCGATGGCCGAGTACAACAAGGTCTCCTCCGATGCCGCGAGCGGCACCACCAAGCTCGGCGCTTTGTTGCGCGAGCAGTTGGACAGCCGGTCCGAGTAATCCGCACCATGGTCTGCGGCGGCCCGGATCGAACCGGGTCGCCGCCGTACCTGTCTCCTGCGGCCCTTTGAAGGATTGCGAACGCCCATGACCAAGTCCGAACTGATCGAGATCCTGTCCCAGCGTCAGAGTCATCTGAAAGCCGACGACGTCGATCTTGCGGTCAAGTCGCTGCTGGAAATGATGGGTAGCTCGCTGGCCGAAGGCGAGCGGATCGAAATCCGCGGCTTCGGCAGCTTTTCCCTGCATTACCGCCCACCCCGCACGGGCCGCAACCCGAAGACGGGAGATGCCGTGGCGCTGCCCGGCAAGCACGTGCCGCATTTCAAGCCCGGCAAAGAGTTGCGTGACCGGGTCAGCGGCGTCATCCCACTGCCGTCGGAAGATTGATCCCGACCAGGCAGTGATGCGGTTCGAGGCCTGCCATGGCCTTCTTCGGGCGCCGATCCGGGATGCTGCCGGCTTCCGTTGGCTTCGATCCATCGTCATCGATCGTCTGGCGGCATACACTGGCGGCGTTTCAATTGCGATTTCCGTCCCACTTCGGCGAGCCCCCGCATCCCATGCGTCCATTGCGCGCACTAGCTGCTTTCCTGTTCCTGATCGCTGGGGTCGTTCTGGGTGCCTTGAATCCGACGCCGGTGATGGTCGATCTGGGTCTGGTCCACCTGCGTGCCGGGCTGGGCGTGATTCTGCTGTGCGCGCTGCTGGTGGGCGTCCTGGTGGGCGGCCTGGCGATGACCGCATCGGTGGTCCTGCCGTTGCGCCGGGAATTGCGGCGCAGGCGGAAGACCGAACCGGAGCGCGGCCAGACGGACGCGTCGACACCCGATTTCTCCTCACCGGAGCCCTGAGATGGCCTTTGTCTCCGAATGGTTCTGGTTCTTTCTGCTGATTCCGCTGGCAGCGGTGATCGGATGGGTGATCGGTCGACGCGGTGGTGAACGCCATAGCGACCATCAGGTCAGCAGGCTTTCGACCACCTACTTTCGCGGCCTCAATTACCTGCTCAACGAACAGCCCGACAAGGCGATCGAACTGTTCCTGCATGTCGCCGAACTGGACAAGGACACATTCGAGACTCAAGTCGCGCTTGGGCATCTGTTCCGCCGCCGTGGCGAAGTCGATCGCGCCATTCGCCTCCACCAGGGGCTGGTCCAGCGGCCCGATCTGAACGATCAGCAGAAAGTGCAGGCTTTGCTCGCACTGGGCGAGGACTACATGCGATCCGGGCTGCTCGATCGCGCCGAAACCGTGTTCAGCGATCTCGCCAAGCTCGACGACCGCGCGCCGCAGGCACTGCGTCATCTGATCGACATCTATCAAGCCGAGCGCGATTGGCAGCAGGCGATCGACAAGGCATCGCGCTTCGAAGCGGTGACCGGCGAGTCGATGGGCAAGTTGATCGCGCAGTTCGAGTGCGAACTGGCCGAACGCCATCGCGCCGCCGGCGACAGCGATCAGGCGCGTGCGGCGATCGCGCGCGCCTATGCCGCCGATTCGAATGCCGTCCGTGCCGGCATGCTCGAAGGCAGGATCGAGTACGACGCCGCACATTATCCGGCGGCTATCCGTGCTTACGAGCGCGCCGCCCGTCACGATCCGGATTACCTGCCCGATATCCTGCCATCGCTGTCGGTCTGCTATGAGCGCGTCGGCGATCCCACTGGCGCACGCAACTTCTTCACCGAAATGTGCGAGCACTACCGTGGCATCGCGCCGGTGCTGGCGTTGACACGACTGGTCGAAACGGGGGAGGGCATACATGCGGCCCGCGACTATCTGGCGTTGCAGCTGAAGGAACGTCCTTCTGTGCGGGGCGAGGCGGCATTGATCGACCTGAGTCTTGCCGACCACACCGACCCCATCGCAACCCTGCACGATCTCAAGCATGTCACCGAACAACTGCTGGTCCGCAATCCCAGCTATCGGTGCAAGAGTTGCGGTTTCGGGGCCCGGAGTCATCACTGGCAATGCCCGAGCTGCAAAGCGTGGGGCACGGTGAAGCCGTTGCTCAACTACGCCGTGGTCTGAATGGATCCGTTGTCGGCGGGTTTGATCGGCTGGTGCGCGCTGTTCGCGGCCATCGGTGCTGCGGGCACATGGATGGCACGTGCCTACGCCCTGCAGCGGCAGTTGGTCGATCAACCCGGCGAGCGTCGCAGTCATCGCGTCGCAACCCCTCGCGGCGGCGGCATCGCGATCGCGCTGGCGTTCCTGATCGCATTGGTGGCCATGATCCTGAGGGAGCCACGCGAGATCGTTCTGTTGGCATGCGCCGGTTTCGGCCTGCTGCTGGTCGCGGGCATTGGTTGGATGGACGACCATCGTCCGCTGTCGCCGTGGCTGCGGCTCACCGTGCATGCGGTTGCTGCGGGTTGGTTGGGTGTCGGCTTCTATCTGTCTGGTGCCAGCGGTGCTGTCGCGATCACGACATTCGCATCGGCACTGGTCTTGGTGAATATCTGGAATTTCATGGACGGCATCGATGGCCTCGCAGCGACGCAGGCGGTGCTGGCCGCTGCGGCCTTCGTTTTCCTGACAGGCAGTTTGCTTGCGATTCATCTCGGGTTGGCGTTGATCGCGTCAACCTTGGCGTTCCTGCCGTTCAATTTTCCCCGGGCCAGTATTTTTCTTGGGGATGTGGGCAGCGGGGCGTTGGGCTTTGCGTTGGCGCTGATGTTGGGAATGTCTCTGGATGCCATGCCGCTTCAGGCCTGGCCGCTGGTTTTCCTCCCACTGAGTGCGTTCCTGCTCGATGCCGGCCTCACCTTGTCCATGCGGATGTTGCGTGGAGAACGCTGGTGGATGCCGCACGTCGAACATGCGTATCAGCGCTGGGCACGCTGCACCGGCCGTCATCCGCCGGTGACAGCGGGATACGCGGTTTGGACGTTGCTGATGTGTGTGGGCATGGTGCTGCTCTGGAAAAGAAATCCGAGAGGGATGGAGATGGTGGTTCTGGTGTGTCTGGCGATCGGATGTGGGTTCTGGTACGGATTGCGTCGTTACGCGACCGCGGATGACGTGAACAGGGAGACAGGCGCATGAGCAGCATGAAAGATCGCCTTGCCGGCGCATGGCCGCGGACCGCGATTGTCCTGCACGATCTGTGCATGGTCGCGCTGTGCTGGACGGGACTGGTGCAGTTCCGTTACGCGATGCAGGGTGCCGCCGTCCTGCCTTCGGTATGGTCCACCGAAATGCTGCTGGTATTGGTGGCGCAAGGCCTGGTGTTCTGGCAGGTCGGTCTGTACCGCGGCGTGTGGCGGTTCGCCAGCGTCCCTGATCTCGTGAATATCCTCAAAGCGAGCATGTTCGGCCTGCTCGCCATTCTGTTGGTGCTTTTCATCTACAACCGGCTGGGCCAGGCGCCGCGCTCGGTGCTGGTGATGTATCCGCTCGTGTTGACGCTCATGCTGGGCGCACCTCGCCTGTTGTATCGCTCATGGAAAGACCATGGACGGATCAACAGCGACAAGTCGGCAGTGCGGGTTCTGATTCTTGGTGCGGGACAAGCGGGCGAAGCCCTGGTTCGCGATCTGCGCCGCACCGGCGCCTACCAGCCGGTAGGCTTTCTCGACGATGCGAGCAAATTGCGCGGCAGTCATCTGCACGGGGTCCCGGTGTTGGGCCGGATCGACGATCTGATCCATATCGCCCCGGAAACCGCAGCGAAACTGCTGGTGATCGCGATGCCTTCGGTCGATGCGGAACGCATGCGCCGGGTGATCGAAGCCTGCGAACGTACCGGGCTGCCGTTCCGGATGGTGCCGCGTCTCAATGACATTCTCGAAGGACGTTCGCTGCCCGGCGAGCTCAAGGAAGTCGCGATCGAGGACCTGCTCGGCCGCGATCCGGTGGTGCCCGACTGGAAAGCGATGCGCGACTGGCTCGGCGGGCGCAGTGTGCTGGTCACGGGCGCGGGTGGCTCGATCGGCTCCGAACTCTGTCGCCAGTGCGCCCGACATGGCGCCAGCAAGATCGCATTGGTGGAGATCGACGAGCTCGCGTTGACCACGACCCAGATGCGGCTGCGACGCGATTTTCCGGGCATCGAACTGGCGCAGGTGCTGGGCGACTGCGGCGACCCTGCGGTCATGCGCCACGCGCTGGATCTGGTGAAGCCCGACGCAGTCTTCCATGCCGCCGCATATAAACAGGTGCCCTTGCTCGAGGCGCAATTGCGGGAGGCGGTACGCAACAACGTGCTGGCGACCGAAACGGTTGCTCGCGAGAGTGCCGCGGCAGGCGTCGGCACGTTCGTACTGATTTCCACCGACAAGGCCGTCGATCCGGTCAACGTGCTCGGCGCAACCAAGCGTCTGGCGGAGATGTTGTGCCAGTCGCTGGCGGACCCGAGGTCGACCCGGTTCGTCACCGTGCGTTTCGGCAATGTGCTCGATTCCGCCGGAAGCGTGGTGCCGCTGTTCCGCGAGCAGATCCGCAGCGGCGGCCCGGTGACGGTGACCGATGCCGAGGTCACGCGATTCTTCATGACCATTCCCGAAGCCTGCCAGTTGATCCTGCAGGCCTCCGCGATCGGCTCGCAGCAGGCGATCTACACGCTCGACATGGGCGAGCCTGTGTCGATCCGTTTGCTCGCCGAACAGATGATCCGTCTGGCCGGCAAACAGCCGGGGCGCGACATCGCGATCGTCTACACGGGTCTGCGCCCGGGCGAAAAACTGCACGAGACCCTGTTCCATGCGGACGAGCGCTATCGTCCGACCTCGCATCCGAAAATCCTGCAGGCGGCGCCCCGGCAGGTGCCTGTCGACGTCATTGCCGCGTCGCTCGTACGCATGCGCGAAGCGAGCATCCGCTACGATCTGGACGCGCTGGCGACCATGCTGCGCGAGGCGGTGCCCGAGTTCGTGCCCGCAGCGGCGGGCGGCGATACCCATGCGCACGCAGCGACGGTGGTAGCATTTCCGGCCCGTAACGCGCGTAGAACCTGATGTCTTCGAACAGTTCCGCTCCCCGTATCCGCAAGGCGGTTTTCCCGGTTGCCGGGCTCGGTACGCGTTTCCTGCCGGCGACCAAGACGGTGCCGAAGGAAATGCTGCCGATCGTCGACAAACCGTTGATCCAGTACGCGGTGGACGAGGCGGTCGAGGCCGGTTGCGACACCCTGATCTTCGTGACCAACCGCTACAAGCATGCGGTCGCGGATTATTTCGACAAGGCGTACGAGCTCGAACAGAAGCTGGAAAAATCAGGCAAATACGAACAGCTCGATCTGATCCGGAATATCCTGCCGCCGCATGTGCGCGCGGTATTCGTGACCCAGGCCGAAGCCCTCGGGCTGGGGCATGCGGTGCTCTGCGCCAAGGCCATCGTCGGCGACGAACCTTTCGCGGTGCTGCTGCCGGACGACCTGATCTGGAACCGTGGCGACGGCGCGTTGAAACAGATGGCGGATGCGGCCGAAGCCACTGGCGCCAGTGTGATCGCGGTCCAGGACGTGCCGCGCGAACAGACCGGCAGCTACGGTATCGTCGCGACCGACGCGTTCTCGGGACGTTCGGCACGGATCCGCGCCATCGTCGAAAAGCCCAGGCCCGAGGTGGCGCCGAGCAATCTTGCCGTGGTCGGCCGGTATGTCCTCGACGGCCGGATCTTCGACCTGCTCGAACGGACAACGCCCGGTGCAGGCGGCGAGATCCAGCTGACCGACGCGATCGCAACTCTGCTCGCCGAGAAGCCCGTGCATGCCTACCGGTTCCAGGGCACGCGCTTCGACTGCGGCACCCATCTCGGGCTCATCGAAGCGACGATCCGCTATGCACTGGATCACGAGACGCTCAGCGACGCCGCTCGCGGCATGATGAAGAACGCACTCAGCGAACTCGGTGTGGTCGATCTCGACTGAACCGGTTGATGCCGTCGCGGTGTCCGCCCAATTGGCGGCTGTTGCCGCTTCCGACATGGCCTTCAACGCATTGATTCGACGCACGCGTTCGGCCAAACGTGCGCTAACGCCTGCATCGGTCGTAAAAAAGAAACGGGGCGCGTGATCGCACCCCGTTCTGAATCGCGGAAACGTGGCCGGGCGCAGGATCAGAGCGCTTCAAAGATCCCTGCCGCGCCCATGCCGGTGCCGATGCACATCGTCACCATGCCGTATTTCTGCTGGCGGCGACGCATGCCGTGCACGATCGTCGCGGTGCGGATCGCACCGGTCGCGCCGAGCGGGTGTCCCAGTGCGATCGCGCCGCCGAGCGGATTGACCTTGCCCGGGTCGAGCTCGCAGGTGCGGATGACCGCCAGTGCCTGCGCAGCGAAGGCTTCGTTGAGCTCGATCCAGTCCAACTGATCCTTGCTCAGACCCGCCTGCTTGAGCGCTTTCGGAATCGCGGCGATCGGGCCGATGCCCATCACTTCCGGGCGCACGCCCGCGACCGAGAAGCTGACGAAACGGGCCAGCGGGGTAAGGCCGTAGTCCTTGATCGCCTGTTCCGAAGCCAACAACACCGCGCCGGCGCCGTCGCTCATCTGCGAACTGTTGCCGGCGGTGACCGTGCCGCCGAACTGGCCATTGCGGAACACCGGCTTGAGCTTGGTCAGGCCTTCGATCGACGAATCCGGTCGCGGGCCTTCATCGTTTTCGATCAGCGCCTTCTTCAGGTGCACGGCATTGCCGGCGAGATCCGGGATACGCGAGACCACTTCGTACGGCGATATTTCGCTGCGGAACTCACCGGCCTGGATTGCGGCCATGGCCTTCTGGTGCGAGGCGAGGGCGAAGGCGTCCTGGTCTTCGCGCGAGACCTTCCACTCCTCGGCGACCTTCTCGGCGGTGATGCCCATGCCATAGGCGATGGCGATGTGATCGTTGTCGAACACGCTCGGCGCCATCGCGATCTTGTTGCCCATCATCGGTACCATCGACATCGATTCGGTGCCGCCGGCGAGCATCAGGTCGGCGTTGCCGAGGCGGATCTGGTCGGCAGCCATCGCCACCGCCTGCAGGCCCGACGAGCAGAAACGGTTGATGGTCTGCGCAGCGATGGTGTTCGGCAGGCCGGCCAACAGCAGGCCGATACGCGCCACGTTCATGCCTTGCTCGCCCTCGGGCATCGCGCAGCCGATGATGGCGTCGTCGATGCGGGCAAGGTCGATGCTTGGCGCCTGGGCGACGACGCTGCGCAGCACGTGCGCCAGCATGTCGTCGGGACGGGTGTTGCGGAAAACGCCTTTGGGAGCCTTGCCGACCGGCGTGCGGGTGGCGGCGACGATGTAGGCGTCCTGGATTTGCTTGCTCATGGATTGACTCCGGATTCGAGATTCGTGTTGAAAGGATTCGGCGGAGATCCGGGCTGCATGTCTGCGAGCCCGGATCGTCTACTTCGAATCTCAGTTCCTCAAAGGTTTGCCTGTTTCAAGCATGTGCTTGATCCGGGCCTGGGTCTTCGGCATCTGCGCCAATGCGACGAAATGCTCGCGTTCCAGGCGGATCAGCCACTCTTCGTCCACCAGCGCGCCACGATCCACGTTGCCGCCGCACATCACCGTGGCGATGCGGGTGGCGATTTCGGCGTCGTGCGGCGAAATGAAGCGGCCTTCCAGCATGTTCGCCAGCATCATCTTGAAGGTGGCGATACCGACATCACCTGCGACCTGGATACGGCGTGCGGGCATCGGCGGTCGGTAGCCGGATTCGGCCAACGAAAGCGCCTGCTGTTTGGCGATATGCAGCAGTTCGTAGGCATTGAAGGCGACCACGTCGTCCTTGCGCAGCAGGCCCATTTCCTTCGCTTCGACCGCCGAGGCCGACACCTTGGCCATCGCCACATTCTCGAACAGCGGCTTGAGTTGGGCGAACACGTCGCCGCCCGGCCCCGCCGCCTGCGAAGCGCGGACCGCGAACTCCTTCAGACCGCCACCGGCCGGCAGCAGACCGACGCCGGCTTCCACCAGGCCGATATAGCTTTCGAGATGGGCTACGGTACGGGCGGTATGCATCTGGAACTCGCAGCCGCCGCCAAGGGCGAGGCCGCGCACCGCGCCGATCACCGGCACCAGCGAATACTTGATCCGCTGGCTGGTGGCCTGGAAGTTGGCGACCATCGCCTCGAAGCCTTTCACGTCGCCGGCCTGGAGCAGACCGAGCGCGCCGGAGAGATCGGCACCGGCCGAGAACGGCTCTTTCGGCTGCCAGATCACCATGCCGCGGAAATCGCGTTCGGCGATCGCGATGGCTTCCTGCAGGCCGTTGAGCACATGGTCGTTGACCGTGTGCATCTTGGTCTTGAACGAGGCCACGGCCACGCCGTCGCCGTCGTGCCACAGGCGCACGCCGTCGTTTTCGTACACGGTTTCGCCGGGCGCGAAGCGCTCGCCCAGCAGCGGATCGGGGAAACGCTGGCGCTTGTACACCGCCAGTGCCGAACGCGGCAGATTGGCCGATTTCGCCGGGCTGAAGCTGCCGTCGGCGGCATGCACGCCATCGCGGCCGTCCAGCACCCATGCCGGGAGCGGGGCGTCACTCATCGCCTTGCCGGCAGCGATGTCATCGGCGATCCACTGCGCCACCTGCTTCCAGCCGGCGGCCTGCCAGGTCTCGAACGGACCGAGCGCCCAGCCGTAGCCCCAGCGGATGGCCAGATCCACGTCGCGCGCGGTGTCGGCGATATCGGCCAAATGGTAGGCGCTGTAGTGGAACAAGTCGCGGAACATGGCCCACAGGAACTGCGCCTGCGGGTGCGCGCTCTCGCGCAATTTGGCGAACTTGTCCGCCGGGTTCTTGATCTTCAGG
Organism: Lysobacter sp.; assembly: GCA_013141175.1. NCBI lineage: Bacteria > Pseudomonadati > Pseudomonadota > Gammaproteobacteria > Lysobacterales > Lysobacteraceae > Lysobacter > Lysobacter sp. The sequence goes on from JABFRN010000001.1 coordinate 3,714,170, forward strand.
ATTTCGACCACTTCAGGCGCCGCGCCGCGGTCCGAGGCGCGATAGTCCTGCTTTTCCAGATCGAGGACCACGATGTCCTTGCCGACTTTGCGGAAGATGCCGGCGCCGGTCTTCTGGCCCAGCGTGCCCTTCGAGATCAGCGCACCCAGCCAGGCGGGCGCGTTGAAGTATTTGTGCCACGGGTCGTCCGGCAGGGTGTCGGCCATCGTCTTGATGACGTGTGCCATGGTGTCCAGACCGACCACATCGGAGGTGCGGTAAGTCGCCGATTTCGGGCGACCGGCCAGCGGGCCGGTCAGGCCGTCGACTTCGTCGAAGCCGAGCTTGAACGCATGGGTGTGGTGGATCGTGGCCAGAATCGAGAACACGCCGATACGGTTGCCGATGAAATTCGGGGTGTCCTTGGCGTAGACCACGCCTTTGCCGAGCGTGGTGGTGAGGAAGGTTTCGAGACCTTCCAGCACCGCCGGCTCGGTGGTCCTGGCCGGAATGAGTTCCGCCAGATGCATGTAACGCGGCGGGTTGAAGAAGTGCACGCCGCAGAAACGATGACGAAGTTCTTCCGGAAGAACTTCCGACAACTTGTTGATTCCCAAGCCGGAAGTGTTGCTGGCGAGGATCGCGCTGGGGGAGACGAAGGGGGCGATCTTCTTGTACAGATCCTGCTTCCAGTCCATCCGCTCGGCGATCGCTTCGATGATCAGGTCACAGCCGCGCAGGTGCTCCAGCCCGGTGTCGTAGTTGCCCGGAGTGATCGCTTCGGCCAACGACTTGCTGGCCAGCGGCGCCGGCGAGAGCTTGCCGAGGTTGGCGAGAGCCTTGAGCACCACGCCGTTGGGGTCGCCTTCTTTCGCGGCGAGATCGAACAGCACCGTATCGACGCCGGCGTTGGTCAGGTGGGCGGCGATCTGCGCACCCATGACACCGGCCCCGAGGACCGCGGCACGCCGTACAAGCGGTTTCTGAGACATGTTCTATATCCTGTTGATTACGTTTGGGTTTTTAATGAAATAAAGCTGGACGAATGATGTGCCCGTCAGTTGATCTTGCCGGCCTTGAAACCTGCCGAAGCGAAGCGGATCAGTTCCTGTGCGGCGCGCTGGCGATGCGCGGTTTCGGCGACGCCGCTCGGGCGTTTGATCATGCCGAAGTCGGCCATGGCGTAGGTCAGGGACCCGGCCAGGAAGTCGAGTCGCCAGTACAACTCTTCCTTGCTCAGGCCGGGCATGCAGCCGGAAATGGCCTTGGCGAACTCGCGCAGCACGTGCCCGTACTGTTCCGACAGGAACCGGCGCAGGCCGTCGTTCTTCTCGGCGTAGGCGCGGGCGATCACGCGGATGAAAGCGCCGCCGCCGTGGCGGTCCTGCGCCATCGCCAATGCCGGTTCGACGAAAGCGGCGAGTATCGCGTCGAGGTCCGCCGGATCCGCCGCGACGGCCGACTGCAATTGCGACAGGCGCTGCGCACTCATTTCGTCCATGCGTCGGCGGAAGACCTCGTTGACGAGATTTTCCTTGCTGCCGAAGTGGTAGTTGACCGCTGCGATGTTGACGTCGGCCTGGCTGGTGACCTGGCGGAGCGATGTGCCGCCGAACCCGTATTGGGCGAAGAGGGTCTCCGCAGCGTCGAGGATCCTTTCCTTGGTCGAGAACTGGGCTTTGCTCATGGATCGGTCCGGGTCCGGGGAAGGGCATCGAAAGGCGATTCGCGGCGACTGGCTGAATCAAACGCTTGTTTGAGCCTACACCGAACCGGGCCGGGCTGCAAAACGTGACCGTCGACAAAGGTGCAAGGAGACCACGCGCCGGGTTAGAATCCTCTGCAGCCTAATCGGCTAAACCCGCGTCCACACGCGGGTTTTTCCTTCCCCTTCATGTTATCTTTCGGCCGCTCGACTGCAGCCGACTACTCCCCGGAGACTTTTCTCATGGCGCTGGAGCGCACCATTTCGATCATCAAACCCGATGCCGTCGCCAAGAACGTCATCGGTCAAATCTATTCGCGTTTCGAGCAGGCCGGTCTCACGGTCGTCGCCGCGAAGATGAAGCATCTCTCGCGCAAGGAAGCCGAAGGCTTCTACGCCGTGCATCGCGAACGCCCGTTCTTCAACGCGCTGGTCGAATTCATGACCTCGGGCCCGGTGATGATCCAGGTACTGGAAGGCGAGAACGCCGTGCTCAAGAATCGCGAGCTGATGGGCGCCACCAATCCGAAGGAAGCCGCCGCAGGCACGATCCGCGCCGACTTCGCTTCCTCGATCGACGCGAACGCCGTGCACGGTTCGGATTCGTTGGAAAACGCAGCGATCGAAACCGCGTATTTCTTCGCGGCGACGGAACTGTGCCCGCGTTGATGCCATGAACGAGGTCGCGCAAAAGCAGAATCTGCTCGACCTTGATCGCGAAGGTCTGGAGTGCTTCTTCGCCGACACGCTCGGCGAGAAGCGCTACCGCGCGCACCAGGTGATGAAGTGGATCCATCACCGGCATGTCACCGACTTCGTCGAGATGACCGATCTCGGCAAAGCGCTCCGCGCCAAGCTCGAAGCGCACGCTGAAGTGCGCGTGCCGCTGGTCCAGCTCGACAAGCCTTCCGAAGACGGCACCCACAAGTGGCTGCTCGGCATGGACGGCAAGAATGCGATCGAAACCGTTTACATTCCCGACAAGGGCCGCGGCACGCTGTGCGTGTCCTCGCAGGTCGGCTGCGGTCTGAACTGCCAGTTCTGCTCCACCGCGACCCAGGGCTTCAACCGCAATCTGTCGACCGCCGAAATCATCGGCCAGGTCTGGGTGGCCGCTCGCCACCTCGGCAACGTTCCGCACAAACAGCGCAAGCTCACCAATGTCGTGATGATGGGCATGGGCGAGCCGATGCTCAATTTCGACAACGTCGTGCGCGCCATGAGCGTGATGCGCGACGATCTGGGCTATGGCCTAGCCAACAAGCGCGTGACCCTGTCGACGGCCGGCGTGGTGCCGATGATCGATCGCCTCGCGGTGGAAAGCGACGTGTCGCTCGCGGTGTCGTTGCATGCGCCGAACAATGAACTGCGCAGCCAACTGGTGCCGCTCAACAGGAAATATCCGATCGAAGAACTGATGGACGCCTGCGTGCGCTACGCGCTGCGCAAGAAAGGCACCTCGATCACGTTCGAGTACACGCTGATGAAGGGCGTCAACGATCAGCCGCAGCAGGCGCGCGAACTGGTACGCCTGCTGCGCGCGTTCGACAACGCGGTGCAGATGAAGGACGCGGCGAAGGTCAACCTGATCCCGTTCAATCCGTTCCCCGGCACGCGTTTCGAGCGCCCGGACGAGACTGCGATCCGCGCGTTCCAGAAACAGCTCAACGACGCAGGCATGATCGCGCCGGTCCGCCGCACCCGCGGCGACGACATCGATGCGGCGTGCGGCCAGCTGAAAGGGCAGGTCGCCGATCGCACCCGGCGCCAAGCCGAATTCAACAAGACGCTCGAATCGCGCGGGGGGCGCGGCGCGGGCGGCAACGAACCGGGGACAGTCCATGCCGCTGCATGACCGGCTGCTCCTCATCCACCGATCCGACGCCTCGGTGGGCGTCGTATTCGCACCAGCAGGACGCTTTGCTTTGGGGAGCAGCACGCAATGACATCCTCCGAGACCGGCATGCCCGAGAGCGCTCGTGGCATCGGTGAACGTCTTCGCCAGACCCGCATCCGTGCCGGCCTGACGCCATCCGAGGTCGGGTCGCAGCTGAAAATGCCGACCTACGCCATCGAAGCCCTCGAACGCGAGGACTGGGCCCGTATCGGCGCGCCAGTCTTCATCCGGGGACAGTTGCGCAGCTACGCGCGCTTGCTGGGGCTTCCCGCGGACGCGATTGTCGAAAGTCTCTCGATGCCGATCGATGCCCCGGCCGAACTGGTCCCGCAGACCTACACGCCCAGAATGCATCTGGTCGCCGAGCAGACCAAGATGCGTCTGGTGTATGTGGTCCTGACCGCGGCGATCGCAGTGCCGGTGTGGCTGGCGACCCGTTCGCACCTCGACAGCGCCGTCGACACGGTGTCGCTCGATGCCGATGCGCCGCTTTCGTTGCCGCAGCAGGGGATGTCACCGAGCGCGACCACACCGCAGCAAGTCGATACCGCATCGGCTGCTCGGGCGGCACCTCTGGTCGCTTCGATCACGCCGCCGATGCCGCAACGCGCCGTGTCGAACGCGGATCTGTCGGTCACCTTCAGTGGCGAAAGCTGGGTCCGCGTCAGCGCGCCGGACGGCACCGTGATCGAGCAGACACTGGTCCAGCCCGGACAGCAGCGCGTGTTCAAACCCGGGCAGGTCGGCAAGGCGGTCCTCGGCAACGCCCAAGCCGTCTCCATGCAGTATCGCGGTCAAGCGATCGACCTGACGCCTTACATCCGAGCGAATGTGCTGCGCTTTACGGTATCCTCTGACGGCTCACTCCAGCCGGTCGATCGCTGAGGGGGCCCGGCACAGTCCGGGCTTCCCGCACCTGCCATCCGTGTCGGAGCGATCAGGAAACATCGCGTCACGCCACCAATCCCGTCGCAGTGCCGATGCTTCTCCATGCACGGCGGCCATTTCCGACGATGGCCGGTTCCGACGGCCGGGATTCAGGCGCCGCTTGCTACAACGTCGCGGCGATATCGCGGCGCGATGCGTTTCCGCCAAACCCTCCACAGACACCGCCGCACTCAACAGACACGATACCGACCCATGGCGATCGACGATCTCCTCGACGAACACGAACAAAGCGAACGCGTACGCACTTGGCTGCGCCAGAATGCCGCCGGCCTCATCGGTGGTGTTGCCCTTGGATTGGCCGCGATCTACGGCTGGTTCTGGTGGCAGGATCAGGTCAATGCCAAGCGCACGAAGGCCAGCAACGACTACCAGATCGTTGTCGAGCAGATCAGATCCGGCAATCTCAAGGAAGCCCAGGCCAAGGCCGGTGCCCTCAAGGAAACCCCGTTCGCCGCGCTTGCGGCGCTTGATCTGGCCAAGGCGCAGGTCGACGGCGGGCAGCGCGATGCCGCCATCGCCACGCTGCGATCGATCAAGATCGACGACACCGTGATCGCACCGGTGGTTTCGCAGCGTCTCGCCCGGCTGCTGATGGATGCCGGTAAGAACGAAGAAGCACTGAAATTGCTGACTGGCCTGGACGATGCCGTCGCCCAGGAAGTTCGCGGCGATGCGCTGTTCGCGCTCGGCCGCAAGGACCAGGCTCGCGATGCCTACACCAAGGCGCTGGCCTTGCTGGATGTCGCGGCGCCGCAGCGCCGACTCGTCGAACTGAAACTGACGCAGGCCGGCGGCACGCCGCCCAAACCCGAATCCGCCTCTTGAGCACGTCACATTGAGCAAGCCGAACACGATGAACCCCCATTCGATTTCGCGCGGACGCGTCATGTTCCGCGTCGCCTTCCTGACCGTCGTGGTCGCGCTGTCCGGTTGCAGTACCGTCAAGGGCTGGTTCGAGATCGGCGACAAATCCAAGAAAGCCGCCAGCAAGCCTGCCGAGCTGACCGAATTCACGCCGTCCACCACCGTCTCGCGCTTGTGGACGGCAAAGGCTGGCAGCGGCGAACCGCGCATCGGCGTTGTCCAGGCACCCACCGTCGCCGATGGTCGTGTCTACGCGGCAGCCATCGAGGGCGGTGTCCGCGCTTTCGACCTGCAGACCGGCGCCAGCGTATGGCAGTACAAGACCAAGTTGTCCGTCTCCGGCGGTCCCGGGGCAGGTGAAGGTCTGGTCGTGGTCGGTACGCTGGATGGCGATGTGATCGCGCTGGATGCCGCGACCGGCACCGAGAAATGGACCGCGAAGGTCAACAGCGAAATCATCGCCGCGCCGACCATCGGCCAGAGCACGGTGCTGGTGCGCTCGAACGATGGTCGCATCACCGCGTTCGACGCAGCCAACGGCCAGCGCCGCTGGTTCTGGAACCACGATCTCCCGTCGCTGACCGTCCGCGGCAATGACGCGCCCGTCCTCGGTCCGGGCTTCGTGTTCGTCGGCAACGATGACGGCACGCTGGCTGCACTGTCCATCGTCGATGGTCGTCCGCTGTGGGATCAGGCGATCGGTCTGCCCGACGGCCGCACCGAACTCGACCGCATGGCCGACGTCGACGGCTCGCCGGCGCTCGATGGCGCCACGCTCTTCGCCACCAGTTACAAGAAGCAGACGCTCGCGATCGATGCGCCCAGCGGCCGTCCGCTCTGGTCGCAGGATCACGGCGGCGCGGGTCGCGTCGGCGTCGCCAGCGATCGCGTGATCGTTGCCGATCCGGCGGGTGTGGTCTGGGCGCTCGACAAGAATGGCGGCTCGGCGATGTGGCAGCAGGCCGGTCTGGCCCGACGCATGCTGTCCGGCGCTGCGGTGCAGGGCGATTTCGCGGTTGTCGGCGATTACGACGGCTATCTGCACTGGCTGCGGCTGGACAACGGCGATTTCGGTGCCCGCGTCCGCGTCGGTCGCGACCCCGTGCGCGCTGCGCCGGTCGTGGTCGATGGCGTGCTGATCGTACAGACCGCATCCGGCGATCTCGGTGCCTATCGGCTGCAATAACCGGCCCGGATGACATTCTCCAGCGGCCCCGGGTAGTCTCACTGCCCGGGGCCGCCTGTTTCATGCTTCCCTATCCAAACCTCCTCGACTTCGATCCGATCCCATGCTGCCGCTGGTTGCCCTCGTAGGCCGTCCCAATGTCGGTAAATCGACGCTCTTCAACGCGTTGACCCGCACCCGCGACGCGCTCGTCCACGACGAGCCGGGCGTGACCCGTGACCGCAATTACGGCGTCTGCCGTCTCGTCGAAGACCGGCCGTTCGCGATCGTCGACACCGGCGGCATCGCCGGCGAAAGCACGCATCTGGAAAACGCCGGCCTGGCTGGTGCGACCGCGCGGCAATCGCGCGCCGCAGCAGAGGAAGCCGATCTCGTCTTGTTCATCGTCGATGGCCGCGAAGGCCCGTCGTCGCTGGACGACGAAATCCTGCGCTGGCTGCGCAAGACCGCACGCCCGGTGGTGCTGGTCGTCAACAAGACCGATGGCATCGACGCCCGCGCCGCGCTGGCCGAATTCTCGCGCTACGGCATCGCCGATGTGCTCGCGATCTCGTCCGCGCACCGGCACGGCATCGATCATCTGCTCGACGATGTGATGGCGCGTCTGCCCGCCGAGGGCGACTCCGCAATCCTGGACAACGATCCCGAGCGCGTGCGTATCGCCTTCGTCGGTCGCCCCAATGTCGGCAAGTCGACGCTGGTGAATCGCATGCTCGGCGAAGAGCGGATGATCGCGTCCGAAGTGCCGGGCACCACCCGTGACTCGATCGCCGTCGATCTGGAGCGCGATGGCCGCAAATACCGGCTCATCGACACCGCCGGGATCCGGCGCAAGGCGAGGGTGGAGGAAGCGGTCGAAAAATTCTCGATCGTGAAAACCCTGCAGGCCATCGAGCACTGCCAGGTCGCGGTGATCATGCTCGACGCCACCGAAGGCGTGACCGATCAGGACGCCAGCGTGCTCGGCGCGGTGCTCGATGCCGGTCGTGCGCTGGTCGTCGCGGTCAACAAGTGGGATGGCCTGAGCACCTACCAGCGCGAACAGACCGAAGGCCTGCTGTCGCGCAAGCTGTCGTTCGTGAACTGGGCCGAGGCGGTGCATATCAGCGCCAAGCACGGCTCCGGCCTGCGCGAACTGTTCGCGGCGATCCATCGCGCGCATCATTCGGCCACGCGCCAGTTCAGCACCTCGGAAGTCACGGTGGCGATGGAAGTCGCCTACGAAACCAATCCGCCGCCGACGGTTCGCGGCCACGTGTCGAAAATGCGTTTCGCGCATCCGGGCGGCGACATGCCGCCGACCTTCGTCGTCCACGGCTCGCGCTTGCGCAGTTTGCCGGAGAGCTATCGGCGCTATCTGGAAAACTTCTTCCGCAAACGTTTCAAACTGGTCGGTACCCCGGTGCGTTTCGTGTTCAAGGAAGGCGAGAATCCGTACAAGGACAAGAAGAACGTCCTGACCGAAGGCCAGCAAGCCAAACGTCGTCGCCTGATGCGGCATGTGAAGAAGAACAAATAGAGCGGACTGATCCTCCATCCGGCTGTCGAAAGCCAGCTCCCCGCGCGAAGTGAAAGCTCCCATCTCCCCCGGCGACATCACCCTCGGTCTGCTCGCAGGCGGCAAGGCCTCGCGTCTGGGCGGTATCGACAAGGCATGGCTCGAACGCGACGGCATGCCGCAGGTCCTGCGCTGGCAACGCCGGTTTTCCGGTGAGGCCGCCGCGTTGCTGGTATCGGCGAATCGCGATCTCGACCGCTACGCTGCGCATGGTCTGGCTGCGCTCCCCGACCGCACACCCGACGCAGGCCCGCTCGGTGCGCTCGACACGCTCGCGGCGGCCTGTACGACCCCTTGGTTGTTCACGCTGCCGGTGGACTTGATCGGGACCAACGATTGTCTCTTGCGCACGCTCGCGAGCCAGCGTGGCGAAGACGGCGCGTTCGCGGTCGACGACGATGGCGCGCAGCCGCTGGTGGCGCTGTGGCGTTGCGACGCACTGCTCGTCGCCTGCAAAGAAGCCCTCGTGGCCAACGATTGCGCCATCCATGCGCTGCAGTCGCGATTGAAGATGACCCGGGTGGTTTTCTCCGGCTTCCGATTCGGTAATCTCAACACCCCGGACGATCTCCACAACGCCGGCATCGCGACGGACATCCCATCGACATGAGCTTTCCCACCCGCATCGGTTTCGACGAGGCGCGTCGCATCATCGGCGAAGTCGCCGCACGCCGACGCATGCCCGCAGAGCGTGTCGCGCTTGCGAAGGCGCACGGGCGGGTGCTCGCGCAGCCGTTGACCGCGCGGTTGCCGCAACCGGGTTTCGACAATTCGGCGATGGATGGTTTCGCGCTGCGCCATGCCGATCTCGATGCGGAAGGCGAGTCGGCGCTGACGCTGGTCGGCGAGCAGTTCGCAGGCCGGGCGCAGGCGCTGACGGTCGGCGTCGGCGAATGCGTGCGTATCACGACCGGCGCGCCATTGCCCGTTGCTGCCGACACCGTCGTGATGAAAGAGAACACCCGGCTCGATGGCGACATCGTGCGCATGCTGCTGAACCCGCGACCGGGCCAGCATGTCCGCCGCGCAGGCGAGGATGTGCAGGTCGGGGATGCCTTGCTGGCTGCAGGACAGATGCTCACGCCGAGCCGGATCGCCTTGGCCGCAGGGCAGGGCATGGATCGCCTCGAAGTCGCGCGTCGGCCGACGGTCGCGGTGTTCACCACGGGCGATGAACTGGTCGAACCCGGATTGCCGCTGCGGCCGGGCGAGCTGTACAACAGCAATCGCGAACTGTTGATGGGCCTGCTGCGCGCCGACGGCTTCGAGCCCGTCGCGTGGCCGAATCTGATCGATGATCCCGCCGCGATCGATGCGGGTCTGCGCCATGCCGGGCATGCCTTCGATGTGGTGATCACCTGCGGCGGCGTGTCCGCAGGCGAGAAGGATCACCTCCCGGAATTGCTGCAGGCCGAAGGCATCGTGCATTTCTGGAAGGTGCGGATGAAACCCGGCATGCCGGTGCTGTTCGCCGATGGCGGCCGTCTCGGTGACGCGCAGTTCCTGTGCCTGCCGGGCAATCCCGTGTCGGTCCTGGCGACGTATCTCACCCTCGGCCGTGCGCTGCTCGATGGCCTGCAGGGGCGAGTCGAACCACGACCGCGCTTGCGCGCACGGCTCGACACGGCGTGGCGGAAGACGCACGATCGCCTCGAATTCCTCCGTGGCCGTCTGTCTTGCGACGATGAAGGCCGACTGCACGTACAGCCCAACCCCGCCGACGGCTCGCATCGCATGCGTGCCGCCGCCGACAGCGATGCGTTGATCGTGCTGGCTGAAGGCGAGCAGAGGCTGGAGGCGGGGAGTGCGGTGGATGTGCTGCCGTATTGAAAACCCTTCCTGTCATCCCGAGCGCAGCGAAGGACCTGCTTGATTGCGTCCGGCATCGAGAAAAAAGCGGGCATTTCTCTGCACTCGCGTCGACCGCATTACACTTCGCGAACCCATGACTATTTTTGATATCACCCCGTCGGAAGCCCTCGATCGCCAACGCCGCGGCGCTGTGCTGATCGACGTTCGCGAGTCGCACGAGCGCGCGCTGGGCATGGCCGATGGCGCGCACGGCATCGCGATGGGCGAACTGATCGCAGCCGCAGCGGAACATTTGCCGGAGAAGGCCGTCGAAGTGCTGCTGATCTGCCAGAGCGGGATACGCTCGCTGCGCACCGCCGAAGCGTTGGCCGCACAGGGCTACGCGAACGTCGCGTCGGTCGCTGGCGGTACGCAGCGCTGGATCGCGGAATCCTTGCCGATCGTGAAACCTGTCGGCGGCATCGATGCGGATGACGTCGATGCGGATTTCGCCGAGCGCTACTCGCGCCACCTGCGCCTGCCGCAGGTCGGACTGGAAGGACAGCGAAAACTCGAGGCGGCGCGCGTGCTGCTGGTCGGTGCCGGCGGGCTCGGTTCACCGGCCGCGTATTACCTCGCAGCTGCAGGCGTCGGCATGCTGCGCATCGCAGACGACGACGTGGTCGACCGCAGCAACCTGCAGCGGCAGATCCTGCATGCCGACGCGCGCATCGGCACCGCGAAGGTCGACTCCGCCGCGATCGCGCTGTCGGCGCTGAATCCGCGCACCCGCATCGAGACGATCGCCGAGCGCGTGAACAGCGCGAACGTCGAACGCCTGCTCGATGGCGTCGATATCGTGGTCGACGGTGCCGACAATTTTCCGGCACGCTATCTGCTCAACGATGCCTGCGTGAAACTCGGCAAGCCGCTGGTCTACGGTGCGGTGCATCGTTTCGAAGGCCAGGCCAGCGTGTTCGACGCCGGCCGCCGTCGAGGTACCGCACCGTGCTATCGCTGTCTGTTCCCCGAGCCGCCGCCACCGGAGGCCGCGCCGAACTGCGCCGAAGCCGGTGTGCTCGGCGTGCTGCCGGGCGTGATCGGCCTGATCCAGGCAACGGAAGCCATCAAGCTGATCCTGGACATCGGCGATCCGCTGATCGGGCGCTTGCTGCAATTCGATGCGCTGTCGATGCGCTTCCGCGAAACGCGTCTGCAGGCGGATCCGGGGTGTGCGATCTGCGCACCCGGGACGCCGTTCCCGGGTTATGTCGACTACGCTGCCTTCTGTGCCGGCGGATAGTCGTGCCGCAGCGTGCAGCAGCCGATATGCGCGGCGGAAAAAACGAGCGGAGCGAACGATGAGTCGACTTGCGATGTATCGGATCCTGGTGCTGGCGGCATCGGCGATGGCGTGTCACCGCGTCGAAGCGGCTAAAGTCTGCGAATTCCCCGCGCGCGAGATGGCGGCATCGGCATCTGCCGTGCGTATCGCGCAGATCGCATGCGATGAACACGCGCTCTGGCGCAGACCGTTCATCAATGCCCAGGGGCGCATCGTCAGGCTCGCGGCCATGGAAGGCGAGAAGGAAACGCTCGGCGACGGACAGACGCCGGCGTGGCGTCGGGTCGCGCACTACTGGAAGGCGTCGGGTCTGCTCGACAACAACGTTCGCTGGGAGAAGACCCAGATCGAACAGGGCGGGCAAGCGAGAAGAAATGGTGCATCCGATTGCGTCGGCGACGCGCAGGACTGGGCCGCAAAAGCCGCCTGTCGCGCCTTCCTGATCGATGTGCCATGGTCGGCGGTGTTCGTCTCGCATGTCATGAAGAGCGCAGAAATATCGGATTTCCTCGTTTCTTCGTCGCATTACTATTACATCCGGGACGCCGCGCGACGCCCGCTCGAAGGACCGTATCGGCTGGTCGATCCCGCCACCGAAAAGCCGTCAGTGGGCGATCTGGTCTGTTACCTGCGCGAAAAGAACCGGGTCTACGGCTACCGGGGATTGCTCGCATATCTCGGCGGCTCGGCCAAGCCGCTCGATTCGCATTGCGACATCGTGGTCGGCGTGGATATCGACGGCGACAGCAAGCTCTATGCGATCGGCGGCAATGTCATTCATGGCGTGACGATGCGGAAACTGAATCTCAACGCGCGGGGGCTGCTGTCTTTGCCGATGGAAAAGGAGGGTGACGATGCGCGGGTGTTCGAGATCGGGGACGAAAAGGATCACAACTTCAATCGTCAGGACTGGGCGGCTCTGCTGAAATTGAACAGATAGAATCCGTTCGCTTTTCGGACGCTCATCGCGACATGAATGCCGACAGGGCTTCGCCGAATGCCGCGTGGAGCGAAATATCGTTGTGATCGGCGGTATCGATGCGCACGACCTCCGGCGATATCGCCAGCGCGGCGATCAAGCGTTTCGTGCAGATCTCGGGGACGATATCGTCGCGTCCGCCATGCACGATCAGCACCGGCCGATTGAACGTGCGCAGCGCTTTCGCCGATTCGTAGCGTTCGTCCAGCAGCCAGCCCACCGGGAAAATCGGATAGTGCGCCTTTGCGGCGCCGATCATGCTGTCGAACGGCGTGATCAGCGCCAGCCGCTCCACCGGCCGCTGACCAGCGACCTGACTGGCGATGCCGCTGCCGAGACTGCGGCCGATCACCGCGATCCTCTGGCCGGGATGCCGCCGCCGCACTTCATCGAAGACGGCGAGCGCATCGGGCACCAGCGCGGCTTCGCTGGGTTCGCCGGTGCTGGCGCCGTAGCCGCGATATGCGACCAGATAGACGCTGCGGCCGGGAAACATGCGCACGAAATCTTCGCGGTTCGCTTCGATACGTTCGGTATTGCCGCCGAAGTAGAGGATCGGATCGGCCTGGTCGCGGTTCAACACCCAGCCCCGTAGCGTCGCGTCGGGACGTTTCAGTTCGAAATCGGTGCCGGCCGCATCGATGGTCGTGGTCCAACCGTAATAGATCATCTGCCGCTGCCTGGCGTGCAGGAACCAGCATGCGCCAGCATATGCAAGCGTGGTCGATGCGACGAATATCCACAGGAACAAACGCAATCCGCTTCTCCTAGATGCCCGCGAAACGCGTGCGTGCTGTTCAGTCTATCGCCAGGCCTGCGTAGCGTGCGAGCGCCATCAGGTCTTTGCCCTGGATCAGCGGCATGGCATCGTTGAGGCGGTCCTCGTCCCAATGCCACCATGCGATGCGTTCCATCAGATCGCGGCCGGTTTCGTCGAAACGATATCCGGCGACCTGGTTCGCGCCGACGACGATGGCATACGGTGGGACGTCCTTGGTCACGGTTGCACGCGCGCCGATGATGGCGCCGTTGCCGATACGGGCGCCGGACATGATCATCGATTCATAGCCCACCCAGACGTCATGGCCGATGACGATGTCGCCTGTCGGTGCCCACAGGAATTCGGGGCTGGGCAGGAAGTTGAAGGAGTGCGGCGTCAATGCTTCCATGCTGTGGCCATGGTTGCCGCCCAGCATGAACGTCGTGCCGGATGCGAACTGGCAGAAATTGCCGATGTGCAGCCGGTCGACCGGAAGATCGTTCACCGTGTCGAGTTCGGGGAACGAATACCTGACCCGCTTCTGGAACGGTTCCTTGTGGTAGTAACCGTTGTACCAACTATGTCGCCCTTCCGCCAAGACGATGCCTTTGTGCTCGCGGATGTCCGGATCGGTATCCAGACGCTGGCATTCCGTGAAATGCGAAAAGTAAGACATACGCGCGTCCTTTGCGGGTAGGGCTGTACCAATGTGTGGTGTTGGAGCTCACTGGATTATGACTGCATCGCATCGTGATTTCGATACGCGACGGGGCAATGCGCCGACCTGCGCATCAACGTGCCTGCGCTTTCTGTGCGGACTCGAAAGCGGCCAGTTGTCCAGGCGTCGCGTCCTTCTGGTATTTCGCCTTCCATTCGCCGAAGGGCATGCCGTAGACCGCTTCGCGGGCGGCGTCCTTGTCCAGTTCGATGCCGCGCTCGTTCGCAGCCTCGCGATACCAGTCCGCGAGGCAGTTGCGGCAGAAGCCGGCGAGGATCATCAGGTCGATGTTCTGCACATCGCGGCGTGCGTTCATCAAGTGGTCGCGCAGACGGCGGAAGGCGGCGGCTTCGAGTTCGGTGACGGTCTGCGGGTCCATGGCGGGCTTATCGGTGGGGACATCGGAGATAATAGGATGTCCTGTCATCCTGATCGAACTTCATGACCGCAAAGATCCTCGACGGCAAACGTATCGCCGATCGGCTGCTCGACGACCTCAAAGCGCTGGTCGATGTGCGGGTTGCGGCCGGCAATCTGCGCCCCGGGCTGGCGGTGGTGCTGGTCGGCGGCGACCCCGCGTCGCAGTCCTACGTGCGCAACAAGCGCCGCGCGGCGCAGAAGGTCGGTATCCGCGCCTTCGATTACGACCTGCCTGCCGGGACGTCCGAGGCCGACCTGCTGGCATTGATCGACCGTCTCAACGCCGATCCGGCGGTGCACGGCATCCTGGTGCAGCTGCCGCTGCCGGGCATTCCCGACGCGACCCGGCTGATCCACCGCATCGACCCGCGCAAGGACGTGGACGGTTTCCATCCCGAGAACGTCGGCCATCTGGCCCTGCGCCAGTTCGGCCTGCGGCCATGCACCCCGCGCGGCATCACCACGCTGCTGGCCTACACCGACCGAGCGGTGCGCGGGCAGAGCGCCACCATCGTCGGCGTGAGCAACCATGTCGGCCGGCCGATGGCGCTGGAATTGCTGATCGCCGGCTGCACCGTGACCAGCTGCCACAAGTTCACCCCGGCGGATGTGCTGCGCAGGCACGTGGGCGAGGCCGACATCCTCGTGGTCGCGGTCGGCCGTCCGGGCCTGATCCCCGGCAACTGGGTGAAGCCCGGCGCGGTGGTGATCGACGTCGGCATCAACCGCCTCGAAGACGGCCGCCTGGTCGGCGACGTGCAGTTCGATGCAGCCGCTGCCCACGCCAGTTGGATCACCCCGGTCCCCGGTGGCGTGGGGCCGATGACCGTGGCCACGCTGATGCAGAACACGCTCGAAGCCGCCGAGGCGGCCGAAATCGCCCCATAGGGTGCGCCTTGCGCACCGGTTTTTTTCAGCGCCCGCAGCGTGGTGCGCCAAGGCGCACCCTATTTGCGGTGTCCGGGGCGCCAAGGCGCACCCCATACGAAGTACAATGACGCGCTTCATTCCCACCGGACCGGCCATGCTCCGCATCCAGGCTGAAGCGCTCACCTACGACGACGTTTCGCTCGTCCCCGCGCACTCGACCGTCCTGCCCAAGGACGTTTCCCTCGCCACGCGGCTCACCCGCAATCTGCACCTGAACCTGCCGATCGTTTCGGCGGCGATGGATACCGTGACCGAAGCGCGTCTGGCGGTGGCGATGGCGCAGCTCGGCGGCATCGGTATCGTCCACAAGAACCTGAGCCTGGAACAGCAGGCCGCGCAGGTCGCCAAGGTCAAGAAATTCGAGGCCGGGGTCATCAAGGAACCGTTCACGGTCAGCCCCGACACCACCATCGGCGAAGTGCTGAAGCTGACGTGGGCGCGGAATATTTCCGGCGTGCCGGTGGTCGACGGCGGCCGGCTGGTCGGCATCGTCACCGGGCGCGACATGCGCTTCGAGACCAAGCTCGACGATCCGGTCCACCACATCATGACCAAGAAGGATCGCCTGATCACCGTGCGCGAAGGCGCCAGCGACGAGGAAGTGCTGTCCCTGCTGCACAAGCACCGGATCGAGAAGGTCCTGGTGGTCAACGACGCATTCGAGCTGCGCGGCCTGATCACGGTGAAGGACATCCAGAAGAAGCGCGACAACCCGAACGCGGCCTACGACGGCAGCGAGCGCCTGCTGGTCGGTGCGGCGGTTGGCGTCGGCGGCGATACCGAAGCGCGCATCGAAGCGCTGGCCGCAGCCGGCGTGGACGTGATCATCGTCGACACCGCGCACGGTCATTCGCAGGGCGTGATCGACCGCGTGAACTGGGCGAAGAAGGCTTATCCGCAGCTGCAGGTGATCGGCGGCAACATCGTCACCGGCGATGCGGCGCGCGCTTTGGAGGATGCCGGTGCGGATGCGGTGAAGGTCGGCGTCGGCCCGGGTTCGATCTGCACCACGCGGATCGTTGCGGGCGTGGGCGTGCCGCAGATCACCGCCGTGTCGATGGTCGCCGAAGCATTGCAGGATCGCATCCCGCTGATCGCCGACGGCGGCATCCGCTATTCGGGCGATATCGGCAAGGCGATCGTCGCCGGCGCATCCACGGTGATGATCGGCGGCCTGTTCGCCGGCACCGAGGAAGCGCCGGGCGAAACCGAACTGTTCCAGGGCCGCAGCTACAAGAGCTATCGCGGCATGGGCTCGCTGGGTGCGATGGAAAAGGGCTCGAAAGACCGCTATTTCCAGGACGCCAGCGACGCAGACAAACTCGTGCCCGAAGGCATCGAAGGCCGCGTGCCGTATCGCGGCCCGCTCGCGAACGTGGTGCATCAGCTCGCTGGCGGTCTGCGCGCGACGATGGGCTATGTCGGCAGCGCGACCATCGAAGAGATGCGCAAGAAGCCGGTGTTCGTGAAGGTGACCGGGGCAGGGCAGCGCGAAAGCCATGTGCACGATGTACAGATCACGAAAGAGCCGCCGAATTACCGGATGGGGTGAGGCAGGTCGCTTGCGCGGCACTGCCGCGCGGCCTGCCGAACGCGCGGCCATGGATGGCCGGGCTGGACTCTCCGAATGCCGATGATGTGCCGCCATGGACGGCATCGCCGCTCCCCATTCCGACTGCCGAAGACATGACCAGCACTCACGCCGACATCCACAGCGACGACATCCACGCTCACCGCATCCTGATCCTCGATTTCGGCGCGCAATACACGCAGCTGATCGCGCGGCGCATCCGCGAAATCGGCGTCTACTGCGAAATCTGGGCGTGGGACCACGATCCGGCCGACATCGCCAAATTCGCGCCGAAGGGCATCATCCTGTCGGGCGGGCCGGAATCGACGACCGAGGCAGGCTCGCCGCGCGCGCCGCAGCAGGTGTTCGACAGCGGCCTGCCGATCCTCGGGATCTGCTACGGCATGCAGACGATGGCGATGCAGCTCGGCGGTCACGTCGAGGGCGGGCATCACCGCGAATTCGGCTATGCCGAAGTCGAAGTGCTGGGCGACGACAGGCTGCTGGGGGCGCTGACCGATCACCTCGGCCGCGCAGGGCTCGACGTGTGGATGAGTCACGGTGATCGGGTGACGAAAATTCCCGATGGTTTCAGCGTCACCGGCCGCACCGACAGCGTGCCGATCATCGCGATGGCCGACGAAGCGCGGCGCTGGTACGGCGTGCAGTTCCATCCCGAAGTCACCCACACCAAGCAGGGCGAGACGCTGCTGCGTCGTTTCGTGCTGGACATCTGCGGCTGTCAGGCGCTATGGACGGCGGCGAACATCATCGACGACCAGATCGCGCGCGTGCGCGCGCAGGTCGGCAGCGACGAAGTGATCCTCGGCCTGTCCGGCGGCGTCGATTCCTCAGTGGTCGCGGCGCTGCTACATCGCGCGATCGGCGAACAGCTGACCTGCGTCTTCGTCGATACCGGCCTGCTGCGCTGGAAGGAAGGCGACCAGGTGATGGCGATGTTCGCAGAGCACATGGGTGTGAAGGTCGTGCGCGTGAATGCCGCCGACCGTTATTTCAATGCGCTGGTTGGCGTGGCCGACCCGGAAGCCAAGCGCAAGATCATCGGCGGTCTGTTCATCGAGATCTTCGACGAGGAATCGAACCGACTGGCCAATGCGAAGTGGCTGGCGCAGGGCACGATCTATCCCGACGTGATCGAGTCCGCCGGCAGCAGGACCGGCAAGGCGCATGTGATCAAGAGCCATCACAATGTCGGCGGCCTGCCCGAGCACATGAAGCTCGGCCTGGTCGAACCGCTGCGTGAACTGTTCAAGGACGAAGTGCGCCGCCTCGGCGTCGAACTCGGCCTGCCGCGCGAGATGGTCTATCGCCATCCGTTCCCGGGCCCGGGTCTGGGCGTGCGCATCCTCGGCGAAGTGAAGCGCGAATACGCCGAACTGCTGGCGCAGGCCGACGCGATTTTCATCGAGGAACTGCGCAAGGCCGACTGGTACGACAGGACCTCGCAGGCGTTCGCGGTGTTCCTGCCGGTGAAGTCGGTGGGCGTGGTCGGCGATGCCCGTGCCTACGAATGGGTGATCGCGCTGCGCGCGGTCGAAACCATCGATTTCATGACCGCGCACTGGGCGCATCTGCCCTACGATTTTCTCGACACCGTCTCGCGCCGGATCGTCAACGAGCTGAAGGGCATCTCGCGGGTGGTCTACGATATTTCCGGGAAGCCGCCAGCGACGATCGAGTGGGAGTGATCGGGTGCGCATCCGGGTTCGATATCAAAGCATCGCTTCGGCAGTATTCCCTTTGTTGACGGCTGCGCGTTTCGACTGGATTTCCTTGAATTCCGTTCGAAAATGACAACGCGAGCATTCCATGAAAAAGATCATCCATGGCCTTCTACATGTCGCAGGATTGAACCGTATCCCGGTCCGGACACCGTCCCGCGCCGGATCGTCAACGAGCTGAATGTCGGGAAGCGAGTCAACAACACCCCGGGCGCAGGCGCTTCCGCCCGAATGTCGCAAGCCTCGCCTCGCCATCCGGCGGGGCGAGGCTTGCCGACAGATGGAATACACAATGATCTTCCCGATACCGGGTTTCGTTTACGCAATCTCCGGGGCCCGGCGCGCGATGCAACCGTCGATCGGCGTCAGGCGGGAGTCGAGTGAAGATGGGGAAACTCCAGCATGCGCTGACTCGCCGCAAGAACCCCTGTCGCAGCAGCTACTTGGGCGGCTCGGCAACCATCGCGTGGGCGTGATGGGCTTCCAGTCGAGCGTTCGTCCGGTTAGGATCGACGCAACGGCGAACGGGGTGGTGGAAGGATTTCGTCATGAAGAAGATGGTCGTGATCGCGTTCGTATTCCTGGGAATGATCCTGGGTCTACAGATGCTGCGGTCGAAAATGTCGAAAATCGACGAAGCTCTCGTCTACGAGTATTACCAGGACAACATCAATGCCACGCGGCGTTTCGATGCCAGGAAACTGTGCGCGATGTACGACCTGAAGTATCGTATGGTCGATGTCAGTCGTGGGCCACGCGGCGAGGAACGGATCGAGATGGGACGGCAGGAAGCCTGCAAAGCCGTCGACGAGTCGATGACGATGATGAAGAAGCTCGTGGAAAAAACCCGGGTGGAGCCGGAATTCAAGTACACGATCGAATCGGTTTCGATTTCCCCCGATCGCAGGCAGGCGACTGTCAAGCTGCGCGCCTCCATGCGGATCGGCAAAAAACTGTCGATCACCTCGAGCGGAACAGAGACGCTGGTGAGACGTTTGGGCGATATGCGCAGTCTCACCAGTGAAACCAGAAGCAAGGTTTCCATGCGCTGAAGCATGCGTTCAGCGCGTGCGTTCCGGCTTGCCGAGCCGCCGGTACAGCGTGCTGCGGTTGACGCCAAGCAATCGTGCTGCACGGGCGACGTTGCCGTCGCAGGCGGCGAGCGTTCCGCGCATCGCGGTTTCTTCCAGGGCATCGAGTTGCGCGAAGCCTCCGGCGGGTGGCGATGATGCCATCGCCTCGGATCTTGGCGTCTGCAAATAGCCGGGCAGGGCATCGATACCGATTTTCGCGCCATCGTCGTGCAGCGCAACGAGCGTGCGCAGGCACGCGACGAGCTGGCGCCAGTTGCCGGGCCAGGCGTACGCGGCAAGAGCGCGCTGAGCTTCGCTGGTCAACGAGCGGTGCTGCGCGATCCCGGACCACAGCGCATCGACGATCATCGCGCGATCCGCGGCATTGCGTAGAGGCGCAAGCCGTTCGATGTGGTGCGCGACGCGATAGTAGAGATCGGCGCGGAAGCGACGTTCGGCGATGGCGGTTTCAAGATCGCAGTGGGTCGCGCAGATCAGGGCGAAATCGAGTTTCACCGGTTTTCCGCCGCCCAGCGGCGACAGTTCGCGTTCCTGCAGCACACGCAGCAGGCGGGGTTGCAGCGCGAGCGGCATATCGCCGATTTCGTCGAGGAACAGCACGCCGCCATTGGCCTGGCGCAGCAGTCCCGGATTCCCCTGGCGGCGCGCGCCGGTGAAGGCGCCTTCCTCGTAACCGAAGAGTTCGGCTTCGATCAGGCCTTCCGGAAGCGCGGCGCAGTTCACCGCAACGAACGGCTGCCCGTGCCGCGCGCAGCGGCGGTGCAGTTCGCGGGCGAAGACCTCCTTGCCGGTGCCGGTTTCGCCAACGACCAGTACCGGCAATTCGGCATCGAGTACGCGGCAGGCGCGATCCAGCGCTGCGGTGATGGTGGCATCGAAGAGCGGTGCATCGATGGTGCGCATCGACGGCCGGGCAGTGCCGTGGGCATGAGCGCTGCGTGCCGGTGCGGGGGGTATGCCGATGCGTCGCGCCGTGTCGCTTGCGTCGATACGCCCGAACAGCGCACGCCCGAAGCGATCGCGCAGCACCCCATCGCGACGCAGCAGCGAAAGCGCATCGTCGAACAATCCGTCGTAGGTGGCATGGCCGAGATCGTCGCGCTGCAGGTCGAGCAGCGCCAGGCCGGCCTGATTCGCGGCGACGAGTTTGCCCGCGCGGAAGGCGAGCAGGCCTTCGCGCGCAGAGCCGAGCAGGGTGGGATCGCGATGCAGGCGGAGCAGTTCGCAGTCGTCGATGCCGTCGTCGAAATAGCGGTGCTCGATATTCGCGACCGCCATCCGTACCAGTCCCAGCGCGTGCAGATGCTGGGCGCGGGAGTCGCCGGTGATGTCGAGCACGCCGACGAGCTGGCCGTACGGGTCGTGGATGGGTGTCGCGTTGCAGGTGAGGATGCCGTGGGTGGCGCGGTAGTGCTCGCTGCCGCGCACTTCCACTGCGCGGCGTTCGACGATCGCGGTGCCGATGGCGTTGGTGCCGACCTGCGCCTCGTTCCAGCAGGTGCCCGGCATCAGTGCGACGCGTCCTGCCTTGTCGAGGAACTGCGGATGCCCGGCGGCGTCGAGCACCCATCCCGTGTCGTCGGTCAGCACCACGATGCTGCGGCTGGCATCGGCGTCGCTGGACAGGCTGTCGAGTTCCGCGCGGGCGAGTCGCCACAGCCGCTCGTTGCGTTCGCGCATCTCGCGCAGGCGCGCGTCGGGAATCGGTTCGATCGATGGCGAACCTTCGGCGGGCAAGCCCAAGCGACGGCAGCGCTGCCACGACTGCAGGATGGTCTTAGGCACTTCCGATGGCGCGACATTGCCGCGCTCGAAGAACGCGCGCCGCGCTTGCGAGAAATCCGTGCTGCTTTGAATCCGGGACATCGTGCCTCCATGTCGCAAAATGCGACAGCCGTTGCGACGGCCGTAGCAATAAACACCACAAACCGCGACGCGGCGCAATCGGGGAATGTTGTGCATTGCAACATCGATTGTCGCAAGTGCTCGTCAATGCTGGAATCCGTCCATGCTGCAATGCGTCAACCGTGAATTGGCACCGGACTTGCAGTTGGTAAGGACACAGTCCACACGGAGTCCGCCATGAACGCTCTCGCAAAACCGAACAGTCACGACCACACCGCGATCTTCAAACCGCAGTACGACAACTACATCGGCGGCAAGTGGGTGGCGCCGCACAGCGGCGAATACTTCGACAACATCACCCCGATCACCGGCAAGGTCTTCACCCGCATCGCACGCTCGAACAAGGACGACATCGAAGCCGCGCTCGACGCCGCGCACGCCGCCAAGGACGCCTGGGGCAAGACCACCACCACCGAACGCGCGAACATCCTCAACCGGATCGCAGACCGCATCGAACAGAATCTCGACGTGCTGGCCCACGCCGAAACCTGGGACAACGGCAAGCCGATCCGCGAGACGATGAATGCCGACGTGCCGCTGATGGCCGATCACTTCCGCTATTTCGCCGGCGCGGTCCGCGCGCAGGAAGGCAGCCTCAGCGAGATCGATCACGACACCATCGCCTATCACTTCCACGAACCGCTGGGCGTGGTCGGCCAGATCATCCCGTGGAACTTCCCGATGCTGATGGCGGCGTGGAAGCTCGCGCCGGCATTGGCTGCGGGCAACTGCGTGGTGCTCAAGCCGGCCGAACAGACGCCGGCCAGCATTCTGGTGCTGATGGAAATCATCGGCGACCTGCTGCCGCCGGGCGTGCTCAACGTCGTCAACGGTTTCGGTCTGGAAGCCGGCAAGCCGCTGGCATCGAGCCCGCGCATCGCCAAGATCGCGTTCACCGGCGAAACCACCACCGGCCGCCTGATCATGCAGTACGCCAGCCAGAACCTGATTCCGGTGACGCTGGAACTCGGCGGCAAGTCGCCGAACATCTTCTTCGCCGATGTGATGGCCGAAGACGACGATTTCCTCGACAAGGCGGTGGAAGGCTTCGTGCTGTTCGCGTTCAACCAGGGCGAAGTCTGCACCTGTCCGTCGCGCGCGCTGATCCACGAATCGATCTACGAAAAGTTCATGGAGCGGGTGATCGTGCGGATTGCCGCGATCAAGCAGGGCGATCCGCTCGACCCGAGCACCATGGTCGGCGCGCAGGCATCCAGCGAACAGTTGGAGAAGATCCTCAGCTATATCGATATCGGCAGGCAGGAAGGCGCCGAAGTGCTGATCGGCGGCGAGCGCAACGTGCTCGGCGGCGACCTTGCCGGCGGCTATTACGTGAAGCCGACGGTGTTCAAGGGCCACAACAGGATGCGCGTCTTCCAGGAGGAAATCTTCGGGCCGGTGGTGTCGGTCACCACGTTCAAGACCGAAGAGGAAGCGCTGCAGATCGCCAACGACACGCTGTACGGCCTGGGTGCGGGCATCTGGAGCCGCGATGCCAGCCGCCTGTATCGCGTCGGCCGCGCCATCCAGGCCGGCCGCGTTTGGACGAACTGCTATCACGCGTATCCGGCGCACGCCGCGTTCGGCGGATACAAGCAATCCGGTATCGGCCGCGAGAACCACAAGATGATGCTGGACCACTATCAGCAGACCAAGAACCTGCTGGTGAGCTATTCGCCGAAGGCGCTGGGCTTCTTCTGATCCGATGTCGCCGCCGGGCCTCGTGCCCGGCGGCGTTGGAGACACGACATGCCCGATCCGCCGCTGCAGGTGATGGCGACGTTGAGTGCGCTGCAATTGATCGACAAGCTGCGCGCGCGCCACGGCGCGCTGATGTTCCACCAGTCCGGGGGCTGCTGCGACGGTTCGTCGCCGATGTGCTTCCCGGAGGGCGAATTCATCGTCGGCGACAACGATGTCTGCCTGGGCGAAATCGGCGGTGCGTCGTTCTACATCAGCCGGCCGCAGTTCGAGTATTGGAAACACACGCAGCTGATCATCGATGTCGTCGAAGGGCGCGGCGGCATGTTTTCCCTGGAAAACGGCGAGGGTGTGCGCTTCCTGGTGCGCTCGAGGCTGTTCGCGGACGACGAATTCGCGGCGTTGGAGGCGGCAGGTCGGGTCTGACGGTTTTTCAACGGCCTGTCAGGCCTCCACGGTAGCGATGAGGTCCAGATCCGCTGGATCGGCGGCGCGCTGCGCCCAGAAGCCCGATTCCGGCCACCGCTGTTCCATGCGGTAGAACGCGACCAGCCGTTCGCGATAGACGCGATGGATATCGAGGAGATGATCCGCGTAGCGCGAAAGCGCATCCGCATCGCCTTTCCCGCATTCGATGATCGCCTGCGCGGCACGCAGACCGGTGTACAGCGCGTTGGAGATGCCTTTCGATGACAACGGGTCGAAGGCGAGCGCGGCATCGCCCACGGCGAGCCAGCGTTGCCCGTCTTCAGGCACGCCTACGGGCCGATCGAGATGATGGCTCGACGCGTCCGCGCCTTGCGGGGGCGACGACGGTCTGTAGCCATGCTCTTCGCACAGCGCGCGCATGCGCGGAGCGGCCTGCAGCACGCTCCACAACCCTTCGCGCGTGAGCACGGTGCGGCGGTCGGCGAGATCCGTATTGCAGAGGAAAGAAACCAGGCGCTCGCGCGAGGGCAACAGCACGCTGTACCACCAGCCGTGCTCGACGGCTTCGATCCAGGTACGGCCATCCCGATCGGTATCCATGTCGCTGCGCAGGCGCATGTGGAAGGCGAGCAGCCGGTCGTATTCGATCCGTTCGGCGCCGAGCTGGCGCGCAAGCGTGGCCGGTCGCCCGGTGGCGTCGATCAGCCATCGGCATTCGATGGCGTCCTCCGTACCCCGCGTGCGCAGCTGAAGGTGGTAGCGCCCCTCGTTCGAAGCCGATGCGATCAGCGACAGTTTCGCATCGCGCACGATCTCCGCGCCCGATGCGCGTGCGTGGTCGAGCAGTGCCGCGTCGAAGCGCAAGCGGTCCAGCTGCAGGCCATGACCGTGCAGTTGGAACATGAAGTCGTTGGCGCGCGGTGCGTCGTCGCCCCAGAACGCGAGCGTGCCATGGCTGGCGCGGTGGCCGTCGGCGAGCACGCGTTCGAGCGCGCCGAGATCGCGCAACAGATGGCGTGCCGATGGCGGCAGACCTTCGCCGACCTTGTACTTGCCGTTCTGCAGCCCCCGCGCACTGCCGGCATCGGCCAGCAGTACGCGAAGTCCGGCGCGTGCGAGCACGGTCGCTGCGGCGGCCCCGGCCGGGCCGCCGCCTGCGATCGCGACATCGTAGACACTTGCGCCCACGTGTCAGTCGTCGCGTCTGTGGTGATGACGGACCGGCAACGGTGCCTGCTGCGCATCCTCCCGACTCTCGAAGTTGGCCGCCTGCGGCAGCGGTCGCGACTTGGGATGCGCCTTGAGATTCGCTTCGCCAGTCAACGCGGCTTTCAGCATCGGCTTGGCCTGCGCGGCTGCGCTCATGCTTGATGCATCCGCCGGATCCACATCGGGGCCGTACGACGCCGCCATCATCGTTTCGGGAAAAGCGGCATCGCCTTCCACGCCCGGACGCACTTCGACCAGGCCCATCGAGCCGTAGATCCGCACCATCTGTTCCATCTGCCCGGCGGTCGTGCCGTGCAGCGGCTTGTTCCAACTGGTGCGGTTGGCGAACGCTTCGAGGCGTCGTGCCATCGGCTGCGTGGGATCGATGACGATCGCGTAATCGTCGGCGGTCAGCACATGGTTCGGCACGCGTGCCGGCCAGAACGTCGGTGCGAACGGATCGTAGGCGGTGTCGTAACCGGCACGGCAGAACGCGGTATCGGCCTGCCATGGCAGGCCCATCCAACGGTTGATATCGCCCGGGGATTGGGCATGCAATGGGCCTTTCGACGAAAGCACCGTCGCCTGGTCCAGGGTTTTGCCGTACTTCGGCGCTTTCACGCCCTCCGGCCGCACGCGAATGCGGAACGGCTTGTGGTACAGCGTCAGATGCCGCATCGGCCAGGTCATTTCGCAGCCGGGATGGAAGGCATCGGCGAGGCAGAATTCCAGTGCGGCGCGATCGAGCATCGCCGGCTGCTGCGCCAGCGGCACTTTGTCGATGCTGGCCGGCGGTGCTTTGGCCGGATCCCAATCCGACTGGAAGTCGCCGCTCATCCAGCGCTGCAGGATGTCGTACTGGGTCTGGCTGACGCTCGCGTTCTGGCGCGGGCTGTCGCCGGCCGGCACTTCCATGGCATCGCCGTAGACCCATGGCCAGGGCAGTTGATTGCCGTCGGGCGGATTCGGCGGACGGAAACTGTTGAAGACCTGACGCCGCAGCTCGGCGTTGGGATCGTATTGTCCGGTGGGCACATGCGCCGACAACTGCGCGATGAACGCCGCGTTCTCGAAATCGTAGCGGCCGTTGTGGCCGAACAGTGTGGCGAAGCCCTGATTGACCCACTGCAGCCCCGAGAGTCGCTGCAGGATCGGATAGACATCGTCGGCGAACGAGATCTCCGCAGGCGCCTGCATCCAGCCGGCCTGCACGTACAGGTCGTAGAGCAGGTCGTACATGGTCCGCTCGGATTTCACCTGCGGCGCGTAGTTCGGCGGTGCGGTGACCACCCACGCCGATTCCACCGGAATGACGCGGCCTTCGATGTTCACCGTGGCCGAGACCGGCCCGTCGCAGGTGTCGTCGTACCAGTCGTCGGCATTGATGAAACCGTTGGGATCCTTGTCGTTGAAGATCGTCGCACCCGATGGCGAAGCGGAGACGCCGTGGCCACCGAGGAACAGCAGTCGCCCGCTGGCATCGGTCTGCAGTTCGCCGATCTTCACCGGCACACCGGTGAACGCGCCCGTGCACATCACCGGCGCGGTGTTCTTGCCGGCGATGGTGCGGGGGCCGGAATCGATCACCAGGGTGTCGCGCGCAGCGACTTTCGCGTTGCGCAAGGGCACGACGGCCGCAGCGGCTTCCGAGATATCCATCGCGATCTGCCACTGGTACCAGGCGGCCTTGCGATTGGCGACGTGGACCGACCAGAGGATGTCGGCCGAATCGGCGGTGAGCTCGCGGACGATCTCGCCGCCTGCGTTGTAGCCGTAGATGCGGAACTGCGCGGCTTCGCGTTTGAGCGCGCCGCTGGCGTCGCGATAGAAACCGACCGGCTGCGGCGCGGGATCGGCGACCTGCGGGCCGACGTAGTACGCGTCGACGCTGTTGCCGACCCGCGCGATGCCGATCGCCGGATGGATCGCGGCGCGGACGATGCGGGTGTCCTTCGCGCCCGGATAATCCACGCCGGGCGCGTATTGCGACGGGCGCGGCACGACCGGTTCCGCCTGCGGCACGCCGTTGACGTTGCGGCGGTTCGCCGCGGAGGCGCGATACACGACCTTGCGTGCGTCGGCGATGCTGCCCGCAGGCTTGTGGGCGGGCAGGGCGTGCCACGGGTTGTAGGCGAGATTCTCGCCGTAGGTGGACTGGCCGCGCGTGCCGGCGTCCTGCTGCGGCAGGATCAGCGTCGCGACATGGATCGGCGGGCTGTCCGTTTCGCTCCAGCGCACGGTGGCGGCATCGAGCGGCATGTCCTCATCGTTGGTCTGGAACTGGACCAGGAATCGGAACCGCGCTTCGCCGCGCTGGATGCGCGCATGCAGATCGGCGCGCAGGTAGAACGGATCGCTGTAATCGGGCCCGCCATCCGCAGGCGGCACCGGATCGACCGGTTCGAGCTTGTATTTGACATGGCGGCCTTCGCCGAAGTGCGATGGCAGGACGCTCCAGTAATCGCTGACCAGCACCGACGGCACCTGCTTGGCCATGTCGTCGAGGATCTGCTGGGTCTTGGGGTGCTGACGCAGATAGTCGTCGCCCTTGCCGTGCAGCGACTGGCAGGTGAACTCGCACATGTCCCTGGCGGTATCGACAAAGAACACGTCGTGGTTCTGCAGGATGAAATCGTGGGTCGTGGCGTCCTGGTCAGGCTCGAGCAGTTTTTCGCCATCGACGCCGAACAGCTTGATGCCGATCCCCATCGTGCCCTTGATGTCGGGCCGGCCCGGCTGCACGTCGCTGGAGAAACGTACCCACATCGGATACTCCGGCGCCTGCGCGAACACGCCGACGCGCAGCGCTTCTGGCAGATCCGGCTCGATCACGAAACGTCCGTGCGCCACGCCGTGCAGGCGCAGGAACACCGGCCGTGTTGCGGGGTCGCGGCCCGCAGCCATGCCCACGCCCTGGAAATAATCGACGAACAGTTGTTTCAGGCCGGCGATCGGATCGCTGTCGCAGCAGCACGGGCTGGGCGGCAGGGTCGGCGGTAGTGTGATCGGTGTCGCCTTGCAATCGCTTGCAGCGTTGGACGCGGATGGATCTGTGGTGTTCGACATGGTTTAACTTCCCCTGTTGGACGCTCGTGGAGCGTGAATCCTTCGATGGATCGTGATCGGCTGCCAGCTGGCAGATGACACAGGTCAGCACAGCGATCATCATTGGCTTGTCATTACGCAGAATGCGGCGAATCCCGGCCGGGCATGTCATCGATCGACGAAAATACAGTACAGACCGAGACGCCGATCGCATGGCGCGACAGCGATACCGCGTGGATGCGGCATGCGCTCGCGCTCGCGGCGCGCGCGGAGTTCGAGGACGACGAGATCCCGGTCGGTGCAGTGCTGGTCGATGCCGATGGTCATGTCCTCGGCGAAGGCTGGAACCGCAACATCGGCGACCACGACCCGACCGCGCACGCCGAAATCGTGGCAATGCGGGCCGCAGGCCAGGCAGTGGGCAACCACCGGCTGATCGGCTGCACGCTCTACGTCACGCTGGAGCCCTGCGCGATGTGCGCGATGGCGATGATCCACGCCCGCGTCGCGCGGGTGGTCTATGCGGCGAGCGATCCGAAGACCGGCGCCGCTGGCAGCGTGTTCGACCTGTTGGGCGACCCGCGACACAATCATCGCGTCGAAATGCAGGGTGGCTTGCTCGCCGCAGACGCCAGCGCGATGCTCACCAATTACTTCCGCCGCAAACGCGGCAAGCCGCTCTTGTAGGGTGCGCCCCGGCCTGAGGTATCCCCACTTTTTTCCCAAGAAAATCAAACGGATCGATTGATCGGCAGTGACCGTTCTTTTACCCGTCGTCTCTTCTACCCGTCGTTCCCGCGAATGCGGGAACCCGGTGTCTTTGCGCTGCGCAGAAGCTTGAAAGTCACTGGATCCCCGCGTTCGCGGGGATGGCGACGCTTTTTTTGAAACCCTCGATAATAGTGGGGTTACCTCAGGCTTTTGACGTGCTGTTTTCCATCAGCGATGGCGGCATGCGCGCCCCTGCATCAGGTGCGCCAAGGCGGCACGCGGTGCAAAGCGCCTGCTGCGCTGGGCATACAGGATGAAACATGCCGATCAGGTGCGTTTCCGGGCAAGCTCCTGATCCAGCTCCTCGTCGAAGCTCTTCACCGACAGGCTCACTTCGCGCCCCATCGCCAGGCTGGCCACCAGCAGGCAGAGCATGCCGATCACCGCCAGCACCGTGGGCACCGCGCCAAGCCTGAAGCCCAGCAGGGCGTCGGCCGCCAATCCCAGACTGGTGCCGACAAAGCATCCCAGCGCGGCGTAGAGCATCCAGCAGGCGCGCAGCACCAATGCGGCACGGGCGCGATGCCGCGCGATCTGCGTATCGCGTTCGCTTCGATCGGGCGCATCCTGTTCCCAGGCCACGATCAGGCTGCGCAGACGGTCGACGACACGCGCCAACCGCGCATTCGCCGACACCAGCAGCGAACCGGTGGCGGCCATCAACAGGGCCGGCGCCAGCATTGCGCCGAGTATCGCGTGGTGATCGAGGACGGGCGTAAGCGCCATGCGCATGGGCCAACAGGGAAGGCTGCGATATCATGCGGGTTCCCGATGTGCGATGCGAGCGATATGGCTTCCAACCCGATGATCGATGCCGACGACCAGTTCCGCAGGATCGAAGCCATGCGCTTCGATGGCCGCCTGATCTGGATCGATCTCGAAATGACCGGGCTCGACACCGACCACGATTCGGTGATCGAGATCGCCACCATCGTCACCGACGCCAATCTCAACGTGTTGGCCGAAGGCCCGCAGTTCGCGATCACCCACGATCTGGCCACGCTGGAGGCCATGGACGACTGGAACCGCAACCAGCATCGCCGGTCCGGGCTCTGGCAGCGGGTGCTGGAGCAGGGCGTGACCATGCGCGAGGCGGAACTGCAGACGATCCGCTTCCTGCAGGACTGGATCGGGCCGAAATCGTCGCCGATGTGCGGCAACTCGATCTGCCAGGACCGCCGCTTCCTGCATCGCTGCATGCCCGAGCTGGAACGCTACTTCCACTACCGCAACCTCGACGTCAGCACCTTGAAGGAGCTCGCCAAGCGCTGGGCGCCGCAGGTCATGGCGGGTATCCACAAGGAATCCGCGCACACCGCGCTCAGCGATGTGCGCGATTCGATCACCGAACTGCGCTATTACCGCACGCGGTTCGGAGAATTCACGGGTTGAACCACGAGGAGACGAGGATGAAAGCGATCACGGCCACCCTGCTGCTGTCGGTGTCTTTCGTCGTCTGTGCCGCGCAGCCCGAACCCGCCACCGCGCCGAAAGTTGCGGAAACCGCCGCGCCCGCGCTGCCGCCGGGCATGAAGCAGTACTGGTTCGTGATGCTGAAGAAAGGCGCGAAGCGCGATCACCCAGCGGAAGAAGCCCGGGCCCTGCAGGCCGGGCACATGGCGAACATCCAGACCTACGCCGACAAAGGCCTGCTGCAGATCGCCGGCCCTTTCATGGATGACGGCGACTGGCGCGGCATCTTCATTCTCGACGTGCCGGATCGCACGGGTGCCGAAGCCATGTGCAACGACGATCCGGCGGTGAAAGCAGGGCGGCTCGTGTGCGAAATCCATCCCTGGTTGTCACAGAAGGGCGCGGCGCTCAAGTAGGGTGGGCCCTGGCCCACCGATGCGAACTTTCCGGCCAGGAATGCAATGATCGGCATGCTGCCTCGATCGTTGTTCGAGGCATACGATACATCGCAATGGTGGGCCAGGGCCCACACTACGTCGCTGTCCGATCATGGACGCAATGATCGGCATGTTGCTTCGATCGCTTTTCGAGACATGTCACGCATTGTGATGGCGGGCCAGCCGCCCCTATGACTCCGATGATGGCGCACCTTCGGCAATAGCCACTTCGCGCATGGTGCTCAGCCATCGCTGCGAAGTTTCGCAAAGTGGAAATGCTTCGATCTGGTCGAGGAAAACCAGCGCATGTTTCCATGTGATGGCGAACTCTCTTCCGCACAGACGATCAAGAACGGTCGGCGCGAGATAACCGCATTCCTCCGGAAGGCCAGTAGCATGTGATGTCAAGTCGATCGGAAAGAAGAGCCAATATTCGCAGCCGTCTGCTCCACGGAAATCGGCGGCCAGCGAGCCGCCATCCCGGATCATTTCGACACTCAAGACATGCGAGATGGCGGGGATCATCCGCGCTTCCGCCAAGAAGTATCAACCCGCTTTCGACTTCGCCAACCGCAACCACGTATCGACCACGGTGTCCGGGTTCAGCGACACCGATTCGATGCCTTCCTGCATCAGCCATTCGGCGAGATCGGGGTGGTCGCTGGGGCCCTGGCCGCAGATGCCGATGTACTTGCCTTTGCGCTTCGCGGCCTGGATCGCCATCGACAGCATCTTCTTGACCGCCGGGTCGCGTTCGTCGAACAGATTGGCGACGATCGCCGAATCGCGGTCCAGGCCCAGCGTCAGCTGGGTCATGTCGTTGGAGCCGATCGAGAAACCGTCGAAGATATCGAGGAATTCGTCGGCCAGCAGCGCGTTCGACGGCACTTCGCACATCATGATGATCTTCAGTCCAGCCTTGCCTTGTTCCAGGCCGTTCTCTTTCAGCACTTCGATCACCTTGCGGCCTTCGCCGAGCGTGCGCACGAACGGAATCATCACCCAGCAGTTGTCGAGGCCCATGGTCTCGCGGACCTTGCGTACCGCCCGGCATTCCAGCGCGAACGCATCGCGGAACGACGGATCGACGTAGCGACTGGCGCCGCGGAAACCGATCATCGGGTTCTCTTCGTGCGGCTCGTAGCGCGCGCCGCCGATGAGGTTGGCGTATTCGTTCGATTTGAAATCGGAGAGACGCACGATCACCGGGTTCGGCGCGACCGATGCGGTGATGGTGGCGATGCCCTCGGCGAGACGGTCGACGTAGAAATCGACCGGACTGGCGTAACCCGCCATCTTCGCGTCGATCTTGCGTTTGACCTCGGCATCCTGATTCGCGTAATCGAGCAGCGCCTTGGGATGCACGCCGATATGGCTTGCGATGATCATTTCCAGACGCGCGAGGCCGATGCCGGCATTCGGCAACATCGCGAAATCGAAGGCGCGCTCCGGGTTCGCCACGTTCATCATGATCTTCAGCGGCGCTGGCGGCATATTGTCCAGATCGGTGACGATGCGCTCGAACGGCAGCAGGCCTGCGTAAATGAAGCCGGTGTCGCCTTCTGCGCAGCTCACCGTCACTTCATGGCCATCGACGATGGTGTCCAGCGCATTGCCGGTGCCGACCACGGCGGGAACGCCGAGCTCGCGCGCGATGATCGCGGCGTGGCAGGTGCGGCCACCGCGATTGGTGACGATGGCCGAGGCGCGCTTCATCACCGGCTCCCAGTCGGGATCGGTCATGTCGGCGATCAGCACATCGCCGGGCTGCACGCGGTTCATGTCCGCGAGCGAGCGCACCACGCGGGCGACGCCGCTGCCGATCTTGTGACCGATCGCACGGCCTTCGCAGACCACGTCGCCGCGACGGCCGAGGCTGTAGCGTTCGATCTGGGTGGCGTGCGCGCGCGACTTCACGGTTTCCGGGCGCGCCTGCACGACGAAGAGCTTGCCGGTGATGCCGTCCTTCGCCCACTCGATATCCATCGGCCGGCCGTAGTGTTCCTCGATGGTCAGCGCCTGCCGCGACAGTTCCTGCACGTCTTCGTCGGTGATCGAGAACGCATTGCGCAGTTCGGTCGGCGTGTCTTCGTTGCGCACGCGCTCGCCGGGCTTGTCGGAATAGACCATGCGGATCTGTTTGGCGCCCATCGAACGGCGCAGGATCGCCGGCTTGCCCGCGCGCAGGGTCGGCTTGTAGACATAGAATTCGTCGGGATTCACCGCGCCCTGGACCACGTTCTCGCCCAGGCCGTAGCTTGCGGTGACGAACACCACGTCGCGGAAACCGGATTCGGTGTCGAGGGTGAACAGCACGCCGGACGAACCGACATCCGAGCGCACCATCAGCTGCACGCCGGCCGAGAGGAATACATCCTCGTGCTTGAAGCCGTGATGCACCCGGTAGGCGATCGCCCGGTCGTTGTAGAGGCTGGCGAACACTTCCTTGACCTTTCGCACCACATCGTCGGCGCCGGTCACGTTGAGGAAGGTTTCCTGCTGGCCGGCGAACGAGGCGTCGGGCAGGTCTTCAGCGGTGGCCGAAGAGCGCACGGCGACCGCGATTTCCGAGCCGCCGTTGTCGGTGCAGAGCTGCGCGTAGGCGCTGCGGATATCGGAGTCGAGCTGCAGCTGCAGCGGCGCATCGATCACCCATCCACGGATTTCGGCGCCGGCGGCGTTCAGTGCGTGCACGTCTTCGACATCCAACGTCGCCAGACGGTCGAAGATCCGCTGATGCAGCGTGTTGTGGGCGATGAAGTCCTTGAACGCCTCGGCGGTGGTGGCGAAGCCGCCCGGTACCGACACCCCCAGCCCGGCCAAGTGGCAGATCATCTCGCCGAGGGAAGAATTCTTGCCGCCGACGCGGGCAAGGTCGGACAGCCGCAGCGCGTGCAGCCAGAGGATGTTGTCGTTCAAGGCGTGAAGTCTCCGAAGAGGACGCGGCGTGGGGCCGGGAAAGCGGATATTTTAAGCCATCGCCGGACATTGCCGGGCCTGTGTTGTGACCGCAATCGTAGTCGCGGGGCTCGAGCTGCAACGTTCACAGTCAAAAAATGCTTTGTAAATCAATCGATTGATCGGAAAACACCGCGCATGTCATCCATTCGTCCAGTGTTCTATGTTTCAGACGGCACCGGCATCACCGCCGAGACCATCGGCCACAGCCTGCTGACCCAGTTCACGGGTACGGACTTCCGCACGGACCGGTTGCCGTTCGTGGACACCGCGGAAAAGGCGGTGGAAGCAGCGGCCCGTATCCGCGCCGCCGGAGAGGCTGTCGGTGGCCGGCCGATCGTCATCAATTCCTGCGTCGACGCCAGTCTCAGCGCGGTGTTGGCGGAGAGCGGGGCGCTGATGCTGGACGTGTTCGCGCCGTTCATCGCGCCGCTGGAGCGCGAACTGGGCCAGCAGCGCCAGTCGCGGGTGGGGCAGGCGCATGGCATGGTCGATTTCGAGACCTACCACCGCCGCATCAACGCGATGAACTTCGCGCTGACCCACGACGACGGCATCGCCACCAATTACGACGAGGCGGATGTGATCCTGGTTGCGGTCTCGCGCGCCGGCAAGACCCCGACCTGCATCTATCTGGCGATGCATCACGGCGTGAAGGCTGCGAATTACCCGCTGACCGACGAGGACCTGGAGCACGATCGCCTGCCGCCGCGACTGCGTCAGCACCGCGCCAAACTGTTCGGGCTGACCATCGATCCGGTGCGGCTGCAGCAGATCCGCCAGGAACGTCGCGCCAATTCGCGTTACGCCCAGTTGGAAACCTGCAAGCGCGAAGTCGCGGCGGCGGAGGCGATGCTGCGCGCCGAACGCATCGCCACGCTCAGCACCACGCACACCTCGATCGAAGAGATCGCGAGCAAAGTGATGTCGACCCTGGGGATCCAACGCGAGATGTATTGAATGCGGCCGGTCGGAAATGCATGCGCCACCGGCACCAGTCGCGTACGGATTCAGCAACAATTATCAGCACATGCGAGCCTGCGACGCTCGCACTACCCGATGCTGACCGCCGTGGAGCAGTCGGCCTCGCGCATATGCTGATGCCGGCGCGCCGGATCCGTGCAGTTGATCGCAGTGAAGCGCGGTCCCAGTGCCCGGAAAACGGCTCAGCGCGTCGATGGCCGTTCCCATGTCGTGGGCAGGGGTGTTGCCCTTCAGGCTCGAAAGCCGCCACCGGAAGAACCACGGGGTGGTCGGAGATCGCGCGAAATGGCGGAGGATGCGCATCGGGCGATGTGTCCCGATTGGTGTCCTGTACCCAAAGTCATGCTCTGAAAAAGGAAAACCCCTGACGGGTCAGGGGTTTGCGTGATCTGGCGGAGAGAGGGGGATTCGAACCCCCGAAGCGCGGTTTAGACGCTTACACACTTTCCAGGCGTGCTCCTTCAACCACTCGGACACCTCTCCGTTTCCACCCCGATTCCGGCGTCCAGCCGTGTTCAGGACCGCCGATTCTATCCGGCCTGCGGTCCTTGGACAAGGAAGCCCTCGGCTTGCGTCGGCCGAACCGTCGCGCGTGGCAGAATGTACCGATGTCCTATCTCGTCCTCGCCCGCAAGTGGCGCCCCAAGCGTTTCGCCGAACTGGTCGGGCAGGAGCATGTCGTCCGTGCGCTCACCAATGCGCTCGACACTGGCCGTGTGCACCATGCTTTCCTGTTCACCGGCACACGCGGGGTGGGCAAGACCACGATCGCCCGGATCTTCGCGAAATCGCTGAACTGCGAGCGCGGCACGTCGGCGGAGCCCTGCGGCGAGTGCAATTCCTGCCGCGATATCGACGCCGGGCGGTTCATCGACCTGCTCGAGATCGACGCCGCGAGCAACACCGGCGTGGACGATGTGCGCGAGGTGATCGACAACGCCCAGTACATGCCATCGCGCGGCCGGGTGAAGGTCTATCTGATCGACGAAGTGCACATGCTCTCGAAATCGGCCTTCAATGCGCTGTTGAAGACGCTGGAAGAGCCGCCGGGGCACGTCAAATTCCTGCTCGCGACCACCGACCCGCAGAAACTGCCGGTCACCGTGCTGTCGCGCTGCCTGCAATTCAATCTGAAACGGCTGGAAGAGCCCCAGATCCAAGGGCAGATCGCGAAGATTCTCGAAGCGGAAGGCATCCCGGCCGAGGCCGGCGCGATCCGCCAGTTGTCCAAGGCCGCCGACGGCAGCCTGCGCGATGGTCTGTCGCTGCTCGATCAGGCCATCGCTTACACCGGCGCAAGCAACGGCGGCTCCGCGCTCACCGATGCCGGCGTTGCGACCATGCTCGGAACGGTCGACCGCATGCGCGTCGGTGCAGTGCTGAACGCGCTTGCGGATGGCGACGGCGAGAATCTCCTGGCGGAGATCGCTGCGTTGGCCGATTTTTCGCCGGACTGGGCCGGGGTGATCGATGCCATCGCCGAGGCCTTGCACCGGGTGCAGGTGCGGCAACTGGTGCCTTCGGCTGAAATCGAGGCCGATGGCGTCGACATCGACGCACTCGCTGCCAAGTTGCGGCCGGAAGTCGTGCAGTTGTGGTACCAGATGGCGCTGCACGGTCGCCGTGACCTGGGGCTGGCGCCCAGTCCGCGTGGTGGATTCGAGATGACCGCACTGCGGATGCTGGCGTTCCGTCCCGCCGAAGCGGGTGCGGCGACAGTCGGCGCACCGGCAACGACAATTGCCCGCGGCCCCGAAGCGGCACGTGCGGCGCTGGATGCGTCCGCGCAACGTCCACAGACCACTGCCCCTGCGGCGCCGGCCCGGGCGCCGCTGCCAGCGACTTTCGATCCACCGCCGATACGATCCTCACCGGTTGCCGTTGAGCCTTCAGTTCCGGCGATGCCTGTTGCGGCGCCAATGATCGAGATCGACAACGACCGTTGGCTCGACCTGCTTGCCAACAGCGGCCTGCGCGGACCTGCGCGCGAACTCGCTGCCCATGCCGCGTTCTCCGGTTATGCGGATGGCGTGCTGCGGCTGTCGCTGTCGGCCGACGACGATCATCTGCGCAGCCCGTCTCTGGTCAAGGCGCTGACCGATACGATCAGCGCGCAACTCGGCGGCATGGTGCAGCTGAAATTCGACAACGCCAAACCGGCCAACGCCGAAACCCTGCATCAGCGCGTCGAACGTCAGCGCGACGCCAAGCAGACCGTCGCCGAAGAACAATTCATGGCCCATCCCGACGTGCAGCGGTTGATGAGCCAACAGGGTGCGAAACTCGTGCCCGATTCCATCCGTCCATTCGAAGACTGAACCCGAGAGATCGCACCCATGCGTGGAAATATCGCCCAATTGATGCAACAGGCGCAGAAGATGCAGGAAAACATGCAGCGCGCCCAGGAAGAACTCGCCAAGCTCGAAGTCACCGGCAGCGCCGGCGGCGGCATGGTCAGCGTGACGCTGACCGGCCGCATGGAATGCCGCAGCGTGAAGATCGATCCCAGCGTGTTGTCCGATGCGGAAATGACCGAAGATCTGGTGGTCGCGGCGATCAACGACGCAGTGAACAAGGTCAATGCCGAATCGCAGGCCAAAATGTCCGGCGCGACGGCGGGCATGCCGATCCCGCCGGGGATGAAGATTCCGGGGATGTTCTGATTTGATGCCCGTCATTCCCGTGAACGCGGGAACCCAGCGTCTTTTGCCTGATCTTTTGAAAATCCCGATTGAAAGTCACTGGGTTCCCGCGTTCGCGGGAATGACGACGCGAAGATGACCGTATCCCTCCTCGAACAGCTGATCGACGCCTTCCGCATCCTGCCCGGGGTCGGCCAGAAAACCGCGCAGCGGATGGCCTATCACGTGCTGGAGCGCGATCGCGACGGCGGTCAGCGGCTTTCCGAAGCATTGGCTGCGGCGGTCGACCGCATCGGCCACTGCGCCCGCTGCCGCGATTTCAGCGAAGCCGAACTCTGCGCGACCTGCGCCAACGCTTCGCGCGATGCGCATCTGCTGTGCGCGGTGGAATCGCCGGCGGACAGACTTGTCATCGAACAGGCCACCGGTTATCGCGGTCTGTATTTCGTCCTGCAGGGCCGGCTCAGTCCGCTGGACGGTATCGGCCCGCGTGAGCTCGGTCTCGAAAAGCTTGCCGCGCGCTTTGCGGAAGGCGAGGTGCAGGAACTGGTGATCGCGACCAACCCGACGGTCGAAGGCGAAGCCACCGCGCATTACCTCGCGCAGCTCGCGCGCCAGCACAACGTCAAACCGACCCGGCTCGCGCACGGCGTTCCGCTGGGCGGTGAACTCGAATACGTCGATCGCGGCACCCTGTCGCATGCCTTCGGTACCCGCAGCGAAATGCCGGTGTGATCCAGATGCGCCTTTGTGGGAGCGACGGAAGTCGCGATGGCTCGCTGCAAGTCTTGACCAGCCATGCGGCTGTTGAAAGCCCGTAGCCTATCGCGACTTCCGTTCGCGACTTCCGTCGCCCCTGCAAAAGCGGATACCGTGCATACAATTCTTCAGGATTCAGGAGGCTCGCCATGTCGGACACCATCTTCCACAAGATCATCGACCGCCGGATCCCGGCGGATATCGTCTATGAAGACGAGCATCTCATCGCTTTCCGCGACATCGCGCCGCAGGCGCCGGTGCACGTGCTGTTCGTGCCCAAGGTGACCATTCCCACGCTCAACGATGTGCAGCCCGAACAGGCCGGGATCGTCGGCCGCCTCGCCATCGCCGCTGCGAATTACGCCAAAGCGCAGGGATTCGCCGAAGACGGCTACCGCATCGTGATGAACTGCAACGACCACGGCGGACAGACGGTGTTCCAGATCCATCTGCATCTGCTGGCGGGGGCGCCGTTGGGCAGGTTCGGATAAATTTGGAGCAGGCCGGATGAGTCGTCACCTCCGCGCGAGCCTTGCCGAGCAGACGCTTCGCATCGTCGAGGATCGTGGTTATGCCAATGCGTCTGGAATCCGGGTCGACCTTGGCGAGGCGATCGCGAATTGCCTCGATGCCACGCGCCTGCATGCCGCTGAAGACATTGCACGATTCCGTGAAGAACAACGGACGCAGAGCGGTGCCGGCCCGGATGCGGTCATGGATGTCGTCAATGAGACCACGCTGGCCGGTCTTGCTGCATTGTTGAAGGAGGATGACTCCCCGGTTGCAGTGCTGAATTTTGCTTCGGCGAAGCACCCTGGTGGCGGCTTTCTGGGCGGCAGTCAGGCCCAGGAAGAATCGCTGGCGCGGAGTTCTGCCCTTTATGCCTCACTGCTACGTGCGGAAGCGTTTTATCAGCGACATCGTGCGTCTTCGTCCTTGCTGTATTCGGATGCGATGATACTTTCGCCGGATTGCCCGGTGTTCCGCGACGATGCAGGTGCGCTTCTCGATGCACCCCGCATCGCAGGATTCATCACCAGCGCGGCGCCCAATGCCGGCGCCATCGCGATCAATCGCCCCGACGAGCTGCCGCTGATCGAAGAGACATTCATCGGCCGCGCGGAAGGCGTGCTCGCGCTTGCCGCCGCGCATGGTTATCGCCGCCTGGTGCTGGGTGCGTGGGGCTGCGGCGTCTTCCGCAACGATCCCATGATGGTCGCCCAAGTGTTTGCCCGGCATCTCAAGCGAGGCGCCTGGATGGAACGCTTCGATCGGGTGCGGTTCTCGGTGCTTGATACAGGGAAAGACGTCCGGACATTCGCGGCATTCGAGAATGCGTTGTCGCTGTGAAATCCGGATTGGAAAAACGCCCACGTATTGTTCCCGGAGAGGGCAAAACCTACCACTTCAGATCGCCCTGGACCACCGTGCACACCCGCCCCCCGGACCACACATCGCCAGCGTCGTCGACGGTGAGTTCGATGATCGCATCATGGCCGACTTCGCGACCCTGGCTGATGCGATAGAAGCCGCTGTCGCCGGGCAATGCGTTCTGCGACGCCAGCCATGCGGCGAGGGTGGCGTTGGCGGCGCCGGAAGCGGCGTCCTCGAACTGCGCGGGTGCGCCGACCCAGGCGCGGACGGCGAGGTAATAGACCGGGTCGTCGCTGCGCGCGTAGGCGCACAGGCCCATGCTTTCGGTCGATTGCGCGAGCGTCGAGATCGCCTCCCACGGGGGCGTTGCCGTGCGCAGCGCGGTTTCGCTCTCCAGTTCGGCCAGCCACCAGCGTCGGCCCCCGTCCATCAGCGCGGGCGGCAATACGCCCAGCGGAAGATCGCGCAGCACATCACGCAGGCGCGGGTCGTCCGCGTTGGCGATCTCGCGCACGCTGGCGCGTGGCGTGCGTACGGCGATGGTGCGTTTCGGGCCTTCGCCGGTCACGCGCAGCGGCAGTTTGCCGGCGATGCCGTCCTGCACGAGCAGGCCGTCGCGCGGTGCCGCGAGCCCGGCTTCGAGCACCGCATGCGCGGTGCCGACGCTGGGATGACCGGCGAAGGGAACCTCACGACGCGGGCTGAACATGCGGATGCGGTAACTGCTGTCTTCGTCGATCGCCGGAAGCACGAACGTGGTTTCCGGCAGCCGCGTCCATTTGGCGATGGCCTGCATCTGCGCGTCGGTCAGCCCCTCCGCGTCCAGCACGACCGCCAGCGGATTGCCGGCGCCGGGGCGGTCGGCGAAAACATCGACTTGGGCATAGCGTCGGGCATTCATCGGCGGGGCGGTCCTGCGGGGTCGGGTGCGCAGAGTAGCAGCGGGTGTGCTGCGGAATTGCGTCGCGGTCGCATCACCAGGCGACTTCACCACGGATCACCGGCTGCACTTCGCCGCCGATCCACATTTCGTTTTCGGCATCGATGCGCACCGTCACCCGTCCATCGCGCCCGAGTTCGCGACCCTGGCTGCCGATGTAGATGCCGTCCCGGCCCGGGAGTCGGCCGGCGGCAGCGAGCCGCGCGCCGATCGAGGCCTGTGCGCTGCCGGTGACCGGGTCCTCGGGAATGTTGTCGGCCGGGCAGAACGCGCGGACCACGAGATGATGGCCGTCGCGTTCGTCAGGCGCGTGCACCGTCAGTCCGGTCGCGCCGGTGGCTTCGGTCAAGGTGGCAATCGCGGCGAGGTCGGGCTGCAGTCCGCGCACGGCGTCGGCGTCGGCCAGCTCGATCAGCCACCATCGCGGCCCGTTGTCCCATAGGGCGCGCTCAAGCGCGCCGACGCGCATGTTTCGAGTCGCTGCATCCAACAGGGCCGGTGCGAGTTCGGCACCGCCGACCCGTCGCGCGCGTGGCGCGCGGACGCTCGGAATCCATCCGTCGATCCCGTATCCGATCTCCACCGGCAGCAGGCCCGCTGCGCATTCCTGCATCAGTCGCGTCTTCCCGCGCATCACCAGGCCGGTGTCGATCGCAGCCCATGCGGCGCCGACGCTGGGATGGCCGGCGAACGGCAGTTCCTGGCGCGGCGTAAAGATGCGTACGCGGTAATCCGCAGCGGCGACGGTCGGCGACAGCAGGAAGATGGTTTCGGAAAGGTGGGTCCAGGCTGCGAAGGCCTGCATCTGCGAAGGATCGAAGCGATCGCCCTCGATCACCACACCCAATGGGTTGCCTGTGCCCGGGCGGGTGGCGAAGACATCCAATTGCAGATAGCGCAGCGGCATCATGCAGGTGGTTCCGGTGGCATAGAATGCGAAGTTCCGGCGCATGCCGGTACCCCCAGTCTACCGAACCCCTCACTGCCGATGCCCGAGACGCACTCCGCCGATCCCCGCCGCGCCGGCCCCTGGATCGTGCTCAAATTCGGCGGCACCTCGGTGTCGCGCCGCCACCGCTGGGACACCATCGGCCGATTGGCGCAACAGCGGGCCGATGAGAATGATGCGCACGCGGTTGCGTCCCGTGTCCTGGTGGTGGTGTCGGCGCTGTCGGGCGTCACCAACGAACTTCAAGCCATCGCCGATGGTCGCGGGATCCACGAGCGGATCGATGCGCTGGTCGAACGTCATCGTGCGTTCTGCGGCGAACTCGATCTTGATGCCGACCTTGCGCTCGGCGAGCGGCTGTCGGTCCTGCGGGCGCTCGGCAGCGATGCGCGCGCAGCATCGCGCAGCCTGGACTGGCAGGCGGACGTCCTGGCGCAGGGCGAGTTGCTGTCGTCGACGCTCGGTGCGGCGTATCTGCGCGCGCAGGGCCTCGATTTCGGCTGGTGCGACGCACGCGACTGGCTGTCGGCGGTGTCGTTGCCGAATGCCAGTGCGTGGGCGCAGCGGCTGTCGGTCAATTGCAGATATCGCGACGATGCCGGCACAGGCGACGACTTCGCGCAGCGCTTCGCGTCGCAGTCGACGCGGATGCTGATTTCGCAGGGTTTCATCGCTCGACATGCCGATGGCGGCACCGCGATTCTCGGCCGTGGCGGCTCCGACACGTCGGCTGCGTATTTCGGTGCCCTGCTCAAAGCGCAGCGGGTCGAGATCTGGACCGATGTGCCCGGCATGTTCAGCGCGAACCCGCGCGAAGTGCCCGACGCGCGGCTGCTGACCCGCCTCGATTATGCGGAAGCGCAGGAAATCGCGACCACCGGCGCGAAAGTGCTGCATCCGCGCTCCATCGCGCCGTGCCGCGACACCGGCGTCGCGATGGCGATCCTCGACACCGAACGCCCGGGACTGCCGGGCACGCGCATCGACGGCAATGCAGCCACGGTGCCGGGCGTGAAGGCGATCAGCCGCCGCAACGGCATCGTGCTGGTGTCGATGGAAAGCATGGGCATGTGGCAGCAGGTCGGTTTCCTCGCCGACGTGTTCGAGCGCTTCAAGCGTCATGGGCTGTCGATCGATCTGATCGGCTCGTCCGAAACCAATGTCACCGTGTCGCTCGACCCCAGCGAAAACCTGGTCAGCAGCGATGTGCTGGCCAAGCTGTCCGCGGATCTTGCCGAAGTCTGCCGGGTGAAGGTCATCGCGCCGTGCGCCGCGATCACCCTGGTCGGCCGCGGCATGCGCTCGCTGCTGCACAAGCTGTCGGATGTGTGGGCGACCTTCGGCCGCGAGCGCGTGCATCTGATTTCGCAGTCGTCGAACGATCTGAATCTGACCTTCGTCATCGACGAAGCCGATGCCGACGGCCTGTTGAACGAACTGCACGGCGAATTGATCCGCGGCGGCGCGATGCCGGTGCAGGATGCCTCGGTGTTCGGCCCGAGCTGGACCGAGATCGCGCATGGCAAAGCGCAGCGCGATGCGCCGTGGTGGCAGCACCGCGCCGCCGATCTGATCGTGCGCGCGCAGGCTGGAACGCCGCGCTATGTCCATCACCTTCCGACCGTACGCGAACGCGCGCGGATGCTGCGGGAGACGACTGCGATCGATCGGCGTTTCTATGCGCTGAAAGCCAATGCGCACCCGGAGATCCTTCGCGCGCTCGAGCAGGAAGGATCAGGTTTCGAATGCGTGTCGCTTGGCGAGGTCGAACATGTCTTCGCGATCTTGCCGGGCATCGACCCGCACCGCGTACTGTTCACGCCGAGTTTCGCGCCGCGCGCCGAATACGATGCCGCGTTCGCGCGCGGGGTCAACGTCACTGTCGACAGCGTCGAAGCGCTGCAGCATTGGCCCGGGACCTTCCGTGGCCGCGCGCTGTGGCTGCGGTTGGATCTGGGGCGTGGCGACGGTCATCACGCGAAAGTCCGCACCGGCGGCGCCGAGGCCAAATTCGGCCTGCCGCTGGGCAAGGTCGATGCCTTCGTGGCCGAAGCGCGCAAGCTCGATGCGACGATCGTGGCGCTGCACGCGCATCTCGGCAGCGGCATCGACAATCCGGGCCACTGGCGCGATGTCTACGCCGATCTCGCCGGCCTCGCCGAGCAGATCGGTACGGTCGATACGCTCGACATCGGCGGCGGGCTGCCGGTGCCGTACACGCCGGATGCGCGGCCGTTCGATGTTGCCGCGTGGCGCGCGGGGTTGGATGAGATCAAGTCTGCGTTCCCGGGCTTTCGTCTCGCGGTCGAGCCGGGGCGCTATCTCGTCGCCGAAGCCGGCGTGCTGCTGCTGCATGCAACGCAGGTGATCGAAAAGGACGGCGTACGTCGTATCGGTCTGGACGGTGGCATGAATGCTTTGATCCGCCCGGCGATGTACGACGCCTACCACGGCATCCATAATCTTTCGCG
Organism: Lysobacter sp.; assembly: GCA_013141175.1. Taxonomy (NCBI): domain Bacteria; kingdom Pseudomonadati; phylum Pseudomonadota; class Gammaproteobacteria; order Lysobacterales; family Lysobacteraceae; genus Lysobacter; species Lysobacter sp. The sequence goes on from JABFRN010000001.1 coordinate 3,757,643, forward strand.
TCTCGACGATGTCGAAGCCGTTGCGTTCGATGTGGTCGGGCCGATCTGCGAAAGCAGCGATGTCTTCGGCCGCGCGCGCACATTGCCCAAAGCCACGGCGGAGGGCGATGTCGTGCTGATCGCCGACGCGGGTGCCTATGGCATGGCGATGGCCAACACCTACAACCTGCGGGCGCTGCCTGCAGAGGAAATCCTGGATGTTTGATGTTCCGGCTTGCGCATGGCAATTCCAGCGCGACGCGATCCGCGTCTTCCATTTCGTCCGCTGTGCCATGGATACGCAGACCGGTGTCGCGCAGTTGGTCTACGCCTTCGATGATGGCCCGGAGCTGATCGAAACCATCACTGTGCCCGGCGCGCCGTTCCATCTCGACGGCCTGCGCGCCGCCGCAGCGGAACAAGCGCTGCGCCTGCTGCACCTGATCGCCGGCATCAGCTATTACAAAGCGGCAGTACCACCGACGATCGCCGTCGACAGCTACAGCATCGATGCCGATACCGCCACGCTGCTGGAAACGATCTATCTCAATGGCCTCGGCGAATTCGCGTATCGCAATGGCCTGGATCTGCACGGGAAGATCCGGTTTCCTGTGGGGGGGGCTTCAGGCCCGACGGGCACCGACCCGCCGGTATCGGTGTTCGGGGCTGAAGCCCTTCCCACAAGTGCGGATTCGCTCGGCTTGCGCGAACACGCGTTGGTCGCGATCGGCGGCGGCAAGGATTCGCTGGTGAGCATCGAGGCCCTGCGCGGCATCGGCGTGGAACAGACCGTGACCTGGATCGGTGGTTCGCAGTTGATCAAGGCCTGCGCAGAGCGCACCGGGCTGCCGACCTTGAATCTCGGTCGTCAGCTTGCGCCGGAGTTGTTCGAGTACAACCGCCAAGGCGCGTGGAACGGGCATATCCCGGTGACTGCCGTGAATTCGGCGATCCTGGTGTTCGCGGCGGTGTTGCTGGATGCCGACCAGGTGGTGTTCTCGAACGAGCGCTCGGCCAGTTACGGCAGCATGATCGAAGGAACAGGCGAGGTGAATCACCAGTGGTCGAAAGGCTGGGCGTTCGAGCAGGCGTTCGGCGACCACGTGCAGCGCCATGTCGCAGCCGACCTGAAGTATTACTCGCTGTTGCGCCCGCTCAGCGAACTGGCGGTGGCGCGGCAGTTCGCGAAGACCGATCGTTACGACGCGCATTTCTCCAGTTGCAATCGCAACTTCCATATCCTCGGCGAGCGTCCTGTCAACCGCTGGTGCGGCGTCTGCCCGAAATGCCATTTCGTGTTCCTGGCGCTGGCGCCGTTCATGTCGAAACCGCGCCTGGTCGGTATTTTCGGCCGCAATCTGCTCGACGATGTCTCGCAGATCGGCGGTTACGATGCGTTGCTGGAATACCAGGACCACAAGCCGTTCGAGTGCGTGGGCGAGGGCAGGGAATCGCGCGCGGCCATGGCGACGCTCAGCGAGCGTCCGGAATGGCGCGAGGACGAGATCGTCGAGCGTTTCGCCCGTGAAATCCGCCCGCAGCTTTCGCCGGTCGAACAGCAGGTCGCACCGATGCTGGTCATCGACGACGAGCATCGCGTGCCGTCCGTCATCTGGGAACGCCTGCGTGCGCAATTCGCCGCTTAGCATTTCGCGACTCGACGGTTTGCGGGTCGCGCTCTGGGGCTGGGGCCGCGAGGGCCGTGCCGCATATCGCGCGCTGCGGCGCCGTTCGCCGGCGCTGCCGCTGACATTGTTCTGCGGTGCCGATGAAATCGAAGAAGCGCACGCACTCGAAGACGAGTTGCTGACGATCGACACCGATGCCGGCATCGAGCATCTGTCCCGGTTCGATGTGGTGGTGAAATCTCCCGGCATCAGTCCGTACAGGCCCGAAGCGCTCGGCGCCGCGCAGCGCGGCACGCGCTTCATCGGCGGCACCGCGTTGTGGTTCGCCGAAAATCCCGGGGCACGCACGATCTGCGTCACCGGCACCAAGGGCAAGAGCACCACCACCGCGCTGCTCGCGCATCTGTTGCGTGCCGGCGGGCATCGCACTGCGCTGTGCGGCAATATCGGGATGCCGCTGCTGGAGCTGCTCGATGTCGAGCCATCGGCGGAATTCTGGGCGATCGAACTGTCGAGCTACCAGACCCGCGATGTCGCGGCGTCCGGCGTGTCGCCGGAGATCGCGGTGGCGACCAATGTGTTCCCGGAGCATCTCGATTGGCACGGCAGCGAAGCGCGTTACGTCGAGGACAAGCTGGCGCTGTTCATCGAGGCGAAGCCGCGCATCGCGATCCTCAACGCGGGCGATCGCGCGCTGGCTGCGCTGGACTTGCCCGACAGCGAAGTGCGCTTTTTCGGTGGCGCCGGCGGCTGGCATCTGCGTGGCGACGTGGTCTGTCGCGGCGAAGAGGCGGTCTTCGACACCAGTGGCCTGCCGCTGCCCGGACGCCACAATCGCGGCAATCTGTGCGCGGTATTCGCGGCCATCGAAGCGTTGGGGCTCGACGCCGCCGCGCTGGCGCCGCATGCCGCCAGTTTCCAGCCACTGCCGCACCGGCTGCAGGCGCTGGGCATGCGGAACGGCATCCTCTACGTCAACGATTCGATCAGCACCACGCCGCATGCCAGTCTTGCCGCGCTGGACTGTTTCCGCGCGCAGCGGGTCGCCTTGATCGTGGGCGGGCATGATCGCGGAATCGATTGGGCCGATTTCGCCGAAGCCATGCATGCGCAAGCGCCTGCGGCCATCGTGACTGTCGGTCAGAACGGTCCGAAGATCCATGGGTTGTTGGCGCCGGTCGCGGCGGCGGCGGGCTTCGCGCTCGCTGAAGCCGGCGATCTGGGCGAGGCCACCGCCCGGGCGCGCGACCTGCTCGGCGGCGAAGGCGTGATCCTGCTTTCGCCCGGTGCGCCCAGCTTCGGCGCCTACCGCGACTACACCGAGCGCGGGCGGCATTTCGCGACCCTTGCGGGGTTCGATCCGGAGACGATCGCTGCCATCCCGGGGCTCGGGATCGATTGAGCCTTCGGACCGGGCGGCGCCATCCGGCCGACGCCCGTGGCGGCAATCGTCGTGGTTTCCGGGTAGTCTGGACCGCTACCCCCAGAACACCCAAGGAGTACGGTCATGCGTTCGATGCGATGGGCAGGTTTGTTCGCCCTGTTGTCTTTTTCCCTGATGGCCTCCCCGGCGTTTGCTGCGATGCAGGCCAAACCAGTCGAGTGGAAGCAGGGCAAGCAGCGTTTCAGCGGTTTTCTCGTCTACAACGATGCCACCACGACCAAACGCCCGGGTCTGATGATGGTGCCCGATTGGAAAGGCGTGACCCCGGCGGCGGTCGAGAACGCCAAACAGATCGCCAATGCCGGCTACGTCGTGCTGGTCGCGGATGTCTACGGCAAAGGCATACGCCCGAAGGACGACAAGGCTGCGCGTGCGCAGGTGACGAAACTCTACGAGAACCTTCCGGGCCTGCGCGCGCGCGCCGCCGCAGCGCTCGAAGCACTGCGCGGACAGGCCAAGAACGCACCGATCGACATCGCCCGCATCGGCGCGATCGGATTCTGCTTCGGCGGCAAGACCGTGCTCGAGCTCGCGCGCGGCGGTGCCGATGTGGCGGGGGTCGTGAGCTTCCACGGCGGCCTCGACACGACGATGCCCGCGCCATCCGGCGGACTCAAGGCCAGCGTGCTGGTGCTCAACGGCGCGGACGACACCAATGTGCCGGCCGAGCAGATCCAGGGTTTCCAGGGCGAAATGAAGAATGCGGGCGCGGACTGGCAGTTCGTGAACTTCAGCGGCGCGGTGCATTGCTTCGCGCTGGAAAGCGCCAACAGCCCGCCGAACTGCGTCTACAACGCGCTTGCGGCCAAACGCGCGTATACGATGATGAACCAGTTCTTCTACGAGCGTTTCGGCGGCTGAGTCGCGGTTTCCGCCGCGGCGATCGCTCCGGCGATCGCCGCGCGCGCCTGCGGGCTGTTGCGCCAGCAGGTGGTGCCGAGCATCGCCGCGATCCGCTTCACGATGCCATCCACATCGGTCTTCGCCAGCGTTTGCAGCGAATCGAATCCGATCTGTTCGAGGCGGCCGATCACGGTCGGCCCGACGCCCTTCACGGTCAGCAGCAGTGCGCGTTCGTCGGCGGAAAAGCCCACCGCGTCAGTGATCGCGACGGACGGCGTAGCGCGCCAGCCCGCGCAAGGCGGCAATGGCGTCGTTCTCGTCCAGTCCGTCCAATGCCGCCTCGGCCGCCGCCGCGTACGTTTCCGCACGACGACGGCTGTATTCCAATCCTCCGGTGGCTTCGATCGCCGCCAAGACTTCCGGCATCGCATCGACATCGCCGTTTTCGACGATGGCGCGCAGGCGGTCGCGCATGCCCGGACCGGAATGCTGGATCGCATGGATCAGCGGCAGGGTCGCCTTGCCTTCGGCCAGATCGTCGCCCAGGTGCTTGCCGAGTGCGGTTTCGTCGGCGCTGTAATCCAGGACGTCGTCGGCGATCTGGAAAGCGTATCCCAGCGCCATGCCGTAATCGTGGAGGCGCTGCTGCACGGTGTCGTCGCTGCCGGCGAGATAAGCGCCGAGCCGGGTCGCGGCGGCGAACAGCACGGCGGTCTTGCGTTCGATCACCTTGAGATACGCCGGTTCGTCGGTGTCCGGGTTGCGGATGTGCAGCAACTGCAGGACTTCGCCCTCGGCGATGGCGTTGGTGGTGTCGGCAAGGACCTTCATCACCGGCAGCCGCTCCAGTTCGACCATCAACTGGAAGCTTCGCGAGTAGAGGAAATCGCCGACCAGCACGCTGGCGGCGTTGCCGAACAGGGCATTGGCGGTCTTGCGGCCACGGCGCAGGTCGGATTCGTCGACCACATCGTCGTGGAGCAGGGTAGCGGTATGGATGAATTCGACCACCGCCGCCAGTTGGTGGGCGTCCGCCCCGCCGTGGCCGAGGCCCCGGGCGGCGAGCAGCAGCAGCATCGGGCGCAGGCGCTTGCCGCCGGCGGCGATGATGTGCTCGGCGACCTGATTGACGAGGGCCACGTCCGATCCCAGGCGCCGGCGGATCAGCGCGTCGACTGCAGCCATGTCCGGGGCGGCGAGGGCCTGGATAGCGGGCAGATCGAGCGAAACGGGCGCCGAGGTCGCTTCCATGGGGGATCCAGACAGGTGAGGCGCACATTATAAGAGGCCCAGCCTTGCGGGTTCAGGCATTTCTTACCCGCTCATGCGGAGAACCCCGATACCCGGGTGGTGGCCGGCTATAATCCAATGCTCATCGCCAATACCGGCGACTCAGCAGGAAACTGTTCATGGCACGCGGCGTCAACAAGGTGATCCTGGTCGGCAACCTCGGCAACGATCCCGACACCAAATACACCCAGGGCGGCATGGCCGTCACCAAAATCAGCCTGGCGACCACTTCGGTCCGCAAGGACAAAGAGGGCAACACCCAGGAGCGCACCGAGTGGCACCGGGTGACCTTCTTCGGCAAGCTCGGCGAGATCGCTGGCGAATACCTGCGCAAGGGTAGCCAGGTCTACGTCGAAGGCTCGATCCGCTACGACAAATACACCGGCCAGGACGGCGTCGAGAAATACACCACCGATATCATCGCCGACGAAATGCAGATGATGGGTGGTCGCAGCGAAGGCGGTGGCAGTGGTGGTGCCGAACGCCCGGCGCGCGCGCCGCGCGAGAGCGGTGGTGGTGGCGGCTACGGCGGCGGCCAGCGCAGCGGTGGCGGCGGTCAACGCCAGCAACCGGCGGCGAGCAGTCCTCCGCCGATGGACGATTTCTCGGACGACGATATTCCGTTCTGATCCGCGATCCGCGATCCGCGGGCGGCTGGAAGGATTGTCGAAAGGCCCGTTTCCGCGGGCCTTTCTTTTTTCATCCGCCTGCATCGCATCGGCTCGGATCGCATTCGAACGCTCACCTCGACCCCATTCGTGCACGCGGGCCGTTCAGTCGTCATCATCCTCAGGGGACATGCCATGCAACGAAGCTTCGCGAGCACCGCATTTTTCACGTTCGTCGCTGGACTGCTGCTCAGCCAGACGATCACCCCGCCAGCGCAGGCGCAGCGCGCCGCCGACCGCAACGCGACAACGGCCATCACCGCGCCGCCGTTGATTTCCGCGCCCGGCGCGGAAATCCCGGTCGCTCTGCGCTCGGCCACGGTGCAGGTCGAAACCGACGGCGGACTGGCACGCACCACGCTGCTGCTGACGCTCTACAACCCCAACGACCGGCTACTGGAAGGCACGCTGGAATTCCCGCTGCAGCCGGGCCAGCAGGTCAGTGCGTTCGCGCTGGACATCGGCGGCGAACTGCGCGATGCGGTGCCGGTACCGAAGCAGAAGGCGCAGCAGGTGTTCGAGAGCATCGAGCGCCGCAACGTCGATCCGGGACTGCTCGAGCAGACGGCCGGCAATCATTTCCGGCTGCGGGTGTATCCGATTCCCGCGCGCGGCACGCGCCAGGTGCGCCTGGCGATCGATGAGGCGCTGCGTCGCGAGGGCGATGCATGGCGGCTCGATGTACCGGTGCAATTGCTCGCCGATGCCGACCATCTGTCGCTCGCGATCCGCGTCCGCGGCCTGAGCGTGTCGCCCGTGCAGCGCGGCACGTTCGATGCGCTGCGCTTCGAGCGCGTCAAGGGTGGCTATGCCGCCCGCTACGAGCTCCTGCGCGAGCGGCTGCCCGCGTCGCCCGGGACGTACCGTCTGCCGCCGCTGGGTTTCCGCCTGCCTGCGGTCGCATCCGCGCAGACCTATGTGCAAGCTTTCGATGGCGACCGCTTCGCGCTGGTCGATCTGCCGTTGGCGGTCACGCACGGCCGCCCGAGGACGCTGCCGTCTTCGGTGGGTTTGCTGTGGGATGCGTCGGGATCGGCGCGCAAGCGCGACCGGCAGAGCGAATTCGCTCTGCTCGATCGCTATTTCAAGGCGATGGGCGATGGCAGCGTGACGCTGCGTCTGCTCCGCGACGTGGGTGAAGACGGCGGTCGCTTCCAGATCCGTGACGGCGACTGGAGCGGATTGCGAAAAGCGCTCGAAACCGCCGTCTACGACGGCGCCAGCGACCTCGCCGATTGGACGCCCGAGGCTGGCATCGGCGAATACCTGCTGGTCAGCGATGGCCTGCGCAACTACGGCGACGATGCCTTTCCGGTGCTGCGCGAAGGACAGGTGTTGTATGCATTGAGTTCCGTCGGCGCGAACGCCGATGCCACGCGGTTGTCGGCGCTGGCCGAAGCGCGCGGTGGACGGCTGGTGCAGTGGCAGGGCCGCGAAGGTCTCGACACCGCCGCCAACGCGCTGCTGAGCGAAGGCAGCCGTATCGTCGGACTGGAAGGCGACGGCATCGAGGACCTGCAGCCGCAGGCCTGGGCTGCCGATGGTGGGCTGCTGCGTATCGCAGGGCGACTCACCGAACGGACCGCGACCGTCCGCGTGCGGCTGCGCGAAGGCGGCAGACTGCGGACCGTTGAAGTTCCGGTGGCCGCGGATGCGCCCGAGAGCAATCAGGTGGCGACGCTCTGGGCCAGTTGGCGGGTCGCCGCGCACATGGCCGAGCCGGAGCGCCATCGCGCTGCGATCACGCGTCTGGGCCAGCGCTTCGGTCTGGTGACGCCAGGCACATCGCTGTTGGTGCTGGAAGCCGCCGCCGATTACGTGCGCTACGACATTCCGGCGCCCGCCGCATTGCGCGCCGAAGTCGATGCGCTGCGCCGCTCGCAGGTTGCCGAGAAAGCGCAATCGCGCAGCCAGCGGCTGGAAGAAGTCGCGTCGCGCTTTGCCGAACGCCAGAGCTGGTTCGCGCGCAAATTTCCGAAAGGCAGTCCATCGAAACCCGAAGCCAGGAAGGATGAGGTCGCTGTCACCGGCGCCCGCCTTGAGCGCAGTGCGGACAGCGACGACCAACGTGCCCGGCGTAGCGAAGGTGAAGCCTTCGCCGGCGCTCCGCCGCCTCCACCGCCGCCGGCGCCGATGCCGTCGCAGGCACCGGCCGAAATGGATGCCATCGTTGCCGCGGACGCCGAAGCACCGGCCGGGGCGGTCGCGAATCGGGCGGTGGCGCCGCTAGCGAAAGACAAGGCTGGATCCGAAGGCCAGGGCGTCTCCATCCAGTTGCAGGCCTGGGCGCCGGATTCGCCTTACGCCCGTCGTCTGCGCGACGCCAAGGCCGAAGATCTTTACAACGTCTATCTCGACGAGCGCGACAGCCATGCGTCGAGCACCGCGTTCTATCTCGATGTCGCCGATCTCCTGCTGCGCAAGGGCCGCCGTGCCGAAGCCCTGCGGGTGCTGTCGAATCTGGCCGAACTCGATCTCGAAAACCGCCACGTGCTGCGCGTGCTCGGCTATCGCCTGATGCAGGCCAAGGACCACGCCCGGGCGGTCGAAGTCTTCCGCGACGTGCTGCGCCTCGCCGACGAAGAACCGCAGAGCCATCGCGACCTCGGGCTTGCGCTGGCGGCGGCAGGACAGCGTCAGGAAGGCATCGAGCGCCTGTATGAAGTCGCCGCGCGGCCGTGGGATGGGCGCTTCTCTGAAGTCGAACTTGTCGCGCTGAACGAACTGAACGCGGTCATCGCCACCAGTTCGCAGCCGCTCGACACCGCCTTCATCGACCGTCGCCTGCTGAGCAACATGCCGCTCGACCTGCGCGTCGTGCTGGGCTGGGACAGCGACAACAGCGACATGGACCTGTGGGTGACCGATCCCAACGGCGAACGTTGTTACTACGGCAATCGCAACACTTACCAGGGTGGCCTGCTCAGCGACGATTTCACCGGCGGCTACGGTCCCGAGGAATTCGTGCTGCGCGATGCCAAGCCCGGCAAGTACAAGGTCGAAGCCAATTTCTTCGGCGACCGCCAGCAGATCGTGACCGGTGCGACCACGCTGAGCATGCAGTTCAGCACCGGCTGGGGCACCCGCCGACAGCAGGATCAGAGTGTCACCCTGCGCCTGAGCGGGCAGAGCGAGACGGTGTTCGTCGGCGAGTTCGAGGTGAAGTAACCGTCCGATGGCTTCGGAACATCATCGCCCGGCGCGCCCGGGCGATGATGGACGCGTCGGGCCTTCATTCATTCCATCGTCGTCGCAGCGGAATGCAGCGCTGCAAGGTCTGCTCCGGGCAGGTGGACTCGCCTTCAGCCCGAACAGCGGCCGTATCCAGCGCACGCGACGCACGATCTCGAACCCGAGGAAGCACAGTGCGAACGTGGCCATGACCAGCAGCGGACCTTCGATGCCAGGGCGCAGGCCCAGCGGCTGCGCGTTGTGGGCAAGTACCACGATGATCGTCTGGTGCAGGATGTAGACCGGGAACACCGCTTCGCGCAGATAGCGCAGGGCCGCCGAGTCGTTGAAGGCGATGCCCCGCACGAAACCGAAGATCGCCGCGATCGCAGTCCACTGCAGCAGTGCCCAGACCACGCGCTGCATCATCCGAAGCGCTTCCGGCGGGGGTGTGCGCTCGTCGCTGTAGCCGCTGGCGTAGAAGTACCAGACGATCAACGCATAGCCGGCCATGGCGGCGACCAGCGACCGCCAGCGCATCCGCTGCAAGGCGTCCCAGAATCCGTCGCGACTGGCGACCAGCATGCCGAGCAGGAACAGCGGCAGGTATTGGGCATGGTTGTACCAGTCGTCGACCAGCGCATGGGTCGATTCGAAGCGCGCGACCAGCGCGAGCCGTGCGATCGCAAGCAGCAGGGCCGGCCACAGCAGCGCGCCGACGCCGGACAAGCGGCGTTCCAGCCAACCACCGACGCGCGCCATCGCATCGGGCGCGAACCTCAGCAGCGCCCAGCCGATCATCGTGTAGACCCAGAGGTAGGCGACGAACCACAGATGGTTCCAGGTCGGCACATCCAGGCACTCGCCATCGCGGCAGAAGTCCGGGTCGTTCTGCAGGTACCGCACCCAGAAGGCGGCATGGCCGTCGTGATAGCCGCCGGGCAGCTTCTCGACCACCTCGTAATAAGACTGCGGTGCCACCACCACCAGCATCCCGAAGATCAGCGGCAGGAGCAGGCGCCGGCTGCGCTGTCGAACGAAACCGGCCGGCCGTTTTCCGAACAGGAATGCAGTGGCCGCGCCCGAGACCAGAAACAGCAGCGACAGCCGCCAGGGCGAGGTCAGAAGCATCAGCGGTTCGATGGTCTCGCTTGCGTACGGGCTCTTCACATGCCAATCCCAGGACACGTAGTACATGCCGGTGTGGTAGAGCACCAGCAGGAAGAAGGCGGCTATCCGCACCCAGTCCAGGTCGTATCGGCGCTGCATCGGTGGTCTCCGATCGGAAAGCATCCACTCTCGGCGACTGCATGCCCGGGAACGATGCGAAGTGCCGGATTGCAGGCATCGGGGGATGAATCGCGGGGTGGAGGGACGAACACGAAGCGGCATGCATGCCGGGATGCCTAGAATGCGCGGATGCCGATCTCCCCCGATTCCAGTTCCGATACCGATGTCGATGCGCGCGCCGATCGAAGCGCCGCCGCAGGTTTGTCGCGCCAGCGGCCTTGGCGGCGATTGCTCGAGATCGGGTTCTGGTGCCTGATCCTCTCGATCAACGGCATCGGCAACAGCATCACCACTGTCATCGACCTGCGCCGCGAGGGTTCTGACACGCAGGACTGGGAACCTTTCGTCTGGGAAGGCAGCAGTGCGCTGGTCTGGTTGCTGGTGCTGGTGCCGATGATCGTCCGCTTCAGCCGCCGGTTTCCGATCCATTGGGACACTTGGCGTCAGTATCTGCCGTGGCATGTCACGGCCAGCTTGGTCGCATCGCTGATCCACGTGGCCGGCATGGTCGCTCTACGCGAGCTGGCCTATGCCATGGAAGGGGTCGACTACGATTTCGGCGTCTGGTCGACAGAATGGCTCTACGAATACCTGAAGGATGTGCGCAGCTATGCGGTGATCGTCGCGGTGATCGAGCTTTACCGCTTCCTTGAACGCCGGGTGCAGGGCGAGGCCAGCCTGCTCGATCGCCCGGATGAGGGCGATCCGGTCGAGCCGGTGGACCGTCCGGAACGGTTTCTTGTCCGCAAGCTCGGCCGCGAATTCCTGATCGCCGCGAACGACATCGAATGGCTGCAGGCCGCCGGCAACTACGTCAACCTCCGGGTCCGGGGGCACGACTATCCGTTGCGCAGCACGGTCGCGGGTATCGAGTCGCGGCTCGATCCGACGCGCTTCGCGCGGATCCACCGCAGTTACGTCGTCAATCTGGCGCAGATCGCCTCGATCGAACCCCTTGACGACGGCGACGCACGCATCCACCTCAAGGACGCCATCGTCCTGCCGTGCAGCCGGCGCTATCGCGAGCCGCTGCGGGCACGTGCGAGTGCAACGGCATGAACGCCTGCAAGGCGCGCAATCCGGTTGGTCCTGCTAGAATCTTCGGTCTTTGTTGCGACTGCACAATCACACCATGATCGAACTCAATCCGATCCGCCAGCGCATCGCCGACCTCCGTGGCCGGCTCGATTCGCTCAGGGGGTATCTTTGACTACGACGCCAAGGTCGAGCGTCTGGAAGAAGTCAATCGCGAGCTTGAAAACCCCGACATCTGGAACGATTCCGAGCGTGCCCAGGCATTTGGTCGCGAGCGCTCGCTGCTCGACAAGACCGTCAACGGCATCCGCGACCTGAAAGACGGTCTGGCCGGCGCCGAGGAACTGCTCGATCTGGTCGAAATGGAAGAGGATGACGACACCGCGCTGGCGGTCCAGGCCGATGTCGAGCGCTACGCGCGTGGCGTCGACCAGCTCGAGTTCCAACGGATGTTCTCCGGCAAGATGGACTCGGCGAATGCCTATGTCGACATCCAGGCAGGCGCTGGCGGCACCGAGGCGCAGGACTGGGCGGAAATGCTGCTGCGCATGTATCTGCGCTGGTGCGAAGCCCGCGGCTGGAAGGCCGAACTGATGGAAGCCAGCGCCGGCGACGTCGCTGGCATCAAATCGGCGACCTTCAAGGTCGAGGGCGATTACGCCTACGGCTGGCTGAAGACCGAGATCGGTGTCCACCGCCTCGTGCGCAAGTCGCCGTTCGATTCCGACAACCGCCGCCATACCTCGTTCACCTCGGTGTTCGTGTCGCCGGAAGTCGAGGACGACATCGATATCGACATCAATCCGGCCGACCTCAGGACCGACGTCTATCGCTCGTCGGGCGCGGGCGGTCAGCACGTCAACAAGACCGAGTCGGCGGTGCGCATCACGCATATCCCGACCAACACCGTGGTGGCCTGCCAGAACGGCCGCAGCCAGCATCAGAACCGCGACACCGCGATGAAGATGCTGAAGGCGAAGTTGTACGAGTTGGAAATCCAGAAGCGCAACGTCGAACGCGATGCGCTGGAAGCCACCAAATCCGACATCGGCTGGGGCAGTCAGATCCGCAATTACGTACTGGATCAATCGCGGATCAAGGATCTGCGCACCGGCATCGAGCGCACCGATACCCAGAAAGTGCTGGACGGCGATCTCGACGAATTCATCGAAGCCAGCCTGAAATCCGGCCTTGAAGCGGGTTCGAAACGTTCCGACGCCGTTTAAGTCCATGGTTCGCGGCTTCTGCCGCGGATCCATTGCCTCCCCATCGAAGATACCGCCATGACCGAAGAACAGACGTTGCCGCAGGACGAGAATGCATTGATCGCGGAACGTCGCGGCAAACTCGCGGCACTGCGCGGGCAGGGCGTGGCATTCCCGAACGATTGCGTCCGAAAGCACTATGCGCGCGATCTGCAGGACGAGTACGAAGATTCCGACCGTTGGACCAGCGAAGCGCTGGACGCCACCGGTCGCCGTATCTGCGTCGCTGGCCGGTTGATGGCCAAACGGGTGATGGGCAAGGCCGCGTTCGCGCAGATCCAGGACATGACCGGTGGCCTGCAGTTGTTCCTGCAGTCGAACACGCTGGGCGAGACATACGATGCGTTCAAGGGCTGGGACGTCGGCGATATCGTCGGCGCCGAAGGCAGTTTGATGCGCACCAGGACCGGCGAGCTGTCGATCAAGGTCGACGCGCTGCGCCTGCTCACCAAATCGCTGCGCCCGTTGCCCGACAAATGGCACGGTCTGAGCGATGTCGAACAGCGCTATCGCCAGCGTTACGTCGATCTGATCGTCAATCCCGAGTCTCGCGAAGTGTTCCTGAAACGTTCGCGGATCGTGTCGGCGATCCGGGGCTGGCTCGATGCACGGCGCTTCCTTGAGGTGGAAACGCCGATGATGCATTACATCGCCGGCGGCGCCACCGCGCGACCGTTCACCACCCATCACAATGCGTTGGATCTGGACCTTTATCTGCGCGTCGCGCCTGAGCTTTACCTCAAGCGGCTGGTCGTCGGCGGCCTGGAGCGGGTCTACGAGATCAATCGCAATTTCCGCAACGAGGGCGTCAGCACCCGCCACAACCCGGAATTCACCATGCTCGAGCTGTACGAGGCCTACGCCACGTACCACGAGGTGATGGATCTCACCGAAACCATGATCCGCGACGTCGCCCGCGACACCATCGGTGTCGACGAGGTCGAGTGGGACGGCAACACGATCGACCTCGCACCCGCTTTCCGGCGCTGGAAGCTGGAAGAAGCGGTGCGGGAGCGCAATCCGGAGATTTCCGTCGCCGATTGCCGCGACCGCGAAGCGTTGGCGGCCCACTGCGCGCGGCTGAAGGTCCACGTCAAGCCGGGTTACGGTTGGGGCAAGCTGCTGCTGGAAATCTTCGAGAAGACGGTCGAAGCCGATCTGATCCAGCCGACGTTCATCACCCATTACCCGGTCGAAGTCTCGCCGCTGGCGCGCGAATCCGACACCGAGCCCGGTATCACCGACCGTTTCGAACTGTTCATCGGCAGCAAGGAGATCGCCAACGGTTTCTCCGAACTCAACGATCCCGAAGACCAGGCCGAGCGGTTCCGCGCCCAGGTCGAAGCGAAAGAAGGTGGCGACGACGAAGCCATGCACTACGACGCCGACTACATCCGTGCGCTTGAGGTCGGCCTGCCGCCGACCGGTGGCCTTGGCGTGGGTATCGATCGTCTGGTCATGCTGCTGACCGGGTCGACTTCGATCCGCGACGTACTGTTGTTCCCCTACATGCGTCCAGAACAGCCGTGAGATCGGGCGGGTCGTGGGGATTTCAAGCCTTCGATCGATCCGTCGGATTGAAAATCACCCGCTGAACAGCAGCGCCCCATCGGGCTATCATCGCAATGCCCCCGTTCTTGCGCATGGCATAGAATGGGGCGCATCACGCGACATGCGAGACACGGCACGGAATTTGCTTTAAATTCCGGACATCGACCAAACTCCGATCCATCACGCAGGCAAGGACGCACGGTATTCGCATGTGGGGCAACTCCGTGAAAATCGTCATCGTTGATGACCAGACTTCCGCACGCACGATGCTGCGGCATATTCTCGAGGACATCAGTCCGGAACTCGAAGTGTTCGACTTCGGGGATTCCGAGGAGGCGTTGCGCTGGTCCGAGAGCAATCGCCCCGACCTGCTGCTGCTCGACTACCGGATGCCGGTCATCGACGGATTGGAGTTCGCGCGCCGCTTCCGTCGCGCGCTGACCAACCGCGATGTGCCCATCGTCCTCGTGACCGTGGTCGGCGACGAGCCGATCCGTCAGGCCGCACTCGATGCCGGTGTGATCGACTTCCTGGTGAAACCGGTCCGTCCCCGCGAGCTCCGCGCACGCTGTCGCAACCTGCTGCAACTCCGCCAGCAGTCCGAATCGATCAAGCAGCGCGCGCTGTCGCTGGAGCAACGCCTGCTCTCCAGCATGCATGAAGTGGAAGAACGCGAACGCGAGACCCTGTCGCGCTTGGCGCGTGCGATCGAATACCGCGACATCGGCACCAGCGCCTATCTCGAGCGTATGGCCCACGTCGCCGGATTGATCGCCGAAGGCCTGGGCATGTCGGAAGACGAGGTGCGGTTGATCGAGCTGGCCGCACCGCTGCACGATATCGGCAAGATCGCGATCCCGGACGAAGTGCTCTTGAAGCCGGGTCCCTTGGACGAGCAACAGCTCGCGATCATGCGCCGGCACCCGCAGATCGGCCATGAGCTGCTCACCGGCAGCCAGAATCGTTTCATCCAGGCCGGGGCGACCATCGCGCTGCGCCACCACGAGCGTTACGACGGCAGCGGTTACCCCGATGGCCTCAGCGGCGCGCAGATCCCGATCGAGGCCCGCGTCGTCGCCGTGGCCGATGTGTTCGATGCGCTGATATCGCCGCGGCCCTACAAAGCGCCATGGAGTTTCGACAACGCGCTCGACTTCCTGCTGGAACAGAGCGGCAAGCTGTTCGATCCGCAGTGCGTGCAGGCGCTGGTCCAGAACAAGCCGCGGCTCCAGGACATCTGCGAGCGCTATTCCACCAGTTCGCAACGACCGGGCATGGAATGACGGCACTGCGCGCCGCTGTCGAGTGGATGCGCGCCCGACTGTTCAATCGGCCGGACAGCGAGCACAAACAGGTGCTCGTGCGGATCGCGATCACCGCGCTGTTCTCGGCTTATCTGGGCTGGCATGTGGGTGCCGAAGCCGCCAGTTCGCAGTTGTTCGTCGTCTGGTTGATACTGCTGGGCGAATGCCTCGTCTCGGTTGCGCTGTTGGCAGGCATTCTCTACAGCCCGGGAATATCCCACGTCCGGCGTTGGATAGGCATGCTCGCCGATTACACCGCAATCGGTGCGGTGATGGCGCTTCAGGGCGAGACCGCATCGCCGCTGTACGGCGTCTATCTCTGGGTCACCATCGGCAACGGTCTGCGCTACGGCAGCCGCTATCTCTATTTCGCCACCGGGTTGGCGTCGCTGTCGTTTCTGGCGATGATGAGTACGACCCCGTATTGGCAGAACAATCCTTACCTGTCGTGGGGTCTGCTTGCGGGCGCCGCAGCCGTGCCGCTGTATTTCGCTTCGCTGTTGAAAGCGTTGACCCGGGCGATCGAGGACGCCCGCAGGGCGAATGAGGCCAAGAGCCGGTTTCTGGCGAACATGAGCCACGAATTGCGGACTCCGCTCAACGGCATTCTCGCCATGGCCGAGTTGTTGTCCGCCAGCAAGCTGCAGAAAGACCAGCGCGAATCCGCCGACATGATCCAGACTTCGGCGCAGACTCTGCTTCTGCTGATCGACGAGGTGTTGGATATCTCCGCGATCGAAGCCGGCAAGATCCGTCGCCAGGATCAGGATTTCGATCTCACCGAACTCCTGTCCCGCGTCTATCGCATGTTGCACCCGCAAGCGCAGTCCAAGGGACTCAGCCTGCATGTCGATACGGATATCCGGGTACCCGGCTCGCTCTACGGCGATGTCACCCACCTGACGCAGATATTGCTCAATCTGCTTCAGAACGCCGTCAAATTCACTCAGCAGGGCAGCGTCACACTGCAGGTCCGGGAGCTGTCGCGCGATAACGAACGCATCCGCTTGCGCATTTCCGTGCGCGATACCGGCATAGGCATTCCGGAAGAAGCGCGGATACGGATCTTCAAGCCTTTCGAGCAGGTCGACAGTGGCCGCGACAGGAGGTACGGCGGCAGCGGTCTTGGCACCACCATCGCGAAGAGCTTGACCGAGCTGATGGGCGGCACGATCGGTGTCGAACCCAACCCGGGTGGCGGCACGCACTTCTGGGTCGAATTGCCGTTCAAATTCTGCTTGGCGCAACCTCAGCTTGCCGCCGCGAAGCTGGAGGAAGAGGCGGAGAACGTACCTCTTTCCGATATCGCTGCCGTGATGTCGGCGGGCGGCAAGCTGGGCGAGAGTTCAGCCAATGTCATCAACTTCGAAGACCCATTCCTGCGCCATCGCCTGCGGGTACGGAACCTTCTGGTCGTTGTCGCGGACGATCAACCCGCGAACCGCATCGTCCTGCAGCGACTGCTGGAAAAAGCCGGGCATCGGACGATTTTCGCCGAGAACGGCGAAGAAGTGCTCGACATCCTTGCGCAGGATCAACCCGATCTGGTGATCATCGATCTGCATATGCCCGGGCTCAGCGGCGTGGATGTCATCCGCCAGGCCAGGGTGATGCAGGCAGGGCAGCCCGCCCGTACGCCCATCATCGTGCTATCCGCCGATGCCACGGTGGAAGCGATGAAGGAAGCCCAGCGCGCAGGGGCTTACCTCTACATGACCAAGCCTATTTCCGTGCCGAAACTGCTCGATACGTTGTCGAATATCGCCTCGGAGGTTCTCATGCAGACGGCATCCGATGCGGCCGGGCGCGATGCGACGGCAAAAGCCGAGGCCGCCACCTCGAAATCGGCGGTGGACAGCACGGCGTCGGTCCTGGAGGAACTTGCGGGGATGGGGCTCGGTGAGCAATTCCTCCGTGAATTCGTCGAGCAATGCCTGCGCGATATCAGTCGCTGCATGAGTCAACTGCAGTCGGCATCGGCGAATGCCGATTACGACGGTATGCGCGAGTCGGCGCATGCGCTGCGCGGCGTCGCGGAAAACATCGGCGCCATTCGTCTGGTGGAACGTTGCCGTTTGGTGATGCGGATCGATAGCGTTCAATTGGCGAAACAAGCTGCGCATTTGACCCGCGATCTCGACGCGCTGGTCGAACAGACTGCACGCGAAATCCACGCTCAATTGCCGCAGTTGCTCAATCCCGGCTTGGGCCGCCTAGATCCCAAGCCTGGACCGGATCCGCTTTGACGGATATTGGCGATCACGCGGTCGCGGCGCCCGGTTCGCCATGACGACGGTACTGCGCGCGCACCAGACGTTCCATCGTACGCAGCGCTTTGTCGCCCAACTGCAGGGCGGTGTCCACCCACACTTCGGTGATGGCCATCATTTCTTCCATCGTGACCGGCTGCGACATGGCGCGGACGCGATGCATCGCGGCACGCGCATGCGGAATCCTGCGATTGTTCCGGATGATGTCGTCGACCGCCTGCACGCCCTGGCCGCGCGGGACCAGTACATCGACCAGGCCCATCTTGTGCAGTTCGTCGCTGCTGTAGATGTTGCCTTCGAGCATGATCTTTTCGGCTTGATGCGGAGCGATGCGCTTGCAAAGGAACGAGTACGCGCCCATGCCGGGAAACAGGTCGAAGAGTACTTCCGGCAGGCCCATGCCGACGCCTTCCTCGGCCACGATCGTATGGCAACTCAATGCGGCTTCGAAGCCGCCGCCGAGTGCGTCGCCCTGGACGAGCGCGATGCTGTGCGCGCCGATTCCAAGGCCA
This sequence comes from Lysobacter sp., assembly GCA_013141175.1. NCBI lineage: Bacteria > Pseudomonadati > Pseudomonadota > Gammaproteobacteria > Lysobacterales > Lysobacteraceae > Lysobacter > Lysobacter sp. The sequence goes on from JABFRN010000001.1 coordinate 3,775,893, forward strand.
TTATGGAAAGCATGCACGCCGCGCACGCACTGGCGCGCGTATCCGAGCAGGGCATTGCGATCCTTGTTGCGAATGGCGCGGCAGAATAGTTCGAGATCGCCGCCGAGATTGAAGACGTCGGAATCCGAAGACAATACGACATGGGGCAGGTGATGCGTGCCGCGCGATTGTTCCATGCGCATGCGGTCCGCAAGCGTCTGCTGGAAGTGCAGGATGTCGTCGATCAGTTCCGGTTTGAAGCATGCGCGGCCCGGATTCGATGCGAGGTCCGCGTGCATGTGGCACCAGTACACTTCGCGTTCGGGATCGTCGTGAGTGCGGAGGGTGTTGTAGCGCGGAACAATATGCAGTTTTTCGACTTTGTTCATGGAAATTCCCCAAGGATATAGGCGGCGCACCGGCCGGGCGGCCCGATGCGATCGGTGTAGGTACAGGAAAGGCCCGGATGGCGCCTGTATGCGCCGAAAAATCGGAAAGTTCAAGTTTCGCCAGCCCGCAAATAAAGACAGGTCGACCCGAGGATCGACCTGTTCTGAGTGGAACTGCGAACTGTGTCGCTTTATGCCGCCGGGGGAGGGTCCCGCAGTTCGCGGCGCAGGATCTTGCCGACGTTCGTCTTCGGCAGCTCGGTGCGGAACTCCACGAATTTCGGCTGTTTGTAGCCGGTGAGGTTTTCGCGTGCGTGCGCCTTCACCTGCTCGGCGGTGAGGTTCGGGTCTTTCTTGACGATCACCACCTTGACCGCTTCGCCGGATTTGTCGTCCGGGACACCGACGGCGGCGACTTCCAGCACGCCGGGCATCATCGCGATCACATCCTCCACTTCGTTCGGATAGACGTTGAAACCGGACACCAGGATCATGTCCTTCTTCCGGTCGACGATGTAGAAGAAACCGTTTTCATCCACCCGGGCGATATCGCCGGTATGCAGCCAGCCATCGCTGTCGATGCTGTGCGCGGTCTCTTCCGGACGCTGCCAATAGCCCTTCATGACCTGCGGGCCCTTGATGCAGAGCTCGCCGATCTCGCCTTGCGGCAGGATGCGATTCTCCTCGTCCTTGAGGCAGGCGTCGGTGGAGGAAATCGGCAGGCCGATGGCGCCGTTGTATTCGGGCAGGTCCAGGGGATTCATGCACGCGGCCGGCGAGGTTTCGGTCAGGCCATAGGCTTCGACCAGCGTACAACCGGTGGCTTTCTTCCAGCGTTCGGCGACGGCCCGCTGGACCGCCATGCCACCGCCGAGGGTGAGACGCAGATGGGAGAAGTCGATCTGGTCGAAGCCGGGCGTGTTCAACAAGCCGTTGAAGAGGGTATTCACGCCGGTGATCGCGGTGAACGGAATCGCGCTGAGTTCCTTCACGAAGCCCGGCATGTCGCGCGGATTGGTGATCAGGTGGTTCCGTCCGCCGAGTTTCATGAAGACCAGGCAGTTCGCCGTGAGCGCGAAGATGTGGTAGAGCGGCAGGGCGGTGATGATGATTTCCGAGCCTTCCCGCGTATTGGCGCTGATCCACGCATGCGATTGCAGCATGTTGGACACCAGGTTGCGGTGGGTCAGCATGGCACCCTTCGCGACGCCGGTGGTGCCGCCTGTGTACTGCAGGAAAGCGATGTCCTGCGGCGTGATGTCGACGGTCGGCAACGTGTGCATCTGCCCGAGCGTCAACGTGTTCTTGAAACGCACGGCTCCCGGAATGTCGTACTCCGGAATCATCTTTTTCACGTATTTCAAGGCGAAATTGACGATCGCGCCCTTCGGGAACGGCAACAGATCGCCGAGCCCCGTGGTGATGACCTGCTTGACCGAGGTTTCCGGAACCACGTCCTGGACGGTCTTGGCGAAATTGTCGAACACCAGGATCGCGCTGGCGCCGGAGTCGACCAGCTGATGCTTGAGCTCGCGCGCGGTGTACATCGGGTTGGTGTTGACCACCGTCAGGCCCGCGCGCAGCACACCGAAGATCGCGATCGGATACTGCAGGCAGTTCGGCATCATGATCGCGACGCGATCGCCTTTCTTGAGCTTCAGTTCGCCGAGCAGATACGCCGCGAACTGTTTGCTGTACTTGTCGACTTCGGCATAGGTGATGGACCGGCCCATGTTCGAGAACGCTGGACGATCGCGATATTTCTCCAGCGACGACTGGAGCACGGATACGATCGAGGGATACTCGTCCGGATCGATCTGTTGAGGTACTCCTGCGGGATAACTCGCAAGCCACGGACGTTCAAGATTCATTAGGCCCCTCCACCTGTTGTTCGACCGCTGGATTGCGGTTCTGGATATCTGCCCGGATTGGAGCATAGGCTCTAGAGGGCCGCAAGACGCTGCCGTATGTTTCCGGCGTCCCGGCCGCTCGCCCGGTCGAAGGGCGGCGACCGGGCGGTGCCCCTGTCAGCCGGTTATTTTCGATGCGAGTTGCCGCAGCACGTAATGCAGGATGCCGCCGTGCCTGAAGTATTCGACCTCCTTCGGGGTGAGCAGCAAGACCCGTGCGACGAAACGCCGCTCGCCGCCGTCGGCCCTGCGGGCGACTACGGTTGCGATCTTGCCCGCGCCGTCGGCCAGACCGGTGATATCGATGATCTCGGAACCGTCGAGGCCCAGGGTCTGCGCATTCTGGCCGTCCTCGAATTGCAGCGGCAGGACGCCCATGCCGACCAGATTCGAGCGGTGGATACGCTCGAAACTCTCGGCGATCACCGCCTTTACCCCGAGCAGGTTCGTGCCCTTGGCCGCCCAGTCGCGGCTGGAGCCGGTGCCGTATTCCTTGCCGGCCATCACCACCAGCGGCACGCCATCGGCCTTGTATCGCATCGCGGCGTCGTAGATCGCCAGCGGTTCGCCCGAAGGGAAGTGGAGGGTGTTGCCGCCTTCCTCACCGCCCAGCATCAGGTTCTTGATGCGGATATTGGCGAAGGTGCCGCGCACCATCACATCGTCGTTGCCGCGGCGCGAGCCGTAGCTGTTGAAGTCGGCGGGCGCCACGCCGCGCGTCTGCAGGAACTTGCCGGCGGGTGAGTTGGCCTTGATATTGCCGGCCGGTGAAATGTGGTCGGTGGTGATCGAATCGCCGAACAGGCCCAGGACCCTGGCGCCATGGAGATCGTCGATCGTTCCCACCCGCATCGACATCCCTTCGAAATAGGGTGGATGCTTGATGTAGGTGGAAGCCTCGTCCCAACGGTAGGACTCGCCTTCCGGGGATTCGATGCGGTTCCAGCGGCTGTCGCCCTTGAACACGTCGGCGTAGCTCTTGGCGAACATCTCCGGGCCGACCGTGGCGGCGATCATGTCGCCGATTTCCTTGTTGCTGGGCCAGATGTCGCGCAGATACACCGGCAGACCATCGTTGCCGGTGCCCAGCGGCTGCGTGGTCAGGTCGATATCGACCGTGCCGGCCAGCGCGTAGGCCACCACCAGGGGCGGCGAGGCGAGGTAATTCATCTTCACTTCGGGATGGACGCGGCCCTCGAAATTGCGGTTGCCCGACAGCACCGATGCGACGACCAGATCGCCGTCGGCGATGCCCTTCGACACCTCGTCCGGCAACGGGCCGGAATTGCCGATGCAAGTGGTGCAGCCGTAGCCGACCACGTAGAAGCCCAGTGCTTCGAGATCGTCGAGCACCCCGGCTTTCCTGAGGTAATCGGTGACGACCAGCGACCCCGGGCCGAGGGAAGTCTTCACCCATGGCGCGGATTTCAGTCCCCTGGCGACTGCGTTGCGTGCGAGCAGACCGGCGCCGAGCATCACTGCGGGGTTGGATGTGTTGGTGCAGGAGGTGATGGCGGCGATCACCACCGAGCCGTCCGCCAGTTCGCAGTCGGTGTCGTGGAGACGGATCTTCGCCTTGGGTTTCGCGGCCAGATGTTCGGCTTGCGGCTGCGCGGCGCCTTCGGCGTCCATGCGCGTGGTTTCCTCTCGCCGGGGCTTGCGCGTGGCGGTCAGGCCCAGCAGGTTCGCATGGTAGTCGGCCTGCACGGCTTCCAGCAGCACGCGATCCTGCGGTCGTTTCGGACCGGCCATCGACGGCTTCACGGCGCCGAGGTCGAGCGCGAGCGTGGCGGAGTAGGTGGCCTGCGGTGTGGTCGGGTCGTGCCACAGGCCCTGCGCCTTCGCATACGCCTCGACCAGCGCGATATGCGCTTCGCCGCGTCCGGACAGGCGCAGATAGGTGATCGATTCGGCGTCGATCGGGAAAATGCCGCAGGTCGCGCCGTATTCCGGCGCCATGTTGGCGATGGTGGCGCGGTCGGCCAACGGCAGGTGCCGCAGGCCTTCGCCGAAGAACTCGACGAATTTCCCGACCACCCCGTGCCTGCGCAGCATCTGGGTGACGGTCAGCACCAGATCGGTCGCGGTCGCCCCTTCCGGCAGTTTGCCGGTCAGCTGGAAACCGACCACCTGCGGAATCAGCATCGACGACGGCTGGCCCAGCATGGCCGCTTCGGCCTCGATGCCGCCGACGCCCCAGCCCAGCACGCCGATGCCGTTGATCATGGTGGTGTGCGAGTCGGTGCCGAACACGGTGTCCGGAAAAGCATAGGCTTCGCCATGGATCTCGCGTTCCATCACCACGCGGGCGAGATGTTCGAGATTCACCTGATGCACGATGCCGGTGTTCGGCGGCACCACCTTGAAGTTGTCGAACGCTTTCTGGCCCCAGCGCAGGAAGCTGTATCGCTCCTGGTTGCGCGAAAACTCGATCTGGCCGTTGAGGTCCAGCGCCTCGAGCTTGCCGAAGACGTCGACCTGCACCGAATGGTCGATCACCAGTTCCGATGGAATCAGCGGATTGATCTGCTTCGGGTCGCCGCCGAGGGCGGCCACCGCGTCGCGCATCGCCGCCAGGTCGACCACGCAGGGCACGCCGGTGAAGTCCTGCAGCACGACGCGGGCCGGCATGAAGGCGATTTCGGTGTCCGGTTCTTCGCTGGCGTCCCAGCGTGCGACCGCCTCGATATGCTCGGGCAGGACGCTCACGCCGTCCTCGTGCCGGAGCAGGTTCTCCAGCAGGATCTTCATCGAATAGGGCAAGCGGGCGAGGGGGCCGAAACGTGATTCGAGCCGGGGCAGACTGAAATAGGTCAGGGAACGACCGTTGATCGTCAGCTGGCTGCGGGTGCCGAAGGCGTCGCGCATGGCAGTGCTCCACGGTGGGGGATGCAACGATTATCCGCCCGGCGCACAACCAAAAGAGTGGTATCGCGCCCCGGATTGCGAGTTGCACGGCACGGTTCCGGGGACGTGCGTTCCGCCCGTTCCGGCATGGAGTATGCGCAGAAAAGTATGTATCATCTGCGCATACCAAGAATAGGAGCCGCCGATGGAAGCGACCGTCGCCGAACGTGGCCAGATCACCCTTCCCAAAGCCGTCCGCGATGCATTGGGTTTGACCAAAGGCAGCGTGCTGAAGGTCGAGCTGGAAGGCAGCCGGATCGTGTTGCGCAAGTCGGTGGACGACGCCATTTCCCGGGCGCGCGGCCGGTTCAAGCTCGATGGATTCGTCTCCACCGACGAAGCCATGCAGGCCGTTCGCGGGCATGCCATCGACGACGATGGCGAGCCAGAACCGCAGCCATGATCGCCATCGATTCCTCCGTCCTCATCGACCTCCTGGCCGACGGCCCGCACGCCGACGCCGCCGAAGCCTGCCTGCGCCAGTGTCTGAGCGCGGGTCCGGTGGTGGTCTGCGATGTGGCGCTGGCCGAGGTCTGCGGCTCGTTGCGCGATGGCGCCGAGGCGCTGGCGGTGCTGGAGGACATGAGTATCCGTTTCAGCCCATTGGAAGCCAAATCGGCCCTGCGCGCCGGCGAAATGCAGCGTCGCTACCGGCAGCGGAACGCCGGAGACGCGCGCGCCGCCCCCGATTTCCTGATCGGCGCCCATGCCCTACTTCAGTGCAATGGACTGATCACCCGAGACGACCGATTCTTCCGTGATTACTTCAAAGGCCTAAAGCTGATCGTGCCCTCAGCCTGATGCCGCCACCCGACACCGCCACACGTCCATCCAGGAGTTTCCCCATGCTCGCCGCCTACCGCCAACATGCCGCCGAACGCGCCGCGCTCGGCATCCCGCCGCTGCCGCTGACCGCGCAGCAGACCGCCGAGGTCATCGAACTGTTGAAGGCGCCCCCGGTCGGCGAGGAAAGCGTTCTGGTCGGGTTGATCAGCCAGCGCGTTCCGGCCGGCGTCGACGATGCGGCGAAGGTCAAGGCGTCGTACCTGGCCGCCGTCGCCTTCGGCAAGGAACCCTGCCCGTTGATCAGCCGCGAACGCGCGACCGAATTGCTCGGCACGATGCTCGGCGGCTACAACATCCATCCGCTGGTGGAACTGCTCGATGATGCGGTCGTCGGCACCATCGCCGCCGAAGCGCTGAAGCACACGCTGCTGATGTTCGACGCTTTCCACGACGTGGAAGAGAAGGCGAAGGCCGGCAACGCCAACGCCAGGTCCGTGCTGCAGAGCTGGGCCGACGCCGAATGGTTCACCAGCAAGCCGGAAGTGCCGCAGAGCATGACCGTCACCGTGTTCAAGGTGCCGGGCGAAACCAATACCGACGACCTGTCGCCCGCACCCGACGCCACCACGCGCCCGGACATCCCGATGCACGCGTTGGCGATGCTGAAGAACACCCGCGAAGGCGCGCCGTTCAAACCCGAGGAAGACGGCAAGCGCGGCCCGATCCAGCAGATCCTCGACCTCAAGAACAAAGGCCATCTCGTCGCCTATGTCGGCGATGTGGTCGGTACCGGCTCCAGCCGCAAGTCCGCGACCAACTCTGTGCTGTGGTGGACCGGCGAGGACATTCCGTTCATTCCGAACAAGCGTTTCGGCGGCGTCTGCCTCGGTTCCAAGATCGCGCCGATCTTCTACAACACGATGGAGGACGCCGGCGCGCTGCCGATCGAACTCGACGTGTCGCAGATGCACCAGGGCGACGTGGTCGAGCTGCGCCCGTACGACGGCAAGGCACTGAAGAACGGCGAGGTCATCGCCGAATTCCAGGTCAAGTCCGACGTGCTGTTCGACGAAGTCCGCGCCGGTGGCCGTATCCCGCTGATCGTCGGTCGTGGCCTGACCGCGAAGGCGCGCGAATCGCTGGGCCTGCCCGTGTCGACCCTGTTCCGCCTGCCGCAGCAGCCCGCCGACACCGGCAAGGGCTTCTCGCTGGCGCAGAAGATGGTCGGTCGCGCCTGCGGCCTGCCTGTCGTGGACGGCAAGCAGCCGGGCATCCGTCCGGGTGCCTACTGCGAACCGCGCATGACCTCGGTCGGTTCGCAGGACACCACTGGCCCGATGACCCGCGACGAGCTGAAGGATCTGGCCTGCCTCGGCTTCTCCGCCGATCTGGTGATGCAGTCGTTCTGCCACACCGCTGCATACCCGAAGCCGGTCGATGTGAAGACCCACCACACGCTTCCCGAATTCATCTCCAATCGCGGCGGCATTTCGCTGCGACCGGGCGATGGCGTGATCCACAGCTGGCTCAACCGCATGCTGCTGCCCGACACCGTCGGCACCGGCGGCGACTCGCATACGCGTTTCCCGGTCGGTATCTCGTTCCCGGCGGGCTCGGGCCTGGTCGCGTTCGCGGCGGCGACCGGGGTGATGCCGCTGGATATGCCCGAGTCGGTGCTGGTCCGTTTCAAGGGCAAGCTGCAGCCGGGCGTGACCCTGCGCGATCTGGTCAATGCGATTCCGCTCTATGCGATCAAGGCCGGCCTGCTCACTGTCGCCAAGCAGGGCAAGCAGAACATCTTCTCCGGCCGCATCCTCGAAATCGAAGGCCTGCCGGATCTCAAGGTCGAACAGGCGTTCGAGCTGTCCGATGCCTCCGCCGAGCGCTCCGCCGCCGGCTGCACCGTGTATCTCGACAAAGAGCCGATCATCGAGTACATCAACAGCAACATCACGCTGCTGAAGTGGATGATCGCCGAAGGCTACGCCGACGCGCGTTCGCTGGCCCGCCGCATCCAGAAGATGGAAGCGTGGCTTGCCGACCCGCAGTTGCTGCAAGGCGATGCGGATGCCGAATACGCCGCTGTCATCGAGATAGATCTGGCCGACGTGCACGAGCCGATCCTGGCCTGCCCGAACGATCCGGACGATGTGAAGACGCTGTCGGAAGTGGCCGGCGCCAAGATCGACGAAGTGTTCATCGGCTCATGCATGACCAACATCGGTCACTTCCGCGCCGCCGCCAAACTGCTCGAAGGCAAGCGCGATATCCCGACCCGGCTGTGGGTGGCGCCGCCAACCAAGATGGACGCCTCCGAACTGACGAAGGAAGGCCACTACGGCACCTTCGGCACGGCGGGCGCGCGCATGGAAATGCCCGGCTGTTCGCTGTGCATGGGCAATCAGGCGCAGGTCCGCGAGGGCGCGACGGTGTTCTCGACCAGCACCCGCAACTTCCCGAACCGCCTGGGCAAGAACTCGAACGTGTATCTGGGCTCGGCGGAACTCGCCGCGATCTGCTCGCGCCTCGGCCGCATCCCGACCAAGGCCGAATACATGGCCGACATGGGCGTGCTCGACGCGCAGGGTGCGGAGATCTACCGCTACATGAACTTCGACAAGATCGCCGATTACAAGGATGTGGCGGATACGGTCGGTGCCTGAAACCCGGTCGGAACGTTCGACCGCAGAAAAACGAAGCCCGGCGAAAGCCGGGCTTTTTCGCTGTGTGGCGCAGGATTTTCCGAATCAATCCAGCTCCTCTTCGATCGCCGCCATCATCGCCCGCTTGCGCAGCACGAAATCCCACATCGTGCCGCCCATCTGCCGCCACAGCACCGCCGAGCGCAACGCGGCGAGGAGCAGGGCGCGGATCTCGGCGACCACGTCCGCCTGCTGCAGATAGTGCGGGTTGCCCTGGACGATGACCTTCGGGCGCAGATGGCTGACGGTGTCGGCATAAAGTTGGCCGAGCTTCGAGATCACGTCCGGATGGATGCTGCCCTGGCGCTCGGCGATGCTTTCGAGCGTGCGGATGCCATCGAGCACCTGCCGGGCCACCGCGTCGTCGGCGACGAAGCGTCGTTCGATCTGCAGGACCGACATGCCGAGTTTCGGCAACGCCTGGTCGCCGCTGCGGTCGGTGAAGTAATCGCGCAACAGCAGCAGACCGCCACGCAGGGATCGTGCATTGCCGTACACCGCATCGGCCGACGCGGCGTCGATACGGAACACGCTGTCGAGCGCATTGCGTTCGCCTTCGCCATCGGCGTGACCGGTGTCGGCGATCTGCCGCACCAGCTTCAGCGCCTGCAGCATGCCGGCAAGGGCGAGGACTCGGGAGCGTACATCCATGGTCATGTTCGGTCAGCTTTTCGTAGGAGCGGCTTCAGCCGCGATGAGCTGCAGGCGTGGCGTCTGCGGTGATGTCGGATCGGCGATGTGTTGTTCCAGTGGCGCATCGGTGGCTGCGATGACCGCGCCGCCGAGGCAGACCTCCCCCTTGTACAGCACCAGGGACTGCCCGGGCGTGACTGCGCGCTGCGGGCATGCGAACACGACAGCCAATGTGCCGTCGGCCCGCAGCTCGACCTCGCAGGCTTCGTCGTGCTGACGATAGCGGGTCTGCGCCGTGCAGGTGAAGCGTGCAGCGGGCGGCACGCCGGAAATCCAGTGAGCGGGCTCGGTCCACAGCCGGCTCGACATGAGATAGGGCGAGTCGGTGCCCTGATCGACGATCAGGGTGTTGTCGCGCACGCGCTTGCCGACCACGAACCACGGTGCTGCGGCGAAACCGCGCACGCCGCCGATCTGCAGGCCTTCGCGCTGGCCGAGCGTGAAATAGAACACGCCCGGATGCTCGCCGACCTGGCGGCCGTCGGGCGTCACCATCGGCCCTTGCTTCGCGGGCAGGTATTGCGAGAGGAATTCGCGGAAGTCGCGTTCGCCGATGAAACAGATGCCGGTCGAGTCTTTTTTCGCAGCGGTCGGCAGGCCGGCCTCGGCCGCCATCCGGCGCACATCGGTCTTGATCAGATCGCCCAACGGGAAAAGCGTGGCCATCAATTGCGCCCGGCCGAGCTGGTGCAGGAAATAGCTCTGGTCCTTGCTGCGGTCGGCGGCGCGCAAGAGCTGCCATCCGCCCTCGTGTTCGCGCACCCGGGCATAGTGGCCGGTGGCGATGAATTCGGCGCCGAGTTCGCGCGCGGCGTCGAGGAAATGCTTGAACTTGATCTCGCGGTTGCACAGCACGTCCGGATTCGGCGTGCGCCCGGCGGCGTATTCGGCGAGGAAATGCTCGAACACGCCCGACCAGTATTCGCTGGAGAAATCGCGGAAATGGATCGGCAGCCCCAACCGGCCGCAGACCGCCACGGCGTCGCGACGGTCGTCCTCGGCGCGACAATCGCCGCTGCCGTCGTCGGCCCAGTTGCGCATGAACAGGCCCGCGACCGATAGCGACGGGTCGGCGACGGCCTGGTTTCGCAACAACAGCGCCGCCACGGAGGAGTCGACGCCGCCGGACATGCCAACGATGATCCTGGGCGGGGTCTTTTTGGGCGAGCCGAGGGTCGCACTCACGACGTGCGGCTCACAGGTGCTGCAGCACCGTCAACGGCGACCGGCGACCGGCGAGGTGATCCGCGACGACCTGCCAGACCAGCGGACTGCGGTGATGTTCGCGCGCCGCCAGCAGTTCGTCCGGCGTGAGCCAAAGCGCTTGGACGATGCCTTCGTCGAGCGGTCGCGTCGGGTCGTGGCGTTCCGGTTCGGCAGCGAAGGCGAAGCGCAGGTAATGACGCCCGGTCTCGGGGGCTTTCCATTGATACGCGCCCAGAAACGCGGTCAGGCGCACGTCCCAACCGGTTTCTTCCCGGGTCTCGCGCAGGGCGGCCTCCAGCAGGCTCTCGTCGGGTTCAAGGTGGCCGGCAGGCTGATTGATGACCAGCCTGCCGCCGACCCGTTCCTCGACGCACAGCAGGCGACCGTCCGCGACCACGACCGTGGCCACGGTGACGTCCGGTTGCCAGAAGCGACCTTCGCGATAGGTCATGCGCCAGGATCCGTCGCCATGCGGGCAACGATCACAGGTCGTCCCGGTCGCCGCTGAACTTGATTTCCATATCGTCTGCGGTCTCCGCGGCGATATCCATCGCCGACTCCATCTGGGCGGCGTCCATGCTGTCCGGAAGCTTGATCACGAAATACAGCACGTCGCCGCTCAGTTCCCAGCCACCGAGCTTGTTCTTGCGGCTTTCGCCCAACAGTTCGAGTGCCTTGGCACCGTTGACGCCGTCTTTCTCGACCCGCGCCGCCGGCGAGAAGATCTCGCGGATGCTGAAGCCGCCAACGCTCTCGGTGTTGCCGCTGACGAACACCAGTTGGGTGCGTTTTTCCTTGGAATAGTTGTAGGTGACCTTGAAATCGCCGTCGTTGTCGACGGTGTACTTGACGCCGCGGGCATCCAGCCGGGATTTGACCGAGCCATCCTCGGCCTGTACAGCCGGCGCGAACGCACTGGCGAGGAACAAGGAGCCGACGAGCGCGGCGCGAACGGATGACGACATGGGCGATTCCCCTTGGACTGAACGGTCGGAATAACCGTTGCGGTCCGGCATTGTGTTCCGGCGGACCGGCCCTCGTCCACGGTACGAAAGGGGCCGTGCGGGTATGGCCGCTTCCAGGCGGTCGCCACCGATCGTCGCCACCGATCGTCGCCACGGATACCGAGCCGGCCCGCTATGTGTGCGCGTCTTGCCGAGCCGTCCGGTGACCTTCAGCGCGCGACTGGCCTGCTCTAGCGTGAGCACGGGGATTTCTGGACCGTCCTGGGGAGACGGCCCCATCACGAACAGGAGCTCTGCCATGAGAACGATCGCCAACCGCGGCATGTTGTTGACCTGTGGACTTGCACTTGCAATGGGCGTACCCCTCGATGCCCGCGCCGCCGCAACCGCGAATTTCCAGGGGGCATGCGCGTGGAACGTCGCCCATACCCAGTACGCCTGCAACTTCGACGCCAGTCGGCCCGTCTCCAGCCCGTCGAGCTGCACCGGATCGTTCATCTGGAAGTACCAGTGGGACTTCGATGACGGCTCGACGCTGTTGACCGGCAACCCGCTGGCGACCCATACCTTCCTGGACGGCCCGGAACGGGTCGTGACACTGAAGGTCATCTGCTGGAGCGGCGAGCTTGCGACCCGCTCGCGCCATGTCTGCAATCGGGTCGGTACGCCCGGCTGCATCAAAATCGATGGCCAATGGTATTGAGAACACACCGCTCCCGCCCCGGCACGATGCCGGGGCGGGAGCGAACACAGGGCGGCGTGCGCGATCGCGCATCGGCTTCAAAGCATCACTGCCCCTGAACGGCCCCGTATAATTCCCGGATGGCCAACCAGCACGAGCATGAGCACGATCACGGCGTCGCCGTCGAGACCAGCAAACCCGAGCTGGCGCGTCCGCCGTTGTATTCGGTCATGATCCTGAATGACGATTACACGCCGATGGATTTCGTGGTCGAGGTGCTGATGCGTTTCTTCAGCATGAACCTCGAAAAGGCCACGCAGGTCATGCTGCATGTGCACACCCGCGGCCGTGGCGTCTGCGGTGTTTTCACCCGCGAGATCGCGGAGTCCAAGGTGGCGCAGGTGAACGAATACGCGCGCCTCAATCAGCATCCCTTGCTGTGCACCATGGAAAAAGCCTGAGTCCACCCCCAACTCCTCGCCCGTGGGCTGGTATCGTTGACACGCATGGCGCGGAACTTGCATCTGTCCATGTGTTGAGCGCATCTTCATGCGGCATGGATCGCACGACCGAAGCATCCGCAGGCCGTCAGTAAGCGCTTCGGTACGACGCAGTGTTCCAGCTCCTCGGTATTCCGCATTGGGATGGCGCAACCCATCCTGAAACTTCCGGGGCCTGTTGTGACCTACCAAGGCACAGTTGGCCCCGACCGGCAGAACTTCTCGGAGGGTAGTGCGACCATGTTCAGTAAAGATCTCGAATACGCCATCGGTCAGTGCTACAAGCATGCCCGTGAGGCGCGACACGAGTACATGACCGTCGAGCACCTGCTCCTGGCGTTGCTCGACAACCCCTCCGCCGAAACCGTGCTCAAAGCCTGCAACGCCGATTTCATGCGGCTGCGCGGCGATCTGGAGCAGGCCATCGCCACCTCGGTCGCCATGTTGGCCGAGGACGATGTCCGCGATACCCAGGCGACATTGGGCTTCCAACGCGTCCTCCAGCGCGCGGTCTACCACGTGCAATCCTCCGGCAAGAGCGAAGTCACCGGCGCCAACGTGCTGGTCGCGATCTTCGGCGAGAAAGACTCGTACGCCGTCTACTACCTCAACCAGCAGGGCATCGCCCGGTTGGATGTCGTCAATTTCCTGTCGCACGGGATCGCCAAGACCGGTGAAGGCACCGAGTCGAGCAGTCAGGACGCGATCGAGCCCAGCAGCGACACCGAAGCGGGGGAGGGCAAGAACGATCCCCTGGCCGAGTTCACCATCAACCTCAACGCGTTGGCCCGCGAGGGCAAGATCGATCCGCTCATCGGCCGCGCCGAGGAAGTCGAACGCACGATCCAGGTGCTGTGCCGCCGACGCAAGAACAACCCGCTTTACGTCGGCGAAGCCGGCGTGGGCAAGACCGCACTCGCCGAGGGACTCGCACGCCGGATCGTCGACGACGAGGTGCCTGAAGTCCTGTCCGGCGCCACGATTTTCTCGCTGGACCTCGGTGCGCTGGTCGCCGGCACCAAGTATCGCGGCGATTTCGAGAAGCGCCTGAAATCGGTGCTCGCGGCGTTGAAGAAGATCCCGCAGGCGGTGCTGTTCATCGACGAAATCCACACCATCATCGGTGCGGGATCGGCCAGCGGCGGCACCATGGATGCCAGCAATCTGATCAAGCCGGCGCTGGCCTCCGGCGAGCTGCGCTGCATCGGCTCGACCACGTTCCAGGAATATCGGGGCATCTTCGAGAAGGATCGCGCGCTTGCGCGTCGCTTCCAGAAGATCGACGTGGTCGAACCGACCATCGGCGAAGCGGTCGAGATCCTGCGCGGGTTGCGCTCGAAGTACGAGGCGCACCACAACGTCAGCTATGCCGACGACGCCATCCAGGCGGCGGTCGACCTGTCGGTCAAGCACATCCACGACCGGCTGCTGCCGGACAAGGCGATCGACGTGATCGACGAAGCCGGTGCGCGCCAGCAGTTGCTGGCGCCGGAACTGCGCAAGAGCCGGATCGACGTCGAGGAAGTCGAGATCATCATCGCCAAGATGGCGCGGATCCCGGCCAAGCAGGTCAGCGCTTCCGACAAGGACGTGCTGCAGCATCTCGAACGCAATCTGAAGATGGTGATCTTCGGCCAGGATCCTGCGATCGAAACCCTCACCTCCGCGATCAAGCTCGCGCGCTCGGGGCTGGGCAATCCCGACAAACCGATCGGCAGCTTCCTGTTCGCGGGTCCGACCGGCGTGGGCAAGACCGAGGTGACCCGCCAACTCGCGCTGCAGCTGGGCATCGAGCTGGTCCGCTTCGACATGAGCGAATACATGGAGCCGCATTCGGTGAGTCGCCTGATCGGCGCCCCCCCTGGCTATGTCGGCTTCGACCAGGGCGGCCTGTTGACCGAGAAGATGGTGAAGACACCGCACTGCGTGCTGCTGCTCGACGAAGTCGAGAAGGCGCATCCGGACATTTTCAACATCCTGCTGCAGGTCATGGACCGCGGCGTACTGACCGACACCAACGGCCGCGAGGCCAATTTCCGCAACGTGATCGTGGTGATGACCACCAATGCCGGCGCTGCCCACGCGGCCCGTCGTTCCATCGGTTTCACCAAGCAGGACCACAGCACCGACGCGATGGAGATCATCCGCCGGAGTTTCAGCCCCGAGTTCCGCAACCGGCTCGATGCGGTGGTGCAGTTCCAGGCCCTGGGCTTCGATCACATCCTGCGCGTGGTCGACAAGTTCCTGATCGAGTTGGAAGCGCTGCTGCACGAGAAGAACGTGTCGCTGTCGGCGACGCCGGCCGCGCGCGACTGGTTGGCCGAGCATGGCTTCGACCCGCTGATGGGGGCCCGCCCGATGTCGCGGGTCATCCAGGACAAGGTCAAGCGCCCGCTCGCGGACGAGCTGCTGTTCGGCAAATTGATGGGCGGCGGACGGGTCGCGATCGATGTCCGGGACGACGAACTGGTCGTCGAGGCGCAGGCCGAGCTGGAAAAGCTCTTGCCTGCGACCGTCGTCTAAGGCCGCTGCAGGCTCTGAAAGCGACAAGGCGGCCATTGGCCGCCTTGTTTTTCAATGCATTGCACGAATTACTTCATGCGGTAGGTGATTCGTCCCTTGGTCAGGTCGTATGGGGTCATTTCGACCTTGACCTTGTCGCCGGTGAGAATGCGGATGTAGTTCTTGCGCATGCGCCCGGAGATGTGGGCGATGATCTCGTGGCCGTTCTCGAGCTTCACCCGGAACATCGTGTTCGGGAGGGTCTCGGAGACCGTACCTTCAAATTCAATGACGTCGTCTTTCGCCATGCGCCTTGGGCTGCCGTTGAGGTCGGGCACAAAGGCCCAACGAAGCCGCACATTCTGCCACGCAACGGCACCAATCGCAAAGAAAGCGTTAGCCGTACGCCAGATCGCATAGCGGCAGCGTGCCGAACGCGGCTGTCCAGGGACCGATTCGACCGGATTCGGCGATCCGTGCAGCGACTTCGGCCAGAAAACGATCGCGGGGCCATGTTTCGGCGCCGCTGCGCAGCAGATGCGGGTTTTCGACCTGGGCATCGATCAGGCCCCATTCCCAATCGTGCAACTGCCCGGCAAGAACGGCGAGCGCCGCCTTCGAGCCGCCGGACGCCAGGCTGACCATGCTTTCGCCGAAGAACATGCGGCCGACGGCGACCCCATAGACACCGCCGACCAGACCGCCATCGCCATCGAATACCTCGACGCTGTGCGCATGCCCGAGTCGATGCAGGGCGAGATAGGCCTCGCGCATCTCATCCGTAATCCATGTGCCGTTCTGCCCCGGCCGGGGCATGGATGCGCAGGCATCGATGATGTCGGCGAACGCGGTATCGGCCCGTGCGACCCAGCCGCTGTTCCGCAACTGCCTGCGAAAGCGGCGCGAAAGATGGACGCCATCGGTACGGAACACGGTGCGTGGATCCGGCGACCACCACAGGATCGGCTGATCGTTGGAATACCAGGGGAAGATGCCATGGCGGTAAGCGTTGAGCAGACGCTCCGGGTGGAGGTCGCCACCTGCAGCCAGCAAACCATCGGGATCGCGCAGCGCGGCCTGAACCGGCGGAAAGAGCGAAGACGGATCGGAGGACAGCCACGGAAGACGCAAGCTCATCGCGAGTCTTCCGGAGCCGCTCGGAACGGGGAGTGAGTCGAGAGCTGCGCGGCATAGCGCCGCACTTCGACCGCTTCTTCTTCGCACCAGCGCGCCAGCGGCGCGGCGAAACCGGGATCGGCTATCCAGTGCCGGCTGCGCACGAACGCTGGCAGAAAGCCGCGATCGATCTTGTGCTCGCCCTGCGCGCCGGGCTCGAACCGGGTCAGGCCTTCGCGCAGGCAGTAATCGATCCCTTGGTAGTAGCAGGTTTCGAAATGCAGGCCGGGCAGGGTGCGCACCGCACCCCAGTAGCGGCCATACAGGGTGTCGCCGCCGCGCAGGCACAACGCGCCGGCGATGGTGTCGCCTTCGTGATCGGCGAGGATCAAGACCAGTTGCCGCGGCATCGTCCGCGCCAGATGACGCAGGAACGCGAGCGTCAGTGCAGGCGAGTTGCCGTAATCGGCGAAGGTCCGCAGATAGAACCCGTGCATCGCCGCCAGATCCGCCTCGCTGGCTTCATCGCCGTGGACGATGCGGAAGGTCGCGCCGCTGCGCGAGGCCTTGGCGCGCTCCTGGCGGATGTTCTTGCGATGTTTGTGATCCATCGCGCCGAGGAAATCGTCGAAACACCGCCACCCGGCGGCGTTGCGCCAGTGGTATTGCACATCGATGCGCTGCAGCCAGTCGGCGCTGTCGTCACAGGCCGCATCATCACGTTCGTCGGGAAAGTTGATATGCGCGGAGGAACAGCCTGTCTGACGGGTCATTTCGATGATCGCCGCGAGCAGCTGTCCACGCGCACCGGGGTCGCGCGCGAGCAGCCGAGGCCCGGTCACCGGCGAATAGGGCACCGCGCACAGCCACTTCGGATAGTAGTCGCGCCCGTAGTGCGCATACGCGCGCGCCCAGGCGTGGTCGAACACGAATTCGCCGTGCGAGTTCGCTTTCAGATATCCGGGGGCCGCTGCGATCAGCGTGTCGTTGTCCCAGAGCATGAGGTGACGCGGCGTCCAGCCCCAGTCCTCGCGCAGGCAGCCGTGCTGCTCAAGTCCGGAGAGAAATGCGTGACTCACGAACGGATGGCAATCCGCGTGCAGCGCATCCCATGCCGCGGCAGGCAGCGCGCCGAGCGAGGACAGCAGGCGAACGATCATTCCCGCGGCGGCAAACGATAGACATCCGGATCGTGCATCTGCATATGCCGCTCCGGCTGCGACAGTGTCGTGAAGCCGAGCTTTGCATAGAGCGGCTGCATGTCGCGGGTGACGAGATGCCAGCGGCGCAGTCTCTGCAGGCGCGGGTCGGCCATCAGCGCTTCGACGATGGCGCGACCATAGCCGCGGCCACGGTACTGTGGCAGCACGAAGACATCGGCGAGGTAGGCGAACGTCGCCTGATCGGTGATCGCGCGTGCGAAAGCGACCTGGTGGTCATCGAGATGGCCACTGAAGCAGATCGAGTGCCGCAACGCGCGTTCCAGCGTCTCGCGCGGGATGCCGGCGGCCCAGTAGGACTCGCCGGACAGGAAACCATGGACCAGCGCGAGATCGAGATCGTCGAAATCCGCACTGATCCGCAGCATGGCCGCTCAGCCTTCCTTGTCCAGGAAGCGCTCGGCGTCGAGTGCGGCCATGCAGCCGAAACCGGCCGAAGTGATCGCCTGGCGATAGACCTGGTCGGCGACATCGCCGGCGGCGAACACGCCCGGGACCGAAGTCTGGGTGGCGTTGCCGTCGAGGCCGGTCTGGATGGTCAGGTAACCGTTCTTCATCGCCAGCTGGCCTTCGAACAGCGTGGTGTTCGGGGTGTGGCCGATGGCGACGAAGAACCCGTTGACCGCGATATCGCGGGTGCTGCCGTCCAGCATCGACTTCACGCGCATGCCGGTGACGCCGGCATCGTCGCCCAGCACCTCGTCGACGGTGTGATGCCAGACGGTTTCGATCTTGCCGGCCTGTACCTTCGCGAACAGTTTGTCCTGCATGATCTTCTCGGCGCGCAGGGTGTCGCGGCGATGCACGAGATAAACCTTGCGGGCGATGTTCGACAGATACAGCGCTTCTTCGACTGCGGTATTGCCGCCGCCGATCACGGCCACGTCCTGATTCTTGTAGAAGAAGCCGTCGCAGGTGGCGCAGGCGGACACGCCGCGGCCCTTGAACGCTTCCTCGGATGGGATGCCCAGATACTTGGCTGTGGCGCCAGTGGCGATGATCACCGCGTCGCAGGTGTATTCGCCGCTGTCGCCCTTGAGACGGAACGGGCGCTGCGACAGGTCGGCGGTATGGATGTGGTCGAAGATCACTTCGGTATCGAAACGCTCGGCGTGCGCCTGCATCCGCGTCATCAGATCCGGGCCCATCAGGCCGTGGGCATCGCCCGGCCAGTTGTCGACTTCGGTGGTGGTCATCAGTTGCCCGCCCATCTGCAGCCCGGTGATCACCACCGGCTTGAGATTGGCGCGCGCGGCGTAAACGGCGGCGGTCCAGCCAGCGGGGCCGGAGCCGAGGATGACCAGCTGGGTATGCTTGGAAGTGCTCATGGGGTCTCGGGATCGGAAGAAAGAACGGCCCGGAACCGGTCCGGGCGAGCTGTCTGACATTGTAGACAACGCGGGTCGAATCAAGGCGTGCGGCCGGCACGGTCGATGCCGTGCGCGGAACGCTGTATCGCTATCGGGTGTGGTTCGCTTACCAGTCGTCGTGGCCGGGCAGCAGCCCGCGCAGTTCGGCGTCGGTGAGATTGCGCCACTGGCCGGGCTTCAGATGCCCGAGCTTGATGTTGCCGATCCGCACCCGCAGCAATTGCTTCACCCGCAGGCCGAAGTGCGCCGCCATCAGGCGGATCTGCCGGTTCAGGCCCTGCACCAGCACGATCCGGAACCCGCTGTGCCCGAGTTTGCCGGTCTTGCAGGGCAGGGTGGTCTCGCCGTGGATCGGCACGCCACGGCTCATTCCGCGCAGGAACTCGTCGGTGACCTGACGGTTCACCACCACCAGATATTCCTTCTCCAGCTTGTTTTCGGCGCGCAGGATCGCATTGACGATATCGCCGTTGCTGGTCAGCAGGATCAACCCCTCCGAATCCTTGTCGAGCCGGCCGATCGGGAAGATCCGCTGCTGGTGATCGACGAGATCGACGATGTTGTCCTGCACGTCCGCTTCGGTGGTGCTGGTCACGCCCACCGGCTTGTTCAACGCGATGTAGACGTGCCGGCGCTGACCCTTGGCGGCGGTCCGCGTTTTCAGCGCCTGGCCGTCGATCTGGACGGCATCGCCTTCGCCGACCTCGGACCCGACCCGGCCGCGCTGTCCGTTGACGGTGACCCGGCCTTCGCCGATCAGGCGATCGGCTTCCCGGCGCGAGCAGTAGCCGGTGTCGCTGATGTGTTTGTTGAGGCGCATAAGTGGCAATGAAGGAATAAGCCGTGCATCGTAGCCTGTAGGCCACCGGAAATACCGCCCGTAGTCCCGCCGAATCATCTCGTGCAGCATCGAAGATGCCTGTAAGATCAGCCCCCTAGACGCACTTTCTCAGGTATCCGGACACGGTGGCACGCGAGCTTTCCGACCGCAGCAGCAAACCCCGTCGCGCCGCCGTGGGCGAGACTCCCAAAGCGAGTCCGTTCCGGCAGCGTCTGGTGCGCGATATCGCGCTGATCATGATCGCGCCGTTCCTGCTGTACCTGCTGGTCTGTCTCTTCACCTTCTCGCCCGCCGATCCGGGCTGGTCGCATTCCGGCAGCGTGACTGCGCCGCTGCAGAACGCGGGCGGTCGGGTCGGCGCGTGGCTGGCCGATGTGCTGCTGTACCTGTGCGGCTATGTCGCTTTCCTGCTGCCGCTGATTCTCGGGGCGATCGCCTGGATCGCGCTGTTCGGGATGGACAGCGACGGCGATGGCGATGCGGATCTGGGGCCGGCGCTGCGACTGGTCGGAATCGTGGGTTTTCTGGTCGCGGCCACCGGCCTGCTGTACGTGAAGATCGGTGCGGCCCCGGATTTTTCGGCGGGGGCGGGCGGCATCCTTGGTCGTCTGGTCGGCGATTCGCTGTTCCGCGGCTTCGGCCCGGTCGGGGTGAATCTGTTCCTGATCGCGCTGCTGCTGATTTCGATCACCCTGGCCACCGGCCTGTCGTGGTTGGCGGTGATGGACCGCATCGGCGCACTGGCGTTGAAGATTCCACCCCTGTTCCGCAAGGGCACGCAGCAGGCGACCGAGTGGCAGCAGGCGCGGGCCATGCGCGAAGAGCGCGAGGAAGTGCGCAAGGTCGATACCGAGAAGCGCGCCAAGCGCGAGCCGGTGAAGATCGAGCCGCCGCCCGCGCCGGTTGTCGAAAAGAGCGAACGCGCCAAGCGCGAGCAGCAGATTCCGCTGTTCCACGTCGCCGATGGTTCCGGCATCCCGCCGCTGTCGCTGCTGGACGACCCCAAGCCGCAGCCCAAGGGCTACGACGAGGACACGCTGGAAACGATCTCGCGCCAGATCGAATTCAAGCTCAAGGATTTCCGCATCGAGGCGCAGGTGGTCGGTGCGTATCCCGGGCCGGTGATCACCCGCTTCGAGATCGAACCGGCGCCGGGCGTGAAGGTCAGCCAGATCAGCTCGCTCGACAAGGACATCGCCCGCGGGCTCAGCGTGAAATCGGTGCGCGTGGTCGACGTGATTCCGGGCAAGTCGGTGATCGGCCTGGAAACGCCGAACACCAAGCGCGAGATGATCTATCTCAGCGAACTGCTGCGCTCGAAGGAATACGACAAGTCCGCGAGTCCGCTGACCCTGGCGCTGGGCAAGGACATCGCCGGGCGGCCGACGGTCGCCGACCTCGCGCGCATGCCGCATCTGCTGGTCGCCGGCACCACCGGCTCGGGCAAATCCGTGGCGGTCAACGCAATGGTGCTGTCGCTGCTGTACAAAGCCAGCGCGAAAGAGCTGCGGATGCTGATGATCGACCCGAAGATGCTCGAGCTCAGCGTCTACCAGGGCATTCCGCATCTGCTGGCGCCGGTCGTCACCGACATGAAGGAAGCCGCGAACGGGTTGCGCTGGTGCGTGGCCGAGATGGAGCGTCGCTACAAGTTGATGAGTGCGGTCGGCGTGCGCAATCTCGCCGGTTTCAACAAGAAGGTGAAGGACGCGCAGGACGCCGGCCAGCCGATGCTGGACCCGCTGTTCCGCCCGAATCCCGAGCTGCAGGAAGCGCCGCCCACGCTGGAGCCGATGCCCTTCATCGTCATCTTCATCGACGAATTCGCCGACATGATGATGATCGTCGGCAAGAAGGTCGAAGAACTCATCGCCCGGCTGGCGCAGAAGGCGCGCGCCGCCGGCATCCATCTCATTCTGGCGACACAGCGGCCGTCGGTGGATGTCATCACCGGCCTGATCAAGGCGAACATCCCGACCCGCATCGCGTTCCAGGTATCGAGCAAGATCGACTCGCGCACGATCCTCGACCAGTCCGGCGCGGAAACGCTGCTGGGTCACGGCGACATGCTCTATCTGCCGCCCGGCACCGCATTGCCCGAGCGCGTCCACGGTGCCTTCGTCAGCGACGAGGAAGTCCATCGCGTGGTCGAACACCTCAGGCAGACCGGCGGTGCGCCCGATTACGTCGAAGGCGTGCTCGAGGAAATCCAGACGATGGGCGATGGCGTGGTCGTCGGCCCCACCGGCCTGCCGGAAACCGGCGGTGGCGGCGGAGACGAAAGCGATCCGCTGTACGACGAAGCGGTGAAGATCGTCACCGAAAGCCGTCGTGCGTCGATCTCGGGCGTGCAGCGCAGACTGAAGATCGGCTACAACCGCGCCGCGCGGCTGGTCGAAGCAATGGAGGCGGCGGGCGTGGTGTCGCCGCCTGAACACAACGGCGACCGTACGGTGATCGCGCCGCCGCCGCCGAGGTGAGTCGGCGTCTGTCGTGCGCACAGCACTTTCGGTTTTTTCGATCGCGATTCGACAACGCTGGTGCCGCCGCGCTTACCTGTCGATGCAAAGCCGACCGCGTCGCCGAAGCGACGCGGCGGGCCCATGACGCTACAACGGATCAGGCGCTCAGGCTGCGCAGTCGTCCCTCGGCACGGTGTCCGAATAGGGTGTGCGCACGCCCCATTCCAGGTAGCGCAGGCCTTCGCAGGTCACGACATCCCTGCCGACGTACTGGGTGCGGGCGGCGTCAGTGAAGTAATAGATCACTGCAGGTTGGGCCGGCGGTGGCGATGGTGGCTTGGCGACGACCGCGCCTGCGATCGCGCCGATCGCGCATAGTGCAAGGCAAGCCATGCGGTGGATGTTTTTCATGTGGTCTCCTCCATTGTGATGCAGCCGATTCGACTGCAAGCGCAATGTGATCGATGCGATCGATCCTGCAATGTGCCTGATCGCATCGTGACTGAAGACCGGATGCACGTCGCCACCCTGTCGTCCGGACTATCGATCGCATTGCATCGCGCTTGATTGCCGCAGGAACGTGGCCTGATCCTGAACCGATCTCACCGGTGAATCCGCAGGTGCAAGCGTCGAAAAGACGGCCTGTTAAACTGCGCCCACTTCGCATCCGGGACATTATTGTGATCCGAGTCTTTCGACGTCTGGCGATGCCCATCCTGGTATCGGCGCTGCTGTTCGGAGTGAATGCCCATGCCGGCGGACGCGAATCCCTCGACACCTTCACCAAAGGCCTGAAAGGCCTCGATGGCCAATTCAGCCAGCAGGTGTTCGACAGCAAGGGCAAACGCAAGGAATCCTCATCCGGCCGGGTCGCGCTGTCCGCGCCACGCTTGTTCCGCTGGGAATACCTCAAACCCTATCCGCAGCTGATCGTTGCCGATGGCAAGAAGGTCTGGGTGTACGACCCCGATCTGAAGCAGGCCAGCGTGCGTCCGCAAGGTGCGGAGGAGCAGAACAGTCCGCTTGCCGCGCTGATCGATCCGCAGCGGCTCGATCGTGATTTCAACGTCAAGGATGCCGGTCCCAAGGACGGTCTCGAATGGCTCGAACTCACGCCGAAGCAGGACGAAAACGCAGGCTTCCAGAATGCGCGGCTGGGCTTCGACAAGAACGGACTCGCGCGCATGCAGATCCTCGACGCGCTGGGCCAGCGCACCGACATCCGCTTCACCGGGTGGAAACGCAATCCCGCGTTCAGCGCCAAGACCTTCCGTTTCACGCCGCCGAAAGGCGCGGATGTGGTGGGCGCCCAGTGATGGCGGATGTTGCCGGTCCGCGTCCGGCCGCTTTCCACGTTTGTCGCGGCATGACGACTCCACGGCTCTGCGCATGGCCCTTCGCTGTGGCCCTGTGCCTCGCGACCGCGACTGCACTGGCGACAGGCCCCAAGCCGGCGACGCCGATCCCGCAATCCTCGAAAGATGCGCTTGCGCACGAACGTGAGACCCTCGACGGCGTGGTCGCGGCCTCGCTGGTAGGCGCACTGTCCGAACAGCTCGGCGACCGGCCGGTGAAGATCAAGCTGAAACATGTCGATGTGCAGGTCACCAGCCTGCGCGACCGGCTGGTCAGCGGGCAGGGCGAACTGCAGATCGACACGGCGCAGGATTGGATCGGCTTCCGTTTCAGCACGCTCTACGATGCGATTTTCGAAAGCGCCGGCTATCCCGAACTCAGCATCGGCACCGTCGGCCCCGGTGGACGTACGTTGCCGAACGACTCGAAACTCGTGCGCGAACTCGACGATCGCGTGGTCGGCATGCTCGGCAAGGAATTCGGCTACCAGCAGGTACGGCTGCAGTTGGATCGGATCGACACCATCGAAGCAGGTACGCGATATCTGCGCATCGATGCCGACGGAATCGCCGACTTCGGCATGGACGGCACCGCGCCCGCGCGGGTCGAGGCGCTTTACGATCGCGAACAGGATGCATGGTTGCGGGTGAGCTACACGCTTGATGGCACGCCACCTCCGGCGTCGCCGGCCAGTCTTCGATAGATCAACCGGCGAGACGGCCGGGGCTGTCGAACAGCCCCGGCCGCACTGCATGTTGCTGCGATAACCGTTGGCTCAGAAGTAGCCGCAAGTATCGGTATATCGGCCGCCGTTGGCGTCGACGCCGCCATTGGTGTCCCAGCTCAGGCTCACGCCTGAGCCCGATCCGCTGCGGGTCACTTGGGCGGATGCCGAGCCGGCAAAGCGGTGGGCGCATTTGGTTTCGGCCACCCAGCGCCCGGTGCGCCCGGTGGTGCCGCTGTTGAGGTCCCAGTCGCAGGAAACGTTATACCCCAGGCTTCCTGATCCGCTCGAACTGTTGCTGTAGCCATATGGCGCCGGATTGCAGCTGGAGTTGCAGCGGATACCCGCTTGCTGCCCGCCGAGGTTCTTGGTGACCAGGGTCACGCCGAATACGTTCTTGTAACGCTGCGTCCACGCTGCCCAAGTCAGAGATTTGCCGATGGCGTTGGTATTGCTTGCCAGCGCGCAGACCGCCTGCGTGCTGACGTCGCCGGCCGCCCGCGGGCGTTCCTCGTACTGGATCAACGGTTTGTAGCCGACGGCTTTGGCGAGCCTCTGGTTGTTCACGATCGAATCGAGGAACCCGATGCTGGGGTCGAACACCACGCAATGACCCTGCGATTCCCAGCACATTTCGATCGCCTGATGCTTGCGTGCGACGCCTTTGATCGATGTGCTGACCGCCAGCAGGCGATAAGTACCCAGATCGACCGGCAAGCCGACCGCATCGAAGCCTTCGACGCCAGCGTCGAGTTCATGGCGATCGATCACGGCCAGGTTGTCATTGAATCGCGCGTTGCGCAGCGCCAACGGCGTTTCGTCCGCTTCCAACTGATAGCGCGGCGCACCGACGATCTGTTCGAACGACCTGCCTTCCAGTTGTTTGAGACGTCCGGAATCGAGGATCCTGATCTCGAATGCGGCCTGCTGGCCCGAGGCCTGCGCGTAGTCCGCATACAGGGTTTCGGCATAACCAGGAACCGGTTTGGGTTGCACGGCCTGCAGGGATACGGCACCGACAGCGGCGACTGCAGCAACAGCGAGACTCGATATCAATACATTTGCCTTCATGGCGTTCATCCTTTGAAGTTGAGGGTTTTTCGATCCAGGAACCCGACGCCCCTCCTGGGCGACGAGCCCTCGCCGGTCCTCTTCACTGACGACCGGTGGGGCGGTGGCAAGGCATCCTATCTCTGCCGTGCGAGGTGCCGTTGCCAGCGTCCGGGCTCCACCTGCCAAGCACCATGAACCGCTGTGGCGACCCTTGAACGTGACAGCGTTCGCAAATGACGATGCCCGGCCGCCTCATTCGGGCTGTCCGCCGTCGATCGATGGCGGATCCGTCCCGATGCCGCACACGACGCAAGTTTTCTTGGCCGGCACGCGATCCGGCTTGGTATCTTGTACGGTCATCCGGCTTCGCCAAAAGGTGTTTTCTTGGGTGTGCGTACGCCTCCCCGCAACGATGCGCCCGATCTGCTCAGCGTGGATCGCGACGCCCTGCGCCCGCTCGCCGAGCGCATGCGCCCGCACGCGCTGGATGACATGGTCGGCCAGCGCCGGCTGCTGGCGCCCGGCACGGCGTTGCGGAAGTCGATCGAAACCGGCCATGTGCATTCGATGATCCTGTGGGGGCCACCCGGCTGCGGCAAGACCACGCTTGCGCTGCTGCTGGCCCAATACGCGGATGCCGAATTCAAGGCGATCTCGGCCGTGCTCGCCGGGCTGCCCGAGGTGCGGCTGGTCCTGGCCGAAGCCGCGCATCGTTTCGCCGATGGCCGGCGCACGGTGCTCTTCGTCGACGAGGTGCATCGGTTCAACAAAACGCAGCAGGATGCGTTCCTGCCGCATATCGAGCGCGGCACGATCCTGTTCGTCGGCGCCACCACCGAAAATCCTTCGTTCGAGCTGAATTCGGCGCTGCTGTCGCGTTGCCGCGTGCACGTGATGGAAGCGGTGTCGGCCGACGACATCGCGGTCGCGCTGCAGCGTGCGCTCGACGATGAAGAACACGGGTTGGGCGGTCGTGGCCTGCGCATCGCGACGGAACAATTGCAATTGATCGCGACGGCTGCCGATGGCGATGTGCGTCGTGGCCTGACCCTGCTGGAAATCGCCGCCGAGCTTGCCGGTGAGAGCGGGGCAGGCGATGACGACGACCGTGCAGGGACGATCACCGACGCGATCCTCGAACAGGTGCTGGCCGACCGCACCCGGCGTTTCGACAAGGGCGGCGAGCAGTTCTACGACCAGATTTCGGCGCTGCACAAGTCCGTGCGCAGCTCGAATCCCGATGCGGCGCTGTACTGGCTGGCGCGGATGCTCGACGGCGGCTGCGATCCGGTGTATCTCGCCCGACGGATGACCCGGATGGCGGTGGAGGACATCGGCCTGGCCGATCCGCGCGCGCTGCAGATGGCGATTGATGCCTGGGATACGTTCGAGCGCTTGGGCAGTCCCGAGGGCGATCTCGCGCTGGCGCAATTGGCGATCTATCTCGCCAGCACCGCAAAGTCCAACGCCGCGTACAAGGCGTTCGGCGCGGCCAAGCGCGATGTCGTCGAGTACGGCACCCAGGACGTGCCGCTGCATCTGCGCAATGCACCGACCAGATTGATGAAGCAGATCGGCTACGGCAAGAATTATCGCTACGACCACGATGCCGATGGCGGCGTGGCGCTGGAGCAGACCGGTTTTCCCGATGCGATGGGCGAACGGGTCTACTACGATCCGGTCGAGCGCGGGCTGGAAATCAAACTCAAGGACAAACTCGATCGTTTGCGCGCCGAACGCAGCAAGGCACGGCGGGCGAAGCCGGAACCGGACGGGGCTTCCGAGTGATTGCCGTTCCTGTGGTTTTCCGCAACCCGTCGACTCGGAGTATCGGCTGATGGTCACGCAGTGGTGGCAGCAACTGCTGCTGGTCGCGATGGGCGGCGCGCTCGGTGCGGTCGGGCGTTTCTGGCTGGGCGGCGTGTTGTTGCGACAGATGGGCAGCGGCTTTCCGTGGGGCACGCTCACGGTCAATCTCGTCGGTTCGTTCGCGGCCGGCTTCATCGCGATCTGGCTCGAAGGCCGCGGACCGGCAGCGCTGTACTGGCGTGCGTTCCTGATCGTCGGCGTGCTCGGCGCGTTGACCACGTATTCGGCGCTGATGCTGGAATGCCTGCTGTACGCCAAGTCGCAGCGCAGCGGGCTGATGTTCGGCTACCTCGCGATCACGCTCGTGGCTGGACTTGCGTTGGTCTGGCTGGGTGCCCGGGTGGCTTCGGGGTTGAAAATTTCCTGACGCCTGCCTGATGGGCGTATGCGGAGTTTTCCGACAGCGCTTGTCGGAAATGACCGGCAGACCGTCCGCGGCATGGTCCTTACTGTGGAGTCCTCGCCACGACACGGCTTTCGCCGAGGACATCGCCCATGCCACTTCGTCTTTTTCTTCGACTGCCGACGCTCGCGTTGATCGCAGCCTGTCTACTGCCCGCAGCACAGGCCAGCGCGCAGGAGATCCATGCCTGCATCGATGCCAAGGGCAGGAAGAGTTATCAGAACATGCCCTGCGCCCCCGAGCAGCGCACTGCGTCGATACGCCATTACGAGGCCAAGTCGGAAGATCCGGCGATCGCGTCGCGCACTGCCGCGATCCAGAAGGAAATGGATCGTCGCAATCATTCCAGCGGCAAGGCGACGATCGTTCGTACCGGCGGCACGCGTCGAGCCACAGGCCCGACGCCGTGCCAGGCCGCCAAGGCGAAGCGCAAGGCAATGCTCGATCGCGTCGGTTTGAAGCGCAATTTCGAACTGCTCAGCCAGCTCGATTCCGAGGTATGGGAGGTCTGCAAGGGCTTCTGAAAGCCTGCTTGCACGCCGCGTCGATTACCTGCAGTGGCGCATCGCGTGGACGAATGGTTGGGTCGCGCTTCGCCCCTCATCCGGCGCTTCGCGCCACCTTCTCCCCGCGATGCGGGGAGAAGGAAAACTGCGGGCGTTGCTCCTGATGTTCTATCGCTGTGAGCATCGCGGGCTGTGAGCATCACGCGCAGCAAACATCACGGAAACCTTGGGTCGATCGCTTCCTGTTCGATCCGGATCGGTATCTGCTGCAGTGTGGACGCGATCTGCGGCCATCCCGCCTTGTCGGCCCAGTAGGCCATTTTCTTCAGGCACGCGGCCGATGGCGTTTCCGCATCCAGCGCATCGATGTCGAAGTCCAGCGGCGACATCAGCCAGGGCGACAGGCTTCTGCCTTCGGCGTTCGCGACCATCGCAAGCTGCGCGGCGATCCTGAAACCGCCTTCGTCGATATCGCCCCAGTGGTAGAGCCTGCATTCCGCAGGCAAGGATCCGAGCAGGCGCGCGAAGAATGCCCGCCACGCCGGCGAGGGCATGCCGCCGGTGTAGATCAGCAGGGCATCGCCAACGGGTAATGCGGCATCGGGCAGTGCGCGCGCGGCGTCGTGGAAGCTGGTGAGATTCTCGATGGTCAACACGTAGCGCGCCTGTGTTTCGATGGTGCGCACGGCATCGACCGGCAGGCCGAGATATGGGCGGCACAGCGCGATGGTCGCTTGCGGCAGGATCGCCAATCCCTGTCCTGCGACCAGCACCGGCTGCGGTTCGCGACGCAGGCCGAGCGCCGACCATATCTGCGTGTTCTCCAGGCCTGATGCGGTCAATTCGCCGGTCAGCAGCAGGTCGAGCCACGGCGACAGCGCTTCCAGACGCTTGCTGTCGCGGAAGATGCGGACGCTCTCGCGCCGGAGCAGACGCTCCTCGGTGTCGTCGCCGCGACAGGCCAACACCGCCTTCGCGGCATCGGCGATGTCGCGAGCAGCTTCGGGACCATGACCACGGACCTGACGGCCGCGTGTCCAGGCATCCAACACCTCATGCATGATCGGAAATGCCGTGGCGCAGTCGGCAAGCTGCACGGTGGCTTCCGCCACCTGTGCACTGAGCAGACCGATACCCAGATGCGCACCGAGAGATTCGAGACTGGCAAGCTGCAGTCGCAGCAGGCGCGGATGTTCGCCGAAGCGCTCGCGATCGGCGGCGATCGCACCGGCGCGTACCGCAAGCCCGATCTCCGCGTCGAAGGTTTCGATCTCGCCCAAGGTCCGCAGTCCGGTGTATTCGGGACATTTGGCCGATGTCATCGGCAGCGACACCGCTTCGGACTTTCCCTGCGATCGCGCCCGTTCGCCGCTGCGCAGCAAGCGCATCAACGCCTGCTGCGCGGGACTCACGCGGTGCGCTCCGCTTCGATCCGAGCATTCTCGATACGCGCGATCTCCGCTTCAAGCAATTCCGGATGCAGCGCGAACTGGTCGCTGTGCAGCAGCGCGCGGCCTGCGTCGGTCACGCGGATGCGTTCCACCTGCAGCAGCGGGCCATCGCGGAACAGTTCGATATAGCTGTCGAGCACGCCGGTGAGCGTGCCCTGTGCGGTGTCGGGCGCGGCCAGGATCAGCTGCAGGCCGAGCGAGCGCAGGTATTGCGTGGTGGCGCGCGCGTTCTGGGCGTCGATCTTGTCGCCGAATTCGTCGAGCATGATCAGGCCGAGCCCGCCCTGCTGGCCGTCGCGCTTGCCGTAGGCCGCCGCGAGCGCTGCGCCTGCGATCACGTACATCGGCGCGCGGTGTTCGCCGCCGGACCCCGACCGCATGCGCTCGCTCAGCGTGCCGATGACGCGTCCGTCCTGCTGGATATTGACCTCGAACGCGAAGAACCGGCGGTAATCGTCGAGCGGCGAGGGCGCATTGCCGCGACCGCCGATCTTTTCCTCGATGATGTCGCGGAACGCCTCCGGCACTTCGCCAGCGCTGCCGAACAGCGTGTCGGTCTCGCCGACATCCGACACTCGTTCGATGAAGCGGTACAGGTCCTTGAACTCGGGCGCGATCTCGTAGTGGAACCTGTAGCGCTCGTTGTTCGAGAAAGCCGGACTGCTCATCAGCGTCCGGTTGAGGATCTGGATCTGATGCTTCAGGCGGGTGAAGTTGTCGTACAGCGCCGACGCCACGTTCGAGCGGAAGGTTTCGACCGCCGTGGCGTAGGCCTCGTCGGCCATGGCCTGATGCTGGACCAGTTCGGTGCCCTTGAGGTAGGCGATCTCGCCGCGCAGCAGCGCATCGGCCTTGCGCCAGTCCTGCGGTTCGACATCCAGCGCGATGCCGTGGTCCTTGGCGTACTGGGCCAGGCCGGACCAGGCTTCGGGCAGTACGGCGTTGAGGGCCTTTTCGGCATCATCGGCGCGGTGCAGGCAACGGGCGATGCGATCGCCCAGCTCGGGATACTTCGCATCGAGTTCGTCGCGATGCTGCTCGACCAGATTCGGATCGACATCGGGATGCCGGAACGCATCCACCGCCGCGCGCGCGATGCGTTCGCTCTCGGCATTGAGCTGATCCAGCAGGACCTGCGCTGCGGTCGCCTTGCCCCGGATGACGGCTTCTTCGCCGACGAGCTTTTCGACCAGCGCTTCCAGCGCATCGCGGCGCTGCATGCAGGCTTGCGCGTGTTCGCTCAGCTGGATCAGATCCGGATCGGTTTGCGCGGCGCGGCTGTCGCACAGCGCGCGGTAGCGTGCGGCGGCTTCGCGGTGTTTCAGCAGCAGGGCGTGGATCGCATTCGCCGCATGCTCCGGGCTGCCGATGCGCGTCCATTCGGCGACACGCGCATCCAGCGTCTGCCATGCCGCTTCGAGCCGGCGGATGTCCTGATCGGCGCGCTCGATCTCGTCGCGCAGCAGCTTGAGTCGTTCGCGGTTGTCGGAGGCGCCGATCTTCAACTCGCTGGCGGCGGGCAGGCGCAGCCGCTCGACTCCGCCGCCTTTCACCACCAGACCGTCGCGGCTCATGCCCTGTTTCGCGCGGACGACTTCGGCCTCGGTTTCGATGCAGCGAAGTTCGCCGAGCTGGCGGCGCAGATAGGCGAGGGCGTCGTCGTCGCCGCGCAGCAATGCGGAGACGTGTCCGTCGCCGATGCGCATATCGGCGCGCGATTGACGCGCCTGACTGGTCAGCGCGATCTTCACCCCGTACACGGCGCGTCCGCCATGCAGTGCGCGATACAGTCTCACCGCGCGCTCTTCGTGTTCGGCAGGTATCAGCAGCGCTTCGACATGGCTGCGCAGATAGGCTTCGATCGCGCCCTGCCAGGCTGGATCTCTCACTTGCACGAGATCGCAGACCGGACGGCAGGGAATGCCTTCCTCTTCGAAATAGCTCATCAGCCGGATCACGTCCGGACGCAGCTCGGCCTTGCCGGCATTGAGTCGCTTCTGGTTCTGCCGGGCGTTGTCCGCGCGTCGGCGCGCGGCATCGAGTTCGCTGCGCAGTTCGTGCGCGCGGGTGGCGACCATCGCCATGGTCGGTGCCGCCAGCGTCATCGCGGACAGCAGTTCCGCATGCAGCGCATCCGGCGGCAGATCGATGTCGGCGTCGGCCGGCAGTTCCGAGATCTGTCGGAACAGCACGCCCCAAGGCGCTGCCGCCCTTGCCAGCGTGGCGACGTCCAAGCCCGGGAGTTCCAACTTCGACACCACCGCCAGCTGGTCGCGGACGAAGCCGGTACTGCGCATCAGTTCGCGCTTGAGCAGGGTCAGTTCGTCGCGGTCGCGGCCGGCGATCTGATCGAATGACGCCTGTTCGCTGTAGCCGCGCGTGCCTTGCAATCGTCTCTGTGCATCTTCCGCCTGCTGTCGTGCGGTGGCGCGGTCGCTGCGTGCCTGCTCCAGCGCGCGCGCGGTGCGCTGATGCGCATCGCGGACCTGCGCCAGCGCGTCTTCTGCAGCATCGACCTGTTCGCTGTGTGCGTCGCGGCGGTATTCGGCGCCGAGCGTGCGGTACGAAGCCGAGCGCGTCGCCTGAGCGGCGACTTTGCGATACAGCGCTTCGACGATCTCCGCGGCATCGATGCGACGCGCGACCTGTTCGATTTTTTCCTTGATCAGCCGGAAACCTTCGAGCAGCGCGCGGAATTTGCCGATGTCGGTCGGGCGTTCTTCGGCGACCAGTGTGCGCACGAACAGGTCGACATCGTTCACGCGCTGCAGATTCAGCGCGTTCTGGAACGCCTTGCGATACGCGGCCGGGTCGATATGCACATTGCTCGCCGGACGCAACTGCAGCAGCAGGTCGCGCAGGAAACGGTCGCTGGTGGCATGCAGTTCGACCTTGGTGCCGGCCGATTTGCAGCGCGCAGCGATCGCGGTGCGGAACTGGGTCCAGGTCAGCGGCAGCTGCTGGTCTTTGACCGTTTCCAGATGGTCGTCGAGGGTCAGCGCGACGCGCGGCAGCAGATACATGCCGTGCACGCGATGATCGGGTTCGTCGGCCGATGCGCCGAGCGCGACGCCAGCGCTCAGGATTTCGCCGCTGGCCGTATCCTCGAACACCAGACTGATATAGGTCGTCGCGGTCTCGCGCACGCGGCCGTCATCGCCGGCGCGGTACACGCCGAGGCAATAGTCGCGGATGCTGCGGGCGCGATGACTGCCGCCGGCCTGGGCGTTGAAGCGGATCTGGTTGCGGTCCGCCCCCAGCATCACGATCTGCAGCGCATCGAGCAGGGCGCTCTTGCCGGCGCCGTTGGGAGCGATGATCGCGGTGGTGGCGTCCAGTTCCAGCGTTTCGGCCTGGAACAGGAAGAACTGGACCAGATGGGCGCGCTTAAGCTGATACATCGTCGCTGTCCCTGTCCCTGTCGGTGTCGGTGTCGGTCGCGGCGTTGTTCATGACGCCACTTCTTTCTTCATTGCCGCCGTCATCAGTACGGCTGTCGTCATCGCCATCGTCGCGGTTGTGCTGATCGAGCCGCTGCAGCCACTGTGCGCCGACGATCTCGACGATGGCGGGCCGCACCACGATCCGGAACGGCTGCGGGTCGTCGGGTTCGCAGTCGATGGTCCTGCACACCGACCAGCGCCGCAGCATCCGCAGCGTTTCGCGCAGCGGACCCAGCTCGGGCATCGGCCGGCCGGTCATCGCCTGATAGGCCTCCTGCAGTTCGGGCAGTTCCACGATCACTTCGCCCTGATCCTCGATCTGGCCCTGGCGCATGGCAGCGTCGTAGCGATGGCGCAGCACCAGGATCAGCAGGGTCTGCTCCAGCGACACCGCCGTGCCTTCGCCGTGCGTCGGCAGCGCGACCACATAGCGGTAGTGCGCATTGCGTTCGAGGCGGATGCCCAACGGTTCCAGCGCGGCGGCGAAGTCGTTGAAGTAGGTTTCCACCAGGTGGTAATGGTTCCTCGACATGCGGTCGCTGCTGTACAGCACTTGCTCGGTAACCAACCGGTACGCGGCCCGCTCGAAATCCTGCGGGATGTAAAGGTCGCCGGAAAGCTGGCTCAAGTGTGCCCAGGAACGTTTCATGCCGCTGTATTTTCCTTGTTCTTGCGATCGCCGCCGCGGCGCAGGACGAAATGCGGCGCGTGCAGATAGGGGTTGTCGCTGTCGGGCGCAACCGCAGCGACTTCGTCCACGAGTTCGACCCGGAAGCCGCGCAACAGGCGGTGCAGCGGATCGTCGCGGTGCAGCCCGCCCTTGCGGCGGCTGCGCAGGGCGAGGGTGAGCAGGGTCTGATACGCGCGGAAATCCTCGATCGTCGAAATCCGCAGCGCGTCCGAATCGAGCGTCGCGCCGACGGCATCCCAATGCCGGTCGAGATAGCGCGCCAGATCTTCCGGCAGCACCAGCCGCACCCGCTTCATCCGCCGCAGCAGATTCAATCGCGCCAGTTGTTCCGGCGTGGGTTCGGCCTGCGCGTTGGCGGTGCGCGGGATCGGGCGAGGGCGCTGTTTCGGCGGACGCAGGCGCTGTTCGTCCATCAGCCCGCCCGGTGCCACCGGCAACCGCAGCGCGTCTTCCGGTGCGCTCAGCACACCGCGACAGGCCCGGCGCAGCAGGGTGTCGAGCTGGTCCGGCGCGCGCAGGCGGTAATCGAGAAAGGCGAGGGCACGACGGTTCGCTTGGCGGATGTCGTCGTCCAGTCGGCCGAGGTATTCGTCGATCCGGTCGATTTCGTACAGCCTGCGCAGGCTGCGGTTCAAGCGATGTTCGGCCAGCGCGGAGTCGCCGCCCGGCGCGCGCGCGGCGTACCACGTCAGCAACTGCGCGCGCAGCGGGCCGTATTCGATCTCGCGCACCATCGTCAGGATCGAGGTGCGCCGCGCCAGCGGATGGTCGGCGTTGTGCAGTTCGGCGTAATCGCCGACGAACAGTTCACCGACGTAGCGCTCGAACAATCGCCGCGCGAACTGCGCGGTGCTTTCGGCCTTGCTGAGCTCGGGCATCAGGTCGCGGACCTGCACGCTGATCGCCGCGACGTGCGAGAGCAGCTGACGCGACTGGTCGGCCGCCTCGTCCAGCGTGTCGCCCATCGCCTTGCCGGCGATCACCTGGTTCAACTGCAGCTCGATCGCCCGGACCTTGGCGCCGAGGAAGGTCGGGCCGCGTTCGGCGAATTCGATCAGCAGGGTCAGCAGTCGCGAGACGGTGTGGGTCATCGACACCATCTCGCGCGCGCCGATGCGCTCCTGACGCAGCCAGCCGGCCTGGCGGAAACGTTCGTAGACCAGATGGGCGCGGATCGCCAGCGGCGTGTCCGGCGCTTCGCCGTCTTCGTCCCAGGGGTCGTCGGTGAGCAGATAGCGCTCGAAGGCCGCAGTGATCTCGCGGCGCTGGAAACCGATGCTGGGCGGCATCGGCGCATCCGGGCCGAAACATTCGTCGAACAGACGACAGAGCAGCCGCCAGTAGTGCATCCGGTTGGGCGAGGCCAATGGGCCGAACAGTCCCTGCGGCAGCATCGAGAACAATGCGGTTCCCGCGGTCGATGCGCCTGGATTGCCGCTCGGGTGGCCACTCAAGATCGCAATACTCCCGGAAAGTGGGCCGAAGCTTCGGCAGGCGTCGCATTATCCCAAAAACACGGGCCGAACCCGCGCATCGAACGGAAATCCGGATCGCCGGGGTAGCATGCGGGCCATGGACCTCATCGAACACCGCCCACGCGACATGGAAGCCCACGACCGGGAAGCCCTCGATCGCGCATTCGCGCTGCTCGAATCCCCGTCCGTGGTCGCGAAATTGACGCATATCGTCGGCAAGCCGCTGGAGTCGGCGCTCGACAAGCTGCCCCAGGGGGCGAGCAGGCGCGTCCATTCGGCGGTGCGGGCGGCGCTGACCCGGTCGGTGCGCGTGGCGTTGGGCTCTCTGCGCGACGCTCCCAGCGCTTCGGCATCGACGCGCACGCATACGCTGATGTCGGCGGCCAGCGGCGCGGCGGGCGGTTTCTTCGGGTTCGCAGGCCTGATGGTCGAACTGCCGGTGACCACCACCATCATGATGCGTTCTATCGCCGACATCGCCCGCAGCGAGGGGTTTTCGCCGCAGGACCCGACGGTCGCCGAGGATTGCCTGGCGGTGTTCGCGCTGGGCGGGCCGCGCCGCGACGACGACGCATCGGAAACCGGTTACTACGCCGCGCGCACGATGCTGCAGGAAGTGTTGAAGCAGACGGCTGCACATCTGACGAAGGATGCCGTAGTACGTGCAGGCCAGCACGGCGCGTCGAGTGCGGCGGCAGGCAGAGCGGGCGCGTGGCTGGCCAAGTTCATCGAAGCGGTGGCGGCGCGCTTCGGTGTGGTGATCACCCACAAGCTCGCGGTGCAGTTGATGCCGGTGATCGGTGCGGCCGGCGGCGCGGCGGTGAACACGCTTTTCATCCAGCACTACCAGGACATGGCGCGCGGGCATTTCATCATCCGACGGCTCGAAGATGCCTATGGCCCCGAAGCGGTGCGCGACGCGTACATCGGGTTGAAGCATCGCTTGCAAGCGCCGGCGTGATTCGCGCCGGGCGATGGGGACACAACCGCCGCGCTACAACTGCAGCCGGCTTTCGAAACATCGGGCCGATCCATCCAGCGGATCGGTGAACGCCAACGAGCGCGCCAGCAGCTTGAGCGGGCACTCCGGATCGTCCGGCATCTGATCCGCCAGCTGCGGATACAGCGGATCGTTCCGGATCGGCGCACCGAGTGCGGCCATATGCACGCGGAGCTGGTGCTTTCTTCCGGTGACCGGTTCCAACGCGTAGCGCCATGTCTCGAGCCCGCGTTCGAGCACATCGATCCGGGTGAAGGCGTTCGGCTCGCCATCGATTTCCTGCGTGCGGAAGAAGGGCTCGCCACGCACCAGCCGGCTGCGGCGTTCGAGCGGCCATGTCGCCATCGGCAGCGGCGGGGCGAGCGCCTCGTAGCGCTTGTGGATCGCACGCTCGCGGAACAGCGACTGGTAGCGCGAGCGCGTCGCCGGGTTGTTGGAGAACATCACCACGCCCGCAGTCAGCCGGTCGAGCCGATGCAAGGGGACGATGTCGTTGTCGCCGAAGCGTTTCAGCAGACGCGCCAACAGCGTTTCGTTCACGTAGATTCCACCGGGCGTCACCGGCAGGAAATGCGGCTTGTCGACGACGATCAGATGGTTGTCGACATGAAGAATGGTTTCCCGCACCGCCAGGTGCGGCTCGACCTCGACTTCGCGGAAATAGCGGATTTCCGCGCCGACGCGGAATGGGCTGGATCCGGTCAGCGGCGCGCTGTCGGCATCGAGTACGCGACCGCGCGCGAAACGCGAGCGCCAGGTGTCGCGATCGATCGCCGGAAAGCGCGCGCAAAGCGCGTCGAGTACGGTCGCCCACGGGCCTGGCGGCAGCTGCAGGCGGCTCGGCGTACCGGCCGCTGATGACGCGACAGGCTGTGGAGCAGGCATCTGCCGGTCTTATCGGGACTGACCGGCCTTCACCGGGGGCCGCTCCGGAAACAGCCGGTTTACAGGCGCGGGGGAGGGACGCAACAGCTTCGTCAAACGGCGCTCGCGCGGATTCGGGCGGCCGGTGCTCCGGAAGACGATGTCGTCCAACTTCCAGGTGCTGCCTTCGAGCACCCACTCGTAGCGATCCCGCCAGCGGACAGGGTTTCCCTGTATGTTCGCGACGAATTCGACATCGACGGCAGCGCGGTTCTTGCCCAGCATGTTGGTGAGCCGGATATCGTAACTGTCGAATGCGTGGCCCTCGCCGGAATTGAAACCGAGCTCGGCGATACCGGCTGCGGCACCTGCTCCGACGGTACGTGTCCCGACGACGCCGGCTGCGACACCGCTTCCGGCGGCGCCGGGCTTCTCGTCCGGCTGTCCCGCAGCCAGCGCGTCCTGTTCGATGCGCGCGGCACGCAACGTAGCGCCGAGTCCCTTGCTGAAGACGGCGCGCATCTTGTCGATCCGCTTGACCTCCATCAGTGCGACGTCATGGCCGTAATCATCGAGGAATGTGCGGGTCAGGGTACCTGGTGTTTGCTGCAGTTTTTTTCCGCCGGCATGAGCCAGTGGAATCGCCGCGAGAAGCAGGAGGATGGCAAGCAGAGTGCGCATGGTCATTTCATTGTCGGCATGATGAATTCGGCCGGCTTCGATTCCGCGTGCAGGGCGCTGTCCGGCCAGCGCGCGGTGATCGTCTTCAACCGGGTGTAGAAACGCACGCCGTCGGGGCCGTGCACGTGGAGAGGTCCGAAGATCGAGCGCTTCCAGCCGCCGAAGCTGTGGAAGGCCATCGGCACCGGGATCGGCACGTTCACGCCGACCATCCCGGCCTGCACGCGATGCGCGAAGTCGCGCGCGGCGCCGCCGTCGCGGGTGAAGATCGCGGTGCCGTTGCCGTATTCGTGCGCGTTGACCAGCGCGAGGGCGGTATCGAAGTCGGGCACGCGCATCACGCACAGCACCGGCCCGAAGATTTCCTCCCGGTAGATGCGCATGTCGGCGGTGACGCGATCGAACAGGCAGCCACCGAGGAAGAATCCGTCGCTGTGTCCATCGACAGAATGGCCGCGACCATCGACGACCAGCGACGCGCCCTCGGCGACGCCCGCATCGACATGGCGCACGACCTTGTCGCGATGCGCGCCGGTCACCAGCGGACCCATTTCGGGATCGAGACAGCCGGGGCCGATCTTCAACGCCGCCACTTTCGGCGCGAGTGCTTCGACCAGCGCATCGGCGGTGGCGTCGCCCACGCAGACCGCGACCGAGATCGCCATGCAGCGCTCGCCGGCCGAACCGTAGCCGGCACCGAGCAACGCCGAGACTGCGCCATCGAGATCCGCATCGGGCAGCACGACCATATGATTCTTGGCGCCGCCCAGCGCCTGCACGCGTTTGCCGTTGGCGCTGCCGCGCGCGTAGATGTACTCGGCGATGGGCGTGGAACCGACGAAGCTGATCGCCTGCACGCGCGGTTCGTCCAGCAGCGCATCCACTGCGACCTTGTCGCCGTGGACGACGTTGAACACGCCATCGGGCAGTCCTGCCTGTTTCAGCAGATCGGCCATGTACAGCGAGGCCGACGGATCGCGCTCCGACGGCTTCAACACGAAGGTATTGCCGCAGGCGATGGCGACCGGGAACATCCACAGCGGCACCATCGCCGGAAAATTGAACGGGGTGATGCCGGCGACCACGCCCAGCGGCGCGTATTCGCTCCACGAATCCACGTCGCGGCCGACATTCATCGAATGCTCGCCCTTGAGCAGATGCGGAATACCGCAGGCGAATTCGACCACTTCGAGGCCGCGGGTCACTTCGCCTTTGGCATCGGACAGCACCTTGCCGTGTTCGGAAGTGATGATCGCGGCCAGATCGCCCGCGTGGCGCTCCAGCAACGCCTTGAACTTGAACATCACCCGCGCGCGATTGAGCGGCGTGGTCGCCGCCCAGTCGGGAAAGGCGGCAGCAGCGGCGTCGACCGCAGTGCGCACGTCGTCGACGGACGCCAGCGGCACGCGCTTGGTCACTGCGCCGGTCGCGGGATCGAACACGTCGGCGAAACGCTGCGCGACAACGACGCCGGGGTCGATCTTCCGACCGGCGATGAAGTGGGGAATGCGGATCATGAGGCGGGATGACCGGTTGCGATGTCAGGAAAGCCAGAGGATCGCGCCGTCGCCGCGTTCGGCCGCGCTCTTGTAGAACGCGACCAGCTCGCGATAGTTCTCGACCAGATAGTCGAGCGCATCGTCGCCGTCCCGCACCCAGATCATCTCCGGGTAGATCTTCGCCTTCTCCATCGCCTGGGGATCGAAGCGCGACTTGAAGACGATGTCGTCGGGCAGCCAGGCAGCGATGCTGTGCACCTGTTCCGGTTCGAGGAAACGCGCCGGACCGTAGCCGATTTCCTCGCCGATCTCCTCACCGCCCAGCACCGCCCAACTCAACGGTTCCGCGCCTTCGTCGATCTTGCCGGTGAGCAGGTAGTGGATGCCGTGCCAGGCCTTGTCGACATCGACGTAGTTCGGTGGATCGCTGTCGCCATCGTCCGGATGCAGATAGCCCTCGATCAGGTACGGATCGCTTTTCAGCTTGGACAGCGTCACGCGATCGACGGCTGCGAAACATCCGACCATGCCCATGGCGCTCTCCTGCGGGTGGAATCCGTTGCGTTGGACCGGTTACGCCAGCGCTTTCGCCGCCGGCACGTATTCGTAGCCCAGATCGTCGGCGACCGCCTTGTAGGTGATCTTGCCGGCATGGACGTTGAGGCCGTTCAGCAGGTGCTCGTCGTCCAGCAGCGCCTTCTTCGCGCCCTTGTTCGCCAGTTGCACCGCGAAGGGCAGGGTGGCGTTGGTGAGCGCGAACGTGGAGGTGCGGGCGACGCCGCCGGGCATGTTCGCGACGCAGTAATGGATGATGTCGTCCACTTCGTAGGTCGGGTTCTGGTGGGTCGTGGCCTTCGAGGTTTCGAAGCAGCCGCCCTGGTCGATCGCCACGTCCACGAGCACCGAGCCGGGACGCATCAGTTTCAGCTGATCGCGCGAGACCAGCTTCGGCGCCGCTGCGCCGGGAATCAGCACCGCACCGATCACCAGATCGGTGTCGGGCAGGCGCTCTTCGATGGCGTCGTGCGTGGAGTAGATGGTGGTCATCTGATGACCGTAGAGCTCATCGAGATATTTCAGGCGGTCCAGCGAACGGTCGAGGATGGTGACGTGCGCATTCAGGCCCATCGCCATGCGCGCGGCATTGATGCCGACCACGCCGCCGCCGATCACCAGCACTTCCGCCGGTTTCACGCCCGGCACGCCGCCGAGCAGCACGCCCGAGCCGCCCTGGGCTTTTTCCAGCGCATGCGCACCGGCCTGGATCGACATGCGCCCGGCCACTTCGCTCATCGGCGCCAGCAGCGGCAGGCCGCCCTTGCGATCGGTCACGGTTTCGTAGGCGATCGCGGTGCAGCCCGATTTGACCAGCCCGGCGGTCTGGTCGGGGTCGGGCGCGAGATGCAGATAGGTGTACAGCAACTGGCCTTCGCGCAGCATCGCCACTTCGACCGGCTGCGGCTCCTTCACCTTGATGATCATTTCGGCGCGGCGGAAGATTTCTTCCGCGGTATCGACGATTTCCGCACCGGCCTTCTGGTACATCTCGTTGGTCAGG
Source organism: Lysobacter sp. (assembly GCA_013141175.1). Taxonomy (NCBI): domain Bacteria; kingdom Pseudomonadati; phylum Pseudomonadota; class Gammaproteobacteria; order Lysobacterales; family Lysobacteraceae; genus Lysobacter; species Lysobacter sp. The sequence goes on from JABFRN010000001.1 coordinate 3,816,696, forward strand.
CCGATGGATTTGCCGCCGTCCCGCTGGATCATGACCTTGTGGCCATGCACGACGAGCTCGCGCGCGCCGGCCGGGGTCAGACCGATCCTGTACTCGTGGTTTTTGATTTCCTTGGGGACGCCGATCAGCATGGCTCGATTCCGTCGATAGAGTGGTTGGCGCGCATTAGGCCGTCTGGCCGATCACATGCGCAAGGGTCTGGAAGATGCGGTCGATGTGGGCGCGTTCGAGGATCAGCGGCGGCGACAGGGCGATCACGTCGCCGGTCACGCGGATCAGCAGGTTTTCCTCGTGGAAACACCGGGTGAAGACGTCGTAGGCGCGGGCTCCCGGCGCACCCGGGCGGGGGGCGAGTTCGATCGCGCCGATCAGGCCGATATTGCGGATATCGACCACGTTCGGCTGGCTGCGCAGCGCGTGGATGGCATCCGCCCAACAGGTTTCCAGCTCGATCGCCTTCTCGAACAGGTTTTCTTCGGCGTAGGTGTCCAGGGTCGCCAGCGCGGCGGCGCAGGCCAGCGGATGGCCGGAATAGGTGTAGCCGTGGAACAGCTCGATCATGTTCTCCGGGCCGTGCATGAAGGCCTCGTGGATCCTGTCGGCGATCAGCACCGCGCCCATCGGCACGCAGCCGTTGGTCAGGCCCTTGGCGGTGGTGATCATGTCGGGCTGCACATCGAAGCGCTGCGCGGCGAAGGCTTTGCCGACGCGGCCGAAACCGGTGATGACTTCGTCGAAGATCAACAGGATCCCGTGCTTGTCGCAGATCTCGCGGATGCGTTTCAGGTAACCCTTCGGCGGCAGCACCACGCCGGCCGAACCGGCGACCGGTTCGATGATGACCGCCGCGATGGTGCTGGCGTCGTGCAGGGCGACCAGCCGTTCCAGGTCTTCCGCCAACTCGAGGCCGTGCTCGGGCACCCCCCGGCTGAAGGCGTTGCGTTCGATATCGAGGGTATGGCGCAGGTGGTCCACGCCGGGCAGCAGGCTGCCGAAGAACTTGCGGTTGTTGGGCAGGCCGCCGACCGAAATGCCGCCGAAGCCGACGCCGTGATAGCCCTTTTCGCGACCGATCAGGCGCGTCCGCTGGCCTTCGCCACGGGCGCGGTGATAGGCGAGGGCGATTTTCAGCGCGGTATCGACCGACTCCGAACCGGAGTTGGTGAAGAACACGTGGTTGAGGCGATCCGGTGCGATTTCCACCAGACGCTCGGCGAGCATGAACGGCAGCGGATGCGCCATCTGGAACGTCGGCGCGAAATCGAGCGTGGCGATCTGCTGCTGCACGGCTTCGACGATGCGCGGGCGGGCGTGCCCGGCATTGCAGCACCACAGCCCACCGGTACCGTCGAGGATCTCGCGGCCGTCCACGGACCGGTAGAACATGCCCGACGCGCTGGCCATCAGGCGCGGATGGGCCTTGAACTGGCGATTGGCCGAAAACGGCATCCAGAATGCGTCCATGGCGTCCGGCTGCCGGGTGGCCTGGCGGGTGTAATGATCGCCGAAGCCGGTGGCGGGTACAGGGCGGGTGTCGTCGCGCATGAAGGGATTCCAATGCTGGTGGTTCGGCCGGCAGGACACCGGCAAGATCATGATGGGAAGCTTAGCGCGTTGAAAAAACTTTACAACCGATGCTGAAATCGACAAAAAATGCTGCAAGGCCGCAAGCGTGTAAAGTATCCCGCATCAATAAAGTCGACGGATTTTGAATGGATATCGGCGCGCGCCTGCAACTCATTCGCAAGACCAAAGGCCTGAGTCAGCGCGAGCTGGCCAAGCGGGTCGGGGTCACCAACAGCACCATTTCCCTGATCGAACAGAACAAGGTCAGCCCCTCGGTCAGCTCGTTGAAGAAGGTGCTGGACGGCATTCCGATCTCGCTGGCCGATTTCTTCACCATGGATCTCGATGCCGGCCCGGTCGACAGCCCATTCTACGAATGCGGCGAACAGCCCGATGTCGGCAACAACGATATCCACTACTACCTGATCGGCCAGCGTCGGCCGCAGCGGCAGATGTGCATCCTCCGCGAAATCATGCCACCGGGCACCGACACCGGCGAGAGCATGCTGGCGCACGAAGGCGAGGAGGGCGGTGTGATCGTCCAGGGCCAGGTCGAAGTGACGGTGGGCGACCGGGTCCGGGTCCTGGGCCCGGGCGAGGCCTATTACTTCGAGAGCCGTATTCCGCACCGCTTCCGCAACATCGGCGACGGGGACGCGATCCTCGTCAGCGCCAATACGCCGGCCACGTTCTGAACTTCAGGAGTCTTCCCCATGACCGCTCCCCATACCCGAGACAGCTGGCAGACCCTCGCCGACAGCCTCCGGATCCGGACCCAGGCCTTCATCGACGGCCGCTACGTGGACGCCGCCAGCGGCAAGACCTTCGACTGCCTCAGTCCGATCGACGGTCGCGTGCTGGGCAAGGTCGCGGAAGGCGAGGGCGAGGATATCGAACGCGCGGTCGCTGCCGCCCGGCGCAGTTTCGAGGCCGGCCTCTGGGCGAATGCCCGGCCCACGTATCGAAAGAAGATTCTCATCAAGTTCGCGCAACTCATTGAACAATATGGCGATGAACTCGCCTTGCTGGAAGCGCTGGACATGGGCAAGCCGGTAACCGACGCCCGCGCCGTCGACGTGGCGGCGACCATCCGCTGCATGGCCTGGACCGGCGAGGCGCTGGACAAGGTCTACGGCGAGGTCGCTTCGACCGGCGAGGACGAACTGGGCCTGATCACCCGCGAACCGCTGGGTGTGGTCGGTGCGATCGTGCCGTGGAATTTCCCGATGCTGATGGCGATCTGGAAGATCGCGCCCGCGCTGGCGATGGGCAACTCGGTGGTGTTGAAGCCGTCGGAGAAGTCGCCGTTGACCGCGATCCGGTTGGCGGAGATCGCGATGGAGGCGGGTATCCCGGCCGGCGTACTGAACGTGGTGCCGGGATACGGCAAGGGCGCGGGCGAACCGCTGGCCCTGCATATGGATGTCGATGGGCTGGTGTTCACCGGATCGACGGCGGTGGGCAAGCACCTGCTGCAGTGCGCCGGACGCTCCAACATGAAACGCGCGTACATGGAATGCGGCGGCAAGAGTCCGAACATCGTCTTTGCCGACGCCCTGGACCTGGCACAGGCTGCCAAGGCCGCCGCCAGCGCCATCTTCTACAACCAGGGCGAGGTCTGCACCGCCGCGTCGCGCCTGCTGGTCGAGCGCTCGATCAAGGACGACTTCGTCGCTGCCGTGGTCGAGGCCGGCAAAGCCATGCACCCGCGGCATCCGCTGGAGCCGGGCGCACCGATGGGCGCGATGGTCGACGAAGGCCAGACCGCGCGCGTGCTGGATTACATCGCGAAAGGCCAGGCCGATGGTGGCCGGCTGCTGCTGGGCGGCAAGCGCGCCGACGTGGTCGCTGGCGGTTGCTACATCGAGCCGACGGTCTTCGACGCCGTCGAACACGATCACACCATCGCCCGCGAGGAGATCTTCGGCCCGGTGCTGTCGGTGATCGCCTTCGACGACGAGGCCCACGCACTGCGGATGGCCAACGACAGCGAGTACGGTCTGGCCGCCGGGGTCTGGACCCGCGACATCGGCCGCGCCCACCGTGTCGCCCGCAAACTGCGCGCGGGCAGCGTCTGGGTCAATTACTGGGACGGCGGCGACATGACCGCGCCGTTCGGCGGCTACAAGCAGTCAGGCAACGGACGCGACAAGTCCCTGCACGCCTTCGAGAAATACACCGAAGTCAAAGCCACTTGGATCAATCTGGCGACTTGAAGGGAGCAGGGCGCTCCGGTATGACCCGAAGCGCCCTGCTGGTCGAGCATCCATGCCCGGCTTGCACGCTCGATTTGGATGTACGGCTCAGCAGGCATCCACGGTCAGATTCGTATCCGGATCGAGATGGCTGAAAGGCGCCGATCCGGTGGAACGGCCGTGCACGGTGTGCCCGCCTTCGGTCACGAACCAGTACGCGCGGGCGTTGTCCAGATTGCCCATGATGATCAGATTGCCCGGCGTGGTGACGTAATCGCCGATGGTCAAACCGGCGCCATCGGTGATCGGATCGTCGCTGCCCGCAGCCGCCTTGCCGATCATGCCGCCGATCAGCGCACCGATCAGCGCGGCCACGGCCACCACCACGGCGGCGATGATCAGCACGACCAGCAAGCACAGCAGATAGAACGGCCCGGATGCCGAGCAGCCGATCGCCGCGCCGATCGCCACCGCAGCGATGATGCCGCCGATCCCGGCGATGGCGGCCCCTGCGATCGCGCCGCCGCCTGCGGCGCAGACTTCGGAGCTGTGGAAGATCGCGCTGATGATCGGGGATCGCTCGGTGTCGTCGTTGCACACCACGGTCGCCCCGCCGTTGGCGGCGAGATCCCAGTAATCGCATTTGACGACCACATCGATACGCGGATGACTGGCCGCGAACGGAAACACCCATTCGCTCCAGTCGTCGAACGATGGAAATACGTCTTCGATCACGCCGGCCGAACACGTATCCAGCCCCCTGGGCGCTTCGACGCAGTTCTTGTAGAAGAACACGATGATGACGATCATCACGGTGACATAGGCGGCCACCGCGCCGAGCCATACCGCAACCGGTGCGGTGATCCCGATCAGACTGAAACTCTGGGTGAGAAACGCGATCGTTTCGGCGAATTTGGTGATGACCGTGACGACGCCCGAACCCAGCGAGATCAAGAGCAGGATCAGGCCCCAGAGGTCCGAAAAGGTGGTTGCGGTCGAAGCACTGCCAACGCCGCAGGCTGGTTTTGTATTGGCCATGGCTCAGCCCTCCTTCGTGCGTTGCGTGGGTTTGCGGCAGTAGCGGCAGAGCAGTCGGCCGACGAGCAGGCCCACCAGCATGCCGATCAGGAAGAACAACAGCGGTTGCCCACTCAGGTTGCACAGATAGACAGTGAGCGTGCTGGTCAACAGCGCATTGATCAGCAGCGGACCCGCGACCGTCGACGCCGCATAGCGCAACGGCCCGCAGAGCAGGGCGAACAGCGCGCCCCAGCAGAACAGCGCCAGCACCAGCGCGATGTACAGCCACAAGGGGTAAGCGACCGGAGTGAACGCTTTGCCCATCAACCAGACGACGCAGAACATGAAACCCGTCAAAGCGCCGATCAGCATGCCGTTGAGTTCGCATGGACCGAGACGCTGCGAGAAGGGGCGCGTGATGGCGATCATGCCGCGGATGAGTGCGTTCATGAGTCGACCCTCACCAGGAACGTGACGCCACCCAGGAGCCTGCCGCCGCTGTCGTAACCGACCACGGTGGCTTCCTTGAGGATGAAATCGCCGGCCGGCGGCACGATCGAGGCGGGCACGTGGGTGGTCAGCGTGGCGGTGATCTGTTCGCCCGGCGCGAACACGCGGCTGGTCGGCGTGACCGCGCCGCCGATATCGTTGCCCAACACCACCAACGTGATCGTTTCCGTGGAAGCCGACGCGTTGACGACCGCGAATTGCTTGCTGGGCGTCTTGCCGACCTGCGACGTACGCACGCCGTGGATGGCCTGATAGCCCAGATTGTTGTCGGCGACCTTGTCGTGCGGATGGCTGATCCGGACCTCGATCGAGACATCGTTGCCCAGCGCCCGCACCGCGTCGTTGATCGGGAAGGCCAGATCCTTTGCATCGGGTGCATAGCCGAGGCTGATCAACTGGTCGCCCAATGAGCTGTAGGCCGTGCCGATTCCATATTGCGCCCAGCGCACCTGGACCAGGGTGTTGACCGCGCTGGCTTCATTGGATTCGTTGTGCACCCGGACCACGATGCTGTCCATGAACCGCCAGTCGTCCCACCAGTTGGTCTGGATGTCCGGACTTTCCCAACTGGTGCTCAACCCCTGGGAGAGCCGTTGGCGCTGGCTGTAGATCGCCGGGTCCGGCCGTTTCGGCGGCTGATCGGTGCTGATGCATTTGCAGTGCGGGCGTTTCGGCTTCGGCCGCCATTCGCACGTGTTGTCGTTTCGGCCGACAGTGGCTGCAGCCGCCAAATTGCGCTCCGACATGGCATTCTCCTGAGTCGTAGGCTTGAAACGTGATCGTTTTCACGTTTCTGATGATTCCAACGCTCGTTGTTCGACCAAGCGGACACGGGGGCGCACACGGAGGACGTTGCCAGGACACTGAGGGGTATGCGTCTTTTACATAATATGCATTATGCGAAATAATAAGGATCGCTCCCGCTGGTGACAGGCCCGCGGCAACGTCGTGCTCAGCTTGCCCCTACGGCACCGGAAACGCAGATGGCCGGTTGAACCCGGCGCTTGCCCGCGCTGGATACAACCGGCCATCGATGTTTGTACGCGATGACAGCAACCGCCGACCTGATGCCGGTCATTCAACTCCGAGATCGACGGGGGCGTCGATGAAGTCCAGTCCAGCGCCCACCTGGTTCACCTCCGCTCACCGCGTCCGCATCAACCGCTCTTGGCCGCGACTGCGCGCAGTTCGGCGATCACCAGATCGCGTAGTTCGGCGGATGTGGGCTGCGCTTGCTCCGGTGCTTTCGCCTTCGGCGCCGCGCCTGGAATCGGCGCAAGCGGCGCGGCGACGTGGACGTCCCCGCCATCGGCCTCTTCTTCGATCTTTTCGACGAAGAAACCGTTGTCCACCAGTGCTTCGAGCGAGCGCTTGAACGCATCGACGACGGCTCGATAATCGCTGTCGACATGCGAGAGATTGAGGAAATTGTTGCCGGAGGTCGAGGTCTCGACGCCGTTGTCGCGGAGCAGCAGGATCAGCAACTCGCGGACGATGCCGTAGGGATCCTCATGGAAGGCGATCCGGAACCACGAGCTGAACGTCTCGAGGGAAAGCGGCAGGTTGCGCGCCAGGAAGTAGGCGTTGAGCTCGTCGCACAGGTCTTTCGTCCTGCGGTTGAGCACCCCGATCTCGCAATCGCAGGTGTCGTAATCGCATGCCTTCGTCGGCGGGCAGATCTTCTCCATTTCCTTGCAGACGGCCACTGCCGCAGACACTTTGAGCGAGTTCTGGGTATGCGTTCCCGCCATCACCGCGCGCTTGAGGCTCGGCATCGAATTGTCGTCGAAACCATAGACGCCGCCATCGACATAATCCAGGTACTTCGCCTGGCCGGCGATGATGCCCGTGGGCATGCCGCCGCCCGGTACCTTGCCGTAGGTGCTCATGTCGGGCACGACCTTGTAGAAGGACTGCGCGCCGCGACGGTTGGCGCGGAAGCCGGTCACCATTTCGTCGAAGATGAACACGATGTTCCGTTCCAGCGTGATCCTGCGCAGTTCGCGCACGAACTCGACGGGACGCCGTTCCGGGAATCTCGACTGGATGGGTTCGATCAGGACGCATGCGATCTCGCTCGCATGCTCCTCGATGAACGCAAGGCTGTCGGCGGCGCCGTAATCCACCATGTAGATCTGGTCGGCGTACTCCTGGAGGAGCCCGGGACCCGCCGACACCGCATGATGATCGCCACCGTGCATGGCGAACACGGTGTCGGAAAGGCCGTGGTAGGAGCCGTCGAAGATGACGATCTTTTTCTTGCCCGTGGCCGCGCGCGCGATGCGCGTGGCCCACATGACCGCTTCGGTGCCCGTCTGCGCGTAGACCATGCGTTCGTACCCGGTCAATTCGCAGAACCGCCTTGCGGACTCGAACAGGTCCTCGCTGTAGGCGACGAGCGGATAGCCCTGGTCCAGTCGCTTGCGCAGCGCGTCCTTCATGAACTCCGGCTGGTGCCCGAAGAAATTGACGCCGTTATCGCCGGTGATGTCGACGTAGCGGTTGCCGTCGACATCGAACAGATACGCACCTTCGGCGCGAGCGTAGGTGAGCTGGTACTGCATGGACTTCAGCGGGCGCTTCAACCCGGCGACCTTGCGCTGGTCGACGAAATGCTTCTGTTGCTCCAGCGCGTTGCGCTTGGATGTCGGGGTCCGCGTCGCGTAACGCGCCGACAGCTCGGTGATGAAGCGCTTCTGCACATCGTCGAGATGGGCTTCATGGATCGGCTTCAGGGCCCGGGGCGCCGCCCCGCCCTTCCTGCCGCCCTGCCCCTGCGTTGCGGCGCCATCGGTCACGGTGAGCGAGCGCAGGCTTTGCACCAGGCGGTTCCGGTCCTCGTCCGAGAATCCGCCATAGAGTTTCATCGCATCCTCCTTGCCGATCCTGCGGGCGAGGATGTCCTGCATCACTTTTTCCACTGTCGATTCCATGATTTTTTCCTTCCGGTCTCTCTTCTGGACGCCGCGTATCGGTCAGCGGACTTCTTGGATGAAGGGCAGATTGGCGTTGACGTACTTGTCCTTCAGCAGGAACTTCCGCAGATCGCCGCTGAAGAACTTGTAGTTCTCGTCCACGGAGACCATGTTGAGCAGGAAGTACGGAAACATGCCGCCCATTTCGGTGTCCTGGATCAGTTCGACTTCAACCTTTCCGTTCGCCAGCGGCGTGAACTGCCAGCGGTTGTGCATGCGCTCGATCCGCACCGCATCCGGGTTGTTGGGCAGGGTCGCCGGCGCGGCGAGCACGTCGAGCACCACGGTCTTCGTCACCGGATCCTGCGATACGACCGTGGTGAGCAGCAACTCGCGGTCGTCGAAGGGAAACGGGAAATCGAGGCGCCACATGTCCAGGTCGTAACCCTTGACCGGGTCGAACTCCTTCAGGCGCGTGAAATCGACGCATTCGGGGAACCAGTCCTTGCAGGTCTGCAGGTTGTCGTCGACGATGTGCATGGCCGTCAGTTGGCTCAGCTTGTAGTCTCCCACCATCACGGCCTTCACCTTGATGGTGCGATCGCCCGGTGCCTTGAAGGTATAGGACTTCACGCCATTTTCTTCCTTGACCAGTTCCCACTGGTTCGAGCCGGACATCTTCCATGTCCAGTCCGCGATCAGGCACAGGCCGACGAAAACGACGAACCCGGTCCGCAGTTTCCGCCAGATGCCGCGGCTGCGCTTGACCGGTTGCGCCGTGACGGCATCCGCTGCGGTTGGGGTCGAATCGTTCGTGGCCATGCGTGTCGCTCCTGAAAGGTGAAGATCAAAGGGTGTTGCTGTCGCCCGTGGCTGCCGTCGCGCCGCGCATCGGCCGTGCGCGGAATCACGTCCGCGCGGCCGTGCGGAGCCTCGCGGTCAGCCGGCCAGTGCGACGGGTTCGGTGGATTGCGCGCGCACCGTTTCGGTGGTCGCGGACGCCTGCAGCAGGTGCTTCGCCAGGTATTTCGCCAGGCACACCAGGGTCAGCGTCGGGGCGACCCGCGATTCGGCCGGGATCAGCGAACCGTCGCACACGTGCAGGTTGCGGATCCGGGTCTGCAGGCCGGCGTCGACGTCCCGGGTGAGGCTGAGCGTGCCGAACGCACCGCCGGTCATCATCGGGGTGGTGAACATCGACGTCACGCCGGCCCGGGTCATGATGCCCTTGGCCGCCGCGAGTCCGCTCTGCAGGCATTCGAGCGAGTGCGCGTCGATGTCCTTGAAATAGCGGCCTTCCGCCGACAGTCCGCCGCCGACGGTGTCGTGCGCCTTGACCATGATCGCGACGTGCTGTCCGTAGGCGCGCATGCGCCAGGGGCGGAACGACTGGACCATGCCCATGTTGAAGTAGAAGCGGTGCACGTTGGCGTCGAGCAGGCGGGTGCCGTCCTCGAGCGTTGCGCCCATCGTGCCCGCGAAGCAGTTCGTGCCGCGCAGGCCGGGCACGCTGCCGATCACCGCGAGGCTGGGATCGATGAAATAGCCGCCGGACACCGCCTCCTCGAAGCCGCTCTTGCGCAGGATGACCGGGGTCGCGAGCGATCCGGCGCTCACGATGATCTTGTGCGCGAAGAAGCGCGCGATGCGCGAACGGAACGGTGCGGTCGTGATCCTGCATTCGACGCCCACTGCGGTCCCGTTCTCGATCAGGATGCGCTCGACGACAGCCTCGCACTGCAGTTCGGCGCCGTTGCGCAGCGCGTCTTCAACGAAAGCGACGGCCTTCCATTTCGAGCCGTAATCGTACGCGCCGTCGGACTTGCCGTGGTCGATCAGCATCCGGTTCTTGGTCCACGCGTGGCCCTCCGCGAGCGCGGCATCGCGCAGGCGCAAGGTCTGCGGGCTCAGCATCTCGTCCGGCGTTTCCGCCAGCGGCAGCTCGCGCTGCGCCTCGACATAAGCGTCGTCGAGGTCGATGCCCGCCGCGCGGAACGTTTCCAGCGGCGGATCGTCGGCCACCGCCAGATACATCGCAGTGGAGCCGCCAGCGGCGAACACCCGTGGATCCTTGAGCTTGTGCGCGACTTTCACCTCATTGAGGATCGAGGCGATTCCCCACACCGTCTCCTTGAGCGGGCGATGCTCGCCACGCTCGAGCATGAGCACGCGCTGGCCCTTGGCGCTCAGTTCGCGAGCGAGCGTCGCACCGGCCGAGCCGGTGCCGATGATGAGACAGTCGTAGACGTTGCCGTCGACAGGCGGGTTCATGGGATTGCGATCCAGTGCTGTGATGTGTGGAAAACGCGGAACCGTCCAAGCGCACGCGCCTGGACGGCGCGACCGTCACTTCCTGATGTAGCCGCGATACTTGGCCATCATCCGTTCGCGATAAGCGAAGTCGGTCAGCGAGCGCTGGCTGAGGAACTCGTCGTCGATGTCGACGTTGAGCTTCGTTCCACGCTCGTCCCACATGGTGATGCGCTTGCTGAAGAGATTGTTCATCGACCCCTTCGTCACGATCCAGGTCCCGTCGATGCGCTCGACGTTCAACGCGGTCCGTTGCTTGTAGTGCCTGCCCGAGCGGTCGTACAGGTCTTCCTTCAGCAGGATCGAGCGTTCCTTGTCCACCCAGACGACGATCTTGCTGTAGTACGAGCGGGTGCGGCGATACGCGGTCGGCGTCAACTCGATCATCCACGCCTGGCGGCCACGGACGGTCTCCTGGCCGAGCAGGCGGTACGTGTAGTCCTTGATCCGCCTGACGTCGGCGTCCTCGGTCGACAGTTCGGAACCGAACAGCGCGCCGCTCTCGTTGCTGTCGCTGACCGACACGATGCGCTTGACCTTGGCCAGCGCGGGCAGGTAGATCCAGAAGTCCGAATCCTTCTCGTCCTCGGCGTAGCTGTAGGAGAGCGTGGACGTCCCCTTTTCGTTCACCGGTTCGATGATCACGTCGAACGCCTTGTTGCTGCGGTCGGGAAGGCCCTTGACGTCATAGCCCCGATGCACGCTCTCGACCTTGATCACGCGCGGCTTTTCCCGGCACGACAATTTCCCGTCCGTGATGTTGTAACGGCAGGTCGTGAACTGCATCACCCGGATCGAAGACATGTAGCTGTGGTTCGCCGCTTGGTCCGCCTTGACGATGATCTGGCGCGCGTCCTGGGCGATCGCGGGGGATGCGATCGCCAGCAGCGCGGTAGCGAACAGGATCCTTGCGTGTTTCATCGTGCACTCTCCTCGACGGCCGCAGGCACGGCCTTGGCTTTGCTCTTGAAGGCCAACAGCAGCGCGGGCAGCAGGAACAGGTCGTTCAGCAGGCCCATGAAGATGGCCAGTGCGCCGAACTTGCCCATGTTGGACGTGCCCGCCGAATCGGCCAGGGACATGATGCCGAAGCCCAGGCCCAGGATCAGCGAGGTGAAGACCACGCTCTGGCCGGATTCGGACATGGTCCGCCGGAGCGCGGCATTGACGTCGCCATCCTTGCCCAGCTGGCGCTGGTACTGCGAGATGAAGTGCACGGTGTCGTCGATCGAGATGCCGATGATGATCGGCGCGAGCATCATCGTGTAGAAATCCAGCGTGATCCCGCTCAGGCCCAGCAGGCCGAGAGTCAGCGTGGCCGGGATGAGATTCGGGATGAGCGCGATCAGGCCCACCTTCACCGACCCGAACACCAGCAGCAGGATGATGCTGACCGCCGCGATCGCGATACCGAAGGTGATCGCCTGGTTCTGGGTCAGATACTGCGATGCCTGCATCGCCAGCGCGAACACGCCGGTGATCTCGACTTCGGCCTTCGGATACTTGGTCTTCAGCTTGACCATCATCTGGTCGATGTCCGCGCGCATCTGCTGGAGCACGCTGTAGTACTCGTAGGAACCGTAGCTGTGCAGGGCGACCCTGATGTTCGCGTTGCGGTAGTTGTCGTCCACCAGGCGCTGGCGTTCGCTCGGGTCGGCGCTGTTGAACAGGTACAGGGTCTGCGACAGCACTTCGCGCGTGTCGGGGATCAGGTAGTGGTCCTTGCCGCCGCCGTTGAGCTTCTGGTTCGCGTCCTTGGTCACGTCGGCCAGTGAGTTGGTCATGACCACGTACTTCTTGTACTTGGACTCGAAGGTCTTCTGCAGCTCCTCCATCGCCTTCAGCACTTCCGGATCCTGCAGCGCGAAGTCCTCCTTGAAGTCGAGGTACACCACCATGCTGTAGGCGCCCATCATGTGCTTGTCGGCCACTTCGACGCTCTGGACGAAGGTCGAATCCGCCGGGTACTGGTCGAGGATCTGGGTGTCGACCTTGACCTGGGTCGCGCCGTAGATGCAGAAGGCGAACAACAGCATGAACGGCACGATGAAGGCGGCCGGCCGCTTCTCGACCATCGGCACGACCTTCTCGAGCTGGCGCTTGAGGACCGGCATCATGTCCAGCCGGCGCTTGCGCGCGGCCTTCTCGGGCTTGATCGTCTTCGGTACGGTCGGCCAGATGTCGACGAGGATCGGCAGCAGGTAGATCGAGAGCAGCAGCGCGAACAGGATGCCCAGCGTGGACATGATCGCGAAGTTCTGGATCGGCACGACCGGCGTGATGTTCAGCGCCATGGTGCCGACCATGTTGGTGAAGCCGGTCAGCAGCAGGGCCACGCCGGTATAGCGATAGGTCTTGCGCAGCGCGTCCTGGTGGTCGATGCCCTCTTCCTTGCGCATGTAGGTGTAGCCGGTGAGCATGTGCACGGCATCGGCGATGCCCACCGTGAGGATCAGCAGCAGGGTCAGGATCAGGAAGCCGGTGACGGTCAGGCCGGCGATGCCGGCGATGCCGAGCGTGAACACCGTGCTCAGGATCACGATCAGGATCGACCAGACCACCGCGGACGCGGAACGGAACAGGAACCACAGCAGCACGATGATGATCAGCAGCGCGGCCATGTAGAGGTTGCCCATCTCCTCGGCCATTTTCAGGTCGTGCTCGGCCGCAGCGGTGTTGCCGACCGCGTAGTAATCCAGGTGCTTGGTGTACTCCGGCTTGTAGATGATCTTCTTCACTTCCTCGTACAGCGCGTAGTACTCGGTCATGTCGGTCGGCTTGAATTCGACCGGTTTGTCTTCGACGACCACTGCGGCCGGATCATCGATGGAAATATCCACGTCCTCGGACACGCCGCCGGCTTCCACCGGAATGGCGCCGAAGTTGGTCTCGACGTTGATGCCGCCGTACTTGTGGTCGCGCGAGAAGTACTGCAGCGGGAACTGCTTCTGCGAATCGGCGAGGGCCCTGATCGCGGCCAGGGCTTCCGGCGAGGACGGCACCTTGCTGCCGACCAGCGGACGCGAGGACAGCACGTCGCCTTCCGCCGTGAGCACCGGCGCGGTCACCAAGGTGTTGACCTTGACGATGTGCTCGAGCGCGGACTGCTCGCCGGGCTTCAGCTTGGACTTGAAGTTGATCAGCTCCTGCTGGATCCCGCTCACCGCTTCGAGCGAGGCCTGCGAGAAGACGTCGCCATCCTTCGGCTTGTAGATGATGTACAGCCCGTCCTCGCTGCCGAACTCGGCGTGGAACTTGTTGAACGCGATGAGGGTCGGGTCGTCCTTGGCGAACCAGCCTTCGATGGTCATGTCCATCTTCAGCCTGGACAGGCCGAACACGCTCAGCGCCAGGAACCCGAGGAACGCGGTCAACACCAACCATCGCCTGCGGCGCAGCAGGTCGGGGATGTTCCCGAAGTGCTGTGCGAGTCGATCTACGATTTTCTGTCGCACTGACATGGATTACGCTCCTGTTGAAGAAGAAGTTTGTGATTCCGGGTTCGCGTCGCCCGAGAAGATGCCGGCGATGCGGGCGCTGGCGTCCTTGCCGACGATGGATAGATGGTCGGTATCGATGCCGATGCATGCAGCGGTCTTGGTCAGGTACCGGTTCCATCCGAGATCGACGGGATCGTCGCCGCCTCCCGCGGTCGCTCTCACGACCACGGTCCGGATCGGTTTCCTGATCTTCGTCGGCTTGTAGCGCCGGCAGGCCTCGTCGTTGGCGAGCGCGAAGGTGTAGGTCGCGACGAACTGCTCCCTGGATATCCCGAAGCCGTTGTCCTGCATCAGTGCGTAAAGATGATCGGCGCGTTCGGCTTCCGGAACCCTGGCGAATGCATCCATGTCGAGGCCGCGCTCCCCGCCCAATGCCGGAATCAGATCGGCGAAGACATGGGCGATATCGTCGGTGGTATCGCGGCCCTTCAACGTGGGGCAGCGCTGGTCGATCAGGACCAGGTGGCCGATCCGGACATTCTTCTCGGTCAGCTTCCGCGCCATCTCGAAGGCGACGACCGCGCCGTTCGAGTAGCCCAGCAGATCGACCGTCCCCGTGTTCCGCATCGCGGACATCGCCTCGATGTATGCGTCGGCCATCTCGCCGACGGTGCGCAGGGGTTCGCGTCTTCCGTCGAGTCCGACCGCCTCGAACGCGAACATCGGCCGTACGCCGGCCAGGCTCTGGCTGAGCGTCCGCAGCGAGAACACGCTGCCGTCGGCGCCCGGCACCGCGAAGATCGGCGTCCCCGTTGCCTGCGTCTGCATCGGCACGATCAGGCTGCCGGAGGCCGCTTCACGGCTGAGGAACCAGGTCTCGATCTCGTCGTTCTTCTTCGCCGCGGCTTTCGGCTTCGGCGCGTCGACCGCGCTGGCGGCGCCATCCGCGCGCAGTACGCGGATGCGTTCGACCTTCGCGGAATGGGCGCTGGCGAGATGGTCGGCGAGCGAGCGGATGTCCTTGAACTTGAATACGACGCTCGGTGCGATGTTCTCGGAGAGCAGATCGATCAATCGCTGGATCAAGCCCGCCATGCCGATGGAATCGAAACCCAGCGAAAGGAAATCGAGATCGGCGTCGACGTCGCCGGGCGCACGGCCCAGCAGGCGCGCGGTCTCCAGGGTCATGAACAGGATGAGCTTGTCCTCGCCGTCGAGCGTGGTGTCCTCCTCGCCGCCGGCGGCGTCCGTGCCGACGACAAAGCGCCACTCTCCAGCGGCGGGCGCGGGTTCTTCGCGTGGCGCAGGCGCCGACGCCTTCGCGGGCGGCGGCGGCGTCGCACCGATCGGAGGCGCATCCGCGGCGTCGCCGAAATCCAGCCAGTAGCGCTGTTTCGCGAACGGATACTGCGGCACGTCGATCAGGCGCGGTGGCCTTTGCGCCTGGCGCCGACGCGCGGGCACGATCGCGTTCCAATAGCTGTCCCATGGCATGTCGATGCCGCTGGTCCACAGCAGCGCGATTTCCTTGAGCTGGCCGGCGCGGAGGTTTTCCAGGAGCTTGCTCTCACCGATTTGCGACTGGATCACATCGAAGATGCGCCCGTTCCCGTCGGGCTTGACGCTGCCCACGAACACCGGGCCATTGCCTTCGGACGGCCTGCCCTCGGCGAGCAGCTTCCTGGCCCGCGACAGCGCCTCGTTCAGTTCCTTCACGCTGGATGCCACCAGTGCGACCCGATGCTCCATCGGCTCCATGGCCAATTGCGTGGTGTATGCCAGATCCTCCAGATCGGCCGCTTCGATGCCGGCACGCACGCGGTCGGCGTAGGCGTGCAGATAGTCCAGCAGCGAATCGCGCGTGCGCGCGGAGAACACGAACAACTGCGCGCCCTGCCCCGCTGGTAGCGCTTCGTGCGGCTGGCGATATTCCTCGAACACCAGGTGCACGTTCACGCCGCTGTCGGAGAACGAGTTCACGCAGGCGCGGATCGGTTCGTCGTGGCGACGCAGTTCCTCGAACGGCAGCGCACGGTCGGCGATATACAGCGGATGCGAGCTGGATTCGATGTCGATGAAGGCGCTGAGCTTGTGTTTGGTGATGGTGGCCGGGAAGCGCCCGTGGTGCAGGGAAAGCGCGACCTTGATCGCGCTGGCCACGCCACTGGCCGGCTCGACATGGCCGATATTGCCCTTGATGCTTCCGAGCGCGCAGTACTTGCCGTCGGCGGCGGCATGCTGGAACGCATTCCGGATGCCCTCGAACTCGAACGAATCGCCCCATTTCGTGGCGTATCCATCGACTTCGATATAGCGCACCGAATTCGGCGCAATCGAATGCTTCTCGTAGCATTCGGCGATCACCTGGGTGATCGCCTCGTGCTTGATTTCCGAGGTGAAGGCGGCACGACCGCGATTGCTCTGGTAGGTGGCGGCAACCTTGGCGAAGACGCGGTTGTTGTCGCGCTCCGCGTCGTCCAGGCGCCTGAGCACCAGCAGGCCCAAGCCTTCGCCGCGGGTGAACCCATTCGCTTCGTCGTCGAAAACCGCGCAGCGGCCGTCCGGCGAAAGCAGGCCGTAGCGGGCGATCGCCGCATAGTCGTCGGCAAACAGATTGAGCGAAACGCCACCGCAGATCGCGATATCGCATTCGCCCTGCGCCAGCGCGACGCAGGCGCGATGGATGGCCAGGCCGGAGGACGCGCAACTGGCGTTCACCACTTCGCTCGGGCCCTTGAAATCGAACAGGAACGAGATGCGATTGGCGAGATAGTAAATCGGGCTGGACGAACTGAACGCAGGCGCTGCGGGAATGCGATGCAGGTTCCTGCGCATGTGGTGCTCGTATTCCGAGTACTCGTAGCCCAGGAACAGCCCGGTGCGAGAACCGCGAAGCTTGTCGGCGCGAAGGCCCGCGTGCTGCAGCGCATGGTAGACCGACTGCATCATCAGTCGCTCCTGCGGGTCGCACATGCGGGCTTCGTCCTCGCTCAGGCCGAAGAAGCCGGCGTCGAACAGATCGACCTCTTCGACGCGCGCGCCCCAGCGCTGCGCGGCGAGCGCTTCCGCACTCTGCGCGCCGCCCCAGCGGTCGCCGTCCAGCGGTTTGATCGAACTGCGTTGTTCGGACAGATTGCGCCACAGCGCATCGGGCGTGGTGGCATCGGCGAAGGCGCATGCCATGCCGATCACCGCGATGTCCGGCGCGCCGGCCTGCACCCGCGATGCGCCGACCCGCCCGGGATCCTCGGCGTCGTCCCCGGCCAACCCGTAATAATGGGAGAGCGCATCGGCATGGTGCTCCAGCAGATGGTCGACCAGCGCATCCTCCGACGCGAAGCGTTCGCCATGCAGGTCCACGCCGTACTCGTCGCGGACGAATCGGAGCAGGCGCGCGACGACATCGTCTTCGTCACGCGCCCGCACCGGGCGGCGGCGTGCGGCAACGGCGACCGCGCCACGGGCCGGCGCAGATGCCGGCCTGGGCGTTGGCGCCGCCACCGGTGACGGCGTCTTCGCGGCGGGCGCGACGACTGCCGCGCTGGAGGACTCTCCGATCGCGGCGGCCAACTCGCGGATGGAATTCACGGCGGTCAATTGCGCGGGCGTGATCGAAATCTTCAGCCGCTTGCTCAGGTTGGTCATCAACTCGATCGCGATGATCGAGTCCATGCCGAAAGAATCGAAGTCCGCGTCGACATCGAGGCGCTCGACGGGAATTTTCAGCGTGGAAGCCACCGTTTCGACGATGGTATCCAGCAGGGTGGGTTCCGCGACGGCGCTCATTTCGCACTCCATGTTCTTGTGTCGATGTCGGGTCGGCGGGCGGCAGCGCCCGCAGGCGTCGGTTGCAGCCGCGCGCTGCGGCTGTCGAAGGCACGGATTGCAATCCGGGTGTCGACTTCCTTCGACGGAGTCTTGCTCGAAACATCTTCAAAAGAGATGCGCATGACGCGATCCATACGGCTGTCCTTAAAATTGGTACTGATATCTGATCACGAACTGTTTCTGGTCCCGATACGGCCATGTGCCGCTGCGTTCGTCGCGTTCGTCCGGATAGAAGAATTCGAAGTATACCGTCGAGTTATCGTCGATCAGATAGGAGCTCAGGAATTTGTGCTGGAAGCTGGTGTAGGGCCTGGTGTAGATGGTCAGCCAGCTCAGGGTCAGGTCGTTGTTGAAGAACTGGTTGCTCAGCGAACCGACGAGCGAATACTCGTCCTGCTCGCGCCCGAGGATCGTGCCGCGCCAATCGAGCAGGCGGCTCCAGACCACCTCTGCGCTGTAGGTCAACGGGCGACCGCCTGGCGAGTAATCGAAGCCCAGGCTCGAGTCCAGCTGATCGCTTTCGACGATCGAGAATTCGCCGGCGACGGCGGACTGCGCGAAAAAGGCACGCGGCTTCTTCAGCGCGATTTCGGCCCTGTACAGCAGATTGTCCCTGGCGATGTTCGCGGTCAGGCCATACATCTGGAACCGCTGCTTGCGGATGAGATAGTCGTTGTCGATGAGCGACGCCGCCATCAGGCTGAAGTCGCTCTTGCCGAAGGTGCGTTTCCAGCGCAGGCCGTACTCGAAATCGCCGGGATCGCTCCAGCGTTGCCGTGGCTTCGGGGTGAGGAAGGCACCGGGTATGTCGTATTCGGTTCCGGCCTTCGGGTACTCGTTGTAGGCCGGGCGGGGAACGAAGAAAGCGGTCCATTCGCCGACAGAACTGAACTGGTCGACGGTCAGCATCGGTTGTCCGATACGGGATTCTTCCAGCGAGACGAAAAAGAATTCGGACGTATTCCGTGGGCTGACCTCATCGGTGATCGCGCCGCCTTCGGAGACGCCCCAGGGCAGGATCTGATAGCCGAGGCGGACGCTGGTTTCGCCGAAGCTGCTCTGCAGGAAGGCTTCGCGGGTGATCGTGTCGAACAGGACGCTCTTGTCTTCCGCCTTGGCGCGATGATCGTTGCCCCAATGCATGTTGAGCTTGGTATCCAGGCGCACGAAATACTTGTCGGCGAACAGCTTGGAGTACTCCACCCGCACCGACGAGCGGTTGTTCACCACGCGCACGGGATCTTCGAATTTGTAGGAAACCTCGTGCTTCAGGCTGACGCGCATCGATGCCAGGAGTTCGGCGAACCTGCTGTTCCGGACATCGTCGGAAGGCATGTCGATGCCGCCCTCGATGGGCGATGCATCGGTGCCCTGCTCTGCCGGCTGTGACTCGTCGTAGGTGAGCGTATCCGGCAAGAGATCCTGCGTCTCCGTGTCGCCTCCTGTCGTGTCCTGCACGATGACAGGATCCCCGGTGACGGCTGGCGTATCGGTCTTCGCCTCGATGTCGCCGACGGTTGCGTCACCGATGTCCGCATCGTCGATGACAGCGTCGCCGATGACCGCCGGCGCTTTGGACGCGTCTACGGCATCGCCGCCGATCGCTGGCGCTCCCGGCTCCTGGGCGTGCGCGGAAAATGCGACACCCAGCATGAGCGCCGACGACAGCACGGTCTTCAACGGCCATGCGGATCGCGGCGGGCAATGGAGACGCGGCGGATGCGGGAATCGCGCCTGCGGGAAAATCGTCGTCATTCAATAGATCTCGTCGAGCATGTCTCGGAACTCGAAACTTGCGGATCGTTGTGACGCCTCGTTGGTCGTAAAGGTTCCCGTCGATTCGTAGATGGACCCCAGCAGGCCTTCGAATTCCTCATTGCGCATACGCTGGATATCGGCGTATGCGGGGCAGTCGAATCTCAGGCCCTTGATCCTGATCATCACGCGGCCATCGGGGTCGATGATGTCGACATCCATGGCGAGTCGTTCGTCCTTCCCGCCTGCCCCGCGCGCCATCCGCACCCAGATGCTGCCCTTCCGGCCGGCTCCCGGGAAAAACTGCACGCGATCCAGTGAGACGATCGTCGCGGCAGAGGACGTCGTGAATGCATCCGTCATCAGGCTGAGGCACGACAGATGCGCGAGCGACAGCAGCGACGCGGAATCCAGTTCGTCGCGGACCGTCGAATCCGCATCGCCCGCACGCGCCGGCAGCTGGAATTCAAGCAACTGCTGGCTGTCGCCGAGATGGCAGGCCTCGATACCCCGGGGCAAGCGCTCGCGGGTCCATCCGCTGCGCGCCAATGCGTCGTGGAAAGCGGTGCTGTCGCGGCCCTCATCGCGGAACTGCTTCTTCAACTGGAACAGGTCGATGCGGTTGGGCTCCTCGCCCGTGTCGTAGCTCGCTGTTCCCTCGCACACCAGCAGCTCGGATGCCTGCGCATCCATCCCGGCGCCGGCGCTGAGAATCTCGAAATCAACGGCTTTGCCGGCCAATGGGTAGACATTGACCTTGATCCTGCCGCCCTCCGACAGAGGGACGTCCTGCTCCCAGTTCAATGACCGCAGTTCCATCCGCGTCGGGCCGGATTCGCGGGCCAGCGATTCCTGTATCGCCAAGCGCGCCATCTCGACCGACAGCAGCTCCGGCAAACCCGCCGGCGAAGGCACGAAGGCGTCGCGCATCGGTTTTTCGAGACCGCTGAGATCGGAAACGAAGGACTGCTGGCCGAATACCGAGACGTTGCGATGCAGCAGCGCATGCACCGTCGCCTGCGTGCCCGCTGCAGCGTTCTGCTTCTGCGCGCTGGTGTTGAACCAGTAGCGCTCGCGCGCGAAGGCGTATGTCGGCAGCGAGCAGCGCCGCACGTCCTGCCCGGCATGCATGGATTTCCAGTCGGGCTCCTGGCCTTTCAGCCAGACGTCGAGCAGCGACGACAGATCGCGGTCGCGCAGCCACTGCTTCATCGTTCCGGCGTCGGTGGTGCCGATATCGGCCTTGCGGCGGACGCTGGCCAGCTTCACGTTCGCGCCTGCGGCATCGCCGCCGACGTAAGCGCGCAGGCGATCGATCAGTTCGTCCTTGCTGTCGACGATCAGGCCCATGCGCTCGGGCATCACATCGCGCCCGATCTGCAGCGTGTAGGCGACGTCCGCGAGGTTGATCCGCTCTTCCTTGTCGAGATGGGCGAGCAGGCGTTCGGCGTTGGCGCGCAGGCGATCCTCATGCTTGGCCGAGACCAGGATGAGATACGGGCCCTTCGGGCTCTGGCGCAGCGTAGCGTCCGTGTCCGGATACTCTTCGAGCACGATGTGCACATTCGCGCCGCCGAAGCCGAAGGAGCTGATGCCCGCCCGGCGGGGATACGGCGTGCCGTTGTCGTCGAGGATCACGTCCCACGGCTTGGTCTTTTCGACCGGATAGAACGGCGTGTTGTCGAGATTGATGTACGGGTTCAATTTCTCGAAGTGCAGCAGCGCCGGAATCTGCTTGTGCTTGATCGACAGCAGCACCTTGAGAATGCCGGCGATGCCCGCCGCGGTTTCGAGATGGCCGATATTGGTCTTCGCGGAGGTCAGGCCGATATGCGGCTTGGTCGGTACCGGCAACTGATGCTTGCGATAGAGGTCCGAGAACGCCTTTTTCATCGCCTGGAACTCGATCGGATCGCCGAGGCTCGTGCCGGTGCCATGGCACTCCAGGAAACCGACGCTGCGCGGGTCGATCTCGGCCTTTTCGTAGGCTTCGACGAGCAGATCGGCCTGCGCATTCGGATTCGGAGCGGTCAGCATCGTCGCCTTGCCGCCGTGATTCTCGGCCGTCGACTTGATCAATGCGTAGATGTGATCGCCATCGGCCATCGCCTTGTCGAGCGGCTTGATGAAGATCGCGCCCGAACCTTCGCCGCGCACGTAGCCGTTCGCGCGGGAATCGAAGGTTTTGCATTTGCCGTCGCTCGCCAGCATGCCTGCCGCGCCGAACGAGATGTGCCCGGCCGCCGTGAGCATCACCTGCACGCCGCCGACGATGGCCATTTCGCAGCTGCCGGTGTGGATCGATTCGATCGCGCGGTGCAGCGCCACCAGCGAACTCGAGCACGCAGTGTCCAACGGCGCGCTGGGTCCGTGCAGGTCCAGCAGGAATGAAATGCGGTTGACCAGGATCGCGTGCGAGGTGCCCGATGCCGAATAACCGTCGAGATCGGCCTGCTTCATCGCCATCAGGTCGATGTAGTCGCGCGTGGCGGCGCCGACGAACAGACCGGTTTTCGTGCCCGCGAGATCCGACACCTTGTGGCCGGAATCCTCGACGGCACCCCAGACGGTTTCCAGGAAGATGCGCTGCTGCGGGTCCATCATTTCCGCTTCGCGCGGCGAAATGCCCCAGAACAGCGGGTCGAACTTGTCGACCTCGCGCATGAAACCGCCCCACTTCGACAGCGTCTTGTTCTTCTCCACCATCGGGTCGCCGTAACACTCTTCCCAATCCCAGCGGTCCGCCGGCACCAGGGTGACCATGTTGTTTTCGGCGTTCCTCAACTTTTCCCAGAACTCATCGACGTTGTCCGCCTGCGGCATCACGCCGCTCATGCCGACGATCGCGATGGGCCGTTCGATGAAGCGACGCCCCGGGGAGAAACTGCCTCCGCTCCTGGCGACCGGCGCACCCGCCGTCTCGGGAGCGTCGTCGGGGCTCCACTTCTTCTTGAAGGCAAGCGGCGCTTCGAGCGCGATCGGCGCAGCGCCGGACGCTGGCGCCGCGGACGGGCCGGCGGTGGCGGAAGCCGCCGACTGCCCATGCACGCGTTCGATCTCGTCGCGATGCTCGCGAGCGAGGTACTTGGCGATTTCGCGGATGTTCGGATACTCGAAGAACAGCACCGGCGTGATGTCGAGGCCGTACTTTTCGTTCACCACGTTGCTGAAGGACGTCAGCCCGATCGAGTCGAAACCGAGATCCAGCAGGATGGTGTCCAGGTCGACATCGTCGGCATCCAGTTTCAGGAAATCCATGACGATGAGCGACAGCGCGTTCTGCGCCACCAGCGCCAGATCGTCGCCTTCCACCGCAGCGGTCGCGGCCACGGCCGTCGACGTGGACGTGGCCGCGGCCGGCGTCGCATCGACAGGCTTTTCGACATCGACTGCGCCAATGCCCCATGCGCGCTCGACCTTCTCCTTGACGCCCTGCACCACGGCCAGATGCGGCAGGTCGCCGTGCAATCCAAGCATCAGCGCCTGGATTCCGACCTCGCGTTCGAGCGGCTTGATACCGAGATTGCGCTCGAAGAACAGCGCGGTCTGCTCGTCGAGACGCATGCCGCCTTCGGCCCAGATCGACCAGTTCACGCTGAGCGCCTTGCCTTGCCTCAGGCCGCGATCCGCATACGCGTTGCGATGGGCGGCGAACGCATCCATGAAGTGGTTCGCGAACGAATAATCGCTCTGCCCGGCATTGCCGGCGAGTGCCGCCAGCGACGAGAACATCGCGAAGAAATCCAGCGGTTCGTTTCGCGTCGCTTCGTCCAGCAACAGCGTGCCGAGGATCTTCGGCGCGAACACCGCCTGCATTTCATCCCGCGTCTTGTTGCGGATATAGGAATCGCGCAGCACGCCGGCGCTGTGGATGATGCCGTTCAGGGCGCCATAGCGCTGCTTGCAGGTCAGCACGAGGTTGTCGATATCTTCGCGCTTGGCGACATCGGCCTGCACGTAGAGCACCTCGGCGCCCGCTTGCCGCAGCGCCTCCAGCGCCGCTTCGGTATCGCTCTTCAGCGCGCTGCGCCCGGTCAGGATCAGGCGCGCCTGGAACTGCTTCGCCAGATACTCGGCGAAGATCAGACCCAGGCCACCCGCGCCACCGGTGATGAGGTAGGCGCCGCGATGCTTGATCGGCACGTCGGCGACCGCGGCCGGCGGCGCGGGACAGGATTCGATCCTCCGCAGGTAACGCCGACCGTCGTGGTAACGGACGCCAAGCGCCTTGGTTTCGTGCATGAACTCGTTCGCGAGCGCCGCAACGACACCGGCATCGAAAGCCGGTTCAGGCTGCAGGAACTCGATGATCTTGCACGACAGTTTCGGGCTCTCGGCACGCAATATCGTCGCGAAGCCCTGGATCGCGTCGTTGTGCGGCTGCGATTCGTCGGGAGTGCTGAAATACAGGTAATTGAGGCGCACATCGTTTTCGGCCTTCTGGCCGACGATCGCCTGGCACAAATGTAGGAACGCATAGACGCCACGGTCCAGCGCTTGCACGGTCAGGTCGACGACAGGTTCGCCTCGATCGGCGATGACCGGCAGCGCGGACCATGCGAAACACACCTGCAGCGGCGTCTGGCAGGTGCCCTGGAGCGAGGTCAGCAGCCGGACGAAATCCTCGCGTTCCCCGGCATTGACGCTGTAGCTACGATCGCCCAGTTGCTTGAAGCCATCGCCCGGGAAGACCGATACCAGCACCGTCTTGTCGTCGCCGCGCGCCGTCAATTGCGCGCTGTACGCGTCGCTGCTGGCCGCATCGGGTGCGAACAGTACGACGGTCTGCGGCGCGCTTCCCGCAGCGGTGGCGGTCAGCGTGGACACATGCCAATACGTACCGAAGTACAGCGTCGAGAATACGTCGGTGCTTTCGGCGGCCGGTGCTTTCGCGGGCCCGCTCTGTCCGGGCTTCTCGTGCACATCCAGCAGCGGTACGCCGACCGAATCGCGCACCTTGACCAGCACCTTGCCGTGCTCGTCGACGATCAGCACATTCATCTTCGACAGATTCGAAGACGTCTTCTTCTCTTCCTTCGCCTCGGTGATGTAGCTGTAACAGACCGGCGTCAGCGGATGGAGGATTTCGACCTCGCCCAGCGAATACGGCACGAACATCTCGCCGCCGGCATCCGCCAGACGCGCGCCCATGGCGGCCTGGAACGAAGAGTCGACCAGCGAAGGATGCAGTACGAACTCTTCGAAACGCATGCCCGACAGCGTCGGGATCTTCAGCGCGCCGAGCACTTCGAAGCCGACGTTCGGATTGCGATAGACCTCCTGCAGCGCCTGGAAGGTGGGTCCGAGATCCAATCCCAACGTCTTGAACGACGGGTACGCACGCTCGCCATCGAGCACTTTGTCGCAGCGCCCGCGTATCGCTTCGATATCGATGTATTCGTCTTCCGCCAGGCCGTCCTGTGCACTGGCGTAGTGCAGTTTGCCCTGGCAATACAGCTGCTTGCGGCTGCCTTCCCGTTCGCTGAACACTTCGAAGAACACGGCGTCGCCGGCCGGCTTCAATTCAATGAAGACTTCATTGGGGACGGCGTTCTGCACCGTCAGCGGGCTGACCCAGATGATGTTCTTGATCTTCTGTACTTTGCGCCCTGCCGCGATCTCGCCGGCCTTGCGCGCGAAATCGAGATAGGCGACGCCAGGAAGCGTCGGAATATCCGAGACCAGATGGTCGTAGATGAAGAATTCCTGGTCGGTGAACAGCTTGCGGAACAGCTGGCGCTCGAAGGTCGATTCGTTGCTGTCGATGAGCGGATGCAGCGCATGGCCTGCCGTACGTCCCGCGAGCGCGGACGTGAGTTCACCCATGTCGGCGGATTCGAGCCAATGGCGCTTGTCGGCGAAGGGATAGGTCGGCAGCGAAATGCGCCGCGCACCGGCGGTCGCCTGCATGCCGTGCCAATCCGAGACCAGGCCATCGATCCACAGCTGGGCCAGCTTCAGCGGGTCGCGGGACTGCGCGAGCAAGTCGATGAAGGCTTCCTTCTCCTTGCGGCTCAGCATCTTGGTGATGCCGTCGGCATTCCTCATGTGCCCGGAGACGATGTGGTCGTCGCGCGTATTGCCCAGGAAGTTCTGCAGCTTGTTGAGCAGTTGATCCATGCTGTCGGCGAGGATCGCGACCCTGTGATCGAACGATTTCCGGCCGACCTGCAGGGTGAATGCGATGTCGTCGAAATGCGGCGCGGACTCGCTGTCGCGATGCTTCTCGATGAAGGACTTGAGTCGGACCGCCACCTGTCGCAGTTGCTCTTCGTTGCGCGCTGAAAGCGGGAATATGCGCAGGCCGCCCTGCACCGGTCTTGCCGCGACCGTGGCCGCCGCATCGTCGCGGGCTTCGAGGATGACGTGCGCATTCGAGCCACCGGCACCGAACGAGCTGATCCCGGCGCGCAACGGTTGCCGGACGCCATCGACCTGTTTCGGCTGCCACGGTTCGACCGACTGCTGCACGACGAAAGGCGAATGCGCGAAATCGATGAACTCGTTGATCTGCTGCGAATGCAGCGAAGGCACCAGCTGCCTGTGCCGCATCTGCAGCAGCACCTTGCACACGCCCGCGATGCCGGCCGCGGCTTCCAGATGGCCGATATTGGTCTTGATCGAACCGATCGCACAGCTTTGCAGCGCGACGCTGTCCCGCTCGAACGCCTGGTTCAGACCGGCGATTTCGATCGGATCGCCGAGCTCGGTGCCAGTGCCGTGCGCTTCGATATAACCGATGCTGCGGGCATCGATCCCGGCCTTGTTCAGCGCCGAAGTGACCACATCGCACTGCGCTTTCGAATTGGGCACCGCATAACCGCTGTTGCGACCGCCATGGCTGATCGCCGTGCTTTTGACCACCGCATAGATGTTGTCGTTGTCGCGCTGCGCGTGCGACAACGGCTTCAGCAGCAGCGCACCGACGCCCTCGCCCGGCACATAACCGCTGGCGCCACGGCCGAATGCGCGGCAGAAACCGTCGTCCGACAGCAGGCCACCGGCGACGGTGATTTCCTGCTTGCATTGATGGACATCCAGATTCACGCCACCGACGATGGCCGCCGCGCATTCGCCGAGCTGGATCGAATCGCAGGCAAGATGGATCGCGGTCAGGCTGGCCGAACACGCCGTATCCACCGCGATACTCGGGCCGGTGAAGTTCATGGAATACGAAACGCGGTTCGCGATGCTCCACATGAACGAGTTGGCGATCACCTTGTTGCCGGCGAGCCGCTCTTCCGCGCCCACCATCTGGTACATCGTCCAGACCGCACCGACGAACACACCGATGTGCCGTGCGCCCTGATCCTCGCTCTGGAACGCTTCCGGATAGTAGCCGGCATCCTCCAGCGCTTCCCACGTGACTTCCAGGAACAGGCGTTCCTGCGGATCGATCGTTTCGGCTTCGCGCGGGGAAATATTGAAGAACAGCGAATCGAAGCGGTCGATCTCGTCGATGAAACCGCCGCGATACCGCCCGAGCACATCGCGCTGCCGGCGGCGCTGATAGCGCGAATCCGGGATCTCGCTGATGCAGTCCCTGCCCTGCAGCAGGTTTTCCCACAATTCTTCGGTGTTCCTGGCCTTCGGGAAGCGCGCGGCCATGCCGACGATCGCGATCTCCGTGCCTCTGTCCAGGTCCCGATTCGCGCCGCTGCGCGCGAGGCCACCGCCGCCGTTCGCAACGGTGTTCACGGCTGCCGCTTTCGCTTCGCGAGGCGGTTCGCGGTCGGCGCTCGCGCGCGTGGCCGCCGTCGGCTGCGCCGATGCGGACGGGAAGAGATAACGATCGAGCCTGAACTTCGCGCCGAGATCGCCGATGCGGTCGTTGGCGCTGTCGATGGGGCAAAGATCGGGGATATCGACCCTGTTCGCGAAGGCTTCGATGAGCGAACCGCGCAATGCCTCGACATCCTCGCTCCTGAGCCCGACCGGGATCGCGAGGCGCACCAGCTGATTGAGGCTGGAATTCTGCTGCATGCCCACGCTGTGCGCGCCGGCACGGATGCCCGTCGCGAGATACAGCCAGGCAACGAAGGATGCGACCGGCGAGGCGAGCCCCTGGAACTCCGGCAGCTGTTTGACATCGATCAGCAGGCAATGGCCTCGCGCTGGACGCACGACCGGCACATTCCCCTCGATGAGCGATTGCCGCAGCGACTGCACCGCATCTACACGGCGACGCACCTGGGTTTCGATGAATTTCCGGTTCTGCAGCGAAAGCGCGACGCATTTCTTGTCGATCACGTCCAGCGCCTTGCCCTCGCGCTGCTGCAACGCCTGCAGTCTTTCATGCAGCGCCGGATCGTTGGTCGCGATCATGCCGCCCTTGTTGACGCAGAAATCCTTGGCCAGGCTGGTCACGACCGCATCGGCCTGGGACAGCAATTCCGTGGCGACCTGCCACAACGTGGCATCACGCCATTCCGGGTCGTTGTCGATGATCAGCAGCGCATTCTCGAGTACGCGGGTGCCATCGAGCACCAGCGGAATGCGATGCTGCTGCAGCAACGCCTTCACCTGCTTCAGGTGCGGCAGCGACACGGCACCGCCTCCGGCGGCATTGTCGGTCAGTTCGATGCAGACATAGGCGATCTCCGCCGCGTGCCTGTCGACTTCCGCCTGCAGCGCGGACATGTCCAGATTGCCTTTGTACGGCTCGTCCGAGTGCAGATCGAAGACCGCAGCGGTCGGCATTTCCTGCGGCGCGAAGCCCTTGTCGATCTGATGGAAAATCGTGCTGGGGAACAGCAGGTTCTGCGGCACCCGTCCCTTCTTCTCCCATGCCTGGCAGAAGATGTCTTCCGCCGCGCGACCGGACTGGGTCAGCGTGAAATGCTCGAACGGGAAGACCTGGCGCAGGCTGGCATTGACATCGATGGGGCGCTGCAACTGCGCGAACAGACTCGACATCTGCTTGTCGATGGCCGGCATGCGCAGCTGCGCCCACGAGTCCGTCTTAAGGTCGAAAACGACATCGTCCGTGGCGAGATTCTGCGGATTGAACCCGGCCTCCAGCAATGCTTGGGAGCGTGCATTGCCTTCGATGAGTGCAGCCGTGGACGCTCGGGCGGGCGTTGTCGTCGCAGCGTGCTGCGCAACAGCCGGTCCAGCCGATGCCGTTCCTGCGCTCGAATCATCCATCGGCGCATCATCGACCTGGGACGCCGACGGATCGGCGATCATCATGATGATGTCGATGACATTGTCCGCCTTGCCCGCATCCGCGGCGCGGCACAGGAAGATGTTCTTGTTCTCCGGACGGAACTTGTTCTTGAACTGCAGATTGCCGGCATCGTTGAAAATGTTCTGCTGGCGCAATTCGTCGAGGATCTTCTCGACTTCGGGATCGGCGGTCGGCGAATCGCCGAGCTTGACCCCATACGTACCGCCGAGGCTGAAGAGACCGCAGCCTTCGGCGATCAGCGTTTCGATGATGTTGACGATGGCGAATTCCAGGCCGCCGAGCGGCATGTCCGCCCCGTAGAATTCCAGATCCATCAGATAGCCGCTGCCACCGGCCGCCACCGGCGATATCAGAATCACGTTCTGCATCGCATCGTCGACATACGTCAGGAATATCCGGTGTTCGCGATCGAGCGTGCCGGCGAGGATCTCGGCTTTGACGATATGGATCAGCGGATTCACCATGGTGCGCGAGCCGCACCATTGATCGATGATCGCCGCGATGTTTTCCGCTTTCCGTGGGTCGCTGCCGCAGATGTATTCCTCGGTGCGGCAGGCGCCGGCCTTGGAGAATTTCGAGACCTGGTAGCGCAGCCGCCGCATCGCCTGTCCTTCAAGCGTGAAGGACGGCAGATCGACGACGCGCTGCATCACGCCGAAGGGCGTCGCCGTGAACGTCTTGTCGCCGATCGCAGGCAAGGGCTGTTCCGCGAACAGGTTGAATTGCAGGTCGTTCCGGGCGCAGTAACGGAAAAGCTGTCCGGCGAGCGGCAGGAAGTCGTCCTCCGGCCCGGTGTAACCGTAGGCGAGCAGGATGCCCTTGCCCTTGCCGCAGTTGAAAAAGCCGCGCTTCTCGTCGCCGAAAAACAGCAACGGCGCGATCATCAGGGTGCCGCGCGATACCGACGACTCGTTCTTGTACTGGTGGAAGATCTCCTCGCGGCGCTGGCGAAGCGCCGGGTATCTGTCCAGATGCCTGTGCGCGACCAGCGCCGGAGTCGCTTCGGGCGGCGCGATCGTCGGCACGGCCTGCGGCTGCGGAACCGCTGCGACCGCGGCCGGAATACCGGACGGCTCGGCTCTCGCGCCCTGCGACGCGGGCGCGCCCGCAGGATCGCCCCCGAACTTCTGCATCAACACATCCAGGTGCTTCTTGACGAAATACTGCGCGAGATCGCGGACATTGAAGTTCTCGAACAGCAGGGTTTTCGGCAATGTGCCGAAGTCCTGTTCGAGCCGCTTCAGTATCTTCAGCACATGAAACGAATTGACGCCCATTTCGCCGAACGGTGTCTGCGCATCGAACATGACTTCCGTGTCCGCTGCTCCACTGATCAGCGACTTCAGGTAGTTCTCAGTCAGCTCTTGCAAAATTTCGTGGTCCATCACCGTTCGTCTCTTCTAATTCAAGGTTATGCAGAATGGGAAATCAGGCGGATCAGCGACAGCGCAAGCGGCAGGCCGTCCTGCGGATGGCGCGAGGATGAATTCCAGCATGGGTCGCGTCGAGATACGGAAAAGCGCTCATGAGTATTCCCGTATATCGGTTTCGATCTTGACGATGGTGCCCTGGGCGACAGCGACCAGCATCGACTCCTGGCCGCGCACGACGTACACCTTGCATTCGCATACCGCCTGCCGCAGCGCGAACGACAGCACCGTGGATTTCGCGACGAGCAGATCGCCGATGCTCGGCATCACGTAGTTGATCTTGAATTCCGAGGTGACGCAGTGGCCGAGCACGGTCGCGCCGGCGAAGGTCAGGCAATTGTCGGCGAGGTAACTCACGACGCCGCCATGCACATAGCCATAGCTCTGTTTGAAATCCTCGCGGATCCGCAGCGCCAGCTCGGCATAACCCTGGGACAGGTCGCACAATTCGGTACCCAGCAACCGACTGAACGGCTGCGATACCAGCACTTGCTGTCCTTTTTCGAAAAAATCGCTCACTGTCCATTTCCCGCCAGGTTATGCGCTGCGCACATCGGTCAAGCCTCCGCAGCGCAGGGCATTGCCGAAAGTCCGGTTGTCCCTGCCGAATGGGTTGACCACGTCGCTGAACACGGAAGCCGTCTGCGCAGGCAGCAGATATTTCACGAACGTAGCCAGCGTGCCGCTGGGGCCAACATCGAGAAAACAGCAATCCCCCTGGCGCAACAGCGACTGCACGGTCGTATCGAAAGCGATCGGGTGACGGGACAGCGACCAGAAATGCCGAGGCCAAAGGCCGGTGTCGAATCGCGAATCCCTCGTCGAGCCGTCGAAACTGGAGATGCACGGCACCTGGAGCGGCTGGAAATCGATGCCCTGGGCCAGTTCGAGCATCCTGCCTTCGATCGGTTGCACCATTTCGGTATGGAATCCGAAATTGACCGCCAGCAACTGATGGACGACATTGTCGTCCAGCATGGCCTCGCGCAAGGACTGGATCGCGGGCACCGACCCCGTGACGACGACATGGCGGTCGAAATTGCGCGCGGTAAGCCAGCAGCCATCGAACAGGTGGGCATAGCGGGTTTCGACGGACGGCACGTCGAGAACCGCGAGCATTCTCGCCGGCGGGCATTCCGCCTCGATCAGTTTCGCGTAATCGACGATGAACCGTATGCCCTGCTCCAGGGTCAACGCGCCGCCGACCACCGCCGCGCTGAACTCGCCAAGGCTGTAACCGAGCAGATAGTCGGGCTTGACGCCCGCCTCGATCAGTACGCGCGCAAGGCTGAATTCGAAGCACAACAGCGCAGGATTGGTATACAGCAGGCGATCGAAGGGCTTGCTCTTGTCGCCGTCGCCGTACAGGACGTCGCACAGCGAGCGTCCGATCATCGGCTGTGCGATTTCGTCGCAGTGATCCATCCACATCCGGAATCGCGGGTGGCTGTGATACAGCTCCCGGCCCATTTGATAGTACTGGGAGCTTTGTCCGGAGAACATGAATACGACAGGGAGGCGCATGACGATCCTATGCCGCCGCGATTTCGTCGAGATCGAAATAGCCGTTGTAGCCTTCCATATAGACGGCGGCACGATGACCGAAGAGCTCGACGGCGGACGTGCGGGTGGTCAGTTCGCCGTAATCCATCACCAGCGATTTGACCTTGGTACCGACCGGATGGCGTTTGTTCCACGCCGATACCTTCTGCTCCGCCAGAGCGAAACGATTATCGGACGGCGCGGCAGCGCCGGCTTCCGTACGCGCATCCGTCCCGGGCGCCGCGACCGCGACCGCAGGCGCGATGCTGGCGACCGCCGGCGGCGTCTCCGTCTTCTGGACGGCGGGCGCGGCCTTCTCGGCGGCTTTCGCGAGTTGACGCTTGATGTTCGCGATCATTTTCGTCAGGACATCGCCATGCCCCAGTTCCAGGAATTCCATCTGGTCGGAGATCTTGAGCAGGGATTGAATCGTGTCGCTCCACAGCACCGTGCTGCTGATCTGTTTCGACAGATAGTCGACGACGGCGCCTTTCGGGTACGGCTTCGCCGTCAGGTTGGCCATGACCGGAATCTTCGGGTCGGCGAACTTGCGCTTCTTGAGGAAACTCTCGAACTTGCTCTGCGCGGGTTTCATCAGCCTTGAATGGAACGCGCCACTGGTGTTCAGCGGCACGAACATGACGTTGTCGAACTGGAAAATGTTCTGGCTCGCCGCGATCTCATCGGCCGGTCCGGAAATGACGATCTGCAGCGGCGCATTGTAGTTGGCGATATCGACGTTCTTGAATCCGTTTTCCTTCAGCAATGTTTCAACCTGTCCGCGAGTCGCGTTCAGGATCGCCGCCATCGCGCCGTCGGTCGCCTGGCTCATCAGCTCGCCGCGCTTCTTGACGAGTTTCAACCCGGTTTCGAAATCGAAACATTCGGCGGCGAGCAGCGCATTGAACTCGCCCAGGCTGTGGCCTGCGACGTAGTCCGGCGTCTCGCCCGCCTGCTGGATCTGCTTGTAGTACGAAAGCGCATTGACGACATACAGCGCCGGTTGCGTGAACTGGGTATTCTTGAGTTCCTTGTTGGGATCGCTCAGGCACAGTTCCTTGATCGAATAGCCGAGGATCTTGTCGGCCTTGTCGGTCAGCTCCGGAAACTCATCGAACAGGCTGCCGCCCATGCCGCGCGCCTGCGAGCCTTGCCCGGGGAACATATAGGTTTTCATCGAATTCTCCAGCATTGTTGGTGTTTACGAGCCTGGCGGCTTCGTCAACGACAGAATGGATGCGCGGGCGTCCCGATGCCCATGGTCATGTCCTCGGCCCGGCTTCACAGTTCCGCATGCAGCAGACCGGCCAGCTCGCCGATGTTTTCGGCCTTGACGACCTTGATCAGCGGAATCTTCAGCGACAGCGACTCGAGCGTGAGCATGACGATCTCGGAACGATCGATGGAATTCGCGCCGAGTTCGCGCAGCGAGTCCGAGAATTGAAACTGACGATCGTCCAGACCCGGAAGCACATCACGGGTATGCCCAACGATGATGTCGAAAATCTTTTCCATCTCCACAGCAACTTCTCCTGGGTGGCGTGCGTCAAGCGTCTCGTCGCATGATTGCCGACGCAGACGGACCCGCACGCGAAATGCGATTCAAAAACCACTCATGCGCCGAACAGCGTCGCTATCCTGGATTTCACTTCCGGCTGCGAGAACGTGATGGCATGCATGGCGACTTCCTGCGCGACCATCGCCGGCAAGGCCTCACGCAATGGCACGGTCAGGTGTTCCTTGAGCGTCACCAGCGACAAGCGTGGTTTTTCGGCCAACGTCCGCGCAAGCTCGAGTGCGTGCGCCATCACCTTGTCTCGCGGCAATACGGGAAACGGGATGCCGCGGAGCTGCAACTCATCTCCCCGATAGTTGTTCGCCGACAGCATCATCTCGGTCGCGATACCAATCCCCAACTTCTGCGGCAGGATGAATGTCGCGCCCATACCGGGCGTAAACCCATAACGCATGAAGTTTGCAGCGTAAATGCTTTCCCGGCTCAGTACAACCATATCGGCGAACATTCCCAGCACGAAACCGCCGCCGATTCCATGTCCCTGCATCGCGGAGATGACGGGCACCGGACAATGCAGCGGAAGGCTGTACAGCGCCCGATCCGTGAATGCCCCGCGACCGTCGGAAAGCCCCATCAGCAGCTCCTGGGTGCCGCCGCTGGCGAAATAATTGTCGTACCCGGTCAGGATGACGACCTTGCAGTCCGGATTCCCGCCGGCCGCAGCGAAGGCATCCATCAGGCCCTGGGTCAGGCCCTCCGAGAACGTATTCTTGTTGACCCGGTCCTGCATTTTGATCTGCAGGATGTGCGGTTCGAGCCAATCCAGTGAGACAGCGCTGTCAGACATTACGAGGTGCCCTCCCAGGGGAATTCTCCGGTCTTCACGTAACGCGAGATGCGCTGCAGATTCTCGATATCGGAAAACACCTCCCGGTTCGCGGCGAGCGCTGCGTGCTCGCAGGTATCGAGTGACCCTTCGATCGAGTGCATATAACGCTTGTAGCGCGCGATGCTGGTCTTGTTCAGTCGACGAAGACGGAGCAGATTCCTGCGCAGCAGGTTTTCGCTGTTCTCCTCGTAGGCGTCCACGAGGCCCCATTCGTGCGCGTTCTGCACCGTGACCGGCTGTGTCATCAGCGTCATGTAGTTGGCTTTGGCGAATCCGATGCGCCGGATCAGGAAAGGCAGTACGCACGCGGGCATCAGGCCGAACAGCAGTTCGGACAGGCTGAACACCGCCTTGGTATCGGCGAGGACGATATCGCAGGCGGCCACGAAACCGATGCCGCCCGCGTTGGCCTTGCCGCGTACGTGCGCGATCGACACGTACGGCCCGCTGGCCAGCCGCCGCCACAATGCGTACATCGGCTGCGGATCCTGCTGCGGCGGTGCGTCGCCGTCGAAGCTGCGCTGCAGCTCCGCGAAGTCGGCGCCGAAGCAGAATACTTCCGGCAAGCCTTCCACAACCACGATCTTGGCACGCACCTCGCACAGATCGAGCGCCGCCGTGAATTCCTTGATCAACTGTTCGTTGATCGCGTTGTTCGCGTCCGGCCGGTGGATCTGGAGATGCGCGATCTCGTCGTCGAAACGGACGCGCAGGGTCGTGAAAGCGGACGGGTCCATCAACCGACCCACTCGTATTCGCGGTGGAATTCCTTGATTTCCTTCAGGAACAACACCGGCTTGCCGATCGCGCTGCGCGCACGCGAGACGAAACTGCTGTCCAGTTCGACGTTGCGCGTACCGAAACGGACGGCATTGCTGCCGACCAGCAGCCGGTCGTATTCGTCCATCGTCAATTCGGTGCGGCGGTCGAGATGCTCCTTGATCTGCATCTTGCGCAGGCGCTGCTGCCCTTCCTTGCGCACCACTCCGCTGAAGAACTCGGAGCAGCAGCCGGAACCGTAGGAAAACGCGCCGATGCGACGCGGGGTTTCGAAATCGCCGTGCTCGATCGTGCTCGCGATCGCCAGCGGCATGGTCGCGCCCATGATGTTGGCGACGCGCTGGCAGTAGATCATGCCCGGGGTGACGCGACGCTGGAAATCCTCCTCGATGTCGTTGGGCTTGGCGCGCATGATCTTGCGCATCATGTTGCGGTGCGCGCCCTTGACCATGCCGCCGAAGGGACAGTGGTAAGCCAGGTAGGTGAACGTCTCGGCGAAGTTGGCGTCGGGCACGCGCTTCTTGTATTCGATGAACGCGTTCTCGCAGCAATCCAGGTACGACAGCAGCGACAGGTCGGAATCGCCGGCGTCGCCGTCCGCCGTCGGCCGGCAGGTATCCATCACTTCGTAGCCGTAGTAGCCGTTCGCGCCCACGTCGATCTGCAGCAGGTGCGGTTGATCGCTGATCAGCATCGCGACCGCGCCCGATCCGCTGCTGGGTTCGGCGAACGACCAGTCGGCGGTCAGCGCGTCGCCGCCGTCCTCGACCATGAAGCGCGAAATGTCGGTCGCGATCACCAGCGCTTTCGCGCCCGGCGACGCCTGCGACAGCACGAAGTTGACCGCCATCTGGATGCCGGCGGCGCCGGAATAGCAGGCGTTCTTCAGCTCGAACAGGCGGCAGTTGCGGTTCAGCCCCAGCAGGCTGTGGCAATAGGTGCTCATCGATTTGCCGAAATCGAAGCCCGATTCGGTGCAGGTGATCACCATCTCGATCCTGTCCCTCTCTTCCGGGCTCAGCGCATCGACGATGGGTCTTGCCGCATTGACGGCGAACGTGATCGGGTCTTCGTACGGCAATGCGACCGTCTTTTCCTTCATCAACAGGTTCTCGAAACGCGTGGTGTCGAGGTTGCGATGCTCCGCGAGGCTACTGACGTTCAGAAAGGCCGTTCCAGCGAACGCGTTCATGGCCTCGATACCAACTGTTTTCATCCTATCTCTCCAAATAAAAAGCAAAAAAATCCATGGTTCTTCGATTCATCGACCGTCAGGCGTGCAGAAGCCGCCAATCCAGCTTCGAGCCATTGATCCAGAGTTCGGCGAGCTTCTCGATTTCACCGGTTTCGACGAGCCGCTTGATGAATTCCTGGCCCGCCTGGGTATCGCCGATGTCGAGTTTCTCGCCGCCGCCACCCTTGACGGAGCCGCGAAAGACCTTGCGGTGGTAGAAGCTGTCCTTGTCCTTCAGGCAGCCATCGAGCAATTCGCTCCACTCCTCGATCGAACTGGCGACGAACGCGACCCGCTCCTGCATTTCGGTTCGACCGACCTGCAGGGTGTAGGCGATGCGGCGCAGTGCGTCCGGGCCGTCGCGGCTTTTGTCCAGGAAACCGGGATACGCCTGCAGGGTGTTGTACAGGCTGTCCACATTGCGCGCGGAGAACACCAGCAGTTGCGCGTGGTCGGCATCGGTCGACGCCGCCGGGGATTCGCGCTCGACGTACTCTTCGACGATGACGTGGGCATTCGCCCCGCCGAAGCCGAAACTGCTGACGCCCGCGATGCGGGTCTGCCCGGCCGGCACCACCCACTCGCATGCCTGCTGGGCGATGACGCACGGCGTGCCGTTCAGATCGATCAGGGGACTGACCTGATCGCAATGCAGGCTGCGGGCGATTTTCCGGTGGCGGATCTGCTGGATGACCTTGATCAGGCCCATCACGCCCGCGGCGTATTCGAGGTGCCCGATGTTCGATTTGATGCTGCCGAGATAGCACGGATGGTTTTCGCGCTTTTCGGCGGCTGCCGCCGGATCGAGCAGATCCTTGGAAACCGCCTTCAGGCCGCGGATTTCGACCGGATCGCCCAGCTCCGTGCCGGTGCCGTGGCATTCGATGTAGCCGACGCGGCTGAAGTCGATGCCGGCATCCTCGACCGCCCGCTTGATCACCGCCGCCTGCGCGTTGGGATTCGGCGCGGTGAGCGAGGTCGTGCGGCCACCGTGGTTTTCCGCTGCGCCCTTGATCACCGCATAGATGGCATCGCCATCGCGCTGCGCGGCTTTCAGGCCCTTGAGCATCAGCATGCCGGCACCTTCGCCGCGCACGTAGCCGTTGGCCTTGTCGGAAAACGTCTTGCAGCGTCCGTCTTCGCAGAGCATGCCCGACTTGGTGAAGCTGATGTACACATCCGGGCTGATCAGCGCATTGACGCCGCCGATGATGGCGACGCCGCAGTGACCGCCGCGTATCGCCTCGATGGCACGATGCACCGCCACCAGGGAGCTGCTGCAGGCGGTGTCGATGGGATTGCTCGGACCGTGCCAGTCCATGTGATAGCTGATCCGGTTCGGCCCCACCGACGACACGCTGCCGGTGACCGAATAGGCTTCGATCGGCAGGTGGCTCATCAGGCTGGTGTAACTGCTCGGGCCGCAGCCGACGAAGATGCCCGTGTTGGAGCCCTTCAGCGTGTCGCCGCCGTATCCGGCATCTTCGACGCATTCCCAGACGTACTGCATCATCAGGCGCTGTTCGGGGCTCATGTACATCGCTTCTGCCGGCGATATGCCGAAGAACAGCGGATCGAATTCGTCGATGCCGTCGACGAACGAGCCCCATTTGCTGACGCCCGGATAATCGTGCCAATCCCAGCGCTCGCCCGGGATCTCGCGGATCATGTCGCGCTCGTTGTCCAGCATGTCCCAGAATTCGTCCGGGTTGCGCGCGCCTGCGATCCTGCAGCTCATGCCGATCACGGCGACATCCTCGTCGCGGTAGCTCGACTGGTTTTTGTAGGCGGTGCGGAAGCGGCGTGCGAACTGCGAGACCGAACGGCTGTCCGCGGCAGCCACCTCGGCGGGGCGCGGTGGCGCCTGCCTGGCGGGCGTGGCGGCGGCCTTCGCGTTGGCCACCGCCAGCTTCTTCATCATCTCGGGCGCGTGGTTCTCGGCAAGGAACTGGCTGAAGCGCAGCAGATTGGACGCTTCGAACATCGAGGTCGGCATCAGGTCCAGGTCGTAGACATGGTTCAGGTGCGACACGAAACTCGAGATCAGGATCGAGTCGAAGCCGAAGTTGGTCCAGTCGTCCGTATCTCCGATCTGGTTCGGCTTCAGCTTCAGGTGCTGGGCCGCCTGCAGGCGCATTTCCTGCATGATTTCGCGCTGCAGCTTGTCCAGCTCGACCGGCGACTGCTGGGCCTGCTGTTCCACGGGCGCCTTCGGCGGCGCGAACAATGCGGCATGCGCGCCGCGCTGGCCGTAGAGCGTCATCAGCTGGGCGTGCGGGCTTGCGATCGCAAGACGCAGCGCCTTCAGGCCTTCGGCGGTCGGCAAGGGTTTGATGCCGAACGTCTTGGCCAGGCTCTCGCGGCTCGCCGCGTCGAGCTGCATCGCACCCTCTTCCCACAGCGGCCAGTTGATGCTGAGCGAACGGCCGCGCGCCTGCTGCGCGAGCACGCGCTGTTCGCGCTGTTCGATGTAGGCATCCATGTAGCCGTTGCCGGCCGCGTAATCGAACTGCCCGGCATTGCCCAGCACGCCGGCCATCGACGAGAAGGCGATGAAGTGATCGAGCGGACAGCCGGCGGTGGCGCGATCCAGATTGACGATGCCCTGCACCTTGGGCGCCAGCACCCGGTCGACGGACTCGACGGATTTGTGCGCGACCAGCGCATCGTCGATCAACCCGGCGGCGTGGACCACGATGCGGATCCCGGGATATTCGGCAACGACCTGTTCGACCTGCCGCGGATCCGCGATGTCGCAGACGCGATGGATGACATGGGCGCCGGCACGCTTCAGCGTTTCGATGCGGGCAAGATCGTCCTCGCCCGGGGTCCGCCTGCCCAACAGGATCAGCGTGCTGTCGGTGGAACGTTCGGCGATATCGGCGGCGACCAGCAAACCAAGCTCGCCGAGGCCGCCGCTGATCAGCACGGTGGCTCCGTTCGGCCAGGCGAATTCCCGGGCGTTGTCCAGATCCACGTCCTGTTGCTCGAACGCCAGGGACTGGTCGCCGAGTTTCATCCGGAATTCGATCTGCGAGTGCTCGATCGAAATCGTCCTCATCGCCGCCCACAGGCCACGCGCGAGCGGATGTTCCTTCGTCGCGTGCAGCTCCAGCACCGAACGTTTGCCCTTGTCCTGCACCAGCGCTTGCGCGGCGGCCAGCAAGGCTTTGGTCGTCGCGACGTAGTCGTCGCCCGCTTCCACCACGCTGACCGTCCGGTCATCCGAGCCGGCCGGCGCCGCCGCCTTCCACGTCGGCCGGTAGAAACTCAGCCGATCCTGCCTGGCATTCAGATCGATCTCGCGCGTCTGGAAGCCTTCGATGATCACGCGGACCTTGCCGCTTTCGTCGGTGGCGATGTAGTGCATGCCGTCCGCGCGCTGCTGGATGGACACGAACATCGTGTCGGTCAGCGGGCCGACGACCAGCGTGCCCAGGACGGCGAAAGGCACGACATTGGCTTCGGGATTGCTGACCAGCGCGATGCCGCTCTGGATGATGCTGTCCAGCGCACCGGCATCCATCGCCATGCCGCGCGCGGAGGCGCCGGGAAGACGGATCGTCGCCAGTCCATTGCCCTTCCCGTCCAGCAGGATCTCATCGACGCCGCGATGCGACGGTCCGAGTTCGACGCCGCGTTTCCTGAAGGTCTGGTAGAACGCCGATTTGGTCGGGCCGGGCAAGGTGCATTCGGATTTCAGCTGCGCGATGTCGAGGTGCGCCGCGTAGCCTTTCGCGGCGAGGAAGTCGCGCTTCTTCTGCACCGCGACTTTCGACTGGAAGTGCACGCCCTGATCGGTGCTGACCTCGACCCCGAACTGGCCGGCCGCGCCCGGATACACCCGCGTCACCACCGTGCGCTTGTCCTTCACGGTCAGCGCGTTCACGAACACGCTGTCGCTCAGGACCAGCATCGAATCGTCGTCCAGGGTGATCGACCCCGCGACGGCGGCGCGTGCGATCTCGAGGTACGCCATGCCCGGCAGGATCTTCTGTCCCTGGATGATGTGGTCGGCGAGGAACGGTTCGCTGCCATCGAAGGTCGACCGGAATTCGCCGATGGGATAGTCGTGTTGTGTGTCCATCGATACGGAGGTCTTCATGGGTTGACTGCCATCGAAAGGCGCGCGTCGTTCCTGGCCTGTGCGATGACCGGGGTTTCCGGCATCACCAGCGCGCGCACGTAGAAATTGGTGATCCTGACGAGCGGTTCGCCGCCCTCGCTGAGGATCAGGATGTTGAACTGGAGCACGCTGGCATGCGCGTCCTGTTCGCCGGATCGTTCGACAAGGGCGTAACAGCGCGGAGTCAGGCTTCCGAGGATCTCGATCTCATCGATCGCGAACGGCAGGTGCGGCACGCCGCCATCATCGGCGGCGAGCAACGCCACCACCGTCTGCAGCGCGCCATCGATCAGGCACGGATGCAGGATGTACTGCTCGAAGTCGTTCGCCTGCGCGTCCGCCAGTCGCAGGCTGGCGATGGCGCAGCCGTCTCCGAGCGACACCTCGTCGATGATCTGGAACGCGGTGCCGTAGTCGAAGCCCAGCCGCTTGAAGCGCTGGTAGTACTCGCTTCCGGCATGCCGGTCGCGACAGCGCTGCCGCCATTCCGCCAGCGATGGTCGGGTCGACAGCCTGTGCGCCGCGCCGTCGTGGAAAATGACGCGGCCCTCGCAGTGCAGGACGCTCTCGTTGTCGTCGTCGAAGGTCTTCACCGCGAATTCGGTACTGTCGCCGACGGCGTTGCGCAGGCTGATGTGCAGGCTCTGCGAGGCAGGGTTCTGCGAGGCATGGCCCAGCGCCAGCGGCTGCACCCAGAAGATGTCCTTCAACTGGCGCACCCGACGCTGGCCGGCGATCGTCGCGGCCACGCACGCCATTTCGACGAAGCCGGCGCCGGGGAACACCGGCTGCCCCTGGATCCGGTGTTCGCGGGCGTAGTACTGGTCGTCGGCGAGCGCGGCATCGAAGCTGATCTGTTTCAGCGTCGACGAATTGTGGGACAGCAACGGATGCAGGCGCGGTGGCGCCGCCGAAACGGGCGCATGCCCCGCTGGCGCCGCGTCGACGATCCAGTGGCGTTCGCGGGCGAACGGATAAGTGGGCAAGGACGTGCCCACCGGAACCGGCCCGGAATGGGCACGCGGCCATTCGACCTTTCCGCCCTGCGTCCAGAACTGCGCCAGCGCCGCCATGTCGCGCGCGTCGCACAGCGCCTGCATCTGCTCGCGCTGCTCGCGCGTTGCAGGCAGGGACGCACGTCGCGCGTCGAGACTGCCGCGCCACAGCGGCGCGGTCGCCTGCGCCGCCTGTCCGTCGGATGCGAGCCATTGCTGCAGCGCATCGCGCAGTTGGGCCGTGCTGTCGACCAGCAGTGCCAGTCGCTCGAACATCGGCTCGCGGCCGACTTGCGTCGTATGGCAGAGGCTGGCGATGTCGGCTTCCGGAGTCCGCGCCAGGAACGCCACGTAACGCGAGGCGTACTCGCGCAGGCGATCCGCATTCATCGCCGAGAGCACGAACAGGCTGTTCCCGCGCGTGATCGACGGCGCTCGCGTCACCGCAGGCACGTACTCTTCGAGCACGGCGCAGGCATTGACGCCGCCTGCACCGAACGCGTTGATCAATGCGCGCCGGGGCTCCTGTCCGGACGCCTGCCACGGTGTCAGCTGCGTCTGCAGGCGGCACGGCGAACGGGCGAAATCGATATCGGGATTCGCGACATCGGCATGGATGCTCGGCGCGATCTGGCGATGTTTGAACTGCAGCAGGATCTTCGCGATGCCGGCAATGCTGGTCGCCGATTCCGCATGGCCGATATTGGCCTTGACCGAGCCCAGCGCACAGAACGCCTTGTCGTCGGTCTGCTGGCCGAAGGCCTGGCTGATCGCGGCGATTTCCAGACTGTCGCCCATCTGGGTGCCGGTGCCATGGCCTTCGATGTAGCTGATCGATCGGGCCGGAACATGGGCCTGGGCGAGCGCCTGGACGATCACCTGCGCCTGCGCATTCGGATTCGGCGTCGCATAGCCGTTGGATCGGCCGCTGTGATCGAAAGCGCTGCCGAGGATCACGCCGCAAATCGGGTCGCCATCCTGTTCGGCGAGGCGCAGGGGTTTCAACACCAGCGTGCCAACGCCCTCGCCCGGGACGAAACCGTCGTCCCCCGCGCCATAGCTGCGGTTCTGGTCGCCGACCGCAAGCATGCGGCGCTGGCAGAACGACTGGTACTTGGCGGGATGCAGGTAGAGATTCACGCCGCCCGCCAGCGCGAGTTGGCATTCGCGGCGACGCAGGCTTTCGCAGGCCAGGTGCACCGCGACCAGCGACGAGGAACACGCCGTGTCGATCGGCATGCTGGGTCCCTGGAAGTCGAAGTAGTACGACACCCGGTTGGCGATGGACCACGGCATCGCGCTCGGCGTCACCATCTGGCCGCGCTGCCAGGCTTCGGGCGCCAGCAGGTTGTACGAGTTCGTGGTCACGCCGACGAACACGCCGACATCGGTGCTCTTGCCTTTCGGATACATCTGTTTCAGGCGTTCGCGCGTATAGCCCGCGTCCTCGACCGCCGCCCACGCCGATTGCAGGAAGCAGCGCTCCTGCGGATCGATGATGTTGGCTTCGGCATCCGCGATGTTGAAGAACGACGCGTCGAACTTGTCGAAATCCTCGAGGAAACCGCCCCACTTGCAGTAGATCTTGCCGTTCTCCGCCTGCTCCGGATCCGGATCGTAGAAGTCGGCGTAGTTCCAGCGATTCCCGGGCACCAGCTGGATCAGGTCGTCGCCTGCCTTCAGATGCTCCCAGAACGTGTGCAGGTCGCGGGACTGCGGGAAATCCGCGTGCACGCCGATGATGGCGATCGGTTCCGCGTGGGTCGGCGTCGTTTCCAGCGCAGCGGGAATGTGCGCGGTTTCCCGTACCGGATCGACGGTCGTCGCATCCGCCGCAGCGCCGGCAAGCGAGAGCCTGCGAACGAGCGCTTCCTGCGCGGACTCGCACAGATATCCCGCGAGATCGGCCACGGTCTCGTATTCGTACAGCAGCGTCTTCGGCAGATCGCCGAGGTCGTGTTCCAGCGCCGCATTGAAGCGGCCGATCATGATCGAGTCGAAACCGAACGCCTCGAAGCGTTCGTTGATGTCGATCAATTCGACCGGCACCCGGGTTTCGTTGTGGACCAGCCCGCACAGATACTGCTGCGTCAGCGTGCGCAGCGTTTCACGGTCGACCGCGAGGTTTCGCGGTTTCGCGTCCGTCGCCTGCCCGCCCGAAGGGTTGCAGTGCGCGGCGATCCTGGACGGATAACCATACAGCGCGAGCGCACGCGTCGAATCGGAACGCAGCAGGGTTTCCCAATACGCGATGCCGACGTCGGTCGGAAGCGCGCACAGGCCTGAGCGCTCTTCGGTGCGCTGCAGATCGGCTGCGGACACCTGCATCCCGCCGTCCTGCCAGAACGGCCATCCGATCGACAGGGTTTTCCCGAAGCGTTCGCGTCGCGCACGCAAGGATTCGCGATGCTCGGCAAAGGCATCCATGAACGCGTTCGCGTAGGCATAGTCGGTCTGCCCGGGGTTGCCGAAACTGCCGGCGCCCGACGAGAACAGCACGAACAGATCCAGCGGCTCTTCCGCAGTCGTCCGGTCGAGGTGCAAGGTGCCCTGCACCTTCGGCGCCAGGACCTGGCGCAGGCTTTCGCGATCCTTTCGGATCAGCAGGCTGTCGCGATTGACGCCAGCGCTGTGCAGCACGCCGTTCAACGATCCGAAGTGCGTTTTGGCGGAGGCGACCAGATCGCGGACCTGGTCGGCATCCGCGATGTCGGCCGGCACGTACAGGACATCGGCACCGAGCGCGCGCAGCTGTTCGAGTTTGCGTCCGGATTCGTCGCTCGGCGACGAACGGCCGCTGAGCACCAGTTTCGCGCGATAGCGTTCGGCGAGATGACGCGCGAACAGATAGCCCAGGCCGCCCAGGCCGCCGGTGATGAGGTAGACGCCGCGATGCTTCAGCGGCAGCTCGGCCATGGCCTGTTGCTCGGGATGTTGCAGCGTCAGCACGCGCACGAAGCGTTGCGCCGATCCGGCGCTGGACATCCGATACAGGATCTCCGTGTCGTGCGACGACGGCGATTGCAGTTCGTCGACGACGCAGGTGACCGTATCGATGCTGCTCGCCGCCGCCTCCACGCCTTCGTGGTCGAGCGCCAGCACGCGGCCTGCGTAACGGTTGTTTTCCAATGCGAGCGAGCGATAGAACGCGGCCAGTGCGGAGCATGGCGCGGTGTTCGCGGCGTCCGCAGCGTGGAAGAACGAGACGAACGTACAGGGTGACTGTTGCGCCCCGCCGCTCACCAGCGCCTTGCACAGGCCGAACAAACCGTCGATGCCGAACTGCAGCGCGCGTTCCGGCGCGTTGCCGTCCTGATCGCCGGCCAGCAGGCGCGCGGCATTCAGGTTGTGGATGACATGCGTGGGAACCTGCCCCTGCGTTCGCAGCGCGGCGAGCAGCGCGTCGAAATGTTCGGGATGCGAGGCATCGACGCTGTAGCGGTCGGCCGCATGCTGCTGATAGGCGCTCGCGAGTTGTACGAGGATGATCG
The DNA here is from genome assembly GCA_013141175.1 of Lysobacter sp. Lineage (NCBI taxonomy): Bacteria > Pseudomonadati > Pseudomonadota > Gammaproteobacteria > Lysobacterales > Lysobacteraceae > Lysobacter > Lysobacter sp. The sequence continues at coordinate 3,861,428 of JABFRN010000001.1, forward strand.
CCTTCAACGGCGTCGCGACATGCAGGCGGGCCTTGATCTGTTCGTACAGCCGGTCGTCGGTGTCGAGGATCAGGAGCACGTCTTCGCGACCGAACGGCGTGCGCTGCGACGGCAGCGATGACGCCTGCCATGTCGGCGTGTAGAAGGTCTTCTGCTTGCCCTCGACCACCGTATCGGACAGCGCAACCGCCGCCGACCGCACGGGCAACGCCGCCTGGGCGCGTATCGCTGCTTGCGGAGCGACCACCTGCGTTGCAGTGGCGCTGATGGGCGCGCTCGGCTGCGGCCAGTACCGTTCCTTGGCGAACGGATACGCAGGCAGGTGCATGCGCAGCGGCAACGTCTCGGGATACAGCGATCGCCACTGGATCGTGGCGCCTTCGGCCCACAGCGCCGCAAGCCCCGCCGTCTGCTGCGCACCGCTGCGCCGCTGCAGCATCGCCGCTTCGTCGGTCAATACCGTACTGTCCTGGGTACGCGCCACGCTGCCGCGATGCCAGACGACGTTGCCCGTCTCTCCGGCGACGAAGGCACGCAATTGTGCCTGCAGCTCCGCAACGGAGTCGACGACCCATGCGCAGCGTTCGCGCATCGCGTCCCGGCCGATCTGCAGCGTGTAGGCCAGATCGGGCAATGCGATGTCCGCGCCGGTCCGGTCCGTGTCGGCGCGGACGAGGAACTCGAGCAGATCCTCGGCCTGCGACCGCAGCTGCGCAGCGGTACGCGCCGACAGCGGAACGATGCACGGCTGCTTGGCCACGTTGTCGCGGCGTGCAGCCGGAACGTACTCTTCGATGACGATGTGCGCATTCGTGCCGCTGAAACCGAAAGCGCTGACTGCGGCACGGCGTTTCTGGCCCGGTGCCGCGACCCAGTCCTGCACGGTGTTGTTGATGTAGAACGGTGAATCGGCGAAATCGAACAGCGTGTTTTCCTTCACCAGGTTCACATTCGGCACGAGCTTCCGGTGCCGCAGGCTCAGCAGCACCTTGTGCACGCCCGCGACGCCGGCGGCGCCGGAGACGTGGCCGATGTTGGATTTCACGGCGCCCAGCGCGCAGAAATGCTTCTTGTCGGTGTGTTCCTTGAACACCGTCGCCAGCGCTTCGAGTTCGATCGGGTCGCCGAGCTTGGTGCCGGTGCCGTGCGTTTCCACATAGCTGATCGATGCCGCATCGATGCCGTAGCGACGATAGATCTCGCGCTCCAGTTCGATCTGGCTGTTGACGCTCGGCGCGGTGATGCCGTTGGTCTTGCCGTCCTGATTGATGCCCGAGCCGATGATGACGCCGTAGATGCTGTCGCCATCTCGTTCGGCATCGCTGAGCCGCTTCAGCACGACGGTTCCGACGCCTTCGCCGGGAACGAAACCGTCGGCACCGTTATCGAAGGTCTTGCACTGTCCGTCGCGCGACAGCATGCCGGCGCGGCACATGCCGACATACGATTCCGGGATCAGGTACAGGCTGACGCCGCCCGCCAGGCCCATGTCGATCTCGTGATTGAGCAGCGCCTGGCTGGCCAGGTGGATCGCCACCAGCGACGACGAGCAGGCGGTGTCGATCGGAATCGCCGGGCCCTTCAGATTCAGGTGATAGGCGATGCGCGCGGCGCCGATCGCGAAACTGTTGCCGGTGGTTTCGACATTCAGCGGATTGCCCTTGGACAGCAGGAACGAATACTCGCTGCTCATGATGCCCAGATAGACGCCGCACTTCTGGTTGCTCAGCGCCGCGCCCGAATAGCTGGCGTCCTCGAAGGCGCGATAGCTTTCCTGCATGAACAGGCGGTGCTGCGGGTCCATGACTTCCGCCTCGGAGGGCGAAATCTGGAAGAACATCGGATCGAAATTCTCTGCACCGTCCAACAGGCCGAGCCACTTGCAGTAGACCTTGCCCGGCTTGCCCGGGGTCGGGTCGTAGTACGCGTCGACGTCCCAGCGATCCGGCGGGATCACCTTGATCGAGTTCCTGCTTTCGAGCAGGTTGCGCCAGAACTGCGAGAGGTTGTCCGCGTCCGGATAACGCCCGGACATGCCGACGATCGCGATCTTCTCGTCGCTGCGACGGCTGTGTCCGAGACTGCCGCTTTCGACGATGGGCGCCTGGGCGAACGCCGGAAGCGTACGCGCGCGACGCTGCAACACCGGCAATCCGGCCGGCGGCATGCGCAGCGCGGAGACATGCTGGACAGGCGCGGTCGCCGCCGGCACGGCGGCTTGGTATGCCATTTCCGGCACGGACGCAGTCGCCCGCGGCACGCGCCGCTCGGGCGGAAGCTTCGCCAGTTCGCCGTGCACGAAGCCGGCGAGCGAACGGATGGTGGCGTAGTCGTAGACGCGGGTCGCGGAAATCTCCAGGCCGTAGGCCTTGTTGATGGCCTTGACCCATTCCACGCCGACGATCGAATCGAGCCCCAGATCGACGAACGACTTGTCGTTGTCGATCGCGTTCTCATCGAGGTACAGCGCCTGCGCCAGACTGCGTCGGAGCTCGGGCTGCAGCGCTTCGATGCTGGGCAGACCGGCCTGCGCAGCCGATGCCACGGGCGGGAGCGTTGCGGAAGCCGCTTCGGCCGTGGCGATCGCAACCGTTTCCATCGGCAGGGTTTCCGCCGGCGCCTCTTCCCGGGTGGGCAGTTGGCTTTCGACATAGGCGCCGAGCGCGTCGATGTTCGCGTAATCGTAGACCCGGGTCGCCGCGATATTGATCCCGAGCCCCTTGTTGATGCTCTTGACCCACTCCACGCCGACGATCGAATCCAGGCCGAGATCGACGAACGAGCGATCGTTGTCGATGCTCGACTCGTCGAGATACAGCGCCTGCGAGAGCGTGCTTTTCAGGAACGCGAGCACGTCATCGCGACGACGCGGCTTGGCCGTCGTCTTCGCCGGTGTGACCGCGACCGGCATCGGTGCGGGCATCGGTGCGGGCATCGGTGCGGGCATTGGCGCCGCGATCGACTGCGGGCTGCGCGTGACCGCCAGCGGGGCCGAGATCGCATGTTCGAGCGCCGCAAGCCGCGAAGCAGAGGGCTTCGGCAACGCGACGCCTGCGGCGGGCGGCAGTGCCGTCAATTCGGCCAGCGCCACCGCATTCGGCTTGGACAGGCTCACCGCCGGCATCGTTTCGAAGAATGCATCCGCGCTCTGCAACTGCGCAAAAGAGTGCACGGCCGATGGCGTGGATGCGGCTCCGGCAAGCACTGCCGAGACCGGCACGAAACCGCGCCAGCGCAGACAGAGGTTGCCGTTGGCGTCGCACCAGTCCATGTCCCAGGCCGCAGCGTGTTCGTCGTGCCAGCGCACCCAGACCCGCATGCTTGGCGTGCACGCCGACACGATGTCCAGCGATTCGATCGTGCCCGGCGTCGACGCGTCGACGCCCAGCGCCGTCGCGGCGGTCTCCAGCACCGCCTGCACGAGCGCCGGATGCAGCAGGAAGTCGCCGGCCTGGCCGGCGCCGGTATCGGCATCGACCGCGATCAACAATTCCTGTGCGCCCCGCCACAGACGCCATGCGGCGTGCGGATGGCCGGTGGGCGATGGCGCAGGCTGAAGGCGCATGGCCAGCGCATCGACATCGAGTCTTGCGGTCGAGGCGGACGCCAGGACGCGGCCGGTGCCCTGCGCTTGAACGCGCTCATCGACGCCGCTGTAGATGTCGAAGTCGATCGCGTCGTCCGTCGAGGGATACAGCGCGATGTGCAGCGCGCTCGCGCCATCGGCAACGAACGGCGTACCGAAGCGCAAAGCACGCAGTTCGATCGTCGTCGTGGTCGCATGGCCGCGCTGTGCCTGCACCAGCGCCGCGCACGCCATTTCAAGCAGCGCTGCGGACGGCAAGCCGGCGGCAGCGGGCATCCTTCCGAGGAAAGGTTCATTGCCGCTGAGCACCGACGAGAAGCGCAGTTGGCCCAGGTCCGAGGTGTTGTCGTGCAGCAGCGGATGGAGGGTGGCGCGCGCAGCGGCGTGCCCCGGCGCGACGGGCGGGTGCGTGTCGAGCGGGAACAACCCCACCATCGGGTCGATCCAGTATTTTTCCTTTGCGAACGGATACGTCGGCAGATGCATGCGACGCGGTTTTGCGCTGCCGTGGAACTTCTGCCAATCCAGGTCGAAGCCTTTGACCCACAGGTCGACCAGCTTCGCCAGCTTGCCCTGCGCGATCCATTTGTCGACCGCTTCGTCGTATTCGGGATCGGCGGCGAACAGGCTCAACATCTCCTTGTTCGCCTTGACCTGGCCACGGAAGCCGCTGCCGAGGTCGCCACCCAGCCAGGCGCGCAGCGCGTCCTGCAACTGCGCCGCCGAATCGACGACGAAGCCGAGGCGTTCATCCATCGCGTCGCGACCGATCTGCAGCGTGTACGCCAATACGCCGTGATCGACGCTGCGGCCGTCCGCGCTCTGCCCATCGAGGAAGGCCAGCAGATCCTGTGCCTTCTGCGTCAACTGCTCCGGCGTGCGCGCCGAGAGCGGCACGATCGCCGGCAGGCCCGGGAACGCTCCTGCCGCCGATTCGGCGGCGATGTATTCCTGGATGACGAAGTGCGCATTCGATCCGCCCGCGCCGAACGACGACAGACCCGCGATCCGCGGCACGGCTTTGCCATCGACGACCGGCGCATCCCAGTCGTGCAATCGCTGATTGACGATGAACGGCGTGCGCTCGAAGTCGATGTTCGGATTCAGTCGTTCCGAGTGCAGCGACGGCACGATCTGCCGATGCTGCATCTGCAGGATCACCTTGGTCAGCCCGGCGATGCCGGCCGCCGACTCGCAGTGACCGATGTTCGATTTCGCCGAACCGAGCATGCAGAACTGCGTATCGGACGTGTTCTGCTGGAACGCCTTGCTCAGGGCCACGATTTCGATCGGGTCGCCCAGCTTGGTGCCGGTGCCGTGCGCTTCGATGTAGCTGACATGGCGGGCATCGACGCCCGATTCCAGCAATGCGTCGGCGATCACCGCCGCCTGCGCCTGCGGATTGGGTACCGTGTAGCCGTTGGTCTTTCCGCCGTGGTTGAGCGCGCTGCCGCGGATGATCGCGTGGATCGCATCGCCGTCGCGCTCGGCGTCGGACAGGCGCTTCAATATCGCCACGCCCACGCCTTCGCCGGGAATATAACCGTCGCCGCCTTCGCCGAAGCTCTGGCAATGGCCCGAGGTCGAAATGAACTGCCCCGCGCTCAGCATGCTGTATTTGTCGGGATGGATGCTGAGGTTGACGCCGCCGGCCAGCGCCATGTCGGTGCGGCCATGCCTCAGGTCCTGGCAGGCGAGATGCATCGCGGTCAACGACGACGAGCACATCGTGTCCAGCGTCATGCTCGGCCCGTGCAGGTTCAGCACGTACGACACGCGGTTGGCGATGCTGGCGAGGCTGCCGGAGCGGTTGTATTCGCCGTACATCACGCCGGCGTAGACACCGACCTGTCCCGGCAAGCCATTGCCGTGCGGAATCCGCAGGCTCTTGCGCGAGTAACCTGCGTCTTCGATCGCCATCCACGCATGCTGCAGGAACATGCGTTCCTGCGGATCGATATACGGCGCCTCGCGCGGCGAGACGTTGAAGAACTGCGGGTCGAACTCGTCCGCACCGACGATGAATCCGCCCCACTTGCTGTAGTGGCCGCGTTGTTCGCGGTCGTCGGTGTAGTAGCTTTCCCAGCGCCAACGTTCGGCCGGGATCTCGACGATGCAGTCCTTGCCGTCGCGCAGGTTGCGCCAATAATCCTGCAGCGTTTCCGCTTCGGGATAACGGCCGCTCAAACCGATCACCGCGATCGGCTCCGGATGCCCCGACTGGCTGCGTCGCGCCATGAATGCGGGCGCCGCCGACTTGCCGCGCAATACGGCCTTGGCCTCGGAGCGTTGGGTATCGCGCGTCGGCACGATGGCCCGCGACGCTGGCGCGGCGGCAGGCGCCGTTGCTGGCGTGCCCGCGGGGTTCAACAGCGCCTGCAGCGTGGCTTCATGCGCCCGCACGAGGTGTTCGCTGAGCGCTTCGATCGTCTGGTATTCGAAGAACAGGGTTTTCGGCAGCGGCCCGAAGTGTTTCTCGAGCTGGCTGGTCAGGTTCATCGCCAGAATCGAATTGATTCCGTAGTTTTCCAGCGCCTCGTGGATGTCGATCTGCGCCGCCGCGATCTTCAGGACGGGCGCGAACTCCCTGCGCAGGAACTCCCGCGCCTGTGCCAGGAGATCGCCGGCCACCGGCATCGCTGCAGGCCGTTCGACTTGCGGCGGTGCGGGCGCGGCAGGTTTTGCGGCGACGCGCGCCGCCGGAGCATCGAACAGGCGACGCAGTCTGCGGCCATCGCCTTCGACCGCCAGCACCTGGTCGTGATCGCTCAAGAGCGCCCGGCACAGCACCGCGATACCGGATGCGGTACGCATCGGCGTCATCCCGGTCTGCGCCTGCAGCCATTGCAGGGTCCCGGCCTCGGGACGCATACCGCCGTCCTGCCAGAGCGGCCAGTTGATCGCGATCGTCTTGCCGCTGCGCAACTGTTGCGACGCCAGCTGCGTGCGATAGCGGGCGAATGCATCCATGAAACCGTTGGCCGCGGCGTAATCGGCCTGGCCGACATTGCCGAACACCGACACGCCCGAGGAAAACAGTGCGAAGAAATCCAGGTCCAGATGCCGCGTCGCCGCATCCAGGTGCCAGGTGCCCTGCACTTTCGGAGCCAGCACTCCGGCCATCTCCTGCGCGGTCTTCTTCAGGATGACGTTGTCGTTGCGCGCGCCTGCGCAGTGAAGAATGCCGCGGATCCTGCCGATCCCGGCCTGGATGTCTTCGATCGTCGAGACGCAGCGGTCGGGATCGTTGAGATCCAGCGCGCGGTAATGCAGTCGCGCTGCAAACCCGGATTCGTCGAGCCGCTGTTGGATCGCGGCATCCAGCGGCGAGCGTCCGGTGAGCACGACCTGCGCATGCTGCGCGCTGCCCAGGATGTCCTGCGCGAACACATGGCCCAGGCCACCCAGTCCGCCGGTGATGACATAGATGCCGTCTTCCTTGTACGGATGCTCGACGTGGCCATCGCTCCAACCCGGGAGCGTCTTCCAGTTCAGCGAACGCCATTCGTCCGCGCGGCACTGGATCGGCGAGAGATGCGACTGGCTGCCCGCATGCGTCAGCTGTTCGGCGAGCTGGCGGGGCGATGCCTGCGCCTCGACGATCACCAGTTGCGCGGTCAGCGCCGGATTCTCCAGCGCCGCGGTCTTCAGCATCGCGCCCAGGCCGCTGGACAGCAAAGCGTCCGGCGTGTTCTGGACAACGCACTGGACGAGCGCGGTCTGGACGAGCGCGGTTGCGCCGGCCTGCTGTTTCATTACCGACTGCAGCTGATCGAAGACCTGCAGCGCGATGGCCTGATAGCGCGAGGCCGGATCACCGGCGTTCTCGGGTGATGCGATGGTTTCGATCTGGTGCTTGGGCAGCGCCGAAGCCAGCGCGACAGGATCGATGCCGGTCGGATCGCAGAGCAGCACGCGGCTGTGCGCGAAAGCCGCAGCAGCGGCATTCGCTTCGCGCGGGCGATACGCCGCCCATTCGGGGACCGCAACCACGGTTTCGGCCGTCGCGGCTTCGGACAGTCGGATGGCCGCGCTTTTCGCATCGAAGCGGCGCGCGCGGAAACCGCGCATCTGCACGCAGATCGTGCCGTCCGGATCGCAGAGATCGAGATCCAGCACCAGCTGGTTGTCGCCATCGCCCGCCGACTCGACGCGGCGGATGAAGGCGTGCAGCGCTTGCGGGCATTCGCCGAGGATGCACAGCGATTCCAACGCGAACGGCAGCATCGGGTCGGTCGGCAGTACGCCGCGATCGCCCAGTCCGATCGCCGCCTGAAGGGCGCTGTCGATCAGGGACGGGTGCAGCAGGTAGGCGGCATTGTCTTCGCCCGCGAGCGCGTCCGGCAGCGAGAGCTCGGCCAATACCTGGGCTTCGCCGCTGTCGAGCTGCACGATCCCGCGATGCGCGGGACCGTATTCGATCCCGACCTGCGCATAGGTGTCGTAGATCGAGGTCGAATCCCAATGCTCGCGCCGCATGCGCTCGCGAATGCCGGCGAGATCCAGCGAGGCGGTCTCGACGGCATCGTAGAAGCGCGCGCGCCCGGAGGCATGGTCCATGCTGTTGCCGGCCGCGTCCTCGCTGAACACGCGGAACGCAAGGCAGTCCTCCTCCGCATCGATATCGATGCAGACATCGCGCCCGTCCTCGACGACGAGCGGCATCAGCCACAGCACGTCCTCGAACGCGATCAGCGACGTCGCCGCGAGATCGGGAACGGCATCCGCGATCGCGGCCCTGGCCATCTCGAGGTAAGCGACGCCGGGCAGGACGCTGGCGGCAAAGCCATCGCCCATCCTGACCCGATGATCGCGCAGGAAGAATTCCGCGCCGCTCAGGTGCGAGCGGTAGCGCTGCTGCGTCAGCGTCGAGACATTGCGATGCACGAGCGGGTGCAGGCGCACGCTGTCCGTGGGACGCCCGAGGAACTGCTGCATGAGTTCCAGCGCGCCGGCCTTCGCCAGACGCTTGCTTTTCAGCTCGGAAACCACGTATTCGACAAAATCTACCATAACGTCCGTTCTCTCATGATTTTGTGCCGCTGTCCTACGCCAGGGATTTCACGCGCTCGACCACCTGGAGGGTGGTCAGCCTGTCGAGCTCCAGCTCGGTGAAAAGTTCGGCGATGGCGTCCAGGTGATTGACGAACGGTCCGTGCTGCGCGGGCTGCGCTGCCGCACCCACGCTGGCCTTCGATGGAATCCAGCAACGGATGCGCGCGAATGAATATGCCGGCAGGTGCATCAGCGGAACCGTCTTCGCGCCGTCGTCCGCATCGGCGCCTTCATCGGCGATGGCCGACTGGCGATAACCCTGTTCGCGGATGTCGGCGACCTTTTCCTGCAGCAGCGGATGGAGATGCTGCGGCTTGTGCTCGCGGCTGGCGGTCGCTGTCGAGTACCCGCTTTCGCTGGGAGTGATCCAGTAAGCGTCTTCCGCGAACGGATACTGCGGCAGCGCGATCACGCCGGGCCTGTCCGCGCCGTACAGCTTGCGCCAATCCAGCGACAGCCCCTTCACCCACAGCTCGCACAGTTTCGACAGATTGCCGTCGGCGATGCACTTGCCGATGACCAGTTCCGTCATCCCGGCGTCCTCGCTCAACAGCCGAACGCTTTCCAGACCCTGCTTCACGTGCGCGGCGAACAGGTCGGCCGGCATCGGTTTCGCCGACTCGGTCCGCACGATGTATGCATTCAACCGGTCGACGACGTCCTGCATGTCGTGCGCGACGAAGCACAGTCTTTCGTCCATCGCATCGCGGTGCACCTGCAGACTGTGGCTCAAAGCGACCAGCGGAAGATCCGGACGGGCCTGCACGAAATCGAGCAATTGCCTGGCTTTCCGCAGCAACTGCTCCGCTGTGCGCGCCGACAAGGGAACGACTGCGCCGATCTCCGGACGGACCGGCATGGCGGCCGGCTGCGGCAGCTTCGGCATGTATTCGCCCAGGACCAGATGCGCGTTGGTGCCGCTGAAACCGAACGAGCTGATCGCGGCATGGCGGGCGACGCCCGGCGGCGTGGTCCACTCCTTCAGCGCCGTGTTGACGTAGAACGGACTGTCGGCGAGATCGAGATGTTCGTTCGGCTTCTCGAAATGGATGCTCGGTGGCAACTGCCGGTGCTTCAGCGCCAGCAGCAGCTTGATGAAGCCGGACACGCCCGCCGCCGTCAGGCAATGACCGATATTGGTCTTGACCGAACCGATGGCGCAGTAGTGCTTCCTGTCCGTCGACGGACGGAACGCGGCGTTCAGCCCTTCGATCTCGATCGGGTCGCCTAGCTTGGTGCCGGTACCGTGCGCTTCGATCAACTGGATCTGATTCGGGTCCAGCCCGAACCGGTCGTAGACGTCCATGATCAGGTGCTGCTGCGATTCGGCGTTCGGCGCGGTGATGCCGTTGCTCCGGCCATCCTGGTTGATGCCCCAGCCGCGGACCACCGCCAGGATCGAATCGCCGTCGCGCTCCGCGTCCGCCAGGCGCTTCAGCATGATCACGCCGACGCCCTCGCCCGGCACGAAACCATTGGCGCGCTGATCGAACGTGTAGCAGCGTCCGCTCGGCGACAGCATGCCGGCGTGGCCGGTCTTCAGGAACATGTCGGCGTTGGCCATCACGTACACGCCGCCGGCGAAGGCCAGTTCGGAGGCACCGGTCAGCAGGCTGTCGCAGGCCATCGAAATCGCGACCAGCGACGACGAGCATGCGGTGTCGATCGACACGCACGGCCCCTGCAGATTGAGGAAGTACGACAGCCGCGCAGCGAGGATGGAGGTCGCGCCGCCGGTGAAGCCCAGCGCATTGATCTGCTGTTCGCGCGACAGCAGGTTGTAGTCGCCGTAGGCGCAGCCGACGAAAACGCCGCATTTGCTGCCCGACAGCCGCTCGGCGGTATAGCCCGCGTTCTCCATGCCATGCCAGCAGCACTGCAGCAGGACGCGCTGCTGCGGATCCATGGCTTCGGCTTCCACCGGAGACAGGCCGAAGAACAGCGGATCGAACTGATCGTGCCCTTCCAGTACGCCCATCCACTTCGAATTGCTCTGGCCGAGCGAGGCGCGGCCTTCGACGTAATAGGTGCTGGTGTCCCAGCGCGACGCGGGGATTTCGCTGACGCAGTCGCGGCCGTTGGCGATGTTTTCCCAGAAGGCGTCGAGATCCTTCGCCATCGGGAACGAGCCCGCCATGCCGATCACCGCGACCTCGGGTGCGTGCGACATCGCGCCCGGCGACGCCGCCAAGGGTTCGATGGCGATGGCGTCCGTCTGCCAGGATCGCAGCGACGGCCAGTCGAACTTCTGCACGCCGACAGGCGCTGCGGAAAGCGTCGTCGCCACGGCATGCGTCGCAGGCGGCGCTGCCGGCTGCGCGACCGGATCGACCTGCGCGGAACCGCGCTCGACCAGCAGATCGCGCAGATAGCGCGCGAATTTCTCGACCGTGGCATACGTGTAGATCTTGGTCGCCTCGATCGCGGTGCCGTAGGCCTGATTGATCGCGCGGATCCAGGTGACGCCCGAGATCGAGTCAAGACCCAGTTCCACGAAGCCCCGGTCCGCATCGATGCTGTCGGGTTCCTGGCGCAGTTCCTGCGCGAGCATGCCGATGATGGCGTGCCTGATCGCACCGAGATCGACCCGGGGCTGTTGCGCCGCGGGTTTCGCGGCCATCGCGACAGGCAGCGCCGGCCTGGGTGCTGCGGTCGCGGGCTGCGGCGCGGTCGCAACGACAGCCGTCGCGACCACGGCAGGCGCATCCACGGGCAACAGCTCGCCGACGTGCTGGCCCAGCTTCTGCAGATTCGGGTAGGTGTAGACCTTGGTCGCTTCGATCGCCAGACCGAATTGTTCGTTGATCTTCCTGATCCAGGTGACGCTGGAAATCGAATCGAGGCCCAGATCGATGAACGGCGTGCGCACGTCGATCTCGGTCTCGTCGATGCGCAGTTCCTCGGCCAGCAAACGGCGGATCGTCGGCAGGATATCCGCGCGCGCCGATGCGGCCGGCGCGCGGCGCGGCTCCGCGCTCACGACCGTCGGCTTCGGCTGTTGCAGCGGCGCCGGACGGGATTGCTGCGCGGGCGTGAAGCGATCCTCGATACGCGACAGCGCATCGGACTGGCCGACCAGCGTGGCTTCGTGCATCTGCACTTCGCGCGCGAACAGCGCCTGCCATGCCGCGAAACGGTGCGCGGTGCTCGCCGCCTTCCAGGCGACGAGGTCGCTGCGTTCGTGCCGGCTGAACTTCTGCGCGAGCGCCATCGCATCCACCAGGACCCGATCGCGGGGAACGACGGTCAACAGCGGATTGCGCCGCTTCAGATCGTCGCCCAGCATCTCGCGGCCGGTGAACAGGCTTTCGCGCGCCAGATCCGGGCCAAGCTTCGCCGGCAAGATGCCGGTGGCGCCAGCACCGGGCGTGAACCCGAAATTCATGTACGGGCTGACGTAGCGACTTTCCTCGCTGAACAGCACGCAGTCGGCGAACAGTCCGAGCGTCCAGCCAGCACCGATGCCGTGACCCTGCATCGCCGCGACCACCGGCAGCGGACAGCGCATCGCCAGTTGGAAAACATCCAGATCGGTGAAGCGGACCTTGCCTTCCTGGATCGCCTTCAAACCATCGCGCGTACCGCCGGACGAGAAATACGTGTCGTAACCGACCAGCACGACCGCCTTGTACGAGGACGGGCGAGCGAGGCGATCGAACACTTCCTGCAGACCCGCGATCAGCGCGTCCGAGAACATGTTCCTGGCGTCGCGGTCTTCGAGCCGCACCAGGACCACGCCATCGGCGTCGACGCTGGCGCTGACCACGGTCGACGACAGTGCGAGCGTCGTTTCGCCCGCCGGTTGCGCACCGGCATGGGCCGCGTCCATCGCCACGGTCGCGGATTGCCCGCGCTGCTGGATGCGCGCGACGAGCGCCGACTTGTGGCTGAAAACGTCGCGCGGAATCGCGGCCAGTCCATCAACCACCTGCTGTGCGCCCGCAAGCGCGCCGCCGGCGGAACAGGCGTGCACGGATGGCGAGCGCTGCTGCAGTTCGCGACCGGTTTGCGAGAGACCGGACAGGATCCATTCGTTGGCGCACACGCCGAGGCGCTGCGCGACGACTTCGTCGAGCATGGGCAGCTGCGCGCGATAATCGTGCAGGGCGAGTCCGCCGTAGCGGCCGTCCTCGTTGCAGACCGCACGGTCGCAGGCGAGCGCCAGCACGAAGCCGGCATTGAGCGCATTCTTCTCGACGACCGCGACCACCGGCGCGCGCAGCAGCGAAAGATCCACGACGACCTGTCGCAGCAAGTCGACGTGTTGCGATGCGTCCTCGGGCAGGAAGGCCTCGAAGTCGCTGTGCAGGAACACTGCATCCGCATCACGGCATGCGTTCAACGCCGCGGACAATTGCTGCAGAACGGCGTCGGCTCGCGTCGTTTTCTTCGCCTTGATCCGCACGTGGATCCGGTTGTGGTCGCCCTTGCGAAGCTCGATGGCCTCATGCCGGGCCGAACCCGTCGCGACCACCGTCTCCGCCGACGCTTCGCCGACCGCATCGAACTGCGCAAGCCGCGCATCGAACCCGGACACCAGGTGCTGCTTGAGCAACCGCAGTGCGTCCTGCGATTTGTCGGAGAGACTCCGGCACAGGTCATCGACGGCGCTCGAGAGTCGCGCACGCTCGACCACCTTGGCGCCCCAACCGATCTGCCGCAGTTGCTCGCCGCTGAAGGGATCGGCATTGGTCGCCAGCAAGGCTGCGACCGATTCGCCGAACCGCGCGGCCAGCCACGCCATCTGCGAGCGCTGGGTCAGCGCGACGCCATCCTGCGTCGCAAGCCCGTAGACCTGATCGTCGACGGCCACCATGGCATCGCAGGCGCATGCGAACCAGAATCCCGCACCGACGGCCTTGCCGGCCAGCACCGCCAGCGTCGGATACGGGAACGACGCCAGTCCACGCCAGAGCGACCGCGTCGCTTCGTCGTCGAACACAGGGCTGCCGCCGTGCAGGAACACCTGCTCATCGCTTTCGAGCACGAGGGCCTTGATCGACGGCAATTCGCGCGCGTAGTCCAGCGCATCCCGGAACGCGTCGGCCAGCGCTGCATTCAGCGCGCCATCCACTGCGTCCATGCGCAGGACGAAAATACCGTCGCCGCGATCGCGCACGACGATCGACGCGCGCTGCCCGGACTCGACGCGGTCGCCTTCGGCGGCCAGCACGACGGCGGGCTTGTTCGCCACACCGGTCCGATCCACGGCGTTGGTCCGATCCGGTGCCGACAGCGCGATCGCATTGGGCTTGCCGGGCATCGCTGCGCTTTCGGCGCGTGCTGTCGTCGCTTCGGGATCGGCGGTCGCGGACGCAACGCTGAGGCCGTGGAACACGCGGTCCGCGATGCGAACAGGCGGCGCGGATCGTTCGGCGCCGCTTTCGACACGCTGCGCTTGGGCGATTTCGACGCGTGGCGATGGCGCATCGGACGCGATCGCCGCATGCGCCGGCATCAGCGCCAGCGACTCGAGCTGCACGCAGACCCTGCCATCGCCATCGCAGATCGCGATATCCACGCAGAAGGCGTCGCCCTGCGGATCGGCGGTTTGAATCCATGCATAGCGCGGGTTTTCGCAGCTGCCGTGGATCCGGATGGACGCGATGGAGGCCGGCATGTACAGCGTGCCGGCTGTCGGATGCAGCCATTGCGCGGCGATCAGCGCGTTTTCGAGGACGCCCGGGGGCAAGAGGCAATCGGAGAACGCATTGCGCGCGGCGTCCGACAGCTCGAAGCCCAGCAACAGGCCGTGCGCAGTCCGCTGGATCGTCGCGACCGTCCGATACAAGGCGTCGGCTTCGACGCCGATCGAGCGATCGGCCATCGCGATCGCCTCCTGGTCCGCGAACAACGGCGATGCGGTGCGCGTCAGCTGGGCGATATCGAGCACGGGCGCGGCGGTATCCGGGCGCGGCTCGGCGAATCCCTGGCACAGCACGCCGGCATGGTCGCCATCGATCGAGATTTCGAACGCGGCTTTCTGCTGCGACGGGCGTGCGCCCTGGCCGGGCAGCATCACCGCGATATCGATACCGCTCAATGGCGAAGCCGCGTGCGGCGCAGCGAATCGCACGTCCTGCAATTCCCACGGACTGCCGTTCTGCAGCGCGGGCAATGCGTCCGCGACCGCGGCCCTCGCCGCTTCGATCAGCACGCCATGCGGCACGCCGGGGTTGCCGAACAGCTTGATCCCGGAAAGACGCGCGTCATCGGCCCGGAATGCGCTGCGGTAGCGCTGCTGGCCGGGCTTGGAGATATTGTGGTGCACCAGCGGATGCAGGGCGGAGTCCAGCACGCCGGCGCCGAGCGACGATCCGCCCGGAGCTGCCGCCATCTCTTCATGCCAGTAGCGTTCGCGGGCGAACGGATAGACCGGCAGGTGCAGGCGCCCGGGCGAAGAGGCCGCGTGCAGTTTCCGCCAATCGACATCCAGGCCCTTGGTCCAGATATCGATCAGGCGCGAGAATTTCCCGGCACGGAACCAGCTGTCGACGCTGGCCTGCAATTCCTTGTCGACGCTGAACAGCGTGATCGCATCGCGGTGCCGCCTGGATTGCGCATAGAACAGATCGTCGGCGAGCGCGCCGTCCTCGATGCTGTCGCTGTCCAGGAACAGCGCGAGTTTTTCGAGCAACCCGGCACGCGAATGCACGACCATGGCGAGGCGTTCGTCCATCGCCTCGCGCCCGACCTGCAGGGTGTACGCCAATGCCGAAAGATCGATCACGGCGTCCTTTTCGACGAACGCTTTCAGATCCTCCGCTTTCTGCCGCAGCTGCGGGAAGGTGCGCGCCGAAAGCACGACGATGCACGCCGCGCCGTCGCGGTACGGCGCGGCATCCACGGGCGCGGAATACCCTTCGACGACCACGTGCGCGTTGGCGCCGCCGGCACCGAAGGAGGAAATGCCTGCGATCAGCGGCAAGCGCTTGCCGTCAACGACGGGCGCTTCCCACGCGCGCAGGCGCTGGTTGACGATGAACGGCGTTTCGTCGAAGTCGATGTTCGGGTTCAGTCGTTCCGAGTGCAGCGACGGCACGATCTGCCGATGCTGCATCTGCAGGATCACCTTCGTCAGTCCGGCGATGCCGGCCGCCGACTCGCAGTGACCGATGTTCGATTTCGCCGAACCGAGCAGGCAGAACTGCGTATCCGCCGTGTAGGCCCGGAACGCCTTGCTGATGGCCGCGATCTCGATCGGGTCGCCCAGCTTGGTGCCGGTGCCGTGCGCTTCGATGTAGCTGACATGGCGGGCGTCGACGCCGCCTTCGGCCAAGGCGTCGGCGATCACCGCCGCCTGCGCCTGCGGATTGGGTACCGTGTAGCCGTTGGTCTTTCCGCCGTGGTTGAGCGCGCTGCTGCGGATGATCGCGTGGATCGCATCGCCGTCGCGCTCGGCATCGGACAGGCGCTTCAACACCACCACGCCGACGCCTTCACCGGGGATGTAGCCATCGCCGCCTTCGCCGAAGCTCTGGCAATGTCCGGCGCTGGAAATGAACTGGCCACCACTGAGCATGCTGTACTTGCCCGGATGGATGCTGAGATTCACGCCGCCGGCCAGCGCCATGTCGGTGCGGCCGAGTCTCAGGTCCTGGCAGGCGAGATGGATCGCGGTCAACGACGATGAGCACATCGTGTCGAGGGTCATGCTCGGCCCGCGCAGGTTCAATACGTACGACACGCGGTTGGCGATGCTGGCGAGGCTGCCCGAACGGTTGTATTCGCCGTACATCACGCCGGCATAGACGCCGACCTGGCCACCGCGCCGTCCCTGCAATCCATCGCGCGTATAGCCCGCGTCCTCGATCGCCATCCACGCGTACTGCAGGAACAGGCGTTCCTGCGGGTCGATCTGTTCGGCGTCGCGCGGGGTGATATTGAAGAAGCGCGGATCGAACTCGTCGGCGCCTTCGATGAATCCGCCCCATTTGCTGCTGTGCTGTCCGGCGCCGAGCACTTCGCCAGCGGCGACATCGCGGAAATAGTCCTGCCAGCGCCAGCGCTGCGCCGGGATTTCGCGGATGCAGTCCTTGCCTTCGGCCAGATTCCGCCAGTAGTCGTCGAGATTCCTCGCTTCCGGATAGCGTCCGCTGAGCCCGACGATCGCCACCGGCTCCGTCGCCATCACCCTGCCGAGCACCGGCGGCTGTTCCGCTGCCGGAAGCTTCGGTGGAACAGGCGCCGCTGCGGCGCGCGTGGGTGGGATGCGTTTACCGACGACATGCTGTTGAGACGCCTGCTGCGCTGCATGCGGCATCGAAGCCGGCTTCTGCAGCGATACCGCAGGCGTTCGGGCCGCGCGAGGCGCCTGCGGCAGCTGCGGCGCGAGCACGTCGGCCAGCCGGGTTGCGTGCGTGGCGCAGAAATAATCGTTCAGCTGCGCGATGGTCTGGTATTCGAAAGCCAGCGTCTTGGGCAACTTGCCGAAGATCGATTCCAGATGCGTCACGAGCTTCATCGCCAGGATCGAGTCCATGCCGTAATTCTCGAGCGGCGCATCGGGACGCAGCTTGACGACGGGAATCTTCAATACGATGGAAAACTGCTGGCACAGGTATTCCAGCGACTTGGCCCGGAAGGCGTCGTCCGTGGACGGCGCATCAGCGGAGATGGCGGCCGACGCGTCTTCCTGCCCGGCGTCGCCAGCGCGATCGTTCCGCGGTGCGACGTCCGCGTGATCGAGCAGCGCCTGCATGGCCGACAGTTCGCCTTCCATCACCAGCAAACGGTCGCAGTCGAGCGCGAAGCCCCGATGCACCGCCCGCATCGCGGTCGCGGTCTTCAGCGGCTGCATCCCGGTCCGGCCCTGCATCCGCTCGTGCGTCGCCGCATCGAGGGTCATACCGCCGTCCTGCCAGAACGGCCAGTTCACCGACAGCGTGCGGCCCGAGCGTTGCCCCTGCCCCACGAGACCGTTGCGGTATTCCGCGAAGGCATCCATGAAGCCGTTTCCGGTCGCGTAATCGGCCTGCCCGTTGATGCCCCAGCAGGCGGCGATCGACGAACACATCAGCATGAAATCGAGCTTCGTATCCCGCGTGGCGCGATCCAGGTTGCCCACGCCCGCGACCTTGGGCGAAAGCACGGATGCGAATTCGTCGGTGGACTTCCTGATGATGAAACTGTCGCGGGTGATGCCGGCGCAATGGACGATGCCGGTCAGCGGCTGCCCTTCCGACCGCAGTCGCGCCACCAGCGCGTCGACCGCTTCCGCCTGCGCGACATCGAGCACAACGTAATCGATCTTGTGCTGCGCGGTCGCGAGCGTCCGCAGAATCTCCGCGGTCCCGGCCGACGGCGCCGATCGCCCGGCCAACACGATGCGCACGCGCGCGGTCTGCGCGATGATTTCGCGCGCGAACTGCAGGCCGATGCCACCGGCGCCGCCGGTGATCAGATAGCAGCCGCCCTCTTTGAAGATCACCGGGGCGTGAAGCGCGGCATCGTCGGACCCCGCTTTCGCCAGCAACCGCCAGCGCGATGCTTCGCGCTCCAGTTGCTTGCCGTCGCGCCGGTAGCGGACAGCGACATCCTGTCCGGAGGAAGCCTGTTCACCGGACGACGCCGATTCGCGTTGCAGCGATTGCAGCAGCTGCGCGGGCTCGATATCGGCAGGCACGCGGACGAACCGGGCGGACAGCGCCGGGTTCTCTTCCATCGCCGTTCGCAACAGCGCCTCGAGGCCCGTCGCCACGGACATGCCGGGCGAATCCACGGCGACCAGCAGCAGGCCGATACGCTTCGCGCGGCCGGCCTTGTTCGCCAACAGCGATTTGATTTCGCCGAAACATTGCAGCGCGGCTTGTGCGAACGATGCGTCGGTCTCCTTCGAGCCGGGCGGCGCGATTTCGACCAGGTCGGCCGCGCTCAGGTGCTTCCTCAGAAAGGCCGTTGTTTCGGACGCGACGCCCCACAGGAGGATCTTCTGCGGCGCCTGCGGCGATCCGCCCGCATCGCCTGCGGGCGCGGCGGGCGCACTCGTCCATTGGCGCGTCGCCAGGATCGTTCCCTGTTGTGCGGCATCGGCGTTGCGCTGTTTCAGCGCCTTGATGCGGACCAGCGCTTCGGCCTGGGTCAGGCGGCCTTCGGCGACAGCGCGATAAATCGGCAGTAAAGAGTCTTTCATGACAATAGCCCGAGATCCACGGCTTCTTCGGCCGACATTTCATTGTTGGAGATGCTTTCTAACAATTCCTGATAGAACGCTTCATCGAACATCGGCGTTTCATCCGATGGAATCACGAAACAAGGGGCTTCGGAAGACACCGCTTTCCGCGCTTCCACGACGCGCCAGGCGAATCCGCGAATGGCCACGCACAGCCTGCCGTCGGGCGCATGGATCGAGACATTGCAGGTCTCGGTCGCGGCGCCCTTGATCGGGCTGCGCATCGGCGTCAGTACGACGATCGCCTCCGGCGGGCACTGCCCGTGGATGGTCATCGATTGCAGCGTGAACGGAACCGATGGTTCCTTCGGCAGCGCCTGCAGCGACGGCAGGAAGCCGATGCAGGCCTGCAGCGCCGAATCCATCACGCTGGGATGCAGCCAATAGGCATCGCTGTCGCTCGCGCAGGAGGGCAGCGAGACTTTCGCCACGACCGTTCCATCGTCGCGGCAGATCTTGTCGATGCCGCGGTGCGTGGGACCGTAGTGCAGACCGACCTGGGTGAAGGCCGCATAGATGTCGGCGGCGCGCCAACCTTCGCCGTTCAGTACCGAAGCGAAGGCAGCGGTATCGACCATCGGCGCGTCGGCGCCGATGAACTCGGCCTCGCCCTGGCAGTGCAGCACCCGCTCGCCGCCGTTTTCGCTGAAGATTTCGCTGACGATCTCGAACATGATCGTGCCGGTTTCGTCGACGCCCAGATCGATCGCGACGGTCGTCCGGCCATTCACGATCACGGGCCGCCACCAGGCGACGTTGTTCAACACCAGTTGCTGCGACACGGCGCGCTCCGGCAACGCATCGGCGATCGCCGCCCGCGCCATTTCCAGATAGGCGACACCGGGCAGGACATGCTCGATGCGCCCGTCCGCCAGGCGCACGCGATGGTCGCGCAGGAAGGATTCGCTGCCGTCGAAGGTCGTGCGATACCGCTGCTGCATCAAGGTCGAAGCATTGACGTGCAGCAGCGGATGGATGACCGGTGCCGCGCCCGGGACGTTGCCGGCCGTGGCCGACATGTCGTCCTCCAGCCAGTAACGCTCTTTCGCGAACGGATACAGCGGCAGTTCGATGCGTCGCCGGGGTTGGTCGGCCGACGGCGCATGGCGATAGAGCTGTTCCCATGCGAGGTCGAGACCGTCGACCCAGAGCTCCGCCAACTTGCCCAGTTTGCCGTCGCGCAGGCAGGTGTCGATCAGGGCATCGCGCAGGTCGCCGTCCTGGCCGATGAACGCCAGTTTGTTCGAACGCGACGACGTGCTGCCGACATGCATGTCGCGCGAGGTTTCGCCGGCCGCGAATGCGCGCAGGCGCTCGACCAGCTCGCGCATGGAGCTCACGACGGTCGCGCAGCGCTCATCCATGGCCTCACGGCCCACCTGCAGGGTGTAGGCCACATCGGAGAGCGACAGCGAGGCTTCGTTGCGGACGATGAAATCGGCCAGCTCCCCGGCCTCTTCCCGCAGTTGTTCCCGCGACTTCGCCGACAGCGGGACCATCACCGCCGGCGTCGAGGGTGCATGACGCTTCGTTTCCGAGGAAAGCTCCGGGCCCGCTTCCAGCACCAGGTGCGCATTGGTTCCGCTGAATCCGAACGAGCTCACCACGCCGAGTCGACCGCCCTTGGCATTGACCGGCCAGGGTTTCAACGCGGTATTGATCACGAACGGACTGTCGGCGAGATCGAGATGCTCGTTCAAGCGCTCGAAATTGGCGGCAGGCGGCAACTGGCGGTGTTTCAGGGCCAGCACCAGTTTCAGCACGCCGGCCACGCCAGCGGCATACAGGCAATGGCCGACATTGCTCTTGACCGACCCGAGCACGCAGTACTCCGCTTTCTGCGTGTAATGGCGGAAGGCGTTGTTCAATCCTTCCACTTCGATCGGATCGCCCAGCGGGGTGCCGGTACCGTGCGCCTCGATCAGCTGGATGTCTTCCGGATCGATGCCGAACTTGTCGTAGATGCTGCGCATCAGGCGCGTCTGCGAGACCGGGTTCGGGGCGGTGATGCCGTTGGTCTTGCCGTCCTGGTTGATGCCCCAGCCGCGGATCGTCGCGTGGATGATGTCGCCGTCGCGCTCGGCGTCGGCCAGTCGCTTCAGCATCACCACGCCGACGCCTTCGCCCGGAACGAATCCGTTCGCGCGGTGATCGAAGGCGAAGCACCGGCCGTCCGGCGACAACATGCCGGACTGCGCGGTCTTGATGTGCATCATCGGGCCGGCCATGACCGCGACGCCGCCGGCCAGCGCGATGGCGCAATCGTGGCTGGCGAGGCTGTCGCAGGCGTTGGCGATGGCGACCAGCGACGACGAGCAGGCGGTATCGATCGCGATCGACGGCCCCTGCAGATTCAGGAAGTACGAGATGCGCGCGGCGAGGATCGACATCGCCGCGCCGGTGAACCCCTGCGTGCTGTAGCGGTGCTCGCGCGAGCGCTGGTGATAGTCGGTCGCGCCGCAACCGACGAACACGCCGCAGCGGCTGCCCGAGAGGGTACGCGGGTTGATCGCGGCGTTTTCGATCGCGTGCCAGCAGGTCTGCAGCAGCAGACGCTGCTGCGGGTCCATGCTTTCGGCTTCGGTCGGCGAGATGTTGAAGAACAGCGGGTCGAAGGCATCGCAATCCTCCAGCGCGCCCATCCAGCGGCTGTTGGTGGTGCCGGACACCGAGATGTCTTCGTTGAAATAGGCGTTGATGTCCCAGCGCTTCGACGGCACCTGGTCGATGCAGTCCTTGCCGCCTGCGATGTTCCGCCAGAATTCGTCGAGATTCTTCGCGTGCGGGAATTGTCCGGCGATACCGATCACGGCGATCGCATCGGTGCCGAGCCTCGGCGACCCACGATGCCGCGTCCGCCACGAAATCAACTTGCGCCGCTGCGTTGCGCCCGTACGCGCGACGGCCGCGACCGGCCGTTGGACGTGAACGACAGGCGCCTGCTCGCGCCGGGGCGCGGACGGCGATCCGGCCTGCGCCGGCAGCGATGCGCCGATGAAACGGGCGAACTCGACCAGCGTCGGATGGCTGTAGACCTTGGTGGCTTCGATCTTCGTCAGGTACTTGGCGTTGATCTTGCGCACCCAGGTGACGCCGGTGATCGAATCCAGGCCCAGTTCGACGAACTGCCGGTCCTCGTCGATGTCTTCTTCCGGCATGTGCAGTTCCTGCGCGAGCAGGCTCTTCAGCTCCCGCAGCAGATCCCTGCCCGCTTCTGCCGGCGCGGCAGCGACCACCGGCTCGACAGCAGCGCTCGCGGGCACTTGCGGCTGCGCGGCGGGCACCGTCTGCGGCGCGACCTGGACACGCGGGCGGTCGGCAGCCTGTGTCGACGCCTGCGCCGACACGCGTTCATGCACGAATTCGCAGAACTGGCGCAGCGTGGGATGGCTGTAGACCTTGGTCGCTTCGATCTTCGTCAGGTACTTGGCGTTGATCTTCCTGACCCAGGTGACCCCGGTGATGGAGTCGAGGCCGATATCGACGAACTGCGCGTCCTCATCGACGTCGCCGATCTCCATCTGCAGTTCGGCGGCGAGCAGCGACTTGAGATCCTCCGCCACGGCCGCGGCATCCACGGTCGTGGACGATGGCATCGCGGGCGATGGCACGGCGGCAGGCGCCGATGATGCCTGCGCCGCAGGTTCAACCGTCGCGACGGCGGCGGGTTGATCGCCGGTCAGGAAGTGCGCCATGACACCCTGCATGGCGTGCTGCTGGCCGACGAAACTCTGGTCGTGCATCGCCAGCTCGCGATCGTACGTCTCGTCGAGCACTGCCAGCCAGCGCGCGCCGAAATGGCGCTTCAACGCGATCAGGTCCTCGCGGCCACGCGTCGCCAGCGCGTCCGCAAGCGCCAGCGCCTGCGGCATCAGCTCGCTGCGTGCGAGACAGCGATGGGACAGGCCCTTCGCCTTCAGCTCGCTGCCGGAGTATTCGGTGGCGGTGAACAGCGATTCCTTGGCCAGATCGACGCCCAGCGTCGCCGGGAAAATCAGCGTGGAGCCGGCGCCGGGGGTGAAGCCGTACTGCATGTACGGGCTGATGTAGCGGCTTTCGGCGCTGAACATGCAGATGTCGGCGAACATGCCGAGCGCCCAGCCGCCGCCGATCGCGTGCCCCTGCATCGCGGCGATGACCGGCAGCTTGCAGCTCATCGGCAGCTGGTAGATCTTCGCGTCGGTGAACTTCGCGGTGCCCTGCTGGATCGCAAGCAGGCTTTCGCGGGTGCCGCCGCAGGCGAAATAGGTGTCGTAGCCGCACAGCACGACGACGCGATGGTCGTCGGACGCTTCGATGTGCGCGAACACGTCCTCCAGCCCCTGGATGATCTCCGGGGAGAACATGTTCTTGGCCTGGCGATCGACCATGCGCACGACGAACACGCCGTTGTCGTGGACTTCGGTTTCGATCGCGCTCGATGCGGAGACGAACGTCGAAGCCGGGCGTTTTCCCGCTGCGGCGTCGCCGGCAGCGGGCAGGCCGGCGGCGGCCTGTCCGTCGGCGCGCGCTGCCGCTTCGCGCATCCGCCATTGCTGGAACACCGTCGGCGACCGCAGCGGGAAGGATGCGGCGATCGCCAGCGCCTTCGCCAGGACCTCGCTGGCGCCACCGGTCGCGACGATGCCGGCGCATGCCACCAGTTCCGCACCGGAGACCGCCGCCGTATCGAACAGGATCCTTTTCGCCAGGCGCTCGCCGAATCGACGGTCGAACCGCAGGGTCGCCTGCTGCAGCAGCGTCGGATGCCGCCACAGCGCTTCCGTCGAATACCGGCCGCTGTCGAGATGGACGCAGGCATCGCCGCTCAGGCCGAGCAACCAACCGGGGCCATCGGCATCGTGTTCGAAGGCCGTGATCACCGGCACCGGGAAGGACGACAGTGCGGCCTGCAGTGCGGTCAGTTCCGACTCGCCATCGGTGTCGATCGGCGGCAGGAAGCCATCATGCTCGCTGCGGATGACGAGCGCCGCGTAGCCGCTGGACTGCGCGAGATCGTCGAGCGCGGCGCGCAGGTTGCGCAGCAGCGCGGACGGGTCCGCACCGCTGCCGAACAGGCGAAGCGAAACGACGGACGCCGACAGCATTTCGACCGCAATGCCTTCGCGTGCGACCCACGCATCGAGCGACAGCGTCGGGCGCTGGGGCTGCGTTGTCGCGTCCGGTTCCTGCGTCGACGAGCCGGTCGCGCCGAAACCGGTCGTGCCGAAACCAGCCACATGCTGCTGCCATGCGCTGGCCAGATGCGTTTTCAGCAGGCGCAGGGCTTGGCCGGGCTTTTCGGCCAGCGTCCTCGCGAGCGTCAACGCGGTCGACAGCGCCTGCGCACGGTCGGCGATCGGGAACGTCCAGCCCTTCGCCGACATCGAGCGACCGTCCTGGGCGCCTCCGATGTAGAGCAGATCGTTGGCCAGAGCCGCGCCGAAACGGGCCGCGAAGAAGTCGCTTTCCACCGGCGTCGCATGCACGCCCGACTGCGGATCGGAGAAGCCGTATCGCGATTCGCGGCTGCAGATCATGAAGTCGCAGATTGCGCCGAGCAGGAAGCCCGCACCGCTGGCATCGCCCTGCATGACGGCGATGGTCGGAATCGGGAGATCGAGCACGGCCCGATACAGGCCCGCGCTCGCCGCCTGGTCGATCGCAGGACGATCGCCGTGCAGGAAATCCGTCTCCGATCCGGTGATCAGCAGCGCCTTCGCATCCGTGCGCAGTTGCACGGCCTGCAACGCCTGACGCAGGTGATCCAGAGCGGCGCCGTCCAGCATGTTGCGTTCGATGGCGATCGACAGAACGCCATCGCCATGGTCGTGGATGCTGACGCACGATGACTGCGCATCCGCAGCGGAAGCCGCGCCGGGTGCCGACAGGGAAATCGTGGGACGCGCCACGCGCTTCGCATCGCTGCTGTCGCCGGCATCGCCGAGGACGCTCGGTGCGATCGCCCTCAGGGCGATGGTGTTCGGTTTGGTGGCGACGGCATCCGGGACCGGGGACAAGGCCACGGCCGGCAGGACGGTTGGCAAGAACTCGATGCGTTGCCTGGTCTCGACCGGTGGCTTGATCTCGACCGGTGTCGGCAACTGCAGCGTCGCTTGAGCGACGGTGGTCGGTGCGCTGGCGCTCGAAACGACGACATCGTGATCCGATGCGCCCTGCAATCGCAAACCGGTCGCGTGAAAGCTGGGCTGACCGAGTGCGTCGAACGCTTCGACCTCCCATTCGGATTCGCTGCGGTCCGCGCCCGGGGCATCGCTGCAGCGCAGGATGAGATAGCCGCGTTGATCGCAGCGGGCGTGGACCTGCAGCGTCCGCAGTTCGCGAAGCTGCCATTCGACGGCGGACGACGGCAGGCGGCCGAGGTCGCCGAGCAGCCGGGCAGCGCCCTGGGTCAGCGCTTGCAGCATGCCCGGAGACAGTCCCCAGGGCTCGGGCGCAGACGCTTCCGTCGAGAATTCGAGCACGATCTCGCGGCCTGAAAGCACCGCACGCTGGACGACACGCGGGCCGATGCCACCGAGATGCGCATGGAATGCGTCGGCGGCTTCACCGCGCGACAGGCGCGCGGCGATGGCGGCGACGTCCAGATGCGCCGGTCGGGCCTGTGGTTCGAATTGCGCGCGGCCTTGGCAGTGGATGTTCTCCTGCCCATCGCGCGTGCTGTAGATTTCGAAGCGCAGCGCCTCATCGCTATCGGGCAACAGCGCGATCTGCAGCTCGCACCCGGCGTCGATGACGATGGGATCGGCCGACACCATGTCGTCGATCCGCAGGTCGCGTGTCTGTGCCTGCTCGGGATACGCCGCCGCCACGGCGGCGCGCGCCATTTCGATGCACAGCAGGGCCGGCAGCTGGCGTTGGCCGGCCGCGCCCTGCACGAGGAAGGATTCGTCGCCCTTGAAGCCGGCGGCGTAAGCGGGATAGCGCAGCGTCGATGTATTGCGCTGAAGCAGCGGATGCGCCGCTGCGTGCGCCTGCGCGGCGGCGCCCGAACGCTGGGGCTCCATCCAGTGACGATCCCGGGCGAACGGATACAGCGGCAGCGAAATGCGTTTCGGCCGCAGTGGGGCATACAGCCTGCTCCAGTCGAGGTCCACGCCCCTGGCCCAGTGCTCCGCCAGCTTTGCGTCGTCGCGCTGGGCGATCCAGGCATCGCATCGCTGCGAAAACCCCGGGTCGGCCCTGCAGGCCGCGATGAATTCTTTTTCCTGTCGGGTCGAACCGCGATACGTGTCGCGTCCGGCACGCTGCCCGGTCGCCAGTGCGCGCAGCTGTCGCTGCAGGTCGTCGATCGAACCGGCGATGAGCGCCAGACGCTCGTCCATCGCTTCGCGGCCGACCTGCAGCGTGTACACCAGCTCGCTCAGATTGACACCCGATCCGTTGCGCGACAGGAAGGCATCGAGCTGGCGGATCTTCTGCTGCAGCTGATCGGACGTGCGTGCGGACAGCGGCACGATGCAGGCGCGATCGCCGTCGAACGCCTGGCGATAGGCGGCGTCGGATTCCGGTTCCGGGCGCTCCTGGACGACGACATGTGCGTTGGCGCCGCCCGCGCCGAAGGACGAGATGCCGGCGATAAGCGGGATCTCGCGCATGCCGGCGGCATCGCTGACGACCCGCCTGCGCCACGGCGCCAGCGTGCGCTGCAGGTGGAACGGCGTCTTCGAAAAATCGATCTCGTCGTTGACCTCGTCGGAATGCAGCGTCGGCACGAGCTGCCGATGCTTGAGCTGCAGCAGCACTTTGCCCAGCGCCGCGATGCCGGCCGCCGACTCGCAATGACCCATGTTGGATTTCAACGAGCCGATGGCGCAGTACTGCCGCTCCGCGCTGCCGTCCGCTGCCGTGCGACGGCTCGCGGCGAAGGCCTTGGTCAGGCCGGCGATCTCGATCGGATCGCCGAGCGCCGTACCGGTGCCGTGGGCTTCGATATAACCGACGTCGGCGGCATCGACGTTCGCGCGGGCAAGCGCGCTGGACACGACATCCGCCTGGGCGACCGGATTCGGCACCGAATAGCCGTGGGTGCGCCCACCGGCATTCAACGCGCTGCCCTTGATCACGGCATGGATGTTGTCGCCGTCGCGCAGGGCATGCGACAGCGGCTTCAGGATCACCGCGCCCACGCCTTCCGCATCGATGAAGCCGTCCGCATTCCTGCCGAAGGACCGGCACTGCGAGCCTTCCGACAGCATGCCGACCGCCGTGAGTTCCAGCATGTGCTGCGGATCGACGATCAGGCTGACGCCACCGGCGATCGCCGTATCGCACATGCCGCCGTAGAGGCTCTCCAGCGCGAGATGGATCGCGGTCAGCGACGACGAACAGGCGCTGTCGACAGCGAACGAAGGCCCGTTGAAATTGAACAGGAAGGACACGCGATTCGCGATCGAGTAGTACAGCGGCTGGACCGTGTACCTCGAGTTCATCACCCCGACGAAGACGCCGACCTTTCCGTTCGGCGCAAGCGTGGCCGGCGTGTGGCCGCTGTCTTCGATCGCGTGATAGCTGGTTTCTAGAAACAGCCGTTCCTGCGGGTCGAGGCGTTTGGCTTCCTTCGGAGCGATCTTGAAGAACAGCGGATCGAATTTGTCGATCTCGGCGAGAAATCCGCCCCACCGGGTGTAACTGGTGCCGGCCTTGCCTTTCTCCGGATCGTAGTAATCCTGCCAGTTCCAGCGGTCGGCGGGAATTTCGGTGACGCAGTTCCTGCCCGAAGACAGGTTTTCCCAGAACTGTTCCATGTCCTGCGCCTGCGGGAATCGGCCGCTGAAACCGATCACCGCCACGTCGAACACATTCAGTCCTTCCGCAGCCACGGCCGGAGCCGGGACGGGGAGCGGGAGCGGGACCGGCGCCGGCGCCGGCGCCACCGCCTTGCGTGGCGCGAACCGTCGCCGTTCGGTTTGCTCGCTGCCTGGCGACAGCGTGGCGGGCGCGACGGGAGCGGCTGGACGTGCGGATGATGCGGCAGCAACGGGCATCTGGCCTTTCGCCGCAAGGACAGCGACCAGCGTCTCGCGATCGTTGTCGAGGAAATGCCGCACCAGGCCATCGATGCTCTTGACTTCGAAGAACAGCGTGCTGCGCACGCTCGGGAACAGTTTGCGGAAATGGGTCGTCAGCTGGACGACCAGGATGCTGTCGAGGCCGTAGCTTTCGAGCGCCGCGTGCGGTTCGATTTCGCGCGCATCCATCTTCAGCGCGCCTGCGATCACGTCGCGGAACAGCGCGATGGACGCTTGGCGCAGCGCCGCATCGTCGGTGACCGCCGCGTTCGCCGGGATCGACGATTGCGTCGGCGCGGACGGTACGGATACCGCCGCCGGTGCGACTGCGACCGGGGCAGCCGCAGCCATGGCGCGCGCGGGCGGTTTCGGCGGCAGCGCATGGGCGACCAGACGCTGCCTCACGACGCCGTCGCTGCTCGCGACGATGATCTGCTGGCCCAGCCCGTGCTGGTCCTTCGCGGGGAATCCGATATCGAAATAGCGTTCGGCCTTCAACAGGCTTTCCCACTGCGCCGGCGACAAGCCGGGGCTGCCGGGCAACCGCAGGTTCTCGTCCTCGTACAACCACCAGCCTTCGAGCAGCCCGAACGTGAAATGCGTGTACCACGACCAGTCGCTGATCTCGTTGACCAGCAGCAGGCCGTTGCGCTTCAGCGCCGCTTTCGCATTGCGCATGGTCTCGCGCATGTTCGAGGTCGCGTGCAGCACGTTGGTGGCGATCACCACGTCGTAGCTGTTGGCGGGTACCGCTTGCCCGGCCAGCGGTTTGCCGACATTGAAGATGGCGGTCCTGATCGCCGGGAACTGCGGCTGGTAGACA
Organism: Lysobacter sp.; assembly: GCA_013141175.1. Lineage (NCBI taxonomy): Bacteria > Pseudomonadati > Pseudomonadota > Gammaproteobacteria > Lysobacterales > Lysobacteraceae > Lysobacter > Lysobacter sp. Next base: position 3,890,074 of record JABFRN010000001.1, read on the forward strand.
TCCTCCGCATGCAGCAGGAACGCCTTCGACAGATCGGTGTAACAGTATTCCTCGATGGCATCGCCGAACTCGCGCAGCATCGGCAGCAATGCGGCGGTCGTGCCGCCGGTGCCGGCGCCGATCTCGAGCAGACGGATGCCGCGCTCGCCGCGCGCGACCTTCGCGGCCAATGCGGCGCGCAGGCTTTCGCCCAACACCCGGTTGAAATGATCGGCGACGAGATTGTGCTTGTAGATGCCCTCGACCATGTGCATCGAGGATTCCGGGAACATCACGTCGGTCGCGGGCACCGCGTCGGTCAGGATCTCCGGCAGGCTGCGCAGGCACGCTTCGATCAGCGTGAGGTAGGCGCGATGGTTGGCGTTGTCGTGCCACGCGGGCTTGGCCGCGTCCCAACGCTGCCACAGGGCGTCGACGGACGCCATCGTGACGAACCTGTGGCGCTGCGTCGCCGCATCGATGTCGAGGCGTCCCTGCTGCGCGAGGTAACGCAGCGTCGCGCCCAGCCAGCGCTGGTACAGCGGCCCGAGCTTCTCGAAGCATTCGGCCGGCGCGCACTCGCCGTTGGCGTCGGCGAACAGCGCGCGCAGCTGCGCGGCGACGATCGTGGACGCCAGCTGCTCGGCTTCGACCGGCAGTTTCGCGGCCTCCAGCTCGGCGGCGGAGAAACCGTGCTGTCCGTGTGTTTTCGGTGGATTCATGACGCAGTCACCACATCGCTTGATGTTTCGTTGAACTTCTCGGAATCCGCGTAATAGCGGATCTCCTCCGATACCAGCATCTCGTCCAGCGCGGCGTCGGCGAGCACCTTGGCGAACGCCAATTGGTCCATCTCCGACGCAACGAACTGTTGCAGTGCCTGCATCGCTTCTTCCGGCTCGATGGAGCCGAAACCAAGTGCTTCCATACGCTTCTTGTAGAACTCGTCGGTCACGATGCCGACGCTGCCCCAGTAGCCCCAATTGACGATCTTGACCGGATAGCCGTGCGCCGCGCGCATGCTGTGCGCGAAGCTGTCCTTGAACGTGCAGCCGGCCGAATAGTTCGATTGACCGGCGCCGCGATAGAACGACGAAAGCGACGAGAAGAACAGCATGAAGTCGAGATCGTGGCCGCGGAATACGCGTTCCAGGTTCACGCTGACATCGACCTTGGCGGCGAGGCTCTGGCGGAACACCGTTTCGTCCATGCTGCGCACGCTCTGGTCCTGCAGCACCAGCGCCGAATGGACGACGCCATCGATCTTCGGGAAACGCTCGCCGATCCAGCGAACGACCGATGCCAGCGCCGACTCGTCGCTCGCATCCGCGGCGAAATAGTGCGGACGCTTGCCCATGGCCATGATGTCATCGAGTTTCGCTTCGATATGCTCGTCGAGCGGACGCCGGCCGATCCAGATCACATTGGCGTCGAAGTGCTGGACCATGTGCCGTGTCCAGACCTCGCCGAGCCCACCGGCGCCGCCGATCACGACATACACGCCGTTGTGTTTGTAACCGGGATTCGACGCCGGGATGCGGGTGACTTCGGCGAACTCCTGCCGGTGCCATTCGTTGTTGCGGCAGGCCAGTCCCCTGCCCTGCTCGTCCCACGGCAGCGCAAGGATTTCGCGCGCGGAGAGGCGGTCGATGGATTCGATGTCGAGCAGCCGGAAGCGCCACAGCGGCACTTCCTTGGCGATGCTGCCGATCATGCCGTGCACACCTGCGTGGTGTGGCAGCACGGGGTCCGCATCGTCGACCCGCTGGGTCATGCAGGTCACCACCGTGATCTTCAATTCGTGCTCGAAATGGTCGAGCTGCGTCAACGCCTTGATGATCCGGAACAGGGTCAGCACGCCCGCGTGCTGGCTTTCGACGACGGGCACGGCAGCGTCGTCGCAGAGATCCGGCGCCAGCCAGACCAGATGGTCGAAGGACAGCGCCGCGAGCGTGGCCTTGATGCTCTCGATCGATGCATCGGAGGCGATCGGCGAATGCTGCAGGTCCACGAGCGCGCTCCGCAACCATCCGAAGGCGCGTTCGCCGCCGCTGAGCAGCAGTACTTTCTCGCCCGGGGCCGGCCTGACGGTGTCGTCGCCGAACAGCACCGGATTCCATCGCGGGAGCAATGCCCGCAGCGTCGCCGTCCCGGCGTTTCCGGAAGATTTCTGCATGGCCGATATCGATGCCGGCAATGACCGGCCGCCGCCCTGCGATGCGGCGGACACGATCGAGACCGCGGCGACCGGGCGCGAGACGAGACCGCGGATCTGCACGCAGGACGTGCCGTAGCGATCCATCACATCGATATCGAAACTGCGCAGGCCCGATACGCCGGAGCCCATCGCCGGACGGACCCATGCCAGCATGTCCGCCGACGTGGCCGCGTAGACGCGCATCGTGTCGAAACTGAAGGGCATCGCGGCTGCCGCGCTCGCGGAGCCGAAACCGGCCAGCAGGCAGATCGTGCACTGCATCGCGGCATCCATGATCGCCGGATGCAGCACATATGCCTGCGCCTGCGGATCGGTGCTGTTCGGAAGCTGCAACAGCGCCAGCACTTCATCGTCGTCGGTCTTCAGGCCGACGATGCCCTGCATCGACGGCCCGTAGCGCAGACCGAGCGCCGCAAAACGCGCATACAGCGCCTGCTGCTCGTAATGCATGCCGTCGAGGGCATCGTCCAGCGCGACGACATCGATGCTTTCGAGCGACTCGCTTGCAAACGCTTCGCTTTCGAATGCCTCGCCCTCGAGCGCGGGCATCGCGGCGCTGCAGTGCAGGGAGCCACGACAATGCAAGGTGCTCGTCGCATCGGTTTCCGAAGTGATCTCGTAATCGATCGCGTATTCCGCCGTCGGGTCGTCGCTGTTGTCGAACAGCGTGACGGTGACCTCGACGTCGTCGTCGACCACGATCGGCTGGATCCAGGCGTGATTCCTGAACTCGACGAACCGGTCATCGGCTGCGGGCAACGCGAGCGCCAATGCCGCGCGCGCCATTTCGAGGTAGGCGACGCCAGGCAGCACCCGGGCGCCATTGACGCGGTGGTCGTCCAGGTAGAACGCACCGGCGTTGAGTCTGGTGCGGTATGCCTGGCGTCCCAGATCGGAAATATTCCGATGCACGAGCGGATGCAACCGGCTCACGGGCTGCTCGCGTTCGGCGGCGGGCATCGCCTGGTCGCCACGGGCGATCCAGAACCGCTCCTCGGCGAAGGGATACGTCGGCAGGCTCATGCGCATCGGCAGCGAAGCGCGATAGAGCTTGCGCCACTCGAAGTCGACGCCCTTCGCCCACAGGCCGAGCAGCTTGTCCAGCTTCCGCCCGCTCAACCATTTGTCCAGGGTCAGCCGCAGATCCTCGTCCGTGTTCCACAGGCCGAGGGTCTCGTCGTCTTCGACGACGCGTCCGCGCTGCACGCCGACCGTATCCATGGCGTCTTCGCCCAGTGTGCGCAGGCCGGCCTTCAATTCGTCCAGCGAACGCACGACGAAACCAGCGCGCTCTTCCATCGCCGCACGGCCCACTTGCAGCATGTACGCAAGCGAAGGGAGGCGGTTCGCGATCGTCGCTTCGGGCTCGCCGACCGGTGGCGCGTGGCGCTCGATGAACGCCAGCAGATCGCGTGCCTTCTGTTTCAGTTGCGCCGGGTTGCGTGCGGACAATGCAATCAGCAGCTCATCGTGGGCGGTCGCCGCCTTGTCCATGCGGATCGGCGGCAGGTACTCCTCGAGCACCAGATGCGCGTTCGTGCCGCTGAAACCGAAGGAACTGACGCAGGCCCGCCGCTTGTCTCCCAGCACCGGCTGCCACGCCTTGTTTTCGCGGTTGACGTAGAACGGCGAGTGCTTGAAATCGAAATGGCGGTTCTCGTTCTCGACATTCAACGTCGGCACCAGGCGGCGATGCTTCAGGCACAGCAGCACTTTGTGCAGGCTGGCGATGCCCGACGCGGCGGCGGTATGGCCGATATTGGTCTTGACCGATCCGAGCGCGCAGAAACCCTCGCGCTGGGTCTGCGCCCTGAACACGGTCGCCAGCGCCTCCAGTTCGATGGGGTCGCCGAGTTTCGTACCGGTGCCGTGCGCTTCGATGTAGCTGATGCTTTCGGGATGGATGTCGTGATCGCGGTAGAGCTGGCTTTCGAGCGCGATCTGGCTCTTGATGCTCGGAGCGGTGATGCCGTTGGTCCTGCCGTCCTGATTGATCGCGGAAGCGAGGACAACGCCATGGATCTCGTCGCCATCGCGTTCCGCGTCGCCCAGGCGCTTGAGCACGACGGCACCCACGCCCTCTCCCATCACGATGCCGTCGGCGGCGTCGTCGAAGGTCCTGCACTGCCCGCTCGCCGACAGCATCCTCGCTTTGCACATGCCGATATGGGTGACCGGGCTCAGCCAGAGCCTGACCCCGCCGACGAGGGCAAGATCGATCTCGCCGCTGCGCAGCGCCTGGCAGGCCAGGTGCGTTGCGACCAGCGACGAAGAGCACGCCGTGTCGATCGCAAGCGCGGGGCCCTTGAGATTCAGGAAGTACGACATGCGCGACGCCGCGATCGCCGAATGGTTGCCGGTGATGGTTTCGGAAATGCGCGGGCTCGTGGCGTACTGCCAGGAGTATTCGCTGCTTTCCATGCCGAGATACACGCCGCAATTCAGGCCATCGGCATCGCTGCCGACGTAACCGGCATCCTCCAGCGCACGGTAGCCTTCCTGCAGGAACAGCCGCTGTTCCGGATCCATGTACAGCGCTTCCTGGGGCGCGATGCGGAAGAAGCGCGGATCGAAGGCGTCGGCGTTGTCGAGGATGCCCATCGACCGGGAATACATCTTCCCTTCGGCATCCGGATCGGCGTCGTAGTACGCATCGGCATCCCAGCGCGAATCCGGTATCCCGACGATCGAGTTCGTCGCGGTCGCCAGGTTCTGCCAGTATTCCTCCAGATTGCCGGCCTGCGGATAACGGCCGGACATGCCGATCACCGCCAGCTTTTCGGACCCGCCCTGCGACGTGTACGCATCGATCCTTCCGCTGTCGCGATGGGAAAGCGCCGCCTGCGCCGCATATTGCGCATGCGGTTCGCGCACCGCATGCGCGTGTTCCTGCAGCCTGGGCTGCGCGGCTTCGAGATACTGCGCGAGCGCGAAGACATTGGGATGATCGTAGATTCCGACGCTCGACAGCGCTGTCGCGAACTTCTGGTTGATCGCGAGCACGAATTCTGTGCCCAGGACCGAATCCAGCCCGAGCTCGACCAGCGGCTTGCGCAACTCGATGTCTTCCGGACGCGCGTGCAGCACCGCCGCCAGCATCAGGCGCAGTTCCTTCTGGATCCTGTCGAACGTCAGCGTGCCATGCGCCGCCGCAACCGGAGGTGCGGCGTGTTCGACGACATCATGGCCGCGAAGCCTCGCGAGGAGTTTCGCCGGATCGCCCTGGGCCACGACCATCTGCGCGCGATTCATGGCGACGCAATCATGGAATGCCGACAGACCGACGCCGGTCTCCATCGCCTGCATGCCGATACTCTGCGCCAGCACCGCCTGCGTCGTCGCATCGATGCGCATGCCGCCGTCCTGCCAGTACGGCCAGTTGATCGACACGCTGGCGCCGCTGCGCTCTCCGCGACGGACGCGTTCACGGCGGTACTGGATGAAGTGATCCATGAATCCGTTCGCCGCCGCGTAGTCGCTCTGCCCGACGCTGCCCATCGCGCTCGCGATCGACGAGAAGACCACGAAGAAATCCAGATCCAGGTTCCGGCTCGCATTGTCCAGATGGGCGGTGCCGGTCACTTTCGGCAGCAGGGTCGCACGGAAATCCTGCGTGCTCTTCTTCGCGAGCAGATTGTCGGAGATCATCCCGGCGCAATGGATGATGCCGTTGATCGTCCGATATCGGGACACGAGGTCGTTGAACGCGCTCTCGACGCTGCCGGAGTCGTGCAGATCGAGCTGCATGTAGACGACCTGCGTATGCGCGCGCTGCAGACTGTTCACGTCCTGCACGATGGCATCGGTCGGCGGCGAGCGTCCGGTCAATACAATGGTCGCATGCGCGCAGTGATCGACGATATTCGCGGCGAACACGCGGCCCAGCGCACCCAGGCCACCGGTGATCACGTAAACGCCATCGTCCTTGTAGACCGATCCGACAGCGCTGCGGAGTTTCACCGGCTGCCAATCGAGCGCCTGCATGTGATCGCGCTGGCACTGCACCAGCGTCGCCGACGGCTGATGCTTCAGGCCGTGCAGTCGTGCGGCCAACGCATCGGCATCGAAGTCCGCGTCGATACCGACCACCTGCCCGACAAAGCGCGATTGTTCCATCGCGACCGTGCGCAGCAGCGCGGAAAGCCCGCGGTAGGTCTGGCTTTCATGGCCATTGGGGATCACGCACTGGATCAGCGTCCTGCCCGTCGACGGATCGCGGGCGAGATCACGCAGCGCTTCGAAACACTGCAAGGCGATGCTCTGATAGCGCTCCGCAGGATCATTTCCGGTCGCGGTGAACGCAACGCAGCGGCTATCGCCCGCCACCGCATTGCCATGATCGAGCGCCGCAGCAAGCATCGATGCCTGGATTTCGATATCGCAAAGCAAGACGACATGCGTCGAAAACACCTCGATGTCCGACGCCGGCTTCTCGTCCAGCGTTTGCCAGACCGGAATGGCATGCAGCACGTCATTCCCATCCGGTGGCGCGTGGCTCCGCACCGATGGCCGGGAAACCGCCGCAATCGACGAAACGCTGCCGTCGCTCGCCCCGCCGATGGACGCCAGGCGCCCGCGCCAGTAAGTGTCGGCCGCGAACGGATACGTGGGCATGTTCAGGCGTCGCGGCGTCGATTTGCCGCGGTGGAGTCTTTGCCATTCCACCGTCGCACCGGACGCCCACAGCGTCGCCAGGCGGCGCAGATCGATGCGGCCATGTTCGGCGAGACAGGCATCGACGTCCTGTATCAGCTGCGCGCGCGTGCCGCCGTGATCGGCCGCACCGGCCACGCAGGTCGCGCCGCCGATGCGGCCATTGACGAATGCTTCGAGTTCGGAGCGCAGCGCGTCGACGGAATCGACGATGAACGCCACCCGGTGCGCCATCGGGTCGCGGCCGGCCTGCAGCGTATGGGCGATGCGATGGATATCGAATTGCTCCGCATCGGCACCGGTGAACTCGAGCAACTGCCGTGCCCGGGCGACGAGCTGTTCCGGGCGGAACGCCGAGAGCGGAATCAACGCCTGCGTTTCGTACGACGACGGTTGCTCCGCGGAGACGGGGTGCGATGTTTCGTATTCCTGTACCAGCACATGCGCGTTGACGCCGCCTGCGCCGAACGACGACACGCCCGCGATGCGCGGCAATGTCCGGCCGTCGACCACGGGCTTGTCCCACGCGCGCAACTCGCGGTTCAATACGAAGGAGCCCGACGCGAACTGGATATTGGGATTGGTCTTTTCCGCGTGCAGCGTCGGTGCGAGCTGCTGGTGGCGCATCTGCAGCAGCACCTTGAGCAAGCCCGCGATGCCAGCCGCCGCTTCGAGGTGTCCGATATTCGACTTCGCGGAACCCAGCGCGCAGAACTGGCGATCGGCGGTGTCGAAAGCGAAGGCCTGCTGCAGGCCCTCGACTTCGATGGGGTCGCCGAGCGCGGTGCCGGTGCCGTGCGCCTCGATATAGCTGACATGGCGTGCGTTGACCCCCGCCTTGTCGAGGGATTCGCGGATCAGCGCAGCCTGTGCGCGTGGGTTCGGCACCATGAAGCCATGCGTGCGCCCGCCATGGTTCACGTGCGTCGCCAGGATCACGCCGTGCACGTGGTCGCCATCGGCCACCGCGCGATTCAGGGATTTGAGCAGGACGACCGCGGCGCCCTCCCCTGGAACGAAGCCCGACCCGTTCTCGCCGAAGCTGCGGCAGCGTCCGTCGCTCGACAGCATCCGCAGCGAACTGAGGTAGTAATACGCCGATGGATGCAGATACAGGTTGACCGCGCCGGCGAACGCCGCCTCGCACGAACCGAGCCTGATCTGCTCGCACGCGGTATGGATCGCGGTCAACGACGACGAACACATCGTGTCTATCGGCATGCTGGGACCGCTGAGATCCATGAAGAACGACAATCGGTTCGCGATCGAACTGAACGATGTGCGCGGATACCACTGGCCAGCGGCCCCCGGGCTGTGCGCGCCGTTCAATTCGAACTCGGTTTTCGTCACCCCGACGAATACGCCGACGCGCCGCCGATGCCGTTGACGCATGGCGTCGCTCGAATAACCCGCATCCTCCATCGCGCGCCAGGCTTCCTGCAGGAACAGGCGCTCGTGCGGGTCGATATTGACCGCTTCACGCGGCGAAATCCCGAAAAACATCGGATCGAACTGCGCGAACTCGTCCACGAAGGCGCCGAACTTGCAATAGCTCTTGCCCTGCGCCATGGCGCGCTGCACATCGGGTTCGTAGAATTCGTCGATATCCCAGCGGGCGAGCGGCACTTCCGTCACGCAATCCTTGCCTGCCGCGAGGTTCCGCCAATATGCGTCGAGATCGGGAGCCTGCGGGAACACGCCGCTCATGCCGATGATCGCGATCGCGTCGTCGCCCGATTCCACCTGCGCTGCCGGATGCCGCGCGTGCGATTCGCGCGTGATGCCGCCCACCGTCGTATTGGCGAGCGCCGACAGGGCCGCGGCGGACGCTTTCTTGAGCGTCCATGCCCGGCATTCCTCGGCATACTGCAGCGCGAGATGCCCGGCGATCTCCGCGACGGTGCGGTATTGGAAGAACAGGGTTTTCGATACCGCGCTGAAATGCCTGCTGAGCGCGAGGTTGATCTTGTTGACGAAGATCGAGTCGATGCCGTAATGCGCCAGCTCTTCTTCGATGTCCAGCTTCTCGACAGGAAGCTTCAATTGTTCGGCCACCAGCGCGGCCAGCGCGCTGGTGGTGGTCGCCAGCAGTTCGGCGGCATCGACGACATGGCCGGCGTGCGATGCGTGGCGCGAGGTGTTGACCAGCAGTTCCTCGTGCAACTGGCGCGAGTCGCCGTGCAGGATCAGCACCTGCTGCGCATTGCGCCAGTCTTGCGCCTTGAAGAACTCGAGGCCCACGGTGGTCGGCATCGGGACCATGCCGCGGGTTTCCTTGAGCAGCGCAAGCGCGCTCGCATCGACCTGCATGCCGCCGTTGCGCCACAAGGGCCAGTTGATCGAAACGCTGTGCCCGCGACGCAGCCCTTTCGCGACCAGCGCGTTCCGGTATGCGGCGTAGTGATCCAGGAAGCCGTTCGCGCAGGCGTAGTCCGCCTGCCCGGCATTGCCGGTCTCGGACATGACCGACGAGAACAGCATGAAGAAATCGAGATCGATGTCCCGCGTGGCTTCATCGAGATAAAGCGTACCGCCGATTTTCGGCGCCAGGACGTGCGCGAATTCATCGGCCGACTTGTTGACGATGAAATTGTCGGCCACTTGCCCCGCGCAATGCAGGACACCGCGCAACTGCAGGCCGTCGCTGCGAAGACTCGCGATCAATGCCTCGACATCGTCGCGCTTGTCCAGCAGCAGGCGCCGATACTCCAGGCGCGACCCCGCATCCCAGGACTCGACCTCGACTTCGATGCGATCGTCGACCGCAGAACGCCCGGTGACGATCACGTGCGCATCCGGCGCCGAATCCAGAATCTGTTTGGCGAACAAACGCCCGAGCCCACCGAGGCCACCGGTGATCAGGTATGCGCCATCGGAGCGCAGGCTCACCGGGGCGCCATGAGCGGACGATTTCGGCAGCTGTTCCCAGCGGCGGACGAGTCGCGTCGTGTCCGTGTATTTGATCGATGCGCCGCTTTCGAACGCATGCTGATTCGAAGCAAGATGCGCCTGCAGCCCGGCGATCGAGACCTCCGCCGGCAGCGTGATGATCTGCCAGTCCAGCCGCGGTTCCTCGATGCTCGCGGTTTTCAGAAGACCACGCAGACCGAAGATCCAGTCGCCGTCCCCACGATCCTCGGTGACCAGCTGGAAGCGGATCTTCGTCGAGCTTTTCTCGCGCAGCAGCGTGCCGATATACCCGAAGCAGCGGCTGGCCAGGGAGGCATAGCGCGAAGCGGACGTATCGCCAACGGCATTGACAAGCGTCAGTCGGCAGCCGGGCAGCGCCGCGCGCAACGCCGGCTCATCGAGCTTGTGCGTCGTCCATACGAATACGTGGGTTTCGATGCCGTCGATGGCCTGTCCATCGACGGCATCCGGCAGGTCGTGGCGTTCCCACACCGGCTGCAGGTATTGCGTTTCGACGCCGATATCATCGGCGGAATGGGTCAGGAACTGCGATGAAAGCATGCGCTGGACCGGCACCCAGTGCCGATCCTTGCTGAACGCATAACCCGGAAGCTTGAGGAATTTCGGCGCGGACGCCAATGCATCGTACAGGCCCCGCCATTCGCCATGACAACCCTGCAGCCAGTGCTGCGCGAGCGCCTTCCAATCGCGCCGCGCCAAGGCTTCGCTCCATTGCGAAGATTCGCGATGGTCTTCGCGCGCCGAGGCATCGATCTTGGCGAACCCGACCTCACGTCCATCCGATTCCAGCCACGCATGCAATTTGAGCGCCAGTTCGTCGAAATCGCGCACATGCACGGCGAGGCGGTATTTGAATGCGGTCCGTCCGCACTGCCACGTATGCAGCGCGTCGATGAAGTGCTGCGACGAGTCACGGCTGCGCAGCCAGTCGATCACGGCACGGGCGTTGCGACGCAGCGCGGCCTCGTCGATCGCGGAAAGCACGAACAGATTCCCATCCGGGAAAGCGCTGTCGACCGTTCCACCGGAACCGTCCAGCGCAGCGGGAGCGACATATTCCTGCAAGACGACATGTCCATTCGCACCGCCGGAACCGAAGCTGCTGACACCGGCAATCCGCGGCTGTGTCGCATGCCACTCCTGCGGCGTCGTCTGGATATGCAGCGACGTGCCTTGCAGCGCGATTTCCGAATTGATCCTGGAGATGTGGATGCTCGCAGGCAGGCGGCGACGCGCCATTGCCGCAACCACTTTCAGCAGGCCCGCCAAGCCTGCGGCCGATTCCAGATGACCGATATTGCTCTTGACCGATCCGACGCCGCAGCCCGTCCCGGCCGTCGCGGACAGCGCCGCGCCGAACGCCATTCGCATGCCTTCGATTTCGATGGGATCGCCCAGCGATGTGCCGGTCCCATGGGCTTCGAGATAACTGATCCGGCTCGGGTCGACACGCGCGTTGCGCCACGCGGACGCCAGCAGCGTCGCTTGCCTCTGCGGATTGGGCACCGTCAATCCGGCCGCCTGGCCGCCATGGTTGACGGCGCTTCCTTTGATCACCGCATGGATGCGATGGCCATCGGCGATGGCGTCGCGCAGCGGTTTCAACAGCAGCATCACCGCGCCTTCGGACCGTACATAACCATCGGCCGAATCGTCGAACACCTTGCATCTGCCATCGGGGGCCAGCATGCCCGCCTTCTGGTAGGCAAGCGAAATCCGCGGATTGCAGATGAAATTCACGCCACCGACCAGCGCGATCCGGCAGTCGCCGGCCCGCAGCGATTGCACCGCGGAATGCAGCGCAACCATCGATGACGAGCAGGCGGTGTCGATGAGCAGGCTCGGCCCATGGAAATCGTAGAAATACGAGAGTCTGTTCGCGAGCACCGCCAGCGAATTGCCGACAGCGCTGTGCGCCTCCACCTCGGCGCCGATGTCCTGCAGCAGATGGGCGTAGTCGCTGTTGCTCGCGCCCACGAAAACGCCGGTGTCCGTGCCCCGCAGCGTGGCGGGCACCACGCAGGCATCCTCGAAACACGCCCACGAGACTTCGGAGAGCAGCCGCTGCTGCGGGTCGGTCACTTCCGCTTCGCTCGGCGACATCCTGAAAAAAGATGCGTCGAAGCATTCGCCGTCGATCAGGAAACCGCCGCGCTCGATGCCGCCACCGTGCGGCCAGGGTCCGCGTGTTGCCGGATACCCGGCGATCACGTCCCGCTGCGACTCCAGGACGTCCCACAGTCCGTCCAGATCGTCGATCCCATGCGGCAGGCGACAGGCAAGCCCGACGATCGCGATATCGGATTCGTGGTATGGGCCGGCCCCGTCCTCCGTCTTCGACGCCGCCGTATCATCGGCGATCGATGCGCCCTTCCGGTTCCGCGAGGGCTCGATCCCGCCCTGTGCCGGAACTTGGGTTCCGGCACAGAAGAAGTCGACGATTTTTTGCGGTGTATTGAAGGTGAAGAAGAACGACGGCTTGAGTCGCTTGCCGAAATGGGTTTCGAGCCTCGGTTTCAGCGCGAGCAGACCGGCCGAATCCAGTCCGGATTCCATCAACGGCCGCTCGGGATCGATCGAATGCGCCTCGTCAATCAGCGCGGAGATGGTCTCCAGGATGAAACGTCGCGCGTCGGTCGTGTCGGCTACGGCTGCTGCGGTCGTAGGCGCCAGTGCCTTTCGCGACAGCCGGCATTGCCTGCGCTGCGCAAGATCGTATTCGACCAGTACGCCATTGCCTTGATTGGCCAGGTCCCTTGGACGGTAGCCGGGAAGAACGGCCGTGATCCCGGCACCATGCGCGTGATGGAAATGAAGCACGCGATCGCAATCCTTACCGGGGCCGGTGACATACTCCTCGAACTTCAGCCCTTGCTCCGCGCTGAAGTTCTTGCACAGGGTCACCGCGACGATCTTCCTCACGCCCTGCTGCAGGCTCGATCGCTGCAGCATGAATTCGAGCAGTTGATCGCCGCAGGCCAGATTCTGGCTGTCGGGGTCGATGTTGACCGCCAGCAGTTGCACCACATTGCCTGCTGGATCGTGCAGCCGATGCACGGTGTCCATGTCTTGCCGGAACAGATCGGCTTCGTCGTGGATCCGCTGGCTGTAGATGACGCCTTTGACTTCGCCGCCGATCTCCAGCGCGAACTGTCCCTGGGGAAATGCCCGTATGCGCGCCAGCAGGTGCTCCCTCGACGTGCGCAACTGCGGAATCCAGCACAGATCCTCGAGTCTTTCGAGCGCATCGATATCCGTCGGGCGCGCGAAGCGGACCGTATACTCGCGCCTGCCGAGTCGATACAGGACGCGGTCGCATATCGTTTCCGCGTTTTTCTCGAACGGCGGCGGCTCATCGCAGAACAGGCCCACGGAAGCCGCCAGAACGACGAATGCATCGGCACTGATCGGATACGCCGTCGCAAGCGAAGTCGCGGCCGGGTTCTTGCCGGGAATGTAGGTTGAAGCCCCCGCAGCGCCGCTCGCCGGCTCGGAATGCCCGAGCAGGCACAGCAACGTGCTGTCCCCTGCGGCATCGGCAAGCTGCTGCAATCGTTGCTGCCACGACGCAAGCACATGGACCGGTGCGGCGGCATTGCGCTTGCCTTTTCCGTAACGGGCCCATTGGTGCTGGGACAGCAACCCCAGATCGTCCGAAAGCGGCTCGTCGAAAGACGCTCGAAGCGCCAGGCGGCATGCATTCACCAGGCACGCCATTTCGCCATCGACAGCGATATCGAGCGACGCGAGCGCGTCGCGAAGCGCATCGTCGGCGCCGAGTTCCAGCGGCGACAAGCATGCATCCGCCTCCGAAACGCGCTGCGCCTCGCCGAAACATTGTTCCAGACGGCCAACGATGAGCCGGCAGGTCCGATCGAAGGTGGATAAGGCTTCAGACATACGATCGCCCAGTACTCTGTCCATGACGACGACGCGGATATTCCGCGCACGCGGCGAAAAAGATGATGCGCACTTGCTCTTGCTATGGATCCTTCATGAACCGCAAACACCGCAACGGCGCTGCGGACTTCCCGGCGGCGACGGGCGCGCCGCATGGCGTGCACCACGGTTCCGGTGTTTCCGGTCTCGAGGGTCGCCGGCAGCGATGATCATGCCTGGCGAAAAGAGCCTTTTTTGCATGGCTCCGCCCCGTGGCGTTACATCCCTAAACGTCACTTCCACTACCGCCTTCGATTTCATGCCGTGCCCGGAAGCGCATTGCTTCAGACGGCTTGGCTCATCCTTCGGAAATCAAATGGGCTATTCGCAAACCACACAGAAAACCATCGGCTGCACAACTGATTCGGATATCGCTCGGGTTTCGAGTGTCCATCACCGGATCAAACGATCTGGCGGCCTTTTTCAGGACAAACGCAGGACAGGGGCCATGCGCTATCCGATGGATACCATGTCCCTGCCTACTTCCACACTCACGCTGCTGCCCAACAAATGCGCGTTGATCACCAGCCTTTCCTGACTCTTGACCTTGACGAGCTCGCCTTCTGCGCCGGCGAACGGGCCCGAGACGACTTTCACGCGCTGCCCGACCACGATATTCATATCCAACTTCAGGTCGGCGCCACTGCCGACAAGGATCTTCACGGCCTGCAGGTCCTTTTCGGGCATCGTGGCCGGCTGGTTGCCGATGAGCACGAGCCCGCACGATCCGCGGATGTAGCGCATGTCGGCGTATTGATCGGCGCTCGGCTGTACGAACACGTAGCCGGGAAACAACGGCAACTCGACCACGCGCCTGCGATCTTTCCAGCGGCGGGTCACTTTATGCTTGGGTAGGTACGCTTTGATCGATTTGCGCTGCAGGCAAGACTCGACCAAATGTTCATGGCGGCTCCTGGTCCTGAGCACCATCCACCCCTCGACTCGAGCATCCATTACCCTTCACTTCCCCTTTGACTGTCCATGAATCGTCATTTCCACTTGACATTGCCGGCATCGTCCCCTGACGTCGCACAATCACTGTGCTTCAACCATCACCGGCATATATCGTTCGCGCATATTGTTATACGTGAACGTTGCAGGAACATAACAACACCCTACTGTCGAGTCAAACGGTATACGTAAGCAATGCCGGACACGCCTCGACGATGCTGTTCAAAGCCGGTCCAATCAGAATGGCTGGAGCGCGCGGTCTGAAGAATGCGTTCCGGGTGCCGTCGAGTCGTAGCGGAACGACTATCAGCGCGATTCACGCCGGGAACGACTTGTTTTATCGCAAGAATTAACTTTTATTTAACCCCATGGTGGACGCCAATCACGAAATAACACGCATTTCGCGTCGGGACTCGGAATGAAACTCATGAAGAGCACGTGGATACCCGAAGCACAATCGCATCTTTTCGTGCCTGCGCCTGCCGCCATGAATCCGACCGGGGCCGGACTTTGCATGATCGGTTTCTTTGCCGATGTTCGAGCAAGCCTGTTCCGACAGCGTTGTCACCGCCGGCCAGTGCGCGGAATGCGGGATGGGCCAAGCCGGTCATCAGCTGTCGTGGCGACCATTGCCATACGTGCCCGGCCGAATGACAAATGTCGCGATAGCGTTGTCAATGATGGCGCTGAAGCAAAGATGCGCTGCAGTCGCATGCACGGACTCCGCTGCCTCGGCACCACCGTGATCATGGATACATGACCGAATGTTAGTATCCGGAACGGATGCTGCATATGAAGGAGTCGACGATATCGGCCGCGCTGGCCGTATCCATGCTGTCGTGCCAGGGATCGCAATGCTGCCGGATTCGAAAGCCGACGTCGTTCGACCGCACGCCTGGACCAACCATCGCCGTTCCTCGCCAGCGCAACCAACCGCGATGAGCGTCCGCTTGTGCATCCGGGTGGTGCCGGCAAGTGGAGATGATCGAAAGCAATCGTAATCCTCTGCCCGAAGGTCGTCGGGTTTGCCCTGGATACCCCCCGGGTGAGCGTACGGCGCGGCCGGGCATTCTGCACAGGTCGGAAAATGAAAGATTGGAGTGAGGAACTCGGCGCTGCGCTCGACTCGGGCGACCCCGAATACATGAAAGCGATGATGGCGCGTGTACCGCCCGACATCCTGCAGCAGGCGACCGTATGGGTGGAACAGCTGGCGCAGGCGAGTCTGAAGGAAGACAGGCTCCAGGATGCCCTGGTTTCTTTCGATCACCTGATCGCGCTGTCACCGGACAATCTGGACGCACGGCTCGAGCGCACCCGCATCTGCCTTCGACTGGAAGCGCCCGCCGAAGCGCTAGCCGAAGCAGTCCGGTTTGCCGCACTGGCACCGGAGCGTGTCGAGGGTTTCCTGTTGGAAGGAGAAGCCCGGGAGCGACTGGGCGAAAACAAACCTGCACTCATCGCCTACCGCAAAGCGCTGGACCGCGCGCCGGGGGACGCCGACCTGACGCAGCGGATCCAGCAATTGGAGACGCGTCTCCGCAAGGATTCGATACTGAAGCAAACCCTGGACCCCGATACGGCCGTGGAGTCCGTAACCGAAGTCATGCCCCGCCCCGAGGCACGATTCGATCCCGCGATGCTGGACGATCCATCCCTGCCCGAGGCGACCGCACCCTTCCGCGTCGAAGGCCTCGGACAGCACCTGTCGCGCTACGGCAACCAACAGTCGCCCAGGCAGTGCATCGCGCGCCTGGAGGATCCCGAATGGCTCAAGGCCTGGGACAGCGCACTCTCGGCATTGGCGGGCGACAGCGTGCTTTTCTGCGGCAGCGAACTGGGCGTCTTCGGATTGCGCGCACTGCATCATGGTGCAGCGCAAGTATTGTGCGCCGAGTCTTACGCACTGGATGCGCGGATCACCGCCGGCATGGTTCAAAAACATTTCCTGTTGCCATGGCAGGAGCGACACGGCGCCGATTTGAAGGATCGCACGCCAGAAGAGCGGCGCGCTTCCTTCGAAGCCTTCGTGCAAGGGATCGATATCGAGGGTCCCGATGGCAATCAGCGCGATGAAGGCGGTTACGACGTCCTTGTATTCCCGCGTATCGACCACTCGTTGTTGGGCACGGGAATCGTCAAGGCGATCCGCCGTCACCAGGCCAGTGCGGCCGGCAAGCCGACCCGTGTTCTGCCCGCGCGCGCAACCCTTTTCGCCATGGCGATCCAATGGCAATACCCGTCGGCCGATGTTCCACTCCCCGAACTCGATCGGCTACGGTGGAGTCTTTACCCGCAGGCGCTCGAGCTGGATGCGACGTTCTGGAATGCGCTCACCACCCCGATCCAGGTCGGGGAAATCGATTTCGTCGATTTCAAGGAACAGCATCTGCAGGTGGAACTGCCGGTCGTTCGTGCCGGACAGGTGGATGCCATCGTCTACTGGTTCGATCTGGACCTGGGCGTGGCGCGACTCGGCAATGCACCGGGAAGCGAGTTGCAGTGCATCAAACCGGCGGTTCAATACACCGACCCGATCGATGTGCAGCCCATGCAATCGCTGCCGGTCAGGATCCGGATCGACGAGACGCGACTGTACGTGCAGGCCCAGCCTGCACCCAAAGAGTTGCATGCACGGAATGTGCCCGCATGGTTCATCCCGACACTCGGCGATCAGCGGCGTTACGATGCCTACGGGAAAGCGCTCATCGCTTCCCGGGCGCTGCATCCGGCGCGCACCGCGCTGAACATCGGCGCAGGCTGCGGACTGCTCGCGACGCTCGCGGTGCGCGCGGGCGTCGAGCGCGTCGTCGGGACCGAAACGCAGGCTGCGATCCGTGCCGTTGGCCGGGACGCGATCAAGCGCGTGGGACTTGAAAGCCGGATCGCACTCCTCGACAAGGACTGTCACAACCTCGCTGTTCCCGAAGATATCGACGAGCGCGCCGACTTGGCGCTGTTCGATGCGTTCGACTGCAGCCTGATCGGCGAAGGCATCCTGCATTTCCTGGCGCATGCCCGCGAGCACCTGCTCGACGCGCATGCGCGATTCCTTCCGGCCGGCGCCCGGATCCGGGCGATGTTGATCGAGTACCGCCTGGATCGGATCATGGATATCGACGCCAATCTGCTGAATCCGTATCGATTCTCGCCTTCCTTCATCAATGTCGACGCCGGCACGTTGCCCTATCGCGCGCTCAGCGCTCCGTTCGATGTGTTCGATTTCGATTTCTCGACGGATGGCCCCACGCCCGCTGGAAAAGAACTGGCCATCCGTGCCATCGCCCCGGGCACCGCAGGGGGCGTGCTGTTCTGGTTCGATCTGCGTATGGACCCGAGCGCATGGCTCAGCAATGCACCGCACAGCGGCGATGCCTTGAAGTGGAAACAGGGCCTGCAATTCCTGCCCGAAGTGCACGTCACCACCGGGATGGATCTGCCCCTGCTCGCACGTCACGATGGCAGTCAACTGCGGTTTCAGTGGCAGGCCGATGCCCTGCCGGCGGAATCGTTCTCGCGGTTGCCGAGGTTCGACCCGCGCTGGCTCGCTGCGAGCCAGGAACTGGAACAGCAGACGCGCGATCTGCTGCAGCATTGCGCGCAGAATCCGGATGAATTCGCGAAAGTGTCCGATCTGGCGATGCGTTTCGCGATCGACCCGGCGGCCCATGGCCTGGACCCGGTCATCGCGCAGCGCTTCGCGGCGATGATGCTCGGCAGTTAGGACAAGGGCATCAGGTTTCCGGCGAAAAGGCCTGGGCGGCACGACCGGGATGGAAATCCGATGTTTTCAGGAATTCAGGCACCAGTTGCACCTCACTGGCCAGTGGGGTGAATTTACGCATCGAGATCGTGGGTGATGCGCCGGCGTTGCGCTCGGCGCAGATCGCCATCACGTAATCGACCGTCGGCCGGCACTGCCAGAAGCTCCAGCGCCCGGCATGGTCGTCCAGGTCGGGCTGGATGCTGATCCGCACCGCGTCATGATGCGGAAAATCGAAGCTGAAACGGTCCAGGGGCAGCGAAAGCCCCATGCCGCGCGCCTTGATGTACGATTCCTTGAAGGTCCAGTATTCGAAAAAGCGATCCAGCTGTCGTTCCGTCGGAACGCAAGACAGTTCCGCGACTTCGGTGGGGGAGAAAAAGCGTTCCGCGATGCCGATCGATGGGCTCCGCACCGCGACGTTTTCGACGTCCACGCCAAATTCCCGGCCACGACCCACCGCCAGCGCGATGAGCCCGCGCGTATGCGAGATATTGAAGGACAGGCCACGCACCTCATCCACCGCGTTGGCGATCTCCGGTCGGCCGTATGCGTTCCTGGAGAATTCCCAACACTCCGGTGCGACCGGTGCGTAACGCGACAACAGCATGCGCACCGCTGCGCGCGTGACCAGATAGCGTTTGCGGTCGTCGGCGAAGAAGAATCGACCTTCCTTGTCCACTTCTTCCGCATTGAGCAACGCGCGGAGCATGACAAGTTGATCCTCGTCGACGATCTCGTCGTAATAGATCAGCCAGATATCGATATCGCGCTTGCCGGTTTCTACGCCGGCAGGGACCATTGGTTCATCCATGGGTCAAGACATTCTTCATTCTTGCGGTGCGGCCCGCAGCCGGGTTGGGCGATGGCGTCCCGGCCCGATGCATCGGCCAGCGGTTTCTGTTCTTCTCGTCAACGCATGCAAAGGATCGTTCCTGGTCGTCAACCCGCGACATACACCGTCTTGATGTTCATGAATTCGTGGATGCCGTGCTCGGCGAGTTCCCTGCCGAAGCCCGAGTTCTTCGTTCCGCCGAACGGCAATCGCACATCGCTGCGCACGATCGCGTTGACGAACGTGGCGCCGGCCTGCAGACGACGCGCGACCGCTTCGCCGCGCGCCTTGTCCGTGGTCCAGACGCTGGCGCCGAGACCGAAGTCGGTGTCGTTGGCGATGCGCACGGCATCGTCGTCGTCCCGGGCGCGCAGGATGCTGGCGGCGGGCCCGAACAGTTCGTCGTGATAGGCGGGCATGCCGGGCACGACATGATCGAGGATGGTCGCCGGGTAGTGCGAGCCGCCCTGCCCCGGCGTGCCGCCGAGCAGGAGTTTCGCGCCCGCCGCGACGCTGCGCTGCACTTGATCGTGCACTTCGTCGCGCAGGTCCGCACGGGCCATCGGCGCGAGCGTGGTGGCGTCGAGATCCGGATCGCCGACGGCGAGCTTGCCGGCCGCTTCGACGAAACGGGCGACGAACGCTTCGGCAATCCCCGGCGTGACGATGAAGCGCTTGGCGGCGATACAGGTCTGCCCCGCATTGCCGAAGCGCGAAGCGACAGCGGCGGGGATGGTCGCGTCCAGATCGGCATCGTCGAGCACCACGAACGGGTCGCTGCCGCCGAGTTCCATCACGCATTTCTTCAAATGCTTGCCGGCCGTCGAGGCGACCGCGCTGCCGGCGCGTTCGCTGCCGGTCAGGGTCACGGCCTTCACGCGGGGATCGGCGATCACCCTGGCGGCCAGTGCATTGTCGATGTGCAGCACGCCGAACACGCCGTCGGGAATCCCGGCATCGCGCAGCACGCCGGCGATGGCGTCCGCGCAGCGCGGCACGTTGGTCGCATGCTTGAGCACCGCGACATTGCCCGCCATCAGCCCCGGCGCGAGGAAACGGAACACCTGCCAGACCGGAAAATTCCACGGCATCACCGCGAAAATGCAGCCCAGCGGTTCGTAGGTGACGTAGCTGCGATGCGCTTCGGTGGCGATCATGCCGTCGCGCAGATAATCGATGGCATGGTCCGCGTAGTATTCGCAGGCGGACGCGGATTTTTCGATTTCGACCAGCGCTTCCCGGCGCAGCTTGCCCATGTCGGCGGTCATGACCGCAGCGATGGCATCACGCTGTTCCCGCAGCCGCGCGGCGACCGCGCGGATCAGCCCACCACGTTCATCGAGACTGCGCGCGGCCCATCCGGGGGCCGCCTGTGCGGCGGATTGAAGCACACGTTCGACCTCGGACTCGCCGATGTAGTCGTAGGTGTAGTCGATCTCGCCGGTCCATGGATGGATCAATCGCACCGTCATGTTTTCACCTCAGGTGTTGTCTTGAATGGCGAGCTGGATATCGCGCTGCCTGCGTTTCTCCTCGCGGTACATCAGCCACCAGCCGGTCACCGCCGCGAACGACACCGCCAGCACCATCAGGGTCGCCAGCGCATTGATCTTGGGGCTGAGGCCCAGACGGACCGACGAGAACACCTTCATCGGCAGCGTGGTCGAGTTCGGGCCGGCGACGAAGCTGGCGATCACCACGTCGTCCAGCGACAGCGTGAACGCCAGCAGCCAGCCCGATACCAGCGCGGGGGCGATGATCGGCAGCGTGATCAGGAAGAACACCTTGATCCGGTTGGCGCCGAGATCCATCGCGGCTTCTTCCAGCGATTTGTCGAGTTCCGCGAGTCGCGAAGACACCACCACGGTCACGAACGCCAGCGTGAAGGTCACGTGCGCGACCCAGATCGCGACCACGCCTTTCGGCGCGATTCCGATCAGGCCACCCATCGACACCAGCATCAGCAGGATCGACAGGCCGGTGATCACTTCCGGCATCACCAGCGGCGCGGTGATCATCGCGCCGAACATGGTCTTGGTCGGGAAATGGCGCATGCGGGTCATCGCCAGCGCCGCCATCGTGCCGAGCACGACCGCAGCGGTCGCGGTCCAGAACGCCACTTTCAGACTGACCCATGCGGCGTCCAGCATCGAACGGTCGCGCATCAGTTCGCCGTACCATTTGAACGAAAAGCCTGACCACACCGAGGCCAGCCGGGATTCGTTGAAGGAGTAGACGATCAGGATCAGGATCGGGAGATAGAGGAATGCGAAGCCCAGGCCCAGGACCGTCCAGCGGATCGCGCGATTGCCCTGCATGTTGGTACCGCTCATGCCAGCCGCCCTTCCAGCTCTTTCTGCTGGACGCGGTTGAAGATCAGGATCGGGATGAGCAGCATGACCAGCATGACGATCGCGACCGCCGACGCCACCGGCCAGTCGCGGTTGTTGAAGAACTCGCTCCACAGCACGCGACCGATCATCAACGTATCCGGGCCGCCGAGCATTTCGGGAATGACGAACTCGCCGATCGCGGGAATCATCACCAGCATGCAGCCGGCGATGATGCCGGAGCGCGACATCGGCAAGGTGATCTTCAGGAAGGCCTTCCACGGCTTGGCGCCGAGGTCGTAGGCGGCTTCCAGCAGGCGGTGGTCGAATTTGAGCAGGTTGGAGTACAGCGGCAGGACCATGAACGGCAGATAGCAGTAGACGATGCCGATGTAGGCCGCGAGCGGCGTGTTGAGGATGTGCAATGGCGCGTCGATCAATCCGATCTTCATCAGCAGGCTGTTGAGCAGGCCGTTGCTGTCGAGGATGCCGATCCAGGCATAGACGCGGATCAGGAACGATGTCCACGACGGCAGCACCACCAGCATCATCGCGATGTTGCGCGCGGACGGCGACAGGCGCGAGATGACGTAGGCCATCGGATAGCCGATCAACAGCGTGAACAGGGTCGAGATCGCCGCGATCTTCAGTGAGCTGGCATACGCCAGCAGATACTGCGAGTCCGAGAACAGCACCGTGTAATTGGTGAGGTTGAGCTTGAGCAGCACTTCGCTCTGCACGAACTCCAGGATCGGCGTGTACGGCGGCTGCGCGATCGCCAGCTTGGCGAACGAGATCTTCAGCACGATCAGGAACGGGACCGCGAAGAACAGCAGCAGCCAGAAGTACG
Organism: Lysobacter sp.; assembly: GCA_013141175.1. Taxonomy (NCBI): domain Bacteria; kingdom Pseudomonadati; phylum Pseudomonadota; class Gammaproteobacteria; order Lysobacterales; family Lysobacteraceae; genus Lysobacter; species Lysobacter sp. The sequence continues at coordinate 3,912,523 of JABFRN010000001.1, forward strand.
GGACCGCGATGACGCCCCAGCGCGATCCCGGCAGGAACTTCTTCAGCGATCGGAGATTCATGACGTGAGCACCACGCCTTCGTTGTCGCCCCACGACACCCAGACACTGTCGCCCCAGGTCATGCCCTCGCTGGCCCAGCGCTGCTGGTTGGCGAAATTGGCCATGACCTTGTAACCGGTCGGCAGGCGGACATGGAAGACCGAGTGACTGCCGAAATAGGCGATATCCTCGATCTTGCCCTGCGCCTTGTTGTACTGCTGCGTCGGTTCTTCCTTGCTGATCGTCAGCTTTTCGGGGCGCACGCCGTAGCCCACTTCCTGTCCTTCGAAGCCGGAAACGCCGTGGCCGACGTAGATCGGCACCGGCAGCGACGGCGACAGGATGGTGATGTAGTCGGCCTTGTCCTCGTCGATGCGTCCGTCGAACATGTTGATCGAACCGATGAATTCGGCGGCGAAACGGCTGGTCGGCGATTCGTAGATTTCGTCGGGCGTGCCGACCTGGCGGATCCGGCCGGCATCCATCAGCGCGATGCGCGTGGCCATGGTCATCGCCTCTTCCTGGTCGTGGGTGACCATCACGCAGGTCACGCCCGACTTCTCGATGATATCGACCAGTTCGAGCTGCATCTTCGAGCGCAGTTTCTTGTCGAGCGCGCCCATCGGTTCGTCGAGCAGCAACAGCTTGGGGCCCTTGGCCAACGAGCGCGCAAGGGCGACGCGCTGCTGCTGGCCGCCGGAGAGCTGATGCGGCTTGCGCTTGGCGAGTTTGCCCAGTTGCACCAGGTTGAGCATGTCCTCGACGCGCTTGGCGATGGCCTCTTTGCCCAGACCGTCCTGCTTCAGCCCGAAGGCGATGTTCTGTTCGACGGTCATATGCGGAAACAGCGCATAGGACTGGAACATCATGTTGATCGGGCGTTCGTACGGCGGCAGATCGTTCATCACCTGGCCGTCGAGATAGATCTTGCCGGAGGTGGGTTTCTCGAAGCCGCCGAGGCAGCGCAGCAACGTCGATTTGCCGCAGCCGGAACCGCCCAGCAACGCGAAGATCTCACCCTTGCGGATCGACAGGTTGGTGTCGTCGACCGCGACGAAACCGTCGAATTCCTTGCGGACATCGACGATGCGCAGGTAATCCTCGACCGTGGCCTTGGGAGCGGCAGGAGCGCCGTTGTGCGGTTTTTCGTTGGCGACTGCGGCCATGGGGTTCCCTCGAATGCGGCTCGGAATGCAGCTCGGGGCAGGCATCGCTGCCTGCCCCGGGGCGATGTATCAGCGACCGGTCTTGAGCTGGGTCCAGATCCGCGTGTACTGGCGATCCACGTCGGGCGGGATGATCGCGTAGGTGAAGAGTTTCGCGGCGACATCCGGCGGCGGGTAGATCGTCGGATCGCCGCTGATGTCCTTGTCGACCAGCGGCGTCGATTTCGGAATGGCGTTCGGGTAGCTGACGAAGTTGGTGTTGTTGGCGGCCACCTGCGGCTCGAGCAGGTGGTTGATGAACGCATTCGCGCTCTCGACATGCTTGGCGTCCTTCGGGATCGCCAGCATGTCGAACCACATCGGCGCGCCTTCCTTCGGGATGGAATAGCCGATCTTCACGCCGTTCTTCGCTTCTTCGGCGCGGTCGCGCGCCTGGATGATGTCGCCGGACCAGCCGACCACCAGGCAGGTGTTGCCGGTGGCCATCGAATCGATGTATTGCGAGGAATGGAAGTTGGTGACGTAGGGACGGATCGTCTTCAGCAGCGCCGCCGCCTTGTCGATCACTGCCGGATCCTGGCTGTTGGGATCTTCACCGAGGTAGTTCAGCGCGATCGGGATCAGTTCCGAAGGCGTATCGAGGAGGGTCACGCCGCAGCCCTTGAGCTTGGCGATGTTTTCCGGCTTGAACACCAGGTCCCAGCTGTTGGTGACATCCGTGTTGCCGAAAGCGGCCGTGACCTTGTCGACGTTGTAACCGATGCCGGTGGTGCCCCACAGGTACGGCACGGCGTATTCGTTGCCCGGATCCTGCAGCGCGATGCGCTTCATCATCTCCGGATCGAGGTTGGCCAGATTCGGAATCTTCGACTTGTCCAGCTTCTGGAACACGCCGGCCTGGATCTGTCGGCCGAGGAAGTTCAGCGTGGGCACGACGATGTCGTAACCGCTGGAGCCCGCGAGCAGCTTGGTCTCGACCATCTCGTTGCTGTCGAAGACGTCGTAGACCACCTTCACGCCGCTCTTCTTCTCGAAGTCCGGGATGGTGGTTTCGGCGATGTAGTCCGACCAGTTGTAGACGTTCAAGGTCTTGTCGTCGTCGCCGCCCGACTTGCCGTCGCCGGACGCGGCGCCGCTGTCGGATTTGCCGCCGCAGGCGGCCAACAGACAGACGGCGATGGAAAGCCCCAACACTCGCAGTTTCATCGTGATATCCCTTTGCCCGGTAGGGCGTCAATGGTGTGGCGTGACGGTGGCATCCTCGACAGATTAACGGCTGCGGCCTGTCGCTGCATCTACAGTGCAGCGGCGGTTTCGTTCAGCGACTTCCAGGTTTTCTCGAACAGTTCGTCGACCTGCGCGCGGGTGATGATCAGCGGCGGCGACAACAGCATTGAATCATAGGTGGCGCGCAGAATGAGGCCGTTCTTCAGGGCCATGTCCCGGCAGAGCACGCCAACGCTGCCCCGCTCCTCGAAGAAAGCGCGCTTGCCCTTGTCCGGAACCAGTTCCAGCGCACCGACCATGCCGGCGATGCGCGCCTCTCCGACCAGCGGGTGTTCGCCCAGTTCGGCCCAGCGCTGCGCCAGATACGGCGCGATGTCGTTCCGCGCCCGGTCGACGATGCCCTCTTCCTGCAGGATGCGGATGTTCTCCAGCGCGACCGCGGTGCAGACCGGATGACCGGAATAGGTGCAGCCGTGCGCCAGCTCCCCGCCCTGCTCCTTCAGCACACCGGCGACGCGGTCGTTGAACATGGCCGCGCCGAGCGGGATATAACCGGACGTGATGCCCTTGGCGAGCGTCATCACGTCGGGAGTGAAACCGAAATAGTCCGCACCGAACCATTCGCCGGTGCGGCCGAAGCCGCAGATCACTTCGTCGGCGACCAGCAGCACGTCGTACTTGCGGCAGATCCGCTCGATCTCCGGCCAGTAGGTCATCGGCGGGATGTACACGCCGATCGCACCCATGATCGGCTCGCCGATGAAGGCGGCGACCCGGTCGGGTCCCAGTTCGAGAATCTTCTGTTCCAACCGGCGCGCGGCGACCAGGCCGTACTCGTCGGGCGACAGATCGCCGCCATCGGCGAACCAGAACGGTGGATCGATATGGTGGATGTCGGGAATCGGCAGCCCGCCCTGCTTGTGCATACCGGCCATGCCGCCGAGGCTGGCGCCGGCCATCGTGGTGCCGTGATAGCCGTTGTGGCGGCCGATGAAGATGTTCTTCCCCGGCTTGTCCTGCACCGCCCAGAAGTGGCGGACGAGCCGCAGGATGGTGTCGTTGGCCTCGGAACCGGAATTGGTGAAGAAGGCGTGGTTGAGATCGGCCGGCGTGAGTTCCGCAAGCTTGGCCGACAGCAGGACCGTCGGCTCCACCGTGCACTGGAAGAAGCTGTTGTAGTAGGCCAGCTCGATCATCTGCCGCGATGCCGCCTCGCCCAGCTCCCTGCGGCCATAGCCGACGTTCACGCACCACAGGCCCGCGAAGGCGTCGAGCAGTTTGTTGCCGTTGGCGTCCCAGACATAGGCGCCCTCGCCCCGGGTCAGGATGCGCGTGCCTTTCTTCGCCAGCGCCGCGTTGTCGTTGAACGGATGCAGGTGATGCGCGGCGTCGAGCTGCTGCAGGTGGACGAGTTCAGCTTTATCCATGGTGGTTCCGGTGGAATGGCAATGCGATGTGGCGGAAATCAGACGTTCAGCAGCAGGAACTCGCGTTCCCACGAACTGATCACCCGGAAGAAGGTTTCGTATTCCTTGCGCTTGACCGAGATGTACGCACGCACGAAACGCGCGCCCATCAGGTCGTGCAGCATCGTGCAGCTTTCCAACTGGTCCAGCGACTCGCCCAGGGAACGCGGCAGCTCGAAGCCCACATCCTGCGCACTGATGGTCAGCGGCGCGGTCGGTTGCAGCTTCTCGCGGATGCCGAACAGGCCGCAGGCCAGCGTACCGGCCATCGCCAGGTACGGATTGGCGTCGGAACCCGCGAAACGGCTTTCGACGCGCGTGTTCTCCGGCGTATCCATCGGCACGCGCAGGCCGCAGGTGCGGTTGTCGTAGCCCCACTGCACGTTGATCGGCGCGACCTGGCCCAGCGCCAGCCGGCGATAGGAATTCACGTTCGGGGCGAAGAAGGCCATCGCCATCGGCACGTATTTCTGCAAGCCGCCGAGGTAGTGTTCGAAGATCTTGCTGTGCTTGCCCTCGCCCTTGCCGGCGAACACATTCCGCCCGGTCTTGATATCGACCAGACTCTGGTGGATGTGCATCGCACTGCCGGGCTCGTTCTCCATCGGCTTGGCGAGGAAGGTCGCATACACGCCGTGGCGCATGGCGGCCTCGCGCATCATCCGCTTGAACAGGAACACCTGGTCGGCGCGCGACATGGCGTCGGCATGGATGAGATTGACTTCCAACTGCGCCGCGCCGGATTCGTGGATCAGCGTATCCACGTCCAGTTCCATGGCATCGCTGTAGTCGTACATCAGGTCGAGGATCGGGTCGAACTCGTTGACTGCATCGATCGAATACGACTGGCGCGCGGTTTCCGGCCGTCCCGAGCGCCCGGCGGGCGGCTGCAGCGGGAAATCCGGGTCGGTATTCTTCTGCACGAGGAAGAATTCGACCTCCGGCGCGACCACCGGCCGCAGGCCCAGCGCCTCATAGGCGTCGAGCACGCGCTTGAGCACGTTGCGCGGCGCCAATTCATGGCGTTCGCCGGTCTTGGTGTAGCAGTCGTGGATGATCTGCGCGGTCGGATCGGTGGCCCAGGGCACCAGGCGCACGGTATCCGGGTCCGGACGCAGCAGCATGTCGGCGTCGGAAGGCGAAATCAGATCGTAATAATCGTCGGGATAGTCGCCGGTGACCGTCGTGGCGAAGATGCCTTCCGGCAACCGCGTGCCGTAGTCGTGCGAGAACTTGTCGGCTGGGATGATCTTGCCGCGCGCGTTGCCGGTGATGTCGGGCACCAGGCATTCGACCTCGGTGATCCGGCGATCCTTGAGCCAGCGCAGCAATGCGGGCTCGCCCGGCTGCATGGCATGCGATGGTGCCTTGTCCGTGGATGCGATCGCACGTCTGGACGGGGTCTTGCGGGGCGGTTTGCGTGGACTCATGCGGTCATCCTATCCGTTGTTGCGCGCGCTGGCGGCAGGCATCGCCGAAGGCGCGGAAAATGCCGTGATGGAACGCGTTCTCGGCGACACGCCATTCCGGGTGCCACTGCACCGCCAACAAAAACGCGCCGCCATCGCGGCGGTAGGCTTCGATCAGACCATCGGGTGCGGTCGCTTCCACGGTCAGGGTTTCGCCCAACCGCGCGATGCCCTGCCCGTGCAGCGAGTTGACCTGGACGGTTTCGGCACCGGCGATGCCCGCGAGCAGTCCGCCCGGCGCCAGCGCGATCGGATGGGTCGGCGCGTACTGCACATCGAGCGGATCGTCGAGGTCTTCGCGATGGTCCATGAAACCGTCGACTTCATGCACTTTCTGATGCAGGCGCCCACCGAAAGCGACATTGACCTCCTGGAACCCGCGGCAGATCGCGAGGATCGGCAGACCCAGTTCGATCGCCAGCGGAATCAGCGCCAGATTGGTCTCATCGCGGGCGGGGTCGTGGAGATTACCCGGATAGCTGGGTTCATCGCTGTAATGATGGGGTTCGATATTGCTGACCGAGCCGCTCAGCAGGATGCCGTCGAGCCCTTCCAACAGCGGCCGTAACGGCAACGCGGGCTGCAGCCCGGGGATCAGCAGCGGCAGGCATCCGGCGCCATCGACCACCGCGCGAACGTACTTCTCCCCGGCCGCCAGAAACGGGTGCGGGCCGATGAGTTTGCGGTCAGTGGGCAGACCCACCAGCGGTAGCCGTGCCGATGTGGATGACATGCGAAACGCTCGTGGCGAGGCCTCGGGGGCGTCCTCCGCACGTTATCCGGCATGTTTGATTTCTGCAACACTCGGCGGCAAGGATGGCCATTCGTCGGCGCGACCATGCGCGATCACACTGATTTCAGGCAGGGCGATGGACATACTGGCAAGATGCCCGTTGAGTATTCTTGACGCCTTCCCGCCCCCATCGGCAACTGTCACACTGTTGTCGAGCCCAAGCAGACCACCGATATCATGCCCGCAAGCCTCAATCCCGAAGACCTTCTTGCACTGCAACAGAATCCGGACTGCGAGCTGGTCGACCTGATCCTGCCCGACATGAACGGCCTGCTGCGCGGCAAGCGCGTCACCCGCAGTGCGCTGGAAAAGGTCTACGCCGACGGGGTTTGCCTGCCGATGTCGCTGATCGCCACCGACATCACCGGCAATACCGTCGAGGAAACCGGGCTGGGCTACGACATCGGCGACGAGGACCGGATCTGCCGGCCGGTGCCGGGCACCCTGCGACCGGTGCCGTGGTCGCCCCGTCCGATGGCGCAACTGCTGCTGTCGATGGAAGACGCCAACGGCGGCACCTTCGAGGCCAACCCGCGCGAAGTGCTGAAGCGCGTGCTCGACCGCTACACCGCGCGCGGCCTGAAGCCGGTGGTCGCGGTGGAACTGGAGTTCTACCTCTTCGACCGCCTGCCCGACGCCCACGGTCGCCCACAACCGCCGGTCAACGCGCATACCGGCGTCCGCAACATGAGCACGCAGGTCTATTACATCGAAGACCTCAACGATTTCCACGACTTCATCGACGCTGTCGCCTGTGCCTGCAAGGCTCAGGGCATTCCGGCCGACACCGCCGTGGCGGAGTACGCGCCCGGCCAGTTCGAGATCAACCTCAAGCATCGCGACGATGCCCTGCTCGCCTGCGACGACGCGATCTATCTGAAGCGCGCGATCAAGGCGATCGCGCAGAAACAGGGCCTTCAGGCCAGTTTCATGGCCAAACCGCTCGTCGATCAGGCCGGCAGCGGCCTGCACATCCACGCCAGCGTGCTCGATGCGAACGGCGACAACATCTTCGCCTGCACCCAGGACGCGCCGTCGGACACGCTGCGCCACGCCATCGGCGGCCTGCAGCGCAGTGCGCAGGACTGCCTGCTGCTGTTCGCACCCAACGCCAACAGCTACCGCCGCTTCGTGCTCAACGCGTTCGTGCCGCTGAACGAGGTCTGGGGTTTCAACAACCGCACCGTGGCCATGCGCATCCCGCACAGCGACGAGAAGAACACCCGCATCGAGCACCGCATCGCCGGCGCCGACGCCAATGTGTATCTCGCCACCGCCGCAGTGCTGGCCGGGATGCTCGACGGTATCGAACACGGTTACGACCCCGGCGCACCGGTGGTCGGCAACGCCTACGAACAGACCGAGATCCGCACGCCCTACTGGCGCGATTCGATCCGCGACTTCATGGCCAGCGACTTCATCGCCACCCAGTTCGGCGAAACCTTCCGGCACATCTACGGCCAGCAGAAACTCAAGGAGCTGCACAGCTTCTACCGCGAAGTGACGACGCTGGAATACGACTGGTATCTGCGGTCGGTGTGACTTTTCTGGCGAATATGATTTCGACTGATGCGATTTCGACGCGATCGTGCTTCAGAAAATCCACGTTGTTCCCGCGAACGCGGGAACCCAGTGTCTTCCGGATTGTGGAAAGCAAAGACACTGGATCCCCGCGTTCGCGGGGATGACGATCGACACCAAGGCATCCCATGACAGGTTCGCCCTACCCGCCCAGTTGGTATGCCGCCAGCACCGAAGCGCTACAGTCGCAACCGGCGCTGGCAGGCGACATCGACGCCGATGTCTGCATCCTCGGTGCGGGCTATGTCGGCTTGTCGACCGCACTCGAGTTGGCCGAAGCGGGTTACCGGGTCGTGGTGCTCGAGGCCGAGCGCATCGGCTGGGGCGCATCGGGTCGCAATGGCGGACAGGTGCTGCCCGGCTTCGGCTGCGGTGAGGCCAAGCTGGCCGCGCTGGTCGGTCGGGACGATGCCCGCAAGCTGTTCGACTGGTCCTGCGAAGGCATGCGCCTGATCCACGAACGCCGCGAACGCCACGGTATCGACTGCGACTGGCGCCAAGGGCACGCGACCGCTGCGATCAAGCCACGACAGATCGTCGAACTGCAGACCTGGCAACGCGAACTCGAAAGCGACTACGACTATCCGATGCAATGGTGGGATCGCGAACAGTTGCGCACCCGACTTGATACGCGACGTTATCTCGGCGGCCTGTACGACGCCAACGCCGGGCATCTGCATCCACTGAAATACGCACTGGGCATCGGTCGCGCAGCGCTCGCGGCTGGCGTGCGGGTTTTCGAGGCCAGCCCGGTGCTGCGCATCGCCCATGGAGCGAAGCCTGTGCTGCATACCGCGCACGGGACGGTGCGCTGCGATTTCGCGGTCCTCGCCGGCAACGCGCTGGTGAAAGGCGTCGCGCCGGAGCTGGATCGCAAGATCATGCCGGTCGGGACCTATATCGCCGCGACCACGCCGCTGGGCGCGGAACGCGCGCAGGCGCTGATCCGCAACGACATGGCTGTCGCGGACTGCAACTGGGCGCTGGACTACTTCCGCCTGAGCAGCGACCACCGCCTGCTGTTCGGCGGACGTGCCAGTTACTCCAACTTCCAGCCGCCAAATCTGGGCTGGGTGATGACCCGACGGATGCGCAAGGTTTTCCCGCAGCTGGCGGATATCGGCTTCGATCACGTCTGGGGCGGCACCATCGACATCAGCTTCAACCGCGCGCCGCACTGGGGCAGGATCGGTGCGAACGTCTATTTCGCGCAGGGCTTTTCCGGACACGGCGTCGCCGCGACCAACCTCGCCGGACGCATCGTCGCCGATGCGATCCGTGGCCAGAACGAACGTCTCGACGTCTTCGCGCGCATCGCGCATCACGATTTCCCCGGCGGCCGGACCTTCCGCACCCCGATGCTGGTCGCGGCGATGGCCTGGTACAAACTGCGCGATGCGCTGTGGTGAGCCGGAACGCGGCGAATCGTCCGTTGAGGCTTGACGATCCTTGGGGCGGCCTCTAAACTTTCGCGCTCGCCACATCATGTGGGGCCATAGCTCAGCTGGGAGAGCGCCTGCATGGCATGCAGGAGGTCGGCGGTTCGATCCCGCCTGGCTCCACCAATCTTCAAACGCTTCTGATCGTTAGGCCGGATCCGAAGTGGCTTCAGAGTTCTACGACGTCCCCATCGTCTAGAGGCCTAGGACACCACCCTTTCACGGTGGACACCGGGGTTCGAATCCCCGTGGGGACGCCAATATCCACAAGGAAGGCCCGCGCAAGCGGGCCTTCCTTGTTTCCGGCGTGCGTTCGGTCAGCGCACGGAATCGGGGATCCCCGTCTGCTCAGATCCGCCGATAGACCCACAGGCTGCCGACGTTCATCCCGATATGACTGCGACCGGTGCCGGTGTATATCTCGGGACCGACCAGCGCGTATCTCAGCATGTAGTTCGAGGCCACGGTCGAAAACCCGAGGCCATATTTCGTGTTGATGTCGGTCAGCATGCGGTTGAACTGCGTCGGGCTGATGCAGAAACCGCGATCCTTGCCGCCCGGCGATACGCTGCCTTTGCGGAACGGTTCCAGCAGGTTGCCATAGCCCGGAATCGGTGCGCTGTAGACCGACTGGTTCTGGTTCTGCGTCTGCAGATGGGTGATGACGATCGGTTTGTGCGCGCTATTGACATCGGTGTCGATCAGCAGCGCATCGGCCACGGTCCAGCTCGGCCGCGAGTCGAACATCATCGCATTGACGTGAAAGCCCTGCGCGATGTTCGCCTGGTTTTCGAAATACAGCGTGATCATCGCCTGGTTGACGCCGCCGCCCGTGTAGGAGGAGGCCAGGTTCATGGTGCCGCTCACGCACAGCAGATCCTGCCGGTTCCAGACCACGCGATTCAGATCGACGCGGTACTGCAGCGAGTGGTGTTGCGCGCCGCCCGGGAACGACGCCGGCCCGAAGGTGTTGAGATGCATGCCGACCGAGGTACCGCTGCGCTGGACAATGGTCGAGCCGTAGCCGGGTGTCGTCTCGGCCGCGGCCTTGCTCGCGCGCTGGCTGTTGGCAGTGCGATCCACCGGGTCCAGCGCGGTCCACGCCGCGCCCGACCACGTGTTCGGGCTGAGCCACGCGAAACTGGCGCCGCTGCTGACGTTGAGGATGTTGTTGGCGAGCAGATTCAGCCCCGGCTGCGGTGCCGCGGAAAGATAACCGGGGTTGTTGACGATGAGCTTCGTGAGGTCCGCCGCCTGCGGCGTGTAGTAGTACTCGGTGTTCGTCCATGCAACGGCATCGACGGCGGCGGTCAGCAGCAGGACGGAAAGCGTGGTCTTGACGAGATTCGACATGCGGAAATTCCCTTTATATCGATGGAATTGAACTGCTACGGCAGGCTTTTCCACAAGTCGGCCGGGCTTGTTGCGATCCATACCGACTTCCTGAAAAAAACGCACCATGGATCGCAGGATCGATGCGTTCTCCGACTCGTTGCTTGCAACGCGCACGATGATGCGTCCGCTTTGCGGATGAGGCTGCCTTTGCTGACGTCGCTTTACCGATGGGGGGCGGACATCGCACACGCGGCGGTCAGTGCCGCCGCTCCGTGCCCGCGATCATCGAGATACTGCAGCCATTTACCGAGGAACGTGTTCATCCGCAGGCGGTGATCGAGCACTTCGGCCGCAGGCGGATACATGCCGATGGCGTCCTGCCAGCGACGGCCGATGTAGCAATGGGTGGCTTCGACCTGTCTGGCGTCGCGGTACAGGCGCAGGTACGCGGAAGGATCGGGCTCGCCGGTCACCGGGTCGAGCATCGCGTAGCTCAGGCGCAATTCCGTGGTGTAGGCGTGCTGGGCGAGGATGTCGAGTTGCAGATCGAGGCCATCGCCGACCGAAGACCCGTAACGCCCTACGGCAAGCGCCTCCGGCACGAACAAGCGATGCAGTCGCTGATGGTTCTCCGCGTACAGCGCCATCAACCAGGAAAACCGGTTGATCTTCGCGGCGTTGATCGGGCGGGAGACGACTTTGGACATGACGTGGATCGTACACATCGCATGCGGTTCGCGACAGCATTGACGGATCGCGAAAACGCGTGGACGATGGAACTTGATGCGCCCTGCCCACGAACCGCAGGTTTTCATCGCATGAACTGCCCGGTTTTTGTGGCACTACGCAAAGCGTCGAAAGTGAACCATGCAAGCAATTAGCAGGCAAAAACCGGGGTTTTGAATGCAGTGGGCGGTTGTGGTATCTTGTTTCGGCCAACTCGACCTGCGCCAGTTTGAAACCATGCGATCTTCGATGCGACGCCCGATTTTGGCGACACGCCGGAGAAGGGATTGAAAGCCGCTGCTGCGGGTTAGCCGGATCGGCAAGACTGTCGATCCACGCGGCTCGGGTCGCCGGAGGGCGAGGCACAGCGATATAGCGAGAGCCTCTTCTTCCACCAGTATCAATGCGTCGCTGACGCAACGTCTATGGTGGCCCCGTCGGCCCCTCGCGACGCTAGATCGAAAACTCCGCCAGGGCCGGAAGGCAGCAACGGTATCGGTCGATGCGGGTGCCGAGGTCAGCCGGCGGGGCCATCGCCATGTTGTCGGCATGGATGCGGCCAAAACGGATGCGAGCACACCTGTTCGCCCCTCGTGCCTTACGAGCTTCCGCAACGGCAACGACGGGGTTCGGCGCCCGGCAGGGCAGCCAGGCCTTCGGGCTATTGCTTCTTCTTTCGGACGTACAGGACCAGCGCATGGTCCTCGATGTCGAAGCCGTACTCGGCCGCGATCCTGCGCTGCAATTCCTCGATCTCGGCGCTTTCGAACTCGGTGATTTTGCCGGTTTCGATGTCGACCATATGATCGTGGTGATCGCCGCGGTCCAGCTCATAGACCGCATGCCCGCCCTCGAAGTTGTGCTTCAGCACCAGGCCGGCGGCCTCGAACTGCGTCAACACCCGGTAGACCGTCGCCAGCCCGATCTCGTCGCCATCGTCGACCAGCTTTCGATAGATGTCTTCTGCGGTCATGTGACGCGGCAAGGCCTGCTGCAGGAGTTCCAGCACGCGCATGCGGGGGTGGGTCACTTTGAGGCCGAGCTTGCGAAGGTCTGTTGATTCCATGAATGCGGTCCGTGGGTTCAAACTGGGGGGCGGCATCCAACCCGCGATGAACAACTCTTCCTGGTCCGGCTGACGGCATTGCCGGGCGCCAGTGTATCATCGGCGGGCGCATCACCCCCTCCCAGCTGGTCGCCTCATGCCCACCAATCGCCACTCGCTCCGCACCCCTCTGCTCGTTCTCGCTGTCGCAATCGCCACCACTGGCTGCGGCATCCTGTACAAACAACCGATCTACCAGGGCAACCTGATCGACAAGACTGCAGTGGAGCAGTTGCAGACGGGGATGAGCAAGCAGGATGTCATGGGCCTGCTGGGCACGCCCTCGATCTCCGATCCGTACAACGAGAATCGCTGGGACTACACCGCGACCCAGCGCATCGACCGCCGCGGAACGACCGAAGTGAAGAATTTCACGGTCTATTTCGAAAACGGTGCGGTTGCGAAGTGGGAAGGCGAGTATTTCGCCGAACAGGACGACACCCTGGCGGCGAATGCCGGCCGTCAGTTCGGACCGAATCTGGCGAAGGACGACAAAAAGAAGAAGCGCCGCTGAGGCGATCCACGCGTTACTTGCCGGCGCGTCGACGCCGGGCTTCCTTCGGGTCGATCGTCAGCGGACGCAGCAGCTCCACCCGATCCCCGTCCCGCAACCGCTGATCCCCGGTCGCGGGATCGCCGTATACCGCTATCCCGGCATGCCCGCCGGGCGTCAGGCCAGCCGCCGCGATCGCCTCGGCAACCGTCGAGCCCGCTGGAAGGTCCACGCACACCGCCTCATGCCTGCGCGGCCACGCTTGAACGACCTCGACATGGACCCGTCCGGACATGCTTACTCGTCCCCGCGATCGGCCACACGCACGAAATCGTCGACCATCCGGTCCGCAAGCGACTGGAACCCCAATACGAATGCCGGCCCGAGCAATTTGCTGTTCGGCTCGAAATCCAGACTCAGCGTGACCTTGCATGCGCATTCGTCGAGCGCATGGAACTGCCATCGACCGGCCAGTTTCCTGAACGGGCCGTCGCGCAACACCATGTCGATGTGGTGCGGCGGCGAGAGGGTGTTCTCGGTGGTGAACCAGGTGCTCAGGCCTCCCAGCCCCAGATCCAGCCGTGCCACCACCCGTGCCGAATCGGCCTCGATGACATCCGCCGCTTCGCACCAGTCGAAACGGCGCGGATACGCGGCGATGTCGTTGACCAGCGCGAACATCTTCGCGGCGGAATGTTCGACCAGAGCAGAGCGTTGGATGACCGGCATGAGGCGTATGACTCGCTGGGGTGACTCGCCAGCCTGCCCCGCATCAGGGACAATGCGACGAATGAGCAAGCAGAAAGTCGGCAAGGATAAGGCAAAGGCGGGCGACAAGGCGGGCAAGAGCGCGCCCGTCACCAAGACGATTGCCCTGAACAAACGCGCGAGGCACGAGTACCACCTCGAACAGCGCCATGAGGCAGGCCTGTCGCTGCAGGGCTGGGAGCTGAAATCGATCCGCGCCGGCCGCGCCAACATCACCGACGGCTACGCCCTGATCCAGCACGGCGAGCTGTTCCTGATCGGTGCCCAGTTCACCCCACTGATCCAGGCATCCAGCCATGTCGTCGCCAACGACCGCCGCACCCGCAAGTTATTGCTGCATCGGCGCGAGATCGACCAGTTGATCGGCAAGGTGCAGCGCGATGGTTACACCATCGTACCGACCGCGATGTACTGGAAAGGCAACAAGGTCAAACTCGAAATCGCACTCGCCAAGGGCAAGCAGGACCACGACAAGCGCCAGGCCTCCAAGGACCGCGACTGGGCCCGAGAGAAGCAGCGCACGATGCGTCGGCACAACAAGGACGCCTGACCTTCGCCTCTCTTCATGCAGCCATCTCCCGCATTGTGGGACGGAGGCAAGCCGCGCGTCCGGCGCTTGAACCCCGCCCTACCCGGCCCCATACTGGAACCGTCAGTGGTATCGACTTTCCCGGGGGTGCACTTGGCTTCGACGGGAGTAGCAACGTCCACTGGTGCATGCCGAGGGGGTAGCTTTCCTCGCTAATCCAGCTGCAAAACTTAGTTGCCAACGACGACAACTACGCTCTCGCCGCTTAAGGCGTAAGCCCCGAACCCACTTGTGCCCGTGCTCGTGGATGTAGGGTCATTATCACGGAACAGGCTCCGGCGGCGACCCGTCAACCGGTGTTTAAATAAAGCGGGTGTGTCTGGCGGTGTGCTTCGCACGTCGTGTTGCCGTCAGCCGAGAACGAACGTCGTGCTAAGCATGTAGTACCAGAGATCGCGCGCTTTCGGACGGGGGTTCGATTCCCCCCACCTCCACCATTTCAAGCTCCAAAGCAGTCCCAGAAAGGCCGGAATCCCCGCAAGACAAGGGTTCCGGCCTTTTTGTTGTCCGAGGGCATCCCGAGGGGATTGCGCAATCCGGGGCAACAATGGGGGCAGCAGACACGTCCCGGGTTGGAGTTGCCCCCATGCCGCTCACCGGTCCCCTCATCCGCAACGCCAAGCCCGCCGAGAAAGCGCAGCGCTATTCGATGGCGACGGCCTGTATCTGGCGTTTCGCTCGCAGGGGCGATGTGGTGGCGTGTCAATGCGGTTTCGACCGCAGGAAAAACCGGATATCGCCAGGCAATGATTGCGACAGCGCCTCATGAGCATGCGCGATGAATCAGGATCGTTGGATGCGGCTCACGAACCATCGATTGACGATGGTCAACAACGTCATGGGGATAACGGCCGAAAAGATCAGCTGGCCTTTGATGAAAAAGGAAGGAGTCGTAGCGATGATCGCCAGCGCCAGCAGTGCGAACGAATAGTGCTTCGTTCGCGATTCGCCGCGACCGTCCTCTTGCCCGACGAAGCCGGCCTTGGATCCGAGGGTCGTGAGAACGCCCACCGCAAGAATGCACAGGAACAGACCGCTTTCCCGCAGCGTATCGAGCATCTGGAGAATCCAGAGCTGGTTCGTGAGCGCCGACAGACCGCCGATGGCGAGATAGGCATTCACGCCAAGGAGCAGCCTGTTCAATGGGCGACCGCGGGAGATCATCGTCGCAAGGATGACCTGCAGCACGGCCACCGCACCGCCCACCATGAACGCGATCAGCCAGTCTTCCGGCTGTGGATTCCCATGCCTGAATGCAGCGAAGAGGAAGCAACTCAGAGGGAAGAACTGCAGGAGTTGCGCCACCATGCCGATATTCGACGAACGATCGGACGCCCGGGTCATGCGATCGCCTGCTTCTGTGCCGCCAGGGAAAGCAGGGCCAACCGTCTCCTGTCGAGCGACATGACGGTATCGACCCAACATTCAAGCCCGGCATGGAAATCGCTCAATGAAAGTCGCGAGACACGCTTCCGTATGGCCGCCATCTCCTGATGGGACCGGAATGCGCCGTGGCGCTTCCTGACGAACTCGACGACCGCGCGCTCGCCATCGCCGGTCTCGACGACGAAGTCGACGATTCCCTTGGCTTTCAGCTCATCGGCGCCGAATGTCTTTCCGGAGTGACAGACCTCTTCGTAGTCGCTCTTGGACAGACGTCTCGCCAGAATGGGGAGCGCGCCCATGCCGGGGAAGATGCCGAGCTGGATTTCCGGGAAGCTGAATTCAGAATGCCGCTCGGCGAAAATGTATTCGCAGGCGACTGCGGTCTCGAAGCCTCCACCGACACAGCGGCCCTGCACCAGGGCGATGGATGCCACGCCTTTCCCGAAGCCGGAATGCAGGGCATGCATCATGTCCGCAGACTGCCGCGCATATTCCGTCAGCGCTCTCCTGTCTTGGGACAGGATCATTTCCTGAAAATATCCAAGATCCGCGCCGAGCATGAACACGTCCGCCCATCTGGACCGCATCACGAAATACCGCAATGAATCCGATGCCTGGAAGGTCCCATCCATGATGGTCGAAATGCCGTACTGCATGTCCTGCAGAAGCTCGCGGCTGAAGCATGGTGTTCCGGAATCGAGCCAGGTGGACCACAGGACGTGCAGCGAGTCGTCGAGTTCCACGGAGTAACGCCCGGAAATCGGGAACGGGATCAGCCCACCATCGGGCGCGGTTGGAGGCGTAGGCATCGGCTCAAAAATACCTTTTGTAGATGACGAACAGTCTCGTATCGACGGGGTTCACTCCGTATTCGCTGAACTCCGATCCCGTGAACCTATCCACGCCCGCCTTGATGGAATCGGCTTCGGCGACATCCCAGATGAGCGCACCACGGAGGAACCTGCTGCGGTCGTCCAGGCTGAATATCATCGTCGCTTCCAACTGGAGGTTCTCCTTCAGCTTCATATCGCTGATGCGGAAAAACATCTTTTCGCGCCGCAGGGACGGCGTGCCGATCAGGCTTGCAGCCAATGGTACGTTTCCCTGGCCGGTGAGAAGCGAGCGTTCCATGCCGGAAAACTCGGAATCCGAATATCCGTTGGCGTTTCTCCAATACTCGGCAGTGAACGTCTGTCCCCGTTCCGATGTGTATTGGCCGCCGATGACAAGATCGGGAAACCATCTACGGCGATCCCCGGTCGTACCGGCCAACGCATTCTGCGCATCCCGGAAGGGTTTCCGTCGATCGCGATCCTTGCGCACGGCGATCTCTGCATATGCGGTCATCTTGTCGCCGATGGCCGTCGAGAGATTCAGCCCCAGGCCTGGGTTGTCGGCGTAATAGCCGATGACGGAATAATCGGTCGTCAGGCGATCGAGCCTTCCGGTCAGTTGCAGGAACGCCCTGATCCGTCGACCGCCCTCCTCCGCCGACGCGACAGCGCCCTGCAGGCTGTATGTCGGGCCGAAGTACGACACGCCGACG
This sequence comes from Lysobacter sp., assembly GCA_013141175.1. Classification (NCBI taxonomy): domain Bacteria; kingdom Pseudomonadati; phylum Pseudomonadota; class Gammaproteobacteria; order Lysobacterales; family Lysobacteraceae; genus Lysobacter; species Lysobacter sp. Next base: position 3,929,652 of record JABFRN010000001.1, read on the forward strand.
AGATCGTCCCCTTTCTTTTCGGCGCGGCGATCTTCGTCCGCCAACGTCCGGTCTTCCGGCTTGCCGAGGTTGAGGAAATCGCTAGGATTCCTCCCGAGCGCGACGCCATTCACGATCCGCTTCCTGCCCGCGAACACGAATGCGGACGTCGTGATCTCCATTTCCCAGTTCAATTCATCCACGTGGACCTGCGCGACACGGTCGTCCGACTGCGAAGATCGTGCGAACTCCGGCCTCAGCTGCAACGCGAGCGTGCTGTCATCGAGATCCAGCTTTCCCTTGACCACGGCAACGATGGAACCGCGGCTCGCGCTGTTCCCGTGTCCCTGGATGTCGTGCAGTGCGCGCAAACCGACATATCCGGAGAGCGCAAAGCGTTCGTTGTCGACGCTCTCCGACTCGCCGGCCGGAGCGTCTTGCGTCTCCTCCTGCATGGCGGGAATGACTTCATCGCCCGCGGCGCACACGCCCGCCCGGAGGCAGAGCATCAGCGCGCACGCGAGCCGGAAACGGCTAATGCGAGAGCCTCCCCAGGTATGAGGGCTGGTAATACTCCGCAGGCGTTTCCTTGACCTTGAAATTCGAGAAGGTGAGCGTCGCGCTCACCGAAGGATTGATCGCATCGGAAATCTCCAGCACGGTGGGGCGCAGCCTGCCCAGCACGGATTTGTAGCCCCCGTAGTGAATGGTCCGGACGAGCTTCCCGGACAGGGAGAAGAACTCCGCCTTGAGGGGCCGGTAATCCTGATCGCCGACCCACAGGTTGACCGTCTGGTAGCTCGATGTGCGCTGTTTGGCCCGCAGCGAAAGTTTGAGCGCCGGCACATCGCCCATGCGGAGTTTTTCGATGCGATCGGTGTCGTAGTCGATGCTGAAGACGACGCGCGCCACATCCGCGTTGGATACCGCGCCGACGAGTTGCTGCTGGGCCGAGATGCGGATGGGGCGGTTCGTCCCGGGGATATGGATCCACATGTTCGGGCCGTCCAGCAGCATGGCGCGCCCGCGCTGCTTGAGCGGTTGGCGGTACAGCACCAGGCTCTTGGTGCTTTCGCGCACCGAGACTTCGAATTCGCTCTCGCTTTGCCCGGAACGGGTTTTCGATTGCAGGTGCACGGTGAAGACGAAATTGGGAGACGGCGACCGGACCGCATCCGTTTTCTTGAGGATGTCGGCCGCCGCCATATCCTGCGCGCGCGCCCCGGCTGCGCAGACCAGGAAAACCAGACAAACGGAGAGGATGTTGATGAGTCTCATGAGTGGTGAAGCGCCTTTATGATGTCCAGCCGCGAGGCCAGATACCCGGGATAGAACGATGACAGCGTGGATGCCGCCACCGATGTGAGGAATGCATACAGGAACGCTTTCGGGCTGAGATTGATGAACGCCGTATACCCCGAAGACATGCCCGGCGGCGCCGCGACATCGATGCCTCCGAGTGCATTGATGCCGTATGCCAGCAGGCTGCCTGCGATCAGGCCGAGCAGACCCCCGATGATTCCGATCAGGATTCCCTCATACATGAACATCTTCACGATGCCGGCGCGCGTCTGACCGATGGCCCTGAGCGTGCCGATTTCGCGGAATCTCTCGAATGCCGACATTCCCATCGTGTTCGCGATGCTCAGGAACACCACGACACCGAGCACGATCGCGGTCAGGCTGAAGATGCTGGTGTAGAGATTGACCACGCCCCGGTAGAACTCCGCCAGATCGAGCCAGCTTTTGTATTCCAGCTCCGGCCGTTTCTTCAGCGACGTTTCCACGACCTTCCGCAGTTCCGGCGTTTGCCGGGTGTCGTTCGCCAGTACCAGTATTTTTTCGACCTTCTTCGTATCGACCAGACTTTGCAACAGTGGAAGCGGCACTTTCACGTAGACGTTGTCGTACTCTTTCGACGCGGTCCTGATGATACCGACCACCCTGCAGTCGATCGCATTCACCACACCGTCCAGCGTCGTGCTGAGGATGGTGAGCGATGCATCTTCCGAGGCATGAAGCCCTTTCGCCAGCCCGGAACCGATCACGCAGCCATCGGGCGTATCTTCATCGAGCTGCCTGCCTTCCAGGACGATCTCGAATGCAGAGAACTCCTCTTCGCGCTCCGGCATGACGCCGATCAGGCGGGCGGACAGCGTCGTTTCGCCATTGCTGATCAATCCCGATCCGGAAAGCCGCCAGGTCGTCGCGCTGACGAGGGGCGAGCGCCTGATGTCTGCTTCGATCTCCGCCGGGTTTGCGATCAGATACTGCTCGGAAAGCCCGGCGCCCTGCTCGAAGTAGCCCTTCTTGGCGACCTGGAAATGGCCCAGTTGCGTCCTGATCGTGGTTTCCCTCAATCCTTCGAAGGAAAAATCGATGAACCCGCCGAACACGATGATCGCGGAGGCCGCCGAGATGATCGACAGGAACGTGATGGCCGTGCGCCGCTTGTTGCGGAAGACATTCCGCAGCGCGAGCTTCCATGTATTCATGCGACCAACTTCCCGTCTTCGAGGCGAACCTGTTTGTGCGCGAACGCGGAGACTTTCGGGTCGTGCGTCGAGAAGATCAATGCGGTCTTCAGCTCCCGGTTCAACTCGGACATCAGCGCGAGGATTTCCGACGCCGTATGGCTGTCCAGATTCGCGGTCGGCTCATCCGCCAGGACGAACCCGGGGTTCGTGACCAGCGCGCGCGCGATCGCCACCCGCTGCTTCTGGCCGCCGGACAATTGATCCGGCCGCTTTGTCTGATGCTGCGCGAGCCCGACCCGCTCGAGGATGGTCGCAACGCGCCGCTTCCGCTCGGCGCCGACGATGCCGCCGATGATCAGCGGATACTCGATGTTCTCGAATGCGCTCAGCACTGGAATGAGATTGAACGACTGGAAGATGAATCCGATATGGAGGCGCCTGATCTCGGCTTTCGTCGCGTCGCACTGAAGCGACATGTCCTTGCCCATGATCCGCACGGCACCGCTGTCGGGCGTCAGCAGGCATCCCATGATGCTCAACATGGTCGACTTTCCGCTTCCGGATGGGCCGGCGATCGAGACGATCTCGCCCTCCTCCACGGTGAAATCGACATCGCGGATCGCGCTGGTGCGCTGATCTCCGATCCGATAGGTATGGGATACCGCCTGAAGCTCGATCATCGGCTGGCCTTCCTCGCCTTCTCCGCCCAGGCGGACCGGGGAGCGACACTCCGGGCCTTGGCGTAGAACTTGTCGGCGACATCGATCTGCTTGCGCTTCGCGGCCAATTGTCCCAGCTTGAAATAGATCTCGGAGAGCCGCTCCGGAGTGACCCGCGCGCCCGCTTTCGCGGCCTTCAGCACGAACAGGTAGTCATCCTGTGCCGTCTTCTCCCTGGAGAACATCGGCGGCAATTCGTATGCAACGCTGCCCCGGATGATCCGCACGGTCAGGTTGTCGGGCTCCCGCCGGACGGCGCGATCCAGCAAGGCCAATCCCTTGTTCGTGTTGCTGATCTTGTTGACGGTCAGGCTGCTGTCCCTTGCGAGCATCGCATGGGAACTGCCGAGATACGCCAACAGCTCCGTGTCGGCCGGGCGCATGCTGGAGGCGCGCTTCAGGTATTGGACCGCATCCTCCGAAGCCGAATCCACTTTGAGCCACGCCAGCTGATGACTGGCGATGCCTGCCGTCTTCAGCCAGCCCGCGTCATCGGCGTTGGACGCGAGATGCACTTTCGCCTCTTTCAGGATCGCATCGAGTTTCTGCCGGTTCTCGACGCCGTAGGGGACCTCCTGCGCCGAGACCAGGAACGAAACCGACAACATGACCGCCACAAAGCAAGTGAAGTACCGTGAACAACTCACCCGACATCTCCTTTCGTTCGATTCCAAACAGGTTGTCGAAAAAAACACAGCGCGTGCGCTTTTCGAGTCGTGAATCCTGCGCCTGCCGGATCCGTCTCCGGCAGGCCGGTCGCTTGCGCGTTCCGCCTCGCCGAGGCTGCTTCCTGGCGTCCACCAGGCTGCTTTTTCAACATTCTGCTAGAGGATCCCCCTGACCTGTTGCAGTGTGAAGCGCCACGGCCATAGCCGGCGCGTTCTGAAGAAATAACGCAAAGCGGACCGCTTGTACCATCGTTCCGCGAGATACGGATTGATGAAATCTGAAAAATGATATTTCTTCAGAGTCACGTCGTCGCGATTGAACACCAGGTAGGCGAAATTCATGTAGACCGGATAGCAGATGTAGCCATGGGACATCTTGATCGCATGGCGCTTGTCGGAGCGCTCGAAAAGTATCTCGAACCCAAGTTTCAGATAAGTCGGCAAACGATGTGAAAAACCTTCGGCGACCACGAAGGAAACATCCTCGCTCAGGCAAAGATCCAGAAAACACTTGAAAATTCCGTTCAGCACGTCGGGCCGTTCCCGATAGGCATGATCCACCGCCAGACGCCCGACGTACATCACCTTTCCGATCTTCCGCAACGGGTCGAAGGTCGAGGACATTTCCGTTTCCAACGGGAAAGGCCGCCCCTCCCTGTCGAGCACGCAGCGGATGCATCCGACGATCCGGCCCTCGTGCTCGGCGACGAACACATAGGAATCCATGCCAAGCGCCGTTTCCGTCGTGGAGACGACCTCGGCGATGTCTTCGATCGTTTTCGAGTTGCCGTCGTCGCCGGGCCGATAGATCTGCCTCGCATAGAAATCGCAGAACGGCGGGAACTGCGGCGAGTCCGGAAGGAGGCGACGGAATTCGAATTCCTCGATACCGAAATGGTCCTGACGGCCATTGCCGCGACCGAACCAGGCGAGATTCAGGAAAATACCCAACAATCCGGCGGCGATGCACAGGACGAAGGGAACGATCACATACAGCACATCGGGTATCAGCAGAACGCTCGCAAGCAGCGACATTGCATAAGCGGCGGTCCAGATCAGCGATGACGCCATATGGAGCGACCGCAGCCCTTTTCCATTCGAGTAGAACGCCGTGAAAGGCTTTCCGTACAGCAGCAGTATCGACGACAGGAGCGTCAACCAGGCGAAGATGATGATGCCAGCGTAGCCCGTATAGTCCTTGGTGACGTAGTCGAGAAGCGCCAATCCCGCGTACAACCCGAGCATGGAGATCGAGATGGGCGATCTGATGCGGAATCGAAGCTCGATCGCGACAACCGCGACATACAGCAACGCGCACATGGCGTAGGCGTAGTAATCCTGGAACAGCGAAATCAGACCCAGACTGGCGATCATGCTCCCGAAGGACAGGAACATGAACAACACTGGGAACAGCGTTTCCTTCTCGTCCTTCTCGATATTTCCGGCGATCGCTTCGACACTGGCCATTCTGTATTTCTTCCAGGCAAATCCATCCAATTCCATTCCGCCGATCGGCTTCGGCGACGGTCCGGTACGACATCCTTCCGGACCGGCCTGTCCCTTGCGAGTGCGCAAAGGAATGGCCATCGATACCGTCCGGTTGCGAAGCGCGGGCGACGCGGCGCATACCGGAAGGTGCGAGCCTCACCCGCACACTCACGATCCACGCGCAGGCGCCGCGTCCGCTCGCCGCCGACGTCAGTTCAGCGGACGCTCGAATCCGACGAAGTACTTGCCCCGCTCCGGCATCGAACAGACCAGCACCGCCCGGCTCCCCGCACGCTCGAAGAGTTGATGAAGCGCGTACGGAACCAGGGTCGCGGTGAAGACTGTCGCACTTCCCGAAATGCTCAGATCCAGGACTTCGGCATCCCCCCAACCTCCGGGGAGCGCGGACTGTTCGTCGCTCATGGCGTTGAAGCAGAACGCGAGCCGCCAGTCGTCGGGGGTACACGGCGACTTGCCGAGGACCAGGCCCGAGGCGCCATCGATCCGAGGTCGGTCGTCGTTCAGCGCATCCAGCGCGTCGCACTGCACACCGCAGATTTCCTCGGATCCGATCACCAGGAAGTAGTCGGAGCGATTGTGCGCGAACGACAGGTATGCATGCTCGATCGCCGCACACACGCCGAATGCGCCATCCTGGAATGCGATCGCCGCGGCATGCGTATCGAAGACCGCGGATGTCTGCGTCGTGATCGCGCTTGGAATCGAACTGGGCAGGAGCATGGTGTCGGTTTTCGACCAGCCCTTGTGCAAACCGACGGTCTCGAACTCCCAGGCGATGGGCGTGATCGCGGTACTCGATGCGACCGCGACGCCGGTTCTATCCCCGTTGTAGTCGCTGCGCGCGGAAACCGTTGCGATCAGCTCCTTGCCGAGCAGCGCGGCGAAGATGGTACTTTTCGCGGCCGACCGCGCGCGCGCGACACCGCTGCTGCGCATGAGCGGCAGCGGCAAATCCGTCGGGACGCAGGCGGCATCTCCATCCTTCACTCGATAGCCGCCAGCGCCGTCGAATTCGACCGGATTCACCATCGACGAATAGAGCGCTTTGGTCGCGGCAACCACGGCATGATCCGGCTTGTTGGTCCAGCCGATGGAATTGACGTATGGCCCGTTCTCGAACATGACGATGCTCATTGCACTGTCTCCGGAGGCAGAATGACCGCGGCGGCATTGATACCGCCGAAGCCGAGCGCGGTGACGAGCATGGGGCCCGGTTCGACGGCATGAGGCTTGCCCAAGGCCAACGTCATGTTCTCGTACTCGGGATTCGTGGTGCCGACGACATGCGGAAATATCCCCCGCCTGTTGGCTTCGCAAGCGGCAAGGACATTGAAACCTCCGGATGCACCCATGGTGTGTCCCAGGGATCCCTTCGTGGAAGTGCAAAGCGGAGACTTGTCGCCGAAGACGATCTTGGCGACGGCGGCTTCGGTCTTGTCGTTCTGGCGCGTGCCGGTGCCATGCCAGAAAATGCCTTTGACATCGTCGGGTTGCAGGCCCGCCTGCTGCATCGCCGTGTGCACGACGCTGGCGACGCCAACCGGATTCGGTTCGACCATATGCGCGGCATCGCAGAATACGGACGTACCCGAAACCAGACCGAAGACGTCATGGGCGGCGATCAAACCATCGCGCGTCAGAAGCATCGCAACGGCGCCTTCGCCTACGGTCGTACCGTCCCGATCGAGGTCGTATGGGCGGCAGCCGTTCTTGGACATCGCGCCGATATTGTTGAAACCCACGGACGCAACCCGCGACAGCGTGTCGATCGCGACCAGGAGCACGGCATCGCTCAGGCCTGCATTGATGCGATCGGCCGCATAGGACAGCGCCACGAGACAGGACGCGCATGCCGCGGACGTCGTCGTTCCCGGCAAGGAACGACCAAGTCCCGCGTTGACTTCCTTGATCAGGTTGTCGACCACCACGCCTTCCCAGGTCGACATGGAGATCGTGTCGTCTGGAATGTTCGCCTGGCGGAAATCGACGATTTCGGAAAGCGGGCCAGGGTCGCCGTGGGATGTCGCCACCATCAGCGACAATCTGATCTGCGGGTTGACCTCGAGCAGATCGTCTACAGCGTGCCGCATCCGGGTACCCACGATTTTCGCGAGCACGCCGGTGCGCCGATTGAAGGGCGGCTGCCCGTCGACGCCGGGGAAATCGAGAATCGCGGACAACGGTGGGCTGTCAGGCCAGTTGGGAATCAGATCCGCGCCGTTCGAGAAGACTCTTCGCCCCTCCAGCAACGCGTCCCAGCATTCGTCCCAGCTGCTGCCGATATTCGCGATCGCGCAGCAATGTTTCGAGATTGAAATCGGTTTCTTGTATGGCTCTATCATGGCGCGGCCCGAGTTGGAAGGAATCAAAGTGCGTTCGAAGCGACGGGCGTATTGATCAGCGCGCCGATGCCCGAGACCCGGCAGATCAGTCGATCACCAGCGTGCACAACACCCTCGTAGATGGTTTTCCCCGCGATGACATCGCTGATGGTGACCTCGGCAGTGATCGTTTCGCCGATGAACGCCGGAGACAGGAACTCTCCCTTGCAGCGAGCCAGGACGCCGACGCCTTCATTGCCTTTTTTTCCGCCGCTGGACAGCACTCCAAGCAGCATGGTGGCCTGCCCTACGAATTCGATGTAGAGGACCCCAGGCATGATCGAAGGACCGTCGGCGAGGTGCGCCGCCATCATCGGATCGGCGCCGGATATCGATTTCTGCACGACGATGGTCTTGTTGTCCCAGCGGACGACTCTATCCAGCAGCAGCCACGGCGAACGATACGGGACGAGGCGTACGATCTGGTGATAGTCGAGCATTTGCGGAAATGCGACGTCTGCGTCCGTCATGCGGTGACATTCCTTTCTTCATTGGCTTCAGCCAGCTCCAATACGATCGCCTTGAGTTGCGCGCCGGTTCTCACTTCGGGCATGCGCTCGTCGGGGATACGCACGTCGTAGCGCTTCTGCACTTCCACGACGAGAGCCACGGCGCCGAGAGAATCCATCGCGTAGTCTTCGTAGAAGTTGGCATCCATGGAAAACTCATCAAGCTCGCGATCCAGCGCGATTTCGACGATTTCTTTGATTTCACCAGTATTGATATCAGCCACGATTGTCCTCCTTTCCTTTTTTAAAGTGCGGTCATGCCGCCGTCGATTTGTATCGTCTGTCCAGTGATGTACCGCCCTTCTTCGCCCAGCAGAAAGCCGACCAGTCCTGCCACGTCGGAGGGCTTTCCGAATGAACGAAGAGGGGTATTCTTCAGCAACCGTTGAATTGCTGGCGTCGGCGTTTCCTTGATCATTCGGCTCTCGATGACGCCGGGGGAAACAACATTGCAGGTCACGCCGAATCTCCCCAGTTCCACGGCGATGACCCTGCACATCCCCTCCATTCCGGCCTTTGCAGCCGCATAGCTGAGCTGGCCGGGATTACCCTTCGTCGCGGATACCGAGCCGATCATGACGATGCGGCCATCACCCACGACCATCAAGGACTTGGAAAGCGCCCTCACGAAATTGAAAGCACCCGTGAGATTCGTCTGGATCACCGCATTCCATGCTTCATCGGAGATCAGCGAAATGGATCCGTCCTTCACGATACCCGCGCAGTAGACGAGGTCGGGTGCGCCTTGGAAATCGCGTTCGACCGCCTGCACCAAACGCGCGACATCCGCGCTGTCGCATACATCGACACCGTACCAGCGGACATTCTCGTCGTCCTGAGGCACATGCTCGGATGGACGGGACCTGGGGGAATGCGTCAGCGCTACGCGACGCCCGCTTTTCAACAGATGGGCGGCGATTTCCTCCCCGATATTTCCGCTTGCTCCAACCACCAGGCAAGGACGCTTCGACATTGACTTCTCCCTGTTTTTTACGTGTTTCCAACATGCATCGCCCGATCGGGAGATGCTGACCGAAACTTCGGTTCGACGCCTATCCTGCTTTTTTGCGCAAGCGATGCCGTCCATGCATCGGGAGCGGCAACATCCCCATCTCGAACAATGCTTGATCTGCTTTCAACCGGCAGCCCAACCACTTCGACGTGTGCGCCCCCGCACCGTCCGCTCGACTACAATTCATCAGTTGTGTGACATCTGCGCTACCGGGCGCGCGGACGGCATGCCTGGGACTTCTATTGTCCCGGGCAAACATGATCGGATGGATGGAGTCGGGAAAATTACAAAGCCATGACACATCGTCCATTTCGAATGGACGAGTTGCTGTTCATTCCCGGGTATGTCCGCTTGCTCCAGCAATCATGCAAGGACGATCAGATTTGAGGCTTCTCCTTTTCCTGTTCATTCCGTTCCGGCTCCGTCCGCGGTGGAACTTGAGCCATCAATGCTTCGGCGCCGCAAAAGAGCCAAGCGCCCGTCTTCAGCCTACTGCCGTGCAGCACTGCCGAAGAGGCGACAATCACCGATATTCAATAACAGCTGCGGAGGTATCGCACGATCGCACTCGACGCGACGATTACCGGTTTCCACGACGATTTCCATATTCATTCCATCGCACATGCAGACTTCATCCAATTCGGGCATTCCAGCCCCCTTATATCGCTGCGCATAGATATCGAACGCATTGCCAGGCGAATGGTTGACCGTCGATAACCTGGATCCCCATTTCGCGGCCAAGAATCTCGCTGGACATCCAATCGGTGATTGCCAGCGGGCATATCACGATCACAGCCGAGTTCAGATACCTTAATACAGACTATAAGGGTGAAAATCCATGATTGCAAATAATATGGCCTGGTATTCGTCGAGCGACGATTCGGCAGCACCAATGATCTGCGTTCGCGAACAGCGGAGGGTTTCAAAGGAATCATTCGCCGAATGCCTGATTCCGAGGCGAATTGCGGCTTGCGCACCATGGATCAAGGCAATTATTGCTGCTGATGCTGATTTCGATTCTGATTCTGCCGATCAGCTTCTGCCGATCAGCTTCTGCCGGTCTGCTGCCGGGACGGCATTAGCCCCGGAAGACGGTCCAGATCGATTTTCATCTGGAAATCACGCACGGAATCATCGATGGGACGAAAGGCCAATTGTCATTCCACGATAATCCCGAAGTGCCGCCTATTTCAATGCGGCATTTCCGGTGGCCGGTCCAACGCGGTGCCTTACTCGAAACTCCCCACGGAATCGAACGCGAGATTATCGAACCGCGTGTACTCGCCGAAGAACTTGAGCTTGAAGGAACCGGTCGGGCCGTTACGCTGTTTGCCGATGATGATCTCGGCCAGGCCCTTGTCCGGTGAATTTTCCTTGTTGTAGTAATCGTCGCGGTAGATGAAGACGATCATGTCGGCGTCCTGCTCGATAGCGCCGGATTCGCGAAGGTCGGCCATCACCGGACGTTTGTCGGCGCGCGTTTCCAGCGAACGATTGAGCTGCGAGAGCGCGATGACGGGAACATTGAGTTCCTTCGCCAATCCTTTCAGCGAGCGCGAGATTTCCGAGATCTCCGTCGCACGGTTTTCGCTGTTGCCGGGTACCGCCATCAACTGCAGATAATCGATGACGATCAGGCCCAGGCCGTGTTCGCGTTTCAGACGTCGCGCCTTCGCGCGCAGGCCTTCGGGCGAAAGACCCGGGGTGTCGTCGATGAATATCTTGGTTTCCTTGATCATGCGGATCGCGCTGCTGACCCGGCTCCAGTCTTCGTCTTCGAGCTGGCCGGTCCGCAAACGGGTGGCGTTGACGCGGCCGTTGGCCGAGATCAGGCGCAGCGCCAGCTGCGAAGCCGACATTTCCATCGAAAATACCGCGACCGGTTTTTTGGTCTTGATCGCGGCGTGCTCGGCGATGTTCAGCGCGAGCGTGGTCTTGCCCATCGCCGGACGCGCGGCGAGGATCACCAGATCGGTCGGCTGCAGGCCGGCGGTCATTTCATCGAACTCGGTATAGCCGGTCGGCAGGCCGGTGACGCTGCCGCCATTCTGGTAGCGGGTCTGCAGCACGTCGAAGGCTTCGGCCATCGCCTTGTTGATCGCGACGAAATCCGTGCGCCCCTGCGAACGGGCTTCGGAGATCGCGAACACGTCCTTTTCGGCCTTGGACAGGATCTCGTCGCTGTCACGGCCGTCCGGCTGGAAGGCGTCGTTGACGATGCCGGTGCCGGCATCGATCAGCTGGCGCAGGATCGCTTTGTCGCGGACGATTTCGGCGTAGGCGGTGATGTTGGCGGCCGAAGGCGTGGTGCTGGCCAATTCGACCAGATACGCGCCGCCAGCAACCTGCTCGGACAATCCCTGCGACTCGAACCATTCGCCCAAGGTGACCGCGTCGTAGGGCCGGCTCTTTTCCGCCAGTTCGCGGATCGCGCGATAGATCAGCTGGTGATCGCGGCGGTAGAAGTCCTCTTCATTGAGGCGATCGGCGATGCGATCGAAGGCGTCCGGTGCCAACATCAGGCCGCCGATGACTGCCTGCTCGGCGTCGATCGACTGCGGCGGGATACGCAACTGCTCCACGCGGCTGTCGCCGAAGGTGTCGCGGCGGCGGTTGTCGCCGTAGGCATTGGGGCGGAAAGCCATGGGAATGTCGTGCTCCGGGGTGCTGCGTCGGCAAGAAGTGCTATCGGCCATCGTATGCGCCCGCCCTGTGGGTTCGCGATGCAACAACCTGTGGATAAGTCCGATTTCTTACCCGGCTCCCGTCTCACGGGCCGCGACGGGACGATGCCGCAAACAAAACGGGCGCCTTGCGGCGCCCGTTCAGTCGAAACCAGGACATTGCGATTACGCGGCTTCCGGCTCGATGACGACCTTGACCGTGACTTCGACATCGGCATGCAGGTGCACGAGGACATCATGCTCGCCGGTGTGGCGCAGCGCGCCTTCGCCCATGACCACTTCGGACTTGTTGACCTTGTGGCCGGCGGCGGTGAGGGCTTCGGCGATATCGCGCGGGCCGACCGAACCGTACAGCTTGCCTTCGGTGGAAGCGTTGGCCTTGATCGTGACGCTGACGCCATCGAGCTGGCCGCGACGCGATTCGGCGCCGTCGGACAGCGACTTGGCCTTGGCTTCGTAGTCGGCGCGCTTGGCTTCGAACATCGCGACGTTGGCGGCGGTGGCCGGCACGGCCTTGCCCTGCGGTACGAGATAGTTGCGGCCATAGCCGGGTTTGACGTCGACCTGGTCGCCCAGGCCGCCGAGGTTCACGACTTTCTGCAGGAGAATCAGTTTCATGGGTGGTTCCGTATTCGTTAGCGGTGGGCGCCGTGAATGCAGCGCGCGCCGCAGCGGGTGGCTGTCCGAATGACAGTGTGTTTAATGACAGTGTGTTTAATGACAGCGTGCTTGATGACAGCGTGCTTCGTTGCGGGCCGCGACGCCGTCGGGCGCACGGCCGCAAGGATCACACGTTGTGGTTGTCGGTGTACGGGATCAACGCGAGGAAGCGTGCACGCTTGACGGCGGTCGCCAGCTGGCGCTGGTACTTCGACTTGGTGCCGGTGATGCGGCTCGGCACGATCTTGCCGTTCTCGGTGAGGTTCTGGCGCAGGGTGTTGAGATCCTTGTAGTCGATCTCTTTCACGCCTTCGGCGGTGAACTTGCAGAACTTGCGGCGGCGGAAGAACTTGGACATGGGTGGTCTCCTCAGACTTCGACGGAATCGGCGGAATCGGCAATGTCGTCGCTGTCGGCAATGCCGATGGCGCCATCATCGTCGCGGCGGCGGCGATCGCCCTTGTCCGCTTTGTCCTTGTCGTCCTTGTTCTTCATGATCAGGGACTGCTCGGTATCCGGGCCGTCGCGCTTGATCACGAGGTGACGCAGGATGGCGTCGTTGAAACGGAAGGTGTCGACCAGTTCGTTGAGAACTTCGAGACCGATCTCGATGTTCATCATGACGTAATGGGCTTTGACCAGATTCTGGATGGGATAGGCGAGCTGACGGCGGCCCCAGTCTTCGAGACGGTGGATCGTGCCGCTGCCGGATTCGACGAGCGATTTGTAGCGCTCGATCATTGCCGGCACCTGTTCGCTCTGGTCCGGGTGGACCATGAAGACGACTTCGTAATGACGCATGGTAGTGTCCTTGTGGATATCGACAGGCGGAATTGCCCATCGAAAGCCCCCGCGACGCCGGATCAGCAGATCGATACCGGTGACGGTAGGGCAAGGTCCTCCGCCGAGGGCGGAAGAGCCGGAAAGTATGGCAGTTCAAGCACTTGGACGCAAATCCAGAGGTCCCGACGCAGGAGGGATGCCCGCGGCGACGGATTCCGGGATAGTGGCGACCTTCACCAAGCCCAGCCCAGGCCACGCCCCATGCCCGCATCGATTCCGACATCGCACATCTCCCGGCCGCGGGCTGCCCGCTGGATCGGGTTCGCGCTGGCGCTTGCCTGCGGTTCGGCATTCCCGCGTCGACCGGGACGGCCGCCCCTCCCGTCGGACCGAACCCGCCCTGCCCACCCAGCTCGCGGATCTCGACGCTTACGTCGAATCCGTGCGCAAGACCTTCCAGGTGCCGGGGATTGCGGTGGCGGTGGTCAAGGACGGCGAGATCGTACTGGAGCGCGGCTGGGGCGAGCGCGAACGGGGCAAGGCACCGGTCGACGCCCACACCCTCTTCGCCATCGCATCCAATACCAAGGCATTCACGGCTGCGGCCCTGAACATGCTGGCCGAGGACGGCAAGCTGAGCATGGACGACCGGGTGATCGAGCATCTGCCGTGGTTCCAGATGGCCGACCCCTACGTGACCCGCGAAATGCGCATCCGCGACCTGCTGGCGCACCGCAGTGGCCTGGGGCTGGGCGCAGGCGACCTGCTCTACTGGCCCACCACCACCTACACCGGCGAAGAGGTGGCCCGCCGCCTGCGTCATGTGCCGCTGACCGGCTCGTTCCGCGATCGCTACGCCTACGACAATATCCTGTATGGCGTGGCGCAACTGGTGGTGGAACAGGTCAGCGGGCAATCGTACGAGGCCTTCCTGCGGGCCCGGATCTTCGTCCCGCTGGGCATGGCCGGGACCCGCTACAACAGCGATGCGCTGAAACCCGGCGACAACGTGGCGACCGGTTATGCGCTTGCCGATTCCAGGGATCTGCAGCCCGCTCCGCGATTGTCGTGGTACAACGTCTCCGGCGCGGGCGGCATCTACGCCAGCGCGCACGATATGGCTCGATGGATGCGCCTGCAGCTTGCCGGTGGCACCTACCGCGATGCGCATGGCGTCGATCATCGCGTGTTCACGGAGAAGACCCAGCAGCAGATGTGGTCGGCGATCACGCCGATGCCGGTGCCGCAGCCGTCGGTGCCCGAGTTGCAGCCGGCGATGCCGAATTTCGTCGCCTACGGTCAGGGCTGGGTGCTGTCCGATTACCGTGGGAGCAAACTGGTCTGGCACACCGGTGGCTGGCCGGGCATGGTGTCGCGGTTGACCCTGGTGCCGGACCACAAGCTCGGCGTGATCGTGCTGACCAACGCCGAACTCGGCGGCGCCTTCCACGCCATCACCCTGCGCGTGCTCGACGCATACCTCGATGCGCCGAAGACGGACTGGAACGCGGCCTACGGCGCAGCGCTGGCGAAATCGCGCGAAAAAGCCGATGCAAGCTGGGCCGCGCACCAAGCGGCCCGGGTCGAAAACTCACGCCCTTCGCTGCCGCTCGCGGGTTATGCCGGCACGTACCGCGACCCGTGGTACGGCGATGTCTCGATTCTCCGCGAAGGCGATGCGCTGAGGATGACATTCTCGCGCACGCCATCCTTGACCGGCACGCTCAGCCACTGGCAGCACGACACGTTCATCGTGCGCTGGGACGAGCGCTGGCTCAACGCGGATGCCTTCGTGAACTTCTCGCTGGACGTCGACGGCAAGGTCCGCGAAGCCGGGATGCAGGCGATCTCGCCGAACACCGATTTCAGCTTCGATTTCCAGGATCTGGTGCTGAAGCCGGTGCGGTAGAACCTATCCTCGTGGGAGCGGCGGAAGCCGCGACAGCAAGCGGAAAGAAAAATTGGCCGCACGTCATCGCGGCTTCCGCCGCTCCCACAGCATCCTCATCGACGCGCGGCGATCCACGCATCGATATGTCGCTCGAGCGTTTCCAGCGGCACGGAACCGGTCTCCAGCACGGCGTCGTTGAAGTCGCGCAGGTCGAACTTCGGACCCAGCGCCTGCTCGGCGCGCGCGCGCAGCCCGGACATCTTCAGTTGGCCGATCTTGTAGGCCAGCGCCTGCCCCGGCGTGCCGATGTAGCGGTCGATCTCGTTGACGATGTCCTGGTCGGTCTTCGGCGCGTTGTCCTTGAAGTATGCGATCGACTGCTCGCGGCTCCAGCCCTTGGCGTGCATGCCGGTGTCCACCACCAGCCGCACCGCGCGCCACATTTCGTAGGCGAGCTGACCCATGCGGTCGTAGGGATCGTCGTACAAACCCATTTCATGGCCGAGCTGTTCGGCATACAGGCCCCATCCCTCGCCGTAGGCGACGAAATACGCGGTACGGCGGAACATCGGTGCGTCCGGCAACTCCAGCCCGCGCGCGAACTGGAAATGATGGCCCGGCACCGCTTCGTGCAGCGACAGCGGGATCATTTCCCAGATCGGCCGCATGTCCGGTTTGTACAGGTTGACGTAGTAGAACCCCGCGCGACTGCCGTCGCTGGCGCCCTGCTGGTAATAAGCGGTGGTGGTGTCGGGTGCGATCGTGTCCGGAATCGGCCGCACGCCGTAGGGTTGGCGGGGAATGGTACGGAACACCTTCACCAGCTCGGGATCGATCCGCTTGGCGATCGCGCGATAGCGGGTCAGCAGCGCCTCCGGCGTTTTTTCGAAGAAACGCGGATCGGTGCGCAGGAAGGTGAAGAATTCGGCCAAGGTGCCCTGGAAACCGGCTTCGGCTTTGACCTTCTCCATCTCGGCGCGGATGCGCGCGACTTCCCCCAGGCCGATCGCATGGATTGCGTCGGCGCTCAGATCGGTCGTGGTGTAGTTGCCGGCGAGAAAATCGTAATAGGCCTTGCCGTCCGGCAGGTCCGCGACTGCGGTGCCGGCACGGGTCTTCGGCAGATAGGCGTCGTTGAAATAGGTCTGCAGTTTCCGGTATGCCGGAACGATCCGGGTCGCGATGATGTCGCGGGCCTCGGCCTGGAGTGCGGCGCGCTCGGACTCGGGCACGCCGCTCGCGAACTTCGCGAACGGCCGGTAGAACGGACTGGCGGCCGGATCGTCGACGATCTGCGCGGCGATCTGCGCCGGCACGCGCTGCATCAGCACGCGCGGCGGCACATTGCCGGTTTTCACGCCTTCGCTCATCAGCACCATGGTCTGGTCGATCACCTTGGGCAGCGCGCGCATCCGCGCCAGCCAGTCCCGATAGTCGCGGATTTCATTGAACGCCAGGCCTTCGACGATGCCATCCGCGTTCTGTACACCGCCCTGATGGCCGATGGGCTGGAGACATTCGCGGAACTTCTGCCGCTGCACGGTCTTTTCCTGCAGCCAGAGGAAAGTGTCGTAGTTCAGCTGATCGGCTGGGCTGAGGCGGCTGCGATCAAAGCGTTTCAGTCGCGCCAACGCCTCGCGATCGGCCGCCTCGCTGGCGGCGATCGCCTCGAGGCTGTTGTCGGACCAGCGGTCGTTGTAGCGGCGGTCGCCCTCGAACGAGGCCGACTCCGGGTTTTCGCGCAGTCCGCGCTCCCACTCTTCCGAGAAGAACGCATCGAGGCGCCGACCTTCGTCGGCCTGCCGGGCCCACGCATGCGGGACACCGATGCCGGTCGCAAGGGAAACCGCCACGAGCACCGCTGTACGGGACAGGCCACGGATCATGGGCAACTCCGACGCGGATGATGCCCGGAGTCTAGTCCGTGGCAGGCATCCACGGATATGGCGGAAGTCAGGCATGGCCTGCCCCGCCGGAGCGCGGTCAGGCCGCGCGGTCGGCGTCGGTGGTGAAGCTCTCGCCGCAGCCGCACTCGGCCTTGACGTTGGGGTTGCGGAACACGAACTGCTCGCTCAGGCCCTGCTTGAGGAAGTCGATCTCGGTGCCGTCGACCAGCGGCAGGCTGTCGGCATCGATGAAGATCCGGATGCCGCCCTGTTCGCTGACCGCGTCGCCGGGTTTGGCTTCGCGCGCGAGATCGACCACATAGCTCCAGCCGGAGCAACCGGTGCGTTTCACGCCGAAACGAAGACCGAGGGCGTCGGGTGCATCGACGAGATAGCCCTGGATGCGTTGCAGGGCGGCGGGAGCGAGTGAAATGGTCATGTGCGGGATTGTAGCCTCAGTTAAACTTGGTGGCTTACCCCATATCGGCGCGACGGCGCGGGAAATCAAGGCAATGGCGTTCAGCAGCGTAAAAGAAGCATTGGCCGGGACGGCCGGAGTCGGTCCCGGAGTAGGCGCCGAAGTCACCGTGAAGGGCTGGGTCCGCACCCGCCGCGACTCCACCGCGCTGAGCTTCGTGCAGGTCAGCGACGGCTCCTGCTTCGCGCCGATCCAGATCGTCGCCACCGACGCACTGTCGAATTACGAGACCGAAGTGAAGCGTCTTTCCGCCGGCTGCGCGGTCGTCGCCACCGGCACGCTGGTGGCCTCGCAGGGCAAGGGCCAGAGTTACGAGATCCAGGCGACCGAAGTCGAAGTGGTCGGCTGGGTCGAAGATCCGGAAACCTATCCGATCCAGCCCAAGCCGCACACTCTGGAATTCCTGCGCGAAGTCGCCCATCTGCGTCCGCGCACCAATCTGTTCGGCGCGGTCACCCGCATCCGCCACTGCCTGGCGCAGGCGATCCATCGCTACTTCCATGAGAACGGGTTTTACTGGGTCAACACCCCGATCATCTCCACCTCGGACGCCGAAGGCGCCGGGCAGATGTTCCGCATCTCCACGCTGGACATGATGAACCTGCCGAAGACCGCCGACGGCAACATCGATTTCTCGAAGGATTTCTTCGGCAAGGAGGCCTTCCTCACGGTCTCCGGCCAGCTCAACGTGGAGGGCTACTGCCTCGCGCTGAGCAAGGTCTACACCTTCGGGCCGACCTTCCGCGCCGAGAACAGCAACACGTCGCGCCATCTGGCCGAATTCTGGATGATCGAGCCCGAGATCGCCTTTGCCGACCTCGACGACGACGCCACGCTCGCCGAGAACTTCCTCAAGTATCTGTTCCGCGCGGTCCTGAACGAGCGCGCCGACGATATGGCCTTCATCGCCGAGCGCGTGCAGAAGGACGCGATCACCCGGATGGAGACGTTCGTGAACGCGCCGTTCGAGCGCATCCAGTACACCGACGCGGTGAAGCTGCTGCAGGATTCGAAGCAGAAGTTCGAGTTCCCGGTCGAATGGGGCCTGGATCTGCAGACCGAGCACGAGCGCTGGCTGACCGAGACCCACGTCGGCCGCCCGGTGGTGGTGATGAACTACCCGGAGCACATCAAGTCGTTCTACATGCGCCTCAACGACGACGGCAAGACCGTGGCCGCGATGGATGTGCTGGCGCCGGGCATCGGCGAGATCATCGGCGGCAGCCAGCGCGAAGAGCGTCTGGATGTGCTCGACGCACGCATCGCCCAATTCGGCCTCGATCCCTCGCATTACGGCTGGTATCGCGACTTCCGTCGCTACGGCACCGTCCCGCACGCGGGCTTCGGTCTGGGCTTCGAGCGTCTGGTGGTCTACGTCTGCGGCCTGAACAACATCCGCGACGCGATCCCGTTCCCGCGCGCGCCGGGACACGCGGAATTCTGATGATCCTTTTCTTCGCATTGGTTTTCGTGGCGCTGGCGATCGCCGGCGCGACCGCCTTCGTGATCTTCTGGCCGCTGGCGCTGGTGCATCTGCGCGATCGCCAGCCGGACATGCTCGCGGCGCTGTCTTCGCCGAGATTCATCCACCCGGTGACGCTGTGGTGGCTGCTGGACGGCGGCTATCGCAGCGCCAAGGACCGCAACCTCGACGGCCTCGCGACCCCGGCGAGACTGTCGCTGGCGACGATCCTGATCGGGCTGTTCACGGCCGGCATCCTCTGGCTCTGGTCGGTGGCATCGCCATGAACATCGCTGCCGATGCGCCGGACCACGACATCCGCGACATCCACGAAACCTGGTGGCTCGCGAGCCTCGGGCGCACCATCGTGTGGGCGCGGCTGCGGGTCCGCGAGGCCGGCACCGCCGAAGTCTTCGACAGCGACGGCAACACCCTCGCCTACGACAGCGAAGACACCGCGCGCGCCGCGCTGATGGATGCCGAATTCGTCTCGCTCGACGGATTGGATGAAGAAGACGCACTGGAGCGCGGCTTCACGATGGCCGAGATCGCGCCACCACAGGCCGAACACGACGACCAGTTGCGCGGACAGATGATCCGGACCCTCGGCGCGCGGGCCTGAGAGCCGGCAAGCCGACGGCATGTATCTGCCCCGCGCCTTCGTCGAAACCGACCTCGCTGCGCTCGATGCGCTGATCGGCGCACATCCATTCGTGACCTTGATCAACACCGATGCCGATGGCGCACCGTTCGCAAGCCATCTGCCGGTGCTGTACCGCCGCGACGGCGATGCGGTGCTGATCGAAGGCCACTGGGCGCGACCGAATCCGCAGGCGCGGCACACCGGCGACATCCTGATGATCGTCCACGGCCCCGATGCCTACGTCTCGCCGGGCGCGTATCCGGACAAGGAAGAAGCCGCACGCGTGCCGACCTGGAACTACGCGGTCGCGCATCTGCACGGCCGGCTCGATGTCTACGAAGATGAATCCGCGCTGGGCGACCTCGTCGACCGCCTCAGCCGTCGTTTCGAAGCCGGCGTCGGCCGCGACTGGCGCTTCGAGATGGGCCGCGACGATCACCGCGACCAACTGCGCGGCATCGTCGGTTTCCGCTTCGTACCATCCCGTATCGATCTGAAATTCAAGCTCAGCCAGAACCACCCGCCCGCCAACCGGCGCGCGGTGCGCGAAGACCTGGCTGCGCGCGACGATGACGGCGCCCGCGCCATCGCCCATCTCATGCGCGCCGGCGAGACCGGCCGCGACGACTGACGCCCATCAGGACACCACTCCATGGATCTGAACCTCAACGGCAAACACGCGCTGGTCTGCGGCGCTTCCGAAGGCATCGGCCGCGCCGCCGCGCACGAACTGGCACTGCTCGGCGCCGATGTCACCGTGCTGTCGCGCCGCCCAGATGCGCTGCAGGTGGTGGTCGATGCCCTGCCGCGCACCGGTACGCAGCGCCACGGTGCGGTGGTGGCGGACGTGTCCGATACAGTCGGCCTGCGCGCCGCGATCGATGCCTTGGTTACCGGTCATGCGATCCATATCCTGGTCAACAACACCTCAGGACCGGCCGGCGGACCGGCCCATGGCGCCAGCGAAGACGCCTTCCTCGATACCTTCCGCAAGCACCTGCTCGCCAACCACGCGCTGGTGCAGGCGGTGCTGCCGGGCATGCGCGCCG
Organism: Lysobacter sp.; assembly: GCA_013141175.1. Classification (NCBI taxonomy): domain Bacteria; kingdom Pseudomonadati; phylum Pseudomonadota; class Gammaproteobacteria; order Lysobacterales; family Lysobacteraceae; genus Lysobacter; species Lysobacter sp. Next base: position 3,950,442 of record JABFRN010000001.1, read on the forward strand.
CGCACTGGGGGCGCATCGTCAACGTGATCTCGACGTCGGTGCGCGAGCCGATTCCCAATCTCGGCGTGTCCAATACCATCCGCGGCGCCGTCGCCAGCTGGGCCAAGACGCTGTCGCGCGAACTCGCCGCCGACGGCATCACCGTCAACAACGTGCTGCCCGGCTACACCGAAACCGCACGCCTGGACCAGATCCTGCGCGACCGCGCCCAGGCCAGCGGCCAGACCGAAGACGCCGTGGCCGCCGGGATGCGCCAGAGCGTACCCGCGGCGCGGTTCGCGCAACCTGCGGAAGTGGCGGCTGCGATCGCTTTTCTCTGCTCGCCGGCCGCCGCGTACATCAATGGCGTCAGCCTGGCCGTGGACGGCGGGCGGATGCAGTCGATCTGAACGGCTCGTCGCAGCATGTCGTCATGCCTCCCGTGGAAGCGGGATCGCCGACAGACTTGAGTTGCCCGGCCGGACGGCTATGCTGTCCGAAGCAGTCCTCACCCGGCAGTCCATCCCATGTCCCCTGAAGAACGCCGCCGCGCAGAGCGCCACGAATACGATTGTCTCGTCCTGATCGCACACGGGCCCGATGGTTTCGTCGGCCATATCGACAACGTTTCGGCCACCGGGTGCCGTACCACGCGCCCGCACGACTGGGCCTTGGCCAACGGCGCCGAAGTCCGGCTGTATCTGATGATCGACGAACGCTACGTATTCAGCGCCGAAGCGCGGGTGGTCTGGGCCAGCAATGAGTACCTGGGCTTCGAATATCTCGAACCGCAACCGCTGCCGGCTTGATTCTTGCGCGAAAGTTCCGGAACCTGTCAGGGACGGTTGCCACCCACCACCGCAGGCCGGAGCAGCCTATGATCCATATGATCCAGGAGATACGCCGGGCGCGGTGCCCGGCGCTGTGAGGTCCAAGGGATGCATCGCATGGAAGAACTGCTGTTGAAAGAACGCCGTGCCGGCGACCGCGTGCCGTTTGCGATGCAGGTGATGGTCGTTTGCAACGACATGGCATGGGCCGCCGATGTGCTCGATCTCTCCGAAGGCGGCTGCGGTATTTTCCGGCCGGTCGGTTGCCTGTTGCGCGAAGGCAATGTCGCGCAGCTGTTTTTCTACCAGGGCATCGGCCCGGCGGTTCCGGTATCGGCGCGGATCGCACGCGTCACCGAACGCCACATCGGTTTCGAGTACCACGATTCGCAGACCATCCCGCCGGCGTTGCCCTGATCCGATGCCCGAAGGCCCCGAGATCCGTCGCGCCGCCGACCGGCTCGCCGCCGCGGTCGTCGGGTTGCCATTGCATCGTGCATGGTTCGCGTTTCCTGCCCTGAAATCGCATGAAACCTCGCTTCCCGGCCATCGCATCGAAGCCGTCACCCCGCACGGCAAAGCACTCCTGACCCGATTCGACAATGGCTGGACGCTCTACAGCCACAACCAGCTGTACGGCGTATGGAAGATCGCCGCAGCCGGCGAGCGCCCCGAGAGCACCCGCTCGCTGCGGGTGGCGCTGGACACCGGGCACAGCACGATCCTGCTGTATTCCGCCTCCGACATCGAGATGTGGCGCAGCGACGACGTGCACCGCCATCCGTTCCTGATGAAACTCGGCCCCGATGTCCTCGATCCGACGCTCACAGCCGTGGCCGTGGCCAAACGCCTGCACGACCCGCGTTTCAGGAGTCGCGCACTGGGCACCCTGCTGCTGGATCAGGGCTTTCTCGCCGGCATGGGCAACTACCTGCGCTCGGAAGTGCTGTTCGCCGCCGGCCTGCTGCCGGAACGCAAACCCGCCGATCTCACGCCCGCACGGTTGCGGTCGCTTGCGCGCGAACTGTTGGCGATCCCCCGCCGCAGTTACGCCACGCGCGGGATCGAGCCCGCCAAGGGCATGCGCGAAGATTATCTGACCGACACGCCCGAAGGATTCCGCTTCCTCGTCTTCGACCGCGAAGGCCAACCCTGCCCGCAATGCGGTACGCGCATCGTCCGCCAGGAAACGGGTTCGCGCCGGCTGTATCTATGCCGGCGCTGCCAGACCTGAAGTCATGACCCGGGCGACCATCCTTCAGGCGACATAGAGACAACCGGTGACCGCCCAACGCGCCGTCGTCGCCGGATAGCTGGTCGTGATCCGGGCGATGGAAATGCGCACGTCGGTATTCTTGTCGGCATACAGCGTGACCGGGCCGAACGCCTTGCGGTCGAGATTGCTGTAGCCGGTGGCGACATGGAGGTCGTGCCAGGCGAAAGTGCCGCCGACGACCGTGCCAACCTGGAAGTCGGCGGTATCGGTGGCTGCGGGCAAACGGAACCCGGCGCTGACCTGTTCGATCTGCAGACGGTAACCCGCCGGCACCGTGAATTGGGCGGTGACGCCGCTGTAGCCTGCGGGAAAGGCGATCGAGCCCGTGGCCTGGAACGGTTTGGGGCAAGCGTCGCCGTGCGCCTGTGCGGCGAAAGGCGCGCAGGCCAGCGCCGCGAGAAGAAGAAAGCTCCGATGCGTTTTCATAGGGATGTCCTGATGTCCATGAGAGGGTTGAAGCACGGCCTTGTGCCGTATCGTTCGCGCGCCGTGCGCGGGCGGTCCCCCGCCAGCCGCATCGGGCACCCCAGCCTTAACGGTGCCGGGCAGGATCTGGGGACACGATCAGCCGACACGATCAGGGGACACGCGGAGGCCGATCTCGGTAAGCTTGTGCGATGCGAACCTTCCATCACGTGATCGCCGGCACCGAGCGCCCATCGCACAGCGGGCGCCAACTCGACGTGTTCGATCCGGCCACCGGCCACGTCCATGCGCAGGTCGCTGCCGGAGACGCGGACGATGCCGCCGACGCCATCGCTGCGGCGCAGGCGGCGTTGCCGGCATGGTCGTCGTTGCCGTCGAGCGAACGCGCGCGCTGGCTGGAGCGCCTGGCCGACGCGCTCGAAGCGCGGCTCGACGATTTCGCCCATGCCGAGGCGGTCGACGGCGGAAAACCCTACGCATTGGCGCGCGATGTCGAAATTCCGCGCGCGATCGCCAATCTGCGTTTCTTCGCGCACGCCGCCACCCAGTTCGCCAGCGAATCGCACCACGGACAGGCCGGGCTCAACTACACCCTGCGCCAGCCGCTGGGCGCGGTCGCCACGATCTCGCCATGGAACCTGCCGCTGTATCTGTTCACCTGGAAGATCGCGCCGGCGCTGGCGGCGGGCAACACCGTTGTCGCCAAGCCCTCCGAAGTCACGCCGGCCACCGCGACCATGCTCGGGCGGCTCACGAACGAGATCGGCTTCCCGGCCGGCGTGCTCAACATCGTCCACGGTCTCGGCCCCGACATCGGCGAGCCGCTGGTGCTGGATCCAACCATCAAGGCCGTGTCGTTCACCGGCAGCACCGCCGTCGGCAAGCGCATCGCCGCCCTCGCCGCTTCGCAACTCAAGAAAGTCTCGCTGGAACTCGGCGGCAAGAACCCGACCCTGATCTTCGCCGACAGCGACTGGCGCGATCAGCTCGATGTCATCGTCCGTTCGGCATTCCAGAACAGCGGCCAGATCTGCCTGTGCGGCTCACGCATACTGATCGAACGCAGCGTCTATGCCGAAGTCCGCGATGCGCTGGTCCAGCACGCCCTGGCGCTGCGCGTCGGCGACCCGATGGATTCGGACACGCGCATGGGCCCGCTGGTATCGCAGGCGCATTTCGACAAAGTCCTCGCGGCGCTGCAGCGCGCACGCGACGAAGGCGGTCATGTGCTGTGCGGCGGCCATGCGCTGGACCGCCCCGGCTGGTTCGTGGCCCCGACGGTCATCGAGGGTCTCGGCCCGGACTGCGCGACCAATCGCGAGGAAATCTTCGGCCCGGTGGTGACGCTGCAGCCTTTCGAGACCGACGATGCAGCGCTTGCCTTGGCGAATGCAGGCGACTACGGGCTCGCCGCATCGCTGTGGACCAACGACCTCAAGCGCGCGCACCATGTCGCCGCGCAGTTGCGCGTGGGCATGGTGTGGATCAACACCTGGCTGATGCGCGATCTGCGCACGCCGTTCGGCGGTATCGGCCAGTCCGGCATGGGTCGCGAAGGCGGCATGGAAGCCATGAGATTCTTCACCGAAGCAAAGAACATAGGAGTTGCACTGTGACCCGATCGCTGGAGGATCTGTTGCGCAACAACCGGGCATGGGCCGAACGGGTCCGTGACGAAGACCCTGATTTCTTCAAGCGGCTTTCGCGCCAGCAGGCACCGAAATACCTGTGGATCGGCTGCTCCGACTCGCGCGTGCCGGCGAACCAGATCCTCGGGCTCGATCCGGGTGAAGTCTTCGTGCACCGCAACGTCGCCAACCTCGTCGTGCACACCGACCTCAACTGCTTGAGCTCGATCCAGTTCGCGGTCGATCTGCTCAAGGTCGAACACATCCTGATCGTCGGCCACTATGGCTGCAGCGGCGTCCACGCCAGCCTCACCGGGAGCCGCGTCGGCCTGGCCGACAACTGGCTGCGCCACGTCGGCGATGTCGCCCAGAAACATGCGGCGCTGCTCGACACGGTGGAACCGGGATCGATGCGCCATGCGCGGCTGTGCGAACTCAACGTGATCGAACAGGTGACCAACGTCTGCCAGACCACCGTGGTCCAGGATGCATGGGCTCGCGACCAGCCACTGACCGTGCACGGCTGGATCTATGGTCTGCACGACGGCAAGGTGCGTCAGCTCGGTCTGGATGCAAGCTCGCCGACCGAACTGGCGGAGCAGTATCCCGCGGCGGTGGCGGCACTCGGAAACGACAGGAGCGAATGATGAGCGACATCATCCACGCCGCAGCCGCGCCCAAGCCCGTCGGCAGTTATCCGCACGCACGCCGCGTCGACGGCCCGGGATCAGGTCCGGGGCAAGCCCTGCTGTTTCTGTCCGGCATCGGTCCGCGCGACCCGGCCAGCAACGGCATTCCGGGCAATGTCCACGACGCCGACGGCCGCCTGATCGCCTACGACATCTCCGCGCAGACGCACGCGGTCTTCGCCAACGTGCGCACGGTGCTCGACGCCAGCGGCGCGCGCTGGGAAGACCTGGTCGACGTGACCGTGTACCTCACCGACATGGCCCGCGACTTCAAGACCTACAACGCGATCTGGGCCGAATATTTCCCCGATGCCGCCAACGCACCGTGCCGGACCACGCTGGGCATCACCGCGCTGCCGACGCCCATCGCGATCGAACTTAAATGCATCGCCGTCGCGAAGGAGTGAACCATGCTGCCCAACCCGATCAACCTGCAGGCCTGGATCGATGAACACCGGCATCTGCTGAAACCGCCGGTCGGCAACAAATGCATCTACGACGGCGATTTCATCGTGATGGTGGTCGGCGGCCCCAACGCGCGAACCGACTACCACTACGACGAAGGCGCGGAATGGTTTTACCAGCTCGAAGGCGAGATGGTATTGCGCATCCAGGAACAGACGGATGAAGGGCGCGTCGCCCCACGCGACATCACGATCAAGGCCGGCGAGAATTTCCTGCTGCCGCCGCGCGTGCCGCATTCGCCGCAGCGCTCCGCGGGCGGCATCGGCCTGGTGATCGAACGCAAACGCCTGCCGCACGAACTCGATGGCCTGCAGTGGTACTGCGACATCTGCAACGAAAAACTCTATGAGGCGTATTTTCCGCTGGTGAACATCGAAACCGACTTCCCGGCGGTGTTCGATCGCTTCTACAGCTCGCACGACCACCGCACCTGCAAGGCCTGCGGGCATTTCAATCCGGCGCCGGCGAAGTACGACCTGCAGAGAGACCAGCCATGATCCGCCCACGATTTGCAGCCTATCTGCTGACGATAGCGACCAGCCTTTTCATGATTGACTGGGCCGCTGCCGCTGAAGCGACCGAATCCTCTCCAAAGCACTATCAATTGAATCGCCTCGCACTGCTTCAGCCTGAGTCGTTGATCGGAAAACGAGTCGCTGTCAAAGACATCGTCGCAACGACGAACGCGATCACATCGATCGCTGAACGATGGTCTTCCGGTCTCGACACAGGCCGAGCGGCCAACGACTGCGCGATTTTTGTTGCATTGCGGCCAAAAAAGCGGATCAAGACATGGACAAGCTGCAAGACTTTCGAGGCGACAGAGCTCGATATCCTCATCGCCAATGAAATGCAAGCCAAGCGTATCCCCCGTGTCAGTGGCCTCGTCCTGTTCGCCATGCATGGGAAATCTTCGGATGAGAATGCTTTTCCTGATGCGTGGAAGACCGGACTCGACGGCACGCTCAAAACGGTCGCCATGAGCGACATCGTCGACCGGATCTGGCCCGAATGAATTCCTGATGCTCAAAATCGACACCCACGCCCATTACCTGCCCCGCGACTGGCCCGATCTCGCGGCCAAGTACGGCGATATCCGCTTTCCGGTGATCCATCACGGCGACGACGGACGCGCGCGCATCTACAAGGACGGCAAGTTCTTCCGCGAGATCTGGCCGAAGACCTGGGACCCGCAGCTGCGGATCGAGGAATTCGCGCACTTCGGGGTGCAGGTGCAGGTGCTGAGCACGGTGCCGGTGATGTTCAGCTACTGGGCGAAACCGCAGCACGCGCACGACCTGCACCAGGCCTTGAACGATCACATGGCCGAAGCGGTGCGCGACTATCCGCGCCACTACGCCGGGATCGGCACGGTGCCGCTGCAGTCGCCGCGCCTGGCGATCCAGGAATTGGAACGCTGCGTCGATCAGTTGGGGCTGCAGGGCGTGCAGATCGGCTCGCACGTCAACGACTGGAACCTCGATGCGCCGGAATTGTTCGATGTCTTCCAGGCCGCGAGCGAACTCGGCGCCGCGATCCTCGTGCATCCCTGGGACATGATGGGCAGCGAGTCGATGCCGAAATACTGGCTGCCGTGGCTGGTCGGCATGCCCGCGGAGCAGTCGCGCGCGGCCTGCAGTCTGGTCTTCGGCGGCGTGCTGGAGCGGCTGCCGAACATGAAGATATGCCTCGCCCATGGCGGCGGCAGTTTCCCGTACACGATCGGTCGCATCGAACATGGTTTCAATATGCGCCCCGATCTGGTCGCGACCGACAACTTCCGCAACCCGCGCGAGTATCTGTCGCGGCTGTATTTCGATTCGTGGGTGGCCGATCCGCGCGCGTTGCGCTATCTGATCGACACCTGCGGCACCGAGCGGATCATGCTCGGCACCGATTATCCGTTTCCGCTCGGCGAGCAGGAACCCGGCGCCGGCATCGCCGCGCTGAAGCTGTCCGACGCCGAAGAGACGCGGCTGTATCACGGCACTGCGCTGGAATGGCTGGGGCTGCCGATCGCGAGGTTCGCATGATGCATGGACAATTCAGCTTGATGTTCCCCTGCTTTTACTCGAAAAACATCAAACAGTTCGATCAACTGGCGACCATCGCTCATTTGCATCGTCATTCCCGCGAACGCGGGAACCCAGTGACTTTGACGTTGTGCGGGTGGCGTGAGAGCCGCTGGATCCCCGCGTTCGCGGGGATGACGATGTATTTCAAGTGTGCTGCAGCTACACCCGATGCGAGGGGCGCATGATCGACGCAGCGATGAGCGACGACTACGCTCGACAGCAGGATGCCAATGACCCGCTGCGCGCATTCCGCGACGAGTTCCACATCCCGCGTCACGGCGATGCGGAGATGGCGTATTTCTGCGGCAACTCGCTCGGCCTGCAGCCCAAAGGCGCGCGCGCTTACGTCGACGAAGTGATGGACAAATGGGCGCAGGATGCGGTCGAAGGGCATTTCCTCAAGCCCGCACCGTGGATGCCGTACCACGCGCTGGTCCGCGACGCGCTGGCGGGCGTGGTCGGCGCGCAGCCGGAAGAAGTGGTGGCGATGAATTCGCTCACCGCGAACCTGCACCTGATGTTGGTCAGTTTCTACCAGCCGACCATCGAGCGTACCGCGATCCTGATCGAAGCCGGTGCGTTCCCCTCGGATCGCCATGCGGTGGAATCGCAGCTGAAATATCGCGGGCTGTCGGCGAAGCACTGCCTGATCGAAGTCGAACCGGACCAGGCCGACGGCACCTTCTCGATGGCCGCGATCGAACGCGCCATCGCCGAACACGGCAAGCGGCTTGCGCTGATCCTCTGGCCGGGCGTGCAGTACCGCACCGGCCAAGCGTTCGATCTGCAGGAGATCGCGCGTCTCGGCCACGCCGCAGGTGCGGTGGTCGGCTTCGATCTGGCGCATGCGGTGGGCAATCTCCCACTGCAATTGCACGACAGCGGCGCCGATTTCGCGGTGTGGTGCCACTACAAATACATGAATGCCGGGCCCGGCGCGGTCGGCGGCTGTTTCGTGCACGAGCGACACGCGCGCACCGAGCGCCCGCGATTCGCGGGGTGGTGGGGGCACGATCAGGATACGCGCTTCAAGATGGGGCCCGAGTTCGTGCCGACCCCGGGCGCCGATGGCTGGCAGCTGAGCAATCCTCCGATCCTCGGTCTGGCGCCGCTGCGCGCATCGCTCGACCTGTTCGCGCGCGTGGGCATGCCCGCGCTGCGCGCGAAATCGGAGCGGCTCACTGGCTATCTGGAAGCGCTGATCCGCACGCAGTTGTCCGACAAGCTGCAGATCGTCACACCGTCCGATGTCGCGCAGCGCGGTTGCCAGCTGTCGCTGCGGGTGATCGGAGGCCGCGAGCACGGCCGCGCGCTGTTCGAACATCTTGGCGCGCAGGGCGTACTCGGCGATTGGCGCGAACCCGACGTCATCCGCATCTCGCCCGCGCCGCTGTACAACCAATTCGCCGACGTGGCGCGTTTCGCGCGCGCAGTACAGGAGTGGCACGCATGAATGTCGATCCAATGTCCGCCGCCAACCTGCGTCGTCTCACCCTGGTCGGTGCGGGGCTCGCCGGCCCGCTGCTCGCGACCCTGCTCGCACGCGATGGTTGGGAGGTGGATCTGTTCGAGCGCCGCGGCGATCCGCGCGTCCACGGCTATGCCGGTGGACGTTCGATCAATCTCGCGCTGGCCGAGCGCGGCCTGAATGCGCTGCGCAGCGCCGGTGTCGACGACGACGTCCTGAAACAGGCGGTGATGATGCGCGGACGGATGGTGCATGCCATCAGCGGCGAACAGCGCCTGCAGCGCTACGGCAAGGACGACAGCGAGGTGATCTGGTCGATCAGCCGCGGCGATCTGAACATCGTCCTGTTGAACGCTGCGGAAGCGGCGGGCGTGCGCCTGCACTTCGACCGGCGACTCGAAAGCGTCGACTTCGCGCAGCGCGTCGCGCATTTCGTCGGCGAGCGCGAAGATATCGCGCATCACTTCCACGCGCTGATCGGCTGCGACGGCGCCGGCTCGCATCTGCGCGCGGCGATGCAGACCGTGGTCGACCTCGGCGAACACATCGAAATCATGCCGCACAGCTACAAGGAACTTGAGATTCCGCCCGGCTTCGACGGCGAGTTCCAGCTCGAACCCAATGCCCTGCACATCTGGCCGCGCGGCGACTACATGTGCATCGCGCTGCCGAACGACGAACGCACCTTCACGGTCACCCTGTTCCTGCCCAACGAAGGCGGCATCAGTTTCGCGACCATCCGCAATGGCATCGAAGCGCAGGCGCTGTACGCACGCGATTTCGCCGATGCCCTGCCGCTGATCCCGAAACTCGTCCACGACTTCGACGCCAATCCCACCGGCATGCTGGCGACGCTCTATCTCGAGCGCTGGCATCTCGATGGCCGCGCGGTGCTGGTCGGCGACGCTGCGCATGCGATGGTGCCGTTCCACGGCCAGGGCATGAACTGCGCGTTCGAGGACTGCGTCGCGCTGGCCGGACATCTGCAGCGCGACCGCGACACCGAGACCGCGTTCGCGGCGTTCGAAGTCGAACGCAAACCGGATGCGCGCGCGATCCAGCAGATGGCGCTCGAAAACTACCGCGAGATGAGCGACCGCGTCGACGATGCCGATTTCCTGCTGCAGCGCGAGCTGGAACGCGCGCTCGCCGTGCGTCATCCCGAACGGTTCGTGCCGCGCTATGCGATGGTCAGCTTCCGCCGCCTGCCCTACGCCACCGCGTTCGAGCGCGGACGCATCCAGCGCGCATTGCTGGTCGACGCTACCGCCGGCCGCAGCAGTCTCGATGGCCTGGACTGGGCCGCCGTCGACCGCATGGTCGACGAACGTCTGTCGCCACTGCCTGCGGAGGTCTGAGTGCCCGCGAGCTTCCTGTTCTACGATCTCGAAACCTTCGGCACCGATCCGCGCCGGAGCCGGATCGCGCAGTTCGCGGCGATCCGTACCGATGCGGATCTGAATCCGGTCGACGAGCCCTGGGATTTCCTCGTCAAACCGGCCGACGATCTGCTGCCCTCGCCCATCGCGACCCTGATCACCGGCATCATCCCGCAGCATGCGCAACGCGATGGCGTGAGCGAAGCGGACGCCTTCGCCCGGATCTTCGAAGCGATGTCGACGCCAGAAACCTGCACGCTCGGTTACAACTCGCTGCGCTTCGACGATGAATTCGTGCGCTACGGTCTGTTCCGGAATTTCCACGATCCCTACGAACGCGAATGGCGCGCCGGCAATTCGCGCTGGGATCTGCTCGACGTGATGCGGCTGGCGCATGCGCTGCGCCCGGAGGGCATCGTCTGGCCACTGCGCGAAGACCGCGCGCCATCGTTCAAGCTGGAACATCTCGCCGCCGCGAACGGCGTGCGCGAAGGCGATGCGCACGAAGCGCTGTCCGATGTCCGCGCATTGATCGGCATGGCGCGCAAGCTGAAGACCGCGCAGCCGAAGCTCTGGGACTACACCCTGAAACTGCGCGACAAGAAGTTCGCCGGGCGCATGCTGGACACCGTGGCGATGACGCCGGTGCTGCATGTCTCGCAGCGTTTCCCCGCATCGCGGCTGTGCGCTGCAGCGGTCGTGCCGCTGGCCCGCCATCCGAAGATCGACAACCGCATCGTCGTCTTCGACCTGCACGAAGCGCCGGACGCGCTGCTCGCACTCGACGCCGACGAGATCGTCGACCGGCTGTACACGCCCGCCGCCGACCTGCCGCCGGGCGAAGCGCGGATTCCGCTGAAGGAAGTGCATCTCAACCGCAGCCCGATGCTGGTCGAATGGGCGCATCTGCGCGATGCGGACTTCGAACGCCTGCGGATCGATCCGGCGCTGGCCGAAGCGCGCGCCGAACAACTGCGCGATGCCGGCCCGGCGCTGGCCGAAAAAATCCGTCGCATCTATGCCGCGCGCACGCCGCCGGAGACCCTGGACGTGGACGGCTCACTCTACGATGGCTTTCTGCAGGATGGCGACAAGCGCAAGTTCGCCGAAGTGCGCAGCACGCCGCCGACCACGCTGGCGCAGCGCGATTTCGCATTCAAGGACGCGCGACTGCCGGAGCTGCTGTTCCGCTATCGCGCGCGCAACTGGCCCGAGACCCTGTCGATGGCCGACGCGCAGCGCTGGAACGATTACCGCCGCACCCGCCTCACCGAGGATCGCGGCCTGTCCGAATTCACCTTCGACACCCATCGCGCCGAAATCGCGGCACTGCGTCTTGCGCATGCCGACGACGGCCGCGCGCAGGCGCTGCTCGATCAACTGCAAGCCTGGGCGCACGATCTGGAGACCGGACTCGCATGAGCAGTTATTTCTCGGAACGCAGCTTCAAGTTCATGCGCGGCCTCGCCCGCCACAACGATCGCGCATGGTTCCACGCGCACAAGCAGGACTACGAGCAATACGTGCGCGCACCGTTCCTCGCGCTGATCACCGATCTGCAGCCCGCATTGCTGGAAGTGAGCGAACACTATCGCGCCGACCCGAAGACCGTCGGCGGCTCGCTGTTCCGGATCCATCGCGACACCCGTTTCTCCGGCGACAAGGCGCCGTACAAACTCTGGCAGGGCGCGCGCCTGTTCCATGCACGCAGCCGCGAAGTGGAAGCGCCATCGTTCTACCTCCATCTGCAGCCGGGCAACTGCTTCGTCGGCGCGGGCCTGTGGCACCCGGAACCCGAAACCCTGCGCCGCATCCGCCAGTTCATCGTCGACAACCCCGGCAGTTGGGCCGCCGCCGCGCACGCGAAACCATTCCGCAAACGCTTCGATCTGGACGACAGCGACATGCTGGTCCGCCCCCCGCGCGGCTACCCCGCCGACTTCATCCATCTCGACGATCTGCGCCGCAAGAACCACGTCGCGATGCGGATGATCGACGACGCAACGATGACCGGCCCGCGCCTGCTGTCCACGCTCACGAAAGACCTGCAGCAGCTCGGGCCGTTCATGGATTATCTCTGCGCCGCGCTGGATCTCGAGTTCTGAAGGTTGTTTGTAACCTGCGCCTGATCCTTGAGGCCCACCTGATCAGCAAAACAACATAGACAACAGCATGATCCCTCCGCTGTCCCTCTCCCCACAGGCGGGGAGAAGGGCAATCGCTGCAAGCGGGGAGAAGGAATTATCGGGAGGTGTGGCGATCGTTCGTCATGGATCTTGTATCGGACTGCCAAACCCGTCTCGTTTTGCCGCAATGCGTCATGACAGTGTCAATACGCCCCCGTATCCTCGTTCGTGATGCCATGCCGTGGGGACTGGCAGATCATCAAAGGATCAGCGCGGCGCATCGCCACGCTTTCATGGAACAGGAAACAAATAAAGAGGGGTTCTTATCGTGCGTAAATACCTCTGCGGGCTTCTGCTCGCTCTGGCGGCGCCGTGTGCGCTCGCCAATACCGGTGTGGCTTTCGTCCACGGCACCGGTGCCCAAACCAACGCTTACAACGACTACTGGCAACCGGCGATGGTGGACTCGGTCCGCGGCGGCTTGCCGAATCCGGCCAACTACGTCGTCATCAACTGCGACTTCGGCCAGTACTGGTGGGACAGCCGCGCTGCGGGTTGCCTGGCAGGACAGTTGACCACCTTCATCAACACCAAGGGCATCACCCGTCTGATCGTCATCACCCACTCCAACGGCGGCAACGTCATGCGGTGGATCCTGTCGAATCCGACCTACGACAGCCGTTACCCGAACATCATCAGCAAGACCGTTCGCGTCAATGCGCTGGCGCCATCGTCGACCGGTACGCCTTTGGCGGACGCGGTGATGAACGGTACCGTGTTCGAAGCAGCGCTCGGTTGGCTGCTCGGTTACCAGAACGACGGCGTCCGCCAGCAGCAGCAGAGCTGGATGGTCTTCTACAACAGCAATTATCTCTACGGCACCAGCGGGCGTCCGGCGCTGCCGAAAACCTTCCGCAGCGTGGTCGGCACCGACGTCGATTCGTCCCCGTTCGATGGCGACAGTTATTGCGGCGGCTACAGCCTCAACGTCGGTCTGGAAATCACCCAGAACTGGCTCGCCAGCTGTTCCGACGGCTTCCTGAATTGCACGAGCCAGGCCGGCGCCGGATCGGTCTGGTTCTACGACACCTCGCGGATGGCCGGCGGCGAACCGCTGTCGCACAACCAGAGCCGCCGGGCCTGCTTCGGCCTGAACAATATTCTCCGCACCGATGCGGGCCAGTGAGGACAACGCCATGAGACTCTCCATCGCTATCGCTCTCGCGCTGCTCTCCTTCTCCGCCACCGCCGCGCAACCGCTGCGGACCGCCGGTGCCAAGGATCAGGCTCCCTCCCGTCTTGTCGCCCTGCCCGCACCGTCGGCCCAGATCGAACGCGCCCCGGTGTCGTTCGCCTGGAAACTGGACCCGACCCAGGCGCTTGCCGCAACCATGCCTTACGTCGCGCAAAGCCGCGAGTACTGGCAGACCGTCGACGCCGCCGAACTCGATCGCGGCGTGCAGCTGAAGATGTCCGCCCCGGGCAGCCTGATCCGCATCAGCCCGACCCGGGGCGCGCGCGCGCTGCGCACCGAAGAGCTGCAGATCAACGACAGCCAGGGTGCGGCGAAGGTGCAGAACATCGCATCGGCCAAGCAGCTCGTCGACGCCGGTATGGACGTGCAGACCGGCACCGTGATCGCCAAGCTGGGCGACCAGGAAGGCGCCGACACCTACACCATCCGAGTGCCGAAGGCCCAGGGCCAGTACCTCGTGCATGTGTTCGAGCCGCAAAGCTCCGACGTCCTGCGCGCCGGTACCGACCGCAGCCACGCCCTCGCCGGTTCCAGCCTGCGTTTCGACGTGGACTTCAGCCGCGCAGGCAAGCTGTCCTCGGCCCTGCAGGCCGATGCCATGCTGGTCGCGCCGGATGGCCGCAGCTGGCCGGTGGCGCTCGCCTCGAACGGCAGTGGCCTGTCGGCCAACGTGAAGCTGCCGGCGAACGTCGGCAACGCGCCCGGACTGTGGGAAATGCAGGTGTTCGCCAACGCCGATGGCATCCAGCGCGACGCGCGTACCGCGTTCGCGGTGGCCGCGCCGACCGCCCGCTTCAACGGGGTGTTCGCGTTCAATGCCAAGACCATGCGCATGGCACTGCCGGTGCAGACCGGCTCCACCGGTCGCTACGAGGCACGCGGCACGCTGTTCGCCACCGCCGCCGATGGCGTGATGCGTCCGGTCTCCGAGGCGCACAGCGCGGCGTGGATGAAGCGCGGCAACGGCATGCTGGTCCTGCAGTTCGATCGTGCCCACCTGCCGCAGGGCTACGGTGCGCCGTTCGAAGTGCGTCAGCTGGAACTCAACGACCAGTCGCGCATGGCGCCGCTGGAGAGCCGCGAACGCGCGGGCATCGCTCGCTGAGTGCTGTCGTTCCATCGTTTGAAACCGACAAGGGGCCGGAAGGCCCCTTGTTTTTTGGGCGAATGCCGCAGCAGGCTTGCAACGACAGCAGACGCTATTCGTTCACCACGCCGTGCGGCACATGCCCCGCCGCCACATGCTCGCGCGCCGAATCGATGTTGTGCTGCGAATCGTCGAAGAAGATGTCCGCGCCGAACGCCTGCAGGAACGGGCCCTTGGCACGGCCGCCGAGAAACAGCGCCTCGTCGAGGCGGATGCCCCACTCGCGCAGCGTGCGGATCACGCGTTCGTGCGCGGGTGCGGAGCGTGCGGTCACCAACGCGGTGCGGATCGGACAGGCCTCGATCGGATACGCCGCCTGCAATCGATGCAATGCGTCGAGGAAGACGCGGAACGGCCCCCCGGGCAGCGGCTCGTGCGCGCGCTCGCGTTCGTGGCGCGCGAACGCTTCCAGCCCGTCTTCGCGCGACACCCGTTCGCTCTGGTCGTCGAACAGCACCGCATCGCCATCGAACGCGATCCGGATCTGCTCACGCTGCGGACCATCGACGACCGGCTGAACCGCCTGCGCCGGCAGCAGCGTCGCCGCAGCGATACCGTGCTCCAGCGCGCGGCGGACGGCTTCGGCATCGGCCGACAGGAACAGGTGCGCACCGAAGGGTTTGATGTACGGCCAGGTCGGGGCGCCGGACGTGAACGTGGCGCGGCTGATGGCCAGGCCGTGATGCTGGATCGAATTGAAGACGCGCAGACCGGTGTCCGAGGAATTGCGCGACAGCAGGATCACTTCGACGCGCGGCGTGCCCGCCGGGGCGTCCGCATTCAGCGCCAGCAGCTTGCGCACCAGCGGGAAGGCGATGCCGGGTGGCAACAGCTCATCCTCATGGCTGCGCTGGTAGGCGGCGAAGGCATCGACGCCTTCGCGCTCGAACAGCGCGTGGCTTTCCTCCAGATCGAACAATGCCCGGGAGGAGATGGCGATGACGAGGGGCTGGATGAGTTCTGGAGTTTGCATGCGATCAGTGTGCAACGAAACGGTCTCAGCCGCAGCGACGGCGCATCGACAGGACGGATCAATTGGCCAGATGCCGCGCCTGACGCGAGGGGGTGGCGCTTTTCTTGCGCGGGACCGGCACGGGCCGCACCGCGTCCGCGTCTTCGAACGCCAGCCGCGAACGACCGCCCTGACCGCGATAGTCGTCGATCAGCGCGCGGTTCGCGATCCCTGCCTCGATGCCGCCATCGGCGATCAGGAACGCCTGCAGCGCATGCACCAGCCGCTCGTGCGCGATCGCATGGGTCTGCCCGGTGCGTGCGTACAGCCAATCGCTGAAGGCCAGGAAGCGCTGGAACGGAGCGTCGCCGAGCAGCAGCGCCAAGGTGCGCGGCAGACGTCCGGAATTCGCGACCATGTCCCAGTACCGGGAGAAGCGCGACAGCCGCTGCATCGTGGCGAAATCGATGAGGTCGGTGCTGAGGATGTTGTACGGCGGATCGGGATTGAAACGCAGATCGTGCGCCTGCGCATGCCGGGCGATCGGCGCGCCGCGCAGGCGCTTGAGGATGCCGAACTGGATTTCGTGCGGCGCCAGCGCCACCAGCCGGTCGAATCCGCGCGCGAAGCTTTCCACGCTTTCCCCGGGCAGGCCGGCGATCAGGTCCACGTGCAGATGCGCCTTCGACTGCGCGCGCAGCCAGCGCAGATTCGCAGCCGCCTTCTCGTCGTTCTGGCGGCGCGAGATGCGGGTCTGCACCTCGGGATCGAACGTCTGGATACCGATCTCGAACTGCAGCGTGCCCTGTGGAAACCGCACGATCGCATCCTTGAGCCGGTCCGGCAGGTGATCGGGAATCAGCTCGAAATGCACGAACGGCGGATCGTCCGCAGCGGCATCGATCTTGCGCAGGAAGAAGTCGAGGATCGCGAGCGAGGTATCGACCTTGAGATTGAAGGTGCGGTCGACGAATTTGAACTGGCGCACGCCGCGCGCGTACAGCGTTTCCAGCGACTCGAGAAAAGGGTCAAGCGCGAACGGCCATGCGGTCTTGTCCAGCGCCGACAGGCAGAACTCGCATTTGAAGGGACAGCCGCGCGAGGCTTCGACATAGAGATGTCGCTGGCGCACGTCCTCGTCGGTGTATTCCGCGTACGGCAGCACCAGATCCTTCAACTCGGCCTGCACGCCGGGAATGATCCGGGTCGGCGGCGTTTCGCCGCGCAGCAATGTCTCGGCGAGCCATGCGAAGGTCACATCGCCCCACCCGGTGATGACGTAATCGGCGAGCGCGCAGATCCGCTGTTCGCCCACCTCGTGACTGACTTCCGGGCCACCGAGCACGATGATGAGGTCGGGCGCGACCGTCTTCAGCTGCGCCACGAGCCGCGTGCTTTCCTCGACGTTCCAGATGTAGACGCCCAGCCCGAGGATGCGCGGGCGGCGGGCGAGGATCTTCTCGACGATCTCCTCGGTCTTCTGCCCGATCACGAACTCCAGAATCTCCGAACGCTCGCGCAGGTCGCCAAGATTCGCGCGCAGATAGCGCAGGCCTAGCGAGGCATGCGAATAGCGGGCGTTGAGCGTGGAGAGCAGGATGTCGGTCATTGGGAGAGTATATCGCCCGACGGGTCCGGGGACGCGCCATGGAACAAACGTCTTGGGCGTGGCTACCGAAGGCGATCAGCCGATGATCAAGACGCGCGCTCGCGGCCTATCATCAGATGGGAATCTCGGCGGATTTTTACGAAAAGCACCGCAGTGAAAATAGCGAATTGCATCAACATGAAAACAAAAACAGTCCTGATTGCCTCTACCATTTCGCGCGTCATTTCTTCAATTCTTTGCGCGATCAATACCCTATCCTCTGGAGAGGATACAAGCGAATTCTCCAGATCCCTCTTCGGGTTATAAATATGACTCGGAATAAAAAGAATCAGAAGGTGGATGTTTACCAGAAGCACAAAACACCAGATAAAAATCCAAATTTTATTTTTTCTCATTGCGGCATCTCGCTGAATTTCATTGCAAATACACTAACCGGGGAAACATTCAAGGCCAAACGGGCCAATGAAGTTGATCGCCCCCCGCATACCTATGGATGTTTTTCAGATCATTTTGGTGTATTTTCTCGACATACATTGATCGCACCATCGTCGTCAATGATCTCGACAACTACGCCTGATGGCGATACATAGACTTTGCCTTTAGGAGCCAGTTCTGCATACCTGAGGCAAACGATGATCTTCTTCCCCTGCACGCCAAAATACGTCACTTTATCTTTAACGTCATCGACATAGTCATCCGCCTTCGCAAACTGTATGGTCTTTACTACTTTGTTGCTCGCATCCGATATCACTCGGATATTGCCATCCGCTGCCTCCCAATCAGCAGATGCAGTAATGTCTACACGAGTATCTTGGTTGACCACACTCATTAGGGTAGTCGTTGTCCTTGGCGAGCAACTTGCCAGCCACAACGCGACAAAAATGATTGGTAGCGACCGGATCTTCATTGCGCACACAAAATTGATGCTACAAGGTCAGAAAGCTCTTTTCCCAGTTGATCCTTTTCGCAACCTGATTCGCGCTCTGCAAGAGCCATTGCGAGCTTCATTGCCGCCCCTACTTTTGCGCCGGCAATGTTGCCATTAATCTCTGTATTTCTCTGGGACCAGTTGCCTTTTGTAAACCCTTGTTGAACGTCTTTGAGAGTCCCCAAAAATGCGACGGCGGGATCGCCAGTCATAAGATAGCCGCCAGCTGCTGCATATACATGGCGACCGACAGCGACGCCCTGACCATTTCCAACCAGCGATTCTTTAAAGCCACCCGCACTGGACAGGGGCACGCGCTTACCCCACGCATCGTTATGCATCTGGTTCCCTAGCCTCGTAGGGCGTAACCGCCGAAGGCGATTACGCCATTACGACACACCTGCTGCATCGAATCCCAGTCATGCCAGACACCGGAAAGACGGTGTAATCCGCTTCGCGGGTTACACTCTACGAAATGCGCTGTACGGCCGTTGGCGAGGCTTCAATCATTGCATCTTCTCGTGAGCTTGTGCCATGCACCGGCTCATCGCTAATTCCGTATCCGCAGATGTAATGCACTTAAAATCCTCACGCGTATACGAATGCCCAGATACACAACTCGCAACGGCTTGATTTGGTGGGTCCCCTGCAGTGGGATTTGGTGAGCTGCTTTCCAACAATGAGTTCTTGAATGCCAGCTCACGATCAACTATCAACTGACACTGCTTCGCCGATAAGCCCTCTCTACTGCAGCTCACCAGCGCGCAGAGTATGCTCAGAAGAAAGATCGCAATACCTTTAGTCATTGAAAAGCTCCTATTGACAACCGCAACCACGCCGAATTGCCTCGTTGCCAATCTTCAACACATCTCGAATGTTCTGCTCGTTGACAGATGCGCCTTTCAAGCTGCTGCCATCCACGATGCCTGAGCCGTGGCCTAGCCCGAGCAGATGCCCTGCTTCGTGCGCGAATGTGGAATCCCCCCATTGCCCCGGCGTATACCAAGCACCCCAATTCATATCAGCAGAATGGACCCAAGACGGCTCATTGCCAGACCTCACTGCGATTCCATTCGTTGTTCCTTGATGCCATGTCGATTGCGATGTGACGACCGTCTTGACGTTGAACGAACCAAATTTCCCTGTCCATGCTTGTTGAATGGCATTCGTGATCTGCGCGATTTGCGCCTGCGTTGCGCCTTGGAAGTTGATAGGAATAGCAATGCCGATGTCGTTCCCCTTTTGACAGACATAGCCAACCAATCCAAGTGGATCGATCGACGCGATCGGATTCCCGCCCACATACCCGTACGTACTAATCCCCCCCGCCAGCCCAATCGGATCACTCTGCATATAGCGCCCAATCGTCGGCTCGTAGTCGCGGAAGCCGTTGTGCCATAGATTCGATTCCGCGTCGTAGTACTGGCCGGGAAAACCAAGGTGATAGCCGCCGATCTGATCCAATGCGATTCCGCGCTCGAAAGCACGGTTCGCAGCGCGCCACACGCGCTGCTGGCTGGTGTTGGTCACCATCTCCGGTCGACCAAGGTGGTCGCCATGCACCCAGTACAAGGTGTTGCCTTTGACCAGCCCCACCGGCTGGCCGCCCAGCCACAGATAGCTGGTCCACTGGCTGCCGATGCCGTTTCCGCTGGTGAAACGCTCCGCGAGCATGGTGTTCTGTCCCGCATAGACATAGCGAGTACTGTTGCCGCCGCCCTGGTACTTCAGCACGCGCTGGTCTTGCGCATTGAAACGATAGGTCGCGGTGAAACCATTGCGTGTGTGCGTCTTCGGACGCAGGTAAGCATCGTAAGTCGTGGCGTTGTATTGGCTATCCGCGTCGTGCCAGGCATCGATGTTGCCAACGGCATTGGTGTTGAACCAGCGCGTATTGCCGCCTGTGACTGCAGAGAGCAGACGATGATTGCCGGCCGGATACCCGTAGGTGGTGGGCACGCCATTGTCGTTGCGGCTGGTCCGGTTGCCGACACCGTCATAGCCCATGGTCATGCTGTTGCCGGGCATGATCTGCGAGATGACGCGGCTCATCGCATCATAGGCGTAGTCCTGGGTCAGGCCAGCATCCGCGCCGTTGGTGATCTTGGAGATCTCGTCGTTGGCGTTGTGCTGGTAGTACAGGCCCTGGACGCCATCGGTGTGGATCGCGGTGAGACGGCCGTCCAGGTCGATCGGCGTCAGTCGCTGCAGGTTGTTGCCGTAGGTCCAGTTGCTGATGCCGCCGAAGGGGTGATAGTTGATGGAACCAGCAATGACATTGGAAACGCCGTTCGCCGTGGTGGTGTTCATCAACGTCAACTTGCCGCCGCTGTAGCCATAACCGACGCTGACGCCGCTGGGATAGCTGATGCCCGTGACGCGGCCCACGGTGTCGTAGACATAGCCCGTCCAGTCGTCCGTCGCCAGACCTGCAGTGAAGTCGCGGGTGACCGAAACCTGCCCTTGTGGCGTGTAGCCGTAGTGCCGGGAACCATCGCCATAGTTGGCCTCGCACAGGCGACCTTTGCCGTTCTGACACCAGTCGTAGCCATAGGCACGCCCCTGCAGGCTGGTGCCATACCAGGTCAGGCGGCCAAGGCCGTCGTAGGCGTAAACCAGGCCGGTGCCGTCGGCCCGGCTCATGCTTGTCAGCTGTCCTGCTGCATCGTGCTGGAAGCTACTGACCCCAGTGTCCGGACTGCTCTGCGCCCAGAGTTGACCGAAACCGTCGAAAACGTATGTGGTATTGAGATTGCGCGGGTCGACGACCTTGGTGATGCGATCGTCGGCGTTGTACTCGAAGCGGGTCACGGCATTGAGCGGGTCCGTTGAAGTCGACAGCCGGCCCAGCGCGTCGTAGGTCATGGCCGTGGGCCGATTAGACGAATCGGTGACGGTCTTGACATTGCCGTTGTCGTCGTACGCATAGCGGACGTTCTGGCCGTGATTACCGCGACGCGCGCGGACGCGACCCATCTCGTCGTAATCGACGAAAGCGGTTTGGGTGATCGTCGGCACTTCCACCCAGATCTGTTCTTCCTCCACGCACTCCAATACGCCCTCGATGGTCATCCAGCGCTTGCACTGGGTCTCGAAATGGCCGACAAGCTTGCGGTTGTCGACCCGAGTGACATTGCCCATCAGATCGTAGGTATACAGCTGATCCTCCTTGCTCGCGCCACCGGCGACAGTGCCGTTCGCAGTGCGCCACGTGCGCGTCAGGCGACGCGCTGCGTCATACTCGTAGCTGGTCGTCGCACCGTCTGCAGCAGTCACCGAAGCCAGCAGCCCCTGCGCGTTGTAGGTATTCACCGTGTCCGCAGCGGCTCCCGCGATCCAGCGTCGCAAGGTAGTCATGCGGCCCTGCGCATCGTAGATGATATCCACGATGTCGCCATTGGGGCCTGTGATTCGACCGGGCTGGCCAAGACCATTGTGATTGGAATAGGTCGTCGCATAGCCAAGGCTGTTGGCAATGGACAACATATCGCCGTATGGATTGTAACTGGTGACTACCGCATCGCCGCTACCGGAGATCGGCCCGTCTACGGTCACCGCAGCCAACATACCATTCGCATGTTTGGTATAGGCATACGTGGTGGTACGGGATTGATTGGCGACGCCGCTGGCTGAAAGGTTGGTGATCGTGATCGAGGACACGCGGTTTTCCGCGTCATAGACGATATCGGCGCGTTTCAGGCCTGAAACGACAATGCTCAGGATCCTGTTGCGTGTCGTATCCCAAGTGGAAAGCGTTGTGCGCGCCAGAGGTGTACCGACAGCATCCACCTGTTTTATAAGCTGACCCTTGGCATTGTAATCATAGTCAACAAGATTGCCATTGAAGTCACTGACGATGTCGTCATAGCCATTTGTATCGTAGTTGTACTCTCGATAATTCGCGAAACAATGCGTTGATGCGAACCCATCGACACTCACCGGATTGCCATTTTGAAAGCTGTAACTGGTCTGTTTTCCAAGTGGATTTGTTTCGGTAGTAAACTTCACCCCTTCGCCATTTGCAGCGTATGTAAAGGTGTAGCGGTCTTTACCTCCGCCGTGTTCTGTGCTGATTACTTTTCCGTTGGGACTGTAGTCATACCAGGAGTAACGGACGCCGCCATAGCTTTTACCTGTGAGCGCACCGAGCTGATCGACTTTCTCGTAGTGATAGGCGATGGTCGTCGCCGGGCTTCCTGGTTTTGATGTCGCCGAGAGCAGATGCAGGCCGGCGCCGAAACGGTTCGTCAAATAGGCGTAACCGAAGTAGTTTCCGGCGGGGTCGCGGACGGATGTCAGCTGGCCGCTGGTCCAGATCAGATCGATGTAGCGCCCGGACGTGTGTGTGACCCGGGTCGGGTAGGTGCCGCTGTAGCCGAAGGTCCAGCCGATGCCCTGTTCGTTCCTGATCTCATTCACATAGCCCGCGGACGAGTAACGCTCGACGAAGTTGTCTTCGTTGTAGAGCACATAGCTTCCATCGGACTGCTTTACTATTTTAGCGACCGGCGCAGGCTTTTCTTCATAAAAAATTCCGTCCGATACGTTTCTGAAAAAGCGAAGGCGTTTCCCATCCGGCCGATGCGCCCAGATGACCGTATTGGCACCTATGCCGCATGTACCGCCTCCAGGACGCGGGTAACAGCTGTTGACCTGACTGGTGCCGAAGCTGAGTTTATAGTCGAGGTTGCTCAACCAATGCTTGCCGAATATTCCAACCCCAGCCCATTGACGATTATATGTCCGGGCCAGAGAAAGCCCCATCTCGCCTTGAGAGAAGAAATCGGTTTCTGGATCGATCTTGTTACCTGTCGATAAAACCACCGGGTTGCCGCTGGTGCCATTGCCATTGCTGCCGACGCCATCTGATTCAGTTTCACTGCAATCCTTGTCCTCTTGGCGGGAATCGTCATCGCCATTCTCGACGGATCCACCACCTCCCTCAAATTGGGGGGAAAAGCGAAAGTTCAGAGACATGAGGTAAATCTGTAGATTTGTGTTGCTGACCACTCCACTCCCGACAATCGTCTGGGTGGGCAAATCATCATCATCGGCAAAGGTCATGTTCGGCCACAGGCAACACATGAGCATTCCCGTTAACAACAGTCGCAGTCGCATGCAACGCTTCGGTTGCGAAGCTGAAAGAGGCGGCTCAGTGCTGATCATTTCCATGCGGACCATATGATTTTCCAGATTGTGGATCGATTTCGTGGATCCGATACCGCATATCGCACTTTGACGCTACATGCCGACCAAAACTGCTTTTAACAAGAAATTACATGATCGGTCAAATCGCCGATCCCAATGGCAGAGATGCACCCAGAGCCTCGGAACTCGATATGCGCCGCAGAACCCGAGGCTTTCCTCAGGTCACGAACTGCTCGCTGAGGATGCGCTCTTCGAGATTGTGCTCGGGATCGAACAGCAGGGTCACCATGCGGTCGCGGGATTCACGGATCGCCACTTCCACCACATCGCGGACTTCGTGCGAGTCGGCGGTGGCGCTGACCGGGCGTTTGTAGGTATCGAGCACGCGGAAGCGCACTTCGGTATCGGCCTTGAGCAGCGCGCCGCGCCAACGCCGTGGCCGGAACGGCGCGATCGGCGTCAACGCGATCACGCCGCAGCCCAGGGGCAGGATCGGGCCGTGCGCGGAAAAGTTGTAGGCGGTGCTGCCGGCCGGCGTCGCCACCATCACACCGTCGCAGATCAGCTCGTCGAGGCGCGTCTGGCCATTGAGCTCGATCGAGATGTGCGCGGCCTGGCGGGTCTGGCGCAGCAGCGAGACCTCGTTGTACGCCAGTGATGACACGCTTGCGCCGGATTCGGTGAGTACCTGCATTTCCAGTGGACGCAGCTTGGCGGGCTCCGCGGCGGCGAGGCGTTCGAGCAGATCGCCCGACTCGAACTGGTTCATCAGGAACCCGACCGTGCCGAGCTTCATGCCGAAGACCGGCCGTCCGAAACAACCATGCCGGTGCAGCGTGTGCAGCATGAAACCATCGCCACCGAGCGCGCAGATGATGTCGGCGTCATCCGGTGCGCACTGTCCATGGCGCGCGACCATCGTCGTAAGCGCCGCCTGCGCATCGGCGGTCGTGCTGGCGAGGAAGGCGATCTTCGGCGATGTCGACATGCAAAGTCCTCATGGACGTGTACGGGACCCGTGAATACTGTCACGTCCAGCGGGACGCATACCCACTATCTTCAGCGTTCCCGGCGCTTCAGGCAACGCCGACGCCACGCACGGGACACCTGACCGCATCGGGACGAGACGGCGCCATGCACCTCACCGCTGCCCATCGCTTCATGGAGGAAACACAATGCAGTCGTTCAAACCGCTTGTCGTCGCAGTGCTTGCGACCGTTGCCATCGCTTCCGCACAGGCGGCCGATCCGCCCCGGGCCGAATCGTCGCCCGCCCTGGAATCGAACTGGCTCGACCGCCTCGACACCCGCATCCCGTCTTCGCTGGCGGCGTACATCGTCGTCAACGATCACCCCATGGGCTCGCAGATCCGCATCCACGAAGGCAAGGCGCAGATGCCATCGCCGACATCGGCGATCGTCATCTCCGCGACAGCCTCGGTCAAAGGCATGGACGTCAGCGGCTGGCAGGGCAACGTCAACTGGTCTTCCGCCTACGCCAACGGCGCACGTTTCGCCTATGTCAAAGCGACCGAAGGGACCACCTACACCAATCCCTATTTCGCGCAGCAATACAACGGCTCGTACAACGTCGGCATGATCCGCGGCGCGTACCATTTCGCACTGCCGGGCAATTCCAGCGGCAGCGCGCAGGCGGATCATTTCGTCAATCACGGCGGTGGCTGGTCCGCCGACGGCAAGACCCTGCCCGGCGCGCTGGACATGGAATACAACCCCTACGGCGCGACCTGCTACGGCCTGACCAAGACCGGCATGGCCGCGTGGATCACGTCCTTCAGCAACCGCTATCGCGCCCGCACAGGCCGCTATCCGTCGATCTACACCAGCACCAGCTGGTGGACACAGTGCGTCGGCACTTCGGGCAACTTCAGCGCGACCAGCCCACTGTGGATCGCGCGCTATTCCAGCTCCGTCGGCACGCTGCCGTATGCGTGGACCTACCATACGTTCTGGCAGTTCGCCGATTCGGGCGTTTTCCCGGGCGATCAGAACCTATTCAACGGCGCCTATAGCCGACTGCAGGCGCTGGCGCGCGGCTGAGCGATCGCTGCACTGAAACGCGAACGGCCCCGGAAACCCGGGGCCGTCCTACACGTCATCCGAACAGATCCCGCGCCGATCAAGCCCCTGCCGACAACATCGACAGCCGCCGCACCGCAACCGAAGCGGTCGGATAGTCCAAGGTCTTCTGCGCCGCCAACTCACCCAGCATCGCCAGCGTGAAACGCAGCGAAGCGTCGTCGCGTTCGATCCAGTGCTTGAGCTTGGCGTCGGCGGTCGCGCCGGGCGTGTCGAGCACCTGCATCGTCAGCAGGCGCTGCTGCGCCGCGAGTTCGTCGCGCAGCGAGCCGCGTGCGACCGCATGCCAACGACCGTCGACCGCCAGCGTGTCGATCTGCGCGTACAGCCACGGCAGCTTCAGCGCTTCGCCGAGACGGAAATGCGCCTTCGCGATATCCACCGGCTTGAGCTTGCGCGCACGCGCGACTTCGATGATGTCGCAGCACCATTCGAGATACGGCAGCGCCGCCAGCTGTTTGGCGAGCGATTCCGGCAGCCCCTTGGCTTTCCAGTCGGCATAGCTGGCGTCGTAGGCCGGCCGCATCGTCGGCGGCAGGATGCCCGAACCGGCGCGGATTTCGCGGAAGCCGTCGTGATAGCGCTCGACCGCCGTGGCGATGCCCGGAATCGGGCCCGGGCGCGACAGCAGCCAGCGCGTCATCGAACGCTGCAGATTCCAGATCACCTGCAACGCATCGACCTGCACCGACTCCGGCACCCTGCCGTCGAGTGCATCGATCTGCGCCCACAGATCGCGTGCGTCCAGCGTTTCGCGGGTGATGGTGAAGGCCTTCGCGACTTCGCCCGGGCTGCGGCCGGTGTCCTCGGTCATGCGCAGGATGAAGGTCGCGCCCATGCGGTTGACCAGCGAGTTGGTCACCGCAGTGGCGATGATCTCGCGCTTCAGGCGGTGCTGTTCCATGGCCTTGGCGTATTTCTTCTGCAACGGCCCGGGGAAATAGCGCACCAGCTCCTTCGACAGATACGGGTCTTCCGGCACATCGGAATCGAGCAGTTGCTGGAACAACACGATCTTCGAGTACGACAGCAACACCGACAGCTCCGGCCGGGTCAGGCCGATCCGGCGCGATTTGCGTTCGGCGATCTCGCTGTCGCTGGGCAGGTATTCGATCTGCCGGTCGAGCAGGCCCTGCGATTCGAGGGTACGGATGAAATGCTGCTTGGACCCGAGCCGCGACAGGCTCATCCGCTGCATCAGGCTCAAAGCCTGGTTCTGGCGGTAGTTGTCGTTGAGCACGAGCTGCGCGACTTCGTCGGTCATCGATGCCAGCAGCGCATTGCGCTCGGGCATGGTCAGCTTCTTGCGCTGCACTTCCGCATTGAGCAGGATCTTGATGTTGACTTCGTGATCGGAGGTATCGACGCCCGCCGAATTGTCGATGAAGTCGGTGTTGAGCAGCACCCCGTTGAGCGCGGCGTCGATGCGACCGAGCTGGGTCAGGCCGAGATTGCCGCCCTCGCCCACCACTTTGCAGCGCAGCTCGCCGCCGTTGACGCGCAGGCCGTTGTTGGCGCGATCGCCGACATCGGCATGGGTTTCGCTCGCGGCTTTGACGTAGGTGCCGATGCCGCCGTTCCACAGCAGGTCGACCGGCGCCTTCAGGATCGCATTCATCAGTTCCATCGGGCTCATCGCCGCGACATCCGGCTCGATGCCGAGCACCGCCCTGATCTCCGGCGACAGCGGAATCGACTTGGCCGAGCGCGGATGGATGCCGCCGCCCTTGCTGATCAAGGTCTTGTCGTAGTCGTCCCAACTCGAACGCGGCAGCTTGAACATGCGATCGCGTTCCTTGAACGAGATCGCGGCGTCCGGATTCGGGTCGAGGAAAATGTGGCGGTGATCGAACGCGGCCAGCAGGCGGATGTGCTTCGACAACAGCATGCCGTTGCCGAACACGTCGCCGGACATGTCGCCGATGCCGACGCAGGTGAAATCGGCGGTCTGCGAATCGCGCGCCATCGCGCGGAAGTGGCGCATGACCGATTCCCAACCGCCGCGCGCGGTGATGCCCATGCCCTTGTGGTCGTAACCGACCGAGCCGCCGGACGCGAACGCGTCGTCGAGCCAGAACCCGTGCGCGCGGGCGATGCCGTTGGCGATATCTGAGAACGTCGCGGTGCCCTTGTCGGCGGCGACGACGAGATACGGGTCGTCGCCGTCGTGGCGCACCACGTCATCGGGCGCAACGATCTTGCCGCCGACGATATTGTCGGTGATGTCGAGCAGTCCGTTGATGAAGCGCTTGTAGCAGGCCACGCCTTCGTTGAACCAGGCATCGCGATCGACCGAGGGATCCGGCAGTTGCTTGCAGAAAAAGCCGCCTTTCGAGCCGACCGGCACGATCACGGTGTTCTTCACCATCTGCGCCTTCACCAGGCCCAGCACTTCGGTGCGGAAATCCTCGCGACGGTCGGACCAGCGCAAACCACCGCGCGCGACCGGGCCGAAGCGCAGGTGCACGCCCTCGACGCGCGGGCCGCAGACGAAGATTTCGCGATAGGGGCGCGGCTTCGGCAGGTCGGGTACTTTCGATGCGTCGAATTTGAAGCTGAGGTAATCGGCGGGGCCGCCATCGGCGCGTACGCCGTTCTTGTAACGGATGTAATAGTTGGTGCGCAGCGTCGCCTCGATGACGCTGACGAAACCGCGCAGGATGCGGTCTTCGTCGAGGCTGGACACGCCGTCGAGCAAGGCCTTGATCGCCTGGCGTGTCGCATCCAACTGGGTCTGGCGCTTGCCGGAACGCGCCGCGATCACCGGCTCCACCGCCGTCAACATCGCCGTGTCGTCGCCGGCGAGCGCCGACAGCTGGCGACGGAACAATTCCATGCCGGCCTTGATGTCGGCCTTGCTTTCGGTACCGGTCACCGGATCGAAGCGCGCCTCGAACAGTTCGATCAGCAGGCGGGCGATGATCGGATAGCGCGCGAACGTGCCTTCGACATAGCTCTGCGAGAACGGCACGCCGACCTGCAGCAGATACTTGCAGTAGGCGCGCAGCATCGACACCTGGCGCCACGACAGGTTCGCGGCGAGGATCAGCCGGTTGAAGCCGTCGTTCTCGGCGTTGCCGCGCCAGATCTGTCCGAATGCATCTTCGAAGATCGCATCGAAGTCCTCGACATTGAGATCCGGACGACTGGCTTCGACCTCGAAATCCTGGATGAAGGCCACCTGCTTGCCCTGTCCGGGCGCATCGACTTCAAGCCGGTAGGGGTGCTCGGAAATCACCCGCAGCCCCATGTTCTCCATCATCGGCAACGCGTCGGACAGCGGGATATCGTCGTTGATGCGGTAGAACTTGAAGCGCAGGCCGCCTTCCTGGTCGCGGCACAGGCTCAGGCGCAGATCGTCCTGCGGCGTGAGCGAGGCGATCTGCTCGACATCGTCGGCGGCCACCGCGGCGGACACCTTTTCGATGTAGCCGGCCGGCAGCGCACGCCCGTAACGACTGGCTAGCGCGAGGCCGCGCTCCTCGCCGTGACGCGACACCAGCAGTTCGCGCAGATCGTCCTGCCAGTTGCGGACGATCGCGGAGAGCTTCGCGTCGATCCGCGCGGCGTCGACCTCGACGACTTCGCCTTTGCGCGGACGCACCAGGATGTGCAACTGCGCGAGCGGCGAATCGCCGAGCTGGATGGTGGAATCGACGCGATCGGCGTGCAGCGCGTCCTTCAACATCGCTTCGATCCGCAGCCGGATCTCGGTGTTGTAGCGGTCGCGCGGGATATAGGCCAGCACCGAGTAGAAACGGCTGTAGCGGTCGTGGCGCAGGAACAGACGGCTGCGGACGCGCTCCTGCAGGCTGAGGATGCCGGAGGCGAGCTGGTACAACTCGGGCCCGGTCGACTGGAACAATTCGTCGCGCGGCAGCTTTTCGAGGATATGCCGCAGCGCCTTGCCGCTGTGGCCGGTGGGCTGCAGGCCGGAGGTCCGCATGACGTGATCGTGGCGCTGGCGCACCAGCGGAATCTCCCACGGCCGACGCGTATAGGCGCTGGAGGTGTACAGACCGATGAAACGCTGCTCGGCGATCGCGCGACCCTCGGCGTCGAAACTCAGCACGCCGATGTAGTCCATGTAGCCGGGACGATGCACGGTCGCGCGGGCATTGGTCTTGGTGAGGATCAGCGCATCCGCTGCATTCGACTGCGGCATGGTGTGCGCCGCGAGCGTCGTCAGCTTGCGCGGCTGGCTGCTTTCGCTGGCGCGCAGCAAACCCAGGCCGGTGCCGGCGGTGGCGGCGAGCACGTCTTCCTTGCCCTGCTTGCGGACGCTGTATTCGCGATAGCCCAGGAAGGTGAAGTGGTCGTCGGCGGCCCAGCGCAGGAATTCCTGCGCCTCGCTGCGTGCGGCATCGCTGATCGGCATCTTGCGCTTGCCGAAATCCTCGGTGACATCGAGCATCTTACGGCGCATCGTCGGCCAGTCCTCGACGATGCCGCGCACGTCGGCAAGCACGGTACGGATCGCCGCCTCGATCGCTGCGGCATCGGTCGCGGACTGGCGGTCGATTTCCAGATGCATCATCGATTCGATGCCGCCCTCGCCCACTGCGGTGAGCTTGCCGCTGCGGTCGCGCGTGATCTTGACGATCGGATGCCCCATGACATGCACGCCGACACCGCGTTCGGCCAGCGCCATGATCACCGAATCGACCAGGAACGGCATGTCGTCGTTGACGATCTGCAGCACGGTATGCGGCGACTCCCAGCCCTGCTTCGCCAGCGTCGGATTGAACAGACGCACGCTCGGCGTCCCGGGTTTGCGGTTGCGCGCGAAGTCCAGGAAATCGTTGGCCAGCGCAGCCCAGCCCTCGGCGCCATGCATCGGCAGCTCGTCGTCGGTCATCCGCTGATAGAACGCGCTGGCGAAGGCGCTGGCATCATTTTCCCGGGTCTTGCCGGCGCGCTTGCGGATGGCAGTGAACACCGGATCGAGCAACCCGGTCTCGTCGCGGGTTTTTTGACGTGCGGACGGGCGGCGCGCGGCGGGAACTGGCTTGGTCATGTGCGGATTGTGTCCGTGATGGAGTGGCAAGCGGGATCGCGGCGGGCGATCAGCGCAGACCGGTTTCGTTGCGGGCGATGACCAGACGCTGGATCTCGCTGGTGCCCTCGTAGATTTCGGTGATCTTGGCGTCGCGGAAGTAACGCTCCAGCGGCATCTCCTTCGAGTAGCCCATGCCGCCGTGGATCTGCACCGCCTGATGGGTGATCCACATCGCGGCTTCGGACGACACCAGCTTGGCGATCGCGGCTTCGTTGCCGAAACGCGCACCCCCCTTGTCGAACTCGCCCTTCTGCCACGCCGCACGCAGGGTCAGCAGGGTCGCCGCGTCGAGCTTGCACTTCATGTCGGCGATCTTCGACTGGGTCATCTGGAACGTGCCGATCGGCGCGCCGAAGGCCTTGCGGTCCTTCACGTAGACCAGCGTGGCCTCGTACGCGGCACGGGCGATGCCGATGGCCTGCGAGGCGATGCCGATGCGGCCTGCGTCCAGCACGCTCATCGCGATCTTGAAGCCCTCGCCTTCCTGGCCCAGCACCTCATCGGGCTGTGCGACGTAATCGGCGAATTCGATCTCGCAGGTGGCCGACGCGCGGATGCCGAGCTTGGGCTCGGTCTTGCCGCGGTGGAAACCGGGCTTGGCGGTGTCGATCATGAACGCGGTGATGCCGCGCGCGCCCTTGTCCGGATCGGTCATCGCGAACAGCACGATGTATTTCGCGACCGGGCCGGACGTGATCCAGCTCTTCTTGCCGTTGACGATGTAGGTGCCATCGGCCTGTTTCACCGCCTTGCAGCGCATCGCGGTGGCGTCGGAGCCGGACTGCGGTTCGGTCAGCGCGAACGCGCCGATCTCGCGGCCTTCGGCGATCGCGCGCACGTACAGCTGTTTCTGCGCCTCGGTGCCGAACTTCAATATGCCGTTGCAGAACAGCGAATTGTTCACCGACACGATGGTCGAGTGCGCGGCATCGCCGGCGGCGATCTCGATCATCGCCAGCACATAGCTGATCGGGTCCATGCCGGCGCCGCCGTATTCGGCCGGAACCTCGATGGCCATCAGCCCGTTTTCGCCGAGGGTGCGGATGTTGTCGAGCGGGAATTCGCCGGTGCGGTCGTGGTGCTCGGCGCTGGGCGCGATCTTCTCCTGCGCGATGCGGCGGGCCACGTCCTGGATCATCAACTGCTCTTCGGTGAAGCGAAAGTCCACGGACACACCTCGGTGGGTTTTGAAGGGTATGAAATCGAAACCACAATTGTAGCCGCGCGTGTCGCCGTGCGCGCCTCCCGACCCCGGCGTGCTTGACCATCCCAGCCCCAGCGCACACAATTATCTTTATATCGCGATGGGAAGATATGATGGATCTCGAAGCCTGGTCGGCACGCCTCAAAGTGCTGGCCGACGCCACCCGCGTGCGCCTGCTGGCACTGCTGGAACACGAAGAGCTGACAGTCGCCGAGCTGTCATCGATCACCCGGCTGGCGCAGCCGCGCGTCTCCACGCATCTCGCGCGGCTGAAGGAGGCCGGGCTGGTCCGCGACCGTCGCGCGGGGGTCTCCGCCTATTACCGTTTCGACGAGGCCGCGCTCGATCCCGCGCAGCGCGCGCTGTGGCGGGCTCTGCGCGAAGGCAGCGACGACCCGCTGCTGCGCCAGGATGCCGAACGCATTCCCGGCGTGCTCGCCGCGCGTGCCGCCGACGCCAACTGGGCCGACAGCGTGGCCGGCGACATGGAGCGCCACTACTCGCCCGGCCGTACCTGGGAAGCGCTGGCGCGCTCGGCGCTGCCGCTGCTGGCGCCCGGGCACGTGCTGGATATCGCGTCCGGCGATGGCGTGCTGGCCGAACTGCTGGCGCCGCACGCCCGCGAATACATCTGCATCGACGCCAGCGCGCGCGTGGTCAACGCCGCCACCGAACGCCTGCGCCGCTTCGCGAACGTCCAGGTCCGCGAAGGCGACATGCACGCACTGCCGTTCGCCGACGACCACTTCGATCTGGTGGTGCTGATGCATGCGCTGACCTATTCCACGAAGCCTGCGGTCGCCGTTGCCGAAGCCGCGCGCGTGCTGCGCCCGGGCGGCCGATTGCTGCTGTGCAGTCTCGCCGAACACCCGCACCGCGCAGCGGTCGAGGCATACGGGCACGTCAATCTGGGTTTCGCCGACAAGGCGCTGCGTGCATTCGTCGTGCAGGCGGGGCTGGAGATCGCCACATCCGAAACCGTCACCCGCGAAAAACGCCCACCGCATTTCGAAGTCATTTCCATCATCGGACGAAAGCCATGACCACCTTGCCCTGGCTCGCGCCCGAGCGCGTCGCCAAACTCGAAGCCGCCCTGGCTGCCCGGATTCTTGTGCTCGACGGGGCGATGGGCACCATGATCCAGCGCTACAAGCGGCGACCGCTTCGAGGCGGGTTTCGATGCCCAGGCTTCCGCCGATCACGCGCATGGCGCCGACTGCGGCTGCGCACGCGACCTGAAGGGCAACAACGACCTGCTGGTGATGACGCGGCCCGACGTGATCCGCGAGATCCACGGCGAGTACCTGGCCGCCGGCGCCGACCTGATCGAAACCAACACCTTCAATTCGACCACGATCTCGCTGGCCGACTACGGCCTGGAGCACCTGGCCCGCGAGTTGAACGAAACCGGCGCACGGCTCGCGCGCGAAGCCTGCGACGCCGTCGAAGCCGCCACCCCCGACAAACCGCGCTTCGTCATCGGCGTACTGGGACCGACCAGCCGCACCGCGTCGATCAGCCCGGACGTGAATCGCCCGGGATTCCGCGCGATCTCCTTCGATGAACTGCGCGTGGCCTATCGCGAAGCCACCGACGGCCTGATCGACGGCGGCGCCGATGCGATCATGGTCGAAACCATTTTCGATACGCTCAACGCCAAGGCCGCATTGTTCGCGATCGAAGAAGCCTTCGACGCGCGCGGCGCGCGCCTGCCGATCATGATTTCCGGCACGATCACCGACGCCTCCGGCCGCACCCTGTCCGGACAGACCGCCGAAGCCTTCTGGTATTCGCTGCGCCATGCGCGACCGCTGTCGATCGGCCTGAACTGCGCGCTCGGCGCGAAGGACCTGCGCGCGCACGTCGATATCCTCGCCCAGATCGCCGACGCCCGCGTCAGCACGCATCCCAACGCCGGACTGCCCAACGCATTCGGCGGCTACGACGAAAGCCCAGAAGACATGGCCGCTGTCCTGCACGAATTCGCCGAGGCCGGCCTGCTCAACATCGTCGGCGGCTGCTGCGGCACCACGCCGGCGCATATCCGTGCGATCGGCGATGCAGTGGCCGGACTGCCGCCACGGGCGCTGCCCTCGACCAACGAAGCCGAAGCCGCATGACGACGACCGTAGACACCGCAGACGCCGCAGACACCGCGATCCGCTACACCCGGCTGAGCGGTCTGGAACCGCTGGTGATCACCCCGGAAACGAACTTCGTCAACGTCGGCGAACGCACCAATGTCACCGGCTCGGCGCAATTCAAGAAGTTGATCCTCGAAGGCCGCTTCGACGAAGCCGTGGTCGTTGCGCGCCAGCAGGTGGAAAACGGCGCACAGGTGCTC
Source organism: Lysobacter sp. (assembly GCA_013141175.1). Classification (NCBI taxonomy): domain Bacteria; kingdom Pseudomonadati; phylum Pseudomonadota; class Gammaproteobacteria; order Lysobacterales; family Lysobacteraceae; genus Lysobacter; species Lysobacter sp. The sequence continues at coordinate 3,984,528 of JABFRN010000001.1, forward strand.
GACGTCAACATGGACGAGGGCATGCTCGATTCCGAAAAGGCGATGGTCGATTACCTGAACCTGATCGCCGCCGAGCCCGACATCGCGCGCATTCCGGTGATGGTGGACAGTTCGAAGTTCAGCGTCATTGAAGCCGGCCTGAAATGCCTGCAGGGCAAAGGCATCGTCAATTCGATCTCGATGAAGGAAGGCGAAGCCGAATTCCTGCGCCAGGCGCGGCTGGTGCGCCGCTACGGCGCGGCGGTGGTGGTCATGGCCTTCGACGAACAGGGCCAGGCCGACACCATCGCGCGCAAGGTCGATATCTGCTCGCGCGCCTACGCGCTGCTGACCGGGACGATCGGCTTTCCGCCGGAAGACATCATCTTCGACCCGAACGTGTTCGCGGTCGCGACCGGCATCGAGGAACACAACGATTACGCGGTCGCCTTCATCGAGGCTGCGCGCGAACTCAAGCGCCGCTTCCCGCTGAGCCATGTTTCCGGCGGCGTCTCCAACGTCTCGTTCTCGTTCCGCGGCAACGAAGCGGTGCGCCAGGCCATTCACGTGGTCTTTCTGTACCACGCCATCAAGGCCGGCATGGACATGGGCATCGTCAACGCCGGCGCGCTGCCGCTGTACGACGATCTGGAAGCCGATCTGCGCGAACGCGTCGAGGATGTGGTGCTCAACCGGCGCGCGGATTCGACCGAACGCCTGCTGGACATCGCCGACCGCTTCAAGGGCAAGAAGGGCGAGAAACGCGTCGAGGACCTGCGCTGGCGCGACAAACCGGTGGGTGAGCGGCTGTCGCACGCGCTGGTCCACGGCATCGACCAGTACATCGAAACCGATACCGAAGAAGCGCGCGCGCAATCCTCGCGCCCGCTCGATGTCATCGAAGGTCCGCTGATGTCAGGCATGAACGTGGTCGGCGATCTGTTCGGCGCCGGCAAGATGTTCCTGCCGCAGGTGGTGAAATCGGCGCGGGTGATGAAAAAAGCGGTCGCGCATCTGCTGCCCTACATCGAGGCCGAAAAGCTGCGCACCGGCGACGCCGGCAAGAACAACGGCAAGATCATCATGGCGACGGTGAAGGGCGACGTGCACGACATCGGCAAGAACATCGTCGGCGTGGTGTTGGCCTGCAACAATTTCGAGGTGATCGATCTGGGCGTGATGGTGCCGGCGCAGATCATCCTGGACCGCGCCCGCGAGGAGAATGCGGACCTGATCGGCCTGTCCGGCCTGATCACGCCGTCGCTGGAGGAAATGACCCACGTCGCCCGCGAAATGCAGCGCCAGGGCCTGACCATGCCGCTGATGATCGGCGGCGCCACCACCTCGCGCGCGCACACCGCGTTGAAGATCGACCCGCACTACAAATCGCCGACCGTGTGGGTGAAGGACGCCTCGCGCGCCGTGGGCGTCGCGCAGTCGCTGATCTCGAAGGAACTGCGCGAGGCCTTCGTCGCCGCCAACGACAGCGATTACGCCGAGATCCGCGAGCGCCACAAACATCGCGGCGACGCCAAGCGCCTGGTGTCCCTGGCCAAGGCGCGCGCGCAGCGTTTCGACGGCGGCTGGGCCGATTACGCGCCGCCCGTACCGAAGCAGCCGGGCCTGACCGTGTTCGACGACTATCCTTTGGCGGAACTGGTCGAATACATCGACTGGACGCCGTTCTTCAACACCTGGGAACTGGCCGGAAAATATCCGGCGATCCTCGACGACGCCGTCGTCGGCACGCAGGCGCGCGAGCTGTTCCGCGATGCGCGGACGATGCTCAAGCGCATCGTCGACGAACGATGGCTGACCGCGAAGGGCGTGTTCGGGCTGTGGCCGGCGAACAGCGTTGGGGATGACGTCGTCGTCAAGCTCGGCGATGGCGGCGCGCAGACGCTGCACTTCCTGCGCCAGCAGGTCGACAAACCCGTCGACCGGCCGGATTTCTGCCTCGCCGATTTCATCGTCCCGCAGGACAGCGGCAGGCAGGACTGGATCGGCGCGTTCGCGGTGACCACGGGCATCGGCATCGACGCCCACGTGGCCCGCTTCGAGGCCGATCACGACGACTACAACGCGATCCTGCTGAAGTCGCTGGCCGACCGCCTCGCCGAAGCCTTCGCCGAGCGTCTGCACCAGCGCGTGCGCAAGGAATTCTGGGGCTTCGCCAGCGACGAAACGCTCGACAACACTGCGCTGATCGCCGAGCGCTATCGCGGCATCCGCCCTGCCCCGGGGTATCCGGCCTGTCCCGAACACAGCGAGAAAGGCACGCTGTTCGATCTGCTCGATGCACCCGTCCATGCCGGCATGTCGCTGACCGAAAGCTTCGCGATGCTGCCGACCGCAGCGGTGTCCGGCTACTACTTCAGCCATCCCGACAGCCAGTACTTCGTGGTCGGCCGGGTCTCGAAGGAACAGGTCGAGGACTACGCGAAGCGCAAGGGTGTGGCCTTCGCCCAGGCCGAACGCTGGCTCGCGTCTAATCTGGATTACGATCCGGAGTGAACGGGCGGCGGATGCGCAGTCCGCCTCCGGATTGTCCCTCTTGACCGACAGACTCGTCTTCTCCCACGCCAACGGTTTTCCGCTGCCGGTGTATCGCCGGCTGCTGGAGGCGCTGCGCCCGGAGTTCGACGGCATCGGCATGCTGCGCTTCGGCCACGATCCCAGCCGCCCGGTCACCACCGGCTGGCCGTATCTGGTCGATGAACTGGTCGAATTCGTCCACGCACAGCCTGCTCACGGCGGCAGGACCTGGCTGGTCGGGCATTCGCTGGGCGGCTATCTCAGCGTATTGGCCGCACAGCGCCTGCAGACCCGCGTCGCGGGCATCGTCCTGCTGGATTCGCCGCTGATCTCCGGGGTCACGGCAGGTGCGCTGCGGCTGGGACGGATGATGGGCCTCGACCGGCTGGTGATGCCGCTGCAGCAGACCCTGCAGCGCCGCCAGCACTGGCCCGACGCCGACGCGGCGCACGCGCATTACGCCGCCAAAGCGGTGTTCGCGCGCTGGGACCCGCGCGTGCTGCGCGACTATGCCGACCATTGCACCGTGCCCGACGGTCGCGGCGAGCGCACGCTGCTGTTCGATCGCGGCGTCGAATACCGTATCTACCGCTCGCTGCCGACCGCGCGCGTCGCCGCCGCAGCGTCGACACTCGACGTGCCGGCCGCGTTCATCGGCGGACGCCAGTCGCGCGAACTGCGCCACATCGGCCTGGGCGCGACCCGGGCGCTGGTCGGTCCGCGTTTCGCCTGGACCGAGGGCAGCCATCTGTTTCCGATGGAAGCGCCGGACGAAACCGCGCGACTGATCCGTGCGGCCATCGATACGATGGGCAAGACAATGAATACTGGAGAATCGGAATGAGCGACGACAGCGACGACAGTACCGACGAAAGCGGCAGCACCACCGGCAACGCCGATTTCCTGCTCCGCCATGCCGCGCCCGGCCGGATCGGCCTGGTCTCGGGCGGCGACGTGATCAGCGACCTGATCCGCAAGGCGCAGGCGCCATTGACCCGCGATGGCCACCGCAGCTTCTGGTCGCATGCCTTCCTCTTCAGCGAACGCCGCAGCGACGGCCAATGGTGGGTGATCGAATCGGACCTGGACCTGCGCTACAAACAGATGCGGCTCGGCGTGCAGGAGAACCGCATCGAGCGTTATTTCGACGCCGAAGCGTTCCCGAACATCGCGGTGCTGGATTTCGGGCTCGACGATGCGCAGACCCGCCGGGTCGTGACCGCCGGGCTGGACCTGCTCTCGGGCCTGACCAGTTATTCGCTGAGCGAACTCATCGGCACGATGTTCGCGATGCACAGCCGTCGTCTGCGCAAGCGCGACAATCTGCTCGCGAAGGAAGGCGCGCTGTACTGTTCGGCGATGGTCCAGCACTGCTACGCCGCAGCGGGCATCCATCTGCTGCCGGGCGTGTCGGGCAAGAACCTGGCGCCGCACGATATCGCCGACTCGCCGCTGCCGCATCGCGCGCATCGGCTGGTGCGGGACCTGGGCGTCTCGCGGCTGCGCGAATTCGCGCACAACGCCGAAGCGTTGTTGGCGACGCCGGTGGATGAGCTGTTTGATTGAGCCCCATGAAAGCCGGTCGCGCCGGGTCTACGCCTGAATACCGGTTGTGGTGGCCGAGGCGGTTACGGATGGGAAGTAGAGACCGGGGCCGGTTTTCAACAGCCGGATGGCTGGTCAGCCCCTCCTACAATCTCTCCTGCACCATCACCAGACCAGATCGTCGGGCACCTGGTATTGCGGATCGGCGTACGGGTCGTCGCCGGCCGGTGCGTTCGGGTCGACTTTCAACGCTACCGCCTGCGCGAACAGCGCCTCGGCCTGCGCCAGCACGTCCACCGTGACCAGCAGATAACGTCCGTCGAGCTGGACCACGCCCAATTCGCCCGCGTTGAGCGCTTTCAATTGATCGGCGTTGACGTAGATGCGCTTGATCCTGGTGCCGTATTCGAAATGGCGGGCGATATCCGCCGCCGGGTCGTTCAGGCCCTTGTCCTTGAGGAGTTCGGCCAGTTTCGCCTTGGCTTCGCGACGCAGCCGCGCTTCTTCCTGTTTCACGCGCTCGGCTTCGATCCGTTCTTCCTTCTCGCGCTGGGCGCGGATGGCGTAGGCCTTGGCCAGATCCATCTCTTCCTGGGTGCGCGGCGGCTTGCGCCCTTGCGGCTGCACGCCCGCATTCTGCGGACGCCCTGTTTGCGGGCGTGCTGTCTGCGGTTGCGCGGTTTGCGGCTGCACGCCCGGTCCGGAACGCGGGCGGTCGCGGCGCGGATGACCGTCCGCCGGTCTGGAACCGGGTTTCGCACCGGGCTTCGCAGCCTGATGCGCGCGCGGATTCGCGCCCGCAGCCGGATCGCGACGGTGATGCTCCTGGGCCGGGCGCGCCGGCGGCTTCTCGGGTTTCGGTGCAGGCTTGAAGCCCAGGCCCAGCAGCTGGTCGCGAAGGGAATCACTCATCACAGCGTGCTCATGTCAGCGTACTCATGTCGGCGTGCTCGAAGTCGTCGGATCAGTAGTGCGGCGGGGGCGGCTCTTCGGCCGGATCGGCCATCAGATCGCCACGATGGAGTTTGACTTCCTCGAGCACGCGGCGCAGCAGATCGGCGCTGCGCGCGGCTTCATTGCGCAGTTCGGCGAGCGCGTCGCTGAGTTCCGCCATCGCGTGTTCCTGGAACGCCAGGCGCGTTTCCAGTTCGACGACGCGTCCCTGCAGCGCATCCGTGTCCTGCGCGGCGGTCATCTCAATGCGCCCGGATCGAGCGACCGCGCCCGATGCCGTAATAGGCCACGCCACTGGCTTCGATGTCGGCCGGGTCGTACAGATTGCGTCCGTCGAACACCACCGCATCCTTGAGCGTGCGCTGCAGCTTGGCGAAATCCGGGCTGCGGAATTGTTTCCATTCGGTCACCACCACCAGCGCGTCGGCGCCCTGCAGTGCGTCGGGTGCGTGTTCGCACAGGGTCAGGTCGTCGCGCTCGCCGAAGATGCGCTGCGCCTCGTGGGTGGCTTCGGGATCGAACGCGCGCACCTTGGCGCCGGCATCCCAGAGCAGTTGCAGCAGGCGACGGCTGGAGGCTTCGCGCATATCGTCGGTATTCGGCTTGAACGCCAGGCCCCACACCGCGAAGGTCTTGCCGCGAAGCGCCGCTTCGCCGCCGTAGTGGCGGACGATCAGCTCGAACAGATGCGCTTTCTGGCGGTGGTTGACCGATTCCACCGCGTCCAGCAATTCGGCGCGATAGCCGTTCTGCTGCGCGGTGCGCGCCAATGCCTGCACATCTTTCGGAAAACACGAGCCGCCGTAACCGGCGCCCGGATAGATGAAATGCCAGCCGATGCGCGGATCGGAACCGATGCCCTGCCGCACCATTTCGATATCGGCGCCGACTTTCTCGGCGATATTGGCGATCTCGTTCATGAAGCTGATCTTGGTCGCCAGCATCGCGTTCGCGGCGTACTTGGTCAACTCGGCCGAACGCACGTCCATCACCACGATGCGCTCGTGGTTGCGATTGAACGGCGCGTACAACCGCTTGAGTTTCTCGATCGCGACCGCGCTGTCGGCGCCGATCACGATACGATCCGGACGCATGCAGTCTTCGACCGCCGCGCCTTCTTTCAGGAATTCGGGATTGGAGACGACGTCGTAGGCCACATCCGCGCCGCGCGCAGCCATCGCCGACGCGATCGTCGCGCCGACCTTGTCGGCGGTGCCCACCGGTACGGTGGATTTGTCCACGACGACGGCCGGGCGCTGCAGATGCGTGCCGATCGTGTTCGCCACCGCGAGCACGTACTGCAGATCGGCGCTGCCGTCCTCGTCGGGCGGCGTACCGACAGCGATGAAGATCACGTCGCCGTGCGCGATTGCCTTGGCGGCATCGGTGGTGAATTCGAGACGGCCCTCGGCATGGTTCGCCTTGACCATCGGTTCCAGGCCGGGCTCGTAGATCGGGATGATGCCGCGACACAGGCCATCGATCTTGGCGGCGTCGATATCGACGCAAACCACTTCGTGCCCGACTTCGGCGAGACAGGTTCCGGTGACCAGACCGACATAGCCGGTGCCGAAGATGGTGACGCGCATGCGGGCCTCGCAGTGATCTTCAATTCGACGATGCGCCGCCCATGCAGGCGGCGCATCGCATGGTCATGCCGACAAGCAGGTTACTGCTTGTCGATTACTGCTTGACGATCTCGAGCAGCTCGACTTCGAACACCAGGGTGCTGTTCGGCGGGATCGGGCCGCCCGGCGTGCCTTCGGCGCCGTAGCCGAGCTTGGCCGGAATCCACAGCTTGTACTTGCTGCCCACCGGCATCAGCTGCAGCGCTTCGGTCCAACCCGGCACCACCGAATTGAGCACGAACTGCGCCGGCTCCTTGCGATCGTAGGAACTGTCGAACTTGGTGCCGTCGAGCAGGGTGCCGGTGTAATGGACCTTGACCGAATCGGAGGCCTTCGGCTTCGGGCCGCCCTTGCCTGCGGTGATGATCTGGTACTGAAGACCCGATGCGGTGGTGGTCACGCCCGGCTTCTTGCCGTTGTCGGCCAGGAAGGTCGCTTCGGCAGCGATGTTCTTCTTGCCCAGCGCTTCCATCTCGGCCTGCTTCTTGGCCATTTCTTCCTGCTGCTTGGCCTGCATCTTCTGGGCGAAGCCCTGCATGACCTTCGCCGCCTGCTCGTCGTTCAACAGCGGCTTCTTGTCGCCGAACACGTCGTTGATCGCGCGCTGCAGCGTGGCCATATCGACTTCGTCTTTCATCGGCTTGAGCGATTTGCCGATATCCATGCCGATCATGTAGCTGACCTGGTGCTTCTCGGTCGGCAGGCCTTCGATCTTGTCGGCGCCGTCGGTCTTCTTGCCGGCTTCATCGGCCTTCGCGTCGCCAGCGGCGGCATCCTTGTCGATCGGTTTGCAGGCGGCCAGCGCCAGGGCGCACGAGGCCGTGGCCACGGCGAGGGTCAGGTTACGCGAGAGTTTCATCTAACAGGGCTCCTGGTGGGTACGCGCCGCCGGTGCGGCACGGAAATAAAGCGGGGGATGGTCTGGGGGATATGGATCAAAGCACGTCGAGCAGTTCGACGTCGAACACGAGGGTCGCGTTGGGGCCGATGCTGGGCGGGCTGCCGCGTTCGCCGTAGGCGATCGACGCCGGAATCCAGAAACGGTACTTGGCGCCGACCGGCATCAGCGCGACGCCCTCGGTCCAACCGGCGATCACCTGGTTCAGCGCGAATTCGGCCGGTTGGCCGCGCTCATAGGAACTGTCGAACACGGTGCCGTCGAGCAGCGTGCCCTGATAGTTCACCCGGACCTGATCGCTCGGACGCGGACGCGCGCCAGTCCCTTGGCGCAGCACCATGTACTGCAGCCCGGACGCGGTAGCGATCACGCCCTTGACCGTCTTGTTCTTCGTGAGGAAGGCGGTGCCATCCTCCAGATTCTTGCGCGCGGCGTCGGCCAGGCGGGCTTCCTCGCGGGCCTGCATGCGCTTGGAGAACGCTTCGCGCACCTGGTCCATGTCCGCATCGGTCATCAGCGACTTGCCGGACGCCATCAGCGTGCGCATCGCCTGCAGGAACACCGGCAGATCGATCTCGTCCTTGATCGGTGCGAGCGAGCGGCCCACGTCGGTACCGATCATGAAGCCGACTTTGTCCTTCGCCACTGCCGGCGGCTTGGTGCCGGGTGCGACACCCGGAGCGGACTTGCCGGTACGCTCGCCGATGCGCTGCATCAGGGCGCTGCCGACGGTGCGCGATTCCTCATCCGTCAACAGCGGCTTGCCGCCTGCGAATGCGTTCTTGACCGCGCGCTCGAACGCGGCGAGATCGAGATCCGGACCGACCGCCGAAATCGAACGGCCGACATCGGCGCCGATCATGTAACTGACTTTTTCGCGATCCGTCGTCGGTGCGGACGCGGTCTGCGCGGCAGTGTTCTGCGCTTGCGCAGATGCCGCGACCAACAGCGTCGCTGCCGCCATCCATGCGGCCAGGCCGCGAAAACGAGCACTCATCGATGTCTCCAGAATAAGGGGGCCGAAGTGGCGATCGGCGGCGGAACGCTTTTCGCCGGGCCGGTATTGTCGCGGCCGACGCGGGCGCGGGCAATCACCTTGATCACTGCCCCGCATTCTTCGGTGCGGGCTGGCGCAGGGCGGCCTCGATCGCGGCGATCACCTCGGGCGCATCCGGCCTGGTCCGGCTGCCGAAATTGGCCACGACCTTGCCGTCGCGACCGATCAGATATTTGTGGAAATTCCATTTCGGCGCCTCTCCGGTGGCTTTGGCCAGCGCTTTGTAGAACGGCGTGGCCTCGTCGCCTTTGACATGGACCTTCTGGAACATCGGAAATTTCACGCCATAGGTCAGCGTGCAGAACTCCTGGATCTTCTTTTCGTCGGTGAATTCCTGGGCCATGAAATCGCCCGACGGGAAACCCAGCACCGCAAAGCCACGGGCCTTGTAACGCGCATGCAGACCCTCCAATGCCTCGAATTGCGGGGTGAAACCGCATTTGCTCGCGGTATTCACCACCAGCAGCACCTGGCCGCGATAGGCCTTGTCGAGATTGACCGGGGTTTTACCGGCGAGCGGACGATAGGCGTGGTCCAGCAGGCTGCCGCCTGCGGCAAGCACCACGGCGGACAACCCCGCAAGGGCTGCAATCACGAGCAATTTGGCCAGCAATCTGGGCATTTGAAGGTTCCGGCGGGTAAATGAGGCGGGAGTATGACTTCAGTTGGGTCGAAATGGTTTCCCAAGGGCTTGACCGGACGTGTTTTGGTGTTATAGTTGAATACAACACCACTCAACAAGAACAGGAGCTGGCCATGCACCGCAAGCTGATCCATTCGGTACGCGCCCTCGGCATCGCGCTGGGCCTGCTCACCGCCGGCCTGATTCTGGCCGTCCCGGCCCCCGCCCCCGGCCGTCTCACGGCGCATCCAGAAGCAGCCCCGGCTGCGACCGAAATCCAGGCGGACGCCACCACCGCGTATCGTCGCCATCGCCGGGCACAGGCCCGAAATGCGATGGCGCTTCCTTTCTTCTCGTTCGCGCAGGGTCTGCGCCGCGGCAACAGGAGCTGACCATGACCGCCATCCAGTGGAGCGACGGCGCTCCCATTTATCGTCAACTGAAAGACCGGGTCATCGCGATGATGCTGGACGGCTTGTTGAAGCCGGGCGATGCCCTGCCGTCGGTGCGCCAAGTGGCCGCCGAGTACCAGTTGAACCCCATTACCGTCTCGCGCGCCTATCAGGAACTGGCGGACGAGGCACTTGTCGAGAAACGCAGAGGACTGGGCATGTACGTCACCGAAGAAGCCGCGAAGAAACTGCTGGGCAGCGAACGCGACCGTTTCCTGCGCGAAGAATGGCCCCTGGTGCTGGAGCGCATCCAACGCCTGGGCCTGAGCATGCAGGAACTGCTGCAACCGGTCCGCAATGGAGGTGACGCATGAACGCCATCGCTTCGAATCCTCCGGTGATCTCCGCACGCAGCCTGCGCAAGGCATACAGGAACAAGCTCGCGCTCGACGGCACCAGCTTCGAGATCGGCGCCGGCAAGATCATCGGCCTGATCGGCCCGAACGGCGCCGGCAAGACCACCGCACTGAAGGCCGTTCTCGGGCTGATTCCGTTCGATGGCGAACTGGACGTCCTCGGCCGCGACCCGCGCACCCAGCGCGACGATCTGATGAACGACGTCTGCTTCATCGCCGATGTCGCCGTGCTGCCGCGCTGGATCCGGGTCAGCGAAGCCATCGAGTTCGTCGCTGGCGTCCATCCGCGCTTCGATCGCGCCAAATGCGAGCGCTTCCTCGCCAACACCCAGCTGAATCCCAAGATGCGGGTGCGCGAAATGTCCAAGGGCATGATCGTGCAGTTGCATCTGGCGCTGGTCATGGCGATCGACGCGAAACTGCTGGTGCTGGACGAGCCGACCCTCGGTCTGGATATCCTCTATCGAAAACAGTTCTACCAGCGCCTGCTCGAGGATTATTTCGATGAGCAGAAAACGATCATCATCACCACCCACCAGGTCGAAGAGATCGAGCACATCCTCACCGACGTGATGTTCATCCAGAACGGCAAGATCGTGCTCGACGCGACGATGGAGAACCTCGGCGACCGCTTCGTCGAAGTGCTGCTCAACGCCGACCGGACCGAGGAAGCGCGTGCGCTGAAACCGATCGACGAGCGTGCCCTTCCGTTCGGAAAAACCGTAATGCTGTTCGACGGCGTACCGCAACAGCAGCTCGCTTCGTTCGGAGAAATCCGCATCCCCGGCCTCGCCGATCTGTTCGTCGCCACCATGAAGGGGACCTACGCATGAACGCCTCCATTCAAGAACCCACCGCCATGCAAGCGCATGCCGCGGCCAACGCCTTCAGGTTCGGCAGCAAGTTCAAGCTGCTGCTCAGGCGCGAATTCTGGGAAAACAAAGGCGGCTTTTTCTGGGCGCCGATCGTCACCGGCATCATCGCCTGCACGTTCGCCCTGATCGCGATGATCGGCGGCTCGATCGTGCTGAACAAAAGCAATCTCCACGGCGATTCGATGCAGTGGGACGGTACCGGCCCCCACCCCTTCGGCACGGCCGGCGATGCGCTGCTGCTGGTCGGCATCGGACTGGCGCTGTTGGTGATGGTCTTTGTCGTCTTCTTCTACGCGCTGGGCTCGCTCTACGACGAACGCCGCGACCGCAGCGTGTTGTTCTGGAAGTCGCTGCCGGTTTCCGACATCCAGGTCGTGTTGTCGAAAGCAGCATGGGCGCTGTGCCTCGCCCCGGTCATGGCGGTGCTGATCGGCGTCGTTATCGGCATCGTGATCTGGATCATGGCCGCCATCGCCCTCACGTTGAACGGTATCGGCGGCGCGAGCGCATTCTTCACCGACTCGCATCCGCTGCATGTGATCGGCCAGGTGTTGGCGGTCCTGCCGCTCTATGCGCTGTGGGCGCTGCCGGCAGTCGGCTGGTTGATGCTCTGCTCTGCCTGGGCCCGCCGCTTCCCGTTCCTGTGGGCCGTGCTGGTGCCGCTGCTGGGCTGCGCGATGGTCAGCATGAGCGGCGGCATCTTCTCCGCCATTTCCGGCGTGGATTTCCCGCATGGTCCGATCTGGTATGTCGTGGTGCTGCGCGGCCTGGCCAGCGTGATGCCGGGCACCTGGTACGCGAACGATGCCGTAGACGCCGAACGCATCGTGACGATGAGCGCGCCTAGCGATGTCCCGACGCACTTCAACCTCCTCAGCGGCTGGTCCGCTGTCGGCACCATGGATCTTTGGCTGGGCGTCGCAGCCGGAATCGCGATGATCTTCCTCGCGATCCGCCTGCGTCGCTGGAGGGACGAGGGCTGAGGACGAAACTTGCGCGCGGGCGATGCGCCAATTCGCATTCGCCCCGAGACCAGGCCACGGATGGCTTGGCCAGGTGCATCGAAGTCCACCCGGCACTGCCTACGGACGGCACCGACGGAAAACGGACACAGCATGACGAAGCAGCATCGCCCCACTCCATTGCAATCATCATCGAGAGAGAACGTCCCATGCGCATCGTTTCGATCCTGTTGACCGCCGCCCTGGTCGCCGCTCCCTTCGCATCCCACGCCGAGCAACGCTGCGAACATTCCGCTGATCGCGATGCGGAATTGAATCTGAGCGGCATCAAGACGGTGGTATTCGACATCGGCCCGCACACCCTGGCGCTGAAGGGCGACAGGAGCCCGTCGGGCACGATCCGTGGCAAGGCCTGCGCATCGGATACCAAACGCCTCGCCGAACTCGTGGTCACCCAACTGCGCGATGGCGACAAGCTGATCGTGCGTGCCGAACGGAACAGCCTGATGCGCAAAGGCTCCTGGTCGGGCGAGTCGTACAGCTATCTGACATTGACCGCCACGATACCCGACAATATCGCGGCGCAGGTCAAGGTCGGCTCCGGCGATGCCGTCATCGATGGCGTTGCATCCCTGAGCGCCGATGTCGGCTCCGGCGACCTCGAAGCGCGTCATATCCGCGGCGCGCTGTATGCGGATGTCGGTTCCGGGGACATCCATGCGAGCGATATCGGTGTCCTGCATGTCGTCTCGATCGGCTCCGGCGACATGAGTGCGCGCAACGTGCGCGGCGACGCATGGGTTGGCGAGATCAACTCCGGCGATCTCTCCGTCGCCGATGTGCAAGGCGATCTCGCGATCGGTTCGATCGGTTCGGGCGACGCCATGCTCAGCGCGATCGCCGGAAACGTGAAACTGGAACGCATCGGTTCGGGCGATCTTGAAGCGAACGGCGTGGGTGGCGATCTCATCGTCGATCATGTCGGCAGCGGATCCGTGGGCCATCGCAATGTGAAAGGAAAGGTGCGTGTTCCTGAAGACGATTGATCCGTCGCCTCTGCGATGGCCCCGAAAACGAACCGAAATATTCCTGCCGAAACCGGAGTGGAGAATCCCATGTACACCCTGCGCATGACCGCATTCGCATTGCTCGGTTGCCTGTCCCTGTCCGGCTGCGGCAACAGCACTCCCTCGTCATCGTCCGACCCCGCCGAAGAACCCACGACTTTCATCGGCAAGGCCGTGAAGGAAGCGACCGATGGCGCCAAGGAAGAGTTGGCGACGAAGAATCTCGATCTCGATGTCACCGGCCAGCCAGGGGCCGAAATCACGCCGGCCGGGGATTTCCTGATCGATGGCAAACCGGTGACACTCAACACCGAACAGAAGGCGCTGATGCTGGAATACCGTGGGCATCTGGCCAAGATCGCGGACGCCGGGATCGGGGTCGGCATCGAAGGCGCGGATCTGGCCGGCAAGGCGATGCGCGAAGCCATCAGGGGCGTCTTCACCGGCGAAACCGATCAGATCGACAAGAAGATCGAAGCGGAAGCCGAAGGCGTCAGGCAATCCGCGCAGGAACTCTGCACTCTGCTGCCGGCGATGAAAATCACCCAGGACAAGCTCGCCGCCATGCTGCCCGAATTCAAGCCGTACGCGACCATGGACGACGGCGACGTCAAGGATTGCATGACCGACAACGACAGCCATTACGACGCGGGCAAGGAAATCGGCAGTCAGATCGGCCAGGCGATCAAGGGCGATGCCAGCGGCCACGGCGACACGATGAATGCCGCGGAAGAAGCCGAGGCCGCAAGCACCAAACAGTAGACGGAATACTGCCGGCGGCAGCCTCAGCCGCCGCCGGCACCGGTCTGCACGCCGCCCTTCACCAGCGCGGCCGGATCCAGCAGCTGTCTCAGCGTCTTTGCATCGAGACCGCTGTCCTCCAGCGCCACATCGAACACCGGACGCCGCTCGCGATACGCCTTCTTGGCGATCGCGGCGGCTTTTTCGTAACCGATGGCGGGATTGAGCGCCGTCACGAGGATCGGATTGCGCTCCAGCGCGTCGGCGATGCGGTCGACACGGAAGGTCATGCCGGCGATCGCCGTGTCGGCCAGCGCGGTCATCGCATTCGCGAGCAGGCCGATGCTCTCCAGCAGGTTCGCCGCGATCAGCGGCAGCATCACGTTGAGCTGGAAGTTGCCGCTCTGCCCGGCGATCGTGACTGCGGTGTGATGGCCCATCACCTGCGCGCACACCATCGCCACCACTTCCGGGATCACCGGATTGACCTTCCCGGGCATGATCGACGAGCCCGGTTGCAGGGCCGGCAATTCGATCTCGCCCAGTCCTGCCAACGGTCCCGAATTCATCCAGCGCAGATCGTTCGCGATCTTCATCAGCGCGACCGCCAGCGCGGACAGTTGACCCGAGAGTTCGACCGCATCGTCCTGCGACGCAAGACCTTCGAATCGATCCTCGGCAACGACGAAGCGCACGCCCGACAGCACCGATACGGTCTGCGCCACGCGCTGGCCGAAGCGCGGATCGGTATTGATCCCGGTCCCGACCGCCGTACCGCCGATCGGCAGCCGCCGCAGGCGCTTGAGGCAGTCCTCGATCCGCATCCGCGCGGAATCGAGCTGCGACGACCATGCGCCCAGCTCCTGTCCGAAGGTCAGCGGCATCGCGTCCATCATATGCGTGCGCCCGGTCTTCACCAGCTTCCGCGACTCGCGCGCGCGCCGGTCGATGGTCCGGCGCAGTTGCTGCAGCGCGGGCAACAAGTCCTCGACCACCGCCAGTTGGGCACTGACGCGGATCGCGGTCGGCACCACGTCGTTCGAGCTCTGGCCGAGATTCACATCGTCGTTGGGATGCACTTTGCCCCGGCCGGCCCGCATCACCAGCGCCGCGATCACCTCGTTGGCGTTCATGTTGCTGGAGGTGCCGGAGCCGGTCTGGTAGATGTCGACCGGGAACTGCTCATCGTGTTCGCCCTCGGCCACCGCCATCGCCGCGCGGCGGATCGCAGCCGCGCGCGTCTTCGGCAACAGACCGAGATTGGCATTGGTCTGGGCGGCAGCCGCCTTGATCAGCCCGAGGGCGCGGATGAAGCCGCGCGGCATCGGCCGGCCGGAGATGCGGAAGTTCCGCACCGCGCGCTGGGTCTGCGCGCCCCAGAGCGCCGCGGCGGGCACCTGCAGCTCGCCCATGCAGTCGCGCTCGGTGCGCATGGGCTCGGGGATCGTACCGGCATGGCGGGTATGGGCGCTGCGTCGGGGCATGGTCCGCGCCTGTCGTGATGGAGATCGGCCGAGCATACCCCCGCGAGCGTTTAGAATTGCGGCACCCCCGCATCGCAGCCCGCCATGTCCGACGCCCAGCTTCTCGCCCTGTCCCCGCTCGATGGCCGCTATGCCGGCAAGGTCGATGCCCTGCGCCCGATCTTCTCCGAATACGGCCTGATCAAAGCCCGGGTCAAGGTGGAAGTGGAATGGCTGCTGGCGCTGGCGGCCGAACCCGGCATCGTCGAACTCCCCCCGTTCTCCGTCGCCGCCATCGCCCGCCTGCGTGCGCTCGCCGACGGCCTGTCGGTCGCCGATGCCGCCCGGGTGAAGGCGATCGAACGCACCACCAATCACGACGTCAAGGCGGTCGAATACCTGATCAAGGAGCGTCTGCAGGATGATGCCGAGTTGGCGCCGGCGCTGGAGTTCGTGCATTTCGCCTGCACCAGCGAGGACATCAACAACCTCAGCTATGCGCTGATGCTGAGCGAGGCGCGGCAATCGGTGCTGCTGCCGACGCTGGATGGCCTGATCCAGAAGCTCCGCACGATGGCGCATGAGCACGCGGCGCTGCCGATGCTCTCGCGCACCCATGGCCAGACCGCTTCGCCCAGCACGGTCGGCAAGGAAATCGCCAACGTCGTCGCGCGCCTGCAGCGCCAGGGCGAAACCCTCGCCGCCGCGCTGATCGCCGGCAAGATCAACGGCGCGGTCGGCAACTACAACGCGCATGTCGCCGCGTATCCCGACGTGGACTGGACCGCGTTCTCGCGCCGCTTCGTCGAATCGCTGGGCCTGGACTGGCAGCCCTACACCACCCAGATCGAACCGCATGACGGCATCGCCGAACTGTGCGACGCGCAGAAGCGCATCGACACCATCTGCATCGATCTGTGCCGCGACCTGTGGGGCTATATCTCGCTCGGTTATTTCAAACAGGCGGTGAAGGCCGGCGAAGTCGGCAGCTCGACCATGCCGCACAAGGTCAACCCGATCGATTTCGAGAACGCGGAAGGCAACTTCGGCATCGCCAACGCATTGTTCGAGCATTTCTCCGCGAAGCTGCCGATCAGCCGCTGGCAGCGCGATCTCACCGACTCCACCGTGCTGCGCGCGCTGGGCACCGCCTTCGGCCATGCGCTGATCGGCTGCGACGCGCTGCTGCGCGGCCTGGACAAACTCAGCGCGAATCCGCAGCGTCTGGCGGCCGATCTCGATGCCGCCTGGGAAGTCCTGGCCGAAGCCGTGCAGACGGTGATGCGTCGCCACGGCTTGCCCAACCCTTACGAACAACTCAAGGCGCTGACCCGCGGCCACGGTATCGACGGAACCTCGATGCGCGCCTTCATCGCCGGCCTCGATCTGCCGGCCGACGCAAAACAACGCCTGCTCGACATGACGCCGGGCAGCTACACGGGCCTGGCGGAACGCCTGGCGAGGGAGATCTGACATGGCGAAGCGCACCCGCAATGGCGCCGACGCGCTGCCCTACGAAATCGACGCCACCGGCAACGGGCCATTGGGCATGGCGCCGGAAGCGTTCCTGCGCGATTACTGGCAGAAACGACCGCTGCTGATCCGCAATGCGTTCCCGGACTTCGTCTCGCCGGTGACGCCGGAAGATCTCGCCGGTCTGGCCTGCGAGGAATCGGCGCTGTCGCGCATCGCGAGTTACGACCGCGCCAGCGACGCCTGGCGCATCCGCAGCGGCCCGTTCGCCGAAGAAGAATTTCCCGGCATGCCGCACCACGACTGGACCCTGCTGGTGCAGGACGTGGACAAGTGGGACCCGGACGTGCGCGCGCTGCTCGACGACTTCGATTTCCTGCCGCGCTGGCGCATGGACGACATCATGATCTCGTTCGCCGCGCCGGGCGGTTCGGTCGGCGCGCACATCGACCAGTACGACGTGTTCCTGCTGCAGGGCCTGGGCCATCGCCGCTGGCTGATCGATACCGCGCCGGATCCGGACGAGACCTATCTCGACGACGTGCCGCTGCGCCTGCTGAAGCATTTCAAGCCGGACCACGATTGGGTACTGAAGCCGGGCGACATGCTGTACCTGCCGCCGGGCGTACCGCATCACGGCATCGCCGAAGACGCGTGCCTCACCATCTCGGTCGGGCTGCGCGCGCCGTCCAGCGCGGAACTGCTCGGCGACTTCGTCGACAGTCTGATCTGCGATGCCGACGAAGCCGTGCGCTACACCGACCCGGATATCGCACCGCCGAAGGACAGCCATGAGATCGACGCCGCCGCAATGACGCGCGCCATCGAAGCCTTGAACAAGCTACGCATGAACGACCCGGAGCGCCTCGGCGACTGGTTCGGCCGTTTCATCAGCCTCTACCGCAGCGCGGGCATTGCGCTCGACCCGGACGCGCCGCGCTCGCGGATCGAAATCGAATTCGATCTGCAGCAGGGTGCCGTACTGCAGCGCCATCCGTGGACCCGGGCCGCCTGGCGGCGCAGCACGGAGCGGAAAACGATCGGGAAACTCTATCTGGCGGGGCAGATCCATGCGCTGCCGCTCGCCGATGCACGCACCCTCGCCGCCGCCGAAACGCTGGATGGCGACACCTACTCCAGGCTGTCGGCGCAGGGCCAGTCTCTGGTCCTCGATCTGCTCGCGGAGGGCCAATACCGGCTGCAGAACGACGGTTTCGACACCGGCGAGGACGACGATGCCTGATCGCACGCAGTTCAGCGGCACGTTCCGGGTCGAAGCCATCGATTACGCGAGCGGCGTCGACGATCTGCGCGCGGTGCGCGAACCGGTGTTCGTGCGGGAACAGCAGGTGCCGATCGAACTGGAGTGGGACGAACTCGATCCGCGCTGCGTGCATGTGATCGCCCGCGATGCCACCGGAAAGCCGATCGGCACCGGGCGTTTGACGCCGGAACACAAGATCGGGCGCATGGCGGTGTTGCCCGAGTGGCGCGGACGCGGCGTCGGCGACGCGCTGCTGCTGTCGCTGATCCATGAAGCCGCGCAGCGGCGCTGGCCCGAGCTGCGCCTGCACTCGCAAGCCTCGGCGGTCGGCTTCTACGTGAAGCACGGCTTCGTGCCCTACGGCGATCGCTTCATGGAAGCCGGCATCGAGCACCAGAGCATGCGTCGGCAGATCGGCGGCCCCACCGCCATCGACACCCGCGAAGCCGCGGTCGCGATCACCACGGCCGTCGTCACCGCCACCCGGCGCGAGCTGTGCCTCTACAGCCGCCAGCTCGACCCGGGCCTGTTCGACTCGCCCGAAGTGCTCGAAGCGCTGCGCAGGCTCGCCACCCGCCGGCAGCGGGTCGATATCCGCATTCTTCTGCAGGACGCCGGGACGCCGCAGCGGGCGCATGCGCCGCTGATCGGCCTGAGCCAGCGGCTGTCGAGCGTATTCGCCTTCCGCGAGATCACCGATCCCGCCGACCACGGTTACGCCTCGGCCTTCATCGCCAACGACAGTGGCGGTTACTACTTCCGCACCCTCGGCAACCGCTTCGACGGCGAGGCCGCGCTCGACTTCGGCGGCCGTGCCCGCCAGCTCGCCGACGGTTTCATGCCGGTGTGGGAACGCGCGCGGATCGTCACCGAGTTCCGCGCGCTGGACATCTGAGCCACGTTCACTCCGTCACCAGCGCGGAGCGCCGCAGCAGGATCTCGAAACGCACCATGCCGCCCGGCATGGCCTGGATCTGCAGCAGTTCGGGCGTCGAGCCCTGACCGGCGATGGCGCGCAACCCGTCCGAAACGCTGCGATTGGAGCCCGCTTCGCCGACGATGGTGACGTTGCCGCCGCCATAACGCACATCGGTGATGCGACTGCCGGCCGGCAAGAGTGCGCCGACGCGGCTGCGGATCGTCGCCGCATCGGCGAACCCCGCCGAAGGCGGTTCGGGCGGTGCCACCGACAGCACGGCCAGCGTCGGCGAGGATTCCGGCGATGGTCGAGCGGCTGCCCGAGCAGCCATCGTTCCAGGTGCGGCCAACGGAGAATCGGTCAGCGTGAATTCGACTTCGGTCACCTCCGGCCGGCTGCTGAATCCGCGACGGACCACATCGCCCGGACCTCGCGTGTCGCCGCTGGCGCGCTCGACGCTGTCCAGAAGCCAATCTTTCTGTGCGTCCGGCGCCGTATAGCGGACGTGGACCTTGCCGTTCCGCACCACCACTTCGTCGAGCACCGTTCCGGCCGGCACCAGCGGTGCGAGACGCGTCCGGATCGTCTCCGCCGACGCATACCGCCGCGCATCCTCGCGGATCCGGTTCGCCTCCAAGGCCGCAGTTTCGGCTTCGATCTCGTCGATCGGCCGCTGGAAAACATAGCGCCCGCGCATGTCGTCGGGACGCCAGGCATGCAGACCGTCGTAGAGCGGCCATTGCAGGCTGCCGGTGAACGTGCCGGTGGGAATCGGCAGATCCTTGCAACCGTCGCCGCACCAGACGGTGATGCCGACGGTGCTGATTTCGCGGGACTCGCCGATGATCGACCCATCCTCGCCGCGCGTGAGCCGGATCGGTTTGCCGTAGGCACGCGGCAGTTCCACCCAGCCGTCCCGGCACACCATCTCGCTGCCCGCACGCAGCGTCCGCACGATTTCCGCACGCGGCCCGAGTTCCGCCACGCGCCTGGCATAGGCGGCCTCACCGTTGCGCGCGATATACGCCCCGCGCCCCGGATCGCTCAGCAGGTGATACCACTCGCGATAGCGCGGCTTGTCGAACTCGCGGATCACCCCGAGCTGCTGCATCACCCGTGCATCGTCGATCAGGAAATGCCAGTCGTAGAGACCATGCGCCTTGCGCTGCACGATCAGGCCGGACACCTGTGCCGCCGGCACGCGGTTGCCGTCCTCGACGGCGAATTCCAGCAGCATCGACCCTTGGTAGGACACCCCGCGCTCACCGGGCACGTTGAACGCATAGGTGCCGCTGAGATCGGGACAGCCGACATGATCCATCCGCAATGCAGCCTTGTCCGCCCGGTCCACGTCTCCCGCCCCACCCCCGCACCCGACCAGCAACAGCACCCACCCGATCACAGCGATCCGAAACAGACCCGACATCCGACACCCCCTGCGGTTTGCGTCGGCAAACGTATCAGCGTGGCCGCGACCGCGAGCCGGCGAATCGAAAGTATCGTCGCGCTCACCTCCCGGACCATCGGTTTACGACGATGGTCGAAGGCGTGCAGACCGCCTTGAACGGCGCCGAGTGGTGCGCTGCGGCGAAGCCTCCGGGTATAATTCCGATCCTTTCGCCCGCCTGCCTTGCCGCCTCTGGATTTCCCGGCGGATCAAGCGGTTACCGTACTCTCTCCGCGCTTCCCGACATTCCGAGTGTGATCCCAGAGTGGACAGTCTCCTGAAGCAATTTGCCCGGTCCTCCCAGCTCGGCGCCAATGCCGCCTACATCGAGGACCTGTACGAACAGTATCTGGTCGCCCCCGACAGCGTCGGGCCGAAGTGGAAAACCTATTTCGATGGCATCAAGGGTCGCGACGGCGCCGATGTGCCGCACTCCGCGGTTATCGCCGCGATCGCCGAAGCCGGTCGCCAGGCCGCACGCGGCGTGGTCGTGGCCGGCGGCGGCAATGCGGTCAGCGACAGCCGCGAGTTCGCGGTCAGCAAGCTGATCGTCGCCTACCGCTCGCGCGGCCATCTCGCCGCCGAGCTCGACCCGCTGGGCATGTGGGAAAAGAGCGAAGCCCCGGATCTGGAGATCGGCTTCCACGGCCTGACCAACAACGATCTCGACACCACCTTCTCCAGCGGCGGTGCCGGCGGTCAGGCGCAGATGAAATTGCGCGATCTGGTCTCGCTGCTCAAGGCGACCTACACCGGCAGCATCGGCGCCGAATTCATGCACATCACCGACGTCGAACAGCGTCGCTGGATGTACGAGCGCCTCGAACGCGCGGGCGGCGATTTCAAGCGCAGCGACGACGACAAGCGCCGGATCCTCGAACGCCTCACCGCCGCCGAAGGCCTGGAACGCTACCTGCATACCAAATACGTTGGCCAGAAGCGCTTCTCGCTGGAAGGCGGCGATGCGCTCATTCCGCTGCTCGACGTGATGATCCGCCGCGCCGGCAACGATGGCGTGAAGGACGTGGTGCTGGGCATGGCCCATCGCGGTCGTCTCAACGTGCTGGTCAACACGCTCGGCAAACCGCCGCGCAAGCTGTTCGACGAATTCGAGGGCAAGTTCGAGCACGACGAACACGCCCACGCCGGCGACGTGAAGTACCACATGGGCTTCAGCGCCGATATCGCCACGCCGGGCGGCCCCGTGCATCTCGCCCTCGCCTTCAACCCCTCGCATCTGGAAATCGTCGACCCGGTGGTCGCCGGCAGCGTGCGTTCGCGCCAGGAGCGCCGTGGCGACAAGGCCCGCAAGCAGGTGGTGCCGATCATCATGCACGGCGACGCCGCGTTCGCCGGCCAGGGCGTGGTGATGGAACTGCTGCAGATGTCGCAGGCCCGCGGCTTCGCGGTCGGCGGCACGCTGCACATCGTGATCAACAACCAGGTCGGCTTCACCACCAGCGAACGCCAGGACGCGCGCTCGACCCTGTACTGCACCGATGTCGCCAAGATGGTCGGCGCGCCGGTGCTGCACGTGAACGGCGACGACCCGGAAGCGGTCGCGTTCTGCGCCGAGTTGGCCTTCGATTTCCGCCAGAAATTCGCCAAGGACGTGGTCATCGACCTGGTCTGCTATCGCCGCCACGGCCACAACGAAGCCGACGAACCGGCGGCGACCCAGCCGCTGATGTACCAGAACATCCGCAAGCGCAAGACCACGCGCGAGCTGTATGCCGAGCGTCTCGCCGCCAAGGGCACGCTCACCGCCGACGACGCGAAAGCGCTGGTCGATGGCTACCGCGACAAGCTTGATGCCGGCGTGGTGACCACCGAGCTGGCGCCGGCGAATCCCGATGCCTACGCGATCGACTGGCGCCCGCTGCTGGAAGGCAAACTGTCCGACCCGGTCGACACCCGGGTGCCGCGCAAGAAACTCGACGCGCTGGCGACGATCATCAACGCGCTGCCGGAAGGCGCCAGCCTGCATGCGCGCGTCGCCAAGATCTACGAAGACCGCCGCAAGATGGCTGCTGGCGAGCTGGCGGGCGACTGGGGCTTCGCCGAAAACCTCGCCTACGCCACGCTGCTCGACGAAGGCTACAAACTGCGTCTGGTCGGCCAGGACTGCGGTCGCGGCACGTTCTTCCACCGCCACGCGATCCTGCACGACCAGAAAAACGACGTCGACCACATGCCGCTGCGGCAACTGGTCAAGAATCCGGAAGACGCCACCATCATCGACTCGCTGCTCAGCGAGGAAGCGGTGATGGCGTTCGAGTACGGCTACGCCACCGCCGATCCCATGACCCTCGATATCTGGGAAGGCCAGTTCGGCGATTTCGCCAACGGCGCGCAGGTGGTGATCGACCAGTTCCTGTCTTCGGGCGAAGCCAAGTGGGGCCGGATCTGCGGTCTCGCGCTGTTCCTGCCGCACGGCTACGAAGGCCAGGGCCCCGAGCACAGCTCGGCGCGCCTGGAACGCTTCCTGCAACTGTGTGCGCTGCAGAACATGATCGTCTGCACGCCGACCACGCCAGCGCAGGCGTACCACATGATCCGCCGGCAGATGCGCATGAAGACGCGCAAACCGCTGGTGGTGATGACCCCGAAATCGCTGCTGCGCCACAAGCTTGCGGTGTCGACGCTGGACGAACTGGCGAACGGCGAATTCCAGCATCTGATCCCGGATGCCAGCGCCGATCCGAAGTCGGTCAAGCGCGTCGTGGTCTGCGGTGGCAAGGTCTATTACGATCTGCTGGAAGACGCGCAGAAACGTGGGCAGACCGATGTGGCGATCGTGCGCATCGAACAACTGTATCCGTTCCCGCGCGCCGAACTCACCGCCCAACTCAAGCACTACGCCAAGGCGACCCAGGTCGTATGGTGCCAGGAAGAGCCGCAGAACCAGGGCGCGTGGTACCAGATCCAGCATCACCTGCTCACCTGCCTGCAGGACAAGCAGCAGCTCAGCTACACCGGCCGCAGCCGCTCGCCCTCGCCCGCCGCCGGTCATTTCAACGACCACGTCGAAGAGCAGTTGCAGCTGATCGCGGACGCGCTGGTCAATCCGCTCAGCGGCGAGCACGCCGACGAATGACGCTTGCCGCCGGCGCACGCATCGATGCGCCGGTGTCCACCCATTGAAATCCACGCTGTCAGGACGCCAACCATGGCCATCGAAATCAAGGTCCCCGTTCTTCCCGAATCCGTCTCCGACGCCGTCATCGCCACTTGGCACAAGAAGGCCGGCGATGCGGTCAAACGCGACGAGAACATCGTCGACCTCGAAACCGACAAGGTCGTGCTGGAAGTCCCGTCGACCGTCGATGGCGTGATCAAGGAACTGAAGTTCGTCGAAGGCGCGACCGTGCTCAGCCAGCAGGTCATCGCGATCATCGAGGAAGGCGCCGCCGCAGCGGCTCCTGCCGTGGGAGCGGCGGAAGCCGCGAAACCGGCCGCCTCGAATGCGCCTGTCGCGGCTCCCGCCGCTCCCACAGCGGCGCCTGCAACCGCCGCCGGACTGCCGCCGGGCGCGCGCTTCGCCGCAGCGACCAGCGGTGTGGATCCCGCCGATGTGGCCGGCACCGGCCGCCGCGGCGCGGTCACCAAGGAAGACATCGTCAACTACGCCAGCGGCAAGACCGCCGGCGTGGGCGGCGGCGCCCGCCCGGAAGAGCGCGTGCCGATGACGCGCATGCGCACCCGCATCGCCGAACGCCTGATGCAGTCGAAGAACTCCATCGCCATGCTCACTTCGTTCAACGAAGTGAACCTCGCGAAAGTCATGCAGATGCGCAAGGAACTGGGCGAATCGTTCGAGAAGGCCAACGGCGTCAAGCTCGGCTTCATGAGCTTCTTCGCCAAGGCCGCCGCGAATGCGCTGCAGCGCCATCCCATCGTCAACGCCTCGGTCGACGGCAACGACGTGATCTATCACGGCTACGCCGACATCAGCATCGCGGTCGCCACCGACAAGGGTCTGGTCACGCCGGTGCTGCGCAATGTCGAACGCATGGGCTTCGCCGAGATCGAAGGCGCCATCGCCGGTTACGCCAAGGCGGCGCGCGAAGGCGGCCTGAAGCTGGAAGACCTGCAGGGCGGCACCTTCACCATCACCAACGGCGGCACCTTCGGCTCGCTGATGTCCACGCCGATCGTCAACCCGCCGCAGTCGGCGATCCTCGGCATGCACGCCATCAAGGAGCGCGCGATCGTCGAGAACGGCGTCGTGGTCGCCGCGCCGATGATGTACATCGCGATCAGCTACGACCACCGCATCATCGACGGCAAGGACGCGGTGCTGTTCCTGGTCGACATCAAGAACCAGCTGGAAAATCCGCACCGCATGCTGCTGGGCATGTGATCTTTGCTCCCCTCTCCCATCGGGAGAGGGGTTGGGGGTGAGGGTTCGGCGACACTGTCGGCGTTGCACCCCCACCACACCGTCGCACCCTCATCCGCCCTTCGGGCACCTTCTCCCAAGGGGAGAAGGAAGAGTAGGAACCCCGCAATGAGCGAACAACAAGCTAGCCAACAACAGGCATTCGACGTCATCGTCATCGGCGCCGGCCCGGCCGGTTACCACGCCGCGATCCGCGCCGCACAGCTCGGCATGAAAGTCGCGTGCATCGACGCCGCGCTGGGCAAGGACGGCAAGCCCGCGCTGGGCGGCACCTGCCTGCGCGTCGGCTGCATCCCGTCGAAAGCGCTGCTCGACTCGTCGCGCCAGTTCTGGAACATGGGCCATCTCTTCGGCGACCACGGCATTTCGTTCAAGGACGCGAAGATCGATGTCGGCGCGATGGTCGGCCGCAAGGACAAGATCGTGAAGCAGTTCACCGGCGGCATCGCGATGCTGTTCAAGGCGAACAAGGTGGCCGCATTCTACGGCTTCGCACAGCTGCAGCCGGGCAACGTCGTCAACGTGAAGCAGCACGACGGCAGCGAAGTCGTGCTCAAGGGCACCAACATCATCCTCGCCGCCGGTTCGGATTCGATCGAACTGCCGTTCGCGAAGTTCGACGGCGACGCCATCGTCGACAACGTCGGCGCGCTCGATTTCACCGAGGTGCCGAAGCGCCTCGGCGTGATCGGCGCCGGCGTGATCGGCCTCGAACTGGGCAGCGTGTGGAAGCGTCTCGGCGCCGAAGTGCTGATCCTCGAGGCGATGCCGGACTTCCTCGCCGCCGCCGATGCCGAAGCGGCGAAAACCGCGCTGAAGGAATTCAAGAAACAAGGCCTCGATATCAAGCTCGGCGCCAAGGTGAGCAAGGCCGAGGTCAAGAAGAAAGGCAAAGCCAGCGAAGTACACGTCACCTACGCCGACGCGGCGGGCGAGCAGAACGTGGTGTTCGACAAGCTGCTGGTCGCCGTGGGCCGCAAGGCCGCGAGCAAGGGCCTGCTGGCCGAAGGCACCGGCGTGCAGCTCGACGAGCGCGGCCGGATCGTGGTCGACGAGCACTGCCACACCGGCGTCGACGGCGTGTGGGCCGTCGGCGACTGCGTGCGCGGCCCGATGCTGGCGCACAAGGGCTTCGAGGAAGGCATCGCGGTGGCCGAATTCATCGCCGGCCTGCCCGGCCACGTCAACTTCGACACCATCCCGTGGGTCATCTACACCGAGCCGGAAATCGCTTGGGTGGGCAAGACCGAAGAGCAGCTCAAGGCCGAAGGCATCCCGTACAAGGCCGGCAGCTTTCCGTTCGCTGCGGTCGGTCGTGCGGTCGCGATGGGCGAACCGGCGGGTTTCGTGAAGGTGCTCGCACACGCGGAAACCGATCGCGTGCTCGGCATGCATCTGGTCGGCGCAAACGTGTCGGAACTCGTGCACGAAGGCGTGCTGACCATGGAGTTCAGCGGCTCCGCCGACGACCTCGCCCGCATCTGTCATGCACATCCGAGCCTGTCCGAAGCGGTGCACGATGCGGCGATGGCGGTGCACAAGCGCGCGATCCACAAGGCCAACTGACCGGCTGCCTTTCGAGAACGGCGCACTCCGGTGCGCCGTTCTGCTTTCTGGAATTTCCCTGGAATCCTCGATGAAATCGATCTGCGTCTACTGCGGCTCCAATGCCGGCAACAAACCCGTGTATGCCCAACGCGCGCAAGCGCTGGGCGCACGCATCGCGTCCGAAGGCCTGCAACTGGTCTACGGCGGCGGCAACGTCGGGCTGATGGGCATCGTTGCCGATGCCGTGCTCGCCAATGGTGGCGAAGTGATCGGCGTGATCCCCGAACAGCTCGTGCAGTGGGAAGTCGCGCACAAGGGCGTGACCCGGCTCGAAGTGGTCGCCAACATGCACGAGCGCAAGGCGCGGATGTTCGACCTCGCCGACGCCTTCGTCGCCCTGCCCGGTGGTTTCGGCACCCTCGACGAGATGTTCGAGATGCTGACCTGGCGCCAGCTCGGCCTCGGCAAGAAACCCTGCGCGTTTCTCGATGTCGATGGTTTCTACGCGCCGCTGATGGGCATGATCGACCGCATGGTCGAAGAACGCTTCCTGCACGCAGAACAGCGCCACGACCTGTGGCACGGCGAAGACATCGACACGCTGTTCGCGTGGATGCGCGACTACACGCCCGCGCAGGCGGACAAATGGCTGGACGAGAAGAAGCGACGGGAGTTGCGGTGACACTTCCACAGCACGAAGTGCGCAGCTCGTCTTTTATGTAGGCCCTAATGTCTCTGAGGTACCTACCTGACGGATGAACATCAACTCTCCTAACCTCAAACGGTCCTCACCAATGCTTTCCAGCGGCGACATGGATCTGTCGCCGAACGAAGTTGCGGGGCAATCTGCGCCGTCAAGAATACAGCTCTCGATCTTCAACTTCGCTTCGGCCGGTTTCTCGCGTTCCCCGCTGACATTGACAGAGAACAGGCCCGCCTCATCCAAAACTCTCTCTACTGTATTGCCGCGCTTCTTGCCCAGACAGTCCTTACGTTCACGAATGGCGGCTTCATAAGGCTGTGGGCCAGGCTGAAGAGCCTGTAATCGATGAACTGCGACAACGTGTTGGCTCCATGTGGCCGAAATGACATCTTTCGCTTTATCAAACGATCCAAAAACAAGGGTGGTCTGTGTATTTCGATCTCTGATGCATCTGCTCGACACCCCATCGTCAACGATCTGTGGCAGATCTCCAGCCTGCACCCATTCACCATACAAATGAGTTACCCATTCATTAACGGGCTTATCTCCGGCGGGCACATTATCAAATGCAGGCGCCGCCATGCTCGTTTGCGGTTGTATGAACGGCAGTTCCTCCTGCGCTGGAGTCTCCACTTCACCTGTATTGGCCGGCACAAAAGCGTCGGGGGGCCAGACAAGAAGTGGATATTTTTCGACAGCAAGCCACCCCGAACCGACAAGCAGCACGATGAGCATGGAGATGGTGAATGCAAACTTGCGATTGACGCCACCACCCCCAGCAGAGATGACAGCTTGCACGGAACCGCTATGTAGGAAAGGGATCCAGCGCTGCTCGAAATTCCGGCGATAGAAGTAATCGCTGTGCTCATGTCGTTCGTGAATCAGCTCCACCACGCGACCATCGGCCAGATCGTCGAATCCACTCACCCCCGACGATCCCGCATCGGAGACAACCCATTCGACGAGTCTCGCCCATGAATCCCGCCCTCCGGCTTCGTTGAGCACCTTACTGGCCTGATTGCGCTGGGCCAGTACTTTGCTCCACGGATATGCGCGGCTGACGATCGATCCGCAAAGAATCATTTTATCGAAGCGAATATCGTCATACTTCATCATCGCTTTGGTGACGATATAACTGCCGAAGCTGTGTGCGATCACCGAAGGTAGACGTTCGGCTGTGGCGAACTTGTCGCTATAGACCCTGCGGAACCATTCGACCTTGCGCGCCCGGCTCCAAGGCATCAGCAAAGAAACGGCGCTGAAGAAACCGAAACCCAGCGGGACATGACGGTATTTGTGCTGAGTCAGTACATCAGTCAACTCCCGCTGCCAATCGCCGGTAGTGCGGATACCGTGGACCGTGAGCACCACAGGCCAATCGGAAGGTTTTTCGCCAATTCTGTCCATAGATTCCCCTGCTTCGCCGAACGCCCTGAACTCACCGCCATACATGGCGCCCTAATCAGGCGATAGTGCTCGCAGGCTGCTAAGATTTTCAAGTCATTCCAGGACCTATAGACGTGAGCATCCCCACTCGTTTCCAAGCCTTCCGCATCCGCAACGACAGCACCGGCTACCGCAGTGGTATCGAGGACATGTCGATCGACGACCTCGCGCCCGGCGAGATCGTGATCAAGACCGCGTACTCGTCGGTCAACTACAAGGACGCGCTGGCCGGCACCGGCGAAGGCAAGATCCTGCGGTTCTTTCCGCTGGTCGGCGGCATCGATGTCGCCGGCCATGTGGTGTCGTCCACCGACCCGAAGTTCAAGGAAGGCGACGCGGTGCTGGTCACCGGCTCGGGGCTCAGCGAAGTCCGCGACGGGGGTTACAGCGAATACGCGCGGATCGAAGCGAAATGGGCCATCCCGCTGCCCGCTGGCCTGAGCCTGCGCGAAAGCATGATCATCGGCACTGCGGGCTTCACCGCCGCGCTCGCGCTGCTGCGGATGCAGGACAACCGGCAGACGCCGGCCCAGGGGCCGCTGGCGGTGACCGGCGCCACCGGGGGCGTGGGCTCGCTGGCGGTGGCTATCTACAGCCGCGCCGGCTACGAAGTGCATGCGATCAGCGGCAAGCCCGAACACGCCGATTACCTGAAAGGCATCGGCGCCAGCCAGGTGCTGGGTCGCGAGGTGCTGGGCGAGGCCAAATCTCTGGAAGCCGCGCGCTTCGGCGGTGGTCTGGACAATGTCGGCGGGCCGATGCTGGCCAGCCTGCTCGCCCGCACTCGCCCTTACGGCAATGTCGCCAGCGCCGGCCTGGCCGCATCGGGCGACCTCCCGACCACGGTCATGCCCTTCATCATCCGCGGGGTGTCGCTGATCGGGGTCGCCTCGGCCGGAACCGCCCGCGATCTGCGTGATGAAGTCTGGAAGCGGCTGGCTTCGGAATGGAAGCCGGCCCATCTCGAAACGATCTGCACCCGGGAGATCGGGCTGCAAGGGCTGTCGGACGTGTTCGCGGGGATGCTGGCCGGCGGTTCGTTCGGACGGACGCTGGTGCGCGTGGGATGAGGCGTGGCCTGCACGGGCCGGCTTACGGGTTGTGCACCACATCAACAAATGACATCGCCCCGCTTCCGGGCCGGGGGCCGGACGACTACACTGGCCGAAGTCTTATCTGGGGGTCTCCATGGCACGTATCCTGATCGTCGACGACTCGCCGTCGCAATTGATGGGCATTCGTCGTATCGTCGAAAAACTGGGTCATGAAGCGCTGACCGCCGAAGACGGCGCTGCTGGCGTCGAAGTCGCCAAGCGCGAGATTCCCGATCTGATCCTGATGGACGTGGTCATGCCGAACCTCAACGGTTTCCAGGCAACGCGGACCATCTGCCGCGAACCGACCACCAAACACATCCCGATCATCCTGGTCACCACCAAGGACCAGGACACCGATCGCATGTGGGGCATGCGCCAGGGCGCCAAGGCCTATCTGACTAAACCTTTCAGCGAAACCGAGCTGTCGGACACCATCACCAAGTACGTCGTCGGGCTCTAAGAGCCTGTTCAAAATCCCACCCCAAACATCGCTTTTGTTCGTCATTCCCGCGAAAGCGGGAATCCAGCGTCTTTAACACGTTGAAATACAACGACACTGGATTCCCGCTTTCGCGGGAATGACGAGCGAAATTTTCAACGCGCAAAGATTTTGAATAGGCTCTAAGCCCGACGCCAGTCGTCGCCGAAGACATCGCGCAGCCGCTGGTAGGCTTCGCGCTCTTCATCGGTATTGGCCTTCGGCGCCAGTACTTCCAGCTCAACGATCTGATCGCCGGCAGGCGCGCTTCCGGCACCCGGAAGCCCGCGTCCACGCAGGCGCAATTTGCGCCCGGCCTCGGAATCCGCAGGAATCTTCAGTTCCACCGGCCCACCGAGCGTGGGCACGCTGATCGATGCGCCCAGCGCCGCTTCCCACGGCGCCACCGACAGCACATGGATGACGTTGCGGCCGTCCACTTCGAACTGCGGATGCGCGGCGTACTCGATTTCCAGCAGCAGGTCGCCACCACCCGTGCCCTGTCCCGCGAGCCGGATCGCCTGTCCGGGCTTGATGCCCTTGGGAATGCGGACCTCCAGCGACCTGCCGGCAACCGAAACCCGCACCGGTTCGGTGCGATAGAGGGATTCCAGCGGCACGGCGAACTTGGCGCGGGTGACGCCATCGCCGCGCGCGCGCGCGCCACCGCCGGGAGCACCGCCAGGCGCGCCCGAGAAACCACCGGCGCGACGGCGGCCGAACAGTTCCTGGAAGAAATCGCTGAAGCCGCCGTTGCCGCCGCCCGCGAAGATCTCCTCGAAATCGACGCCGCCGGGACCGCCACCGAAACCACCGGGCGGCGGCTGCACTTCATCGCCGGGCCGGTAACCGCGCGCGCGCAATTGATCGTAGGCCGCACGTTTTTCCGGGTCGCGCAGCGCTTCGTAGGCTTCGTTGACGGCCTTGAATTTCTCTTCGGCGCCCGTTTCCTTGCTGACATCGGGATGGAATTTGCGCGCAAGCCGGCGATAGGCGGTCTTGATTTCCGCCTCGCCCGCACCGGGCTCGACCCCGAGCACGTCGTAGTAGTCCTTGAAGCGCATGCTGCGAATCCGCGATTGTCGTGACGATGCGATCCACTATACCGATGCCACACCGGCCCACGCACGGTCCGCGACGCGGATCGTGCGTGGGCCGGCCACCTTCTCAGGCCTTCGCGTCGGGACGACCCACCTGGATGCGGCGCGGCGTGGATTCGGGATGTTTGGGAATGACGATCTCGAGCACGCCGTTGTGGCCGGTTGCGACGATGCCTTCCGCGTCCGCGGTGTCGGGCAGCGCGAAGCGGCGATGGAAGCTGCCGTAGCGGCGCTCGATCCGCGAGAAGCGCTCGGACTGCTCGATCGTTTCGCTGCTGCGTTCGCCCTTGATGCTGAGGATGCCCTTGTCCATCAGCACTTCCACGTGCTGCGGATCGACGCCCGGCAGATCGGCCAGGATCACGAAACGATCCACCTCTTCCTTGATGTCGACGCGCGGCACCCATTGGCTGGTGACCACGGCGGACTCGTCGGGGTTGTCGGCATTGTTGAGGAAACGGTCGAAGATCTGCTTCAGATCGTCGTGGACGCGGGCTTGTGCCGGCCACGCCTGCGGGTAGCGCATGAGGCTCATGGGGATTCTCCGTTTTTGAACGGCGGCACCGTGCCGCCATACCCGGAAAATAGGCCCGCGCGCCGTGTTTTCAAGAGCCCATTCACACGCGTTCAGGATTGCCTCTACACTGTCCACCCACCCCCGGAGAGGACCTCTGCCATGACCATCCAGATCGGCGATCGCATCCCTGAAGTCAACATCAAACGCATCAACGACGGCATCGACACCATCGACACGCACACCTTCTTCGAAGGCAAGAAGATCGTGCTGTTCTCCGTCCCCGGCGCATTCACGCCGACCTGCTCGGAAAAACATCTGCCCGGCTTCATCGAACACTTCGAGGCGTTCCGCGCCAAAGGCGTCGGCGTCGCCTGCATGTCGGTCAATGATCCGTTCGTGATGAAAGCCTGGGCCGCGAGCCAGAACGCTCCGGCCGACATGGAGATCCTCGCCGACGGCAACGCCGACTTCACGAAAGCGCTCGGCCTGGAAATGGATGCCAGCGGTTACGGCATGGGCATCCGCAGCAAGCGGTTCGCGCTGTATCTCGAAGACGGCGTGGTGAAATTCCTCGAAGTGGAAGCGCCGGGCGAGTTCCGCGTTTCGTCTGCGGAACACATGCTGTCGTTGCTGTGAATATCCGGAAATAAACTGGACTGAAGTAGGCTGGGCTGAAAAGCCCAGCACGATCGGCAAAAAATGAGGTTGGGCCTGAAACCCATGCTGGGCTTTTCAGCCCAGCCTACGCGCTGATGGCCTTGTAGGAGCGACGGAAGTCGCGACGAATTACGGAACGTCTTTTCGAAGGCGGTCACGACTTCCGTCGCTCCTACAAGATTATTCCAACACGCGGAAGCGGATTCTCGTCCACGCGCCGCTGTCGGCGAGCGCGGTCAACACATGTTCGCCCGATTCTCCGAAGTCGCGCACCAGCGACTGCCGGCCTTCGGTTTCGGCGATCCAGCGACCATCGAGCAACCACTGCACGTTGCGATCGGTGCCGAGCGCGCGCAACGAGAGTCGCACCGCATGTTCGCTGCCCGGCGCGCGCGCGAGAGTGGCGCCGTCGTTGAGTCCTTCGATACGCAGTTCCTCGCTGGCGTCGCGACCATCAAGCATGCAGTCGTCGGCGAGCACGGGCAGCGTCGATGCGCGGCGCGTTTCCGCCGACAGCCACGGCGATGCCAGCGCCGGCCAGCGCGCGATCTCGACGGTCCGCGTGCGATGCGGCAGCGAACACACCGCCGATACGCGTTTGCCGCTGTCCGCATCGATATCGAAACGTTCGCGACCTGCATTCCACAGACGCGCGCCGCGTTCGGCGAACGTCGGCGGCACCGCGCCGTCCAGCGTCCACGCCTTCATCCGGCGCTGACACAGCGACGCGGGCACGCTGTCGGCGGCGATGCCGAGCGGCCAGCAGATCTCGATCTCGGCGACGTTCGATGGCGGCGGCAACGGCAGCGAATCGCGCGCGTTGCCGGGCAGCGAATCGACCACCTCGAACAGCAGCGGCAGCGCGGTGAGCGCACCGTATTGACCGGGCAACGGCGTGCCGTCGGGGCGCCCCACCCACACACCGACCGTGTAATGGCGTGTGCTACCCACTGCCCATGCATCGCGGAATCCGTAGCTGGTGCCGGTCTTCCAGGCCACGCGCGGACGCGTGCCGCGATCGTATTGTTCGAGTTCGCCGGGACGCGGATTGGATTCGAGAATCTCGCGCACGATCCACGCGGCGCCCGGCGACAGCGCACGCCGGTCGATCTTCGGATCGGTCGGCGTGTAGCGCACGCGCCCGGAGATGCCGTTGCGATTGAACGCCGCGTGCGTGCCGACCAGATCCTCCAGTCGTGCGCCGGTGCCGCCGAGGATCAGCGCGAGATTCGGCTTGCTGTCCTGCGGGAATTTCAGCGCGATACCGGCATGATCGATACGTGCGGCGAAGCGCTGCGGGCCGACGCGATCGAGCAGATCGACCGCCGGCACGTTCAGCGACAATCGCAGCGCCTGGGCGACGCCGATCGGTCCATTGAAGGATTCGCCGAAATTTCCGGGACGATAATCGCCGAAGGTCTGCGGCGCATCGATCAACAGACTTTCGGAATGGATCATGCCGTCGTCGATCGCCATGCCGTAGAGGAACGGCTTCAAGGTCGAACCGGGCGAACGCCAGGCGCGGACCATGTCGACATGGCCAAGGCGCTGCTTGTCGCCGAAATGCAGCGAGCCGACATAGGCGCGCGCTTCCATGGTCTGGTTGTCGACCACCAGCAACGCAGCGGACGTGCGCTCCGGAAGATTCGAGAAATACGAGGTCACGCGCTCTTCCAGCGTGCGCTGCAGGTTCGCATCGATGGTCGAGGTGATGCGCGAGGCTTTCGGATGCGCCACGCGCAATCGCTGCGCCAGCAATGCGGCACTGAGCGGCGGCTGCAGTTGGCGTGCGACGACGGGTTCGATCCGCGCGTCGTCGATCTCGGCTTTGCTCCACACGCCGAGCGTCGCCATGCGATCCAGCACCTTGTCGCGCGCGACCTGCGCGACTTCCGGATGACGGTCCGGGCGGCGCCTGCTCGGCGATTGCGGCAGCACCGCGAGCAACGCCGCCTCCGCTTTCGACAACCGCGATGCGGGTTTGCCCAGATACGCCCAACTGGCCGCCTCGACGCCTTCGATGGTGCCGCCGAACGGCGCGCGCTCCAGATACAGGATCAGGATCTCGCGCTTCGACAGATGCGCTTCGAGCTGCAGCGCACGCAGGATCTGCCGCAGTTTGCGGAACGGCGTGCGCGTGTGCCGGGTGCGCTTGGCATCGAGGATGCGCGCGACCTGCATCGTCAGCGTCGAACCTCCGGACACCACCTCGCCGCTGCCCAGCATCTGCCCGCCGGCGCGCAGCAGCGCCAGCGGATTCACGCCGGGATGGCGCCAGAACCAGCGGTCTTCGTAATTGAGCAGCGCTTCGAGATACAGCGGCGACACCGTCTCGGGCGTCGCCGGGTAGCGCCAGACGCCATCGGCATCGGCGAACGCGCGCAGCGGCGTGCCGTCGCGCGCGACCACCAGCGTGCTGGTGTCGCGCGCCTTCGGCAACTGCGGCGGGAAAATCAGATCGAGCAGCAGCAATGTCGACAGCAGCGCAACGGTGCCCCAGCGGAGCCAGGGCAGCAGGCGGCGGATGCGGATGCGCAGGGATGGCGTAAGAGATTGCGACATGGATGCGCGATCTGAACTCGTCGTGTCGCGGGGAGATGTGGCTGCGGGAAGGAGCACAGCGGCGGAGAGCACCCCTCACCCTCCCTTCGGGCACCCTCTCCCCGCAACGCGGGGAGAGGGAAGAGCAAGCGCATCGAGTGACAGAAGGCCGCCTTTATTTCGGCTGCACCACCGTGATCGTGGCCGGCGTCGACTTGCCCACTCCGCGCAATTGCGGGCGATACATGTCTTCGACCAGTGACGGCGGCACGGTGTAGGTGCCAGGCGTCACCGCACGCACGAGATAGAACACGCGTGCAGCCTGGCCGCGATCGAGTTTTATCGCGGCGACGAAACGATCGTCGCGATATTCCTCGTGCCGCACTTCGGCCGCGCTGCTGCGATCGTTGATCTGGATTCCGTCCACCACCACATCGGCCCACTGCTTGCCGTCGCCGAGATTGAAGTTCTCGATTTCCAGACCGGCCGGCAACAGATCGGTCAGCAGCGCGTCGGGCATGGACTGATCGGCGGTGATGCTGAGCGCGACGATCAGCGCCTCGCCTTCGGTCAGCGGACCGGGCTTCCACGGCTTGCCGTCGGTGGTGTACCACTTTCGTTCGATCCCGATCGTCGATTTGTCCTCGCCCGGCGCGGTGCGCGGCACACCCGCGACTTCGAGACTGGCGTACAGCGGCACCGCACCCTGCGGCTCGAACTTGAAACCGCGTGCGAGTGCGGTGTAGTCGACGCGACGCCCCTGCATGCGGCGCTCGGCCACCGGGTCGCTGACATCGCCCAGACGCCACACGCCGGAGACCATCTTTTTCTGGTCCGCCAGCAGCGCCTTGCCGACGCGGGCCAGTGCGACCTGTTCCTGGGTGCTGAGATAGAACCAGCGATCGTTGCGACGGACATCGAGCTCTTTGCCCAATGCGACGACCTTGGCGTCGTATTCCGGCTTGCCGAGGCCACGTTCGTGCGTCAATGCGATCATCAGCGCGCTGTCGCGCAGCGGGCTGCTGTAGTCGCCGAGATATTCGTAGCCGCTCTTGAACGCGAAGCCCGCAGCGATCGCCTTGTTGCCGCGGTTCTTGTCGCCCTGCAGGGACAGCGCCAGACCCAGATGCACCATCGACAGTCCATTCTTGGTCTTGCCGCGTTCGTTGTCGTACAGCGCGCGCAGCGTCCCGAGCGGTGCGCGGTTGACGCGCGCGAGCACGTAGCCCGCATGCGCCTGATACGCGAACTTCAGGTGATCGCGATAGGTCTGGCCATAGAACTCGTTGCCGCCGGCCAGCAGATCCTCGCTGAGCCGCTGCAATGCTTTCTGCAGCATCGCTTCGGGCACCGCGAAGCCGGCTTCGCGCGCGTCGAGCAGGAATTCGACGATGTACGGCGTCAGCGCGGGATTGACGTAACTGTCGTCGCCCCACATCGAGAAATGGCCGTTCGACATCTGCATCGAAGCCAAGCGTCCGAACGCGCCGTCCATACGGGCCTTGCGCGCCGCCGCGTCGAGACCCTTGGCATCGAGCATCTTCGCGGTGTCGGCATCCATCACCAGCGCGGCATAGCCCTTGCTGGTGGTCTGTTCGGCGCAGCCGTAGGGATATTCCAGCACGTCCTTCAACGCGCTGGCGAACGGGATCGGCGGCAGCGCGCTGACCGTCATCTGCGCAGTGACCGAACCGGGCATCAGGCCATCGGCGAACGCTGCGTCCATCGCGATCGTGCCCAGCGCGTTCAAGGTCTGGGTCTTCGTGCGCAGCACGCTCGGCCAGGCCGGACGCACCGGCACATCGAAGCGGCGATCGACCTTGAAGCCGTTGCCGTTGACCTGCACGCGGATCTTCGCGGTGGTGTAGCCCTCGCCCGCCGACAGCGGGAAGGTCAGCGTGGTCTTGCCGCCGATGGCGAGCTTGGCGCTGCGCGCACCCTGCGCCACCGTCAACGGACCGAGCCCTTCGATCTTCACGTCGAAATCGCCGGCCTTGCCGGTGAAATTGGTGAGATCGAGGGTGACGTTGCTGCGGTCGCCGGGCGCGAGCACGCGCGGATAACTGGCTTCGGCCACGATCGGCGCGCGCACCACGATCTCGGCGTCGCCATTGCCGTAACGTTCGGCCGAATAAGCGAGCGCGGACACGCGCAGCGTGCCGTTGAAATCAGGCACCTTCAGCGCGATCTTCGCGTTGCCCTTGGCATCGAGTTTCACCGGGCCGGAGAACAGATCGACGGTCTGCACCTTCGACGTCGGCCTGCGCGCCTGCGCCAGCGGCTGCAGCGCCATGTCGCCACCGAAGCGGATCCTGCCGATCTCGCCTTCGAGACTCTCGATGATGCGGCCGTAGACATCGTAGGCATCCACGCCGAGCCTGCGCTGGGCGAAGAAATGCTTGTTGGCGTCGGGCACCGGGAACTGGGTGATGTTGAGGATGCCGACATCGACCGCCGACACCGTCACATAGGCGTCCTGGCCGGCGAGTTTCGGCACCGCGACCGTCGTCATGAGCGTCTGCTCCGGACGCATCTGTTTCGGCAGCGACAATCCGACTTCCACCCGACGCGACGCGCGATCCATCGGCACATACGCGATACCGACGGCGCGTGCCGGCGTGATCTTGTCCGAGGCGCTGCCGCCACGGAACACCAGCGCGGTGATGTAGATGTCGTGGCGCTCCCAGTCCTTGGTCACCGGAATCTCGAAGCTGCTGCCGCGCTTCACATCGACGTCCAGCACGTACAGCATGCGGTCGCCGCCTTCGACCATCAGCAGGCCCTTGCCGTCGTGCGGCGGCGTCAGCGTCACCTTCAACGTGTCGCCGGTGTTGTAGGTGGTCTTGTCGAGCGCGACCTTGACCTTGTCGGGACGCGCATCGAGGCCGCGGTTCTCATCGCCCCAGCCCCAACCCGCCTCGAACGGATAACGCGTGGTCAGCCCGGTCGCCGGATCGAGCACGTCGACGCGATACGTGCCCCACTCGACCGGGAAATCGAACTTGATCGCAGTCGTGCCTGCATCGATGGTGCGCGTCTCGACGTTGTCGAAGCGCGAGGTGAAATCGAAATCCCAACCCTCGTCGTTGTCGTAATTCCAGTGGTAATCGCGATGCTCGCGCACCAGCGTGACCTTCAGGCCCTTCGCGGGGCGCGGCTTGCCGTCGCTGTCGACGCGCATCAGCTGGAAGCCGGCATTGCTGTCGCTGTCGGGGCCTTCCTTGTCGTCGAACATCGGGCGCACGCCGACCAGCGCATCCGCCGGCCACAGCACGCGTTTGATCGAGCGGTTGATGCTGCGCCCGCCGGTCTCGAACAGGCTGCCGGAAACCATCGCCGCGATCGGCGACGCCGGTTTCGCTTCCTCGGGAAGCGTGATGTCCTGCGCCAGCTTGCCCTGTGCGTCGAGCGTGGTGTCGATGACGTCGTTGGCGTCCTTCGGCAGCGTCAGCGTGGGATCGCCGAAGAAATAGCCCGGCATCGATTCGACCGGATGCTGTTCGACCGCGACCGCGAGTTTCGCGGTGAAGCGGTTGCCCGCTGCGGGTGCGCCGTAGAGATAGGCACCGGTGGCTTCGAGTTTCAACGGCTTGCCCGGCTTCAGCACCGCATCAGCGGTGGCCAGATCGAGCTTCATGCGTTCGGGCAGGAACTCCTCGATCCGCAGGCTCATGCCCTGCACGGCTTCGGTGCTGGCCGGGTCGGTGCGGAACTCCACCTGCCAACGACCGGTCGGCGCTTCGACCGGAATCAGTTTCTCGAAGCTGTAATAGCCCTGCGCGCCGGCTTCGATCCGGCTTTCGATGAAGGGCTTGCCATCGGGCTGTTTCAGACGCACGAACAGCGGCTGCGCCTTCTTGCCCTTCATCGGCACCGGCTTGCCGTCGTTGTCGCGCAGCAGCGCCGAAATGCGCACCACTTCGCCGGGACGGTACAGATCGCGGCCGGCCCATGCGAACACATCGAACCACGCCGGTTCGCGACCGCTGACCGCGAATTCGGACAGATCCAGCGCCGGCTGGTTGAACGGCAGCATCGAGATGTCGCTGCTGCGACGGGCGATCAGCACGTGCGCGGCATCGAGTTTGTACGGCAGCATCGCGTTGCCGTTGCGGTCGGTCTGGCCCTTGAGCGTGGTTTCGCCCGCGGCATCGATGATCTGCAGATCGACGCTGTTGATCCCCGACCCATCCTGCAGCGATGCGGTGTGGACGAACAATTTGTCCTTGTACGCGCGCACGTGCAGACCGATATCGCTGACCGTGAAGAACGTGGTCTCGAACTGCTCGCGGAACTGGCCGGTGCGCTTCATGACCGCGAAGTACAGACCCGGTTCCTGCAGTTCTTCGATGTCCTGGATCGGCAGGTAGGTCACCGCGCGTTCGTTGCGCTTGCCGCCCAGCACGAAGCGGTTGGTGTAGACCGGTTCGGCCAGCTTGGCCAGCGGCGTGCCGTCGCCGTAGTCGTTGTCCAGCTCCCAACCGCTGCGGCGACCGCCGCGCTGGTATTCGGCGAAGAACTGCGGCAGCGATTTCTCGCGCACGCGCAGGAATTCGACGTCGACCTCGGGCACGTTGACCGACACCACCGGCAGGCCGCGGCTGTCGCGCGCCGGCAGTACGCT
The DNA here is from genome assembly GCA_013141175.1 of Lysobacter sp. Taxonomy (NCBI): domain Bacteria; kingdom Pseudomonadati; phylum Pseudomonadota; class Gammaproteobacteria; order Lysobacterales; family Lysobacteraceae; genus Lysobacter; species Lysobacter sp. The sequence continues at coordinate 4,023,878 of JABFRN010000001.1, forward strand.
GCCCTGCGAAGCGAAGCCCACGGCGGGGTCGAGTTCGCCGGTGTAGACCTTCTGTTCGACATCGTGGCCGAGCACGCTGCCGTCGGCTGCGGCGAGCTTGCCGGAGACGGTCAGGGTGTACTCGGTATTCACCGTGACGAACGGGAAGCGCAGGATCTTGCCGCTGTCATCGAGCTTCCAACTGCTCTTGTCGTTGACCGACGTGGCGAAGGTGATGAGTTTGTCGAAGTCCTGCGTGCCGACCAGCGGCCGGGAGAACTCCAGAGCGATCGCGAGCGTGTCGCCATCCTGGTCGGGATAGGCCCGGACCAGCGCGAAGCCCTTGATTTCGTTGGGCTTGGCCTTGATAGCCTCGCCGCTGATTTCGGGCAGTTGCCCGGTCTCCTTGTTGCCGCAGCCCGGAAGCGCAGTCGTGGCGGCCAACACCAGCGCCAACCCGACTCCCGAACCCCATTGCCTGACGAAACCGCGAACCCGACCCACCACCTCAAACCGCGACGTGCGACACATATGGCCTCCTGGATGTGGTGGCGAGTATAGAGAAGCTTTGGCTCAATGGATCACTTTTTTTGAACATTTTTTTGACTTTTTTTTAACATTAATCGAGACCCGCCATCGCCGCCCGAACATGGCCGCCCAAGCCCGCGAACCACGTACTACTTCTAGATTGCCGATCATCGGAAAAGCGGCTGCACCCGGGCACAGTCTCATGGATGGACACAATGTACGGGGATACTGGGGATGCGACATGCTCGCACCGTGCCCGCCCCGCCCGCCATGGCAGAAAGCGATCCAAGGATGGCGTTGCAGTTCGTGGGAAGGCCGACAAGGACCGGGGCGTTCGGGATCGAACGCTCCCGTACATCTGGGCTGCTGGCCCGCCACATAAGGAGCGTTGAATCGTGAAGACCGCCCTTCGAACCCGAACCATCCTCGCTTCGGCGATCACACTGTGCCTGTGCGGCACCGCGCAAAGCGCAGTCGCCGCCGTCCGTACCGACCTGCATCAGCAGGACAGCACCCGTATCGCACAGCAGAATGCCGCTGCCGTTAAGACAGGCATGGTGTCCATGGTTCACACCCGTCACGAACAGGCGCTCGGCCTGGACGCCGATTCGCGCCTGTTCCTGCTCGATCGCGAAAACAGCCAGGGAGTGCGCAACCACCGCTACCAGCAGACCTTTCGCGGCCTGCCGATCTTCGGCGAACATGTCGTCGTCAACGAAGACGAAAGCGGCAATATCAGTAGCTTGTTCGGCCAAAAAGTCGAGGGACTCGCAAGCGAGATTTCCGTCGGAAAACCGCGCATCAGCAGCAACAACGCGCTCACCATCGGCAAGAGCGCCGTTCTGGGCAATCGCGTAGGCTTTATGCGCACCAGCGCGGAGAAGTCCGACCTGATGATCCACATCGACGACAACGGCCGCGCGCGCAAAGCGTACGTGGTGTCGTATTTCGCTGATACTGCTCGCGGTGGCACGCCGATGCGTCCGACCGTGATCATCGATGCCGAGAACGGCCGCATCCTGCAGCAGTTCGACAATCTTCAGCACGCGCTCATCGGTACCGGCCCCGGTGGCAACCTCAAGACCGGCCAGTACGAGTACGGTGTCCAATACGGCAGGCTCGATGTCGTCCAGTCGGGCGGCACATGCATCATGAGCAATGCCGCCGTCGTGACGATGGACCTCAATCAGGGCACAGACAGCGCAAATACCTTTTCCTACACCTGTCCACGCAACACAGTGAGATCTGTCAACGGCGCATACTCTCCACTCAACGATGCGCATTACTTCGGCGGCATCGTCTATAACATGTACAACGCATACATCAGCAAGCCGCCACTGACCTTCTTGCTGGCAATGCGTGTCCATTACGGCAATGGCTATGAGAATGCATTCTGGGACGGCTCATCGATGGCCTTCGGAGATGGCGCCAGCAAATTTTATCCGCTGGTCAGTCTCGACTTCGTCTCGCACGAAGTCTCGCATGGTTTCACCTCGCAGAACTCAAAGCTGACCTATTCGGGTCAGTCAGGCGGCATCAACGAAGCGTTCTCTGACATTGCCGGCGAAGCAGCCGAATACTATATGAAGGGCACGAATGACTTCCTTGTCGGAGCGCAAATCTATAAAGGAACCGGCGCCCTGCGCTACATGGCCAATCCGTCGAAGGATGGGTATTCGATCGGTCACGCATCAAACTATATCGGCGGGATGGATGTGCATTACTCATCAGGCGTCTACAACAAGGCATTCTATCTGCTGGCGACAAAACCAGGCTGGAATACGCCGATGGCTTTCAAGGTCTTCGCGCGAGCGAACGATCTGTACTGGACTGCGAGCACCAATTTCAAGCAGGGCGTTTGCGGGGTGCGGATGGCAGCGCAGGACTACGGCTACGCTGCAGCCGATGTCAACGCCGCGTTCAATGCCGTCGGCATTCAATGTCAACAGCCCACGATCGCGCCGCATCTGATCGCGATCGCGAAATTGGGAGGTTCCGCAAGAACTGAAGTTCATGCCCTGAACGGAATATCCAACTATCAAAGCTTCGCTTCGAATATCGCGACCGCGCTGAATCAGACCGGTAACGACGCTTCATGGACGTTCGCACGAGGCGATTACAACAAGGACGGAGCACAGGATATCTACATCATCAGCAAGCAGGGTGGCTCCAACACCACGGAAGTCCATGTCCTCAACGGCGCGAACAGCTATCAGAGCTTCCTGTTGCACAGCACCACCGCCCTGCACACAACTGGCACCAATACGACCTGGCAATTCGATGTCGCCGATTACAATCGGGACGGTACGCTTGATCTGTACGCCATCAACCGCATCGGCGCTTCCGGAAAGACGGAAGTGCATGTTCTGAACGGCGTCGGCAACTTTCAGAGCTTCCTCGGCCATCATGCGACCATCCTCGGGCAGACCGGAAGCGACGGCAGTTGGATCTTCAAGGTCGGCGACTACAACAATGATGGCATTGCTGATGTATACGGCATCGCCCGGGCGGGTGGCTCCGGAAGAACGGAAGTCCATGTGTTGAATGGCGCTAACGGATATCAGAATTTCCTGCGGCAGGTCGCTACCACGCTTGGATCAACAGGCACGGACGGCGGCTGGAGCTTCGTACTTGGCGATTACGACCGTGATGGCAAGAAAGACCTCTACGCGATAAGCAAGGTCATCCCCGCCAACACCTCCGTATACGTACTCAGCGGTGCGGGCAACTTCCAGAATTTACTGCTAGCGCAGTCGACGCCACTGGGCAGGACAGGTAGCGACTATGCCTGGGAGTTCCTCGTAATGCCCTGAGGCAGAACACCACTGCGTCTAGATACCCCACAAACGCGACAGGCCGCCCATAAGGCGGCCTGTCGTCATGCGTTCACGACTGGCGGTGTTACGCGTCGTTCTTGGGCTGCAGCGCTCCAACGCCCGTAGGCGGCTGCAGGGCCTCAGAAGTCTCGGAAATGTCATCCTCGTCCAGCGACGCATCGAGCCGCTCCAATGCCTGCAGCGTTTCGTCCTCGGCCAAGCGCATCAGGGTGACGCCCTGGGTGTTCCGGCCGACCTGGGAGATCTCTGCAGCGCGGGTGCGCACCAGCGTGCCGCCGTCGGAAATCAGCAGCACTTCATCGCGGCTGCTCAACAACACCGCCGCCACCAGCTTGCCGTTGCGCGCCGTTGTCTGGATGCCGATCACGCCCTGGGTGCCGCGGCCCTTGCGCGGGTAATCGGCCAGCGGCGTGCGTTTGCCGTAGCCGTTTTCGGTCGCGGTGAGGATGTAGGCGACAGAGGCATCGTCGACATTGACCGGCGTCTCGATGACGGCATCTTCACCCACGGTCTCGACTACGTCATCGGCCGTATCGTCCTCGATCTCGGGCTGGTCGCCCGCCGATTCGGCGACGATCAGGCTGACCACTTTCTCGCCTGCAGCCAATCTCATGCCGCGCACGCCGGTCGCGGTACGACCGACGGCGCGCACCGCAGCTTCGTCGAAGCGCACGGTCTTGCCGTTGCTGGCGAACAGCATGATGTCGCGATGTCCATCGGTCAGCGCCACGCCGATCAGGGCATCGCCCTCGTCGAGATTGATCGCGATCTTGCCGCGCGCGAGCCGGTAGGCGAATTCGGTGAGCGGCGTTTTCTTGACGGTACCGTTGCGGGTGGCGAAGAACACGAAATGTTCGTCGTCATAGCTGCGCACCGGCAGCACCGCCTGGACCTGTTCGCCCGGCTCCAGCGCCAGCCAGTTGATGATCGGACGACCGCGTGCATTCGGACCCGCATCGGGCAGCTGGTGCACCGACAGCCAGAACACGCGTCCGCTGCTGGTGAACGTCAGCAGCGTGTCATGGGTGTTCACCAGCCAGAGTTGGTCGATGAAATCCTCGTCTTTGGTCGACGCCGCATTGCGACCGCGACCGCCGCGCTTCTGGGCGCGATAGGCGGTGACCGGCTGGCGTTTGGCATAACCCGAATGCGACAGCGTGACCACCACGTCTTCCGGCGCGATCAGGTCGAGGATGTCCAGATCCTCTTCACTGGCGCGGATTTCGCTGCGGCGCTCGTCGCCGAAGGCTTCCTTCACTTCGCGCAGTTCGTCGCGGATCACTTCGCGCAGGCGGTCTGGATTTTCGAGAATCTCGATCAGACCGCGAATGACGTTGAGAAGATTCCTGTATTCCTCGGTCAGCCTGTCCTGCTCCAGCCCGGTGAGGCGGTGCAGGCGCATTTCGAGGATTTCCTTGGCCTGGATTTCGGTCAGCTGGTAATAACGCTGCCCGTCCGTACCCTCGATCAGACCGACGCCGGCCGGCAGATCTTCCGGCTTCGAGGCGTCGCTGCCGGCAGCCGCGAGCAGCGACGCGACCAGACCGGCATCCCAGGTCTTGGCGAGCAGGCGTTCGCGCGCCTCGTTGGGATTGGCCGAGGTCTTGATCAGCTCGATCATCTCGTCGATGTTCGCCAACGCGACCGTCAGGCCTTCGAGGATGTGCGCGCGGGCACGGGCCTTGCGCAGTTCGAAGATGGTGCGGCGGGTGACGACTTCGCGGCGATGGCGCACGAAGGCTTCGAGGATCTGCTTGAGATTGAGCAGCTGCGGCCGACCGTCGACCAGCGCCACCATGTTGATGCCGAACACCGACTCCATCTGCGTCTGCTGATAGAGGTTGTTGAGCACCACTTCGGCGGAATCGCCGCGCTTGACCTCGATGAAGATGCGCATGCCGTCCTTGTCGGACTCGTCGCGCAGCTCGCTGATGCCTTCGAGCTTCTTTTCCTTGACCAGTTCGGCGATCTTTTCGATCAACCGGGCCTTGTTCACCTGATACGGGATCTCGGTGACGATGATCGCTTCACGGCCATTGTCGGCGACTTCGACCTCGGCGCGGGCGCGCATGCGCACCCGGCCACGACCGGTACGGTAGGCGATGTGGATACCGCCGACGCCGTTGATGATGCCCGCCGTCGGGAAGTCCGGTCCGGGGATGTACTGCATCAGGCCATCGATATCGATCTCGGGATCGTCGAGCAGCGCGATGGTCGCGTCGATCACTTCCGACAGATTGTGCGGCGGAATGTTGGTGGCCATGCCGACCGCGATGCCGGCCGAACCGTTCACCAGCAGGTTCGGGAACCGCGACGGCATCACCGTGGGCTCCAGTTCCTTTTCGTCGTAGTTGGGCTGGAAGTCGACCGTGTCCTTGTCGATATCGGCCATCAGCTCGTGGGTGAGCTTGGCCATGCGCGCTTCGGTGTAACGCATCGCCGCCGCGTTGTCGCCGTCGACCGAACCGAAGTTGCCCTGCCCGTCCACCAGCAGGTAACGCAGCGAGAACGGCTGCGCCATGCGCACCAGCGTGTCGTACACCGACTGGTCGCCATGCGGGTGGTATTTACCGATGACGTCACCGACGATACGCGCGGACTTGTAGTAAGGCTTGTTGCTGTGCGCGCCCAGCTCGTTCATCGCGAACAATACGCGGCGATGCACCGGCTTCAGGCCGTCCCTCACGTCCGGGAGCGCTCGCCCCACGATCACGCTCATGGCGTAATCGAGATAGCTGCGTCGCATCTCGTCTTCGAGATTGACGGGAATGATTTCTTTCGCGAGATCGGTCATTACGACTTCTTAGGCAGGAGTGGCGGCACGACAGCGCGGGCGCCGATGCGGGATCGACACGCAAGAACGCCCCTGCTGCGTCGGGGGCTGTCTGGGAGTCGCTCCGGAGGGCGCGCGCGGGTCCATGCGCGAAGCCGGAATTGTAGCACGCGGAGGCCTTCGACGCCCCGCCGTACGGCGCCTTTTTCCCATGCAGAAACAGCGACTTGCGAGCACCCGATCAGGCCCGGCGACTGCTCCCGGAAATCGGACGGACGCTGCGCACTCAGTGGCCGAAAAAGGTTTGCATCGACACCCGGTTCGGACGCTCGACGACACCGCGTTCGGTGACGATGGCATCGATGAGTTCCGAAGGCGCGACATCGAACACCGGATTCCATGCGTTGACGCCTTCGGGCACCGTGCGCACACCGCCGACGCCGAACAGCTCGCCGGGGTCGCGCTCTTCGATCTCGATCTTTCCGCCGCTGGCGGTGGCCATGTCGACCGTGGACGAGGGCGCCACCACCATGAACTTGACGCCGTGGTAGCGCGCCGCGATGGCGAGCTGGTACGTGCCGATCTTGTTGGCGACGTCGCCATTGGCGCAGATCCGGTCGGCGCCGACGATCACCCACTGCACCTGCCCGGTTTTCATCAGATGCGATGCGGCAGAATCGGCGATCAGCGTCGCATCGATGCCGTCCTGCTGCAGTTCCCACACCGTCAGGCGCGCGCCCTGCAACCACGGCCGGGTTTCGCCGGCGAACACGCGGTCGATGCGCCCCTGGGCGACACCCGCGCGAATCACGCCCAATGCGGTGCCGAAGCCTGCGGTCGCCAGCGATCCGGTATTGCAGTGGGTCAGCACACCGCTGCCCTTGGCGATCAGCTGCGCGCCGAGCTTGCCCATCTTGTGATTCGCGGCGAGGTCCTCGCTGGCGATCGCCTGCGCCTCGCGGAACAGCACGGTGCGCCAATCGTCGCCCGCGTTGGCCAGCGCGCGACGCATCCGTGCCAGCGCCCAGGCCAGATTGACGGCGGTCGGGCGCGCGGCGTTGAGCTGTTGCAGGACAGGCTCCAGTCGCTCGGCGGCCTCGGCTGCGGTTTCGATCGCACCGGCACTGGTCGCGTCGAGCTCGCGCGCGGCGAGCACCACGCCCCAGGCGGCAGCGATGCCGATCGCAGGCGCACCGCGCACGATGAGTGCATGGATCGCGACCGCGACCGCGCTGGCGGTGCGGCAAGCGACGTATTCGACGGTGAACGGCAGTTTGCGCTGATCCAGAAGATCCAGCATGTCACCGGTCCAGCGGATCGGGCGGATGCGGTCGTAGCGCGCGTAATCGATATCATCCTTCATCCGTGCATTCTACCGGTCCGCAAACGAAACGACCCGGCCGGAGCCGGGTCGTACAGGCGAAACCGCGTCACAGAACACATCCGAAGACGGTATTTCTCAACGCGGACGTTCACTGCGCTCGCCGACGCGTTCGCGGGGAGCCGGTTGGGCCGTGTCGACCTCTGCCGTACCGCCCGTGCTGCGGGGCTGGACTTGGCCGGGCGCATCCTCGACTGTCTGGACTTCAAGCCGACCGGGGGCTTCCTCGACCGGCCGGATCTGGCGATCCACCCTCTCGACATTGCCTGGACGCCCGGCGACCACGTCCACAGGCGGGCGCTGATTCACTGGTGCCGTGGCCGCGCCACCGATATCACCGGGCTCGCGCCCACCGGACGTGTCCTGATAGTTCGACGAGCGTTTGCCGCCGGGCGTGCCGCCCAGATCGCCGGGCGGGCGCTGGTAACCACCGTTGTTGTTGCCACCGCGACCCGTCACGAATTCGGCGCGACAGCCCTGGGTGACCCATACGCCGGTGCGCGAACGGCCCCATGTCTGATTCTCGATGCAGGGCTTGTCGGACAGTTGGCGCAACAAACGGATATTGCCATTGCGACCGGAGGACATCGTGCAACTGTGGCTGCGGTTGTCGCGCGACTCGCAGCGGACCAGATCGTTGCCATAATTGTTTCCGTAATTATTGCCGTAGCCACCGTTGGTGCTGAACAGGGCGCGGCAGCCGTTGCTCACCCACACGCCGCGCGAATCGCTGCCCCAACTCTGGCCACGGACGCAGGGCGTGTTCGACAGCTGACGGACGAACTGGGCACGGCCACCGTAGCCATTGCAGCGTTCGGTGCGGCCATCGCGCGATTCGCAGCGGAAAGCGCCGCCGCTGCTTCCGTAGCCGTAATCGCTACCGTAACCATTGTTGCCGTAGCCGTAGCTGTCGCCATAGCCATTGTCATAGCCGTAACCGCTGTCGATGCGGAATTCGGCTCGGCAACCGGAGCTGACCCAGACACCACGCGAATCGGTGCCCCAACTGCGGCCACGCACACAGGGCGTGCTGGAAAGTTGACGAACCAGCTGCGCGCTGCCGCCATATGTCTCGCAGCGCTCGGTGCGGCCATCGCGCGATTCGCAGCGGATCAGGTCGTCGCCGTAACCGCCGCTCGACCACTGCGCCTGGGCAGGTGCGCTGGTGAGGCCAGCCACCGTAGCGGACGCGATGAGGAAAAGTGTGTTGCGCATTGTTTCCAACCCCCGAGTTGTGTGACGCCAGCATTTGCGTGAGGCTAGCGTCGGCCCGGACGCATGAACGGCCGGCGAATTTTCCGGCACGCCGCGCGGCCGGCGGAATTCCGTTCAGGAATCCTGCTTCCATGCTCAGGCATGGCCGAAATCGAAGGCCAGGACATCGGCGATCCGGTCGGTGCCGAGCATCGCCATCAGCAGTCGTTCGACGCCGAGCGCCACCCCGGCGCAATCCGGCAATCCGGTGGACATCGCCGCGAGCAGGGCTTCGTCGAGCGGCGGCTGCGTCGCGCCGCGCTCCGCGCGAACGCCATGGTCGCGCAGGAATCGCGCGCGCTGTTCCGAAGTATCGGTCAGTTCGTGATAACCGTTCGCGAGTTCCAGCACACCGAGATACAGCTCGAAACGCTCCGCAACCGCCGGTTCGCCGCCCTGCCCTGCGCGGATCTTCGCCAGCGCGCACTGCGAAGCCGGATAGTCGTACACGACAAGGATGCCATTGCGATCGAAACCCGGCTGCAGGCGATGGGTCATCAGCAGATCCAGCCAATCGTCCCGGTTGAGTCCGCCCGGGTCGATCTGGATGTCGCCGAGTGCCGCACGCAGTTCGACATCGGCAGCGGTGAACGGATCGATGCCGAGCCGATCGCGGTACAGGTCGCGGAAACGCGTCGTCGCCACATTCGCTTCGCGATCAAGCAGTCGCAACGCCGCCTGCACGAGCGCGACGGTTTCATCGATCAGCCGATGATGGTCCCAGCCGATCCGATACCATTCCAGCATCGTGAATTCGGGATTGTGCCGGCCACCCGCCTCGCCGTTGCGGAACACGCGACCGAGTTCGTAGCAATCGCCGACGCCTGCCGCAAGCAGGCGTTTCAGCGGAAATTCCGGGGAAGTGCGCAGCCAGCGCGTCGGCGACGCGCCATCGGTACGTCCGGAGAAATCCAGCGAGAACGATTCGATGTTGGCGTCGGTGTTGCCGGCGACCGACAGCACCGGCGTTTCGACTTCCAGCACCTCACGCGCGGCGAAGAAGTCACGGATCGTCGCGTACAGCCGCGCGCGCAGGCGCAGTGCGTCGATGGCAGCGGTGGGACGCCAGTCGGATACAGATGCGGAAGACGGTCGCATCACATCGTCATCCCCGCGAACGCGGGGATCCAGCGGCGTTCATTGCAGGGAAAAACAAGACTCTGGATCCCCGCGTTCGCGGGGATGACGGATAGACTTCGATCCGAAGGGGCACGCATCATGTCTGCGCATGTTCGGCAAGAAAAGCAAGCAGTGCTGCTTCGTCCCAGATCTCGACACCGAGCTCCTGCGCCTTCGCGAGCTTGCTGCCCGCAGCTTCGCCGGCGATGACGACGCTGGTTTTCTTCGAGACGCTGCCGGAGACTTTCGCGCCGAGCGCTTCGAGTTTCGCGCCGGCTTCGTCGCGCGACATCGACGCCAGACCACCGGTCAATACGACGGTCTTGCCCGCGAGCGGACCCTCGCTCGAACGCTGCGGCGCACTTTCGGGCCAGCGTACGCCGTTCGTGCGCAACGCCGCGACGACCTCGCGGTTGTGCGGTTCGGCGAAGAAGTGCGCGATTCTCGCCGCAACGATGGGGCCGACATCCGGCACCTGCTTGAGGGTGTCTTCATCGGCGGCCATCAGCGGATCGAGCGCGCCGAAATGACGCATCAGCGTCTTCGCCGTGCTTTCGCCGACATCGCGGATCCCCAGCGCGAACAGCACGCGTTCCAGCGCGGTGTCGCGGCTGGCGTCGATCGCGGCGATGAGGTTTTCCGCCCACTTGCTGGCGACCTTGCCGGCCTTCACCGTTTCCGGCGTGGTGCCTTCGCGCTCGTCGGCGCGGCGCTTCATGTCGAGGAAGTCGTCGAGTGTCAGCGTGTACAGATCGGCGACGGTCTTGACATAGCCGAACTCGACCAGCGCATCGACAAAGCGCTCGCCGAGCCCTTCGATGTCCATCGCCCGGCGCGATGCGAAATGGATCAGCGCCTGCTTGCGCTGTGCGGCGCAGAACAGGCCGCCGGTGCAGCGGGCGACGACTTCGCCCTCTTCGCGTTCGACCGTCGATCCGCAGACCGGGCAGACCGTCGGCAAGGCGTACGGCGGATGCAGTGCTTCGCCAGCGGCATCGCGCGGGCGGCGCTCGTCGATCACGCGCACGACTTCCGGAATCACGTCGCCGGCACGACGCACGATCACCGCATCGCCGACGCGCACATCGAGACGCGCGACCTGATCGGCGTTGTGCAGCGTGGCATTGGTGACGACCACGCCCGCGACCTGCACCGGCTTCAGCCGCGCGACCGGCGTCAAGGCACCGGTGCGCCCGACCTGCACATCGATGGCTTCGACCACCGTCGCTTCTTCCTGCGCCGGATATTTGTGCGCGATCGCCCAGCGCGGCGCGCGCGAGACGAAACCCATCGCGCGCTGCTGATCGTAGCGGTCGAGTTTGTAGACCGAGCCGTCGATGTCGTACGGCAGATCGTTGCGCCTCGCGCCGAGGTCGCGATAGAACGCGAGCACGCCATCGACACCGCGCGCGGTGCGCGCTTCCGGGCAGATCGGCAAACCGAGCGTTTTCAACCATGCCAGCGCCTGCGAATGCGTTTCGACGCCGGCCGGCATCGCGCTGACTTCGCCCAGCGCGTACGCATAGAAACTCAGGGGGCGTTTGGCGGTCATGCGCGGGTCGAGCTGGCGCAGCGAACCGGCTGCGCCGTTGCGCGGATTGGCCAATGTCTTTTCGTCGTTCGCCAGCGCCCACGCGTTGTAGCGCTCGAACGCGGCCTTGGGCATGAACACTTCGCCGCGCACATCGAGCACGTCCGGCACCGGACCGGCATCGTCGCGCAGTCGCAGCGGAATGCATTTCACGGTGCGCAGATTGGCGGTGACATCCTCGCCGGTGCTGCCGTCGCCTCGGGTCGCGCCGCGCACGAATACGCCGTGTTCGTAGCGCAGGCTGATCGCAAGCCCATCGAGCTTGGGTTCGACCGAGAACATCGGCGCGCCATCGCCGGTTTCCTTCTCGATGCGCGCGACGAAGTCCACGATCTCCTCGTCGGTGAAGGCGTTGCCCAGCGACAGCATCGGCACGCTGTGCGCGACTTCTTCGAATTTCGACGAAGGCCTGTTGCCGACGCGCTGGGTCGGCGATGATACATCCGCGCATTCCGGATGCGCGGCTTCCAGCGCTTCCAGCTCGCGCATCAGCCGGTCGTATTCGGCGTCCGGGATCGAATTGTCGTCGAGGATGTAATAACGATAGTTGGCGTCGTCGATCCGGCGACGCAGTTCGGCGATTCGGGCGGCGGGCTCGGTCATTGGCGAACGATCTGTAGGAGCGGCTTCAGCCGCGATAAAGCGCCCGAGGACTGTCATCGCGGCTGAAGCCGCTCCTACAGGACATCACCAGCGGGTGTTCTTGGAAATCGGCGGCGCTTCGTGCTGCCGGTCGTAGGCGCGCAGGTCGTCGCGGATGTGCGCGATGCGCTGGCGACCGAGCGCGTTGCGGGATTCGTCCAGCACCACGCCGTCGAGCAGTTCGGCCATGCGCTGTGCGGTGGGCAGCAGTTTTTCCCAGGCATCCAGCGCGGCGATCGGCGCCGGCAGGGTGAGAAAGAACGCGATCGCCGGGGTTTCCAGCGCCTGGATCTCCGTCATCTCGAAACTGCCGGGCTTCTTGATGTTGGCGACGCTGAAGATCGGCGCGCTGTCGGCACGGCCATCGACCAGCCGGTGGAATATGTTCATGTAGCCGTAGCTGAGCCCGGCTTTTTCGGCGGCGACCACGATGTCGGGGCCGCGCAATACCTGCCCGGACCGCGCCGCGACATAGAGCGTGACGATCTTGTCGAAGTCCTCGCGGTCGCGCTTGCCCACTTCCGGGCCGGACGGCGGCGGCGCAGTCTCGTGCGGTATCTCGTTCTGGCCGAAGGCGATATCGCCGCGCGCATCGGCAACCGCTAGCGACTCCGGTCGCGACGGCGATCGTTCGACCGGCTCGTCGCGGAGCTTGCGGCCCTGGCTCGGCTTGCGCGGCCGTCCGAAGAAATAGATCGCGGCGAGCAGCAGCGCGCCCGCAGCCACGATCCCGATACGCAACCACCAGATATCCGACATCGCGTTGACCTCGTGTATGAGTTAAGCCGCACCGGCGAGGCGCGCGGCCTCGGCCAGATCGACCGATACCAGGCGGCTGACGCCCGGCTCGCGCATGGTCACGCCGCTGAGCTGCTGCGCGGCTTCCATGGTCGCCTTGTTGTGGGTGACGAACAGGAACTGCACGTGTTCGCTCATTTCCTTGACCATCGCCGTGAAGCGGCCGACGTTGGCCTCGTCCAGCGGCGCGTCGACTTCGTCCAGCAGACAGAACGGCGCGGGATTCAGCTGGAAGATCGCGAACACCAGCGCGACGGCGGTCATCGCTTTCTCGCCGCCGGAGAGCAGCGAGATGTTCGAGACGCGCTTGCCTGGCGGGCGCGCCATGATCGCCACGCCGGTGTCGAGCAGGTCTTCGCCGGTCAATTCGAGATAGGCGTGACCGCCGCCGAACAGGCGCGGATAGAGTTCCTGCACGCCGGTGTTGACGCGGTCGAAGGTGTCCTTGAAGCGGCCTCGGGTTTCGCGGTCGATCTTGCGGATCGCTTCTTCCAGCGTATCCAGCGCGGTGGTGAGGTCGAGATCCTGCGCATCGAGATATTCCTTGCGCTGCGCGGCCTCGGCGTGTTCCTGGATCGCGGCCAGGTTGACCGGTTCCAGGCGACGCAGCTTGGCGTCGAAATCGGTGACGACCTTTTCCCAGGCGCGCGGGTCGGCCTCGGCATCCAGCGCGGCAATGACCTCGTCGAGAACGAAATCGGCGGCGACCACCGCTTCCGCGAGCTGGCCGGCCTTCAAGGCGAGCGCCTGCTGATCGAGCTTGCGCTGCGAGATCGCATCGCGCTGGCCGACCGATTGCTCGTCGCGCTGATGGCGGGTCTGCTCGAATCCGCGCAGCTCGTTGTCCACGCCTTCGAGCGCGGCGCGCGCGGCAGCGAGATTCTTTTCGGCGAGCACGCGCTGTTCCAGCGCGGCCTGGCGCTCGCGTTCGAGCGTGACCACCGGGGCGTCGCCTTCCGAGAGCTGCGAGGCGAGTTCGCCCAGGCGCGCGTCGAGCTGTCCGCGCTGGCCGCCCATGCGATCCAGCGCCTGCGCCAGCGCCACGATCTGCGCGCGCTGCGATTCGAGATTCAGCGCCAGCGCGTGCGCGGCATCGCGCGACTCGCGCGCGGCCTGGCGTGCGGCGTCGCGGGCTTCGGCCAGCGCACGGCGTTCGGCTTCCAGTGTCTGCCGGGTGCCTTCGAGTTCGCCCATCCGCGACATCGCATCTTCGAGCCGCGAACGCGCCTCGCGCGCCTGCTGCGCGCTGTTGTCGAGGGTTTCGATCAGTTGCGAGACATCCGCGTCGATCTTTTCGATCCGCGTGCGCGCCGAATCGAGGCGCCCCTGCTGGCTCTGCACTTGGCCCGCAAGTTCGGAGACGCTGCGATGGGCCAGATACAGCGTGCGCTGCGCGTCCTCGCGCTGCTGCTCGGCCGCGAGCATCTGGTCGCGCAGGCTGGCGATGCTGCGATCGAGTCCGGCTTCGCGCTGCTGCAGGGTTTCGATGTCGGCACGCAACGAATGGATTTCGCGTTCGCGCAGCAGCGCGCCCTGCTTGGCCGCACCGGAGCGCACGACGCGCACCCAGCCGGCACCGACCCGTTCGCCCTGGCGGGTGATCACCGATTCGCCGTCGCCGAGCCCGGCGAGCAGCTGGCGCGCATCGCCGAGGGTTTCGGCGACATGAAGTTTCGAGAGCATGCGCCGGATCGCGAGCGGGCCCTGCACTTTCGCCGCCAGCGAAGTGGAAGCGAAAACGGCATCGGTATTGTCTTCCGACACCAGCGCGATGCGGCCTTCGCCGAGTTCGCCCAAAGCGTCGACAAGCCCGCTGTCGATGGCATGCCCCGGCGACTCGACCAGCACGCCTTCGATCAGTTGGCCAAGGGCACTTTCGACCGCGTTTTCCCAGCCGGATTCGACTTTCAGCACTTCGCCGACGCGGGCGGCAGAGTCGAGGCCACGCTGTTTCAGCCACGCCACCGCAGCGCCCTGTTCCTGACCCAGCGCCGCGTGCTGCAGCGCTTCGAGCGAAGACAGCCGGCCGCGCGACGCCTGCGTCTGTTTGCGCACGTCAGCCAGTTCGGCCTGCGCGTTGCGGACCTGATCCTGCAGACCGACGACGGCCTGCTTGCGGGTTTCGAGATCCTCGTTGAGGCCGTCGAGACTGTATTTCTGCGTGTCGTGGCGATCCTGCAGGCCGGCGAAGGCCTCGGCCAACGCGGTCACGTCGAGCACGCCGCGTTCGCCGATCAGCTGTTCGCGACGACGCTCGGCGTCCAGCGACTGGCGATCGAGATAGTCGACCTTGGTGCGTTCGACATCGCCGGCACGTGCCGCTTCGCTCTGCGCGCGACTGTGGGCATCCCAGCGCTGCTGCCAGTCGGCGAGCTTCGATTCGGCGTCGTGCAAGGCCTGCTGGTGGTCGGCATCGGCGTCCTTGAGGGTGTCCAGGCGCGGCTCGGCGTCGGCAATCTGCGCGCGCAGCGTGTCGAGGCGGCTCTGGTCGGTTTCGATATGCAGGCCGATTTCAGACAGCGCCTGCTGGGCTTCGTCGCGGGCGCGCTGCAGGCGCTGGCCGAGGTCGCGCTGATGGGCGATCTGCTGTTCGATGCGGGCGAGCGTGCCGCCGGCTTCGTAGCCTTCGGCCTGCGCCTTGTTCAGCGCTTCGGCGGCGGCTTCGCGGCGGGCGCGACCGAGTTCGATCTCGCGTTCGGCTTCACGCTGCTCGGCGATGATCTGCTGCAGCCGGGTTTCTTCCTGCGACAGGCCTTCGCGCAGCGCCTGCAGTTGCCGGTCGAGCAGCCGGAACTCCAGCGCCTTCCACTCCGCGTCCTTGATCCTGCGTTCGGCCTGGATGGTCTGGTACTGCTCGGCCTGTTTGGCCTGCCGCGCGAGATGCTGCAACTGTTTGCCGACTTCTTCGCGCAGATCGCCGAGGCGGTCGAGGTTTTCGCGGGTGTGGCGGATGCGGGTCTCGGTTTCCTTGCGCCGCTCCTTGTATTTGGAGATGCCGGCGGCTTCTTCGAGATAGACGCGCAGTTCCTCGGGCTTGGCATCGATGACCTGCGAGATCATGCCCTGCTCGATGATCGAGTAGCTGCGCGGGCCCAGGCCGGTGCCGAGGAACAGATCGGTGATGTCGCGGCGCCGGCATTTGGTGCCGTTGAGGTAATAGTTGCTCTGGCCGTCGCGGCTGACCTGGCGCTTGACCGAGATTTCGTTGAAGGCCGCGTATTCGCCGGCGATGGTGTGGTCGGCATTGTCGAACACCAGCTCGACCGTGGCTTGCGCCACCGGCTTGCGCGCCGAGCTGCCGGAGAAGATCACGTCGGTCAGCGAATCGCCGCGCAGCCGGCTGGCGGCGCTTTCGCCCATCACCCAGCGGATCGCATCGATGATGTTCGACTTGCCGCAACCGTTCGGCCCGACCACGCCGGTCATATTGGTCGGCAGGTGCAGGGTGGTCGGATCGACGAAGGATTTGAAGCCGGAGAGCTTGATCGTGGACAGGCGCATGCGGTGGCGTTCGTTCTCGTCTGCGTCAGGCCGTCGGGGCGCGCGCGTCGTGGATCGGGAAATGGCGTGGATGGCCGGTTGCACGGACTCGTCCCGGCGGCGATCCGCGTGGGACATGCCCGGCCAGGACCGGCCTGCTTGATGGAGTATAGCGGCCGGAAACCCATCGACAGCGCGGGCCCGGCCAGAGTGGGGCCATTTGTACGCCCCGGTGGCTTGTGCTAAACCTCGGCCGCGACCAAACACAAGGAAAACGTGATGAGCGAGCCCGCCGCCAATCCGCCGGCCGTTCTGCCCAACGACCCCCACCACCGGCACAATGCGCTCTATCGCCACATGCTGGAGGGCGTGAACGCGGCCGAACCGGGACGCAACGCCGAGCAGCGGTCGAATCTGGCCGCAGGGCTGGTCGATGCCTACCTCCAGTCGCGCCCGGAGCGCGAACGCGACCAGCGGCTGGACGAAACCGTGATCCGCGACCTGCGGGTGGTGCCCGGCGCGCGCGACGCGCCCACGCCATCGCTGTTCGTGGTGTCCGGGACGCAGACGCCCAGCGATGCCACGCCCCGGATCTCCACTCCGCTTGCGACCGCAGACGTGCCTGCCAGCCAGACCTTGGCCGCCCACGCCCAGCAGCGCACCGTCGGCGCGGACGGCTATCTGACCGACCCGAACATCACCCGCACGCCGATCCCGGCGCTGGAACGCAATCCGCTGCCGGACGTGAACGGCATCGTGATGCATCGCACGATGGGCAGCACGGCAGCCGGCACGCTCGATCACTGGCGCGGCGAAGCCAGCCCGTTCGGCACCCATTTCCTGATCGATCGCGACGGCACCATCCACCAGACCGCCAGCCTGAACAACAACACCAACCACGTCGGCCGGATCCGGTCGCGCGGCGAGGTGGAAGGCACGCTCACGCCGGAGGGTGAGCGCGAGCTGGCGGCCACCCGGCGCCTGCCGACCAACGACTATGCCGACGTCAACAGGCTGGAGAGCGCACGGCCCTATCCGGAGCGCTATCCGACCAACCGGGACAGCATCGGCATCGAGGTCGTCGCCACCTACAACGAGCGCACCGCGACATGGCAGGAGCCGACCGAGGCGCAGCGCGCTTCGATCCAGCGCCTGGTGGGCACCCTGCAGCAGAACTACGGGCTGAACGACCGTGATGTCTATGAACACGACCGGATTTCCTACAAGACCCAGGGCGAAGGTGCGGGCCTGTACCAGCCTGCCGCTCCTGTGCGCGATGGCAATGATCCCGGCGTGCAACAGCAGCCCGCCGGCCCTCCGCGCTGATCCGGCCGACGTGATTTCCGTTCTGGAGATCGCGTCGTCCCGCTATGACCCGACCGGGGCCCGCGGCGACGGCCCGGCGCTGGCGGCGGACTGCCGGCAGTGGTCGCTGACCCGCCGGCAGGTGGAGACGTATTTCCGCCTGAGCAAGCCCATCGCGATGGTCGAGGCGCACGAGTTCGACACGCTGCCGTGCACGATCTCGGGAAAATTGCGGGCGGATGGCCGGACCTGGGATTTCGAGATCAACGCTGGCGCAACCGCGATGTGGCGCAGCGGGACCGATCTGAAGATGTTCGGCTGCGCCGATCCCGCCTGCGCGCCGCTGGTGCGGTCCATGCCGGACCACGGCGACGAATGACCGGCTGGGCGGCCAGGCGCTACAGGCGCCGGCCGTCGCCCGCGTCGAACAGATGCAAGTGCCCGGGCGCGACCCGCAGCGGCACCGTTGCGCCCGGCTCCGGCAGGTCTTCGGGCGCGAACCGGGCGACCAGCGGGTGCGGGCCGTAGCGCAGATAGGCGAACGCTTCGCTGCCGACGGGCTCGATCACTTCCAGTTCGGCCCCGAAGTGCGGCGTATCCCCATCCCCGCAACGCAGCAGATGTTCCGGGCGTAGGCCGATATCGAGGTCACGACCCAGCCACTGCGGATCGATCTCCAGCCCCGGCAGCGACAGCACCAGGCCTTCGGTCAATGCCAGGCCCGATACCCCGCCCTCGACGACCAGACGCCCGCGCAGGATGTTCATCGCCGGGCTGCCGAGGAAGGTGGCCACGAACAGATTGGCCGGCCTGCGGTACAGCGCCATCGGCGTATCGATCTGCTGGATCTCGCCGTCCTTCATCACCACGATCCGCTGGCCGAGGGTCATCGCCTCGATCTGGTCGTGGGTCACATAGACCATGGTGGTCCCGAGACTGCGGTGCAGGCGCGCGATTTCGGTGCGCATCGACATGCGCAGCTTGGCGTCGAGATTCGACAGCGGCTCGTCGAGCAGGAACACCTTCGGCTGCCGCACCAGCGCGCGGCCCAGCGCGACCCGCTGACGCTGGCCGCCGGACAGCGCGGCCGGACGGCGTTCGAGCAGCGCGTCGAGTTCCAGCGTGTCCGCCGCCGCCTGGATGCGCTGCGCGATCTCGGCTTTCGGATGACCGCGCAATTTCAGGCCGAAGGCCAGATTCTCGGCCACGGTCATGTGCGGATACAGCGCGTAGCTCTGGAACACCATCGCGATGTCGCGGTCCTTGGGCGGGACATCGTTGACGGTACGCCCGTCGATGGCGAGCGTGCCGTCGCTGATCGCTTCCAGGCCCGCGATCATCCGCAGCAGCGTGGATTTGCCGCAGCCCGAGGGCCCGACCAATACCAGCAGCTCACCGTCGGCCACCTCGAAACTGGCGCCGGCCACGGCGACGTGCCCGTCCGGGTAGACCTTGCGAAGCCGATCGAGCACCACTGTCGCCATCTTCCTTCCTCGTCCGGGTCGTGTCGTGCGCCGCGCTTCCCGACATCGACGATGTCGGAAAAGCGCAAGGGGTTACAGACCGCAAACCTTGATGTAGTCTTGATGTAACCGTTTACATACCGCTCCCGCATCATGCCATCGAAGCCGCGTCCGAGAAACCCCGCCATGCCGCACGACAACGACAGGACGTATCCGTTCCCTCCGGGTTTCCTCTGGGGCGCCGCGACCGCCGCGCACCAGATCGAGGGCTCGCCGATGGCCGATGGCGCCGGCCCGAGCATCTGGACCCGGTTCGCGCACACCCCCGGCATGACCCTCAACGGCGACACCGGCGACGTGGCCTGCGACCACTACCGGCGCTGGAAGGACGACGTGAAGCTGATGCGCGACCTCGGCCTGCAGGCCTACCGCTTCAGCGTCTCGTGGTCGCGGATCCTGCCCGAGGGCACCGGTCGGGTGAATCCGGCCGGGCTCGATTTCTATTCCCGACTGGTCGACGAACTGCTGGCCAACGGCATCGAACCTCTGCTCACCCTGTACCACTGGGACTTGCCCGCTGCGCTGGACGACAAGGGCGGCTGGCTCAATCGCGACTGCGCCGACTGGTTCGCCGAATACGGCAGCGTGCTGTATCGCGCGCTCGACGGCCGGGTGAAGAAGTGGGTCACGCTCAACGAGCCGTGGGTGATCACCGATGGCGGTTACCTGCACGGCGCACTGGCGCCCGGTCACCGCAGCCGGTACGAAGCGCCGATCGCCTCGCACAACCTGATGCGCGCGCACGGCGCCGCCGTGCAGGCGTATCGCGCCGAAGGCAAACACGAGATCGGCCTGGTGGTGAACATCGAGCCGAAATATCCCGACAGCGACAGCGCTGCGGACGCTGCAGCCGCACAGCGCGCGCACGCCTACATGAACGAGCAGTACCTGCACCCCGCCCTGCTCGGCCGCTACCCGCCGGAGCTGAAAGAGATCTTCGGCGACGCGTGGCCGGACTTCGATCCCGAAGATTTCAAGCTGATCGCGCAGCCGCTGGATTTCGTCGGCATCAACTACTACACCCGCAGCGTGACCCGGGCCAACGACAGCTACCCGCTGAAAGCCGGCGCTGTGCGCCAACCGCTGGGCACCTACAGCGAAACCGGCTGGGAAGTGTTTCCGCAGGGACTCACCGATCTGCTGCTGTGGTTCAAGCAGACCTACGGCGATCTGCCGGTGTACATCACCGAAAACGGCGCCGCGTTCTTCGACCCGCCGGTGGCGGAGAACGACCGCATCTGCGATCCGCTGCGCATCAACTATCTGCACAAGCACCTGCGCGCGATCCACGATGCCATCGACGCGGGCGTGGATATCCGCGGCTACATGGTGTGGTCGCTGCTCGACAATCTCGAATGGTCGCTCGGTTACTCCAAGCGCTTCGGCATCGTCCACGTGAACTACGGCACGCAGCAGCGCACGCCGAAAGACAGCGCGCGCTGGTATTCCGAAGTCATCGCCAGTCACGGCCGGAAACTGGACGAGCCGTCGCCTTATTGATTCCTGCCTTACTGATCCCCGCCCTACCGATTTCTGCCCTGCAGGCTCTCTCTCCGCCCACGGGCTGGTGCGCCCCGACGATGTCGATCCCCCGGTCGTCGGGGCTTTTTTTGCCTGCACTCAGCGCAACTCGACGCTCACCTCGACCGCCGGCGCTGCGATGCGCAGTTCGCCATCGTGCCATTGCGCGGACTTGCCATCGATCCGCGTGCGTCCCGGCTGCGCATCCGCCAGCGGCCACGGCAGCACCGCGCCGCCGGGCGGCAGACGCATGCCCGCGGCGAACCGCAGCACCAGCCGCTTCGGCTCACGTCGCAGCGTATAGCCGAGCCGACCCTGCGGCGTGCGCAGGCCATCGACCGCGATGCCGTCGCCATCGAGCCAGCGCGCGGGAACGCCTGCCGCGAGCACCAGGCTGTCGTCGGCTTCGCGCGGATACGCGAACATGTCCAGCGCCGAGCGCATGAAATCCGACGCGACCCACGCATGCGGCAGATCGCCGAGGAAAAACGGTTTGCGCGGCGTGCGCGACACCACTTCGCCCCACTGGTTCCAGCCGCGCGGCGCGCGGTCGTCGAAAAAGAACTCCACCGCATCCCATGCGCGCTCGCGCCAGCCCAGACGCACGAACGCGCCGACGTTGCGCCATTCGTAGGGCGTGTAGTCCTTCCACTGGCGCTTGCCGTCGCGGCGCTGTTCGAATTCCCGCCAGTAGCGCTCGAAGGTGTTGTGCAGCAGATCCTCCGGCAGGATGCTGTTCGCAAGTCCGGCCTGTTCGCCGCCGGGCGCGAGCGCGATGGTGGTCGAGGTGGGATCGAAGTCGCCAAGCTCGGCGGCGCCCGGCAGGTAGTCGATGCCGTGTCGCGCAGTCGCCGCACGCAGCGAGGCGCCGAGATCGGCGCGGAACCTATCGCGCGCCGCCGCCATGCGCAGCGCATCCTCGCGCTTGCCAAGACGCTGCGCGATCCACGCGGCATCCTTGTAGCCGCGCAGCGCCCAGAAATTGTCCCAGTACGAATGCATCGGCTTCGCCGAATAACCCTCGTGACTGATCGACACCGGCATCATTCCGTAGAACGCAGGATCGAGCGCGCGGTTGGCGTCGGTGCGCTCGCTGGCGCTGAGCGTTTCCATGTAGTCGAACGCGCCGCGCACGTGCGGCCACATCGTCGCCAGAAACGCATCGTCGCCGGTGTGTCGCGCGTAGTCGGCGATCGCGAAGATCAATTCGCCGTGGCTGTCGTTTTCGGGCACCGGGTCGCTGCCGCGATCGTCGACGCAGCACGGCACCTTGCCGTTGTCGAACTGGTACGGCGCATACCAGTCGAGGTATTCGCGGACCGCATCCTCGCGGCCCGTGCGCAGCAGGCCTTCAGCGATCATCGCGCCGTCGCGGATCCAACTGCGCGCGTACGAGCGCGTGCCCGGCTGCAGGCGCGGGCCGATGCGCGAGATCAGCTGATGCGCGAGCGCGGTGCGCAGGGTATCGACCAGCGGTTGGCCTTCGGCGGGCACATCGATGCGCACCGTGTCGAGCGTGCGGCGCCAACGTTCGGCAACGCTGTGCTGCCGTTGCTCCGCCGAGCAGGCATCACCTTCGCAGCCGGGTGCGCCGGTCATCGGAACCGTCAGCGCGATCTCGCGCGATTCCCCTGGCTGCAGGCGCATGCGATAGGCCATCGCGCCGGACGCGAGTCCGGTCGGATCGCGCACGGTCGTGGCCGTTGGCCATGCAGCGGCTGCGAGATGCGATACCGCCATCCCGCTGTCGAAGGTCGTGGCGAATGCGGCGTCCGGCGCACGCTCGGCGTACACGCGTTCGCGGCCGGCGACGCTGACGACGGCGCCATCGATGGCGAGCGCTTCGATCCGGCTGACACCGCCGGTGGTATTGAGGAACTGGCTGGGCGGATTGACCTGGAACGGCTGCACCGCCAGCGCCAGCGTGTAGTCGCGAACGACCGTGCCCGGATTGCGCAGCACATAGCGTGCGACCAACTGCGAGCGCTCCGGCGTGCCGTCGGCGAAGGCCGTCACCCGCAGCTGCGCCGCGTCATGCGACCAGTCGACTCTGGGAATCGGCAGATAGCCGTCCTGCAGCGATTGCGACATCGTCGCGTCCGCCCAGCGCAGCAGCTTGCCGTCGGCGATCACGAACGGTTCGATGCTGAAACCGCCCTTCCCGACCTCGATCGCGCCGTCTTCGCCGATCAGCCCCTGCTCGCTGCCGCCGTCGATGCCGAGGATCGTCCAGTACGCCTGTTCGCCGCTGAAACCGCGCGGGAACAGGCCGCGCGGCGAGTCTTTCGCCACCGACGCCACGAAATCGTTCGCGTTGGCCGCGAAGGCCAACGGCTCGACGCGCACTTCGTTCAAGGCATAGCCCACACCCAGACCGTCGCGCAATTCGATCGCGAGATGACGCGCTTCCGATTCCGGCAACGCGATCCAGTCGCGACCGCCGTTGCCGCCCGAGACCGCGCGCAGTTCGCGCCAGCGGCGGCCGTCGTCGGACACCTGCACCGCATAGTCGGAGGCATGCGCGCCTTCGGCCCAGTCGAACCGCAGGCCGCCGAATTCGGTGTCGCGGCCCAGATCGAGGATCAGGCGCTGGATGCCTTTGCCGGCACGCCATGCGGTATCGGCATCGCCGTCGATCGCCCGCTCCGCTTCGCCGCGCGCCGAAGTCGCGGTTGCGCTTGCGACCTCGGGCAAGGGGCGATCCTCCGGCAAAGCGGTGAACGTCAGCGCATCGAAACACACCGCACCTTTGCCGCCGGAACTGTTGTTGATCGTGAACTCGAGCTTGGCGCTGCTGCGCAGTTGCGGGTCCGCGCCCGGCCCCCAGGCCTTGCCGATATGCCTGCGTTTGTAGCGTATCGGCGTCCATGCGACCGGGAAACGATACTTCGGCCGGTTCACCCACCAGACGTTGTCGCCGCTGGCATCGATCAGTTTGAACTGCAGGTCGTTGTCCGGCGATTCGCCGCGCAGCTTGAAATCGAAACGGTAGTTGCCGGTGTAATCGATATCGAGATCGCGCTGGATGCCGACATAGCCGGAGACGCCGTTGAAGTCGTAGTCGAGGCAAAGCGCGCCATTGTCGGCGCGGATGCTGCCGCTGACCTGGGTCGAAGCGATGACGCGCCAGTGGGTTGGGTCGTCGAAGGTATCCAGAACGACGGTGGGATCCTTGGCCTGCGCGCTGCAGAACGCCATCAGCAAACACATCATGACGCAGTATCGAAACGGAACCATGTGGGATGAACCTCGAAAAATCGAACGCCGATCCGGCGGGTGCGCTATCCGCTCTCAGCCTTTCACGCTTCCGAGCAGCAGACCCTGGATGTAATACCTCTGCAGCATCACGAACAGCAGCAGCACCGGCAGCACCGTAAGCACCGCGCCTGCCATCATCATTTCCACATCCTGGATGTGTTCGCGCGACAGCGACGCCAATGCGACGGGCAAGGTGTAGTTGGCCTGATCGGTCAGGACGATCAGCGGCCACATGAAATCGTTCCAGCTGCCCATGAAGGTGAAGATCGCCAACGTCACCAGCACCGGCTTGAGCATCGGCAGCACGATCCGGAAGAAGATCAGCCACTCGCCCGCACCGTCGATGCGCGCGGCTTCGATGAGTTCATCGGGGATGGATCGCGCGTACTGGCGCACCAGGAAAATACCGAAGATCGACGCCAGTCCCGGCACGATCACGCCGGCATAGCTGTTCACCAGGCCCATCTGTTTCAGCATCAGGAACAGCGGCAGCATCGCGACCTGGGACGGAATGACCAGCGCCGCGAGCAGCAGCTTGAAGATGCGCTCGCGGCCTGTGAAGCGCAGTTTGGCGAACGCATAGCCGGCCATGGTGTTGATCAGCAGCGACAGCGCGGTGATCACGATGGCGACCAGCACGCTGTTGGCGAAATAGCCGCCCATGCCGATCCGCTCGAACAGCGCGCGGTAATTGTCCAGCGTCGCCGACGACGGCAGCAGCGGCGGCGGAAAACGGCTGGCGCCGCCTGCAGGCATGAATGAGACCGACAGCATCCACAGCAGCGGCGCAAGACTGAGCGCGGTCAGCACGAACAGGCCGGCGTGCACCAGCAGCGCGTGGCCGCGAGTGTCGCCGACGGGTTGTCCGAGCGCTGCGCTCATACCATGCCCTTCCTGCGGCCGAAGCGCATCATCGCGGCGGTCACCGCAAGGATGATCAGGAACAGCAGGAACGCCACCGCCGACGCGCGACCGAGATTCCACCAGCGGAAACCTTCCTCGAACATGAAATACAGCACGCTGACCGTACTCTGCAGCGGATCGCCACGAGTCATCACATAAGGCTCGGCGAACAGTTGGAAATAGCCGGCGACGGTGATCACGCCAACCACCATCAGCACCGGCCCGAGCATCGGCAGGGTGATATGCAGGAATTGCCGGCGACGCGAGGCGCCGTCGATGCGCGCGGCCTCGTACAGATCCTGCGGAATCGCCTGCAGACCGGCGAGGAAGATGACCATGTTGTAGCCGAAGTTCTTCCACACCGCGAGCAGGATGATCGTCGGCATCGCCCAGTGTGGGTCGCCGAGCCAGTCCACCGCGGGAATACCCAGATAGCCCAACGCCCAGTTCACCAGACCGTAGCTGGTATGGAACAGATAGCGCCAGATCACCGCGACCGCGACCAGCGTGGTCACCACCGGCGCGAACAGCGCGGTGCGGAAAAACACCCGGAAACGGGTGGCCGGCGCGTTGAGCAGCAGCGCGGCACCCAGCGACACAGCGATCGACAGCGGCACGCCGACGATCACGAAATAGAAGGTGTTGCCGAGAGATTTCCAGAAGATCGGCATCTGCAGCAGTTCGCTGTAGTTGCCCAGGCCGACGAAGCGCAGATTGCGCCAGTCCGCGAGCGCGTACAGATCGAAATCGGTCAGGCTCAGCAGCAGCGCCGAAAACACCGGCAGGCCGAAGAACACGCCGAGCACGATCAAGGCCGGCGCGACGAAGACCCAGGCAGCCAGCGACGGCTTCATGGCGCAGCCTCCGTCGATGCCGTGCGTCGCGCTTCCACCCAGCGGCGCTTTTCGAGCAGCGCATCGACCCGTGCGTCGAGCTGGCGCACGGCCGCGTCCTGCGACTGGCCCCCGCGCACCACGCGTTCGCTGGTCAGGCGCATCTCCTGGACGATCCGCTCCCACTCCAGCACCTTCGGCGTCGGCTTCACGCGTTCGAGCTGATCGCGGAACGCGGCGGCGTAGGGATCGCTGCGCAGTGCGGGCCGCTCCCAGGTACTGCGGCGGGGCGGCAGATCGCCGATGTCGGCGTGGAATTTCTCCTGGATTTCGGGGCGCGACAGGAACTCGACGAACGTCCACGCCGCTTTTTTGCGCGGCGAATTTCGGAACAGCACGAGACTGGTGCCGCCAGCGATGCCGGCGCCCAATCCATCCGGGCCAGGCAGCGGCGCGGTACCCCATGCGTCTTCGAGACCCGGCGGCGCACGCTTGCGGAACTCGCGGATATTCCAGGGACCCGACACATAGAACACGAACATGCCGTTGAAGAATTCGTCCCAGACATTGGAGATCTGCGTCTCCGACATCTGCGGCGCCAATCCCTGCTTGAACATGTCGGCGTAGAAACCGAGCGCACGCCGGAAACCGGCGCTGTCGAGATTGCTGCGACCGCCATCGAGCAGCGGGTCGTCCTGCTGCAAGGCCAGCGACAGCAATTGCTCGAACTCGTTCAGCGGCAGCAGGATCGCGTAGCGGTCCTTGCCGCGCTGTTTCTTGATCGCCGCCATCGCCGCACGCCATTCCTCCCACGTCTTCGGCGGTTGGTCGTACCCTGCTGCAGCCAGCAGATCCTTGCGATAGAACAGCAGTCGCGTATCGACGTACCACGGCACGCCATAGACCTGCCCATCGACGACATTGGTGTCCCAGATGCCCGCGAAGTAATCCTTCTGCGCAACTACAGGCGAGGCATCGACGTATGACTGCAGCGGTTCGAGCGCATGCAGTTCGGCGAACTCCGGAACCCAGGTATTGCCGAGTTGGCAGATATCCGGGAGCGCGTCCGCGGCATAGGCGGTCAGCAATTTCTCGTGCGCCGCGGTCCACGGAATCTGCTGCAGCTCGACGCGCAGATCGGGATGCTCGCGTTCGAACTGCGGGATCAGCGCGCCCACGACCTCGGCCTCACGCCCCATCGCCCAGAACCGGATGACCACGCGGTCGTCGGTCCGACGGCAAGCCGTCAGCCCGAGCAGGACACAGAGCAGGACCGCGATCGCACGCATGCGCCGACCTTACCGCGTCGCTGCGGGCGGTGGCAGTGGCGTAGCGAGCCATCCGCCCTCGAACCCCGCGCGTTCGAGCCCAAGCCGGATGTGCGGATTGCGCTTCATCACATTCCAGACGAAGCCATCGCGGTGATTCGCGATCATCGCGAGGATCGGTCCTTGATCGATCCCCAGATAGTCGCTGGCGAACCAGCCCTTGCCCGGCACGACTTTGCCGGTGACGAGCGGAATGTCGTACTGGAAACTCGGATTGAAGGCGTCGAGGAAACCGTAGCGTCCGTACAGATCATCGCCATAACGTTCACGCATCGCTTCGGCGGTCGGCACGACCAGTTCGGGCGCGAACGGCAACGACGCGAGCGCTGCGGTCGGCGCAAGGGTGCCGTCGTCGAAGCCGTCGATCGGCCCCGGCCCACGCGCACTGTAATTGCGGAATTCGCGCGGTTCGCCGAGATAGACCTGCTTCGTGCCCTGCGGCCCGTCGCTGGCCGTCAAGCCCCAGACTTTGTCGTCGTAACCTTTCCAGCGCATCGGATTGGCGATCGCGTAGGCGTGCTGCGCGAGCGTCGCGCGCCGGCTGTTCTCGAAATAATCCAGACCTTTTCCGCGCATGTAAGCGTCCTGGATACCGCGAAAATCGATCCAGACGTGACTGTACTGATGGCCGAACTGCGGCGCGAAGCGCAGATGCGTCTGCCCCTGGAATTCGCCCCAGTTGCGATCGTAGGTGCGCGTCCACGCCTGCCAGGCCTCCGGCCCGACCGGATGCGTGGGCGAGCCGAGCGCCAGCACGTACACCAGCATGGCCTCGTTGTAGCCCTTCCAGTCGTGGGTGAGGAAGGACTGCGTTTCCGGGTTCCACCCCATCGAGATCAACGGCGGGCGTGCCTGCATCCAATCCCATTCGATCCGGCGATACAGGTCGTCGCCGATGGTGCGGATCTCGCGCTCGGCGTCGTTGTCGCCCTCGTAATAGCTCTGCGCGAACAACACGCCCATCATCAACAAGCCGGTGTCAACGCTCGACAATTCCACCCACGAATCGAAGCGCTGGCCGCTGCGCATATCGAGAAAATGATAATAGAAGCCACGATAGCCGGAGCGGCCTTTCGCCTCCGGGCCGATCGACGCATCGCGCAGGAAACGCAGCGTCGTCAGCGTACGCGTCGCCGCCTGCTCGCGGGTGATCCAACCACGCTCGACGCCGATCGGATACGCCGTCAGCGCGTAACCGATCGCGGCGATACTGGAAAACGGCCGCGACGGATGACGATCCGGCGCGAGGCCGTTCTCTGCGTCGGTGGTTTCCCAGAAGAAATCGAACGTCCGCCGTTCGATGTCGTCGAACAGCGGTGGTAGAGGTGCGCCATCAGCGGGTGCAGACAGCTGGCGGCTTTCCGGCATCACCGGCGCCGTTTCGGGGGATTCGCGGCACGCGGTGAGCAGTGCGAGGACGAGCGACAACGCGGTCGCCGCAGCGATGCGGAATAACGAATGGCTCAAACGGGACTCCCGTATCGATAGGAAAACAGCGGCTGCCCGAGTGTGTCGGGCAGCCACATTGCACGATTACCAGACGAATCCGACCGACACCTTGAAGGTCCGTGTCGGGCGCTCGATGCCATCGCCCGTGCGCCGGCCGAAATTCGGATCCGCGCCGCCATCCCAACCGCGCCAGTTGGAGTATTCACCGGCACCGTAATTGCGCCAATTGAACGCATTGATGAGATCGCCGCGAACCCGGAACTTGATGTCGGTTCCGGTATTCCACTCTTTCTGCAAGGAAAGATCGAACTGTTTGTAGGCGATGGTGCCATCCGGGCGGAAGGGATCGAAATAACAATTTCCGGCAGTGGTCACTTCGTAGCAATTGATCGCTTCGACAGCTTTCGGGCTGGTGAGCGTGAGCTTCGCCGAGGCTGTCATTCCCCAGAAATCGGCGATACCGGTCGCCACCAGGCGATGTTTCGAAACGCCAAGCGCATCCGTGAACGCGACTCCATCCAGGTTCGGGTAGTCGAAGGAGAATTGATCGGAATTGCTGCGATTCTCTTCAGCATCGCTGTAGGTGTAAGCGAAGCTCACGCCCCAGTGCGATTCGCGCGTATAGGGCTTTTCCAGCGACAGCAGCAGCGAATTCAACTTGGTTTCGACCGCGTTGTCGCCGAGGAAGAAACGCCCCCATCCCGGCAGCGACTCGCCCCATGGCTGGCCGCCCCAATCCAATGCGGGATTGTTGCGGAACTCGCCATTCGGATAGCGATTTCCCATCGTGAACAGGATTCCGTCGTGGCTGCGGACATGCATCAGCGTGACCGATGAATTCCAATCGTGGCCGAACAACTCGAAGGCATTGCGCATGCCGATGCTGAACTGGTCGGAATACGGGGTCTTGAGATCGTTGTTGATGAGGAACACTTCAGCGCCGTTGGACGTTCCCGCCACCAGCGCCGCCAGATTGTCCGGATCGGCATAGCTCGGATCCCAGTTGAAGCAGGTCGGTCCAACGACACAGGTGTGACCCGGCGTATTGAAATTCAATTCGTAGCGCTGGAACGCGAGACGGTATTTCTCGTAAGACAGATAATCGAACTGGTTGCGGTTGTAGGAACGGCCCGCGCCGCCGAAGATCACATGCCGCTCGTCGCCGGTGAGATCGTAGGAGAAACCCAGTCGCGGTTGCCAAGCGCCTTCGAATGCACTGCGATTATCGCCATTGCTGATGTAGTCGTTGTAGTCGTAATCGACGTTGGCATTGTTGATGTTGGGCCAAGCCCGTAGCGCGCTCGCCAAACCCGCCGGGGTGACGTGATCCTCGTAACTTGGCGTGCTCTCGTAGTCCCAACGCAGCCCCATGTTGAGCGTCAAACGATCGGTAACCGCCCAATCGTCCTGCAGATAGATGCCGAACTGCTTGCTGCTCGACTCGACAGATGTCGGATACCCGTTTCCGGAAGCCGAGAATTGCACGAAGTACGGCACCGTGAGACTGCGAAACCCGTCGTAGCGGAACTGCGGAGAGTACGGGCTCTGCTCGAATGCGCTGATATCGATGAGCTTGTACTTGATGCCGGCCTTGACCGTATGACCGTCCCAGCCATAGAACGAGAAATCGTTCTGCAGCGAATAGCCTTTTTGCCCCTTGTCCTGATAATCGCCGCCGCCGCCCCTGCGGATGATCTGGTCCATGCCGGGGTTGTTGTTGGCCTCTTCGCCGGCGCGCGGGATGAAGAGCAGATAGCCGTTTTCGTTCGATGCCGTGCGCGGCGCAAACGTGGTGTCTTCGAACGTGACATGCGCGTCGTTCAACCAGTTCGCAGCGCTGTACTGATGGCGCAGGTCGATACGCGTTTCCTCACCGAACTTCAACGTGCCGCTGGAAGACAGATTCTGGCCGCCGATATTGGTCAACTCGTCCTCTTCGCGACGCTTGACCGTCAATTCGATCAGGTGATCGTCCGTAGGCGTCCAGTCGATCTTGCCGAAATACAGGTCTTCCCGGAATGGCGCGTTGGTGGTGTTGCGAGCCTCCTCCCGGAACTGTGCGGGCAGATTTTCGATTTCGAGATTCCTGCCCGGATCGATCTGCCGCGCATCATCCCGATCCTTCGCCTCGTACGTGATGAAGAAATGCATCCGGTCCTGGATGATCGGCCCGCCGAACGACACGCCGTACTGGAGATCCTTGCTGTCGGGTTTTTTATCCAGGCCCTTGTCTTCGCGGATGGTCCTGGCGGTCGCGCCGCCGCTCACGCTGTCCCAGAAGAAACTGCCCTTGAACTCATTGGTGCCCGATTGCGTGACCGCCGTGATCGCAGCGCTGCTCAGCTGGTCGTATTCCGCTTTGTAGTTCGAGGTGATGACTTTGTACTCGGCGATGCCGAGCTGCGGAAACGGATTGCCGCGGCTGGAATCCTGGCCGGTGACGCCGCCTTTGAGGATGTAGTCTTTCTGACCGACACCATCGATGAACACGTTGATGCCGCTGGACAACTGCGCACCGCTGCGCAGGGAGGTGGAGCCGTCGCCCCCGGTATTGAAAACAACGCCGGGAACGATGTCGGCGAACGCCAGGAAATTCCGCGAATTCTGCGGCAATGATTCGATCTGGCGCTTGCTCACATAGCCGCCGACCTCCGACGTCTTGGTCTCGGTCAACACCGCGCCGGTCACCACGATGGTGTCGAGTTCGTTTTCGGGCGCCTGCGCGACCGCATCGCCGTCGAGGGTGACGGTTTCACCGACGCGCAGGACCACATCGCGGGCCGTGGTCTGGCCACCTGCGTCCACGCTGATCCGGTAGGTGCCCGGCGGCAGGCCGACCAACGAATAGCTGCCGTTGTCGCCGGCTTCGACGCTGCGGCTGAAGCCGGTGGCGGCATTGGTGGCGGTCACTCTGGCGTCGGCGGCGACCTGGCCGCGCACGGTGGCGCCGGTGGATTGTGCGAACGCAAGCGGCGCGGTCAGGAACAGGGCGCTCGCCAGCGCGCAACTCAGCAGGCTGCGCTCGAACCGGCGCCGTTGCTGAGAAAGAATGGTCTGTCGGCGAGTCGAACGGCGTTGTTGATTCATGGCTTCACCCCTCCCGAGGGCGTTGATGCATAGGGTTTCAAAAGCTGTAAACGATTACATCCAAACTCAAAAAAAGGGGCCTGCGGATCTGTTCATGGGCCTCCATCGGAAACGGTCGCCGGGCGGACAATGCCGGCGGAACGGGTGGATTCGCGCACGATCAATTCCGGCACCAGCGGAGCGAGCCGCTCCGCGCTCACGGCTTCGTCGTTCTGCAGATCGAGCAACAGACGCATCGCATGCGCTCCCAACTCGGGAATATTCACGCGCATGGTGGTCAGCGAAGGCGCCACGTAGCGCGCGATCGGAATATCGTCGAAACCGGCCAACGCGATCTGGTCCGGCACGCGCGTACCGCCCTGGTTCAGCGCGAACAGGCAACCGAGCGCCATCATGTCGTTGGCGGCGAAGACCGCATCCGGGCGATCGCTGCCTTCCAGCAGCATCTGCCCGGCACGATGTCCGGAGGCCTCGCTGAAATCGCCCGGCAGCACCCACGGCGTGGCGGTGGCGTCGGCGGCGAGCAGCGCGTCGCGATAACCGCGCAGGCGCTCGAAGGCGTCGAAGTTGTTCGGCGGACCGGCGATGAACGCGATCCGCCGATGCCCGGCCGCCAGCAGATGCTCCATCATCGTCCGCGCGCCGCCGTAATTGTCGATGCCGAACGCGACGTGCTGGGATTCTGTCGGCTGGGAATTGATCAGCACCGCCGGCAGTGCCGCCAGATTCTCGCTGAGGAAATCGATGTTGCCCGCGTGCGGCGACATCACCAGCAGGCCGTCGACCCGGCCGCGCATCGCGCGCAGCGCAGAGGCCTGTTCTTCGGGATGGCCGTGGTAGCTCGACACCAGCAGATGCAGGCCGCATTCGCGGGCGACGTGATCGATGCCGCGTATCAATTCGGAGAAGAATTCGCCGTACAGATCGGGCAGGACCACACCGATGGTGTGGGTACGGCGGCTGCTGAGACTGCGCGCGGCGTGATGCGGGCTGTAGCGGAGTTCGTGGGCGACCGCGAGCACGCGGCTGCGAACCGCTTCGGCAACGTTGTCGTGACCATTGAGCGCACGCGAAACGGTGGCCACCGAGACCTTCGCCACACGTGCCACGTCTTTGATCGTCACACTCAATGCCATCACCTCGGAGCCATCACCTTGAATCAGGCGGGGGAACGGATCGCGCCGGGGCAATGTAACCGTTTTCACAAAACGATGTAAAGGTTTTGTGACGAATCCTGCCCCGAATTGAAAATACCTCCCAACTCATTGATATTCAATTGAATTATTGCGCTATCGAGAACCACTTCAGCGGTCAGGATCATGCTGCAAAGCAGCAAACACGTTGCTCATGTGTTGGCCTGGATCGACAGCGCGTGAATGTCCGTCCGCATCAGGTCGTCCAGTGCTGCGTACACCGCCCGATGCCGGGCGACCGGCGTCATCCCTGCGAAGACCGCGCTGACCACGCGCACCCGGTAGTGACCACGGCCATCCTTGGCGCCCTCGTGACCGGCGTGACGGTCACTGTCGTCGATGACCTCCAATTCGGCCGGCGCGAACGCGGCCTGCAGCCGGCTGCGGATCGCCTCGACTCGTTGTTCCCGAGGCAATTGCCCGGCGACCATGTTCATGGCAACACCGCCCGGAAGGGCCGGACTTCGACACGGGCATAAACGCCGGCATCGACGTAAGGATCGGCATCGGCCCATGCACGGGCGGCGACGAGCGATTCGAATTCGGCGATCACGATACTGCCGCTGAACCCGGCCGGACCCGGGTCTTCGGCGTCGATCGCCGGGCAAGGACCGGCCAAGAGCAGACGGCCGGCGTCTTTCAATGCGATCAGGCGCGCCAGGTGAGCTGGGCGGGCTTGCATCCGTTGGTCCAGCGATTGCGGGGCGTCGTAGCCCTCGATGGCATACCACATACTGTTGATGTCTCCCTCGTCCGGATCGGTCTTGCTGCAGCCGGCACAAGGATAGTGGATCGCCACCGGCCCTGCCCCTGCGCCGCGCTCGGCTGGACAGCAGCGCCCCCAGCCCTTACTCTTGGCTCCGCATCGTTTCGAGGCCGGCTGCGGCGACCCGTCGAATACGCGCAGGATCTGCAGAGACAGCATCCGCGTTCGACCCGCCGCCCCACCCGGCCCTGACCAAGGACTCTCCACTCGCATCATCCGGCCGTCGGCATGGGATGGATTCGAAGGCGTAGTCGTTTGCCTTGGGTTGACCTCGCATGCTTCGCCTCGCATGGTCCACGCCCGTCAGAACGGGCCACGCGTGTTCAATCGTTCCATCCGAGCCGTTGCTCACCCGGCCCGCGGTCCGCCGCTCCCCTGGGTACCTCCGGCGACGTGACGCCCGGATCGGTCCACAGAGACCGGCCGGGGCACGCCACCCTCCGACCGCCGTAACCCGCCGTCGACTGCCTACGCTGCCCCGAATGCCCACGTTGTCATGACCCTGTCGTTGCATGAGCACTGAAACCGCGCCCGACGCGACCGTTCCGGTCGATACGGTCGTCGCGTCCGCGTCGCCGGAGGCTCTGCAGCCGCATGCGTCGCAACCGCACGCTCCGCAACAGCATGAGATGCGCCTCGCGACCGTGCTGGGGCAGCCGGTGCTGCAGATCCCGCAGGACCTGTACATTCCACCGGACGCGCTGGAAGTCATCCTCGAAGCCTTCGAAGGGCCCCTCGACCTCCTCCTCTATCTGATCCGCCGCCAGAACCTCGACATCCTCGATATTCCGGTCGCCGAGATCACCAAACAGTACGTCGAATACATCGGCGTGATGCGCGAGATGCGCTTCGAACTGGCCGCCGAATACCTGGTCATGGCCGCGATCCTGGCCGAGATCAAATCGCGGATGCTGCTGCCCCGCCCGCCCAGCGACGAGGGCGACGAGCACGACCCCCGCGCCGACCTGGTCCGCCGGCTGCAGGATTACGAACGCTTCAAACAGGCTGCCGAAGACATCGACGCCCTGCCGCGGATGGAACGCGACACTTCACCGGCGGTTGCTTTCCTTCCCGAACGCGCCAGCGTCAAACTGCCGCCGCCGGTACAACTGAAGGAAATGCTGCTGGCGCTGCACGATGTGCTCAAGCGCGCCGAGCTGTTCACCGGGCATTCGATCAAACGCGAGGCGCTGAGCGTGCGCCAGCGCATGACCGATGTGCTGACCCGCCTCGGCGACGGCAGCTTCCACCGCTTCGAGTCGCTGTTCGAGCCGCGCGAAGGCAAACTCGGCGTGGTGGTGACCTTCCTCTCGATCCTCGAACTGGCGAAGGAACAACTGCTCGATATCGTCCAGGAAGGGCCTCTCGCGCCGATCTACCTGAAGTCGCTGGCAGTGGGCACAGGCAGCGACGCGCTCGTTGCGGAGCTCAGCAGCGAGTTCGACGACGACAGCATCGAAGCCGCAACGCAGCCTCCAGCCGCGAACGACGACGTATCCGCATGACCCGCACCCGACGCCGTCCGTCCTGCCCGCATCATCGGCATTGACGACGAACCGACCGACCACGACCCGGTACCCATGGATCAATCCTTCATCACCCGCATCGTCGAAGCTGCCCTGCTCGCGGCCAACCAGCCGCTGACCATCGTGCAACTGCGCGGCCTGTTCACCCTCGACGAGCCCGCGCCGGAAGGCAGCATCGAACAGGCGCTGATCGATCTGCGCGCCGCCTGCGAAGGCCGCGGCATCGAACTGGCGGAAACCGCCTCCGGCTACCGCTTCCAGGTACAGGCCGATGTCCATGCCTGGGTCGCGCGGCTGTGGACCGAGCGCCAGACCAAGTACACCCGCGCCACCCTGGAAACGCTGGCGATCATCGCCTACCGCCAGCCGATCACCCGCGGCGAGATCGAACAGGTCCGCGGCGTGGCGGTGAGCAGCAACATCATCAAGGCGCTGGAAGAGCGCGAGTGGATCCGGGTCATCGGCCATCGCGATGTCCCCGGCCGTCCGGAACTGCTGGGCACCACCCGTGGCTTCCTCGACTACTTCGGCCTGAAGAGCCTCGACCAGCTGCCGCCGCTGTCGGAACTGAAGGATTTCGGCGAACTCGACCCGCAGCTGTCGTTCGTCGACCCGGATGCACCGAAGCCCGCACCCATCGTCGCGGGCATCGGCGATGACGCCGGACCCGACGATGCGGGCGACGAAGACGACGCCAATTCGGACAGCATCGATTCGCACAGTACCGAAGACAACAACGAACACCGCAACGATCAAGACACCCCCGATGACGGCAATGAAACCGGCATCGCCCACGAAGCCCCCAACGACGACGCCATCCCGGCGTCCGACGACACCCACACCGCCCTCGTCGACGACGACGACAGCACCGGA
Organism: Lysobacter sp.; assembly: GCA_013141175.1. Lineage (NCBI taxonomy): Bacteria > Pseudomonadati > Pseudomonadota > Gammaproteobacteria > Lysobacterales > Lysobacteraceae > Lysobacter > Lysobacter sp. The sequence continues at coordinate 4,059,825 of JABFRN010000001.1, forward strand.
GCCTGACATGACAGAAAAACGCCCCTCGACCCTCTCGCTCAAACGCGAGAAGGACGCCCCCGCCGAAGCCCCGCGCCTCGAAGAACGCCTGCACAAGGTCCTGGCCCAGGCCGGACTGGGCTCGCGCCGCGCGCTGGAACAGCGCATCGCCGAAGGCATGGTCAAGGTCAACGGCGAAGTCGCCCAGACCGGCATGAGCGTCAAGGGCGGCGACCGCATCGAGATCGACGGCAAGACCTTCGTCGCCAGCGCGCTGACCGAACCGGCGCGCGTGCTGATGTACAACAAGCCCGAAGGCGAAGTCACCACCCGCGAAGATCCCGAAGGCCGTCCGACCATCTTCGAAGCGCTGCCGGTGCTCAAGGGCGCGCGCTGGATCGCGATCGGCCGCCTCGACATCAACACCACCGGCCTGCTGCTGCTCACCACCGACGGCGAACTGGCCAACGCGATGATGCATCCGTCGTTCGAGATCGAACGCGAATACGTCTGCCGCGTGCGCGCCCCCGAAGGCGAAGACACCGTTTCCGACAAGCTCGTCGACCGCCTGCGTCGCGGCGTGGCGCTGGAAGACGGCCCGGCGAAATTCGACAAGATCGAACGCATCGGCGGTACCGATTCCAACGAATGGTTCCAGGTCAGCCTCAGCGAAGGCCGCAACCGCGAAGTGCGCCGGCTGTGGGAATCGCAGGGTTGCCAGGTCAGCCGATTGAAGCGGGTGCGCTACGGCGATGTCTCGCTGCCGCAGCAGTTGCTGCGCAGCCAGAGCCAGGAACTGGCGGCAGCCCAGGTCGACAGCCTGCGCAAGAAACTCAATCTGGAAGAAGGCCCGCCGCCGGCACTCACGCTGCAACCGGTGATCGGCCAGCGCAAGGCCGCGAAGTCGACCGTGCACGTCGGTCGCGAAGGTCGCAGCAGCCAGGCCTATGTCAACGGTCACAACACCGCCGATGAGGGCCGCGAACTGCGTCGCTTCGACAATGTGCGTGAAGATCGCGGCCGTTTCGGCAACAAGAAGAAGCGCGGCGATCTGACCGTCAGCGGCGAATCCGCCGCCCGCCAATCGCAGAACAAACCGTTCAAACAGCGTCGCGACAACGGCCAGAAGCCGCTGCCCGAGGGCAATCCCGCCGCGTTCCGCAGCTGGTTCGTGCCCGAAGGCGTCAGCACCGGTCCGACCGGCCATCGCAACGCCGATCCAAGCGCCCCGCGCAAGCCTTATGGCAACAAGCCCAGCGGGCCGCGCCCGGCAGGCAATCGCCCGGTTGGTGCCGGCGGCTATGCAGGCGAAAACCGTGGCCCCGGTGGCCCGCGTCCGAAGCGTCCCTACGGCGATCGTCCCGCCGCTGCCGGCGAGCAACGGGGCCCCGGCGGTCCGGGTGGCCCGGGCGCACGTCCGAAACGCCCCTACGGCGACCGTCCGGCGGGTGCCGGTTTCGCGGGCGAGAACCGCGGTCCGGGCGGCCCCGGCGGCGCACGTCCGAAGCGTCCCTACGGCGATCGTCCGGCCGGCGCGGGTTTCAACGACGACCGTGGTCCGCGCGGCCCCGGCCAAGGCCCGAAGCCCGCGCGCGCGGGCAAACCCTACGGCCATCCCGGCAACGCGCCGAGCTTCCCCTCGGACCACGCCAACCCAAGCAGCTTCAACGCCTTCGACCGCCCGCGTGGCCCGCGCCCGGCCGGTGCGCGTCCCAGCGGCCCGCGTCCCAACGGCCCACGTCCCGGAGGCCCGCGTCCGGGTGGTCCAAAACCCGGCGGCAATCGCGGGCCGCGTGGGGGTGGGTTTGCGGGTGGGGATCGGTAAGTCTTCACGGATCGTCGGTTAGACATCGACGTTTCTAAACCGCTCCGCCATACGCTCGTCGCAAGCTGCGATCACGCAATGTCGGGCCAGGGCCCGACCTGCGGATCGTGGGCGCTGTGTGAAGTTCCGCTTCACACGACCGCCATCTCCCGCTCTCGCCCGTTGCCGACACTGGCTCCGTCTTCCACGACGGAGCCGCCATGGCCGCGCACCCCGAACGCGATTACGACCTTGTCATCGTCGGCGCCAGTTTCGCTGGCGCGGCGTGCGCGATTGCCGCAGCGCAGTACGGGCTGCGGGTCTGCGTGCTGGAGCGCAAGCGCGACCCGGGGCTGAAACTCCACACGACCGGGATTATCGTCAAGGAAGCGGCGGAGAAGACCTGGCTCAATCGGATGCCGCAACATCTTGTACGCAGGGTCGAGCGCGTGCGCCTGTACGCGCCCAATCTGCGCGATGTCGCGCTGCAGGTGCCGGACTACTATTTCCTCACCACCGACACGCCGAATCTGATGCGCTGGCTGGCCGACGAAATGCGCGATCAGGGCGTCGATCTGCGGCTGGCGCAGTCGTTCATCGGCGCCTCGCGCGAGCCGCTGGCGCATCTCGGTCGCTGGCATGTCCCTGGCATCGGCCGCACGCGCTGGCTGGTCGGCGCCGACGGCGCGAAATCGCGGGTGGCGCAGCGTTTCGACCTCGGCCGCGTCGAGCATTTCCTGTATGGCGTCGAATACGAATTCGCTGGCCTTGAACTACGCGAACCCGATGCGCTGCACTGTTTCGTCAACAAGCAGTTCGCACCGGGCTACATCGGCTGGGCGACGCAGAACCCGACCGGCGTGCAGTTCGGCTTGGCGTTCCGGCATCGCGCTACGCGCACCGGCACGCCGGATATCGACGCGCTGCGCGCCCGCGTCGGTCACCGCATCGGCATTCCCGACGATCTCGCTCCCACCGCGATCCGCGCCGGCCTGATCCCCTGCGGCGGTCCGGTGACGCCGATCGCGCGTCCGGGCGTGATCCTCACCGGCGACGCTGCTGGCATCGTTTCGCCGGTCACCGCTGGCGGCATCCACTCGGCGTGGCAGCACGGCTGGGCGGTCGGCGAAGCGGTCGCACGCCACGAACGCGATGGTGGGCCGTCGCCGGAACTCGTCGCCGAGCGCGCCGCGCCGCGCTACCGCATCAAACGCGCGCTGCGCTTGGCCTTCGATCACTGCCAGATGGACTGGCCGTTCGATCTGATGCTGGGTTCGGCGCCGATGCGCTGGGCGGCGGAGCGCGTCTACTTCCACCGCCGGTCCAACGGCTAGCGCCTCGATGGGCGCATCGGAGACATTCGAACTCGTCGCGTCGATTCGTTGGCTGCTTCCCTTTGTCGTCACCACGGTCTTGATGACGCTGCGCTGCCCGCGTCGTCGCGGCATCCGTGCCGCCTGCGCGGTGGCGATCGCATGGGCTGGAGACATCATCTTCACCCTGTACGTCTACAACCCTGCGGGCATCGCGGCAGGTCATGCCGCAGGCATGCATTTTCCCGAAGGGCATTACGACAACAACACCATCGGCGTTGCGTTACTTGGAGGATGGTTCTGGCCGATGATGACCGTATTGGCCATCGAATGCCTGCGCCGGCGTCTGTCACGCGGAATACCAGGCAGCGTCTCCTGATCGACGATACGTGTTTCAGGACAGATCGGGCGCCATGCCGCCGAGACAACGCGCGATGCCGACGCCTTGTCGTCGTCGGCATCGCGCTACGGCGCGCAGGATCATCTGCTACCGGCCGGCACCGCCTTGTTGCAGCCCTGATTGATCAGATAGGTGTCATCGAACGCACGGTCGAGATTCCGTCCGTACTCGTTGTACTTCGCATAGATCACGGCGAGGCAGGACAGACGCGATTGGTCATCCCCTCCATCGACCAATAACCCGGGCCCCATCCTGTCCAGCGCCTTGGTGCCATCGTCGGATTTGTAGAACTGCTCCCAGCCATCCGGGCACTGCGTGTACATCCCCGATTGCGGATGGCAGATCATGACGCCGGCATCCGGATCGGGCGGGATATCCAACCCACCTGTCGCTTCGATCAGGCATCGGCCGTGATTGATGATCGTCAGTGGGCTGGTGAGAAACTTGAGAATGAACTTCTTGGCCTGTTTGCGGATGACGGCCACTCCCGCTTTGCCCTTGGTGAGGCTGCTGCCGATCATGCAATCCGCATAACGCTTCAGGTTCGCCCCTGCGGACAGATCCTCCGCCTGTTGCTCGGTGATCTCGGCCTGGAACTCGACCTCATCGGGAAGCTGCGTGTCGGGAACATCGCCATTTTGCGGGCTGTTCGCCTCGCCGGGCCCGGCGGTCGTGACCGCAACCTCCGCGATATCCCAATCGCCGCACTCGTCTTTCTGCGCGACGCTGACCGTATGCGCGCCCGGTGGGACGAGCGGAAACAACCACTGTGGCCGATCCCCGGTATTCAATGCGTCGTACCACGCATTTTCGAGCACGCGACCGTCCATGGCATCGCCATCGAGCGCGATCCGGGTTTCGACCGGATAGGAACGCGGCGGCAGGCGATACTGCAGCAAACCACCCGGGTTGACCCGTTGCCACGTCACCACCACGCCGCCCCTGTCGTCGTAGACGGCACGCAGCTGATTCACCGTCGACTGGATCTTGCACAGCCCCGCTTTCTGTTCGGGCGTGAGAGAACCACTGGCCGCGCTTGCGGTCGCGGAGAGAAGTAACAATCCTAATCCCAGACAAGCCCTGACATTCATGTCGTGCTCCTGCATTGCCGCGATCGATCCGGGATGGCCCACGGACGCGGGTTCAGCCCCTGTTGTCCCAACTTAGACGGCTTCAGTCTCCATACGCAAGCGTTCTGACCGTCCATCCATGCTTTCCATGGCCAAGCAGCCCCTGGCAGCACGGATTCCGGTGCTCATTTCAGCTCGAAGCTGTCTCCATCCAGCATCGCCGGAAACCGTTCCCGGTGCGCGGCGAGTTCCTTCGCCTGCAGCGTCGTGGTGACGACGACTTCTTCGTCCGTGCATTCGCTGACCGGGTGACCGAGGAAATCGACCACCGCGCTGTCGCCGGAATAATGCAGGTGATTGCCGTCGGTGCCGACACGGTTGAGACCGGCGACATAACAGAGATTTTCGATGGCCCGCGCGCGCAGCAGGGTCTTCCACGGATAAGCGCGGGCCGAGGGCCAGTTGGCGACGTACAGCAGCAGGTCGTAATCGAGTTGCCCCGGCCGCTCCACGTCGTAACGGTTGCGCGAGAACACCGGGAAACGCAGGTCGTAGCAGACCATCGGGCAGATCCGCCAGCCGCGCCAGTCGAGCGTCAGACGATCTCGACCGGCGGCGTAGCGTTCGTGCTCGCGGCCGAAGCGGAACAGGTGGCGCTTGTCGTAGGTCTGCAGCTCGCCGTCCGGCATTGCGAACAACAGTCTGTTGTAGACACCATCGCCTTCGCGCAACTGCACGCTGCCGCAGACTGCGGCGTTCAGTACGCGCGCCTGTTCGCGCACCCATGCGACGGTCGGGCCATCCATGGTTTCGGCCTGGGCGATGATGTCGTTGGAGAAACCGCTGGTGAAGGTTTCCGGCAGCAATACCAGATCGGTCCGATCGTGCAGCGGCGCGATCAGATGCCCGTAGTACTCGCGATTGGCGGCGGGATCGTGCCAGCGGGTAGCGCCCTGGACGAGGGTGATGCGGAGGTCGTTCATGTCAAAGCCTCTGCAGACGTTCGATCGCACCGTCGAGCGTGCTGTCGTTCTTCGCGAAGCACAGTCGCGCGAGACGCTGTCCATCCGGAGGCGTTTCGTAGAACGGCGACAGCGGAATCGCGGCGACGCCTTTCTCGGTGGTCAGCCAGCGGCAGAATGCGGCATCGTCAAGGTCGCTGATCGCCGAATAATCGACCAGTTGGAAATAACCGCCCGGCACCGGCAGCGGCTTGAGCTTCGTCGTCAGCAACTGCTCGCGGAAACGGTTGCGCTTGGACTGGTAGAACGCGCCCAACTGTTCGTAGTGTTCGGGCTCGGCATCGATCATCGCCGCGAACGCGTGCTGCGCCGGATGGAAGGTGCAGAACACGTTGTACTGATGCACTTTGCGGAATTCCGCGCTCAACGCGGGCGGCGCGATGCAGTAGCCGACTTTCCAGCCAGTGCAGTGATAGGTCTTGCCGAAACTGGAGATCACGAACGCGCGTTCGCGCAGCTCCGGGTAACGCAGCGCGGATTCGTGCCGCGCACCATCGAAGACGATATGTTCGTAGACCTCGTCCGACAGCAGCCAGATGCCGGTGTCGCGCAGCAGCTCGGCGACGATCGCCATGTCGTCGGCGGTCAACATCGCGCCGGACGGATTGTGCGGACTGTTGATCATCAGCATCCGCGTCTTCGGGCCGATGGCGTCGCGCACGCGCTGCCAGTCGGGCGCGAAGGTCTGCGGGTCGAGCGGGACATGCACCGCGCGCGCGCCGGCCAGATCGATCGCCGGCTCATAGCAGTCGTAGCAGGGATCGAGGACGATGACTTCCTCGCCGGCGCGCACCACCGCGTGGATCGCGTTGAAGATCGCCTCGGTGGCGCCGCTGGTGACGGTGATTTCGCTGTCGGCATCGGGCAATACGCCGTAGACGCGCGCGGTCTTCCCGGCGATGGCCCGGCGCAGCGCGGGGATGCCGGTCATCATCGAATACTGGTTGTGCCCGGCGCGCATCGCCTTGTCCAATTCATCGACCAGCCGTGGCGGCACCGGGAAGTCGGGAAACCCCTGGCCGAGGTTGATGGCGCCGTGTTCGGCCGCGAGCTGCGACATCACGGTGAAGATGGTGGTGCCCACCTTGGGCAACTTGGTCTGCGGCATGCTGGGGTCCGGGGAGAAAGTCGATACTGAAGTCGTGCGCGATGGCGCGTAGCACAGCTTCGCATACGGGCGCCAGAGTTTACGGGGCCACGCATCCGGGTTAAACCTTGACCCATGCCATCGTCCACACCGTACACCGGCGAAGCCCGGATCGCCGAACTGGTGCGCGCCTATCTTGCTGCGGAATACCGCTGGGAGATGGACGGCGACTGGTTGAATCTGCGCATCGGCGAGCGGGCGCCGGATGCCGCCCGCCGGTTTCCCCACGCCACGCAGTTCGGCCTGCTGTCCGCCTGGAACCCCCATTCCGTCGAGCGCCCCGAAGCCGCCAACCGCGCGGCCGACGATACGCTGCAGCAGGACCTGCTCGGCTGCGGACGGAGATTCCAGCCCGCGTTTTCGTCGGCCGTGAATCGCTCCTGGCGCGAACCGAGCTGGCTGGTGGTCGATCTGCCGCTGTCCGGGTTCGATACGCTTTCGCGCCGCTATGGACAACTGGCCACGCTGCACTGGACGGCACTGGATGCGGTCAGACTGCGGGTGGACGCGACCCGGCCGCGCGAATTCGCGCACCACGCCGATATCGACTGGCTGCGAGGCTGAACAGACGCCGAGCCCAGGGTCACGATCCGAGCTCCTGCTCCAATATCGTCCACCTACCATTCCGGGCCCAGCCATCACTCCGGTGAATCAGTTGTCGTATCAGGACGTGACCGAAGCGCCTCCCCTCCCTCCTCTCGCCACTTTGGCCGCCATCTACACGGCAGCCGGTTACAAGTGGGAGATCGATGGCCGCTGGTGGCCGATCCAGATCGGCGAACATGCCCGCGAGCTCGACGACGCATTTCCGGACGCGACACGTTTCGGGATGCTCAGCGCCTCCAATCCCGGCAACTTCGCACTCAACGACGCCGAGAACCGCTCCGCGGACCGCGAACTGCAACGCGCACTGGACCAGCTCGGCCTGCGCTACAGACCGGGTTTCGTCATGGGCCGCAATCGCAGTTGGCGTGCGCAGAACTGGCTGGTCATCGAGCCCGGAGAATCGACATTCGATGCGCTGGCCCGCCGCTTCGGCCAGATCGGCACGCTGCTATGGCCGCGCGAGGCACCGGTACGTCTGCGGATGCGTGCGGCACGGCCCGAAATGCTCGTCGAACAGCCGTATATCGACTGGCTCGGGGACGGTTTTTGCGCCGCGTCGGCCAAGGACGGAGCAATCCCGGCACTCAGCACGTAAAATCGCCGGTTCAGGCTGGAACACAGCCGCGACCCGGCCGATGACTGTCGATGACCGATCCATCCCTCCGCGCCACCCCCCTGCTCGCAGCGCTCGGTCTCAGCTTCGCCCGCAATGACGAGCCGGTGTTCGGTCCGCTCGATTTCACGGTCGATGCCGGCGAAGCTCTGCTGATCCGCGGCGACAACGGCGCAGGCAAGACCACGCTGCTGCGGGTGCTTGCCGGCCTGCTGCGTCCCGAGGCCGGCCGGATCGAGGTCGACGGCCATGGCACCGACGCTCCGGCGCGCACTCGCGCACTGGCCTATCTCGGTCATTTGCCGGCGCTCAAGGCCGATCTCGGCGCGTTGGAAAACCTCGAATTCCTGTCCGGGCTGCAGGGGCATCGCCACGGCCAATCGCCCGATGCGGCGATGCGGATCGTCGGCCTCGATGGTTACCAGGACGCCCTCGCCCGCCAACTCTCGGCGGGCCAGAAAAAACGTCTTTCGCTGGCACGGATCTGGCTGTCGCCGGCGCCGGTCTGGCTGCTGGACGAGCCGTACGCGAATCTCGATCTCGGCGGCATCGAACTGGTCAACCGCATGGTCCAGGCGCATCTGCGCGAAGGCGGCGCGGCACTGGTCACGACCCACGGCGCCTACGCTGCGCCACCGGTGCGCACCCGCGAACTGATCATGAGGCGGGCGGCATGAGCGCATCGCCGCTGCATCCGCCACGCATGACCATCGCCGGCAGTGCGCCCACCCTGCTGGAGGCCGCCCGCGCCCTGCTCGCCCGCGATCTGCGCCTGCTCTGGCGCCGTCGCGGGGACGCGCTGCAGCCGGCATTGTTCGCTTTGATGGTGGTGGTGCTGTTCGCGCTGGCGCTGGGCAACGACCCACCGCTGCAGGCCAAAGTCGCCGCTGGCGTGCTCTGGGTCGCGGCGCTGCTGGCCGGGCTGTTGGCGCTGGATACCCTGTTCCGCAGCGATGCCGAAGACGGTTCGCTGGAACAGTGGATGCTCGCGCCGGTACCACTGGCTTGGCTGGTTGCGGTACGCACGTTCATGCACTGGGCGACGACCGCGTGGCCGCTGTTGCTGGCCACGCCTTTCCTCGCCGAACTCATGCACCTACCGCATGCGCAATTGCCGATCCTGATGACCGGCCTGGCGCTGGGGACACCACTGTTGAGTCTGATCGGCGCGGTGATCGCGGCGCTGACGGTCGGCATGCGCCGCTCCGGTATCCTAGTGGGGTTGCTCGCCTTGCCGCTGTACGTGCCGGTGCTGGTGTTCGGTGCCGGCAGTGTCGCCGCAAGCGCTCAGGGCATGGATGCGGTTGGACCGATGCTGTTCCTGGGCGCGGGCCTGATCGTCGCGATGGTGCTCGCACCGCTGACTGCAGCGGCTGCGATCCGGATCGCGGTGAATTGAGGCGTGGGTCACCCGGCATCTTCGCACCACGACACTGCTCGGCCATTCAAACTCCGCCATCATCATCTCCCCAATGCTTGATCGAGTGATCCGTCGCACATGAAGCCCCACCCATGAACCCCCTCGTCCGCTGGTTCCACCAACTCGGTTCGCCGCCGTACTTCGACCGCTTCGCGGCGCGCTGGGCGCCGTGGTGCTTCGGCCTGGGCGTGCTGGTCATGCTCTGGGGCGGCTGGCAGGGCTTGTTCGTCGTTCCCGCCGATTACCAGCAGGGCGACAGCTTCCGCATCCTCTACATCCATGTGCCCTCGGCATGGATGAGCATGTTCATCTTCGCGCTGATGGCGTTCTATGCGGCCATCGCGCTGATCTGGCGGATCAAGCTGTGCGAGATCCTGGCCATGGCCTGCGCGCCGATCGGTGCGGCCTTCACCGTGATCACCCTGGCCACCGGCTCGATCTGGGGCAAGCCGATGTGGGGCACGTGGTGGGAATGGGACCCGCGGCTGACCAGCGAGCTGATCCTGCTGTTCCTGTATCTGGGCGTGATCGGTCTGTACCAGGCGATCGACGACCGCCGCAACGCCGCGCGCGCCGCCGGTCTGCTGGCGATCGTCGGGGTCGCGCTGCTGCCGGTGATCCGCTACTCGGTGACCTGGTGGAACTCGCTGCACCAGGGCCAGACCATCCGCATGTTCGGCGAATCGAGCATGGATGCCAGCATGATTCCGCCGCTGGTGGCGATCGTGCTGGGGACCAAGCTGTGGTTCGTCGGTTCGCTGCTGCTGCGGGCGCGCGCGGACAATCTGGAACGCGAAGCGGGCAAGGACTGGGTGCGGCAGCGTGCGGGGATCGACACCGCAGCGGAGCGTGGGCCATGACCTATCTGGGCTATGTCGTCGCGGCCTACGCGATCTTCGCGGTGGTGCTGCTGTGGGACCTGGTCGCACCGCTGCTGCGCATCCGCCGTATCCTGCGCAACGTCTCTCTGCGTGCGAGGCGCGCATCCGCGCAACAAGACGCGCCCATTCCCACGGAGCTGCAACGATGAACCCCACCCGTAAACGCCGCCTCGTGCTGGTGCTGTTGCTGCTGGCTGCGGCCGTCGCCGCGACCGCGCTGGTGACGCTGGCGCTGCAGCGCAATGTCGCCTATCTGTACACGCCCAGCGAAATCCTCGCCGACGAAGCGGGCGCGAAGGTCAAGACCGGCGACGCGGTGTTCCGCCTCGGCGGCATGGTGGCGGCCGATTCGCTCCAGCGCGCCGAAGGCTCGATGGAAGCGCGGTTCAAAGTGACCGATGGCGACGGCGAACTGGAAGTGCGCTACACCGGGATTCTTCCGGATCTGTTCCGCGAGAAGCAGGCGGTGGTGGCGACCGGGCGGATGGACGGGCAGATCTTCATCGCCGAGCAGGTGCTGGCCAAGCACGACGAGACCTACGTGCCGAAGGAAGTGGCCGACAAGATGGGTTTGGCGCACAAGAAGCACAACGTACCCGAGGCGACGGGCGCCGCTGCAGCGGGAACACCCGCCGCGACAGCGCCGATGCCGATGCCGGAGCGCTGAGCGCGCATGCATCTGCTTCCGGAGTTCGGCCAGGTCGCGCTGATCCTCGCGTTGCTGGTCGCGTCGCTGCAGGCGATCCTGCCGCTGCTGGGTGCACAGCGCGGACTGGCGCCGTGGATGGCCATCGCACGACCGACGGCATGGGCGCAGTTGGTGCTGGTCGGCGCGGCCTTCGCGATCCTGACCTGGGCGTTCGTCGCGCAGGACTTTTCGTTGCGGTATGTCGCCACGAATTCCAATTCGCTGCTGCCGATGGTGTACCGCTATTCCGCCGTGTGGGGCGCACACGAAGGTTCGCTGCTGCTGTGGGCGCTGATCCTTTCGCTGTGGACCGCAGCGGTCGCGATGTTTTCGAAATCGCTGCCGGTGCGGGTGGTCGCCCGCGTGCTCGGGGTGATGGGCATCATCAACGTCGGCTTCCTCGCCTTCCTGATCTTCACCAGCAACCCGTTCGAGCGGATCCTGCCCGCCGCCGCCGAAGGCCGCGATCTCAACCCGCTGCTGCAGGATTTCGGCCTGATCGTGCATCCGCCGATGCTCTACATGGGCTACGTCGGCTTCGCGGTGCCGTTCGCGTTCGCGATCGCCGCGCTGCTCGATCGCAACGCCTCGCAGCCGGAGGAAGTCGCGCGCTGGCTGCGCTGGACGCGACCGTGGACCAATGTCGCGTGGGGCTTTCTGACCATCGGTATCGCGCTGGGCAGCTGGTGGGCGTACTACGAACTGGGCTGGGGCGGCTGGTGGTTCTGGGATCCGGTCGAGAACGCGAGCTTCATGCCGTGGCTGGCCGGTGCTGCGCTGCTGCATTCGCAGGCGATCACCGAGAAGCGTGGCAGTTTCCGCAGTTGGACCCTGCTGCTGGCGATCGCCACGTTCTCGCTGTCGCTGCTCGGGACGTTCCTGGTCCGTTCGGGCGTATTGACCAGCGTGCATGCGTTCGCGTCCGACCCCGGACGGGGTCTGTTCGTCCTGATTTTCCTCGGGCTGGTCGTCGGCGGTTCGCTGGTGCTGTACGCGCTGCGCGCACCGGACGTCGATGGCGGCAAGCCCTTCGTCGGCGCATCGCGCGAAGCACTGCTGCTGCTCAACAACGTCTTCCTCACCGCCGCCTGCGCGATGGTGCTGATCGGCACGCTGTATCCGCTGCTGGCCGATGCGCTGGAGCTCGGCAAGATTTCGGTCGGCCCGCCGTATTTTTCGCTGATGTTCATCGTGCTGATGGCGCCGATCGTGCTGTTGTTGCCGTTGGGACCGCTGATCCGCTGGCAGCGAGACGAACTCGCGCGCCCGCTGCGTCTGCTGCTGCCGTGGGCGGCGCTGGCGCTGGCGGCCGGGGCCATCGCCTACTTCCAGGCGCCGAATGGCCCCTGGAAAACCGCGGCCGGCGTCGCCGGTTCGGTGTGGATCGCATTCGGCACCGCGCGCTTCGTCTGGCAGCGGCTGCGCACGCACCGCAGCGCGCTGACGCCGGAAATGCTCGGCATGGTGCTGGCGCACAGCGGCATCGCGGTATTCCTGATCGGCGCGCTGCTGGTGGAAGCGCAGGTGCAGCAGCGCGAGATCGCGATGAAACCGGGACAGACGCTGATCCTTGGCCGCGACAGTTTCCGTTTCGATGGCGTCGAGCGATTGCAGGGACCGAACTACGCTGCGAGCCGCGGCACCGTGACCGTGTTCCGCGACGATCAACCCGTGATCACGCTGCATCCGGAAAAACGCGAATACGCCAGCGGCGGCCAGGTGATGACCGAAGCGGCGATCCGCCCGGGCGTGAGCCGCGACCTGTTCGTCGCGCTCGGCGAACCGCTGGGCGGCGATGCCTGGGCGGTACGCGTGCACATCAAACCCTTCATCCGCTGGATCTGGCTGGGCGCGATCATGATGGCGCTCGGTGGTTTCGTGACCGCAGTGGATCGGCGCTTCCGCAAACCCCGCGCCGCCGCCGACGATCACGCAGGCACCTTGTCCAGATTGGGCGCGCGCGAACAGAAGCGCGGCCGACAGGACGATCCCGGCATCGGCGACGGGATACCCGTGAACGACGGAGGCGCAGACTGATGCGCGCCAAACGCTGGCTTCCCTTCGCCGTATTCCTGTCGATCGCCGCGCTGCTCGCGACCGGCGTCTGGCTCAGCCGTCGCGACAACCGCGAAGCGCTGCCCTCGCCGCTGATCGGCAAACCGGCGCCGGAGTTCGCGCTGCCGGTGCTGCACGAGCCGAACCGCACCGTGACCTCGAAGGAACTGCACGGCCAGCCGTATCTGTTGAACGTGTGGGGCAGCTGGTGCGCGGAATGCCAGGTCGAGCATCCGGTGATCACCCGCTTCGCCGAAACCAAACGGCTGCGCGTGATCGGCTACAACTGGAAGGACGAACCGGCCGACGCGCTGGCGTGGCTGGAACGCTTCAACAATCCTTACTGGCTGGTGTTGGCGGATGTCGAAGGCGGCACCGCGATCGATTTCGGCATCTACGGTGCGCCGGAAACGTTTCTGGTCGACGCGAACGGCATCGTGCGCTGGAAGCATGTCGGCGCGATGACCGATGCCATCGTTCGCGACGAACTGCTGCCGGCACTGGACGCCGCAGAGCGCAGCCGATAACGATGGCGACGCCGACCGACCACCTGCCGCAGCCGCCGCAGCGGACCTCCACGCGACCGCCGCTCAAGCACTGGCTGGGGATGATCGCGGCATTCTTCGTCCTGCTGTTCGTCATGACCTTCGGCGCGGAAGTCCTGAACTACGCGTATCGCAGCTACACCAAACCGCCGGCATCGCGACTGGTCGGCCAACCGCTTCCGGAGTTCACGATGCCGACGCTGGGCGACCCCGCGCGGACGGTCTCGCGGCAGGAACTGCTCGGAACGCCCTATCTGCTCAGCACCTGGTCGAGCTGGTGCTACGGTTGCAAGGAAGAACATCCGACCGTCGCCCGGTTCGCCGAAAGCAAACGGATCAAGGTGATCGGTTTCAATATCCAGGACGAACCGCAGGATGCCAACGCATGGCTGGAACATTACGGCGATCCATACGCATTCACCCTCGTCGACGGCACCGGACGCACCGCGAACCGGATGGAAATCTTCACCTCGCCGCATCACGTGCTGATCGATGCCAAGGGCGTGGTCCGCTGGAAGCGCAGTGCGATCATGGACGAGCGCATGGTCCGCGACGAATTGCTGCCCATGATCGAAACCATGGAGCGCCAGCAATGATCGCGATGCTCCGCCGCTGCGTGCTGGTTCTGCTGCTGATGCTCGCCGCTGCACCGGCATTCGCGCAGAAAGCCTCGGACCCCGCGCCGCTGCAGTTCCGCGACAGCGCCGAAGCGCAGCGGTTCCACGATCTGGTCGCGGAACTGCGCTGCGTGATGTGCCAGAACCAGTCGCTGGCCGATTCCAACGCGCAGATCGCGGTCGATCTGCGCCACGAAGTGCTCGCGCTGATGCGCGAAGGCCGCAGCGATGCGGACGTGCGCGACTTCCTGGTCGCGCGCTACGGCGAGTTCGTGCTGTATCGGCCACGGGTCAGCGGCACGACCTGGTTATTGTGGTTCGGCCCGCTGCTGTTCGCGCTGGGCGGCGGCGTCGTGGTCTGGCGTCTGCTGCGCCGCGATGGCAAGACGCCGCCGCCTCCGATCGACGACACGCAGGAGTGGTGATGTCCTCTTCCCTCATCTTCGCGCAGGTCAGCGCCGTCGCGACGCTATTGGTCTTCGGTCTCGTGCTGCGCCCGCTGTGGCACGCCAGGCGCCTGTCCACCCTGCTGCTGATCGCCGGGCTCACGCTGACCTCCGCCAGCATCTATCGGCTGGTCGGCAACCCGGGCGCGCTCGATGCCTCGATGGTCGAACGTCCGCGGAATATCGAGCAGGCGCTGACCCAGCTCGAGCGCAATCGCGACAGCTTCCCGGATCACGAAGGCTGGGTGATGTTGGCCAGCACCTACGCCCGCGTCGGCAAGTTCGAGCAGGCGCGCGACGCTTGGGACGAAGTGCTGAAGCGCGTGCCGGACGACGCGAATTTCCTCGCCGCCGCTGCGGAATCGCGTGCGCAGTCGGACGCGCAGCGCCGCTTCGATCCGCGCGCGGTCGAATATCTGCAGCATGCGCTCAAGATCGATCCGCAACACCAGCGCGCGCGCCTGTTCATGGGGATCGCACTGCGCCAGCAGGACAAACCCGCCGATGCGGCGCGGATGTGGGAACCGCTGCTCGCACAGGTCGATGCGGCCAACGCGACAACGCTGCGCGCCGAAGTCGACGCCGCGCGCAAGGACGCGGGTCTGCCGCCCTTGCCGCAGCCCGCCGCCGCGCCCGCATCGAAAGGACCTGCATCGAAGGGAATTGTTGTCGAGGTCGCGCTGGATCCCGCATTCGCCGCGCGCGTCCGGCTGCGCGGCGACGCCACCGTATTCGTGATCGCGCGTGCCCCGAACGGTCCACCGATGCCGGTCGCGGTGGAAAAACACAGCGTCGCCGATCTGCCTCTGACGGTGACGCTCGACGACGCCGATGGCCCGATGCCGACGGCCAAGCTGTCGGCGCTGCAGGAAGTCGACGTGATCGCCCGCATCTCGGAGAGCGGCAATCCCATGCGTCAGGAAGGCGACCTGGAATCGAAATCCGTGCGCGTTCAGTTGCCCGCGAAGCAAACGGTCAAGCTCACGCTCGGCTCGGAATGACCGCCGCACCGGCGTCCCGCATGCATCGTGTCGCCGGCCACGCACGTTGGCTGGCCCTGCCCTGCGCGTCCGGTCTGCTGCTGCCGCTGCTCGGCCGCCTGTGGTCCCCGGCTTCGAATACGACGGTGTGGTTGCTCGATCTCGCCGCGCACTGGCAACTGTTGTACGCGCTCTGCTGGCTCGCGCTGTGTCTGCTGTACGCCGCGCGCAGCTGGCGATGGCTGCTGCTCGCACCGCTGGCGCTGCTGCCGCTGTTCAGCACCAGCATGCCGCTGCAACGCGTGGAAGACCGCAAACCGGCGCTGATCGTCGCTGCCGCGAACGTCAACCTGGCCAATCGCGATCCCACCCCGCTGGTCGCCTGGCTGCGCGCGCAACCTGCGGATGTGGTGATGCTCAGCGAGCTGACGCCCGCCTATGCCGATGCGCTGGTACGCCAACTCGGCGACGACTATCCGCATCGCGAGTTCGCATCCGACGATTCGCCATTCGGCATCGGCCTGCTCTCGCGCACGCCGCTGACCTCAGTCGAACTGCACGCCAGCGCCGACGGCATTCCATTCCTCACCGCGATGATCAGGAGCGGGAATGTGCCGATCCGGGTCGTCGCCGTCCATCCGATGCCGCCGATGGCCCCGCATTGGCATGGCGAACGCGATGCGCTGCTGCGGATGCTGGCGCAGCAGACGGGACGCACTCCGACCGTCGTCGCAGGCGACCTCAATGCCACGCCGTGGTCCACCGCGATGATCGGCGCGACGCACGACGGCCTGTTCCGCGCCACCTGCCACGCGCCGACATGGCCCGTGTGGGGACGTGGCGTCTTCGGCATTCCGATCGATCATGTCCTCGCCACCATGCACTGGCGGCAGGCGGGATCCAGCCGCGGCCCGGACATCGGCTCCGACCATTACCCCGTTCGCGCGACCCTGGTCTGGCTCGATGGCCGCGATATGGAGTGACTGTCACCTCGCCACCCTCGGAATACAGCGGCCCATCGCGTACGATCCGCGCTCCCGCCCGGATCGATAGACTTCACGGATGACCGAATTCATACCTGCCGGCAGCCGCTTCCTCGAGCTGCCCTCGCCGTTCCCGATGAAACGCGGCGGGGCCCTGCTCGGCGCGCGCATGGCCTACGAGACCTGGGGCGCACTGAACGCCGCTGGCGACAACGCCATCCTCATCCTCACCGGGCTGTCGCCCGATGCTCATGCCGCCAGCCACGCCGACAATCCCGATCCGGGCTGGTGGGAAGCGATGCTGGGCCCCGGCAAACCCATCGACACCGACCGCTGGTACGTGGTCTGCGTGAATTCGCTGGGCAGTTGCAAGGGGTCGACGGGCCCCGGATCGATCGATCAAGCCACCGGCCAGACCTATCGCCTGGGCTTTCCCGATCTGTCGGTGGAAGACTGCGCCGACGCCGCCGCGCACGTGGTCCACAGCCTGGGAATCGGCCGCCTCGCCTGCGTGATCGGCAATTCGATGGGCGGCATGGTCGCGCTGTCGGTGCTCCAGCGCTTCCCGGGGATCGCCCATGGCCATATCAACATCTCCGGCGCAGCCCGGGCGCTGCCGTTCTCGATCGCCATCCGCTCGCTGCAGCGCGAAGCGATCCGGCTCGACCCGCAGTGGAGCAACGGCGGCTACACCGACGAGGCCTATCCCGAGGCCGGCATGCGCATGGCGCGCAAGCTCGGCGTGATCACCTACCGCTCGGCGCTGGAGTGGGACGGCCGCTTCGGCCGCGTGCGCCTGGACTCCGACCGCCGCCTCGGCGACGACCCGTTCGGGCTCGAATTCGAGGTCGAGAACTACCTCGAAGGCCACGCGCGGCGTTTCGTCCGCCGCTTCGACCCCAACAGCTATCTCTATCTCAGTCGCTCGATGGACTGGTTCGACCTCGGAGAGTCCTGCCACGGCACCTGCGAGCAGGGCCTGTCCAGGTTGCGCGTGAACCGCGCGCTCGCCATCGGCGTGCACACCGACATCCTGTTCCCGATCCAGCAGCAGCAGGAAATCGCCGACGGTCTGCTCGCCGGCGGGGTCGACGCCCGTTGCCTGGCGCTGCCATCGCCGCAGGGCCACGACGCCTTTCTCGTCGATATCGCCCGCTTCGGACCTGCCGTCCGCGAATTCCTCGATTCCCTGTAAGCCCGGCTTCTGCAGGCGCAGCTCTTGCAGGAACCGCTCTTGTAGGAGCGGCTTCAGCCGCGAAGCCCACAACACGCCAGCGCTACCGCCGAGCGCAATCCGGGGACACCCCTGGATTGCGTTCAACGTCATGCCCGAAACGTCGCTGGCTTCGCGGCTGAAGCCGCTCCTACGAATGCGGCGCCCGCCGGCCCATGACCCGCCGACGCTGCTAGAATCCGACTCATAACCCGGCAGAATGCCTTTATAGGATTTCGTCATGACGATGCTCGATTTCCCCGGCCGCGCCCATCTGATCGAATCCATCGACGCCGCCGTCGCCCTTGGCGACCATGCCGCCGTGGCCCAGGCCCTGCGCGGTTCGCTGTGCCGGATGATGCGCGAGAACACCGTCGCACTACCCGCCTGCGTGCTGGACCCGGTCGAAGGCCATTACGCCCGCCGCGAACTCTACGTCAGCCCGAAGCACGGCTACGTCGTCATCGCCATGACCTGGGGGCCCGGACAGGGCACGCCGATCCACGACCATTCCGGACTGTGGTGCGTCGAAGGCGTCTGGCACGGCCAGCTCGAAATCACCCAGTACGACCTCAGCGAACAACGCGGCGACCGCTATCGGTTCACCGACGTCGGCAGCCTGATCGCCGGCACCGGCTCCGCCGGCAGCCTGATCCCGCCGCACGAGTACCACACCATCCGCAACGCCAGCGACACCGATACCGCCGTCTCGCTGCACATCTACCAGCGCACGATGACCTGCTGCGGCATCTTCGACGCCGCCGGCGACGGCTGGCATGTCTATGCCAGCAAACAGTTGCAACTGGACCACGCTGCCTGAGCCGCCGACCCGTCGCGGCCCACGGCGACCTCGGCTATACTGCCGCCCCGCGCCGAAGTGGCGGAATCGGTAGACGCAGCGGACTCAAAATCCGCCGCCCTTAAAAGCGTGAGGGTTCGAGTCCCTCCTTCGGCACCAGGCCAGAGACGCGATCTGGCAGCGACGGCTTCCAACGAGCCATCGCGAGGGGAAACCTTCGATAGAAAGTAAAAAGGCCACGCTCTCGCGTGGCCTTTTGCGTCATTGGCATCTCGATCGTGGCCCGATCATTTTTTCGGCTTTGGCTTCTTGAAAAAATAATACAAGCCGAGAACGAGCAACACGGCACCGAAGACCAACGCACCCGTCTGGCCGTTCTTGTAGGCTGCCGAATCCGCTTCCGATGCCGAGGACAGGAATCCATTGATCAAGATCAATGCCCCCCAAATCACGCCAATCGCACCGAATATTCTATTTCTCACAGGCTGCACTCCTCGATCCACACGAAAGCACTCTTTATATCGCAACACGTGCTGCATTGGGGTCGGCATCGCTGATCCGGCACCTCTCCCCGCACGACAGAAACCGAGGTCGCCTTCAGACAGACCATCGGAAAAATACTCAAGCGACAGCATGGCTTTGACAGCTCACCCCTGCTCCCGCACCACCTCCAACACCTCCGCGCCGTAACGCTCCAGCTTGGCGCCGCCGATGCCGCCGACCTGCGCGAGTTCGCCCATCGAATCGGGGCGACGTTCGGCGATATTGCGTAGCGTGCTGTCGTGGAAGATCACGTAGGCGGGGACGTTCTGTTCCTTCGCGAGTCGCGCACGCAGATCGCGCAGCGCCTGGAAGAGATGCAGATCCTGCGCTTGTACAGGCAGGCCGGTGCGCGGGCCGCTGTCGCGGTCCCGCGATTTCTTGCTGGGCAACTCCTTGCGCAGCACCACCGTCTGCCCGCCGGTCAGCACCACGCGGCTGGCGTCGGTCAGACGCAGGCCGCCGAAACCTTCGGCATCGACTTCCAGCAATCCCGCAGCGACCAGCTGACGGAACACGCCGCGCCACGTTTTGGCGTCGAGGTCGGCGCCGATACCGTAGGTGCTGAGCTTGTCGTGTCCGAACTGGCGGATGCGTTCGCCCTCGCCGCCGCGCAGCACGTCGATCAAATGCACCGCGCCGAAACGCTGGCCGGTGCGGTAAACGCAGCTCAGCGCCTTGCGCGCGGCCTGGGTCGCGTCCCAACTGTTGGCCGGCTGCAGGCAGTTGTCGCAGTAACCGCAAGGTTGCGGGTAGGTTTCGCCGAAGCCCGCCAGCAGCACCTGGCGCCGGCACTGCATCGATTCGCAGTAGCCGAGCAGTTGATCGAGCTTGCGGCGCTCCAACTGCTTGCGCTCCTCGCCGGCTTCGGACTGCTCGATCATCTGCTTGAGCAGCACCATGTCGCCAAGGCCGTAGCAGAGCCAGGCTTCGGCGGGCTCGCCGTCGCGACCGGCGCGGCCGGTTTCCTGGTAATAGCCTTCGAGCGATTTCGGCAGATCGACATGCGCGACGAAACGCACATCGGGCTTGTCGATGCCCATGCCGAACGCGATGGTCGCGACCATCACCACGCCGTCCTCGCGCAGGAATCGGCGCTGGTTCGCGGCGCGCACTTCGGCATCGAGTCCGGCGTGATACGGCAGCGCCTTGAACCCGAGGCCCGCAAGCGTTTCGGCGGTCTGATCGACCTTGCGCCGCGACAGGCAGTAGACGATGCCTGCCTCGTCGCGATGTTCGCGCAGGAAATCGAGCAGTTGGCGCTTGCCGTTCTCCTTCTGCACCACCGTGTAGCGGATGTTGGGGCGGTCGAAGGAACTGACGAACCACTGCGCGTCTTCCAACTGCAGGCGTTCGGCGATCTCGCGCTGGGTCGGCGGGTCGGCGGTCGCGGTCAACGCGATCCGCGGCACGTCGGGCCAACGCTCGTGCAGCACCGTGAGTTCGCGGTATTCGCGGCGGAAATCGTGGCCCCACTGCGACACGCAGTGCGCCTCGTCGATCGCGAACAGCGCCACTTTTGCGCGGTCCAGCAGCGACAGGAAACGTGAAGTCAGCAGCCGCTCGGGCGCGACGTACAGCAGATCGAGTTCGCCGGCCAGCATCGCGCGTTCGATCCGCGACGCCGATTCGGCGTCCAGCGTGGAGTTGAGGAACTCGGCGCGCACGCCGACCTGGCGCAGGGCTTCGACCTGATCCTGCATCAATGCGATCAGCGGCGACACCACCACGCCGACGCCGTCGCGCAGCAGCGCGGGCACCTGATAGCACAGCGACTTGCCGCCGCCGGTGGGCATGAGCACCAGCGCGTCGCCGCCGGCCGCGATGTGTTCGATGATCGCCTGCTGCGGGCCGCGGAAATCGGCATGGCCGAAGATGCGGCGCAGCAGGCTCTGGGGAGATTCCTGCATGACCGCTAGGTTATCAGGTGCCGCAAATCCGCCGCTGTCGGGAAATCCCGTATCGCGCATCGGACAAACACTCGCGCTAGTCTCCGGCTCCGCCCCTCGACGGAGACCGCCTTGTCGCGCAACCGGACCCTGCTGTTCGCCCTGAGCGGTGCGCTGGTCCTGCTGGCGTGTCTGGATTCGCCGGTATTGCTGCCCTACCCGTTGCTGGTGCTGGCGGTGCTGCGCGGCTGGCGTCTGCCGCGCATCGGCGGCGCCGGAACATCGCTGATGCTGTCGATGCTGCTCGCGAGCCTTGTGTTGGAAACCGGCGCCTGGGCACACAACTACCTGCGCGACGCTCCGGAACCCGCGCTGTTCCATCCGCAGCTCATCCCGGATCTGGTCATCGCGATCGGTGTCTACGCATCGTGGTGGCTGACGTGGTGGTGGATGCTGCGCAGGTCCGGGTTCACGACGCTGCAGGTCTTCCTCACCTCCGGTTTGTACGGGGTCCTGATCGAGCAACAGGGCAGGATCTTCATCGCCGGCCTGTCGACGATGCCGATGGGGCTGCTGTTATGGGCCTTCGTCGCACTGGCCTATGGCGCGACGATGGCGCTGGCGACCTTTCTCGTCCGCGAGCGCTTCGACGCCCAGCGCGAGATGCGGTGGAAGCTGCCGCTGACCTGGCTGCTCCTGTTCGCGATGACCTTCGCCACCAGTTTCGTCTGGGGGCTCGTGCTGCAGGCCACCGATGCGATCCCACCGAAGAAGCTGCCGATGCGCGAGCATCCGTTCTGGTGATCGACGGACGCGACTGCGACGGACTGCGATCAGCCCGCTACACTGCCCGGGTATCCAGATTCCCGGGAAGCGGGCATGAAAAGCGCAGGCATCACCGTTGTCGTCGTCGCCAGTCTCGTAGGCGGCATCCTGCTTTACGAAGCGCTGAAGCCGGAACGGATGAACGAGCCCACCGCCGCCGAGATCAAGACGCAGATGGACAAGCTGCGCACCGAAGCCGCGCAGAAGAATCCAAACCTGCCGCAGAGCGACGCGATCAAGGAAGAGGCCACCAGGCAGGCCAGCGCGATGCTGAAAGACAGCGACGGCGAAACCCGCGCGCGCACCGCCGCCGGGCTGTTCTTCGGCTCGTATTTCATGAACACCCGCGCCCGGCCCGCGTACTGCCGCCAACGCGGCGTCGATCTGACCCCGTTCGTGACCGCCTTCGACCAGACCCACCGCGCCGAGCTGACCCGCGCCCGCGAGATCCTGGCCCGCGCCGGCATCGACCCGGAATCGATGGCGCCGAAACTGCAGGCGGAATTCGTCTCGCTGGTGGAGCAGGACATGAAGGACTTCGCCACCGGCGCGCAGGTCCAGCCGGAAAGCGCCTGCGAGTTGTTCAATCAGAACTCGAAGATCATCGCCGAAGCCATCGTGCTGCCGGCCGATGTGAAGCAGGCACTGATGGCGACGTACTGACCGCATCGCGCCCGTTCGCCCGATGCTGGCAGCGCAGGGACAGCGGTGGCATCGCCCGCATTACCTGCGTCCGGCGCTTTGCTGCGATCATGGTCGGGCTTTCCTCTCCGATCATCGCCCATGACTTCCCTGCGTTGCCTGCTGCTCGCCTTCGCCCTGACCCTGATCGCCGGCTGCGGCGGTCAGGCCACGAAACCCACGCAGCCCGCCCCCGTCGTGAAACCTGCACAGCCCGCACCGCCGGTGAAGATCCGCATCGGCATCGCCCTCGGCGGCGGCGCCGCGAAAGGTTTCGCGCATATCGGCGTGATCAAGATGCTCGAAGCCAACGGCTTCAAGCCCGAAGTGGTGTCCGGCACCAGCGCCGGCAGCGTGGTCGGCGCGCTCTACGCCAGCGGCATGGATGCATTCCAGATGCAGGAGCACGCGGTCGCGCTGGACGAAGCGCGGATCCGCGACGTGACCCTGTTCAATGGCGGACTGGTCCGCGGCCAGAAGCTGCAGGATTACGTCAACGAGATGGTCGGCAACCGCGCGTTCGACAGGATGAAGAAACCGTTCGCGGTGGTCTCGACCCAGCTCGAAACCGGCGCACGCACGGTGTTCGTGCGCGGCAATGTCGGCCAGGCCGTACGCGCGTCCTGCAGCATTCCGGGCGTGTTCGAACCGGTGAAAATCGACACGTTCCATTACGTCGACGGCGGCGTGGTCAGTCCGGTGCCGGTGGACGCCGCCCGCCAACTGGGCGCCGACTTCGTGATCGCCGTGGACATTTCCACCCGCATCACCGGCAAGACCCCGGAGAACCTGCTGGGCGTGGTGAATCAATCGATCACGATCATGGGCCAGAAACTCGGCGAGCAGGAACTCTCCCGCGCCGATGTCATCATCCGGCCCAGGGTCAACGACATCGGTCCCGCCGATTTCGAACAGCGCGCCCGTGCGATCCTCGAAGGCGAGAAAGCGGCGCTGGCGGCATTGCCGCAGATCCGGCTCAAACTCGAACAGATGCGCCAGGCGCGCGCGGCGGCGCAGGCGGCGAAGCGCAATCCCGCGCCGGCGCTGCCGGAAAAATGCGAAGAGCCCGGCTTCATCGGCGGATTGCTCGGCAAGGATGCGGAGTGCGGACCGAAGGGCAAGCGCTGAAACATCGGGACATGTTCAGCACCGGAATGAAGAAGGGCCGGCAATGCCGGCCCTTCGTTTTCAAAACCGACAATCTGATTCAGTGCGCATTGTTCAACCTGCGGAACATGGCTTCCTGCAGAAGAGCGCTTGCGCTGCAGCTGTGGTTCGACATGGCTGCCAGATCGCTCTGGCGACGCAATACGTCACCGAAACTGCGTGTCGTATATGACGGTGCCGGCATGGTCGGGTCCCCCTTCGGGAAGGTCGAAGGCGCGACCAGGGTCCCAACACCGGTCAGGAACTTCGACAAATGACTCTGGACATTGATATTGCGGGGAGTGATATGCACGAAATTGGTTTCCGGCGTCGAACCTGACGGGAACGATACCGCAGGCTTGCCGTTGTAGCGGGTTTCGCCAGCATGGCATGAGTCGCACGTATTCAACGAAAACTTGTGCCTGGCTTGGGGGCTGACAACGCCAGGCGCTTTCCAGACCGCACTGTCGACGACGGCCATATTGAGCGTCGAACCGGTCAGGAATGGCTGACTTGCCCATGAATTCGGCACGATGTGCGTCCCGCTCAATATCGCCGACAAATTCGAATTGATGTAGCTGGCCAGCAAGGCCGTGTTGTTGCGCGTGTGGTGCGGCGTGTTTTTTGTAGAGACGACATGCAGCATGTTGTCGCCCTGCAAATGAAACTCCCTCAGCTCCCACGGATCTCCGCTCGGGATCGGAGCCCGACCCGACAGCGCAGAAGCACTACCGATGGGTCCGCCATATCCATTGCCCAATGCGATTTCGTTCGTGCGGATCT
This sequence comes from Lysobacter sp., assembly GCA_013141175.1. Lineage (NCBI taxonomy): Bacteria > Pseudomonadati > Pseudomonadota > Gammaproteobacteria > Lysobacterales > Lysobacteraceae > Lysobacter > Lysobacter sp. Next base: position 4,084,270 of record JABFRN010000001.1, read on the forward strand.
GTTTGATCGCACTGCCATTGGGCTTCGTGCCGCCAGCGCCCGCCAGAGTGAACTGGTCAGTGATCGCTTGCAACGCGGGATTGAACGCAGCACTTCCGAGCGTGATGTTGCCCAAGGCAAGCCACTCTTGCGCATAGCTACGGATCGCCGTGCATTGATTGATCGGAATTTCGTATTCCAGGATGATCGTAAAGTCCATCTTCGAGCATCCGCCATTATTGTTGCGGTTCACGACACCGAACACGAAACGACCCTCGCCAGCATTGACCGGGATGCCGCCAGAACCGCCGTAACTCGAAGATCCGGTCGAAGAACTGCGCAGGTCCAGGCGGTTGACGATCGCAAGCAGGCGCATCGGCGACTGGTCGAGATCAAGCCTGCCGTTGGCGTCACGCGGCCATGGGTTGAGCACCAGGTTGTTCATTTTGGTGCGCGCGGGAATCGGGAACGGCGTGCCCGTATGCGTCGTATTCCAGGTCTGCAGCCAAGCCTCGACGAAATCGGCCGGGTGCACACTGGTCGAACTTTGATTCGCCATTTCCTTCATCAACGTCTTGAAAGTCCATGCGCCATCCGGGTCGCCCACATTGCCGCAGATGTCGAATGTGCGGGTCGGATCCTGGACCACCGAAAGATCGGTGATCATCAGCGTCTTCGCAGGATTCTGCTGAAACGAAATCGGGAGCGAAATCATGCTCTGGCGGATCGCTATCGGCAGCGAGCGGTCGCGCGCCGTCCTCAAGAACTCCGGATCGATGAATTCGAATTCGCTTTCCGCCACCAGTTCGCGTCCTTCGAACACCGGGAATTTCGTGGCCTTTGCCTCCACGATTTCCTGTTTGCGATTTTCCTGCTCCACCGCGAACAGATCGAAATCGAAATCGATCAATGCGGCGAATCGTTTCGAGTCCCGTGGATCGCGCTTCAGATGGTATACGCGCTTGTCGATGACGAACTTGACCTCTTCACCGAGCATTTCCGCATTTTCGTAACGGACGGCAAGCTCGGCGTTGCCTTCGGGGTTACCCTCTTTCTCTCGCGGCGTGAGTTCGACTTCCGATGCGAGCGGCGGATTTTCGTCGACTTCAGGCGGTGCCTGCTCTTTCCCGGACGCGCTGGCGGGCGCCGCAGACTGCACGAAAGCACGTGTCGAAGCCGATGGCGAAACATCCGCTTCGGCAGAAACGGGAGACGCATCGGCCTTATGGGCAAGCTCCGCCGTCGAAGGCGGGTCGCAAGCGGACAGACCGCACGAGAGGACCAGGACGCAAAAAGCGTTCAGAGCGCTTCTTGGGCCGGCGCAGGGAAGATGATCATGGGACATGTTGATTCACTCCTTGTGAATGCGATGGTTGACGCTGGGATCCTTCCACGAAACGTTCCAGCAGCATGTCGGCATGTGTGCTTCCACACGTCCGTTGTGTGCCGAAATCCCGCAGACCCCCGGTATGGGCGCATGTCGAGCGCAACAGGCAGCATGCGCACCATGCCTACTCGCGGCACAGGCATGATTCCGGACATTGACCCTGCAAATGAAAAAGGCCGGCGATGCCGGCCTTTTTCTTGTCAATCGATCACCTCGATTCGATTGATCGAAACAATCAAGCCCGCGAATCGCGCCTCGCAGCACCGGGCTTCGCCGCTCCGCCACGATGCGGTTTCTGGCCTGCGTGCGCGTGCGCGCTGCGGTCGGCCGGTTTGCCGTGCGGGCGATGGCTCGGCTTGCGCGGCGCGCTGTTGCCGCCCGGACGCTGGTGGCCGCCCCGATTGATCGGCGGCATCGGACCATCCATGCGAAGCGGGTTCTTCGGCGAAAAGCCTTCGACCACGTCCATCACCACATCGGTCTTGAGCAGGCGCTGGATCTGACGCAGCAGACCGGCTTCTTCCGACGACACCAGCGACAGCGCTTCGCCCTGCATGCCGTTGCGGCCGGTGCGGCCGATGCGATGGATATAGTCTTCGGCGACCATCGGCAGGTCGTGGTTGATCACCAGCGGCAGATTCGGGATGTCCAGACCGCGAGCGGCGACGTCGGTGGCGACCAGAATCCGCGCCTTGCCGGATTTGAACTGGTTCAGCGCCTTCTGACGCTGCGCCTGGCTCTTGTTGCCATGGATCGCGACCGCGGGCAGACCGGCGGTTTCGAGCTGTTCGGCCAGACGGTTGCAGCCGTGCTTGGTCTTGCCGAAGATCAGGACCTGGTCGCCGTGACGCTTGGTGAGGATGTCGATCAGCAGATCGCGCTTGCGCGAACCGTCGACCGGATGCACGCGGTGGGTGATGGTCGAGGCGATCGCATTCTGCGTCGACACCTGCACCTGCTGCGGGTTGCGCATGAATTCCATGGCCAACTGCTTGATCTGCGACTCGAACGTGGCCGAGAACAGCATCGTCTGCCGCTGCGCGGGCACACGGCCGAGGATGCGCTTCATCGCCGGCAGGAAGCCCATGTCGAGCATGCGGTCGGCTTCGTCCAGGATCAGGATCTCGACCGCATCGAGCTTGGCCGAACCGCGCTCCATGTGATCGATGAGGCGGCCGGGGGTCGCGACCAGGATATCGACGCCGCGACGCAGGTTGTCGACCTGCGGGCCCATGCCGGCGCCACCGAAGATCGTGGTGACATTGAGGCGCATGTGCTTGCCGTAGCTGCGAACGCTGTCGGCGACCTGCACCGCAAGCTCACGGGTCGGCACCAGGATCAGTGCGCGCGGCTTGCGCGGGCCGGTGGCGGGTTTGTTGCCCTCGACCAGACGCTGCAGCAGCGGCAACGCGAACGCGGCGGTCTTGCCGGTTCCGGTCTGGGCGCCGCCCAGAAGATCGTGGCCGGCCAATGCCAGCGGGATCGCCTGGACCTGGATCGGCGTCGGTGTGGTGTAGTTGTTTTCCGCGAGTGCGCGCAGAAGCGCAGGCGCAAGCCCGAGCGATTCGAATGTCATGTTTGTAGCTCCAGAAGCAGATGCCGCACCGCAAACGAATGCGGAGCGTTACTCGGAGCTTTCCAAAACCGCGCTGCGAGCAAAATGAAACGACGCGCCACATGGCGGGTCGTGTTCGGCGCGACGAAAGACGTGCGGGAGAGTGCTGCGGAACCGGTCGCTGCGATCAGCGGGGTTGCAGCGGGCTGCCATAGGAAAACGGGCCAGCCGTGCGCGAAACGAGTGGAACTGTACGCGAAAAGTATTTGATAAGCCAGCAAAAATCGCCTGCACCACCCATTGCGTCATTCAGTTTGAACGCCTCAGAGTTCGATTTCCAGTCCGGGCCGCGCCAAAGTCGCGGTGATCCCGTACGCCTCGCCCAACTCACCGGCCAGCGCCTCGCGCGCCTTGTCCTCGCCGTGGACAAGCGCCAGCGGTGGTCGTCCGGCGAACTGGCCGTACCAGTCCATGAGGCCGCGCTGATCGGTATGCGCCGACAGCCCACCGACCGTGTGCCGCTGCGCGTTCACGCGCACATCGTGCCCGTGGATACGCACCCACTTGGCGCCGTCGACGATCCGTCGCCCGGTCGTGCCCTCGGCCTGATAGCCGACGAACACGACATGCGTCTGGCGACGATGCAGCCGGTGCTTGAAGTGATGCAGGATGCGCCCGGCGTTGGCCATGCCCGAGCCCGCAATCACGATCGCGCCGCGTTCGATGCGGTTGATCGCCATCGACTCGTCCACGGTCTCGGTGATGTGCAGGTTCGGCAACTTGAACGGATTCGGGCGGGCGCGCCAGACCTGTTTGGCCTCGTCGTCGAACAGTTCCTGATGCCGACCGTACACATCGACCACCTTCGAGGCCATCGGGCTGTCGAGGAAGATCTGCCAGCGCGACATCTTCCAGTCGTCCCAGTGCTTGGCGAACCAGTACAGCAGCTCCTGCGTGCGACCGACCGCGAACGCCGGAATCAGCACGCAGCCGCCGGATCGCCAGGCGTCGTCGAGGATCTCTTCGAGCTCGTGGATGGTTTCGGCGCGCTCGCGATGCAGACGGTCGCCGTAGGTCGATTCCATCAGTACGAGGTCCGCTTCAGTGATGACCGCGGGGTCGCGCAGGATCGGCGTGCCTTTCGGGCCGAGGTCGCCGGAGAATACGAGCTTCTTGCCATCGCCCCACAGCTCGACGCTGCACGATCCGAGGATGTGGCCGGCGTCGCGGAAGCACATTTCCACGCCCGGAAAGAGTTCGGTGCGGGTGTCGTAGGGGATCGCTTCGACCTGCTGCATCGCCACGCGCACATCGTCCTTGGTATACAGCGGCACGGCTTCGGGCTGGCCGCGACGACGATCGCGATTGGCGCGCATCGCCTCGCCTTCGGCGATGCCGGCGGCGTCCATCAGCATCACCGGCATCAGGTCTGCGGTCGCGGTCTGGGCGTAGATCGGGCCACGGAACCCGCGTTGCACCAGCAACGGCACCCGGCCGATATGGTCGATGTGGGCGTGGCTGAGGATCAGCGCATCGATCCGCGACGGCTCGAACGGAAATGCCTCCGCATTCCGCGCCTCGGCCTCGGGGCTGCCCTGGATCATGCCGCAGTCGATCAGCAGTTGCTTGCCGCCGGTTTCGATCTCGTGCAGGGAACCGGTGACTTCACCGGCGGCGCCGTGGAAGAGTACGCGCATTGTCTTTTCGCCTGTTCCGGTCACATCCGCCGCAACTTACCACGGGCCGCTGCTGGTCCGGGAAGACCGCAACGAACACGGCTGCAACATGACCTTCGACACCCGAACCCGACTCCGCGACGAGTTAAAGTCGGGGGTCGCCCAACAAGGCGCGCCCGCCAATCCATGCAAAGCCCTCCGGGCCGGAGATTCCGTGAACGCTCAAGCCTCCTCGATCCTCAAACCACGCGTGCTGATGCTGTCCCTCGCCATCGCCGCTTCCTTGACCGCGTGCAAAAAGGACGATGCCGCCCCTGCCACTGCGGAGCCCGCCGCGCAGGCTGCAGCCGCACTGACCCTCGACGAAAGCAAACTGCCGCCGTTCAACCAGTTCAAGCCGTCCGACCTCGACAGCGCCAAGAATGCCTGTACCGACTTTGGCGGTTACATCAACGGCAAGTGGCTGGCCGCCAATGCGATCCCGGGCGACCGCACTTCGTGGGGCGCGTTCGAAATGTTGGGCGAGCGCTCGCTCGCGGTGCAGCACCAACTGGTCGAACAGGCCGCCGCGATGAAGGACGCCAAGGGCGTCGACAAGATCGTCGGCGACTTCTGGGCGACCGGCATGGACGAGGCCAAGATCAACGCACAGGGCATCGCCCCGCTCAAGAGCCGTCTCGATGCCATCGACGCCCTGGCGGATGGCCCTGCAGTGGCCGAGTATCTGCGGCAGTCGTTCGCGAAGGGCGAAGGCAGCCTGTTCGGCTTCGGCCCGAACGCCGACTTCAACGATTCGTCGATGAACATCGCCTATGTCGCGCAGGGCGGCCTCGGCCTGCCCGACCCGGCGTACTACTTCGACAAGGACAAGCAGGACAAGCTGGCTGCGTATGAACAGCACGTCGCCAAAGTCCTGGAACTGTCCGGGACCGCCGCCGCCGACGCGGCCAAACAGGCGAAGGATGTGATCGCGTTCGAAACCCGTCTGGCCAAAGTGTCGAAGTCCAGCGAAGAGCTGTCGCGCGATGTGCAGTTGTATTACAACCCGGTCGATCTGGCCAAGGCCGACCAGCTCACCCCGAATTTCTCGTGGACGAAATTCTTCGAATCGCAGGGCGTCGCCGCACCGAAGATGTTCTCGCTGGCGATGCCGGAATTCCACGCGGAAGTCTCGAAGATGCTGGCCGATACGCCGGTCGCTGCCTGGAAGAGCTACCTGCGCTTCCAGACCGTCGACGGCGCTTCGCCGTTCCTGAGCGAAGCCTTCGTGCAGGAGAACTTCAACTTCTATCGCAAGGCATTGCGTGGACAGAAGGAGATGAAACCGCGCTGGAAGCGCGTGCTCGATACGATCGAAGGCCAGGCCGGCGAAGCGCTGGGCCAGATGTACGTGAAGGTGGCGTTCCCGGCCGAATCGAAGGCGCGGATGGATGAGCTGGTCAAGAATCTCAGCGCGTCGCTCAAGGGCAGGATCGAGGGTCTGGCGTGGATGAGCCCGGAGACCAAGAAGAAAGCGCTGGAAAAATGGTCCAGCTTCACGCCGAAGATCGGTTACCCCGACAAATGGCGCGAATGGACGGGTCTGGAAACCACGCGCAACAGCTACATCGAAAACGTGCTGGCCGCCAATGCGTTCAATTACCAGTGGAACCTGTCGAAGATCGGCAAGCCGGTGGACAAGACCGAATGGGGCATGAGCCCGCAGACGGTCAATGCCTACTACAACCCGCAGCAGAACGAGATCGTGTTCCCGGCGGCGATCCTGCAGCCGCCGTTCTTCGATGCCAAGGCCGACGACGCGCTGAACTACGGCGGCATCGGTGCGGTGATCGGCCATGAAATGATCCACGGTTACGACGATCAGGGCAGCCGTTTCGGCCCGACCGGCAACTTCGAGAACTGGTGGACGCCGGCCGACGCCACCGGCTTCTCGGCCCTGACCAAGAAGCTCGTGAGCCAATTCGACGGTTATGAAGCCGTCCCGGGCATGAAGGTCAACGGCAACCTGACCCTGGGCGAGAACATCGCGGACCTCGGCGGTCTGGCGGTGGCTTACGACGCCTTCAAGACGGCGACCGATGGCAAGCCCGACGCGAACATCGATGGCATCAACCGCGAGCAGCGGTTCTTCCTGAACTGGGGCACGGTGTGGCGCCGCAACTTCACTCCGGACGAGCTGAAAGTGCGCCTGACCACCGACCCGCACGCCCCGGCGAACTTCCGCGCCATCGGTTCGCCGTCGAACCATCCCGCGTTCGCCGCAGCGTTCTCGTGCAAGGCCGGCGATGCGATGGTCCGCGACGGTGACAAGCGGATCGTGATCTGGTGAGTCCGGGCGACGCGGCCGGGCCGTGTCGTCACAACACCGAAGGCCCGGGGAAACCCGGGCCTTCTTCGTTTTCGGCGAAGTGCTGCATCCGGCGCGCGCAACAGGCCGTATCCACTGGCATGCACATATCGCCGCCATGTTTCACCGCACAGCGCGCCCACATCGGCGGCAAGCATGGCGATCGCGCATCCATCATGCGCAAATGCACGATGGAAAACCCGCACTTGCTGTCCGCTACGTTGTCCGCGAATATCACCCGCTGTCTCTCTCCCGATGGTGCAGGATCCCGGATGCCCGATTTGCGCACCGACAACACCACCCAGGACCCGCCCGCGCTCGACGCACTGCTGATCGAAGTCGCTGGCGGAAGTCGGAATGCCTTCGAATCGCTGTATCGCGCCACTTCGTCGAAGCTGCTCGGCATCTGTGTCCGGGTGTTGTCGGATCGCACCGAGGCTGAGGATGTGTTGCAGGACGTGTTCACCACGATCTGGCACAAGGCGCACCAATTCGATGCGACGCGCGCCAGCCCGATCGCATGGTTGGCGATGATCGCCCGCAACAAAGCCATCGATCGCCTCCGCGCCCAGCCTGCGCGTGGCGTGCTTGCCCCGATCGAATTCGCGGACGATATCGCCGACAGCGGCGCCACACCGCTGCAGACCGCCGTATCCGCCGACGAGCGCGACCGCCTCGAAGCCTGCATGCGCCAGCTCGATGCGCGCCGGCAGTCGCTGATACGGGCGGCTTTTTTCGATGGCTCGACCTATGAGGAGCTGGCCCAGCGCATCGCATCGCCGCTGGGATCGGTCAAAAGCTGGATCCGCCGTGGCCTGCTGCAACTGCGCGGGTGTCTGGAGTCGTGAACGTCCGCGACTTCCACGATCAGGATTTCGACGGCCCGGAACCGCCTTCGGCCGATCTGCTGGCCGGCGAATACGTGCTGGGTGTCCTCGACGCCGAAACCCGCCGGGAAGTACACGGCCGGATCGCGCGCGACCCGGGCTTCGCGCGTCTCGTCGTCGATTGGGAACACCGGTTGGCATCGCTGATCGACAGCGGCGGCCTCGCCGATGTGCCGCCGCATCTGTGGCCACGCATCCGCAGCCGTCTTGGCTGGCCGGCAGTGGATTCGTCGAGCGCGCCGGCGCGCACGCGACTCTGGCAGAGCACCGCATTCTGGCGTGCCGCAACCGGTCTGGCGGCTGCGGCAGCGCTGGCCGCCATCGTCATCGGCCCACTGGGACTGTTCCGGGACGATGCCCTGCCGGGCCCGGGGCCCGGCCCGATCGCAATCGAACCGACACCGCCGACGCCTGCGATCGAAGATCCGTCCGCACCGAAGCCGGTCACCACCCTCGCCCACGACGACGGCAGCCCCGGTTGGCTGGCATCGGTCGACCCGGGCAAGGGCACGGTCCTGATGGTGCCAGTGCCCGCGCCTGCCGATGCCGAAGGCCGCGTGCCCGAGCTGTGGCTGATTCCGCCCGGCGGCACCGCGAAATCGCTCGGCATCGTCTCGATCGACCGTTCGCATACGGTCAAGGTGCCCGAGACGTTGCGCGATGCGCTGGCGAAGGGCGCGGTGCTCGCGATCACGCTCGAGCCGATCGGCGGCGCACCACAGGGTGTGGCGACCGGTCCGATCATCGCGAAGGGCGCGATCGTGACCTTGTAGCCATCGCGAATCATTCGCGGGGCGGCTGCATCCGCAGCAGCCGTTCTCGCGTGGAGGTGCCGACAGCGCGGGAATTGCGCATGCCGGTGCCCACGCACACTGTTTCGAATGCACCAACGGCCGCACCCTGCATATCCAGCGAATCCGACGGCATCGCACGGATCGGAATTGCAGCGGATACCGCAGCGCGGCCTGCGGAACGTGACGCAGGCGGGTTCGGGGCCCCGCGCGCCCTTGCTACACTGCGGCGCCCCCCGAAAAGGACCGCCGCCACGATGTCGACCCTGCCCGTCCTGCGCCCCGCCGCGCTTGCCCTCTGTCTCGTGATGGCGATCGCCGCGCCGAATGCGGATGCTGCCAAGAAACGCAAGCCTGCGACGCCCGCGCCGAAAGCCGCGCCGGCGGTCACCGGCTGCACCGATCTCTACACGTTCGCCAATGCGGACTGGCTTAAATCGCATCCGGTTCCGTCCGAAGGCAGCGTCAGCGCGCTCGGCGAACTTGCGGCGCGTGCGCAGCAGCAACAGCGCGATCTGCTCGAAGCCGCAGCCAAATCGCCGCAGACTCCGGTGCAGAGGCTGCTCGGCGATTTCTGGGCCAGCGGTCTGGACGAAGCCGCCGTCGATCGCGATGGCGCCGCGCCGATCGCACCGCTGCTGGCGCGGATCGGCGCGATCAAGAAGCCGCAGGACGTGGCACCGGCCATCGCGGCACTGCATCAGGTCGGGATCCCGGTGGCGTTCAACTTCACCTCGGACATCGACCTCAAGAATCTCGACACCTACTTCGGCTACTTCTCCCAGGGCGGCCTCGGCCTGCCCGACCCCACTTTCTACACCCGCACCGACGCCGATGCCCGGGCCCTGCTCGGCCGCTACAACGGCCATGTGCAGAAGATCCTCGTGCTCTCGGGCACGCCGCAATCGAAGGTCGCTGGCGAAGCGCAGCTCGTCATCGACCTCGAAACCCGGATCGCGCGTCTGTCGAAGACGCAGGCCCAGTTGCAGGGCCTGAGAGTCAACTACAATCCCGTGCCGACCAAGGACTTCGCGAAGAAGTACCGCAACCTGCAGTTGGCTGCCTTCCTCAAAGCGCAGAACGTGACTGCGGAACAGGTGTCGATGGCCGACACCGCCCTGTTCGCCCAGATCGACAAGCTCGCCGGCAGCCTCAAGCCTGCGCAGTGGCAGGCCTATCTGCGCTTCCAGGTCGGCAACACGATGGCACCGTACCTGAGCAAGCAGTGGCGCGATGCCGACCACGAATTCCGCGGCCGTCTTCTGCGCGGTGAAGACGAACCCGCGCCGCGCTGGCGCCAGGTCCTGGACGCGATCAACGCATCGGCAGGCGCGATGGTGGCGCAGGAATACGTCGCGCGCCATCTGCCCGACGCCACCCGCGAGCGCGCGGACGCGATCTCGCGCGGCGCCAGGGAATCGTTGGGCAACGCGATCGAACGCAATACCTGGATGGACGCGCAGGCCAAGATCGAAGCGCGCTCGAAGCTCGATCGCTTGAAGATCGAAATCGGCAAACCGCGCACCGATCTGGATTTCACGGTCCAACCGATGGGTCGCGGCAGTTTCGGCGGCAACATCCTGATCGCGTCGACCTGGCACCACCGCGAAGAAATGAAACGCATCGGCCGCGCCAGCGCCGATCGTCGCTGGGACGTGCTGCCGCAGTATCCCGCGCTGGGCTACGACCTCGCGCACAACCGGATCTTCATCACTGCGGCGGTGCTGCAAGCGCCGGTGCTCGACATGGGCCAGCCGCTCCCCGCGCAGTACGGCAGTTTCGGTGCGATGGTCGGCCACGAACTGAGTCGCGCGGTCGATGCCAAGGGCCGCCGGATCGATGCTGCGGAAACCCTGCGCGACTGGTGGTCGCCGGCCACCGCAGCCGCGTGGGACGCGCGGATCGCGCCGCTCGCGGGCGTCTATGGCCGCTTCGCCTATCCGGGCAACGCCGCGCTGAAAATCGACGGCGCACGCATGCGCGACGAGAGCGCGATCGATCTTTCGGGCCTTGAACTGGCCTGGGCCGCCTACGAGAAAGCCGAGCCGCAGGCCACGGCCGCGAATCAACAGCAGTTCTTCCGCGGTTGGGCGCGACTGTGGGCGCAGCAACTGTCGCAGCAGACCGCGAGCACGCACGCTGCCTTCTCGGCCTATCCGCCCGGACAATGGCGCGCGAACGTACCCGCGATGCAACTGCCGGCACTGGGCAAAGCCTTCGCCTGCAAGGCAGGCAATGCGATGCTGGTCGCAGACACCGAGCAGCTGTCGATCTGGCGCTGAGCCCCGATCCGGCACTGAACCCATCGAAACGACGGCCACCTCATGTCCAGCAATACCCTGAACGCGCTGCTCGCAGCGCTGCGCGCCACGCCCGACAACGCGCCGCTGCGCGGGCTCGTGCTCGATGCCTGCCTGGAGCAGCGGGACGCGGACGCCCTGATCGTCGCGCTCGATCTTTGTGGCGACGATCTGCTTGCCGAACAGGGCCTGCGCGAGCGCGCACTGCGTCTGCTCGCCGATGCCGGCGAACACGACCGGCTGCTGGGCCTGGCAGCGCCGGATTCCGCCGATGCCTTGATGGCGAAAGCGCGACTGTCGTTCGATGCAGGCCGGCGCAACGAAGCCCAGGAGGCCTATCTGGCCGCAATCGCGCTCAATCCGGCGATCGAGGATGCGGCGTTCGCGTCGCAGCTCAGCGGCAAGGTGGTTTCGCTGACGGAAGCGCGGCTGCGCGCGGTACCCAGCATCGCCAACGACGACACCTCCGCTTTCGATGCGGTGCGTTATCAGGAACCCGCGACGACCCGGATCCGTTTCGACGATGTCGGCGGGCTGGAAGAGGTCAAGCGCGAAATCCGGCGCCGCATCATCACCCCGTTCCTGAAGCCCTCGCTGTTCCAGCGCTTCAAGCGCCAATCCGGCGGCGGCATCCTGCTGTACGGCCCGCCGGGCTGCGGCAAGACCCTGCTCGCGCGCGCCACCGCCGGCGAATGCGGCGCGAAGTTCTACAACATCTCGATCACCGATGTGCTGGACATGTATATCGGCGAATCCGAGCGCAAGCTGCACGAAATCTTCGAGCAGGCGCGACGCACCGCGCCGTCGGTGATCTTCTTCGACGAAATCGAAGCCATCGGCGGCAAGCGCCAGCACGCGCGCGAGGCGACCTCGGCGAAAGTCGTCAGCCAGTTCCTCACCGAACTCGACGGCTTCTCGCAGAACAACCACCACGTGCTGGTGCTCGGCGCGACCAATGTGCCCTGGGCGGTGGACCCGGCGTTCCGAAGGCCCGGGCGTTTCGACCGCGTGCTGTTCGTGCCGCCGCCGGATGCCGAAGCGCGCAAGACCATCCTCGAACTGCTGCTCGCCGGCCGGCCGGTCGCGGGCAACCTCGATCTGCGCGACATCGTGCGCCGCACCTCCGGGCATTCCGGCGCTGACCTGCGCAACCTCGTCGACACTGCCGCCGATGAAGCCATCGAGGAATCGATCGCCTCCGGCAAGGAAAGCGAGATCGGCATGACCCATCTGCGTGAAGCGATGGAACAGATCCGACCGACCACGCTCGAATGGCTGACCAGCGCGCGCAACCACGCGCGCTATGCCAATCAGGGCGGGCAGTACGACGACGTACTGAAATTCCTCGAAAAGCAGGGCTGATTCTTGGCATTCGCGCGCTACCGCATCCCCGACGAACCGCGCCCGACCGGGCTGATCCGCTATGCGGTCGATCCGCTGTGGCCATTGATGGCGCTGATGTTGTCGGGCAACGGCATCGGCCTGCTCTGGTTCGCATTCAATGCCCGTGCGCTCGGCAGCCCGGCCGTGCTGCGCGAAGCGGGATACATCGTCGCGAGTCTGCTTGGCTGCGTGGTGGCCGCCCTGGCCATCGGCTGGGCCGCCGAGCATGGATACCTGCAGGGGTCGGCGGTGAAGTACGCGGCGCTGGCATTTCCCGCAGTGAAACTGTCGCTCGGCTACGCGTTGTATCTCTCGCAATCGCGCAGCGCCGAGATCGTGACCCATTACGGCGGCGTATTGCGCAACGGCGCCGTCGGCTTGCTGGTGTGCTTCCTGATCGGCCGCACGCTGTTCGCCGAAGTCGAACTGCCCGGCCTGCTGGCGATCGCATTGCGATGAACGACAGCCTCCGCATCGCCCGTCTCCTCGAACATGCCCTGCGCCTGATGCGCGGCGGACACATCGACCAGTCGATAGACGTCCTGACCCGCTTACTCGGCGAAGATCCGGACCACGGCGACGCGCACGCGATCCTCACGTTCTGCCTGGTCGCGCGCAAGCGTCTGCACGCCGCGAATCTCGAAGCTTCGCAGGCGCTCGGGCTGGACCCCGATTCCCACCTCGCGCATCTCGCGATGGCGTCGGTGCGGATCGCGCGGCGCGCATTCAAGCAGGCCGAAGCGCATATCGACGCCGCACGGGCACTGGCGCCGGAACACGCGGAAAACTACCGGCTTGCCGCAAGCCTGTACCAGGTATGGGGGCAACCCGAACGCGCCCTGGCGGAAATCGTCCGCGCCAGCGAATACGCGCCCGACGATGCCAGTGTCTGGGCCCAGTACGGCGGGATCGAATATGCCGGCGGCAGGCGCGAAGCGGCACGTACGCATGCGGAGCGCGCGCTGGAAATCGATCCCGAACACGTCGATGCGCTCACCCTGCTCGGTCATTGCGATCTGGCTGCCGGGCGCACCGAGCAGGCGCGCGAACATGCGGTATGGGCGCTGCAGAACGACCCCAGCGACGCAGGTGCGCTGACCCTGCTCGCTGCGGTCAAGGCGAGGCAAAGCTGGCTGCTCGGCGTGTGGTGGCGTTTCCAGAGCTATATTTCGGCCGGCTCGAACCAGCGCGCGATCGCGCTGCTGGTCGGCATGTATCTGGTCTACCGCGCCATCGGAATCGCATTGGTCGATCACGACCTCGACGCATGGTCGCCTGCGCTGTCGTTCGCATGGCTGGGTTTCTGCGTCTACACATGGTTCGCACCCGGCATCTTCATGCGCAGCGTGAAACGCGAACTGTCGACGGTGAAGCTGCGGCCGGACTACTGAGCCCTGATTACCGGGTACGCGTATCGCCGATGCGCACGATGGCGGCTTTGGAGTTCACTTTGAGCCACGGCCACCAGCCGCGACCGGTCAATGCATATCGGTCGGCTGCGCGCTCGAAGCAGTTGCGCACGCTGACACCGCCGAACAGCAGATACAGCGGCAGGAACAACGGCCCCAGCGCCATGTATTGCAGCACGTGCGCGCGTTCGTGGTCGCCGATGCGCGTCTTCGGCTGCACGCACCAACCCGCGCGATGCGCGTAGGTCGTGCACAGCGTCTCGAGATCCGTGTGCGTACTGAGCATCACATTGCCCAGCGTCATCGCGCCGCCCGGCCCCAACGGAAATCCGTGGAAGACCAGGGCGAGATCGCCTTTGTGGAACTTCGGGCGTGCGCCGAACGGCATCGCGACCACACCGGCGATCGCGCCGATCAGGCTGTTGGGCAAGGTCCACACCACGCCGAACGCGAGCAGCCACCAGCGCTGCCAAGGGCTCAAGCGCTGCCCTCTTCCGGCATCAACATCCACAGGATCAGATACACCAGTATTCCGGGAAATGCCGCAGAGAGCGCCGACACCAGAACATAGGTCACCCGCAGCAGGGTCGGGCTCCAGCCGAAGCGCGCGGCGATACCACCGACGACACCGACCAGCACGCGGTCGGTGCGACTCCGGGCAAGGGTTCGGGTTCCGGTCATGGTCGTCTCGACGTTGAAGTGTGCGGCGATTGTCTAGTGCGTCGGCGCGGCGCGCAACGTCTGCAGCCGCTGCCTGAACCAGCGTTCGGAGGGCTCGGCCGCTTTGCCCCGGCAGCGCACGCGATAGGCTTTCCCGCTCATGCTGCTCTTGCTGGCCGCACGTTCGATGAACAACTCGGCGGTGTCGGCCATGTCGCGCTTGCGCAGATAGTCGTATTTCTTCTGCAGATGCGCGCGTGCAGCCTTGGCATCGTGCCAACTGCCGTTGCGCTCGAATTCGCAGCCGGAACTCCCGAGCCCTGCGATCAGCGCGTCGATCTCATGCTGCGCCTTGGCCGTTGGCGCCGCCGAAACAGCGGCGGCGGCCAACGACAGCGCGAAAACGGCGAAAACGGCAAGAAAACGCGGGCAACGATTCATTTCGCGCGCTTCGCGAGCCAGTCGTGGATCGCCGATGGCACTTCCTTCTGCGCACGCCCGGACACATAGATGCCGATGTGGCCGCCGCGGAACGACACTTCCGAATAATCGGTGCTTCCGACCAGACCTTTCATCGGTTTCGAGGCCGACGGCGGTACCAGGTGATCCTGCTCGGCGTAGATGTTCAGCACCGGCATGTCGACGAAACCCAGATCCACTTCGCGCCCGCCGATGTCGATACCCCCGTTCACGAAACCATTGGCCTGGTAGTACTGCTTGATGAACTGGCGGAAGGCTTCGCCGGCCTGGTCGGGCGAATCGAAGATCCACTTCTCCATGCGCAGGAAATCCTCCATCGCCTTCCTGTCGTCGAGGATGTCGACCATGCCGACGTACTTCTGCACGAACAGCCGGTAAGGCTTGAGCGTGAGGTAGCACAGATTCATCAGATCGGCCGGCACATTGCCCAGCGTGTCGACGAACAGATCGATATCGAGCCCGCGGGTCCAGTGCGACAGCATGTTGTCGTCGGTATGGAAATCCACCGGCGTGACCATGGTGATGAGGTTCTTGACCCGGTCGGGATGCAACGCGCTGTAGGTCAGCGAGAAAGCGCCGCCCTGGCAGATGCCGAGCAGATTGATCGCATCGAGTCCGTGCGAGCGGCGCAGATGATCAACAGCGCCGCCGAGGAAGCGCTCGATGTAATCCTCCAGCGTGAGGAAACGGTCGGAGCGGTCGGTGTAGCCCCAATCGATGAGGTATACGTCCTCGCCGAGCGCCAGCAGATTCTTCACCAGCGAGCGGTCGTCCTGCAGGTCGACCATGTACGGTCGATTGACCAGCGCGTAGCAGATCAGCAGCGGGATTTTCGCGGTGGGCGCGTTCGCGCCCTTGAAGCGGTACAGCACGACCTTGCCGTCGCGCCAGACTTCTTCTTTCGCGGTAACGCCGTAATGCACATCGTCCATTCCGCGCAGGGTCGCGAGGCCGGCGCCGAGCTTCTGCTGCACGGTGGCCGCTTCGGCGGCCAGTTTCTCGGGGCTGACATCGAAAGGTGTGTACATGTCAGCGCTTCCTCTTCGCGTTCTTGGCGACGGGCATCGGTTTCAGCGGCTCGGGCATGGCGATCGTAGCGATCGCCTGACGCGGCGCGCGCTTGACTGTGGGCTTCGCGGTCGCGCGCGAGGGTTTGGGTTTCGGCGCGACGGTTTTCCTGGCGGTGGCCTTTTTCGCGGCCGGCTTTGCTTTCGCGGCCGGCTTCGGGGTCGGCCCGGTTTTCCCGGGCGCTACGGCCTTCTCGGCATCCTCGGGCGCAGGTCGTTTCGGCGCCGGCTTCGTTTGCACGGGCTGTACGGGCACTGCATCGCGCAGACGCCGCAGCTGGCGTTCGAGTTCGGCGATCTTGCGGTGCGCGCCATCGACTTCGGTGCGGCCGGGCATCCCGAACAGACCACCGAAGAGTTCCACTTCGCGCTGGACACCGGCGCGCACGCGCATCTGCGCATTGACGAGCTCGCCGTACACTTTCCGGAAGCCACTCGACAACGCGATCTCGGCGTACGCTTCCTCGGCAGCGTCGATCCACAGGTCGAACAGCGCGCGCGCCGATTGCAATTGACGTCCGGGCTCGCTGCGCTCGGCAAGCTTGCGCTCGAAGCGCTCGAAGGCATCGCGGCCGGCTTCCAGCATCAGCGCGTTGTAGGCCTCGTTCTTCCGCTGCAACTCGAACTGGGCTTCCGCCAGCGCCTGCCACCGCTCCTGGTGTTCGCGATGCAGGCCGAATGCGGGCATCCGCATCGACTGCATGCTGTCATTGAGCATGCCGTCGTTGAACATGCTGCCCGGGCGCATGCCGGCGAACATGTTGTTGGCGAACACGTTGCCGTCGAACATGCCGCCGCCGAACATGCCTTTGAACATCGGCGCAACCTGCTGGTACCACTGGTCGAAACCCGACTGGCCGCGACCGGTCATCTCGGTGAATAGACTCGCGAACGGATTGCCGCCACCGCCCATCGCCTGCTTCCAGGCACCAGCGATATCTTGAGCACTCGCAGAGCGACCGGCGAATTGCCCGGCGACCTGCTGCATCATCCCGAACCACTGCCGGGCCTGCGCGGAGAAGCGTTCGATCATGTCGCTGGCATCGTTGCGCCGGGCCCCGCCCGCCAGCTGCGACCAACTGTCCATGGCAACCTGCCAAGGGTCCTGCGGACGGGCGCCGCTGCCGGCCGACCGCATCGCTTCGCTCAGCGCCTTCCAGTATTGCTGGGTCAGCGCCCCGACATCACCCGGCATACCGAAACCCGGCCCACCCGCCGAACCACCCGCACCGCCTGCAGTCCACATCGCATCGCTCCCGGTCAGAGGACCTCATGATAACAACGGCGGCGCCGGGTATCCGGGTGAGCGCGATCACCACTTCGGGATACGGATGGTCTTGCTGACCATCAGCGAGCCGGACAGCGCATACACGAACACCAGCGGATGCAGGATCCACGGCCCCACCTGATAGGCACCGAACCAGAAATCGTCGCCGATGCGCCCTGCGTCGGCCGCGATCACCAGCATCACCACCAGTACGAGACTGGTCGGGATCGGCGTGCCTTCGAAATATTTGACCTTGTCGGCGCCATCGGCCAACTGCTCGGCGGTGATGTTGTAGCGCGCGAGCCGGCTGACGCCGCAGCAGACGAAGTAACCCAGTACGATCCAATCCCAGAACCCCTGCAACCCGGCGGCAAAGCCCAGCGCAGCCGGCGCAACCCCGAACGAGATGACGTCGGCGAGGGAATCCAGCTCACGGCCCAGCGTCGACGAGGATTGCCGCCAACGCGCGACGCGGCCATCGAGCGCGTCGAAGACGAACGCCAGCGGCACCAGGCTGATGCCCCAGACCAGATCGTGCTTCTCGCCCGATTGCATGTATCGCATCGCGAAAAACACGGCGCATACCCCGCAGAACGCATTCGCGAGCGTGAGCCAGTCGGCGAGGTGGAAATCCCGGAACATCGAGAAATGACGCTGACCCGTATGACGCGACTTCATGCCTGCCCCTCGCGACTTGCCGGCTCCCAGCGTGCCAAACGCTCCTGCCGGGAGCAAGCCCCGCGACTGGTCAATGCTTCGGAATCGCCAGATGCTCGACGGTCAGTGGTTTGCCGGCGCGCGGTACGGTCTCGATGATCGCGTCGGCGGGCAATTGTCCATTGCCTTCGAGCGCCGCGAGCGTACGATCCAGCGCAGCGTAGACGTAAGGCAACATCGGCAGATAGCGCGCACCGTAATCGGGCAGCCCGAGGAACGCGTCGAAGTGCTGGGCGTTGCGCACCTGCCAGAAGCGCACATCGCGCCCCGCCGCACGCGCATGGGCAACATAGGGTGCGCTGGTGAATGCCATCGGAATCAGGCCGTCATCGACACCGTGGATCACCGTCACGGGCAAGCCGGCGCGCGGTAGCCCGGCACGGGTTTCGGCGATGCCTTTGCGTACGCGGTCCGCGTCGGCGGAGGCGCCGCCCCACAGATCGCGCAGGCAGCGCAGGCGCGTGGCACTGGGATCCACCTTCGCGACTTCATCGATGATGCCCACGCCCGCACCGGGTGGAATACCGCTGGCATCGCTCCACCAGGACGCGCGCTCCTGCGGGGTCGCGCTGCGTGCGGTCGTGTCGGCATTCTGCATGGCATAGGAAAAGCCGCAGGGATGCTCGCCCGCGGCATAACGGCCGTAGGCCGAGGCGTAGGTGATAGCAACCGCGCGCCACAGGTCGAAGCCGACGCTCAGCGCGCCTGCACGCAGCGCTTCCTCGGTCCATCCTTGCGCACGCAGTCGCGAGTGAGCGTCGCGTGCCTGCGCATCCGTGTCATCGCCCTCGATCATGCCGGTCGCTTTCAGCGCGGCACAGCGCTGCGCCCAGACCCCTCGCGCCTGTGCCTGCAACGGAGGCTGCGGCAGATTGTCCATCGCCAACAGGGCACAGGGCATCAACAGCGCCGCTTCGGTGGTGTAGTCGTACAACGCACGACTGTCTGCGGCTCCGACGAACACGCTCGGCTCGCCCGCGACCACGGCATCCAACCAGCGTTCGCCTGGAGCGCCGCTCTCCATTTCCGCAGCGCGCAGTACCGCGCCGCCGCCGTTGGAAATACCGACCGCGATCATCCGGGTGTTGGCGAACGTGAACGGCGCATCTTCGGGAAATGCTTGATTCAGCGATTGCAGCGCGAATTCCGCCGCCTGGCGCACATGACGGCCCCAATCGGCTTCAGGATTGTCCTGCGAATGCGCATGTTTGAACGCGACGCCCGAAATCCCGGTCGACGCCTCGGGCGCAAAAGCCAGATCGGCACCCTGCCCGGCCGTGATCGGAACACCATCGGCGCCCGCGCCGCTACGGGTATCGAGATCGAAATAATCCGTACCCGTACCCTTGTCCGTGTAGGCCACGGCACAACCTTTCGGCAGCCCCCAGGCGCCGGCGACAGCGATCGCACCGTAGACACCGCGCGAACCCGAAGACGGGGCAACCAATACGCAGCGGCGCTTGCGGTCGAAGCCATCGGGCACCTGCACCAGCACCCGATGCGGGTGGCGCGCACCGGGTACGGTGGCAAACGCCGAAAACTCGCGGCCCGGCACAGTCGCGGTACTACCGTAGACATCCCCGTAACCACCGCCCGGGGCAAGGTCCGCGATCCCGCGCCAGTTGCTCCAGATCGCCCGCCGTCGCAGCTCCGCTGCAGTCGGCGCGGCATTATCCGCAAAAGGCGGCGGCGCCAATCCACGCAGCCCGGCGATGCCAAGCCCTGCCGTCAGCAGGTCATCGCCATCGCGATGCGTGGTCGTGCGCTCGGCACTGAACATGGTCGACTCCAGATCATTCGCTCGCACCGGAGTACGCGGACCACTGGCGCAAGCGGCCAAACCCAATGCCAAGGCGAGCACGATGGGGAGACGGAACGCGACCATATGAGAGGCGAGACGTTTCATGACCGTGCACAGTATCAAGAGAGCGCAATCGCAGCATCGTACTTTGGTACCAAACGAGCAACGGTCTGCCGCTGCCGCGCCCTGTTAGGCTTGCGTTCTTGAATCTCCCCACGGCCGCAACACCATGCCGCAACTGTTGATCGCCGACGACCATCCGCTGTTCCGCGCCGCGCTGCGCGGCGCGGCTGCCGAAGCTGCGGACGACGTCAGCACTTGCGAGGCCGCGTCGTTGGACGAAGTGCTGAAGATCCTCGATGCCCGGCCGGATATCGATCTGGTCCTGCTCGACCTGCACATGCCCGGCAACCACGGACTGGCCGGGCTTGCCGCCATCCGCGCGCAATATCCCGCCGTGGCGGTCGCCCTGGTCTCGGCGAATGAGGACCCGCAGATCATCCGTCGCGCCCTGGACCACGGCGCCGCAGGCTATATTCCGAAAAGCGCCGGCCTCGAAGAGCTCCGCGATGCGATCCGCACCGTCCTCGGCTGCGAGGAATGGCTGCCGCCCGCGTTGCGCCCGGCTGTCGCGCGCGCACGTTCCGCGCCTGGCGACGCCGATCTCGCCGCCCGCCTCGCCAGCCTCACCCCGCAGCAGTTCCGGGTCCTCGCGCTGGTCGCCGAAGGCCTGCTCAACAAACAGATCGCCGACCGTCTCGACGTACAGGAGCGGACGGTCAAAGCCCACCTCAGTGCGATCTTCGAGAAACTCGGTGCACGCAACCGAACGCAGGCCAGCGTGATTCTGCGCGAATTGGAGATCAGCGATCCGGCGAGGCGGATGGAGCCATAAGTAGGTGCAGTCGATTCAGTTCAATTGCTTCGGATAACTGCAATTGCTGTATAGGATTTCGCAGTCGCTCGAAGTCTTGCCGCAAAGCGCGAGCGCTTGCTGGCTGGCAGTCGTGATGTCGACAGCCGAGGACGATACGCCGCCACTCGATCCCCATACGTACACCGCACACTGGTTGTAGTAGGTGATGGACACTTTGCAGGCAGCACGTCTGCTGCTGGCAGTGGTTTCGCATTGCTTCAGCGCGGCCTGCTTGGCACTTCTTTCGCTGAGCATGTCGCTGACCGCACCCCAGCCGCCTGCCTTCCCTCTGGCGATGGCGCCCCAGCGCGTCTCCCAGACCGGACCATCGGAAGGCGAGTCCGCATCCTCGGAGGAATCTTCACTGCCGTCGGATGCGCAGATCGGAATGACGGCAATACCACCGGACCCGCCTGTGGTACCGACCTGTATCTCGCCCGGACCAGGGCCATTCGGACAAACGAAGGTCTGAGCGGCAGCAGTGACCGGCCACAACACCGAGGCTGTCAAAAGAGCGAGAAACGAACAGCGCAGACCCACCATGCCAAATCTCCTTAACCTAATGCCATCGGCAACATGGGTCATCTTTTAGCCGGGAATCCCTGAATTTGCGATGTACCACAGCCGAAACCCATACAAGCGATGTCGGCACATGCGCTGTTGCGTCGATGTCGACTCGTCGAGCGGCGCTTCATATGGGAAGCGGAAACATGACCCGCATGAAAAACGGGCGTGCTCGAGATCGAACCATTGCTCTCAAGACGCTGCTCCAAAGCCATCATGGGCAGCAAGTTGACGGAACCCGGTGCAACGCCACCCAGCCGTCGGAATGTCACCGACGACTGGGCAGTTACGCAAGAAGACCGATAGCAAAGGCTTCTTGCAATGGCATATCGACAATGAAACAGTTCAGCCTGCTCAGGCAGTGGTCCTGTCTGGCGGTGAACTCTTGATCCTATCCGGATTCGGAGTTTCGGTACCGTATCCACCCGTCGAGGCGCGGCCACTGATGTTGGGCCTTGATGTTTCGACAGCAGAATCCTGGCTGACCTGGGAGCCGGTATTACGCCCGCCACCGCCACCACCACCGCCACCGCCACCACCGCCACTACCCATGTAGTAACTGCCGTGATCACTGCCGCGACCTCGACCGCCACCGGTTTGGGCCGCGCCATGGCTGCCACTGATCTGCGCGTACGGATGGAAGCTGCCGAGCGTGCCTTGGAAGAAGCTGGCGACCATCGGTGGCGTGCTGATCAACAACACGGTCAGAAGCAGACCGACGCCACCTTGTTGCAGGGCCATGCTGCTGAAGCCGGAGTTGAAATTCGTACCCAACAGGCTTCCTATCAACGCAGTGGCCCAGAACGCCTCCGCAACGGCCAGCACTGTTTTCGTCGCGATCGCGACCATCGCCGCCAGAACAGCCAACGAGAACATGGTTCCGATCCCGTACAAGAGCCATCGCTGGAACAACGATTTGGTCGCGTCGAACAACAGGCAAAGGATGAAGATGGGCCCAAGACCAACGAACAATGCCAGCGCGACCTCGTACATCAGCAACATCGCGCCGCCGACCATCGCGGGCCCTGCGGTACCGACGCCGACCATCCACATCGCCCGCGATTTTTCTGCATACAGAGTAGGGTCACTCACGATCTGCAAGGCATCGATACTCGACAGACCCAACTGCATCCACGCCAGATTGTCATCGATCAGATCTTCGGCCGTGGTACCGGAATCGCCCGTCACGACGGCGGTAATGGCGCCTTTCAAATCAACGGTCAGGAAATCATGGACGTCGGGACCCGCAAGTCCAAAGGTTGTGGCGGCGGAAACGATCAGCCCGGCTTTCAGCGCGTTCATGACCAAAGCCATCAAGGAGTCCCGGCTTTGCCCGGTCAGGATACGAAAGCCCTGGATCATGATCCAAAGCGTCAATATCGCCAGTGCGGCACCTCCGACAACCCCGGATGCGTACTGCATCATGTTGAGCCCGAAGTCCTGAATCTCATTCCGGACAAAGTCGTAGATCAGCTTGAAATACAGAAGGTCGCCGATCGATTGCGCCACCGGACGCAACAACGCATCGAGCATTTGTCCACCCGCATTTACCAGCCAGTTCGCCATGGGGTTACCCATAAATTTCCGCCTTTGTCCCGATATGTTGACCGTGGCCCCGGATTGAGGCCAACGGCACCGCTCCCACGTTCGGGCAGGCGAAGCCTGCCCGATGTTCCACTAAGCTTTTGCGATCGACCTATGCGCGAATGTCAGTTGATTTCCAACGCGCCTGCCAAAGCGGCAGTGGATACGATCGTACCGATGACACTGTTTTCGCCCTTCATGCCGCGCTTCGCAAGCTGACGCTGGTCTTCCTCGACCATCTTGATCATGCCTTCGTATGTCTTGATGACCGTCTCGGTGTATTGCGCATCGGCCAGCACCTGCGCCGTCAGTTTCGCGGTCTGGGCGACGTTGGTGTCCATCTGGCCATTGCCGCTGGAACCGGCCATCTGTCCCTGGATCCTCTCGATCTGAGACTGCGTCTGTCTCAGCTTGTTCAGCATCCTGACCTGCTCATTGAACTGCATGAATTGCAGATTCACGATCTGCTTACATTTGGTCTTTTGCTGGCCAATGATATCGCCGTTCATATCCAAGCCGATCGTCGAGAAAATATCCGAGATCATCGAACTGCTGCCGCCGCTGCATCGCTGGGCGATGGCGTCGCTCAGATCCTGAGAGGTTTTTTCGGTGATCGGTGTCATCGAGAGGGCGAGCGTATTGAACAACTGATCGAGTTGCGTGAGCTGCTGGGTCATGTGCTGGATTTCACGTGCGTACTGCGTGTAATCCTGGAATTTCTGCGTATAGGTGTTGATCTGATTCAGAAGCGAGTTGATCTGGGTGATGATGTGATTGGGCATGTTGCCCAGATCGGTCACTGGAATGCCCGCCCCTGCGTTGCCGGCCGCAAAAGCACAGGCAAGCGCCAAGCTGGTGATGAGCGGGGCCTTACGGTTACTGCGGGACTTGCGGTCGGTCTTCATGGGACACCTCCGGTGTGGTTTCAGGCGTAGAACTGGCGGATTTAACAATTGGCTATCAAGCACCTAATATAACGTCTTAAAACGCGATTTCGGTCACAAAATCAGGCTCCGGCCGCCAAGCGGCCACTTCCAGTCGGCTGAGCGGGGCGTTTGCCCGACCCTTTCCGATTGGTATAGAAGTCGTCGAGCCAGTCGTCCGGAAGCAGAGCGTCCTCGTGGACCCCCTTCTCCTGGGACTTGCTGGCAAGTACCTGCCGCAGAATCTCGATGTTGTCGGTCGAGGCGGAGATGACCGCCAACGCGTCGTCCATGCCACGGAGATTCAGCTGGCAAACACTCGATGCATGCCCCTGTTTGACCAGGAAGCAACGGGAACGCTCATCCAGGCTTTTGATGACCTGATATTCGGCGTCGGTCAGTTTGAGACCATCGATGTAGTCCTCGCGGCTGGCGTTCGGATTCGGCAGGAGAATCATCGTCGCGGTCTGTTCGATCAGCGCGGCTGCGATGGAGCTCTTCAGTGCGTCTTCAGGGCTCTGGGTCGCGAAAATACCGAGACCGTTCTGCTTACGAATGGTCTTTTGCTTGTTCTTTGCGAATTCCTTGAGTCCACCCTCGCCGTCGAGAATTTTCCAGAATTCGTCCATCACGTAGATGAGTGGACGCCCATCGATCAATTCTTCGAGGCGGTGGAGCAGATAATTGATGATCGGCACCCGCACTTCCGGGTTGTCGATGATGTCGGTGTAATCGAAACCGATGATATTGGCTTTCTGGAGGTCGATGGTGTCGACGGGATTGTCGAAAACCCAACCGAGCGACCCCGAATTGGTCCATTTGCGCATACGCGCGAACAGCCCATCGTCGCCCATGTTCGGCAAGCTCTTCTGGAAGTTGGTCATGCTGCGCAGGTGCATCGGGGTATCGAGCATGTTTTCCACCGCACGGGAGATGTCTTCCTCGTCGCGGGAGGTGTAATCCTTCTTGCCGATCAGCACTTTGATGAGGCCGGCCAGGAATTGCACGTTGCTTTCGTTGCGCTGGCACTGGAACGGATTGAATCCGGTCGGCTCGCCGTTCTCGAGCGCGAGATAGTTGCCGCCGCAGGCGCGCACGAAGATCTCGGCACCGCGGTCCTTGTCGAAGAAGAAAATGGTGGGCGACGGGTTGTACTTCTGCACCTGGCTGAGCAGGAAGTTGATCAGCGCGGTCTTGCCTGTACCGGACTTGCCGATCACCATCGTATTGGCGATCGCCTTCTCGCCCAGCGAGTTTTCGGCCGGATGCGTCGCGTGGAAATTGAAGTAATAAGGCTGGCCGTTCGTGGTCTGCAGCGTGGTGACGCACTGGCCCCACGGATTGTTGTCGCGCTTGCCCGACGCGAAGTTGTGCAGCGGCGACAGGCCGAGAAAATTCAGCGAACTGACATTCGCGATGCGCGTACGGTATTTCCAGTTCGCCGGAAGCTGCGAATAGAAGGACGACGCGACTGCGAGATCCTCCTTTGCGGACACGAAACCGGCGTTGGACAGCTCGGCGCGCGTGGACGCGACGCGCTGCCCGAGGGTTTCCTGGCTTTCGGCGTAGATCGTCATCGTGAAGTGGTACTCGCCCAGCACGAAGTTGCCGGATGAGACCTGGTCCATCGCATAGTCCAACTCGACGATCTGACTCAGCGCCTTGTCGCCGGAGGAGATCATCATGCCCTTGGTGCGGTCGAGTACTTTCAACGCATCCTGGCGGCCCATCGGGCTGAAGGAGTGGGTCACGACGTATTCGTAGTCGAGGTACTTCAGGCCGTTGAGGATGCCCGGGAAAGTCGCGTCGGCATACTCCTTGACGTTGAGGATCGCGCCGTAATGGTTGACGCCATTCGGGGAATTGATGACGAAGTCGCCGCTCTTCGAGGAGAACATGTGACGGCTGACGGGCAGGTAGTTGTAGATCGGAGAGTGCAGGACGGGAACCGGCTCTTCGATCCGATTGACGATATAACCGAGGAATTCAAGGGTTTCGGAGAACACCACCCCATTCGCGCCCTCGTACATGCCCAGGCGATAGGGGGAATAATCCTTGATCACCGCTTCGACGTTGCCGGCGAGCTCCTGCAGCTTGGTGATCGACTGCTCTTCCTCGGCCTTGATCTTGGCGTGATCGCCCGACTTCTCCATGAAACGCTTTCCGCCGACCACCGGACGATAAATCATCGTCATGTAGAGATCGTTCTGCATCATCTTCTGGGATGAGAGCGCGGAGTAGTAGGCATCCGACATCTCCTGATTGAAACGATGGCGGAAATTGCTCTTGACGTTCACGCGCCGACGGCGCCGGATATCGTGGATCCAGAATGCGACATTCACGAAGTCGGGCGCGCGCAAGGTCTGCAGCAACCGGTTGAAGGTGTTGTGCCGATGCTCGAGTTCCCATTCTTCCCGACCGACGAAGGGCAAGCCCTCGAGGTGCCAGGAAACCAGATAGTCGCCATCGCGCGTCTTGACCACCGAGGGGGAGACATGCGAGGAGAACGGTATGAAATCGCTGATGGAAGTGTCGGGTGTGAACATGCGCCTTCAGGGGTAGAGACTGACTATGAAACAGTTGGAAGAAGCGCTTCTCGGAACGGGACAGGACGAACCGCCTGCTCATTGACGTGAAACGGATGAAATCCCGGGCGGTTTCGGCCCGGCGCGTACGTTGACGGCGATCGGGTCCGCTACCGCTGGTATCAAGCATGACGCTGGGTTTTCGGTGCAGAAAACTTGTCTGGCGGTGTAACGACGACCCTCCCGGTGTCCTGCCTTGCGGAAGAACACCGGGAGGAGCCGTTTCAAGCCGTTGTCGTGTTCCGACGGCCCGCAGGTTTCACCACGGGGCCGCTCAACCTTCCGCTGATGATATGCGGACCGGAAAACGACCGCTTGGCACCAGGCTGACTCTTGCGATATGCATTCGGCGAAAAAACCCATACGCCACCATGCAACTTCCGGTTGCGCGCGCGCAGCCGGAACTGCAAATTCAGACCGAGCAGACGAAAGATCATTTCGTCCCTCTTTGCCATCATTCGCATGATGTAGATGACGACGGGCTCCAGCAGAAGCAGGAAGATGTGAAAGTATATCGCGAGCAGGAACACCCCCCCGGCCCCGACGAAAAACGGGATATAGGGCACCCCCAGGAACATCGGGGGACGGGTGCAGCCACGGAACACGGCATTTCTGTTCACGCCGGTATCAGCAGCTGGCGGAAGCGTTGGTGTCGGACGACATCAGCATGGTGGCGATCGTGGTGGCACCACCGATCAACACCGCGCCGAGGAAGATCGGAGCCACGTCGGACAGGCGCTTGTGGGCGAACGCGATCTGGTAGCCGCAGAAAATGATGGCGACGGTGATCACGAGGACCGAGATGAACTTCAGCATGCCTTCGATACCTTCGAAGAAGCTGTTGACGGTCGTGCAGGTATCACCGAAATCGATGGCCTGGGCGAAGAGCAAATGGGGCATCGAGACCAGCGCGACGAACAGCATCGCTTTGAACATGCTCATCATACTGTTGACTGCAGTGCCCTTGGACACCGACTTCGAAAACTTCTTCATGACTACTCTCCTTTGGTTGGTGGGGTGAAACACTTGCGACGATTGCGTACTTGCGACAACTGCGTGCCCGGCCGGCATCGGCCCGGGGCACGGGGGTTAGAACACGAAAGCCTCATCTTGATCGGGGGCGCTGACGACGAACGCCTTGTCCCCGGCGGAGCCGCGTCGTTTGGCCGTGGCCGGTTCGTCGGCGGAAGCCGCCTGCGAAGCGACAACCTTGGCGACACCCGCGACACCTGCGGTCGGAACCGCGCGTCCGACCGCCTGGACAGGCTGGGGAGCGGGTGCGGGCACGGCGGTTTCGGCGACGGTGGCCTGGGGCATCGGGCCCGCCGCAAGGAATGAGGCGACCGGATCAACGAATTCGGTCCTGGACGGCACCCGCTGCGTCCGGGACGGAGCGGCGGCGGCAGAAGGCGCAGCGGGGCTGGGCACCGACGGCACGGCCTGGGACTCGATGCTGGCCTGCTCCGCCGAAGACGTGGGGTTGTAGAGCGGATGCCGGGCGACAGGTACCGTACGCCGGGCCGCGCGACCGACGACTTCGATCGCCGGCGAACTCGGCGACGTGTCGCCGCCTGCGCGCTCTTGGCGAACGGAAGCGTATATTTTCTGGACATATCCCTGACGGAAGCCCGTCGAGAAGTTGCCCGAATAGTAGCAACTGAATGACTTTCCCCAGTCGCCGTCCGCGCGCTTGTAGCACTCGGCCAGGATCCTGGAACCGGCCTTGAGATTGGCACAGGGTTCAAAGGCCTTCTCGTACGAGTCGAGGCCGTACTTGTCCAGGTTGTAACGGTTCACCTGGGCCAGACCTATGGAGAAATTGAAGCCGCGGCCTTCAAGCATGCGGACGGTCGCGAGCGCTTCGGGAAGATTCTTGGGCTGACGGACCAAGCGACCGCCGACCACGCCGATGGCATAGGGGTTGTAGGAGGACTCGACACGCACGACGTGGTGCATGACCTCGGAAGGCACGGCCAGTCCCTGGCATCCCATGAGTTCAATTCCGGGCAACAAGACGGAATCCTCCTGTCCGAGGCTGCGGTTCTGGTGCTGCAGTGGTGATCAAAATTCGGGGCATCCCCTGTCCTCCATTTGCCCGAACCAATGGTGTCCAGCCCTACTTCGACTGTCAACGAAATGCGTACCTGAAGATTACCTGAAAACACGAACCCCGTCTCAAATCAGGCCAGCGACCCCTTACTTCCAGCCTATTCCCGCCCATCAAGCCAAGCGGCACCCCCGCTTGCCGACCCCGCAGGTGAATGCCGTAAGATCACGAACTGTCGGATCAAGGGGGAAGTGCATGCGGGAATGGCTCAGGAAGGTTGCAATTGAAACCAATCCGATGCGCATCCCGATCAATGCGATTCGTCCGCTGATACGGCCCACGAGGTCATGTCCCGAACGTACACCCATCGACTCCCCCACCGCTACCGCAGTGTGGGATTTGCGTACAGATATCTCCGACCTTCCTCTCCTCTCCGGGCCCAAGCCTCCCGGAGCTACTGAATATCCGCAGGACGCCGCCTCGTGAGCACGCAGAAATCCAATACCATCGGCAAACTCTTTTTCCTTTTGGCGCTGTTGCTGCTTGTCGTGGCCGGGGGGCTGTATCTCTCCGGCTATATCGTGCTGATGCAATTCAAGCTCTCCCATGTCCCGCTGTCCTGGGACACATGGCTCCACTACTACAAAGCCATCGACCAGCCGCAGGTCCGGCCGTTCGTGAAGAAGATCGAGCTCAGCGGCATGATCGGCTTCGGCACGCCGTTCGTGCTCTGGATGGGCCTCGTCTTCCTGGTGCTGAAACCCAGGGGGCAGGCGCTTCACGGCGACGCCCGTTTCGCGACCGGGGGCGATCTGGCAGGCAAAGGCATGTTCAAGCCGGAGCAGAACGGCATCGTGGTCGGCAAGTTCGGTGGCAAGTTGCTGAGACTGAGCGGCCAGCAATTCGTGATCCTGGCGGCGCCGACACGCTCCGGCAAGGGCGTGGGCATCGTCATCCCGAACCTCCTCGACTACCAGGAATCGCTGGTGGTGCTGGACATCAAACAGGAAAACTTCGACCTGACCAGCGGCTGGCGTGCGAGCGTCGGCCACGAGATCTATCTGTTCAATCCGTTCGCGGAAGACCGCCGCAGCCATCGCTGGAACCCGCTGACCTACGTCTCCAGCGATCCCGCGTTCCGCGTGTCCGACCTGATGAGCATCGCGGCGATGCTGTATCCGGACGGCGCCGAGGACCAGAAATTCTGGGTCAGCCAGGCGCGCAACGCGTTCATGGCGTTCACCCTGTACCTGTTCGAGAAATACGACGATGACCAGAAGATCGGTTTCCCGTTCTCGAAGCCGCCTTCGCTCGGTGCGATCTACCGGCTGTCCTCGGGCGACGGGCAGAGCGAGCTCAAGCCGTTCCTGAAGGACCTGGCGCAGCGTCCGTTCCTCAGCAGCCATGCCAAGACCGCGTTCTCCGGCATGCTGTCGCAGGCGGACGAGACCTTCGCATCGATCCTCGGTACCTTCAAGGAACCGCTGAACGCGTTCATCAACCCGATCCTCGACGCGGTGACCAGCGCCGACGATTTCCTGCTGACCGACGTGCGCAAGAAGAAGATGACGATCTACATCGGCATCCAGCCCAACAAGCTGGCCGAGAGCCGACTGATCATCAACCTGTTCTTCAGCCAGCTGATCAACCTCAACACCAAGGAACTGCCGCAGAACAACAAGGAGCTGAAGCACCAGTGCCTGTTGCTGATGGACGAATTCACCTCGATCGGCAAGGTCGACATCATCTCCACCGCCGTGTCGTACATGGCCGGCTACAACATCCGCCTGCTGCCGATCATCCAGAGCATGTCGCAGCTCGATGCCACGTACGGCAAGGACCTGTCGCGCACGATGATCACCAACCATGCGCTGCAGATCGTCTACGCCCCGCGCGAACAGCAGGACGCCAACGACTATTCCGAGATGCTCGGCTACACCACCGTCAAGAAGGACAGCTTCACCCGCGGACGCGAATTCTCGCGCAGCGAATCCGAGGAACGGCGTGCGCTGATGCTGCCCCAGGAATTGAAGGCGATCGGTTTCGACAAGGAGATCTTCTTCTACGAAGGCATTCCCCACCCGGTGCTGTGCGACAAGATCAAATACTTCCAGGACCGTTACTTCACCGCGCGGCTCTTGCCTGCGGTCAAGATCGAGCCGATGGTGATCAAGCTCTGAGGCGACTGCGGCGCCCGGCCACCCGTGCGCCGCTAACCGTTATGATCGGCGGGAAGCCATCGAGGATCCCGCCATGCATCGTTCCGTACCCGCCGCCGCTGTCGCGGTTCTCTGCCTCGCACCGCTGCACGCCACTGCCGCGGAGATCGCGCTCCAGTGCGAGCATCTTTTCGACAGCCGCAAGGCGCAGATGCTGGGCGCGCATACGGTGATCGTGCGCGACGGCAGGATCGCCGAAGTCCGCACCGGGCGCGTCGAGATCGCCGGTGCGAACACCATCGACCTCGCCGGGCATACCTGCACACCCGGCTGGACCGACCTGCACGTGCATCTCGGCGAAGAGTCGAGCCCGCGCGCCTATGAGGAAGAGTTCCGGCTCGACCAGATCGATTTCGCATTCCGCTCGGTCGGCTATGCGCGCAAGACGCTGATGGCCGGTTTCACCAGCGTGCGCGATCTCGGTGGCGAAGTCGCCCCGCATCTGCGCGATGCGATCAATCAGGGCCTGATCGAAGGCCCGCGCATCTGGGCCGCCGGCAAGGCCATCGGTACCACCGGTGGTCACGCCGACCCCACCAACGGTTACAACTCGACCCTCGCCCACATGATCGGTCCGCCCGGCCCAATCGAGGGCATCGTCAATTCGGTCGACGATGCGCGCCAAGCGGTACGCCAGCGCTACAAGGAAGGCAGCGACGTCATCAAGATCACCGCCACCGGCGGCGTGCTGAGCTATGCGAAATCGGGGGATGCGCCGCAGTTCACGGTGGACGAAATCCGCGCGGTGGTCGATACCGCACGCGATTACGGCTACCGGGTCGCCGCGCATTCGCACGGTGCCGAAGGCATGAAACGCGCGGTGCTCGGCGGCGTGACCAGCATCGAGCACGGCACCTACATGAACGACGAGATCATGGCGCTGATGAAGCAGAAAGGCACCTGGTATGTGCCGACGATCACCGCCGGCCGCTTCGTCGCCGACAAAGCGAAGATCGACGGTTATTTTCCCGATGTCATCCGGCCGAAGGCCGCGCGCATCGGCGCGCTGATCCAGGACACCGCCACCCGGGCCTACAAGTCCGGCGTGAAGATCGCCTTCGGCACCGATTCTGGGGTCAGCCCGCACGGCGACAATGCGCATGAATTCGTGTTGATGGTCGAGGCCGGCATACCAGCGACGTACGCGCTGCAATCGGCAACCCTGCTCGCCGCCGAAGTGCTGGGCGTCGACGATCAGGGGACGATCGAATCAGGCAAGCGCGCCGATATCGTGGCGATGCCCGGCGATCCGCTGAAGGACATCGGTGTGGTGATGAACGTCGACTTCGTGATGAAGGACGGTGTGATCTACAGGCACACCGCGACCGAACGCGCGGGAGCCCGATGATGGCGAACATGGAATGGGCCGGCTATCTGGCCGCCGTGATGACCACCCTCGCCTTCGTGCCGCAAGCGATCAAGACCATCCGCACGAAGGACACGCGAGGCATCTCGTTGGGAATGTACGTGGTCTTCACCGCCGGCATCGCGATGTGGCTGGTCTACGGCATCGCGTTGGATTCGATACCGATGATCCTCGCGAACGTCGTGACCTTCCTGCTGTCGGCGACGATCCTGGGGCTGAAGCTCAAGCACGGCTGAGCGGCGCTTCCCGGCCGACCCGCATCCCCCAGACGAACCAGGCCACGAACGCCAACCGTGGCGCGAACGCCGCCATCGCCCCCGGCCACGGCAGCAATGCCAGCGCCAGCGTTGCGACCGCCAACACCGCCGTCGCCCGCCTGAACCCACGCGAAGGCCCACCGGTCGCGAGCAGTCCGCCCGCAGCCGCGAAAGCGATCCACCACACGGTCCACGCCAGCGCATGCAGCGCGTTGGCCTGAGCGCCGAGGTCGTCCGGATCGAGCGGGAACAGGCCCTGCGCGGCGAACGCCAGCGCCGACAGCACACCGAGTTGCGTACCGATCCGCGCGCGCCAGCCTGTCGTTGCCGGCAACGACGAACGCATCGTCCAGCACACGACCGCCACCGACAATCCCGGCAGTACGAAGGCGAAAATATTGAACGCCAGCGCCCGCGGAATGCCGACGGCGCCGAGCAGCGCCAAGGGCTGTTCGCGATGCGAATAGCCGCCGAGCATCGCGCCGAAAAGCGTCGCAGCGCTGACGAACATGGCGAGTGCAGCCAGGCCGCAGAATCGCGAGGCGCGGTTCATGGCCGCTGTCTTCACTGGATTTCCTTCCACTGGAACACGTCCTCGACGCTTACGCCGAATGTCCGCGCGATCCGGAACGCCAATTCCAACGATGGCGCGTAGCGCCCGGCCTCCAGTGCGATGATCGTCTGCCGGGTCACGCCACAGGCTTGAGCGAGCGCTTCCTGGGTCATCTCACCGCGCTCGAACCGGAAGCGGCGGATGTGGTTGGCGATCGGCGTCGCAGTCATCGGCGGTCTCGCCAATGGTGGAACACGCAGACCGAGGACTCGACCCACCACGCGAGCGCCAGGCACGCCAGCAGGTAGTGCTCGAACCATGCGGTCGAACGCATGGCCAACAGATCGGCATATGGGTCCATACCGACGATCGTCGCCGAAACGGTGACGATCAACGTCAAGGCGACCAGTGCTGTCCTGGCGGCGGACGCGGAGATCGCCCTGTCGTGCTCGTCCGCGACCACGCCTTTTCGGGGCGAGGTCAACACGGCGCCCGCGAAGATCAGGACGTAAAACAGATTCACCACGTTGTTCTTGATCGCTTCCCAGCCATCGGCTCCGACGGGCGCATCGGCGAAGAACAGTTTCCAGCACAGGAATGCGAACACCAACGCGGTGCCCCCGAAACGGATCCAGGCGAATTTCTCCTGCTTGTTCATCGCGCTTCACCCCTGCGATCATTCCAGTAATACGCCAGGATCGCCACGTACTCGCACAACCAGCCCCACATCAGTGCGAAGACCAGCAGGTTACCGATCATGCGCGGTGTCGCCCATTCGAGCCTGCCCGCTGGAGTGAAGGCCAGCATCGCAATGCCGATGATGCAAAAGATCAGCGCGCTGTGGCCCCATCTGGCAGCCAGGACCGCGATCTCGCGATCGCGTTCGTCCTCTTCCACTGCGCCTTTCCAGCGCGAAGCCAGTACCTCCGACAGAATGAGCCACGCGATCAGTAACATCACGAGATTGCGGCCGACCGCATTCACGTGCGGGTCGTGCGGCAGCACCGCATCATTGAACACATGCATCTTCGCGAAAAAATAGACCATGGCGACCGCAGTGAAGCCGATACCGATCCGTGCTTTCCATTCCGCCGGCGACGCCGAGTGCTGCAAGGCTTCTCCCGACATCCGGGAGACGACATAGAGCAAACCCGAGGCGCTGGCGATCAGCAGCATCATGCCGAGGTGCCCCACATCCCACCCAAGGACGTGTGTCGGGCCGGCAAGCAGCATCCACAGCGCGCAGCCCGCCACCATGATCAAAGCACCACGTGTCCAAGCAGGTATCGTCATTGAAGTCACCTCAGGGATACTAAATGTAAAGTGAAGTATACATTTTGATATTTTTTGATGTCAAGTCTTTTTTACATCGACCGGCAATTCCTCCCGGCTGGCACAATCTCCAATCGAATTTCCAAGGAACACGCATGTCCGCCAGCCAATCCGGAATCGCGGCGCCGCCATCACGCCCGCTCGACACGGTGCAATCGCCGCGCTGGCGCTGGCGCAATGCCGCGCTGTACAGCACCGCCGCGTGGAGCGGGTTCTTCGTGATGGGTGTGGAGCTGCTCGGTGGACGGCTGCTGGCGCCCTACTTCGGCAGCTCGATCTTCGTCTGGGGCGCACTGATCGCCGTGTTCATGACCGCGCTGGCGGTCGGCTACCTCATCGGCGGCCAGCTTTCGCTGCGTTCGCCATCGCTGCGGGGACTGGGGCTGCTGCTGATCGCGGAGGCATTGCTCGCGCTGCCGGTCATCCTGTTCGGCGACGCCGTCTTCGATGCGCTGTCGTTCTCGATCGAGGACCCTCGCTACGGCTCGCTGCTGGCCGCGTTCCTGATGTTCAGCGCGCCGACCGTGTTCTCGGGCATGGTGTCGCCGTACGCGGTGCGGCTGTTGATCGACAACGTCGAGCGCTCGGGGCAATCGGCCGGCCGGCTGTACTTCGCGTCCACGCTCGGTTCCGCCGGCGGCACGATCCTGACGACGTTCTATCTGGTGCTGCTGTTCGAGATCAACACGATCATCGTCGGCCTGATCGCGATCTCGTTCGCGATCGGCGCCTGGCTCTACACGACGGGATACCGCCCGCATGCGCCTTGAACTGTTGGCGGTCCTGCTGCTGGCGCTGGCGGGCTGCGCGCGCCCGCCGGATCCCGCCGACGGCAGGATCGTCCATCGCGAGAAATCGATGTACCGCGACCTCATGGTGGTGGAGCTCAACGGCTA
This sequence comes from Lysobacter sp., assembly GCA_013141175.1. Classification (NCBI taxonomy): domain Bacteria; kingdom Pseudomonadati; phylum Pseudomonadota; class Gammaproteobacteria; order Lysobacterales; family Lysobacteraceae; genus Lysobacter; species Lysobacter sp. Next base: position 4,119,218 of record JABFRN010000001.1, read on the forward strand.
CCGCTGCATGACGTTCGGCAGGCACCGCACGATGCAGAGCTGCATCCTGCTGTCCGACCCGGACATGCTCGCGCTGCCATATTCGCGCGGCGTGTTCGCCGGCCTGGTGGCCAATCCGGGCGCGAAGCGCGCGCTGGTGATCGGCTTGGGCGGCGGCGTGATCCCGCGCGCGCTGCGGCGCATCGACCCGTCGATGCGCATCGATGTGATCGAACTCGATCCGGCGGTCGTCGATGTCGCGAAGCAGTATTTCGGTTATCGCGAAGACCCCGCGCTCAGGACCTTCACCGGCGACGGCCGGGTTTTCGTCCGCCGGCGGCTGCGCGCCGGGGTCCGCTACGACCTGATCGTCATCGACGCGTTCGAGCGGGTCTACGTGCCGGAGCACATGCTCACGCGGGAATTCATCGGCGAGGTGAAATCGCTGCTTTCGCCTCATGGCGTGATCGCCTCGAACACGTTCGCAAGCGGGCCGCTGGCGCCCTACGAAGCAGCGACGTACCAGTCGGTCTTCGGACAGATCCGTGTCATCGACGTCGCGATGGGAAGCCGGATCATCCTGGCCGGCCGCGACGGCCTGCCGGCCGATGCGACGACCCGGGACAATGCCGCCGCATTGGAAGGCCGGTTCCACACCATCGGCATCCTCAAGCGCGAGCTGCAGTCGCATCCGCAGCCCGAAATCGAGGGATATCGTCCGCTGACGGACCAGTACGCGCCGGCCAATCTGCTGTTCAAGCAGTGAGCCGCAAGCGATGAATTGCACGGATCGAAGTCCAGGCCGGACGGCGCCACCTTGGAATCGTCGGCGGCTGGCACCATAGTCGACATTCACGCCCACGGAACCACCGCATGTCTTCTTCTCCCCACGTCTTCGACGCCACTGCGCCAAGCTTCGAGCAAGACGTCCTGCAGCGCTCCATGCAGACGCCTGTGCTGCTCGATTTCTGGGCCGAATGGTGCGGCCCGTGCAAAACCCTCGGGCCGATGCTGGAGGCGTTGGCGGCCGAGTTCGGTGGCGCGTTCCTGCTGGCCAAAGTCGATGTCGAAGCCGAGCAGGAGCTGGGCGCCGCCTTCCAGATCCGTTCGATCCCGACCGTGGTGCTGGTCAAGAACGGCCAGCTGGTCGATGGCTTCCAGGGCGCACTGCCCGATGGCCAACTGCGCGAGTTCCTGAAACATCACGGCATCGAACCCATCGAGGTTGAAGCCGTCATCGCCGAAGAGGCGGCGGCGCCGGTTGTCGATCCGCTCACGGAGGTCGCGCGTCTGCGTGAGGAGATCGAAGCTGCGCCGGAGAGCGATGCCTTGAAACTCGACCTGGCCATCGCCCTGCTGCAGACCGGCGACGCCGGGGAAGCCGAACGGTTGCTCGACGCCCTGCCCGCCAATCTTTCGACCGACGATCGTGCCGTGCGCGCACGCGCGCGCCTCGGTTTCGCGGCGCTGCTGAAGGACGCTCCGCCCGTCGAGACCCTGCTGGCGACGCTCGCCGCCAACGACGGCGATCTGCGCGCGCGCCACCTGCTCGGCGTGCACGACATCGTTGCCGGCCGTTCGCAGGAAGGCCTCGAACACTTCCTGGAGATGCTGCGCCGCGATCGCACGTTCGACGAGGGCCTGCCGCGCAAGGCGCTGATCGATGCCTTCCGGATCATCGAGGACGAGGATCTGGTCGGCCAGTACCGTCGCAAGATGTCGTCGCTGCTGCTGGTCTGATCGATCCATGGCACGTGCGATCACGGCGCGCCGTCTGCGCCACGTTCTGAATCTGTGGCCGCCATTCCTGTTCGCGGGCGTGCGTGTCCGCGCGATCGCCGAAGACTGGCGCCACGCTGAAGTCGAGCTGCGCGCGCACTGGTGGAACCGCAACTACGTGGGCGTGCACTTCGGCGGCAGCCTGTTCGCGATGACCGATCCGTTCTGGATGCTGCTCGCGTTCCACGCGCTGGGTCGCGACTACATCGTCTGGGACAAGGCCGGCGAGATCACATTCCTCAAGCCCGGCCGCGGCACCGTGCGCGCGCAGTTCCGGCTCGACGACGCGACGCTCAACGACATCCGTGCGGCGACCGCCGGCGGCGAGAAGCACCTGCACTGGTTCGAGACCGGGATCGTCGACGCTGAGGGCGAAGTCGTCGCCCTTGCGCGCAAGCTGCTGTACGTCCGCCGGAAACGCGATACGTCCTCAGCGTGAAGCTGCCGCGGGCGTGTGGAAATACGCAGGCAGGGGAATGTCCCAATGCGCTTGGCCGCTGCGGTGATTCTGCAACTGCAGGCTGCGCCCATCCGGACCGATGTCGACGCGCCGGTTGCCCAGGCCGGTATCGCCGGCGGCAGCTTTCAACCGCTCGGGGAACGGACGCGTATCGGCAGTATCGGCCCGCATGCGCAGCAATGCAGCGATCAAGCGCAGGCGGGCGTTGGCATCCATCGCCTGCGCGGCGTAGTCGTCGAAGTCCGGCGATGCGATCCCACCCAGCACACAACCGTACATGTTGCTCAGACACTCCAACCGGGCGTAGCCCTGCGGCGCCTCCGGACTGGTGATCGGCACATCGTCGGCCATCGCGCGAAGGGTGTCGGCGCGGCAGTAGAACGCGAGGGGTTCCGCAAGACTGGCGGCGGTCATTTCTTCGCTGAAGAGCAATGGCGACAGCAGCTTCGACATCCGCGACGAGAACAGCGTCCGATCCTCGCGGGCAATCGCTATCGATGAATACATGAAGGTGAACTCTCCGCGCATCGCACGGCAGATGGACGTTTCTTGCCCGGCAGGCAGTGCGAAGGCTTGCGCACAGGACGCGGGCAGTGCGGCATCCCGGGGCATGTCCACCAGCATCTGCGCAAACTGGCGCGCATAGGCATCGCCCGCATAGGACACGCCGATGAGTCTGGAAACGAGCGTGTCGCTGTTGGCGGCAAGACGGCGCCAGGTGGTGATCGCCCGGCAGGTACGATCGAGTGCATCCATCGTCCGCCCCTGCCGATACCAGACGGCATGGCGGGTGCGAACGAGCGTGCCGTATTGATAGGCCGGCATCGGCGAATCGAAGCGCAGGCCGAACGCCTGGTGCAGACCGTCGTATTCCTCCAGTGCCTCGACCCGATCCAGCAGCGCCGCGTTGCGCTCGATCAGCGCGGCGTAGCCATCGAGGTCCGCGTCCACCCGCTTCAGGCAGTCCTCGCTGGATTTGCAGAAGCGCTCGAATTCTTCCTCGGCGATCGCTGCGGGATAGCGCCCGGCAGCAAGACCGGCCGCATCGTTGGCATCGGCAGATCGGTTCGGATGCACCTCCGGCCCGGGCTGCATCGGCTCGCGCTGCATCGCCTCGATCCTCCGACGATCATCCGCGAATGCCGCTTCGCGCTCCGATGCAGGCACGTCATAGGGCATCAGCCAAAGTGCGGCGAAAGCATTGCGCTCCAGTGCGGGCAGCGGCTCGCGCATCGTTTCCAGCGCCGTTTCCTGCGCATCCGTCGGCCCCAGCAGCCGGGACGTCGCCCATGCCGCCGCCACCAGAAACACGACCCCCAGCAGGCCCAGAACCACCCGTTTCGACCACGTTCTCAACGACATGCGGAATATTTCGCCGGCTTTTACGTTAACGATGAGGATACCGTCATACAAATCCGGCCTGTTGCGGATTCACTCCGTCCCCCGCCTTGGGTATGCTCGACGGGCAACAGGGGGAGTCACACATGAGTTCTACGCAGACGGATCAGCAGGAAGGGTGGCCGGAGATCGCCGGTTACCGCCTGCTCCGCATTCTTGGGCATGGCGGCATGTCCACGGTCTATCTCGGCCAGCAGTTGTCGCTGGGACGCGAGGTGGCGATCAAACTCATGCGCCAGGAGGCACTGGCCGACGAGATCGGCCGTCGGCGGTTCGAGAACGAGGCCCGCACCATCGCCCGCCTCGACCACCCGCATATCGTCCATATCCACGAGGTCGGGCGCACCAAAGAGGGCCAGCCCTATCACGTCATGCCGGTGCTGCCGCGCGGACATCTGGGCAAGCGCAACCTCACCAGCGACGAATCGCGGGTCCGCGAAATCCTCGAAGCCCTGCTGAGCGCCCTCGCCTTCGCCCACAGTCGCGGTGTGATCCATCGCGATGTGAAGGCCGAGAACGTGCTGTTCGACGAGGCCGAGCGGCCGATGCTCACCGATTTCGGCATCGCCCTGCGCCGTGGCTACGGCTCGCGCGTCACCACTGCCGGCGTGGCCGTGGGCAGCACCGCTTATATGGCGCCGGAACAGGCGCGGGGCACCGAGGTCGATCTGCGCGCCGACCTGTACAGCCTCGGCGTGCTGGCCTGGGAAATGCTGGTCGGCAAGTTGCCCTATCTGGCCGAAGACGGGCTGTCGATGGCGCTCAAGCACGTCCAGGATCCCATCCCGAGGTTGCCGCCGCACCTCGGTCAATGGCAGCGCTTCTTCGACCGCGCGCTGGCCAAGTCGCCGATCGAACGCTTCACCGACGCACAGGACATGCTCGAGGCGATGCGCCGGGTGCCGCACGCGCAGCGACAGCCGTTGCGCGCCGCCTATGCCCGGTTGCGCGGGCGGGTCGGCGCGAAACAGCTGATCGCAGCCGCCGTGATCGCCGCGATCGGCGTGGGCGCCATCGCCCTGCTGTGGCGGCTGGATCAGCACAGCACCGAACGCCGGCTCGCCAGCGCCGCCTCGACGTCCGCAGACCATCCCGCGCATCAACCCGCCACGCGTGGATTCGATCCCACCCTTGGCGCACCGGAACCCGATCCCAGCGACTCGATGCTGCGCGCCGCGCCTGAATCGGCCGCACAACCGTTCGTGGCCGCCGCCGCGCAGCAGCTGCAACAGGGTCGGCTGGTCTCGCCCGCAGGCGAGAACGCCTACGACAGCGTGATGACCGCCTGGCGCACGGACCCGAGCCATACCGGGCTGTCCGCGATCAGCGGGCGCCTGCTCACCGCGCTCGGCGACGAGAGCGAGCAGCGGCTGCTCAAGGGAGAGGATGCTCCGGTACGCGACCTCGTCAGCCGCATGCAGAGACTGGCCGAACTGGATCGCGTGCGTGGACAGGCCGCGATGACCCAGGTGCGCAAGCGCTTGAACACCACGTTGTCGACCCGGATGGACAAGGCCCAGGCCAAAGCCGATCGCACTGCCGCGCAGCGGGTGGTGGCCTCCGCGAAAACGCTGGGACTGGACGGCGCACAGATCGCCGCACTGCAGGCGCGCGCGACCAGAATCGCGCAACCCGGCGATCGCGTCGCCGACAACATCGGCGACATGACCCTGGTCGAAGCCGGCGGCAAAGTGGTCGCGGTCTCCCGCGCCGCCGTCAGCCGCGACGCGTATTCCGAATTCGCCAAAGCCACCCAACGCCAGCCTGCCCTGTGCCGCGAACGCGCCTCGCTGCTGCGGGTGCTCGCGCCGCGCACCTGGGAAGCGCCCGGCTTCACGCAGCCCAACAATGCGTCGGTGGTCTGCGTCTCGTGGCAGGACGCGGAGGCCTACGCCCGTTGGCACAGCCAGCGCGGCAAACACCGGTATCGGTTGCCGACCGCCGCGGAGGCCCAGGCGGCGTCCCGCAACGACAGCGGCAAAGCCGTTGCCGAATGGCTCAACGATTGCGCCGGCGGCAGCTGCGCGCGGCGCATGACCGCAGGCCGCAGCTGGCGAGGCGCCGGTGGTGGCCGGCCACTGGAAGCCGCTCGCGGCTACGACGACGTCGGATTCAGGCTGGTGCGCGAGCTGTAGGTCGGGCGCAAGCCCGACATCGCCTCCGTTCCTCCCGATCGCGCCGAACACCGGGCAAAGTCGAAACCGGCATCCACAGTCGCGATCGATCACGATCACGATGCAGGGGCTGCACGCGAGCCCTTACAATCGCAGCATGTCCAAACCCCACTCGCTCGGCCGCCGCCTGCAAGGCCTGTTCATCGCAGGCCTGCTCACGCTCCTGCCGATCTGGCTCACTTGGGTCGTCGTGAAATTCGTGTTCGTGATGCTGTCGGACCTGAGCCGGCCGCTGATCGATCCGATTCTGCAGACCCTCGCGGTGACCACGCCCGATGCCCTGAGCTGGCTGGCGCAGGGCTGGGTGAAAACCGCCATCGGCCTCGTCGCCACGCTCGGCGTGATCCTGTTCGCCGGTTGGCTGACCCGACGCATGCTCGGTCAACGCCTGCTCGGCTGGTTCGAGACACTGATCAAGCGCATTCCGCTGGCGAACACCATCTACGGCAGCTCGCGCAAACTGTTGGACATCCTGCAGACCAAACCCGATGGCACCCAGCGCGTGGTCCTGATCGATTTCCCGCACACCGAAATGAAGACCCTCGGTTTCGTCACCCGGGTCATGCGCGAACAGGGCACCGGACGCGAACTCGCCGCGGTCTACGTGCCGACCACGCCGAACCCGACCTCGGGCTATCTCGAAATCGTACCGGTGGAAAAAATGACCCCGACCGACTGGACCGTGGATCAGGCGATGAGCTTCATCATCAGCGGTGGCGCGGTAGCGCCGGATACGATCCCGTTCACGGCCCCCGGCTCCATCGCGAATCCGCGCGCGCAGGCGGAAGGCGCGGCGTCATGAGCGTGCATCTGCTCGAAGACCGCGCGACGCGGCTTTTCATCGGCCTCTCGGCGTTCTTCTGTGTCACCGCATTGCTGGGCGAATTCATCGGCGTGAAGATCTTCGCGCTCGAGGACACATTGGGCATTGCGCCGCTGGCGTGGAACCTGTTCGGACAGACCGGTTCGCTGAGCTTCACCGCAGGCACCCTGCTGTGGCCGATCATCTTCGTGTTCACCGATGTGATCAACGAGTTCTACGGCAGTCGCGGTGTGCGGATGATTTCGTGGATCGCGGTGGCGCTGATCCTGTACGGCTTCATCTTCGCTTTCGCCGCGATTCATCTCTCGCCCGCCCCCTGGTGGGTCGATGCCGCCAAGGACCAGGGCGTGCCGGATTACCAGTCCGCGTACGCTGCCGTATTCGGCCAGGGTTTGTGGACGATCGCCGGTTCGGTGATCGCGTTCCTGCTCGGCCAGTTGATCGATGTCTCGGTGTTCCACCGCATCCGGCGCATGACCGGCGAAAAATACGTCTGGCTGCGCGCCACCGGATCCACGGCGGTCTCGCAACTGGTCGACAGTTTCGTCGTGCTCTACATCGCTTTCGTGCTCGGCCCGCAGCACTGGCCGACCTCGCTGTTCATGGCGGTCAGTACCGTCAACTACGCCTACAAGATGCTCGCCGCGATCGCGCTGATCCCGCTGCTTTACCTGATGCGACGCGCGATCATCGGCTATCTCGGCGCCGAGCGCGCAGCGCAATTGCGGAACCAAGCGGCAGCCGACTGACCGCAGCCGACCGATCCACCGTCCCTGCGGCCAGCCGGTCCGCGCAATGACCTTTGGCCGATGCCTTCGCCGGCCGTTCGAGCGACGCTTGCGCTGCAATCGCAGCGCATCGTCGCTGCCCCACTCAATCGCCGCCCGTCGCCGGCGACCCCGCTGGAGTTCCCCCATGACCGCCACAACCCTCTCCCGCCCGTCCGCATTCCTCGTGTGCGCCATCGCAACCGCCCTGCTCGGCGGTGTCGTCATCGCTCCGCAAGCCCATGCCGCCGAACGGACAGCAGCGGCGACTTCCGAATCCAAGGCGACGCAACTGGACCGTCTGTACGCCGAATTCTGGGAAGCATCGCTGAAGCTCAATCCGTTGCAGGCGACGTTCCAGGGCGACAACCGCTACAACGACCAGTTGCCGAACTTCCTGACCGAGGCTTCGCGCAAGGAAGCGCATGCGTTCACCGTGCGCTGGCTCGAACGGGCGGAAGCCATCGGCCCGGACGGGCTGAGCGGGCAAGACCGGTTGAGCTACGACATCTTCGTCAAGAACGCGAAGGACACGCTCGAAAGCGAGGCATTCCCGACCTATCTGATGCCGGTCGACCAGTTCAACAATATCGCTGCGTTCGCCGCGCAGCTCGGCTCGGGCAGCAATGCGCAGCCGTTCAAGACCGTGAAGGACTATGACGATTGGCGCGCGCGCGGCGGAAAACTGGCGCCGATCTTCGATCAGGCCATCGTCAACATGCGCGAAGGCATGCGCCAGGGCGTCGTCCAGCCCAAGGCGCTGATGCAGAAAGTGCTGCCGCAGTTCGATGCGCTGATCGCGGACCAGGCCGACAAGACCCTGTTCTGGGGGCCGGTCAAGAACATGCCCGCCACGTTCTCCGACGCCGACAAAGCGCGGATCACCGCCGAATACAAGGCGATGATCGAACAGGAGATCATGCCGGCGTATCGGCGCGTCCGCGAGTTCATCGCAAAGGAATATCTCCCCGCCTGCCGCGATACCGCCGGCATGGGCGGCCTGCCGAACGGGCAGGCGTGGTACGCGTTCAATGCGTATCTCAATACCACGACGCGTCGGACCCCCGCGCAGATCCACCAGACCGGGCTCGACGAGGTCGCGCGCATCCACGGCGAAATGCGCGCGGTCATGCAGCAGGTCGGCTTCAAGGGTTCGCTGCAGGAATTCTTCAAACACGTCAACACCGACAAGCGGTTCGAGTTCGCATCGGAAGAAGCGCTGCTGGCGCATTACCGCGGCATCGAAGCGACGCTGGAACCGGGCTTGAACCGCATGTTCAATCTCAAACCGAAAGCGGGCTTCGAAATTCGTCCGGTGGAAGCCTTCCGCGCCCAATCGGCCGCCGGCGGCCAGTACCAGTCGCCCAGCGAGGACGGCTCGCGCCCGGGTGTTTTCTACGTGAACACCTACGACCTGCCCAGCCGCAAGACCTGGGACAGCGAGGATCTGTTCCTGCACGAAGCCAAGCCCGGCCATCACTTCCAGCTCGCGATCCAGCAGGAACTGAAAGGACTGCCCAATTTCCGTCGTTTCGGCGGCGAGACCGCCTACATCGAAGGCTGGGGGCTGTATTCGGAAACCATCGGCAAGGAGCTGGGCATCCTCAAAGACCCGTACATGTACTTCGGCATGCTGCAGAACGAGCTGTGGCGCTCGATCCGCCTCGTCGTCGACACCGGTTTCCACAGCAAGGGCTGGACGCGCGAGCAGGTGATCCAATACATGCTCGAAAACTCGGCGACCAGCGAGACCGACGCGGTCGCCGAAGCCGAACGCTACATGGCGATTCCCGGCCAGGCACTGGCCTACAAGACCGGCCAGCTCAAGATCACCGAACTGCGCGCCCGCGCCGAGAAAGCGCTGGGCAGCCGTTTCGACGTGAAAGCCTTCCACGACGAAGTGCTGAAGGACGGCTCGGTGCCGCTGGATGTGCTGGAAGCGAAGATCGACCGCTGGATCGCCGCGCAACAGAAACCATAGGCTCCCGCCATCGTGTCGACGACAGAACGCCCGCATCTGCGGGCGTTCTGCGTTGCGGCTCAATACGACTTGCTGATCCGCATCGCCCGCACGCGATCCGGCGGCCCGAAAGCATCGCTGCGCGCCTCCTGCCAGTAATCGCGGAAGACCGAATGATCCGCGGTGCCGTCGAGCAGCGCGCCGGGCTGCAGAAAACGATACAGCGCACCGAGCGAGCGCACTTCGGTCGGCGACACCCGGCGCAGCACGTGTTCCGGGCCGAGTTCCGAAGGATGTTCCAGCCCCGCCGCGCACAGCAGTTCGCGCAGCGCCTTCAGGGTGTTGTCATGGAAGCGATGCACGCGGGTCGCCTTGTCCGGCACATCGAGTTTCTGCCAGCGCGACGGGTCCTGCGTCGCGATGCCGGTCGGACAGCGGCCGGTATGGCAGCTCTGCGCCTGGATGCAGCCCAGCGCGAACATGAAACCGCGCGCGGCATTGCACCAGTCCGCGCCCATCGACAGGGTGCGCGCGATGTCGAATGCACTGGCGATGCGCCCTGCGGCGCCGATCCTGATGTGATCGCGCAGATTCAATCCGACCAGGGTGTTGTGCACCAGCATCAAGCCTTCGTGCATCGGCACGCCGACGTGATCGATGAATTCCGCAGGCGCCGCACCGGTACCGCCTTCGCCGCCGTCGACGACGATGAAATCCGGCAGCAGCCCCGTCTCGAGCATCGCCTTGGCGATCGCGAACCACTCCCACGGATGGCCGATCGCGAGCTTGAACCCGGTCGGTTTTCCGCCGGAGAGCGCGCGCATCCTCGCGATGCATTCGAGCAGTTCGACCGGCGTGGAAAACGCCGAGTGTCGCGCCGGGGACACGCAATCCACACCTTGCTTCACGCCACGGGTCGCGGCGATTTCGGCACTGACCTTCGCCGCCGGCAATACCCCGCCGTGGCCGGGCTTCGCGCCCTGCGAGAGCTTCAGCTCGATCATCTTCACCTGGGGATCGCGCGCGTTCTGCGCGAAACGGTCGGCGTTGAAACTGCCGTCGTCGTTGCGGCAACCGAAATAGCCGCTGCCGATCTCCCAGACCAGATCGCCGCCATGCTCGCGGTGATACGACGAGATCGAACCTTCGCCGGTGTCGTGATAGAAGCCGCCGCGCTTCGCGCCGTCGTTGAGCGCGCGGATCGCGTTCGCGGAAAGCGCGCCGAAACTCATCGCCGAGATGTTGAACACGCTGGCGTCGTAAGGCTGCGCGCACTGCGCGCCGATACGGATGCGGAAATCCGGCGATGCGATCTCCGTGGGCATGATCGAATGATTGATCCATTCGTATTCGTCGCCGTAGACATCCTGCTGCGTGCCGAACGGCCGGGTATCGTTCTCGGACTTCGCGCGCTGGTAGACCAACGCGCGCTGCTGCCGCGAGTACGGCACCTCGGCGGTATCGGATTCGATGAAGTATTGCCGCATCTCCGGGCCGATCGATTCCAGTCCATAGCGGAAATGCGCGAGGATCGGATAGTTGCGGCGCAGAGTGCTGCGGGTCTGCAGCAGATCCCAGGTGCCCAGCGCCGCGAACGCGCCGAAGACGACGACAGCCCCGAGCCATCCGGTGCCGGAAGATGCCGCGAGAATCGCCGATGCAGCGGTCAGGGCCAGACAGAGATGGAAAACGGAGTAGCGCGACATGGAACCCCCGGCAGGATGCGCGCGGTTCGCGCAAGTCGATGCGCGCAACTGCACACCGATGGTGCCCGGGGCGGGACTCGAACCCGCACGACCTGCGTCGGGGGATTTTAAGTCCCCTGCGTCTACCATTTCGCCACCCGGGCGCGCGCATAGGGTGCCTGAGCGGAAGCGCATTGGAAACCACGCCCGCGAAAGCACGCCTGGGAAAGCGCGCGGCGCGGGCAACAAAAAACCCGCCGAAGCGGGTTCTTTGGAAATATGGAGGCCTGGGTCGGAATCGAACCGGCGTACGCGGCTTTGCAGGCCGCTGCATGACCACTCTGCCACCAGGCCAGTGACTTCCTTGCTTAAAAACAAACCCCGGCGAACCGGGGTCTACTTGAATCTGGAGCGGGAAACGAGACTCGAACTCGCGACCCCGACCTTGGCAAGGTCGTGCTCTACCAACTGAGCTATTCCCGCGGTGGAATCGGAATTTTAGCGTCTGCGGCGGAACTGTCAACACTCTTTCCTTCATCGGCCATCAAAGCGGGCCATGCAGCGATCAGGTACTGGGCGCCCGACCACAGTGTCAACAGCGCAGCGGCGGCCAGCATCCAGTCGCCGGTATGGAAGATCACATCGCCCGGCCACGGCGCGGGTTTGACGCCCGGAACCACCGAATACAGCAGGCACAGCAGCGCGAACATCTGCGCCATGGTCTTGATCTTGCCGATCACGGCGACCTTCACGGTCGCGCGCTGACCGATCTCCGCCATCCATTCGCGCAGGGCCGACACCGCGATCTCGCGCCCCACGATCACCGCCGCCCAGAACGCCATCCACGGCGTCGGATGGCCCTGGACGATCAGGAACAGCGCCACCGCCACCATCAATTTGTCGGCGACCGGATCGAGAAATGCGCCGAAGGCCGAATGCAGGTCGTAACGACGCGCGATCCAGCCATCGAGCCAATCGGTCACCGCTGCCAGCGCGAAGACTGCGGCGGAGGCGAAATTGCTCCACTTGTAGGGTAGATAGAAGACCAGCACCAGCACCGGGATCATTACGATCCGCGCGAGCGTCAGCATGGTCGGTACCGTCAACTTCATGAAGATCCTTGTGGTTCGATGCCGTGGAGCGTCGCGTAGATGCGCTCGGCCAGCGCGGCGTTGATGCCTTCGACGCGCGCGATCTCTTCGATCCCCGCCGCCTTCAGACCGCCCAACCCTCCGAAATGCCGCAACAGATTAGCGCGTCGGCGCGGCCCGATGCCCGGAATATCTTCCAGGCGGCTCACGTTCCTGGCTTTCTGCCGCCTGCCTCGATGGCCGGTGATGGCAAACCTGTGCGCTTCGTCGCGGACCTGCTGGATCAACTGCAGCCCCAACGAACCCGCACCCGGGTGCAGTTCGCGCCCGTCGGGCAACAACAGGGTCTCGTCGCCGGGGCGGCGGGCCTCGCCCTTGGAAACGCCGACGACATGGACATCGACGACCCCGAAATCGGCCAGCACCGCATGGGCCTGGGCCACCTGCCCGGCGCCACCGTCGATCAACAGCAGATCCGGCAGCACCGCACGGGTCGGACTCGCGTCATTGCCGGGCGGCCGGGTTTCGGGCCCAACAGGCGCCTCGACGGCTTCGGCCGCCTTCCGGAACCGGCGTTCCAACGCCTGGCGCATCGCGGCGTAGTCGTCGCCCGGCTCGATTCCATCGATGTTGTAGCGGCGGTACTGGCCGCGTACCGGACCGTCGGCATCGAACACCACGCAAGACGCCACCGTGGCCTCGCCCATGGTGTGGCTGATGTCGAAACATTCGATCCGCTGCGGCACCTCGTCCAGACCCAGCAGATCGCGCAGTGCATCGGCGCGCGCACGCTGCGCGGCGTTGCTGCCGATCTCGGCGGCGAGGGTTTGCTCGGCATTGCGGCGCACCAGGTCGAGGTATCCAGCGCGCTCGCCGCGCACGCTCGTCTTGATCAGGACCTTGCGGCCCGCGGTCGCACCCAATGCCTCTTCGATCAACTCGCGCTCGGGAATCTCGCGATCCAATACGATCTCGCGCGGCGGCGCCTGTTCGGCGTAGTACTGCGAGACGAACGCGCCGAGCACTTCCTCGGCGCTGTCTTCGCCGTTGGTCTTCGGAAAGAAACTGCGGGTGCCCAGGTTGCGGCCGTCGCGGAACATCAGCAGCAGCACGCAGGCCTGCGCGCCGCGCATGGCGCAGGCGAGCACATCGAGATCGGCAGCGTTGCCATCGACGTATTGCCGCGACTGCAGCTTGCGGATCGATGCGACCAGATCGCGCAGCCGCGCCGCTTCCTCGAAATCGAGCCGCTCGCTGGCCGATTCCATCGCGGTGGTCAGTTCGGTGGTCAGGTCGTCGCTGCGGCCGTCGAGCAGCATCGTCGCCTGGCGCACCGCATCGGCGTAGTCGCGCGCCTGCACCAGGCCCACGCAGGGCGCGCTGCAGCGACCGATCTGGTATTGCAGGCACGGCCGCGAGCGGTTGCGGAACACGCTGTCCTCGCAGCTGCGCAGGCGGAAGATCTTCTGCATCAGGTTCAACGTGTCGCGCACCGCCAGCACGCTGGGATACGGCCCGAAGTAGCGGCCGGGCAGCGATCGCGCGCCGCGGTGGAATGCGATCCGCGGCCAGGACTCCCGGGTCAGCACCACGAAGGGATAGCTCTTGTCGTCGCGCAGCAGCACGTTGTAGCGCGGGTGCAGCGACTTGATCAGCTGGTTTTCCAGCAGCAGCGCTTCGGTCGCGGTGCGGGTGACGGTCACGTCCATGCGCGCGATCTGCGCGACCATCGACGCGGTGCGGGTCGGCAACGCCTTGGTGAAATAACTGGCGACGCGCTTCTTCAGCGCCGCGGCCTTGCCGACGTACAGCAGGCTGCCGTCGGCGGCGTACATCCGGTAAACGCCGGGTGCGGTGGTCAGATCACGGGCGTAGGCGCGGCCGTCGAATGCATCGTCGGCCGCCGGGTCGTGACCGGCGGTCATTCGCCGATGGGGATCTGACGGAGACTGCCATCGGCGGAATCGAAGCGCAGCACCGCGTGCGCGTCGGTGTCGGCGATCCAGATGATGCCGTTGGCCACGGCCAGACCCGAGGGCGCATGCAGCCGTTGCGGCAGGTTGACCGTGCTCAGCTCGCCGCCACCCAGGCGCAGGGTGCGCAACTGGTCGTTGCCGCTGTCGGCGATCCACAGCACCGGCGAGGAGCCATCGAGTGCGACCGCCTGCGGCTGCTGCAGCAGCGCATCGCTGCGCGAGCCGCCGATATTGCCGAACCGCCATGCGCCCTGTCCGACCAGCGTCGTCACCTGGCGCGTGCGCAGATGCACGCTGCGGATCGCGGAACCGGCTTCATCGCAGACATAGAGGATCTGCTGGACGATGGTCAGCGCACTGGGACCGGCGAACGCAGCGGCGGGGCCGACACCATCGATCAGGTCCATCGCGCCGGAACCCGCCAACAGCGTCAACGAGCGCTCGCCCAGATCGTAAGCCCAGAGCTTGTTGTCGCCGGCGGTGGCGATGCAGATCATGTTGGACGGCGAAATCGCGACACCGCGCGGCTGGTCCAGCGCCACCGAGCGCGGATCGTGGATCACGCCTTCGTTCGGCTGGCCCGGGCGGCCTGCACCGCAGAGCGTGTCGACATCGCCGGTGCTGAGCTTGATCCGCCGTACCGCGTGATTGCCGGTGTCGGCGATATACAGCGCATCGCGCTGCAGGCACAGGCCCTGCGGATTCTGGAACGCGGCCAATTCCATCGGGCCATCGATGAAACCGGGGCCGCCGCTGCCGAATTGGCGGTGGATCCGGCCGGCGGGCGTGCATTCGAGCACCCGATGATGGCCGGAATCGACCACGTACAGATACTGCTGGTTGGCGGCGATCCCCATCGGGAAGCGCAGCGGCAGGTCGGGTTCGCGATTGCGGCGCAGTTCGATCGGTTCGAGGTTGAGCGACTGCGGGACCTCTTCGGCGCGGAGCTTGGCGATCTGCGCATCCAGCTCACGCACCGGCGTATCGCCGACGATGCGGTCGCGCACGCGGCCCTCGCCATCGATCAGCACCACCGTCGGCCATGCATCGATGCTGTAGTGCTGCCACAGCACCCAATCGGCGTCGTGGGCGATCGGAAAATCGAGCGGCACCCGATGCAGGCGCTTCAGCACCCGTTTCGGATCGCGCTCATGATCGAAACGCGGCACGTGGATCGCAACCACGTGCAGATGCTCGCCATAGCGTTTGCGCAGGGTCGCGAGATCGGTCAACCGCTGCTGGCACCAGGCGGAGCCCGCATTGACGAACGCGAGCGCAGTGACCCGCCCGCGCAGTTGTCCCATGCGCAAAGGCTTGGCCAGATTCAGCCATTCGAGACTGGCCGGAAATTCGGGGGCGGGCGACTTGTCCATCATCCGACCAGCATCCCTAGTCTGTGCACGAGCGTCAACCTGCCATCATCCATAGGTTCGTCCGGAGTGGGGTCGTCCGGGGGCGAGTCTTTCGACGATCCCGGCCGCCGCCGCATCGACCATCGCCCACACCCGGCGGAAATCCTCGCCACCCCCGGTGTACGGGTCGGGAATCTCGGCACCAGCGCCCATCCCCGCCCATTCCAGCAGCAGCGCGGCCTGCGCGGAGGCGCCGCGCGGCGCCATGGCACGCACATCGCGCAGCACGCTGTGGTCGGCGCAGAGCAGCCAGTCGAAGTGCTCGAAGTCGGCGGTACGCAGTTTGCGGGCGCGCTGGCCTCGGATATCGACCCCGGCACCGGCCGCCACCGCAATGCTGCGGTGGTCCGGCGGCTCGCCGGCATGCCAACCGCCGGTCCCTGCGGAATCCACCACGACCCAGTCCAGACCGCTGCGCTCGAGATGGGCGCGGGCCGCACCCTCGGCCAGCGGCGACCGGCAGATATTGCCCAGGCACACCATCAACAGCCGCACGGTTCAGGTCCCGCCCGTCGCCGCGAGATGGCGCTCGGCGCGTTCCAGATCCTCGGGCGTATCGATCCCCGGCGGAAACGCCGCAGGCGTGATCGCGACCGCGATCCGGTGCCCGGCTTCCAGCGCACGCAGCTGTTCGAGCGATTCGATCCGCTCCAGCGGCGATGGCGGCAGCGTCGCGAACTGTTTGAGGAAGCCGGCGCGGTAGCCGTAGATACCGATATGGCGGAGCCAAGGGCCCCCGGGTGGCATCGAATCTCGATCCCGGGCGAAGGCGTCCCGGGGCCATGGAACCGGCGCACGGCTGAAATACAGGGCGTCACCATTGCCGGCGCGCACCAGCTTCACGGTGTTCGGATCGAGCAGCGCAGCGATGTCGTCGATCCCTGTCGCCAGCGTGCTCATCGGCGCATCCGAGGCGACCAGGGTGTCCGCGACCGCACGGATCCCGGCAGCCGGCGCAAAGGGCTCGTCGCCCTGCAGGTTCACCACGACGGTGTCGTCGCTCCAGCCGGCCCGGGTCGCGCATTCGGCCAGACGGTCGGTGCCCGAGACGTGCGTGTCTGCGGTCATCGCGATCCGTACGCCGCTTGCGGCCAGCGCGTCGGCGATGCGCGCGTCGTCGGTGGCGACCCAGACTTCGCGGGCCCCCGCTGCCAGCGCGCGCCGGGCGACGTGCAGCACCAGCGGTTCTCCGCCGAGCAGGCGCAGCGGTTTGCCCGGCAGCCGGGATGCGGCGTAGCGGGCGGGAATGGCGACGACGAAATCCACGGCGTTCATCGGCCCTTCGTCCTCTGCAGAGCAGCCACTGCAACCCAGGCCCAACCGGCAACCGCAAGACCCAGCCACAGGAAAGCGACCGCGAAGCATTTCCCCGCGAAATCGATGAACGGGAAGGAATTCAATTTCGGCTGCTGCAACAACAGCGGCCACAGTTCCAGTTCGACGAAATCCAGCATCGTCGAAACCCCCAGCCACATCGGCACCAGCCAGCCGGCCGAGAGCAGCGCGATCGGCGCGCGGAACCGCAGGATTCTGGTCATCGGATCGATCCTTTGTCTTTTTCGCGCATGTCTTGCCCGCCTATGGTGTGTCCACGCAACCGGTCCAGCAGCGCCACCCAGAACGCTTCGGGCAACTCCGCGCGGATCGGCACGCTGTAGCAGCGCTCGGTCTGGAAAGTCGCGCACTTCACCGTGTCCTTCTCGGTCATCAACACCGGCAGATCGCTGCCGAAGCGCAGATCCTCGGCGCGATAGCGATGGTGGTCGGCGAATGCATGCGGCACCACCGCGATATCGAGACCGCGCAGCATCGCGAAGAAGCGCTCGGGATCGCCGATCCCGGCCACCGCATGCACGCGCTGGCCCGCGAACGCCGACAGCGGCGCGCCGCGATGCCCGTGCAGCGGCACGGCGTCCTGCGCGCGCAGCCGCATCGGCCACTCGCCGAATCCGGTGTCGTCCGGCGCCTCGGGAGCATGCCTTTCATGAGCATGCCTCTCGGGAGCATGCGCGCCGCCCAGATTGACCACCCGGAAATCGCAGCGCTCGCCACGTTCCGGCGGCTCTCGCATCGGTCCCGCCGGCAGCGGCAGGCGATTGCCGTAGCGACGACGACCATCGATCACTTCGATCTCGACATCGCGCGCCAGCCGGTAATGCTGCAGGCCATCGTCGCAGACGAGGATGTCGCAGCCGGCGTCGATCAATGCGCGCGCCGCAGCGACCCGGTCGCGATCCACACGCACCGGCGCGCCGGTGCGGCGCGCGATCAGCACCGGTTCGTCGCCGCCCAGCGCGGTGTCGGTGTTGGCGTCGACCCAGCGCGCGGTGCCGGCCTGCCGGCGGCCGTAGCCGCGACTGGCGACGCCGGGCGCGAAGCCCTCCGCACGCAGGCGTTCGACGATGGCGATGGTCAACGGTGTCTTGCCGCTGCCGCCGGCGATCAGATTCCCGACCACCAGCACCGGCCTACCCGGATGCACGCTGTGCAGCACGTGCTTGCGATACAGCGCTGCGCGTGCGGCAACCGCGCCGGCATAGACGCCCGCGAGCACGCGCGCATGCCTCGGCGGTGGGCTTCCGTCGAACCAGTACGTCGGCGGCTGCCGGCGTGCGTCGCTCATGCCCAGCGACTCATGCCGACACGTCGGCGGTTTCGGACTCGCGGAACTGCA
The DNA here is from genome assembly GCA_013141175.1 of Lysobacter sp. NCBI lineage: Bacteria > Pseudomonadati > Pseudomonadota > Gammaproteobacteria > Lysobacterales > Lysobacteraceae > Lysobacter > Lysobacter sp. The sequence continues at coordinate 4,137,396 of JABFRN010000001.1, forward strand.
TCCGGTGCAGGTGCGCGTAGAGTCCATCGCGCGCGAGCAGTTCGGCATGCGTGCCCTGCTCCACCAGCCGGCCCTGATCGAGCACCAGGACCTGATCGGCATGCTCGATGGTCGACAGCCGATGCGCGATGACCAGCGTGGTGCGGTCCGGCATCAGCCGGTTCAGGGCATCCTGCACCAGCCGTTCGGATTCGGTGTCGAGCGCGGCGGTGGCTTCGTCGAGGATCAGGATCGGCGCATCCTTCAGGATCGCGCGCGCGATCGCGAGGCGCTGGCGTTGGCCACCGGACAGGCGACCGCCCTTGCTGCCGATGCCGGTGCCGGCGCCGTCGGAGAGTTTGTCGACGAACTCGCTGGCGTTGGCGGCATCGAGCGCGGCACGCACCCGATCGTCGCCGGCATCGGCGAGTTCGCCGTAGGCCACGTTCGCGGCGACGCTGCCATCGAACAGCATCACCTGTTGCCCGACCAGCGCGATCTGCCGACGCAGATCGGACAGCCGGTACTCGGACAACGGGCGACCATCGAGCAGGATCTCGCCGGACGCAGGCTCGTAGAACCGCGGAATCAGCTTGATCAGCGTCGATTTTCCGCTGCCGGAGCGGCCGACGATCGCCGTGACGGTGCCCGGTTTCGCGACGAAACGGATGTCGCGCAGCGCCGGCTCGTTCTGCCCGGGATAGCGCGCGTCGATGTCGCGGAATTCGAGTTCGCCGCGCGCGCGGTCGAGCGCCTGCATGCCGGTGTCCCGCTCCTCATCGGCGTCGAGCACGCCGAACAGGCGCTCGGCCGAGGCGATGCCCTTCTGCAGCATGTTCTGCACGTTGGTGAGCTGCTTCAACGCCGGAATCATCGCCATCATCGACATCATCAGGGTCACGAAACCGCCTGCGGTCAGCCTCCCGGCCGCCGCTTCGCGCCCTGCGAAAAACAGCAGCAGCGCCAGACCGATCGCGCCCATCAGCTGCACCACCGCCGAGGAAATGCTGCGCGTGGATTCGACTTTCATCGCCAGGCGCAGATTCTCGTCGGCCAGCGCGGCGTAGCGCGACAGCTCTGCGCCCTGCGCACCGTAGATCTTCACTTCCTGCTGGTTGTTCAGGGTCTGGTCCGCCGCTTGCAGCAGGCGTCCGCCGCTCTCCTGCACGCGGTGGCTGAAACGACGATAGCGTTTCGCGACCTTGTCCATCAGCAGCGCCAGCGGCGGCGCCATGATCAGGATGGCAATCGTCACCTGCCAACTGGTCCACAGCATCACCACCAGCGCACCGATGATCTGCAGCGACTGCTGCAGCATCACCTTCGCGGCGTCGACTGCGGCATTCGCGACCTGGTCGCTGTCGGAACCCAGCCGCATCAGCATTCCCGGCACCGGCTCGCTGTCGAAGCGCAGCCCTGGCAGACGCAGATACTTGCCGAGCACAAGTACCCGCAGGTCACGGGCAATGCTGCGCGCGGATTTGCCCATGCACACATCGGTGATGTAACCGGCGATGCCGCGCACCACGAACAGGCCAACAATGGTCAGCGGCAAAAGCATGCTGAGCTGGGCGTTCTTGCTGATGAAGGTCTCGTCGACCACCGGCTCCATCAGTTTCATGAACGCCGAACCCGCCGCCGCCTCGACCAGCATGCCCGCAAGCGCGAACAGCAGCAGGCTGCGATACGGCCCAGCGAAACCCAGCAGCCGGCGATAGATCGGCCACGCCGGGGCGCGGTCGGTTTTGCTCACTTGCGCGTCTCCGTCGCTGCTTTCAATGACGCGGCGGGCGCACGCTGCTCAGGGGCAGTCGCGATGCTGATCTGGCGAAATCCCAATTGCCCCAAGGCATCCAGCGCGGTCACCACCGACTGGTGCGGCGTACGCGCATCGGCGCGCAGCAGCACCGGGCGCTTGCGGCTTTCGTGGGTCGTACCTTCGCCCGCGACCTCGACGATCGTGCGTTTGAGCGATTCGACATCGGTACGCAGCGCTTCGCGGTCCTGCACGAAATAGCGGCCTTCCGCATTCACCAGCACGCTCAGCGCCTTCGATGAGGTCTCGCTGGGCTCGCCGTTCGCCTTCGGCAACTGCAGCTTGAGTACCGACCGCGCATCGAACGTGGTCGTGACCACGAAGAAGATGATCAATACCAGGATCACATCGATCAGCGGCACGAGATTGATCTCGGGCTCGTCGTCGGCGCGGAAGTCGCGGATGCGCATGGGGATTCAGGTCTCCGGAAATTCGATCATTGCGCGTTCGCCGATCATGCGACGAATGCGTGTCGTGCGGCGAACACCACGAACCAGGCGCACATGCCGAGCAACGACACGTAGAACACCATCAGCAGCCAGAAACGGAGCGGCGCCCGGGAACGCTCGACGAATGCCCGCGTATCGGAGTGCGCGAGTTTGCCGGTGCGCAGACCGCGAACCACTGCCGGTACGATCGGATAGGCGATCAACAGCGACAACAGCAGTGCGATGATCAAACGGGTCATGGCCGGAGACTCAATCCAGGTGCGCCGACGGTGTGATGCCGCGCGCGCCGGCCGCCGTCGGCGCAGGCACCGGGCGGGTATCGAGGGTGTCGAGCAACTGGATCGCCTCGTGTTCCATATCGACGATGTAACCAGCGATGCGCCCGCGGAAATAGCGGTGGAACATCAGCGCCGGAATCGCGACGATCATGCCGGTCGCGGTGCAGATCAGCGCCTTGCCGATGCCACCCGCAAGCTGGTTCACATCGCCGAGGCCGCTGTCGAGGATGCCCAGGAACATCTGGATCATGCCGACCACGGTGCCGAACAGCCCGAGCAGCGGGCCGGCGGCGGCAATGGTGCCGAGACCGTTCAGGAAGCGCTCCATCCGGTGCACCAGATGCCGGCCCACGTCCTCGATGCGCTCGCGGATCTGGTCGCGCGGGCGGTGACGGACATCCAGCGCAGCGGCCAGCAGGGCGCCCAGCGGCGAGGTCCGGCGCAGCGAATCGATATGCGTGGGATCGAGGTTGCCGCGCGCTGCCCAGGCCCGGACTTCGGCCCCCAGCCCCGGCGGCAGCACGGTCTTGCGACGCAGGCTCCAGAACCGTTCGAGGATGATGCCCAGCGCCACCACCGTCAGCAGCAGCAGGGGAATCATCGGCCAACCGCCGGCTTTGACCAGTTCCAGCACGTCGCATCCTCCGGCCATCGGCCGTCTTCATTCAGAGGGATAGGATAACTGAGCGGCCCGCGCGTGCCTGCCGGCCGCATCCCACAACCGCCGATGCCGACGACGCTCGGTCTGCACGTCCACGCCACCCTGCCCGATCCGCAGCCGCACCGCGCCGGCGTCCGCCGTAAGCGGCGTTTTCGCCCCCTGATGCCGCCACAGATCCACCACCTGCGGCTTCGGATGCTTGAAGCGGTTGCCGTAACCGGCCGAAATCGGCGCCCAGCGCGCACCGGTCGCGGCGACGAACCCAGGATCCGAGGACCCGGTGCTGCCGTGATGCGCGACCAGCACGACATCCGCCCGCACCGAGGCCGGATCGCGCCGCAGCAGGTCGCGTTCGATCACGTGACCGATATCGCCGGTCAGCAGCGCGGCGCCGTGCACGGTCTCGATGCGCAGGATGCAGCTCGATTCGTTGCGCAGATAGGGAAAATGCGGCGGTGGGTGCAGGAAGCGGAAACGCACGCCATCCCAGTTCCAGGCATGGCCGGCGCGACACCGTCGCAGCCCGGCGATCTTCGCATCGAGCCCGCTGTCCTCTGGTGCGTACCGTGCATGGATCGCGAACACATCGGCAACCGACGCATAGCCGCCCGCATGGTCGTTGTCGGCATGGCTGAGCACGGCCGTATCGAGCGCACGCACACCCAGCGCATGCAGCGCGGGCACGACCGCGCGCTCGCCGGCATCGAAGCCGTCAGGAATGGCAGGCCCCATGTCGTACAACAGGGTGTGCCTTGCGGTGCGCACCACCACGGACAAGCCCTGCCCGACATCCAGCACGATCAACTCCACTTCGCCGTGGTCCGGCGCCTGACGATCCGGCCACAGCAGCGGCAGCCACAGCAGCAGCGCCAGGGGCTTGCCCGGCACGCCGTGCGGCAACAGGCACCAGAACGCGACCAACAGCGCCAACGGCAGCGCGTACCAACGCGGCTCCGGCAACCACCACAGCGCAAGCGGACTGTCGCCCAGCGTCGAAAACAGGGACCAGCTCGGATCGAACGCCATCGCCGCCAACCGCCACACCGGGCCGCCCCACCCCGCCTGCAGCGATTCGAGCCCCGTGCCGATCAACGACAACGGTACGACGATCAGGCTCCACCACGGGATCGCCAGCAGATTCGCGAGCGGCCCCGCCAACGACGCCTGCCCGAACAGCACCACCGTCAACGGCAGCAGCCCGACCGTCGCCACCCCCTGCGCCGCCAAGAATCCGCGCAGCGGATGCTGCTCGCCCTGCGGCAGACACCACAACAACCACGCCACGCCGCCGAAGCTCAGCCAGAACCCCGCGGACAGCACCGACAGCGGATCGAACAGCAGGATCGCGATCATCGCCAGCGACATCGCATCGGCCGGCCGCCAACCGCGCCGCGAGCATCTCGCCAATGCGACCACGGCGATCATCAGCACGGTGCGAACCGTGGGCAGCGCGAACCCGGCCAAGGCTGCGTACAGCGTCGCACCGGACAACGCCGCCAGCACCGCCACCTGCGAACGGGGCATCCGGCGGCCCAGCGTCGGCCAACACCACCACACTGCACGCATCGACAGCGCAAAGAATCCCGCGACCAGACCCACGTGGAACCCTGAAATGGCGATGAGATGGGTGAGCCCGCTCGCGCGCAGCCTTTCCCAATCGGCATCGTCTAGCGCACGCGTGTCGCCCAATGCGAGCGCGCGGATGAAGCGCGACGACGTCTGCGGCACCGCGATCGCGATCCGCGCCGACATAGACTCGCGCCAGGCATCAATGCCCTGCGGGCCTGCCAAGCGCTGCGCGAACTCGGGCGCGCGCACGTACCCGGTCGCGACAATGCGCTCGATCAGCGCATGCTTCTCGCCATCGATCCCGCCCGGATTGCGCAGCGCGCGCGGCGCGCGCAGTTTCACCGACAAGGTCCAGCGGCTGCCTGCGGCGACACGCAGACGCGGCGCATCGACAGGCGGCGTTTCGGCGCCGAACTCGTCGTACCACGTCAAACGAACCCGTCTGCCGCGAAGCGCTTCGGGCTGCGCTTCGCTGTCATCGACCATGAAGACGAACCGCGTCCGCCGCACTTCATGATGCGGCAGCGCGATGACCGTACCGGTCAATTCGAATTGGCGATGCTCCATGGTCAAAGGCAGCTGACGCTGCATCGCCAGCGAAGCATGCACACCCGCCAGCAGAAAACCCAATGCGAAAATCGCGGCATGCCGCCAGGCGCCTCGCATCCATATCGCGGTCGTTGCAGTCGCAACCGCGCACACCAGCAGCCCACCACCCGGTGGCGATGGCAGCCAGAGACAGGCCATCACGCCCATCAACAATGCGAGCGAAAACCGGATATCCAGCATGACACCGCTCAGCGATCGAGCGGGCTGAGCACGCCGCCCGCACCGCGATTCAGGACGTGGGTATAGATCTGCGTCGTCGCGACATCCTTGTGCCCCAGCAACGCCTGGATCGTGCGCAGGTCCGCGCCGAATTCCAGCAGATGCGTCGCGAAACTATGGCGCAGCACATGCGGCGTCACCGGCTTGTCGATGCCGGCACGCTTCCGCGCCGCCTTGATCGCACGCTGCAGGATCGCCTCATCGACATGATGTCTGCGAGTCACACCGCTGCGCGGATCCACCGACAGCGAACGCGCCGGAAACACGTACTGCCAAGCGAACTCGCGCTCCGCGTTCGGATACTTCCGCGACAGCGCACCGGGCAGCCAGACCACACCATGCCCTTCGGCCAGATCCTGCGCATGCAGGATGCGCACACGCTCGACCGCCGTCTTCAACCGATCGCGCACGCCATCGGGCAGCGGCACCTGACGATCCTTCGCGCCTTTGCCGTCGCGGATAGTGATCTGCCGACGTTCGAAATCGACATCCTTCACTCGAAGACGCATGCATTCCATCAATCGCATACCGCTGCCATACAGCAATGCCGCCATCAACCAGACCTCGCCATCGATCATCGTCAACAGACGCTCGACCTCGGCGCGCGACAACACCACCGGCAACCGCTGCGGGCGTTTCGCACGGGTGACATTCTCCATCCACGGCAGATCCATGCCGAGGACTTCGCGATAAAGAAAAATCAGCGCCGACAGCGCCTGATTCTGCGTGCTGGCCGCCACACTCCCGCGGACCGCCAGATCGGTCAAAAACTTCTCGACCTCATGCGCGCCCAACTCGCGCGGATGCCGCTTGCCGTTGGCCAGTACGAAACGCCGGATCCAGCCCGCATATGCCCGCTCTGTCCGCACGCTGTAGTTGAGGCGCCGACAACGCGCCCTCACCATGTCCAGTAACCGGGGCGACGATGCGGCCTTGCCGTCATCCGCACTTGTTAGCACCCCGTCTTTTTGGCGGTACGACATACCGCTCTCCCGATGAAATAGTAGGGGAGTACGATATGGATGTTGGCCACTCTGGGAAATCAGGCAACCACCTGTTCCTTTGTAGGATTTTTCTGATTGACACCCTGTACAAGCCCGGATCAATATTATTTACCGCCCCGCATATGGGGTCGACTAAGCGTTAGGTGCCATGGAGAGTACACGTGATACCACAAAGTCTTACTGAAGCTCTATTTAAGCGTGCCATGAAAGAGATAAAGAAGAACGGTGTTCCCCGTGAGCGCAAGTCCGTGCACTACGACCTCGTGGTTGATGGGTTCAAGTATCCGCCGAAGTACGTGATCTCTATTGCAACCAGGCTAAAAACTGGAGTTGAGCACCCACCCATCGCGTTCAATGCGGTGGAGGCAAAGAACTACTTCCTATCTCGCGGCTACAAGATCTATGACAGACGGACCGGAAAGAATAGGACGATCTTGCCAGAAAGCGATCAGTCCGTCTTTGCTGAAGGCATCGTTCGATTCAAGCAGCATCGCTACCTAGAACGTGACAGCTCCATATCCCGTTTAGCCAAAGCAAAACGCCAAGAATCAACTGGGTGCCTCGCATGTGAAGTATGTGAAATCGACTTCGGCGATTTCTACGGGCAGCGAGGTGATGGATTTATTGAAGCTCACCACAAAACGCCTGTGTCAAAGCTTGATGGGAAGAGCAAAACCAGGATTGAGGACCTCGTGCTGGTATGTTCCAACTGCCACAGGATGCTGCACCGCGGCAATGACCTTCTGTCAGTACAACAGCTGAAAAAACTGATCCGCTTAAAGGCTGGCACCTAACAATTCGTTCAAGCCGACCCCGCATCGTGGCGTCGGCCACGTGCCTACGCTACGCTAGCACGCGTCCGCCACCCCGCTGCGGGGCGGCTTAACTCAGGCGTTAGACCTTGCATGAGACGTTACCACGTGTCTATTAAGATCAAGCTTTTTCTGGCAGCGGTCATTGCTGTATTTGCCAACGGCTGCACCACATTTCAGGGCGCGGCCAGTCCACCATATTCAGTCGTTTCGGGTGAGTGGGTATTCTCCGATGCAAATGAGTGCTCCATCAATCCAAGAACATTCTCCTTCCATAAGAGCGGGAGGATCCTGAGGGCAACACACCAGAAGGTCTCAGAGGCAGGTACCGGAGACTTACGCAAGGTGTTCGACTACGACGTCCTAGCCTCATCGCCTCAGGAACTACATGTCAGTCTTCATGGAGAGACGCGGCTAGATAGCGCTGGCAACCGTGTCACTTGGCACCTTGTAATCTTTGACAAAGATACTCTGCGTTGGAGACGAAACGACTGGAAAGCCAACGAGTTCACGTCTGAGCTTGTGCGCTGCAAGGTCTAACAATTCGTTCAAGCCGACCCCGCATCGTGGCGTCGGCCACGTGCCTACGCTACGCTAGCACGCGTCCGCCACCCCGCTGCGGGGCGGCTTAACTCAGGCGTTAGGCCTCAATGCGAGTAATAGTCGGGCTGAAACGAGGTGAAGAATGCTTTCGCCTTCTATGGGCTTCTGAGAGTCGGAGCGGCATCTACTTGGGCTACTTCAATGGAGTAGTCGACGCTCACTCCTCCTACCATCAAGACGGGACTCGGCACTACCGAACTGCCAAGTCGCATCATCAGAGATGGAAGGACGTGCCTCTGAGCTCCCACAACGGCGTTAAGCAATTGCTCCACAGCGGAATTTCAACCAATGCTCCGCATGATCGCTGGCCGTCAGCCTCGTCAGAACGTGATGAGATAGTAATCTTTAACGACAGCCAGCTCGCTGGTTACGATACGTTTGCTGTAGACGCTTGGTTGGCTGATGCTGCCAATGAAAGCATGTTAAAGCGCCGCGCAGAGAGCTGCCACCTCAATTTAGGCTTTAAACACATTTCACTTTCAACCTGGCAGCTCTCTTGTTTTCCAAACTTGCTTTTCGCGCTTTCTTTCTGGGCAGCAAATACGCATACATGTGTTGAGGCCTAACAATTCGTTCAAGCCGACCCCGCATCGTGGCGTCGGCCACGTGCCTGCGCTACGCTAGCACGCGTCCGCCGCCCCGCTGCGGGGCGGCTTAACTCAGGCGTTAGGCGTCAGAATGCAGAGACCAATACTTCGAGATCTTGTTGAAATTCTTAAGCGCACCTATGGCAGCTCATATCGGCCTTGGGGAACAGCGGTGAGCGAAGAGGAAGGTACTGGATTTGTGATCGACGGCATCCCTTTGTATTTTTCTGTACTCTCTTTTGGCGACATCCCGGAAAATGTACTTGACGTGCAAATAACCTCAAATGTGCCTATTCCTGAGTCATATGGGTACGATCAATATCTTCATGAGGGCAGTTATACAACTAGAGACTTCCTTCGGTTGGTCGAGTCGTATCGTTCACCGATTGAGCAGTGGCCTATTTAGCGCTATTGATCGTCTTCAGTGCACCTATCGCAGCACTATCTTCCTCGGCTGACGCCTAACAATTCGTTCAAGCCGACCCCGTGTCGTGGCGTCGGCCGTGTGCTATGCGCTACGCTTGCACACGTCCGCCGCCCCGCCACAGGGCGGCTTAACTCAAGCGTTAGGCCTATGACCAAGCATTTGCTTTCGCTTTTTCTTGTTTTGACTGGATGCTCAACAATTCCAGAGAGTGCCTGTCGCTCTAAAGGCGGAAAGATCGTCGGCCGCAGCATGCTTGTCCAGACTTGCCAATGGTCAACTACCGATGCGGGAAAGCCTTGCTCTGACAATAGTGAGTGCCAAGGATTCTGCGAGATTCCCCCGGACGCGTACACATATTCAACACCCGGCACAGATGCTCTTGGTGCATCTGTTCCACCCAGTTCTCGCCGACGTCTGGCAATTGAAGTTGGCGCACCCGTCATTGGTCTGTGCGCTGCACAGCGAACCGAGATCAAAACTCCCAATTGTGTTGCTTACGTTTTACAAGGCAAAGTCGCGCTTGCAGAGTGCGCAGACTAGGCCTAACAATTCGTTCAAGCCGACCCCATGTCGTGGCGTCGGCCGGGTGCACGCGCTACGCTAGCACCCGTCCGCCGCCCCGCCAAGGGGCGGCTTAACTCAGGCGTTAGGCCCCACATGAAGTACATCCTGACTTTGGCAATTCTGTTGATGTATCCAGCTCATGCTGTAGCATGCTCAATTCTCTTTGCCAAACCAGAGAGTGCTTTCACTGAAAGTCAGATCGTTGCACTGGCGCGGCCAGTATCAATTTCATATCGCCCCAGACAAGCATCTGTCCCGCGCTACATCGGCGATTTTCGCCAAACTATATTGTGGGAAGTTCTTCTGAGCTGGAAAGGCGATCTAAAGTCTGGGGACAGATTCACTACACGCCGCGAGTACTCCGGCTCACCAGAGTGCACTTCTTACTTTCCTGTTCGTAACAAGTCGGCCTACTTGCTGTTCGGTCGCGGGCGCGAGCCATACGAAGACTTTCATACGCACAATCCGGCGTACTCATCTGACTATTTCCAGTTCCTTTCAGAGAGGCCCGTGCAGTGAATCGGTGGGGCCTAACAATTCGTTCAAGCCGACCCCGCATCGTGGCGTCAACAGCGCGCTTTACGCTACGCTGCACGCTGTTGCCACCCCGCCGCGGGGCGGCTTAACTCAGGCGTTAGGCGGCAGAAAAGCTTTTTACAAATGTGCCACTCACAATCTTGATTCACCGGCTTCGGTTGGCTGTGCTCGTCGGACAGACTGTCGGCGCGTTGCCACTTCTTCCAAGTCCAGAGGGCGCGCATATACTTCACATGTGCGTCGCGTTAGCCGGCTTCGGAAGCTGCGTTCGGCAGCTGTTCGTTTCCCTGCGCCGGACCCGCTCCTTCGGAGACGGCCGGCGGAAAGTTTGCGGGGCGCGCTCATGCTCTCCCGCTTCGGCTTTCGGCAAGTCCGCCTGGGCTTCAATTCCACCGGCATCCCACCCGCCTAACAATTCGTTCAAGCCGACCCCATGTCGTGGCGTCAGCCGCGTGCTTTGCGCTACGCTTGCACGCGTCCGCCGCCCCGCCACGGGTCGGCTTAACTCAGGCGTTAGGCGGCAGAAAAACATTCGTTTTCAGCCGCTCTTTGCTAGCTCATCCGCTCCGCTCATTTTTCGCTCCGTCGCCGTCTTTGGCTGCTGCGCTTGTTGTATTCAGCAATCATGCAATGCTTCGAATAGTTCGTCTGGCGCGCTCAAGGTTCACAAACGTCCCGTTCGCCCGCTTCGGAAACAGTGGTTGGCACGGTAAGTGCTCCGCGACTGACACGGTCGCTTCGGAGACACCTGGCTGAAAGTTCTCAGGTGCGCGTTCGGGCCTTCCCGCTTCGTCTTTCGGCAAGTGCGGCGGGGCTCGGTTCGCATCGGCATCCACCGCCGCCTAACAATTCGTTCAAGCCGACCCCATGTCGTGGCGTCAGCCGCGTGCTTTGCGCTACGCTTGCACGCGTCCGCCGCCCCGCCACGGGTCGGCTTAACTCAGGCGTTAGGCCGCACATGAGAAAGATCATCGAAATTCGTTCCTACCAGCTCAAACCTGGCAGAGCATTGGATTTCCACAACATCATGCTTACGGAAAGCGCGCCTTTGCATAAAGCATTCGGCATTGAGATCGTTGCGCATGGACCATCTCTTCATCAGCCGGACACATACTTTCTCATCCGGGCATTTGACGACTTGCATGACCTGAACCAATCGCAAAAAGACTTTTACGCATCTGATGCATGGCGCAATGGCCCTCGTGAATCTATCGTTTCGGCGATTGAATCTGATGCAAATGTTGTGATGTGGGTTGACTCTTCTGCAGTACAGGCACTGAAAATCGCCGGCAGCGCGGCCTAACAATTCGTTCAAGCCGACCCCGCATCGTGGCGTCGGCCACGTGCCTGCGCTACGCTAGCACGCGTCCGCCACCCCGCTGCGGGGCGGCTTAACTCAGGCGTTAGGCCCGCATGATGGATCGTCGCTATTGCAAAAGAATGCTCGCTTACTGGAAACGGGCAGAAGAACGTGGGCGCCGCAATATCGAGCGGCTGGACATCACGAGCTGGTTTGACTATTGGCACACTCACATTGATTGGTATGGGCGGGGCAACACTCGTCCAGAAAACATCCCAGAGATTGCGGCTACAACAGTTCGTCTGCTGCAGCACTTTGAAATGCTCGCTAAAGCTCGCTCTGAGCCTATCCAGCTTTGGGCCAGCCTCTGTAGAAACACAATGGACAACGCGGTTTATGCGCACTCGCAAAACCCTAATGGATCTCCCTATCCGCATGATTTCCATTCGGTTACATGGGACACATCAGTTCCGGATTGGGTGGCTGCCGCAGTTCCAAGCAATACGCACCAAGTCGGCATGAGTAGCCATGGCGGTACGGCTGTTTACCTCGTCCGGCTGCGGGCCTAACAATTCGTTCAAGCCGACCCCGCATCGTGGCATCGGCCACGTGCCTACGCTACGCTAGCACGTGTCCGCCGCCCCGCTGCGGGGCGGCTTAACTCAGGCGTTAGGCGGCAGAAAAGCTTTCTGCAAATGTGTCGGTCACAGACTTGATTCACCGGCTTCGGTAAGCAATGCTCGTCGGACAAACTGTCGGTGCGTTGCCGCTTCGTCCAAGTCCGCAGGGCGCGCTTATGTTTCACATGTGCGTTGCGTTTACCGACTTCGGAAACAATGTTCGTCTGCTGTTCGTATCGCAGCGCCTGACTCGCTCCTTCGGAGACGGCCGGCGGAAAGTTCACCGGGCGCGCTCAGGCCTTCCCGCTTCGGCGTTCGGCAAGTCCGTCTGGGCTTCATCTCAATCAGCATCCCACCCGCCTAACAATTCGTTCAAGCCGACCCCGCATCGTGGCGTCAACAGCGTGCTTTGCGCTACGCTGCACGCTGTTGCCACCCCGCTGCGGGGCGGCTTAACTCAGGCGTTATACGCGGTCTAGCAGTGGGCTGTATGGTTTGCGGTCGCTGTCACTTCCTCAGTTATCACGCTGCGCCGCAGCCAAGCACAGCTCGCTTCTGTCAATTCCACGCTCGCGCCGCTCGCCTTCCGGCGAGACAGCGCTCCGGTGAGTTGTTCGCTCCGGAACGTTTCCGCTTGATGAAGCTATTCGCACCGGACAGTCTGCGCTCCGGATGGGCGGCGCTCTGGGCTTCGGTGGCAGGTCTTGGCCGCCAACCATCCTCGCTCCATCTTGTGTCAACCGGCTCCCGATTGTCTGCGCCAACAAAGCTCAGAGACATTCTTGCTTCGCCGGGCTGAGCGTGGTCGCATAACGATTCGTCCAAGCCGACCCCGTGTCGTGGCGTCGGCCGCGTGCTTTGCGCTACGCTTGCACGCGTCCGCCGCCCCGCCACGGGTCGGCTTAACTCAGGCGTTAGGCGGCAGAAAAGCGTTTGGTGGCTTTGCTTTCCAATGCTCCTTTTCCCGGCCTCGGTTGGCGCTGCTCTTCGGTCAGTTTCACGCGGCGTTGCTTCTTCGGTTAAGTTCGTCTAGCGCGCTCACACATCGCATGCGTTGCGCGGGCCGGCTTCGTAAACGGTGACCGCCGTGACCATCTGTACCACGACTGACCCGGTCGCTCCGGTTACACCCGGCTGAAAGTTCACAGGTGCGCGCTCGGGCTTTCCCGCTTCGATTTTCGGCAAGTGCGCAGGTGCTCGTGCACCTCAGCATCCTCCGCCACCTAACAATTCGTTCAAGCCGACCCCGTGTCGTGGCGTCAGCCACGTGCGATGCGCTACGCTTGCACGTGTCCGCCGCCCCGCCACGGGTCGGCTTAACTCAGGCGTTAGCCCCCATAGGAGGTGACATGGTTACTTACCCAATTTCAATCGCCAGGGTTGGTTATCGCGGCAATGATCCGAACAAGAGAGCGAAGGCAGCTCGTGAAAACAATACGGCTGCAGATCTAGAAAAGGCAATCAACGATCTTCTTCTGAAGCAAGAGCGTCCTGTTCAGTCGTACATGTACCACGAGATAGCTTCTTTAACCGGCTACTCCGTGGAAACGGTTAGAAAGTTGGGCTTCTCGATTGACTGCGGTCATAACGGCTTCACAGTTATTCGTCGCGGCCTGTCTCATGAAGAGGCAATGAGGTCTATTCATGGGGAAGACAAGTAGTACGCTGGGGGCTAACAATTCGTTCAAGCCGACCCCGCATCGTGGCGTCGGCCACGTGCCTACGCTACGCTAGCACGTGTCCGCCGCCCCGCTGCGGGGCGGCTTAACTCAGGCGTTAGGCGGTGAAAAGCGTTCTGTAATTGTGTCGCTCGCAACTACAGTTCACCGGCTTCGGTTTGCAATGCACTTCGGACAAGTTTTCGACACATTGCCGCTTCGTCCAAGCCCGCAGTGCGCGCTTACACATCCCATGCGTTACGTTCACCGGCTTCGGAACCTGCGCTTTCTTTCGTTCGGTGTGTCGGCTCCACATGCTGTCACTTCTGACAGGTCCGGCTGAAAGTTTGCGGGGCGCGCTCAGACATCCGGGCTTCGGCCTTTCGGCAAGTTCGCCGGGGCTTTCACCCTCCCCGGCTTCCTTCCCGCCTAACAAGTCGTTCAAGCCGACGCCGTGTCGTGGCTTCGTTGAAACTTCCAGGCATGCGGGCAATACTGGCTCCCAACCGCCGCGTTCGGCGCGGCTTAACTCCGGCGTTAGGCGGCATGGAAAGCTCATCGCAAGTTGTTTCAAAAACCCCGGGTGATTGCTCCGCCGCCGAGATAGCTGAGTTCATTGCTCTCGTCACGGAGGGCGGTGAGGTTGCAGCGAACGGACTGGAGCAGCGTGTTATGGCTGCTGCGCAGTTGGCGTTCTTAATCTCAAACGGGCAAGTTGCTGGCGTCGCAGCCTTGAAGAGCCCCAACCCACACTACCGCCGTTACGTGGCTTCTGCTTCAGGGGTAGCGCTGCCTGCGGCCTCATTCCCTTACGAGCTCGGGTGGGTATTTGTCGCTTCCGCTGCTCGGGGTAACGGCCATTCCCAATCCTTGACCCAGGCCGTACTCGCATTCGCCGAGTGTTGTGGGATATTCGCAACTTCCCGCACTGACAATGTGCCTATGCACCGTGCACTGGCCAAGCTAGGTTTCCTACAAGTTGGTGAGGCGTATGCTTCTCAACACGGTGAGCACCGTTTGCAGCTTTTCACACGGGTGCCGCCTAACAATTCGTTCAAGCCGACCCCGCATCGTGGCGTCAGCCACGTGCCTACGCTACGCTAGCACGCGTCCGCCACCCCGCTGCGGGGCGGCTTAACTCAGGCGTTAGATGCCATGAAAAAGTTATCCGCAATCGGACTTATGGCATTGGTATTGGTTGCAGCGTGTACGGAACAGCCCGCCTCCCAAAGCCCTGTTACACCTCCACAAACTCCCTCGCCGCCTCCAGATTTTTCATTTTTAGAAGGTTCTACCAAGCACTGCTCTGCCCGTTCGATGCTGGCTGCCAATGTTTCTGCTGCAGAGCGTTGCTGGATAGAGACTCTTTCCGCTCGGTGTAATGTCGGAGATGATTGCTTGGTATCGTGCCTTGCTAGCGGTCAAGCGCAGAACACTGGCGGCGGCTGTTGGCATATTTGTTCGCAACCGCCTGCACGGCTAACTGATTGGTCAGAGCCGGCTAGCGCAGAAAAGTGTCGCAAAATTGGTCGCGTCAATGGCATCTAACAATTCGTTCAAGCCGACCCCATGTCGTGGCGTCGGCCACGTGCTTTACGCTACGCTTGCACGTGTCCGCCGCCACGCCACGGGTCGGCTTAACTCAGGCGTTAGGCGGCATGAAGCAACCATTGAGACTTCGGATTGTCGTCACTGAGCCACTCTCTGGAGTTTGGTTTGCCCTGCAACGCGGCAAATCAGAGTTGGTTGCTGCAACATCGCGCGCATCCGAGCTGATCTTCGACTTTTCAATTCTTGCTGACTTGTCTGCTGACCCGCCCAGGTTGACCGGCGAATTCACACAAGGCCCGCCAGCCGCGCGGTTCATATACATCAACTCAGGCACTTATGCAGGCCAACCGGGGACTGTCTGGTCGCGTCGTGCCAAGGTACCTATCATTGGCATCACAGCCCAATTGGCCAGCGAGGCCATTGCAAAGAATTGTGCTCTGCAAGCTGTCGTTCGTGGCATCGCAAAGGACGGTGGGCCGTTCTGTGCTTCTGTCCCACTTCTGTCAGATTGGGTGATCGTGTCTGCCGCCTAACAATTCGTTCAAGCCGACCCTGTGTCGTGGCGTCGGCCGTGTGCTTTACGCTACGCTTGCACACGTCCGCCGCCCCGCCACAGGGCGGCTTAACTCAAGCGTTAGGCCTTGGAATCAACCCCTTGACGATCACTGAAATACAACTACTCGACAACGTCCTAGATGCTCTAGACAGACTTTACGACGAGAAATTGCAGGTGATCGATCTGTGGGCACTACTACTTGCAACATCCGAGGCTATGCGTCACACGGCGCATTTCAACGTCCTTGCTGCACCGATCGAAGACTTATTGGCTATTGTGAGATCGGGAGAAAGCGATGACATTCAGCGGGACAGAGCCTTGCTTGCATCTGATTTGTTGCGGCATTACTTAGCAAATCTTTTACCAATCGGCTAATTTTAGCTTGTGCGTGCATTGCTCAATCATCACGCCAAGGCCTAACAATTCGTTCAAGCCGACCCCGCATCGTGGCGTCGGCCACGTGCCTGCGCTACGCTAGCACGCGTCCGCCGCCCCGCTGCGGGGCGGCTTAACTCAGGCGTTAGGCGGTCAAAAGCATTCTGTAGTTGTGTTGCTCGCAACTGCGGTTCTCCTGCTCCGGCTGGGTGCGCTCTTCGGATGGTTTGCTGGCGCGTTGCCGCTTCGGTGACATCGCTTGGCGCGCTCACACATTGCCTGCGTTGCGTTGGCCGGCTTCGGATGCGATCGGCCACTTCCGGTTCGTGTTACCGCTCCAGATGCGGTCGCTTCGGACAGGTCTAGCGGAAAGTTCGCGGGGCGCGCTCGGGCATCCGGGCTTCGGTGTTCGGCAAGTCCGCCAGGGCTTCACCCTTGTCGGCTTCCTTCCCGCCTAACAAGTCGTTCAAGCCGACGCCGTGTCGTGGCTTCGTTGAAACTTCTGGGCATGCGGGCAATACTGGCTCCCATCCGCCGCGTTCGGCGCGGCTTAACTCCGGCGTTAGGCCCCGTAGAAATGTATGTTGACTCTTTGAAAATTCCTGTCGAGCTAGTCCGACTGATTGATGGAGGAGTGTGGCCAAGCGATGAGCGTGCTGCAAACATGCAGAACATCAGGCCACTTTTTGCTGAAGCCGCTGTCAAAAATCTTGCTCCAGAAGAGTTCGGAATATTCCTTTACCCACCTCCATTCCACACAGTTCAGCATGAGCTTGATAATTCCTGCGGCCTGACAGATGAGCAATACGCACTTGCGGAGATTGCACCAACATTGACCGTTCCGATTGGTGACTTCGGCCTTGGATCGGATACGGCTATTGCACTAGATTATCGTAATGGACAAGAAGATCCTGCAGTTATTCGTCTGGTCTGGAATCTGCCTGAGAAGCCAAACAGGTGGCAAACAGTCTCACCATCTTTCGCAGAGTTCTGGAATATCATCAACTCGGGCGGGGCCTAACAATTCGTTCAAGCCGACCCCGTGTCGTGGCGTCGGCCGCGTGCCTGCGCTACGCTAGCACGCGTCCGCCACCCCGCCACGGGGCGGCTTAACTCAGGCGTTAGATCTCTTTATGACCATCTCAGAACTCGAAAATCTCAAAAGCCGGCTCGATCAAATCGAGATTCTGGATCACACATCAGCACATGGGCTGCTACGTGATTCGGCGATTTATGCCAATAAGGTTTTCGGAGACAACAGCTCTCACGTTTCCGCCATCCAGAGAATTCAATTTCGCCACCCAAGCATGCTATTTAACTCAGGCCATCACATGAACTCTGACATATGGAATCAGGGTGTTCGGGACCTACGCTCCGCCTTAGATGCCATGAGCTACGAAACACGGCTACTACAAGCACCCAAGCCTGCTTCCCTAACTACAGAGAAGATCACGCTTGACTGGCTCATCAAACATGTTCCAGCAACACTTTGGTTTGGCGCTATCACTTTGCTCGTCATGGCTTTCTCATTTGGATATGCCGCTGGAAAAA